>NZ_BMQC01000001.1 GCF_014647915.1 Pilimelia terevasa
CGCGGGCGACCCGCACGACGTCGTCACGGAACTCTCGGGGGTAGGGCTTGGGCACGGTGGCATCCTTCCAGCCCGCCTCAACGGCAAGCCAGCTCAGGTGTCACCAGTTGGTGCAGCAGACCCGACGCTCCCGACCAGGCAAGACGCCGCTGCGGCTGATAGCGAGGTTCCGCCGCCTAACTTGGGTGCAGTTAGCAACAACTAGGCCCAGCTCGCCGTCAGCCGGAGCGGTTGCTGCTAACTTTGGCGCAGCTAGCAGCAGCCACGTGCGCGTAGGTCGCGCCGACCACAAGGGGGAGCATGAAGACGCCGATGCCGCCTCCCGGGCGGGAGGGCATGAGCAAGGTTCTCTCCGACAAGGAGTTTGGCCCCAGGGTGATCGGATTCATCTCGCGTGGTGTTGCTAGTGCGCCTTACCTTCCATGGGACGAACTCCGATACAAGAACCCCCCGGATGGGCTAACTCCTGAGGCGTGGTGGTGGGCGACCAAGATTGCTCGGATAGGCATGAGTCGCAAGCTGTCGCTGACAGATATCTCGGATAGGCCGTTTACATTTGCTCTGCCTGATGAAGTCTTGAGAGAGATCGACTTCGTCGCGACAAATGCGAGTGGACAGATTCGCCAGGCTGAGGAGGTAACAAATCCCAGCACTCGAGATCGCTATCTTGTAAGTCAGCTGATCGAGGAGGCCATTACTTCTAGTCAACTCGAAGGCGCTTCAACCTCCCGCAAAGTCGCCCGAGAGATGATTCGCAGCGGTCGGGACCCCCGTGATCGCAGTGAGCGCATGATTCTTAACAACTTTCATGCCATGCAGCGCATCGGACAACTACGCACCGAACCGTTGACCATTGAGCTGATATGCGAAATTCATCGCATTGTGACCGATGGAACCTTAGACGATCCGACGGCCGCAGGTCGATTTCAAAGGCCTGACGAGGTGCGGGTCTCGGTGTGGGACGAGGCAGACCATGAGCTTCACCGCCCCCCGCCAGCAGAGAAGCTACCCGAACGCGTGCAGAGACTTTGTGAGTTTGCAAATGAAGCTGACGCGGGAGGCTATCTGCCTGGCGTACTTCGCGCCATCACGATTCATTTCATGCTTGGCTACGAGCACCCGTTCGAGGATGGAAACGGCAGGACCGCTAGGGCGCTCTTTTACTGGTCGATGCTCAATCAAGGTTACTGGCTTACTGAATTTCTGAGCGTCTCGAAGATCCTGAAGAAGGCGCCATCACAGTATGCCCGTTCCTTCTTGCATACCGAGCAAGACGAGAACGATCTCACATACTTCTATGCCTACAATCTAAAGGTCCTGCGGAGAGCTATCGACGATCTACATGAGTACCTTGCCAAGAAGATGATCGAAGTAAAGTCGCTCCGAGACACTCTCCGCTTGGATCAGGACTTCAATGCGCGTCAGATCGCTCTTCTTCAGCATGCCATTAACAATCCGCACGCACGGTACACCGTCCAGTCCCACCAGCTTTCGCACCGTATATCTCCTCAGACCGCGCGGAATGACCTCGGCGCTTTAGTAGACGGTGGACTATTGGCGCAGACGCGGCTCGGGAAAAGGTACGCCTTTGAGCCGGCCGGTGACCTCGCCGAGAGGTTGCACGCGCGACGAAGCACTGAAAGTTGGGCGCAAGGTCACTAGTGCCCCGTCTATGAACGTTGAACGGGCACATCTGGTAGCCGGACGGGTTCCGGCATCCTGTGTGCTGACGTGTTGGTCGGTGGTGGGAGATCGGTGGCAAGCAGGCGCCCGGAGGTGTTCGTCCGTGAGATCACGATGGCTGAGGGTCAGCGGGTTGCAGCGGCTGGGTCGTACCGCGAGGGATCGATGAGCAGACCCGTGCGTGGATCTGCGCCATCGCCGGGTGTGACCCCCGTTTCCTGGGCCAGCCGTTCTCCTGCTGGTCGCTGTCCAAGCTGCGTGACTACCTGACCCGGTCCGGCCGTATAGAGGCGATCAGCGCCGAGACCGTGCGTCGGATCCTGCATGCCGGTGGGGTGTCGTGGCAGGCCAGCAAGACGTGGAAGGCCAGCAACGATCCTGACTTCACCGCCAAGATGCGCCGTGTGCTGGACCTTTACGACCGGCCACCCGCCGGTGGGCGGGTGATCTGCGCCGACGAGTTCGGGCCGTTGAACTTGCAACCGCGCCCCGGCCGCGGCTGGCGCAAGACCGGCCGGCCGTTGCGGCTGCGGGCCACGTACACCCGCGACCAGGGGGTGCGGCACATGATCGCCGCACTTGACCTGGCCACCGGCAGGATCCACTACCGGATCCGGTACCACTGTGGACCGATCGAAGCAATGTTACCGGACTCTCCTTGGGGACCAGATCAGGCGGTGAAGGCCGACATCTTTACCGCCGGCCTATTGCACCGTCGGAAAGTGCGGCGGCGCGTGCCTCGATCAGGCTCATGCGGGTAACCCACTCCTCAGGCTCGGTGAATCCCGCGTGCTGTGTGATCTGGTCCGGGTGCTTCCTGTACAAGAGGCCCGGCTCTGCGTTGAAATACCCGTCGGTGAGAGCGCACGCCGCCAGGAGGAGCCCGGTGTCCTCACCCCCCGGCAGCGCCATCCATCCGCCCAGCGCGAGGGCTAGGGACCGACGTATGCACATGGTGGCTGGATGGATAGGAAGGCGGTATCCGTTCTTGACGAAGTAGTCGATCACTTCGCTACCGCGCAACGGGCCACCTGCCGGGTCGGCGCGCTCCCAACTCACGGTTTGACCGTCGGGCAGCAAATCGAGCACGCTTGACACCACCCATCCGATCGAACCGTCTGCGCTCAATACGGCGATGTCACGGGCAAGAGCACCATCGGTCAACAGATCATCAGCGTCCAGCACTTTGACGAGCTGTCCGGCCGAGCGAGCAAGGGCCATGTTGCGGGTAATGCCGGCTCCGCCGGGCCTCCCCTGTCCCGGCTTGATCCGCTCATCTTGCGGCAACACCTCCGCAACTGAACCGGTCTGGCCGTCCTCCTGGACGCACCATTCCCACCCCCAACCAGCCGGGAGCACCTGCCGCCGGAGGGAGTCGTACGCCGCCGCGAGGTAGGGCACGCTCGGCCCATGACAAGCCGTGATGACGCTGATCGTGTTCATGCGGACCATCGCGGAAGCTGGGTGGTGTAAACGAGCTGGGTGCGGTCACCGGGAAGCACGACATCCGCCACCTCGACCACGCGGCCGGTGATGTCGATCGACACCTTCCGGAGGACCAGCACGGCGACACCTGCCGGGAGGTCAAGTGCGGCTACCTCGTCGGCGCGTGGCGGACGTGCCGTCACCTTGTCGATGATCCGGTCCACCTCCACACCGACGGTAAAGAGTTGGTGCTGAGTGCCCCCAGGCCATGGCTCCCTGGTCGAATCCAGTAGGGCCGGGTTGGCCGCCACCAGGTCAAGCGGCAAGTACGACGTGCTGACGTTGAACGGGGCGTCCCCGTGCGTGCGGGTGCGATAGGTCCGGCGCAGGAGCTTGGTGCTGGTGCTCACCTCGAAGGTTGCAGCAAGGTCTGCCGGGGCCTCAACCTCCGCGTACTCCGCCTCGAACAGGAGGTCATGCACTTCCAGCCCGGCATCACGCTCGGTTGCCCCCGTGCTGGCGCGTTCCTCCTCGGACGCGTGAACACGCTGCTTCTCCCAGACGTACCGTTCCGTGGTCCGCTCGACGGGCCGGCGCTGCTGCCGTACCCACGTCCCCCGACCGTGGATTCGGTCGATCAAGCCTTCCGCTTGTAGCTCGCTGAGCGCGCGCCGGACCACTTGGACGGTGAAGCCGATTTCCTCGGCTAGTGCCGTTTCCGCAGGTAGCCGGGTACCGGCGGGGTACGTGCCATCCTCGATCCGCGTGCGCAGCAGGTCAACCACCCGGTCGTACTTGGTCGCCATCGGCCCTCCCTCTTGAGACACGCACAGCTTAAGTCCTTACAAGGTGTTGACGGATGTCCCCTGGCACCCTTATGGTTCTCGCAAGTCCTTACAAGGACCGCAGGACACAAGGATAACAGCTCCGCCTGCTGCTGCCGTCGCTGGCGCGGGTGAGCGGTGCGTGACTTGTCGCACCGCTCACCAATGGCCAACGGCGACTTGATCTTTGACAACTACATGGGGTCGCACACCTCCCCGGCGAGGCCGGCACGCGTGGCGTGTCGCGCTGAGCGCTGCAAAAAGGTGGCCGTAGGCGGGGGCTCATGGGTGCCTCGTCTGATCCCCCAGCCCGTCCGGGCTGAGGGTGCCCGTCGTCGTACGGGCTCAGTGAGCGGTGCCCTGGCGGGTGTTGATGCACCGGCCGGGCTGCCGCTTCCCGTCGGGTCTGAGGCCCGGAGGGGGTTTGGCTGCGGGTTGACGTTGGCGCGTCGGCCCGCTCTGTGTTGCTCACCGAAAGGGACAAACGATGAACATGCACAAGAGTACGGGCCGTGGCCGGCTGACGCTGGCTGCGCCGCTGGATCTGGCCCCCGTGGAGGGGCCGACAACGGATGACCTGGCCGCGATCGAGACCGAGTGGCCGCTGATCGCGGCGGAGCTGGAGGTGGTGGATGCTGAGTGCGCGATGGCCCGCACCGACGCGCCGTCGGAGTTGGATCATCGCAGGTTGCGGCGGGCGGGATCGGGTGCTGCGGGAAGCCGCCGCCCAGGCCGCCGGCCGCCACGCCGTCACCTCGTGGGCCGCGTGATGGCCGTCAAGGTCCGCATGTTGGTGGCGGCGGTGGAGCTGCGTCCGGGTGATGAGGTGCGTACGCCGTCGCTGCGGTGGGAGAAGGTCGCTACGGCGACGCTGGCGGGTCGGCATGTGCGGGTGGTCACTGACGGCACCGGCCCGGACTATCCGTGGCTGTGGGTGTGCGGCCACCGCCTGACGATCCGCCGCCGCGTGTCCGCCGTCTCGTCAGGGGTGGCGGCGTGACGGCCGTCCTCACCGCCGCGGTGCTGGCCTCGCTGGTGTCGGCGGTGGTGATGCATCGGGTGGATGTGTGGTGGTGGCGCGGTGCCGCGGACCGGACGGTCCGCCGCCTTGCTCGCCGTGGCGGGGCCGGCTGATGGGTCGGATTGCTGCCCGGTTCCATGACCCCGACGGCGAGCGGTACGGCCTGCCGACCTTCTGGTGGCGGGGTGCCCCGGCCGGTTACGCCACGGTCCGGCAGCTACGCGCCGACGGCCTTCGCCCTGGCGGTCAGGACGTGGCCGCACAAATCCGGTGGCGCGGGGTGGGTGGGGTGCGGGTGGCGAACCTGTACCGCGTCGACCGGGCGCTTCCCAAACGCACCGCGACTCCGGCGCAGCGCCGTGCGATCGACGCCGCCCTGGCAGCCCGTCGTACGTGTTCGACGTGTGGGTCGGTGTGTGGTTACTACATTCCGCGGTCGCTGGGTGAGTGTCTGGACTGCGCGGAAGGGACGGCCTGCTGATGTGCGCGTCGAAGTCTTCGGCGTTGCCGGGGCCGGTGGCGTTGCTGGGTGGGCTGCTGTTCGGGGTGGCGTGGCTGGTCTGGCAGTTGGCGTCGAAGGTGGTGGCGCCGCTGCTGGCGGTCGCTGTGGTCTTCGGGTGGCGGTGGTTTTCCGGCGCCCCGATGTGGGGTGAGACGGCGGTGCCGGTGCTGTGGCCCCGCTGGCAGCGGGCGATGGCCCGCACCGTGCTGTCCGTGCCCGTCGTCACGGCGCTGTGGTGGCCCCAGGCCACCTTGGCGGTGGTCGCCGGGCTGACAGGGCTGGTGTGCGCGGTGGCGTGGCACACCCGCCGCCGCGCCGCCGCCAAGGCCGCCACGGAGGCGGCGCCGATCCGGGTGCAGGCCCACATCCCGCGACGCCGCCCGCCGTCGGGGGCGCTGCCGGCCCGGCCGCTGACCACCGCGGCGGCGGGGGCATCTCAGGCCCGTACCGCGACCCGATAACCGCCGCCGCCGCCGGCTGGCGGCTGGTGGCTGGCGTTTCTATTCGATCTTTTGTGTGGGGACGGCGCTGTGACGCGCCGTCCCTGCCTTTTGCCTGGAGGAGACAAGTGATGGACGTTGACCAGTACCCGGCGGACTTCCGTACGGGTGTGCAGGTCGCTGATGACTTGGTGCGGATCGCGGATGTGCTGCGGGGTCTGCCGGTGCGGTTGCCGCAGGCGTCGGTGTCGTTCTACCTGTGGACGGACCTGCCCGAGCCGGCCCGGATCCGGGTCGTGGAAGCGATCGCCGGTGGTCTGGACACCCCGGTCGTCAAAGAGACCGACAGCGGCACCGCCTGGTGCAGGACGACTTGTGAGTGGTCGGGGGCGCGGCTGTATGTGAAGGCGCGCCTGGACCCGGGGCGGGTGTGCGGCTGCGGCCTGGCCTGCGCCCACCAGGGCGGCCTGCGGGAGGCGTCCTGATGCCCCGCCCCCCGTGGCTCCCGCACCGGTGTGGGGGCGGCCGGTGGCGGACATGCTGACCGGCTGGGCCGATTGGCTGGCCGCCAACCGCGACCCCGTTGTCCTGGCCGCTGGCGCGGCAACCGTCCTGCTGCTGGCCCTGGCGGCGGTGGTGCGGCGTGCCCGGTCCGGGCGGCCGGACCGGTGGGTCGATGGTGTGGCCTTGGTCCTGACGCTGGCGTGGTCGGCCGAGGGCATGTGGGAAGTCTCCACCGGCGCCCTCGATCTGGGTGCGGCGTTCGCGGTGCCGGCGCTGTTCGTGTTCACCATCCCTGATGGCATCGGCCATGCTGCGCGCCCAACGCCACCAACACGTCCATGGGCATCCGGGTAAGCATGGCCGGTTTGCGTGGGCGGTCGCGGTGGCGGAGGCGTGCGTGGTGTCCCTGGCCGGTGACACCGCCACCGAAGCCGCGTTACGGATCGCGATTCCGCTGCTGGCCGTGGGCCAGTGGTGGCTCGGGATGACCGCTGACGGGACCACCGAGGAACTAGGGCGTACGTCGTGGCGGTGGACACCCCGACGGCTGCTACTGGCGGTCGGGGCGATCGAGCCGGGAGCTCGGGACGCGGTGTCGGTGGACCGGGATCGGCTGGTGGCCCGGATGACCCGCATCGAGTATCAACGCCGCCACGCCGACCCCAAGACCGCCCGCCGATACGGGCGGCGGCTGGCGCGGCTGTCGCTGACCGCCGATGACGAGGTGATCGCCGAGGTACGCCGCCGCGTGGACCGGGCCACCTGGTGGCAGCACCCCGCCGAGCTGGACGCCGCCACCCAGGACATCGCCGACCAAGCCGTCACCGCCCTACGTGCCGGTCTGGCCCGCGCCCGGACCTGGGTGGACAACCGGCAGCACACCGCCACCGCAGCGGACACGACAAGAGACACCGCACCGGACACCGGGCCGGACATCGGGCCGGGCACCGGAGCGGACACGACGGAGGACATCCGGCCGGACACCTCAGCGGACATCGCGCAGGACACGCCGCCGGACGCCGCGGTGGACATGGCGCGGGGCAGTGCAGCGGACAGCGGGGCGGACAGGCCGCGCGATGTTCCGCGGACATCGGAGCGGACATCGCCGACCGCGGTGCGGGTCGCGCGGCTGGTGAAACGGCGTCCTGGGATCAAGCAGAAAGACGCCGCCGCCGCGCTGGGTGTCTCGCTGAAAACCGTGCAACGGCACTGGCCCAAGCAGGTCAACGGCCGTCCCGTCCCCGACCTAACGCAGGTCGGCTGACGGCTTCCGTGCGACACCCGCCCGCCCGACTTGGGGCGGGTGTCGTGCGGTGGCCGCCACCCCCGGCGGACAACCCCTCAACTCACGGGAGAAACGTATGTGCAGGAGTCACGCCCAGGGCGGCCGTCGCTGCCCCGGCAACCGCAACCGCACCACCACCACGGCCGTGTCGGCGGCCGGCGCCGCCCCCACCGCGGCGCCGAACGTCACCCCGACCGCGGCGGCGGGTACTGCCCCGGCCGCAGCGGAGGATCCGGGCGCCTACTACGCCCAGCGCGCCGACGCCTGGCGCGCCGCCGCCACCGACCCGACCGCGCATCCGGTCGACCGGGACCGTGCCCGCGCCGAGGTCAGGCAGTGGGACACGCTGGCCGGTCAGGCCCGCGCGCAGGCCACCCCCGCCGTGTCCGGTGAGGCAGTCGACGCCACCCCGGGCGAGGTGAGGTCGGGTCCGGTCGCGTTCGGGCCGGACGCGACGGTCGTGGGTCGGGTGGTGACCCCGCAGGGCACGTTCCGAGGCGACCAGATGCCCGCCGACGTCGCCGCCCGGGTCCAAGGCGCCATGGACATGCTCGACCGGATGGGCGTCACCAACGCCACCCGGCCGGCCGGCAACCCCGGCGGCGGTGCCGGCCACCGGCCGACGGTGACCATCGGAACCAACCACGGCCAGGTCGCCGCGCACGCGGAGGGGACGTTCACCTTCGGCGGCCCGGGTGGGTTCACGTTCACCGGCACGACCACCCCCGCCGACATCCCCACCGGCCGCGGTGAGCGGGTCGAGACGGACAAGGTCGTGATCGAGGAGAACCACGGCCAGTACACCGCCGGCCGCGTCGAGGGCACGTTCCACTTCGGCAGCAACCGATGAGCACCGCTGTCACGTTCGCGGCGGTGTTCGCCGCCGTGTATGCCGCGCACATGGTGGCCGATCACTGGGTGCAGACCGATCACCAGGCGCGCACCAAAGGGGCCCCGGGCTGGGCGGGCCGGTTGTCGTGCGCGGTGCATGTGGCCACCTACACCCTCACCGCCGTTGTGGCGGTGGCGGCGGTGGCGTGGCGGTGCGGCCTGGACCTGGACCCCGCACGGGTGACCGTGGCGTTGCTGGTGTCGGCGGTGTCGCACTACATCGCCGACCGGCGCACCCCGCTGCTGTGGCTGGCCGTACGCACCGGATCGGCCCGGTTCGTGGCCCTGGGCGCACCCCGGGCCGGTCGTGATGACAACCCCTGTCTAGGAACCGGCGCGTATGCGCTGGATCAGTCGTGGCACGTCGGCTGGCTGGCCGTCGCCGCCCTGATCGCCGCCTGATCCATCCGAACCCCGCCGCTGGTGGTGGCGGGTCCGCCGACGGTGAGCCCCCGTTCTGATCACTGAGGAGATGCCTGTCATGAAGTCGAAGCTGTTCGGCCTGACCGCGATGGTGGTCGGCGCGTTCTACGTGTTCAGCAACCCGACCGGCGCGGCCGGCACGGTGAAGTCGGTGTTCACCGCGGTCGGGACGTTCCTGGGCGCCCTCACCAAGTAGCCCCCAACCCCCTGTCCATCTCTTGAGTGTTGCGCGGCGGCGCGGTCCCTGGCTCTGGGGGACCGCGCCGCGCACTTTCCACCCCTTGCCAGGAGGCGCGTTGTCTGACCAGCCGTGCGGGGTCTGCCCCGGCCTACAAGCCCGCATCAACTATCTGACCGGCGTAAACGCCCACCTCAACCGCACTTTGACCCTCCTACGGCGGCTGTTCGCCGCGGTGGTGGCGGGGGTGCGGGCGACGGAGGTGTTCGCCGCCAAGGAGATCGAAGCGCCCACTATGCCGCGCCGGGAGTTGGTGCCGGCGGTGGTGCAGCGGCTTGCCCATGTTGTTGATATTGCGGAGGGACGTCGATGAGTACCGAGGTGAACCCGCCGCGCCTGCGGCTGATCAACAGCACCCCCGACCAGGACGACAGTCCGCTGCCCGCGGACGCCGAGTCGGTGACCGTTGATGCTGACGGCCACCAGGTCGACCCCGACCACGGTGACACCGGAGCAGACACGGAGGCGGCGGCTGATGGGGCGGCGTTCGCTGGTGGCTGGCGCACCGCCACCAGCGCCGACCGGCCACCGGTGGTGCCCGCGTGGCTGCGCTCGGCCCGCCAGCGCCGCCAGATACTCGCCCGCGCCGCTGATGTGGCCGCTTACACGGTGGCGTTTCATGGGGTGCGGTCCCCGAAGTACCTGGCCAAGACCCTGTTCTACGCACCCGTGGGGACGATGCGGGCCGCCGGCGGGCTACTTGCCTGGGCGACCGCCGAGCGCGGAAATTTCGAGTTGCGGCAGCACGCCGCGGACAAGGGCGACGCGTTCACCTGGCAGGCCCTCAACCGCACCCGGTCCAAGGAGTCCCGCGGCCGCTGGTGGGCGCTGGGCCTGGGCGCGATGACGTTCGGGATCGGCGCCACATCGCTTGCCGCCTCCGGCGTGGTGCCCGAGTGGGGCTGGTGGGCCACCCTAGCCGCGCTGGTGCCGCTGGCCGCGCGTGCCGGGCGGCCGGCGGATGCGCCGATCACTGACCGGCTGTCTAACGGGCCGCGGTTCACCCGCCTGACCGCCGACATGGTGCGCGACGCCCTAGTGGCACTGTCCCTGCCAGGGCTCAAAGAACGCGGCGCGGTGGAGTTCATGCACCCCGGCATCCACCGCGACGGGCCGGGCTGGCTGGCCCGGGTCAACCTCCCCGCCGGCCTCGAAGCCGTCAAGGTCCTCGAACGCCGCGGCGCGCTGTCCAGCGCCCTGCGGCTGCCGGTGGATCAGGTGTGGCCGACCGCCGGCCCCGATCACGCCGGACAACTGGACCTGTGGGTCGGCTACCGGCCGGCGTCGAAGATGGGACAGCCCGCGTGGTCGCTGGCCGAGGCCAACACCACGACCTCGTACTTTGAGGCGGCGGAGTTCGGAACCGATCAGCGGCAACGGCCGGTGTCGGCGACGCTGTTCGCCAACAACTTCCTGGTCGGTGGCCGGCCGGGGTCGGGGAAGTCGTTCGCCGCCCGCACCATCGTCACCATCGCCGCCCTGGACCCGACAGTTGAGATGAAGATCGCCGAGTACAAGGGAACCGGTGACTTCCTGGACATGGCGCCGCTGTGCTCCACCTACGTCTGCGGCCTGGGGGACGAGGATTTCGCCGCCGGTCTGGCCATCCTCAACTGGGGACTGGCCGAAGCCGAACGGCGGGGCAAGCGGATCAAGGCCGCCTACGAACGCGGCGAAGCCCCCGAACGCAAAGTCACCCCGGAGCTGGCCCGTAAGCCGGGGTCAGGGCTGCACCCCATCGTGATCACCATCGATGAGGCGCACGAGCTGTTCGGCGACCCGATCGTCGGCAAGGACGCTGCGGCGGCGGCCGAACGGCTGGTCAAGCGGGGTCGGGCGCGTTGGGGATCACGGTCGTGATCATCACCCAAATCCCGGACAAGGACTCCCTGCCGACGGGGATCACGCGCAACATCGGGATCCGGTGGTGTCTGGCCGTCCCTGACCAGGTGGCTAACGACATGATCCTGGGGACCGGCGCCTACCGGCGCGGTGTCACCGGCACCGTCTACCGGCCCGGGGTGGATGCCGGGTGGGGTGTGTTGACCGGGCTGGCCGAGCCGACGTCGGTCCGGTCGCACTTCCCCGACGCCAAGGCCGCCGCCGCGATCGTGGCCCGCGCCACCGCCCTGCGCGGCGGCACCGTCGTCGGGGACACCGCCGCCACGGCCAAGGCCCGCGATCTACTCGCCGACCTGACCGCGGTGGCGGCGCGTAACGGTCAGCAGTGGACGGCCGCCGCGGCGGCGTTGGTGCAGCGGTGGCCCGAGGCCTACCCGACCATGACCGGTGAGGCGCTGTCCGAGCTGGCACGTGCGCAAGGTGTGGTCTCCACCGACGTCAAGATCGGCGGGCGGGCACTCAAGGGCTACCGACTCGCCGCACTACGCGACCTGATCGCCGACCGCGACACCCCACCAGACACCGACAGCGGGTCTGAGGCCGGGTAGCGGCACCGGTCGCGGCAGCGGGGTAGGTCGCGGCAACGCGACCTACCCCGCAACCCTCACCGACACCGTGCGGCCTGCGCAAACGCGTGCAGGTCGCGGGTCGCGGCTGCCCGAACACCCCTTGAAAACCCTTCCGGGAGGCGCTTTCGATGACCCTCGCCCTGATCGCAACCATGATCGCCGCCGGCTACGCGCTGGCCTGCTGGCTCCTGCCCTTCGGAACCTGCCGCGCCTGCTCCGGGACCGGGGCGCGTCCCCACCTGATCACCCGCACCCTGCGACCCTGCCGCCGCTGCCGCGGGGCCGGCCAGCGACTACGCCTCGGCCGGGCGGTGTGGAACTACGCCCGCCGCATCCACCACGACGCCACCACCGGCCGAAGGGACGGCCGGTGACGGCCTCGCCGGCACCTGCCGATCGGCCGCTGCCGCTCGATATTGCCGTCTGAGATCGGAGGTACCACGGCATGTATGACCTGCTCAACGCTGCTTTGGGCTACGCCGGACGGGGGTGGCCGGTGTTCCTGCTGGGCCGCCGGAAACGGCCGGTGGGTAACTGTGGGCGATGTCGGTTGGTGGGGCCGGAGCATGATCGGACAGCCTGCGGCTGTCTGACTTGTCATGGTCCCTACGCGGCCACCACCGACCCTGAGCGGGTCCGGGCGCTGTTCGCTGTGCTGCCCGGTGGGCTGCTGGCTCTGGCCACTGGGGCGCGGGCGGGGCTGGTGGTGGTCGACATCGACCCCCGTCACGGCGGCCGGGTCGACCCGGCCCTGATGCCACCCACAGCGCATGTGGTGACCGGTTCCGGTGGTCTGCACCTGTACTACCGGCATCCCGGTGTCCCCGTGTTGAACAGCCAGTCCAAGGTGGCTGCCGGGGTCGACATCCGCGGGGAAGGCGGCTACGTCGTGGCCCCGCCCTCGGTCCACCCGCGCACCGGACGCCCGTATCGGTGGGTGCCGGGTCGGGGTGTGGATGAGATGCCCCCGCTGCTGCTCGATGCCTGCCAACGCCGTCCGTGCGTCCCCGCCTCCACGGCCGCGCCGGTCCCACCAACGCCGACCAGCCGCGTTACCGGGGGCGGGGGCATCTCATCTCCTCACCGCCTCCTAAGCGCACACCTCGACGCCGTGGCCAGAGCACCGGCGGGCCGCCGACGTACGACTCTCTACGGCGCCGCCCGCGGGGTGGCCCGGATGGTCGCCGCCGCCGCGGTTACCGCCCACGACGCCACCGCCGCCCTGACCGCTGCCGGGCGGGCAGTAGGCCAGCCCGAACGCGACATCCGTAACGCCATCACTGGTGGCTTCAAAGATGAAGGAGTAGCCCTGTGACCAGCACCATCACACCCGACCGCCTGTACGACCTGCGAATCGCTGTCGACCTTGAGGTCTGGCGGACGATCGGTGCCGCGCTGTCGGTCGCCGGATACCGGTACACCGAAGCCGACACCCCACCGGCCGGTGAGGAGTTCGTACAGGAGCTGCTCGCTCTGCATGCCCGGGACCTGGCCCGCGCCACCGACGCACTCCCGCCGACCGAGCAGCCTGCCGGATGGGACAGCACGCCCGAGGACGTAGAAGACCCGTGGGTGGTCAGTACGGCCATGTTCGAGGTGGTGCGGGCCGCGATGACCGCCGCCCGGTGCGACTTCACCATCCCTGTCATGACCACCCCCGAATCGCAGCGGGCGCGGCGGCGCTTGGCCTTGGCCGCCCGGCAGCTCGCCCACGTCATGGATGGCCAGCCCGCATGTCATCAGCCGGTGGGGTGGCATGAGCCGGCCGACACCGCGTGGTGGCGGCAGGGGTGCTGCTGATGACCCCACCCGAGAAGTCCCCGACCGCGGTGTGCTCCCCGGATGGGGCGGTGCTGCTGGACCGGCTGCACGCGATCCTGACCCGCTACGTCGTCCTCCCCACCGTCGAAGCCGTCGACGGAGTGGTCCTGTGGATCGCCGCCACCCACGCCCAAGCGGCCTGGGCGCACGCACCGCGGCTGGTGATCCGGGCGCCGGAAAAGCGGTGTGGGAAGTCGCGGCTGCTCGACATCGTGGAAGGCTGTTCCCACCAGCCGTTGATCACGGTCAATGCCTCACCTGCGGCGGTGTATCGGGCGAGCGGGTCCGACAGCCCACCTACCTTGTTGGTGGATGAGGCGGACACCATCTTCACCGGGGACGGGGCCAACGAGGATCTGCGGGGGCTGCTCAACGCCGGGCACCAGCGTAACCGGCCGGCTATCCGGTGGGACCACACCGCCCGCAAGCTGGAACAGATCCCGACCTTCGCCATGGCGGCCCTAGCCGGCATCGGGGCGATGCCCGACACCATCGAAGACCGTGCGGTCGTGATCCGTATGCGCCGCCGCACCGGCAGCGAGAAGGTCGCCCCGTACCGGGTCCGCCGCGACGGGCCGCCGCTGAAAGCCCTAGCCGCCGATCTGGCGGCCTGGGCCGGGGCGAACCTGGCCGTCCTGGAGGCGGCGGAGCCGGACATGCCGCTCGAAGACCGGGCCGCCGACACATGGGAACCGCTGATGGCCATCGCGGACCTCGCCGGGGGTCACTGGCCCGCACGCGCCCGGCGGGCCGCCGAGGTCCTCAACGCCGAACGCGACGGCAACACCATCACCTCCGACCGCGTGCGGCTACTGGCCGACTGCCGCACCGCGTTCGGGAAGGCAGACGCGATCCCGACGAACATCCTGCTCGAACGACTCAACCGTGATCCCGAAGCGCCGTGGGCCGAGTCCGGCCCCGGCGGGCTCACCCCGATCAAACTCGCCGCGCTGCTGCGGCACTACGAGATCAGCTCAACGACCATCCGGTTCGCCCCGCCCATCGGCCAGGCCAAGGGCTACGCGCGGTGCGACTTCATCGACCCGTGGCGGCGGTACTGCCCCGCACCCGAACCGTCGACCGACCCTGAGCCGTACCAGCCGTACCAGCCGTATCACAGCAGCTCAGAGGCGGTACGGGTTAACGACGTGGTACGGCTCAAGCCGTACCAAGACGCCCGCGACCTCACCACCAAACACACCAACCGAACCGACCCGACGACGCCGGATGATCTCACTGGTACGGCTTAACCCGTACCACCCCACCAACCCGTACCAGCCCTGACCTGCACTGATACGGCTGGTACGGCTGGTACGGCTCACCCCCACACAACCGACACCGCCCAAACCGCACGCGACGACACCGGCGGAACGGCCCGCTCAGCGGCCCTGAGCCAGATCCACCCACCCAACACCACCAACCCGCCACAAATCTTGGCCCACCGAGCCGCTGAGCGGGCCGTTCACCATGCCCTCACATACACCGCCGCCGTACCCACCGCCCGAGGTGCCTCCGTCCCGAAAGGACCCCACCGTGCGAATCAGACTCCACGGAACCCCCGCTGACATCGCCGCCGCCCTGCCCGTGCTGGCCGAAGTCCTCGACATCCACACCGTCAGCCGGACCTACACCGACCGAACAACCTCCACCCACGCCCGCGTCTACCTCGACGCCGAACCGCGCCCCACCCGGGAGGACCGATGAACCGAACCGGCGGCGGCAGGCCGCAGACCCACCGACCCGCCGCCGCCGCGAAACTCATCGGCTGTTCGGAATGGTGGCTCAAAGAACAAGCACGCAAACGACGCATCCCCTACGCCTGGATCGGCGGAAGCTATCGCTTCACCGACCAACACATCACCGAAATCATCACCACCTTCGAAGTCCGGCCCGAACACCAGCCCACCCGCACCGGTATCGGCGCCACCCGCAAGCCGAGAACCGTCATGAAAGTGGCCCCCGTCGTCGAACTCCGCGCACGCATACCACGCCGGACCCGACAAGCACAAACCCAGAACGCACAAGCCGCCTAGAACCCGGCGCCCGGGCATCAACGCCCCGGGCGCCGGCACGTACCAACGGAGGAAATGAGTGGGATACGCCGAAAAACGCGGCGACTACTGGCGTGCGCGATACAACATTGCACCGGGTGTGCGCCGCACGGTTGAGGACGCCGCCGGCGTGACGATCAGATATCGCACAAAGCGCGACGCCAAGAAGGCCGCCGATGCGGCTCAGTCAAATTTTGACTCTGGTACTCGTCGTGACCCGGCGATGGGTCGGGAGACGTTCGCTCAGTACGCAAGCCGCTGGTACGCCGCTCAGGACCTTGCGGCCTCCACGATGCAGAACTACCGCCGCCACATCGAGGAACACCTTCTGCCGACATTCGGTGGCCGCCCGATGGCAGAGATTTCTGCACTTGAGGTGGACGCGTGGGAGAAGCGGGAGCGGGCCGTGCCGTACGCGCCAGCGAGCGTCAAGACCTGGCGGTCGACACTCCATCTGATTTTTGAGGATGCGATCGGGGAGGGGCTGCGGGAGTCGAATCCTGCCGCGAAACGCCGCGGTAGAGGCAAGCGGGCCGGTCGGTCTCGGAACCGGGGACCTGAGAAGGTCATTACTGACGGGCTCGGCGTGTTGTTGATTGCCGAGCGGGCGGCGCTACTGGCGGGCCGCGACGATGAGTTCGTGGCTATCGTCCTGATGGGCTTCACCGGTATGCGGTGGGGAGAAGTGGTCGGACTCGAAACGCAATTCGTGCGACCACGGTCCGTTCGCGTCGAATCGCAGCTCTACGAACTCGACACAGGTGAGATGCACCGATGTCCGCCAAAGGACGATTCTCACCGGACCATCGACGCGCCGGACTGGCTGGGCGAGTTGCTGCGCGGGCAGATCGCGGAGCGGTCGCCTCAGCAATGTAAGTGCCACGGACGGCGGTACGTGTTCCGTGGACATCGTGCCGCGAACGGCGCCGCGCGACGGCCCGGCCCGAAGTTGGTTGACGTGGCACGCCGGGCCGATGTGTCCACTGGCACCGTGTCGAACGTGCTCAACCGGCCCGGCACCGTGCCGCCGGCGACTGCCACGAAGGTCACGACAGCGATCGCTGACCTCGGTTACGTCCGTTCCGGTTGGTCAGGGGAGCTGGCCGCTCATTGGCGCCGGAGCGGATTCGCCACCTGGCTGTTTCAGCCCTCCGCATCCGGTGACTATCCGAGGCGTTCGGCAAGCGACTCGCATCCGGTGCCGATTCTGGCTGAGCCCTGGCCCGGCGTACCGGTGCGGGGGAGGGGTGCGGCAGCACGGGCGGACGCGTGCTGGACGCCTATCGCCCGTGGGTTGACTCCGCACGGGCTGCGGCACAGTCACAAGACGATGATGGAGGAGCTGGGCGCGCCACCGAAGTTGATGGATGAGCGCATGGGGCATGAGGACGGTTCTGTGCAAGCCCGGTACTCCCACGTCACGGCCACCATGCGGCGCAGGCTCCTGGACGGGCTCACGGCGGTCTGGGAGCGAGCCCTAGACGACCGCCGCGCCATCAGTGAGCGCTCTCCCGTCGCGGTCCTCGACCGGCTTCTGTCCGCTCCCGGGTCGGATGCCGTAGGGACGGACGAGGCTCCCGGGTAGCCCCGGCGGCGCCGATTCGTGGGCTCTGCTCCCCAGGCTGCTCCCCAGATGGACGCAGAAGCGATTCAGGGCCGGTCTCCCACGATGGGAACCGGCCCTGAGCTGCTGTTTCTTTGGTCGGGGTAGCCGGATTTGAACCGACGGCCTCTTCGTCCCGAACGAAGCGCGCTACCAAGCTGCGCCATACCCCGGTGGTACACGTACGTGTCGCATGATCGTGCCGCACCCCTCAACAGGTGCCGCGATATCGTAGCCCACCCTCGTCCCGACCCGCACACCGGCATCCGGCCCGTCGCCGCCCGGGCTGTCAGCGCGGGATCAGCGTGAGCAGCGATGCCTCCGGCCGGCAGGCGAACCGGACCGGTGCCGTCGGGTGCGTGCCCACGCCCGCGGACACGTGCAGCCAGGCGTCCGAGCCCGGCCAGCGGTGCAGGCCCTTGGCCATGCGCCGGGGCAGCCCGCAGTTGGTGACCAGCGCCCCGACTCCCGGTACGCACACCTGGCCGCCGTGGGTGTGGCCGGCCAGCATCAGCGTGAAGCCGTCCGCGGCCATCAGATCCAGCAGCGCGGGCTCGGGGGAGTGGGCGAGCGCGATGTGTACGTCCGCGTCCGGCGCCACCGGCCCGGCGACGGCCGGCCAGTCGTCGCGCTGGATGTGCGGGTCGTCGACGCCGGCCAGCTCGACGCGCCGCCCGCCGGCGGTGAGGACGGTGCGGGCGTTGTTGAGGTCGGCCCAGCCGACGCTGGTGAGGAGTTCGCGCAGCTCCTCGTGCGGGAGGTCGGCACCGTGCCGGTACTCCCGCTCGGACCGGAAGTAGCCCAGCGGGTTCTTCCACACCGGGCCGGTGTAGTCGTTGGAGCCGAAGACGAACGCGCCCGGCAGCGCGAACAGCGGGCGCAGCGCCCCGACGACGGCGTTCAGGCTGTCCGGGTGGCCCATGTTGTCGCCGGTCACGACCACGAGGTCGGGGTCGGTGCCCACTAGCGACGCCACCCACTCCGCCCGGTGCTGCTGCCCCGGCGTCAGGTGCAGGTCGGACAGGTGCAGGATGCGCAGCGGCTCGGCGTCGGTGGCGAGGAGAGGTACGTCGAACCGGCGCAGCGCGTACCACCGGCGCTCGACCAGCGAGGCGTAGGCCAGCGTGCCGGCGCCGGCCAGCGCGAGCCCGCCCAGGAGGCGGCCGAGTGGGGACCGGGGGACGGCGGCGGACATACGCATGGACACCAGAGTAGTTTTGCGTGCCATGGGCAATCTGAAGGACTCCCTCAACTCGGACCTGCGGACGGCGATGAAGGCCCGCGACACGTTGACGACCTCGACGCTGCGGATGGCGCTGGCCGCGGTCCAGGCCGCGGAGGTGGCCGGTCCGGCAGCGAAGGAGCTGTCCGACGACGAGGTGCTGGCCGTGCTGACCAAGGAGGCGAAGAAGCGCCGGGAGGCGGCGACCGCGTTCGATGACGCCGGCCGGGCCGAGCAGGCGGCGAAGGAGCGGGCGGAGGGCGAGATCCTGGAGCGGTACCTGCCGGCCCAGCTCTCCGACGACGAGCTGACCCGCCTGGTGGCCGGCGCGCTGGCGGACGGCGACTTCGCGGGGCCAAAGGCGATGGGCGCCGCGATGAAGGCCGCCCAGGCCGCGGTCGCCGGTCAGGCGGAGGGGTCCAGGGTCGCCGCGGAGGTGCGCCGCCAGCTCATGTAAGCGCCACTCATTCCGTGGCAGCCTCCACCTGCGCTCGACCTCCAGCGGGCTCGAGTGCTGGTCTGAGGGCGAGGTCCGCCCCGGTCACCACTACACCTGATACCGGACAGTCGGGGACCACAGTCGCCACCGCGGCCCGCGCGGCGTCAGTCCACCCGAGCAGCGGGTGTCATCGCAGCCCCGGAGACGTGGGTATCCGGGGCGAACCGCTTGCCGGGGGCGGAGCGGCGGCGCGCGGGGCAGCAGGTGGCCTGGTGGCTTTCGGCTTGCCGGACGAGACCTGGATCAGGATGGTGCTGCCCTTCGGGGCGACCCACCGGGGATCGGTGGAGGCCGCCGATCCCGCAGCGCACGAGGAGGGGACGCCGGGCGGGCCGGCGATCTCCACCTGGAAACCGGCGCTCTTCAGGCGGCTGCGGGCCTCCTCGACGCTGCGGCAGGCCACGTTGGGGATGCGGCGCTGGTCACCTTCCGCCGAGTTGGAACCCGGCGTCTCGAAGTCCATCCGCGGCTGGTCGGACAGTGCGTCGCGCATTGACTGGGAGACGGCCATGTTGACCGCCTCCGGGCGCATACTCGCGGACGTCTGTGCCCAGTCCGGGTCGGCCATGGTGCCGACGGTGGTGAGCTGGCGGGAGGTCAGGGCCAGGGTGGCGGTGCGGTCGCCGTCGGTGGTGCCGGTCTTGCCGGCGACCGGCTTGCCCACGGTGCCGCGCACGTAGCTGGCGGTGCCGCCGTCACAGCGGTCGGTCGAGGAGCTGTCGCCGATCGGGCAACGGGCCGCGTCGAGGGTCGCGCGGGCGGTCTCGGGCTTGATCCGCTGCTCGCACCGGGGCTCACCGGCTCTGATCTTGTTGCCGGCCGAGTCGACGATCTCCTGCACAGGGGTCGGCTCGCAGTACTTGCCGTCCGCCGCGAGCGTGGCGTAGGCCGACGCGAGGTCCAGCGGCGTGGTAAGCGACACGCCGAGGGTGAAGGCGCCCCACGACTCGGCCTGGCTCTGCGTCGTGGCCATTTCCAGGTCTTTGGGCTCCCGGAACTTGATGCCCAGGCGCTTGGCCATCTCCACGACGGCGTCCGCGCCGATCTTCTCCTCCAGCCGGACGAAGTAGGTGTTGACCGACCGTCCGAACCCGCTCCACATGTTCCGGTTGCCGTTCATCCATTTCGGATTCGCGTTGCGCGGGCACCAACGGCCGCCGCAGGCGGCTGGTCCTGAGTCCTGCGGGTACTGGGTGACCACGGGGGAGGTGGCGTTGATGGTGTACGAGAGGGGGTAGCCCTTCTCCAGGGCCGCCGCCATGGTGAACATCTTGAACGTCGACCCCGCCTGGTACCCCATGATGTCGCCGCCGCCGGTGACCAGCGGGTTGGTCGTGTTGGGGTACGTGCCGCGGATGCCCGCCCGGCGCTTGGCCGGGTTGGTGGACTCGCCGTTCTTGGGCTTGCGGGGGTCGTCGAGCTTGTAGTTGCGGTTCGTCGCCAGGGCCCGCACCCGGCCGGTGCCCGGCTCGACGGAGGCCAGCATGAGCGCGTGCCGCCGGCCGGTGGGGTAGTGGCGCTCGACCGCCTTCTTGGTGACCTCCTGGACCTTGGGGTCCAGCGAGCTGACCACCCGGTAGCCGCGCGACATCAGGGTCCGCTCGCGGTCGTACGCGGTCTCGCCGAACGCCGGCTGATCCAGCCACCAGCGGTAGAAGTAGTCGCAGAAGAAGCCCCAGTGGTTCTCCTTCGTCGCGACGCAGCCGTTCGGGGTGCGCTTGCCCTTGACGACGAGCGGGACCGCCTTGGCCTTGGTGGCGTCGTCGGCGGTGATGGCGCCGGTGGCGACCATCTGGTCGATGACGTAGTTGCGGCGGGCCTCGGCCTGGGGCTTGCCGGTGGCGGTGGTCGGGTTGAAGGCCGAGGGTGCCTTGACCATCCCCGCGAGCATCGCGGCCTCGTCGATCGTCAGGTCCTTGGGCGCCTTCTCGAAATAGACCTTGGAAGCGGCGAATACGCCGTACGTCCCGTTTCCGAAAGGCGCGATATTGAGGTACCGCTCCAGGATCTCGTCCTTGCTGATCTTCTTCTCCAGCGACATGGCGTAGCGCATCTCGCGCAGCTTGCGCGCCGGGGTGTTCTCGGTGGCGGCGACGACCTCGGCGGGGCTCTCGGCGGAGTAGGAGATGGCCTGGCGGACGTACTGCATCGTGAGCGTCGAGCCGCCCTGCTGCGAGTCGCCCTTGTTGTTGACGACGAGGGCGCGCGCGATGCCCTTGGGGTCGACGCCGTTGTGCTCGTAGAACTGGTGGTCCTCCGCGGCGATGATCGCCTTGAGGACGAGCGGGGACATGTTCGCGAGCCTGGTGTCGCTGCGGTTCTCGTCGTACATCGTCGCCAGGAGGGTCTTGCCGTCGTTGGCGTAGACGTAGGTGATCTGGGGGGCCTGCTTGACGGTCAGCTCGCTGGGGAGCTTGTCGAAGGTCTCGGCGCCGGCCTTGGCGGCCAGGCCGCTCATCGCGGCGCCGGGGAACGCCGCGGCGGCCACGACCAGGCCGGCCAGCAGGCCGGCGATGCCGAGGGTGACGGCCTTGCCGGTCATGCTGCGGTTGTCCGGGCGCAGGTTGTCGACCAGCTTGCCGTCGGTGAGGATCTGCTTGACCTGGTCGAAGCGCAGCATGTCCTGCACCGCGTCGAGGCGCCGCTGGCGGGGGATCCCGTCGCCGTCGACCGGACCCGCGCCGCCGCCCGCGGCGGTCCGTCGGGCCTGGTCGGGGATGTTCTCGCGCGCAGTGGCCTCGCGTCGACGGTCATCGCTGCCCCGGAACAATTTCACGCGGGACAGCGTACGTGACCAGGTCCACCCCGGCCCTCAGGTGGCTGGCCGATTTGCGCGGCTGTTTCGGCACCTGGGGGTGAGCCATTTCCTTCGTACGCAGTTCTCGTTGTGTTGTACACGCGTCTCCCTGGGTGCGCTTGACTCACTATCGTATTGATGTACCCGTAAAGTCTTACTTTGTCCGTGTAGTCGCCGTGGTGCCGGTTTGGCTAGTGGGACTCGGGGTACGCGGCAGCGGATGGCTGGACGCGCGCGCTGCACGGCGTCGTCCCTGCTCACGGCGCTGTCGACGAATCGGCGCCTCCGGGTGAACGCCCCGCACGACCGGAGAAGTTGATTTAGTAGACAACGTTGCGTAATCGGACGACTACGGAGCATGATGGTCCGGCGAGTGTCACACAGCGCCCGCGCGAGGCGGGCAAGCGATGGCGGGTTGTCGACCGCGCCGTCGGCGGCGGGGGGTCGCCGCGACGGTACGGGCGCGCGGTCGCGGGCGTGCGGGGTGACATGGGGGAACGCGACAAAGGGGGACGTGCACTGATGGGCATGATCATGGACTGGCCCAGTCTGGCCGCCTGCCGTAACGGAGACCCGGACGCACTGTTCGTCCAGGGGGCGGAGCAGAACGTCGCGAAGCGGATCTGCCGCTCCTGCCCGGTGCAGTACGAGTGCCTGGCGGACGCACTCGACAACCGCATCGAGTTCGGGGTCTGGGGCGGCAAGACCGAGCGGGAACGCCGTGCGCTGTTGCGGCAGCGGCCGAACGTCACGAGCTGGCGGCGCGCCTTCGAGGCGGAGCTGGCCAAGCACGCCGAGACCGAACTGGCCGGCGTCGACGGCGGGGCCGGGGAGCACGCCGGGGACCGCGCCGCGGAGAAGGAACTCGTTCCGGTCGGCTGACCCGGGTCAGCCGGCGCGGACCGGTACGGCGAGGTGCTCGCCGATCCGGCGCAGCCCGTCGAGGTCGTGGACGTCGGTGGGCTGCGCCGGTACGGCGACGGTCGGGACGTCGGGGAACTCCGCGGCGAAGCGGTCCGCGGTGCGGCGCTCGCGGTCGCGGACCCGCATCCGGGCCGCGTGCACCCGCAGGGCACCCGCGGTCAGCGCGTGCGCCGCGGGCAGCGCGTCCGCCGCGGCGGACGCGGCGGCGGCGGACAGCCCCGGCAGGTCGGTGTCGTGCACCCGGTTGAGGACCAAGCCGGCCAGCGGCATCCGGTCGGCGCGCAGCCGGCCCGCGAAGTAGCCCGCCTCGCGCAGCGCGTCCGGCTCCGGGGCGGCGACCACCAGGAAGGCGGTCTCCGCGTCCTGGAGTACCTGGTAGGTGCGCTCGGCCCGCTGCCGGAAGCCGCCGAAGGTCGAGTCCAGCGCCGCCACGAACCCGGACAGGTCCGTCAGCAACTGCGCCCCGAGGACCTTCTGCACGGCCCGCGCGAAGATCCCCATCGAGGCGGTCACCAGGCTGAACAGGCTCCGCCCGCCGGCCCGGGCGGGTGCCATGAGCAGCTTGAGCATCCGGCCGTCGAGGAACCGGGACAGCCGCGCGGGCGCGTCCAGGAAGTCCAGGGCCGACCGGGACGGCGGCGTGTCCACGACGATGAGGTCCCAGGCGTCCCCGGCGCGGAGCTGGCCGAGCTTTTCCATCGCCATGTACTCCTGCGTGCCCGAGAAGGTCGAGCTCATGGCCTGGTAGAACGGGTTGGCGAAGATCTCGTCGGCGCGCCGGGCGTCGGTGTGCGCGCGCACCACCTCGTCGAAGGTGCGCTTCATGTCCAGCATCATCGCGTGCAGCTCGCCCCCGGCCGCGGCGTCGACGCCGGCCACCGGGCGGGGGGTGTTGTCCAGCTCGCGCAGGCCGAGCGCCTGGGCCAGCCGGCGGGCCGGGTCGATGGTCAGGACGACCGTGCGCCGCCCGTGCCGCTCCGCCGCCCGGACGGCGAGCGCCGCCGCCGTGGTCGTCTTGCCCACCCCGCCGGAGCCGCAGCAGACGACGATCCGGACGCCCGGATCGGCCAGCAGCGCGTCCACGTCCAGCTCGCCCGCGCCCCACGGCCGCTCACCCGACACCACCCCCCGACCCTATCCGCCGCGCCGCCCGCCGGCCGGTCGCCGCCCGCCGGGCGGTCCCGCCGGGTCGCGGCCGGAGGTCGCGCCGTACCGGCGGGCGGCAGGGTCGCGGCGGGCGGCAGGTCACGTCGGGTCGGGCGCGGCCAGGTGGGCGGCGAGCGTGTGCAGGGCGGGCAGGTCGATCTCGCCGGGGAGCTGCGGCAGGCTCACCAGCGGCCGGTGCAGCGCCGCGAGTTCGGCGTGCAGGGCGGTCTCCAGGGCGCGGCGGGCGCGGTGGGTCTCGGCCTCGGCCTGCAGGGCGGCGACGGTGGCCCGGTCGGCCGGCAGGTCGGCGGCGGCCAGCCCGCGGCGCAGCTCGGCGCCGGTGAGCCGGCCGTCGGGCAGGATGTCGGGGCGGGTCCGGTTGACGATCACCTTCCCGGTGCGGATGCCGAGGCCGGTCAGCTCGGCCAGCGCGTCGGCGGTCTCCTGGACCGGCATCTCCTCCAGCAGCGTCACCACGTGGACCGCGGTGATCGGGGACCGCAGCAGGGCGGCGACGCCGTCGCTCTGGGACTTGATCGGGCCGACGCGGGTCAGCCGCGCGGTCTCGGCGGTGACGTTGAGGAAGCGGCCGATCCGGCCGGTGGGCGGGGCGTCGAGGACGACGGCGTGGTACGCCCGGTGGCCGTCGACGGCCCGGGTGGTGGCCTCCTTGACCTTGCCGGTCAGCAGGACGTCGCGCAGGCCGGGGGCGATCGTGGTGGCGAAGTCGATCGCGCCGATCTTGCCCAGCGCGCGGCCGGCGGCGCCGAGCTTGTAGAACATCGACAGGTACTCCAGCAGCGCCTCCTCGGCGTCCACCGCGAGCGCCCGCACCTCGCCGCCGTCGGGGAGCCGGGCGACGGTCCGCTCCTCGTACGGCAGCGGCGGCACGCCGAACAGCGGCGCCAGGCCCTGCCGGCCCTCGACCTCGACCAGCAGCGTCCGCCGCCCACCGGCCGCCAGGGCCAGGGCGAGGGCCGCGGCGACGGTCGTCTTGCCCGTGCCGCCCTTGCCGGTCACCACCTGGAGGCGGGCCGGCCAGCGGGGTTCGACCGTGTCCACACGCACGCTGGCGAGGGTATCCGGTCCGGGCGCCGCCGGCCCGCAGGCCGCTCAGGGACCGGCCCGGACCTCGCAGACGAACCAGCCGTTGTCGCGGACGACCGTCAGGCGCAGCGGCTGGGTCGCCGCGCGCTCGTCGGCGCTGGACACGGTCAGCGTGGTGGTCACGTCGGCCTTGTCCGCCCGCGCGCCGACGTCCACCGCCGGCGGGGCGAAGCTGACGGTCGGCTGGTCGTACGCCTTGAGCGCGTCGGTGATCTGCTGGACCCGGCCGGCCACGGCGGCGCGGTCGCGCAGGTCCGGGCAGGTGAGCGCGCGGGTCCGGGCGCCGTCGCGGGTGACGTAGGCCGCGTCCAGGAACTGGGTGGCCGCCTCGACCGGGCCGTTCGCCCCCCGGCTGTCGGGGGTGCGGGTGACCAGCCAGGTCGTCAGCGCGCCCCCGGCGCACAGCAGGAGGACGGTGGCGGCGACGGTCAGCACGACGCCCCGGCGGCCCAGCCGGCGCCAGGTCCGCGGTGCTTCGTCGCCGTCGTCGTCTTCGTACGGCGCCGGGCCGGGGTCCGCGGGCGGCCCGGCCGGCGACTCCGACCCCGGCTCGGGCGCGGCGGCCGGCCCGGCCGGTGGGGCGGGTACGGGGGACGCCGGTGGCGGCGGCGCCGGTGTCGGCCGTGCCCGGGCGGGCGGCGGGAACGGCGACGGTACCGGGCGCGGCGCGCCGGTCGGGGTCGGCGGCGGCCACTGCGCCGGCTCCTCCGGCGGCTCCTCCTGCCGGGAGCGCCGCTTGAGTCGCCACGAACGGGGCTTGACCAGCCCGGTCGGCGGCGGGACCGGCGGGGGCGGCAGGACCGGGGGCTTGATCCAGGGTCGGGGCTCCTCGGGGCCGAGCTTGGCGTCGGTGCCCGCGATCCCGCTCAGCGGCATCGCCCGCGGGGGCGTCCGCGGCGCGTCGGCGCGGTCGGCGGCGTGCCTGCCCCGCGATACGGCGGCGGCTCCGGGGGCGTCAGGCTCCGGCGTCGCCGCGCTGTCGGACTCGGGCGCGGCCGCGGGCTCGGGTGCGCCGCCGGGCTCGGGCATGGCGCTGGGCTTAGGCACGGCGCCCGGCGTGGACATGGCGCCGGGCTCGGGCATGGCGCCGGGCTCGGGCATGGCGCCGGGCTCGGGCATAGCGCTGGGCTCGGGCACGGCGCTGGGCGAAGGTGCGCCGCGCGGTGCGGTGTCCGGCTCGGGGGCGGTGGCCGGCACGGGTGTCGGGCTCGGCTCGGGGCCCGTGTGCGGTGCGGCCGGGGTGGGGGAGTCGGGTGCGGCCGGGGCAGGGTCCGCGGGCGCCGCGCCGGTCGGTTCGTCCGGCTCGGCGGCGGTCCGGTCGGTCATCTGGCCCCCCTGGGCATCTGGCTCTCCCGGGCGCGTGGCCTTCCCGGCACGCAGCCCCGCTGGACGTGTGGCCCCACTCGGGCCGCCGGCCCCACGGGGGGCGGGAGCGGCCCGGGCACTCCTGCCGCGCCATCCGCCAGCGTAGTGCGTCGGCGGCGCGCGGGCGGCGCACGCGCGCCGGTAAGGTGCGCCCATGCAGAAGTGGGAGTACTCCACCGTTCCGCTGCTCGTCCATGCGACCAAGCAGATCCTCGACACCTGGGGGGAGGACGGCTGGGAGCTGGTCGCCGTCGTACCGGGGCCGAACCCGGAGCAGCTCGTCGCCTACCTGAAGCGGCCCCGGGGCGGTGCCGCGTGAGCGCCCCGGACCCGTACGCGAACCTGGAGCGGCTGGGCCTGACCCTGCCCAAGGTCGTACCGCCGCTGGCCGCCTACCAGCCCGCCGTGCGCTCGGGCGCGCACGTGTACGTCTCCGGCCAGCTCCCCATGGTCGACGGGGCCTGCCCGACCGGCAAGCTCGGCCGGGAGGTGGACGCCGAGGAGGGCGCCGCGATGGCGCGCCGGTGCGCCCTCAACGGCCTGGCCGCCGTCGACGCGCTGGTGGGCCTCGACAAGGTCGTCCGGGTTGTCAAGATCGTCGGTTTCGTCGCCTCGGCCGAAGGCTTCACCCAGCAGCCGGCCGTGGTCAACGGCGCGTCGGTGCTGCTCGGGGAGGTGTTCGGCCCGGCCGGCGCGCACGCCCGCAGCGCCGTCGGCGTCGCCGAACTGCCGCTGGGCGTCCCGGTCGAGATCGAGATGATCGTCGAGGTCGCCGACTGACCTGCCCCGTCGCGGTGTCGGCTGCGGGCGGGTGTCCGCGGCCGGCATCGCCGGTGGGCCAGCGGCGCCGCGGGCCGTAGGATCGGCGGCATGACGGGGCCACCGGTGCGGCTGACGGCGCCCGCGGCCGCGGTGGCGCCGCGGCTGCCGAGCTGGGTCACGCTGGTCCGCGCCCCCAACCCCGGCCCGATGACGCTCGACGGCACCAACACCTGGGTGCTGCGCGCCGCGCCGGGCGCCCCGGCCACGGTCGTCGATCCCGGGCCGCTCGACGAGGGCCACGTCGCCGCCGTGCTGGCGACCGGCCCCGTCGCCCACGTCCTGCTCACCCACGCCCACGCCGACCACCGCGCGGGCCTGCCCGCCTTCCTGGCCCGGTCCGGCGCCGCGCTCGTGGTCCCGGCCGCCGACCCGGGAGCCCAGCCCGACCCGGGCGCGCCCGGGGCGCGGGCGGCGCGCGCCGACGGCACCGGCGACCGGGTGCGGTACCGGCTCGACGGCATCGACGTCGAGGTCCGCGACACCCCGGGGCACACCGCAGACTCCCGCTGCTTCGTCCTGAGCTGCGCGGGCGAGCGCGTGGTGGCGACCGGCGACACGATCCTCGGCCGCGGCACCACCGTCGTCGCCTGGCCGGACGGCCACCTCGGGGACTACCTGGACAGCCTCGCGGCGCTGGCGGCGTACCCGGGAGTGCCCGCCCTGACCGGGCACGGGCCGGCGCTGGCCGACACCGCGGCCGCCGCCGCCCACTACACCGCGCACCGGCGCGCCCGGCTGGCGCAGGTCCGCGCCGCCGTCGCCGCCGGGGCGGACACGCCGGAGGCGGTGGTGGACGCGGTGTACGCCGACGTCCCGCCGCTCCTGCGGACCGCCGCCACCTGGTCCGCCCGCGCCCAGCTCGACCACCTGGCGGCCGCACCGGCGCCGCCGCCCGAGCCGGCTCCATGACGTGCCCGCGCTGCGGCACCGTCGCGGTACCGGGGGCGCACTACTGCCACCACTGCGGTCTCGCGCTGACCGTCGCGGCGACCCTGCCGGTGACCGAGCGCCGGGTGGTGACCGTGCTCTTCGGCGACCTGTCGGACTTCACCTCGTGGTCGGAGGAGGTCGACCCCGAGCGGGTCGGCGCGGTCACCGACCGGGTGCTCGCGGCCCTGGCCGGCGCGGTCAAGACGTACGGCGGCCACGTCGACAAGCTGACCGGCGACGGGATCATGGCGGTCTTCGGCGCGCCGGTGGCGCACGAGGACGACGCCGAGCGGGCCGTGCGGGCCGCGCTGTCGATGCAGGGTTCGGTGCGCCGGGTGCTGGACGACGAGCGCGGCGGCGGCGCCCCGCTGGGGCTGCGGGTCGGGCTGAACACCGGCGAGGTCGTGGCCGGGGTGCAGGCGGCCCTGGAGTACACGGTCATCGGCGACACCGTGAACACGGCGGCCCGGCTGTCGGACGCCGCGGCCGTCGGGACGGTGTACGCGGGCGCCGGTACCGCGACCGCCACCCGGCACGTCGCGTCCTGGCGGCAGCTCCGCCCGCTGCGCCTCAAGGGCAAGCGGGCACCGGTCGAGGCGTACGAGCTGCTCGGGATGCACGATGCCCCCGGTACCCGCCCCGGCCTGGGCGACGAGGCGCCGTTCGTCGGGCGGGAGGCGGAGCTGGGCCGGTTCGAGGGCCGGCTCGCCGAGATGGTCGACCGGGGCGAGCCGCAGGTGGTGCTCATGACCGCCGAGGCCGGTACCGGCAAGAGCCGGCTCGCCGCGGAGGCCCGGCGGCTGGCCTCGGAGTTCGAGCCCGGCCCGGGGCCGTACGCGGGGCGGCCGCCGCGGGTGCTGGCGGTGCGCTGCGCGGCCTTCGGCGAGCGGCGGCGCCTGGCGCCCCTGGCCGACCTGGTGAAGGAGGCGCTCGGGCTGTCCGTCCTGCCGACGGGGCCGCACGCGCGGGCGACCGTCGAGGAGCGGCTGGACCGGTTCGTGCGGCGCCCCGGCCGGGAGGTCGCCCTGCCGACGGAGCCGCTGCTGGCCCTGCTTGGGCTGGGGGAGTCCGCCGGCCTGGGGCCGGACGAGGAGCGGCCGGGCACCATCAAGGTCGTCGACGACGGGACGGCGCAGGCCGCCAACGCCGTCGGCACCCTGCTGACCGCGCTCGCCGACCAGGGTCCGCTGGTGGTCATCGTGGACGATCTGCACGACGCCACCCCGGAGGCGGTCGCCGCGCTGGGCGTGACGTTCTCCGCGCTGTCCGGCCCGGTGCTGGGCATCCTGCTCGGGCGGCCCGAGCTGGTCCGCACCGCGGGCGCCCTGACCGGCCTGGCCGAGGCCGAGGTGCTGGCGCTGCCGCCGCTGCGGGGCGCGGACGCCGCCCGGCTGCTGTCGGCGTACCTCGGCGGCGGCCGGCTGCCGCAGACCGACACCGACGCCGTGCTGGCGACCGCCCAGGGCAACCCGTTCTACCTGGCCGAGATGGTGACGCTGCTGGTCGAGCGCGGGGCCCTGACCGAGGGGCCGGCGGGCGCGGAGAGCCGGCCGGTGTGGCGGCTGACGCCGGGTTCGCTGGGCACCCGGCTGCTCTCCCGCGGGCTCGCGGCGGTCCTCGCCGCCCGGATCGACGCCCTGCCGGCCGACGCCCGCTCGGTGCTGCGCGACGCGGCGGTCATCGGCGACACGGTCCCCACCGACGTGTTGGGGGCGCTGCGCCAGCGCCGCGCGGGCCGGCCGTGGTCGGGCGCCGACGGCGAGCGGGCGATCGAGGACCTGCTCACCCGCCGGATGCTGCACCGGGTCAAGGAGGGCTTCGCGTTCCTGACGCCGTTGATGCGCGAGGCCGCGTACGCCGGCATCGGCAAGGCCGACCTGGCCGCCCGGCACGCCTACCTGGCGCGCTGGGCCGCGGCGGAGGGCCTGCCCCGCGGCGCCGACGCGGCCGCGCGCGCCGACGACCGGGACGCGTTCGTGGCCCACCACGTCGAGCGGGCGGGCGCGCTGGCCGACGAGGTGGGGCTGCGCGCGGACGCCGCCGCCCGCCAGGTCCGCCCGCTGGGCGTGGCCGCGCTGACCCGGGCGGCGGCCCGTGCGGTGGGCCGCGGCGAGCCGGGGCCGGCGGTGGCCTACGCCGAGCGGGCGATGGTCCTGGCCGGCGGCCCGCTGCCGGTCGCCGACCAGCTCGTGTACGCCCGCGCGCTGTTCCAGCGCCAGCGCGTGGACGAGGCGCTGGCCGTGGTCGAGAAGCTCATCGGCGACGAGGTGGAGGGCGTCGACCGGGCGCAGGCGCTGCTGCTGGCGGGGCGGGCGTACCGCACCGGCGGCGACGCGGAGCGCGCCGCCGACGTGTGGCGCGAGGCGTGCGAGGTGGCCGCGGCGGTCGGGGCGCAGGCGCCGCGGACCGAGGCGATGCGGCGGCTGGGGATGCTCGACTACGTGGCCGGCCGGCTGGCCGAGGCGGGGGCGCGGTTCACCGCCGCCTACGAGCTGGCCGTCGAGGCCGGGGACTCCCGCAGCCAGGCGTGGTCGCTGCAGAACCTGTGCTGGGTGGAGACGGCGCGGGCGGACTTCACCGGCGCGGAAGCGGCGCTGGCCCGGGCGTCCACTCTGTACGCCGCACTGGAGGACCCGGTCGGCCAGGCGTGGCTGCGGGGGACGACGGCGTTCACCCGGCTGCTTGAGGGCCGGCTGACCGAGGCGCAGCGGCTGGCGCGGCTGTTCCTGCCGGCCGGCGAGCGGGTCGGCGACGGCTGGGCGGTCGGCACACTGCGCGCGGTGACGGCGTTCGCGGCCGCCGAGCTGGGCGAGCTGGCCGAGGCGGACCGGGAGGCGCGGGCGGCGTTCCGCGACTTCGCCAACGTCCGCGACGACTGGGGGCGCGGGTTCGCGCTGGTGGTCCGCGGGGCGATCGCGCGGGGCCTGGGGGAGCCGGCGCACGCCACCGACCTGCTGGCCGAAGCGCTGCGGTACGGCGACCGGCTGGGGCACCCGCTGCTGCTGGGCATGGCGTACACGCTGCGCGGGCTCGTCGCCCTCGACGGCGGGGACGCCGACGGCGCGGCGGCCGAGGCGCACGCGGCGCTGCGCGTCGCCGGTCCGACGGAGGCGCTGCCGGCGGCGCAGGTCGGGCCGCGGGCGCTGCTGGCCGGCGCGCGGCTGGCGGCCGGGGACCCGGGGACGGCCGTCCGGCTGCTGGCGCCCGTGGCGCAGGCGGGGGACGCGCCGTCGCTGCTGTACTCCCGGCGCGAGGCGCAGGCCGGGTACGCGGCGGCCCTGCTCGGGGCGGGCCGGTCGGCCGAGGCGCTGTCCTGGGCGCGGTCGGCGCTGGCGGCCCCGGGCGAGGACGTGCGCAGCGGCGTGGTGGCGACGGCGACGCTGGCCGAGGTGCTGGCCGCCCGCGGCGAGGGGGCCGAGGCGGCGGCGGCGGCGCGCGAGGCGGTGCGGCTGGCGTACGCCACCGAGCAGGTCGGCGCGCGGCCGCTGGCGGACGCCGTGCTGGAGCGGGTGACCCGGTAACAGGCTGGTCACAGGTAGGCGAAAGGGGCGGCGCGGCTGGGGGATTTGTCTGCTTGTGGGGTTCCTTTTCGGTCACGTGGGCGAGCGCGTGTCGCGGCGCCGTAGCGTACGGTTCTCCCTGTGACCGACGGACCGTCCAGCTCCCGCGCGCCCGGATTCCGGGCGCCCAGCGTTCCGGGATTGTCTGAGTTCTCGCTGCTCGCGCGGGGCGGCTACGCGACCGTCTACCGCGCGGTCCAGGACTCGGTCGGGCGCGAGGTCGCCGTCAAGGTGGAGAACCACCGGCTGGACAACGACCGCGACCGGCGGCGCTTCTTCCGCGAGGCCCGCGCCTCGGGCCGGCTCAGCTCGCACCCGCACGTGGTGGACCTGTTCGACGTCGGCGTCACGGGCGAGGGCCACCCGTACCTGATCATGGAACTCTGCGACGGCTCCTACCTGGACCGGATGAACAACGCGCAGTTGACCGCCGTCGAGGCCCGCGACCTGGGCATCCGCATCGCCGACGCGCTCGTCTACGCCCACGAGTGCGGAGTGCTGCACCGCGACATCAAGCCGGCGAACCTCCTGCACTCGTACTTCAACTCCGCCGTCCTCGCCGACTTCGGCCTGGCCGTGCTGGCCGAGGCCCGGGACACCGCCGTCACCGTCGAGGTGATGACCCCGGCGTACGCCTCGCCGGAGATGTTCCGGCACAGCCGGCCGACGCCGGCCGTCGACATCTACGCGCTGTGCGCGACGCTGTACGCGGTCATGCAGGGGCGCCCGCCGCGCTGGGGCGAGGCCGGCAACCCGGGGCTGCTGACGTTGATGGACCTGTTCAGCCAGCCGATCCCCGACCTGCCCGGGGTCCCCTCGCCGCTGCTGGACGTGCTGCGCTCCGGGATGGACAACGAGCCGACCCACCGCCCGTCGGCCCAGCAACTGCGGGACACGCTGATCGCGCTGCGCCTGCCCGGCGACGACGACGCGAAGCCCGACGCCGGGCGGACCGTCCTGGGCTACGGCAAGGCGCGGGTGCGCGCCCGCGGTACCGCCCCGGCGCCGCGGGCGACGAGCGACGGCACGCCGACCGGCGGCGGCAACTCCCTGCGCCGCCTGCTCTGGCCCTTCCGCTGATCCGCCTGCTCCGGCCCTCCCGCTGATCCGGCGGCCCCGGCCGGTGCGGGCCGGGCGGGTGCGTCAGACGCGGGCGCGGCGGGCGAGGCGCTCGGGGTCGAGGATGATCACGCTTTTGCCGTCCAGGCGCAGCCAGCCGCGCGAGGCGAAGTCGGCCAGCGCCTTGTTGACGGTCTCCCGCGAGGCGCCGACGAGCTGGGCCAGCTCCTCCTGCGTGAGGTCGTGGGTGACCCGCAGGACGCCGCCGTCGCGGGTGCCGAACCGGCTCGCCATCTGGAGCAGGTTCTTGGCGACGCGGCCGGGTACGTCCGTGAAGATCAGGTCGGCCAGCGCGTCGTTGGTCCGGCGCAGGCGGCGGGCGAGCACGCGCAGGAGCTGCTCGGCGATCTCCGGGCGGTCGGCCAGCCACGGGCGCAGCGAGGCCTTGCGCAGGCGGGCCAGCCGGGTGTCGGTGACGGCGGTGGCGGTGGCGGTGCGCGGGCCGGGGTCGAACAGCGACAGCTCGCCGAGCATGTCCGAGGGCCCCATCACCGAGATCAGGTTCTGCCGGCCGTCCGCCGCGCGGCGGCCGAGCTTGATCTTGCCGGTGATGACGATGTACAGACTGTCACCCTGCTCGCTCTCGTTGAACAGGATCTCGCCCTTGCGGACGTCGACGGTCTCCATCTCCTTGGCGAGCGCCTCGGCCGCCTCCTGATCGACGCCCTGGAAGATTCCGCTGCGGGCCAGTACCTCGTCCATCGCCGAACCTCTCCAGAATCCGCGCTCCCGCTCGGGCCGCTACCTGCTGTGCCGACGGGCGCGCGAGACGCGCCGCCGACCTGTGCGAGCGGTACCCGGAGGCGCCGCTCGGCCGCGGGGGGCGGACACCGACCGTGCGCACCGGCCGCCGCGCCACTCCCCTGTCGCGTGGTCAGTCTAGGCACATCCGTCCCACCTTTGGGGGCGACCCCCGAGCCTTATTCACAGTTCCGCGCCCCTGTGGCCGCCCGCGGCCGGGCGCGGCGCGGATCACTACCTGATCACACGGGGTGACTACCGACAGTGACGGCGCGGGATCGTGAACGGCGCGCCGGGGATCGACGGCGCTGGTCCTTTGGGGACTGTCGGGCGTGGTCGGCCCGGGAGTAGGGTGCGAAGGCCATGGATACCGCCGAGCCGCCGCGCACGCCGGGGGGCGACCCCGGCGTGCGCGCGGTGCGCGTCCCCGGCGCGCGGCACCGGCCCGCCACCGGTGAGTGGCCCTTCGTCAGCCCGCGCGGCCGGCACGCCGACGTCCGCCGCCGGCGGCCCGGCCGGATCGCCGCGCTCGCCGCCGGGGCGCTGCTGGTCGGGGTCCTCGGCGCGGCCGTCGCCGGGCGGGCGCCGCAGGAGGCCCGCTGGCAGGCCGCCGCCGTGCCCGCCCCCACGACGCTGGCGGCCGGCGGCCGGGCGGGCGCCGTCGACCAGGCCCCGGAGCCGGGCACGGTGACGCTGGCGGCCACCGGCGACGTACTCCTGGGCAACGCGCCGCGCCGCCTGCCCGCGCGCGAGGGCGCCGGCCTGTTCGCCGACGTCCGCCCGGCCCTGGCCGCCGACCTGGCGATGGGCAACCTGGAGCAGCCGCTCACCGACGACACCGGCGTCGGCAAGTGTGGTCCCCCCGCCCCGGCCCGCGCGGCGTCCGGCGGGGCGGCGCGCGAGGCGGCCGGGCCGGGGGACTGTGTGCAGTTCCGCGCCCCGCCGGCCTACGCCGCGCACCTGCGGGACGCGGGCTTCCACCTGCTCAACCAGGCGAACAACCACACCAACGACTTCGGCGAGGCCGGCGTGCGCAACACCCGGCGCGCGCTGGACCGGCACGGCCTGCGCTACACCGGCGCCGCCGACGAGGTCACCGTGGTCGAGGTGCGGGACCTGCGGGTGGCCGTGGTCGGCTTCGCGGTGCACGCGTGGTCCAACAACCTGCTGCGGCTGGACGAGGCGACCGCGGTCGTCCGGCGGGCCGTCGCCCGCGCGGACGTGGTGGTGGTCCAGGCGCACATGGGCGCCGAAGGCGCCGACCGCGCGGCCGTGCGCCCCGGCGAGGAGCACTTCGCGGGCGAGAACCGCGGCGACCCGATGGCCTTCGCCCGCGCGGTCGTGGACGCGGGGGCCGACCTGGTGGTCGGGCACGGCCCGCACGTCCTGCGCGGCATGGAGTTCTACCGCGGCCGCCTGATCGCCTACAGCCTGGGCAACTTCGCGGCCGGCGGCGGCGTCCTGGCCGAGGGCGGGATCAGCGGCGTGGGCGGGGTGCTGCGGGTGACCCTGCGCCGCGACGGGACCTGGCGCGGCGGCGAGTTCGTCGGTACGGCGATGAGCGCCGGTCGGCCCGCCCCGGACCAGGGCCGGGGCGCCGACCTGCTGCGGACGCTGTCGACCCGCGACTTCCCGCGGACCGGCGCGCGGCTGGACGTCGCCGGCCGCATCGTGCCGCCCGTGCGCGGCTGACCCCGCTTTCGCGCTGCCGGCCGGCCGTCCGCGGCTGAGCCGCCCGTCCGCAGCCGACCCTGCGCGGGCAGCGGTACCGGTCGATTTCCGAAGTGGTTACCGCACGAACGGGCCGTCCTTGCCGCCGAATCAGATGGTGTTTATTCGCGGTGGTGTGATCCCCGATGCGGCGAACGTTCTAATTGAGCAGTACTTGATCGCTTTTGTTACAACTGTCGTGTGCCCGCCGGATCCGCGTCGGCCGGGCTCCCGGCGACCCGCCGGGTAACCACGACGATGAGGAGACTCATGAATCGCACTCTGGTGGGCCGGCGACGGGCCGCGGCGGCGGTCGCCGCGACGGCGCTGGTGGTCACGGTGGCCCCCGTCGGTGCCCAGGCGGCGCCGACGAACAAGGCCGTGCCGCTGACCTCGACCGCCGTACCGACCGACGCGCCGCCGGCCGGCATGAGGTCCTGGAACCAGGTCATGGAGACCCAGAACCGGCTGCACGCCGTGGCGGACCGGCTGCGCGCCGCCGGCCGCGCGAAGGCCGGCTTCACGGGCCTGGCGATGGACGTCCCGGCGAACAAGGTCGTTCTGTACTGGAAGGGCACCGTCCCGGCCAGTGTCAAGAAGGCGGCCGCCCAGGGGCGGGCCACGGCCAAGGTCGACGTCAAGTCGGCCCGCCACTCGCTGCGGCAGTTGGAGGACGCCGCCCGACTGGCCATGCGCCGCCACGGCGCCGACCTGCGCGAGGTCTCCATCCCCGCCGACGGCCGGGCGCTCCAGGTCGCCGTCGCCGGCCAGGCGGCCGCGGGCCGGGTCACGCTGGACCGCGCGCTGCGGCAGGCCGGACAGCAGGTCGCCCTCCAGGTCACCACCGAGACGGCGTCCGCCGAGCCGCTGTACTCGCGGGTCGACGACACCGCGCCGTTCTGGGGCGGCGCCCGGATGCGCAACGCCAGCACCGGCGGCGGCTGCTCCACCGGCTTCGGGATCCGGTCCAACGCCACCGGCGCGACCTCGATCCTGACCGCCGGCCACTGCGGCAACAACGGCCAGCAGATCCGCACCGGCACCAACGCCAACCTCATCGGCACGGTCACCGACGACCGCGCCACCGAGGACACGCTGCGCCTGCCGACCTCGGCCGGCGGCCGGATCTACGACGGCGGCGTCGGCGTCGGCGAGTTCTCCAAGCCCGTGACCGGCTACCACTACAGCTACGCCGGCCAGTGGGTGTGCACCTCCGGCTCGTACTCCGGGGCGCGCTGCGACATCCGCGTCGTCAACACCAACAACTGGATCTGGGTCGGTACCGGCTGGTTCGCCCCGATGACGCGCGCGGAGCACGTCCTCGGGCAGAGCGCGGGCGGCAACGGCGACAGCGGCGGTCCGATCTTCGACCTGACCGCTGACTGGAGCAAGGTGTACGCCGTCGGCACGCTGTCGGCCGGCGACCCGGGCGCGGCGCCGGCCACCTGCACGGGCGTGCCGTCCTCGGCGACCCGCCGGTGCAGCTCGCGGATCTGGTTCGCGCCGGTCGTCGACTCGCTGTGGCGGTACAACTCGGGCGTCGTCATCGGCGGCTGAGTACGCAGGAGCGGCGCAGGGGGCGCCGGTCGGGTCCAGCGGACCAGGCCGGCGCCCCCTGTCCCTGTCGGGGAGCGGGGGTGTCGGCCGCGGGACGTACGCTCGATCGGTGAGCCGCTCCCGCCCCACCGCCGCCCCCGTACCGCCTGCCCCCGTGCTGCCTAGCCCCGTGCTGCCTGGCCCCGTGCCGCCCACCCCCGTACCGCCCGCTGCCGCACGGCCCGCGACCGCGCCGCCTGCCCCCGCGCCGCCGGCGGCCGCGGCGCCCGCCGCTCGCCGGGAGACGGCGCTGGGGCTGAAGCGGCGGGCCAGGCGGATCTCCCGACTCCTCGCCGACGCCCACCCGGACGCGCACTGCGAGCTGGACCACGCCGACCCGCTCCAGCTCGCCGTGGCCACCATCCTGTCCGCCCAGTGCACCGACGAGCGGGTCAACGCCGTGACCCCGGCGCTGTTCGCCCGCTACCGCACCGCCGCCGACTACGCCGCCGCCGACCGCGCCGAGGTCGAGGAGCTGATCCGGCCCACCGGCTTCTTCCGGAACAAGACCGACTCGCTGCTCAGGCTCGGCCAGGCCCTGGTCGAGCGGCACGGCGGCGAGGTGCCGCGGACCCTGGAGGCCCTCGTCCGGCTGCCCGGGATCGGCCGCAAGACGGCCAACGTGATCCTCGGCAACGCGTTCGGCGTACCGGGACTCACGGTCGACACCCACTTCCAGCGGCTGGCCGCGCGCCGCTGGGGCTGGACCGACGAGACCGACCCGGTGAAGATCGAACACGCGGTCGGCGCCCTCGTCGAGCGGCGCGACTGGACGATGCTGTCGCACCGGATCATCTTCCACGGCCGCCGGGTCTGCCAGGCGCGCAAGCCGGCCTGCGGCGCCTGCCTGCTGGCCGCGCTCTGCCCGGCGTACGGCGCCGGCCCGACCGCACCGGCGGCCGCGGCGAAGCTGCTCAAGGGACCCCGCGCGCGGGAGCTGGCCGCGCTCGCCGGAGTCGACCCCGACCTCGTCCCCGCACCGGCGGGAGCCGGCCGCGCTGACCCGGCCGCGCCCGCCGACCCGGCCGCGCCCACCGACCCGGCCGCGCCCGCTGGGCCGGCCGCCGCGGTGGGCGGGTGAGCCGCCGCCGCGCCGGGCTGGCGGCCGGGCTCGCCGGGCTGGCGGCGCTCGCGCTCGCCGCCGGCTGCGCGGACCGCGGTCCCCGCGCCGCCGCGCCGCCGCCCCCGCCGTTCGCGGACTGCGCCGCCCTGTCACCCCCGCCCCGCCTCGTCCTGTCGCCCACGTCGGCCGGCGGCGCCCTGTCGGCCGCGTCACCCGGCGCTCCGTCGGCCGCGCCGGGTAGTACCGGTGGGGCCGGGGCCGCCCGCGCGGGGGAGCGGGGGCTGCCCGCGCTGGCGCTGCCGTGCCTGACCGGCGGGGCCGCCGTCGCCACCGGCGCGCTCGCCGGCCCGCTCGTGGTGAACCTGTGGGCCACCTGGTGTCCGCCGTGCCGGGCGGAGCTGCCGGTGTTCCAGCGGTTCGCCGACCGGACGCCCGGCGTGCGGGTCCTCGGCGTGGTCACCAGCGACAACCCGGACTGGGCCGGCGACCTCGGCCGCGACCTGGGGGTGCGGTTCCCGCAGCTCGTCGACCGCACCGGCGCCCTCCAGCGGGCCCTCGGCGCCGTCGGACTGCCCGCCACGGTCCTGCTCCCCGCCGACGGCCGGCCCCGGTACCTGCACCAGGCGCCGCTGACCGAGGCGACCCTGGCGTCGCTGGCGGCCACCCACCTCGGGGCCCGGCCGTGACCGCGCTCCCCGCGTGGTGGGAGCCGCTGCTCAGCCGTGCCCGGCAGGCCCGCGCCGGGGACTTCACGCGGCTGCACCGGCCCGAGCCGGGCGGGCGGGTCGGCGCCGTCCTCGTGCTGTTCGGGCAGGACGCCACCGGCGAGCCGGACGTACTGATCATCCAGCGGCCGCGCACCATGCGGACCCACGCCGGCCAGCCGGCCTTCCCGGGCGGCGCGGCGGAGCCCGCCGACGCCGACGCCGCCGCCACCGCGCTGCGCGAGGCGACCGAGGAGGTGGGGCTGCGGCCCGGGACCGTGACCGTGCTGGCCACCCTGCCGGCCCTGTGGATCCCGGTCAGCGACTTCGTGGTCAGCCCCGTGCTGGCCTGGTGGCGCGCGCCGCACGACCTGCACGCCGTCCAGGTCAGCGAGGTGGCCCGGGTGGCCCGGGTCCGCGTCGCCGACCTGGTCGACCCGGCCCGCCGCAGCCAGGTGCGCCACCCCGGCGGCTGGGTCGGTCCGGGGTTCGACGTCGCCGGGATGCGGGTCTGGGGCTTTACCGCCGGTGTGCTCTCCCGCCTGCTGGAGCTGGGCGGCTGGGCGGTGCCCTGGTCGGCCGAGCGGATCATCGATCTTGACCCGTCCGACGCGCCAGCCGGACCGCGCGTTGTGGGCTCCGGGTGGGAGCCACCCGTACCCTGATGGGGTGTCCCCGCTCGACTATCTGCTGATCCTGTTGATGCTGGCGTTCGCCTTCAGCGGCTACCGCCAGGGCTTCGTCACGGGCGCACTCTCCTTCACCGGCTTCTTCGGCGGGGCGGTCGTCGGCCTCCAGGTCGGCCCGTGGCTGGCCAACCAGGTCATCGATCCGACGTTCAAGGTCACGGTGGCGCTCGCTGCGGTGTTCGGACTGGCGGTGATCGGCCAGGCCGCGGCCGGCATCCTGGGCACCCGGCTGCGCAAGGGCATCCAGCACCGGTACGGCCGGATGGCCGACGACATCGGCGGGGCCGGCATCTCGCTGGTCGCCATGGTGCTCGTGGTGTGGCTGGTGGCGGTACCGCTGGGCGTCTCGTCGCTGCCGTGGGTGGCCGCGGCGGTGCGGACCTCGAAGGTGCTGGACGGGATCGACGCCGTCGTGCCGGAGCCGGCCAAGGCGATGTCCCAGCGGCTGCGCCAGAGCGTCGACACGCGCGGCTTCCCGGACGTCTTCGAGGGGCTGGACGCGACCCGGGTCACCGAGGTGGCCGCGCCCGACCCGGCGCTGGCCCGGTCGGTCGCGGTGGCCACGGGCAAGCGGTCGATGGTGAAGGTCCTCGGCAACGCCCCGACCTGTTCGCGGCGGATCGAGGGCTCCGGGTTCGTGTACGCCGCGGAGCGGGTGATGACCAACGCACACGTGGTGGCCGGCACCGAGCGGGTCCGCGTCGAGCTGGACGGCGACCGGCACGACGCCACCGTCGTCGTCTACGACCCGGGCCGCGACCTGGCCGTCCTGCGGGTGCCGGGGCTGCGGGCGCCGGTCCTGCCGTTCGTCCGGCAGGCGGCGGAGACCGGCCAGAACGCCGTGGTGCTGGGCTTCCCGCTGGACGGGCCGTTCAACGCGCAGGCGGCGCGCATCCGCGACCTGCGGCAGATCACCGGGCCGGACATCTACGACGACCGCCGGGTGACCCGGCAGGTGTACACGATCCGCGCGCTGGTCCGCAGCGGCAACTCGGGCGGCCCGCTGGTGACGGCCGACAGCCGGGTCCTCGGCGTGATCTTCGCGGCGGCGGCGGACGACCGCAACACCGGCTTCGCCGTCAGCGCCACCGAGGCCGCCGGGGTGGCCGAGGTCGGGCGCACCGCGACCGACCGCACCCGGACCGGCCGCTGCGCCTGAGCCCCGCCGCCGTCCGGAGCGGCCGGGTGGGCAGCGCCCCGCCTCGGTCGCCGGTGCCGTCCGACGGTCGCCGGTGCGCGGCAGGTTTACCGGTGCTCGGCAGGTCGTTCAGTGCGCGGCAGGGAGTCGGTGCGCGGCAGGTGGTCAGTGTTCGGCCGGGAGCGGGGCCGCCGCGCGGCGGGCCGCCGCCCGCAGGGCCGCGGTGACCAGGGCCCGGCGGGCCGCCGCCCGCAGGGCCGCGGTGACCAGGGCCAGGACGCCGAGCGTCAGGACCGGCAGCCGCGGGTCGGCCGGTGGCGCGTCGCCGGCCGGCGCGGGCGCGCCCGCCAGCCGGGCCGTCGGGGCGCCCCGCGGCGGTACCGCGGCGCCGCCGCTGTCCAGCGGGTTCGCGGCCACCGGAGCCACCCAGCGGGTCAAGGCCGCCAGCGGGTCGACGGCGCCGTACCCGTACGTCGCGTCGCGGCCCGCCGGGCCCAGGTCCTCGGCGGTGCGCAGCAGCCGGGCCACGACCTGGTGGGCGGGCAGGTCCGGCCAGCGGGAGCGGACCAGCGCCGCGGTCGCCGCGACCAGGGGCGCGGCGAAGCTGGTGCCCTGGACGGTCCAGTAGCCGCCGGGGCGGGCGCCGACCAGCGACGTCGCGGGCGCCGCGAGCGCCGTCGCCGGGCCGGTGACCGCGCTGCGCCAGGCGGTGGCCAGGTCGCGGTTGAGGCCGGACACGGCGACCACCCCGGGGTACCGGGCGGGGAACCACACGTCGGCCGGCGCGCCGGGGCCGAGGTTGCCGGTACAGGCGACGACCACGACGTCCCGGTCGGCGGCGTACCGGACGGCCGCGGCCAGGGCCTCGCTGCCGCCCCCGCCGCCGAGCGAGATGTTGACCACCCGGGCGCCCCGGTCGACGGCCCACCGCACCCCCTGCGCCACCACGCCCGCGTCGTCGTACCGGTTGTCGGCGTCCAGCACCCGCACCGGCAGGATGGTGGCCCCCGGTGCCAGCCCGACCACCCCGTCGCCGTCGTCGGCGCGGCCGGCGATCAGGCCGGCGACGGTGGTGCCGTGGCCGACGGCGTCGTACCGGCCGTCGCGGGCGTCGTCGACCAGGTCGAGCCCGGGCAGGACCCGGCCGGCGAGGTCGGGGTGGCCGGCGTCCACGCCGGAGTCGACGACGGCCACGGTCACGCCGGACCCGGTCGCGTACCGCCAGGCGGCGCGGGCGCGCAGGGCGCCGAGCTGCCACTGCTCGCGGCGCGCCTGCCCGCCGTCGGCGCCCGCGGCGGGCGCGCCGCCGGCCCCGCCGGGACCGTCCACACCGGTCGCCGCGGGAACGGCGCCCGTCGCGGCCCCCGGAGCGCGCGCCGCGACGGCGGGCGCGGGCGGGACAGCGGCCGCGGGCGGCGCGGTGCGCGCGGGGGCGGCGGGCTGGGCGCCCAGGAGGGCGGCGGCAGCGCTCAGGAGCAGCGCCGCGGGACGGCCGATCCGTCGGCGGTGGTGCGATGCGGGCAACGCGGCGATCCTCGGGGAATCTCGGGCCGCCGGGGCGGACCCACCTGGATCGTGCCGTCCACGACGACACAGTGCCCGTTAGCTTATCGTTACTTGTCCCGGTATGTCGGGATTAGCGCGCGGTGGAGGCCGGGCAGTCCCCGGGCGGCAGGTGGCCGATCTGGACCAACCGCGGGCCGTGCTGGCGGGTCACCAGCCAGCCCCGCCCCGGCGGCTGCGGCGTCGCCCGCACGGCGCCGACCAGCGGGCCCTCCTCCCGGTCGCCGGACAGCAGCAGCCCCGGCGAGGACAGCTCCCGCAGCCGCTGCACCACCGGTTCGTACAGCGCCCGCGCCGCGCCGCCGGTGCGCCGCGCCAGGACCAGGTGCAGGCCGATGTCGCGGGCCTGCGGCAGGAACTCCAGCAGCGGCAGCAGCGGGTTGGCCGGCCCGGCGACGACCAGGTCGTAGTCGTCGACCAGCACGAAGCACTCCGGACCCGTCCACCAGGAGCGGTCGCGGAGCTGGGCCGGGGTGACGTCCGGGCCGGGCAGCCGGCGGCGCATGTACCCGGCGACGGACTCGATCAGCTCCGCGGTCGGCGCCGCGGCGCTGCCGTACCCGATGAGGTGCGCGGAGGCGACCGCGCCCAGCAGGCTGCGCCGGTAGTCGACCAGGACCAGCCGGGCCTCCTCCGGCGTGCACCGCCGGGTGACCGTCGTGGCCAGCGCCCGCAGGAACGACGACTTGCCCGACTCGGTGTCGCCGAAGACCAGTAGGTGCGGGGACGCGGCGAAGTCCACGCCGACCGGGCGCAGATCCGCCTCGGCCACGCCGACCGGCAGCGTCAGGCCCGGCCCGGCGGTCACGTCCAGCTCCCCGTACGGCACCACCGCGGGCAGCAGCCGCACCGGCGGCGCCGCCGGCCCCGGCCAGTGGGCCCGGACGGCCCGCGCCAGCCCCGCCGGCCCGTCGTGCCCGGCGACCTCCGGCCGCACCGTCAGCAGGTGCCGGCCCTCGGCGGTGAGGCCGCGCCCCGGGGCGCGCGCGGGGACGTCGGCCGCGGCCCGGCGGGAGACGGCCGAGTCGCCGGGCTCGCCCAGCCGCAGCTCCACCCGCGAGCCGAACAGGTCCCGGATGCCGGGCCGGAAGTCCAGCCAGCGGGTGGCCGACGCGGCGACGTGGACGCCGTACGACAGCCCGCGGGTGGCCAGATCCGTGATCACCGGCTCCAGGTCGTCGAACTCCGCGCGGACCGTCGCCCAGCCGTCGACCACCAGGAACACGTCGCCGTACGGGTCGTCGGCCGGGCGCCGGGCCCGGAAGTCGCGCATCGAGCCGATGCCGGCGGCGGCGAACCGGCGCTCGCGCTCGGCCAGCAGCGTCGCCAGCTCGCCGACGGTCCGCCGGACCGCCGCCGCGTCCCGCCGGCCCGCCACGCCGCCGACGTGCGGCAGTTCCCGGACCGCCCCGAGGCCGCCGCCGCCGAAGTCCAGGCAGTACACCTGCGCCTCGGCCGGGGTGTGGGTCAGCGCCAGGCCGCAGACGAGCGCGCGCAGCGCGTGCGTCTTGCCGGACTGCGGCGCGCCCACGACGGCGACGTGGCCCGCGGCGCCGTCCAGCGCCAGCCAGAGCAGGTCGCGGCGCTGCTCGTACGGCCGGTCCACGACCGCGACCGGCACCTGCAGGGCGCCGTGCAACTGCGGGTTGCCGACGGTCAGCCCGCGGTCGCCGTAGGGCGTCGGCGGACCGAGGATCTCGTCGAGGGTCGGCGCCGCCGCCAGCGGCGGCAGCCACACCTGGTGGGCCGGCGGGCCCTGCCCGGCCAGGCGGTCGACCAGGATGTCCAGGAGGCTGTCGGCCCGGGGGTCGACCGGCGCGGCCGGGGCGGCCGCCGGCTCCGCGGCCGGGACCAGGTGGGTGGTGAACTCCCGCGGCCGCGGCCCGCCCCCGCCGTCGGCGCCCGGCGGGCGGGGCCGGGCGTAGGGCCCCGACGCGTACGCGGCGCGGAACCGCACCAGCGGCTCCGTCCCGAAGCGCAGGTAGCCGTGGCCGGGCGAGCGCGGCAGCGTGTACGCGTCCGGCACGCCGAGGACGGCCCGCGACTCCAGCGGGGAGAAGGTGCGCAGCCCGATCCGGTACGACAGGTGGGTGTCGAGCCCGCGCAGCCGGCCCTCCTCCAGCCGCTGGCTGGCCAGCAGCAGGTGGACCCCCAGCGACCGGCCGACCCGGCCGATCTGGACGAACAGGTCGATGAAGTCCGGTTTGGCGCTGAGCAGCTCCGAGAACTCGTCGCAGACCAGGAACAGCGTCGGCAGCGGCGCCAGCGGCTCCCCGCCCGCGCGGGCCCGGGCGTAGTCGCGGACGCTGCTGTGGTTGCCCGAGCGGCGCAGCAGCTCCTGGCGCCGGACGAGTTCGCCGTTGAGCGCGTCCACCATCCGGTCGACCAGGGGCAGCTCGTCGGCGAGGTTGGTGATGACGGCGGCGGTGTGCGGCAGCCGGTCCAGCGACGCGAACGTGGCCCCGCCCTTGAAGTCCACCAGCACGAAGTTGAGCACCTCGGACGAGTGCCGGACGGCCAGCGCCAGCACCAGCGTGCGCAGCAGCTCCGACTTGCCCGAACCGGTGGCGCCGACGAGCAGCCCGTGCGGCCCCATGCCGTCCTGGGCGGACTCCTTGATGTCCAGCTCCACCCCGGTACCGTCGGCGCCCACCCCGATCGGCACCCGCAGCAGCTCCCGCGGCGGTCGCTGCGCCCACTCCCGCGCGACATCGAGGGCGTCCGGGTCGCCCAGGCGCAGCAGCTCGGCCAGGCCCAGGTCGGCGGCCAGCGGCTCCCCGCCGGCCGCCGCCGGGGCCGCCAGCCGCCGGCCGGCCAGCCGCCGCGCGAGCGCCTCGGCCTCCGCCCGGCTGACCCGGTCGGCGCGGCCGACGACCGTCTCGCCGTCGGCCGCCGCGGTGCGCAGCGCGCCGTCGGCCGCCAGCGTGAGTGCCAGGGCGCCGCGGTCGCGCCGGGTCGGCGGCGGCCGGTCCAGGTCGAGCAGCGTGACCCCCGCCAGGCCGCCCTCGGCCGCCAGGTGCGCCGCGCCGTCAAGATCCCCGCCGTCGACCAGCACCACCAGGTGGGGGCCCTCGGCCGGCGGCTGGCCGGGGGCGAAGCGCGGCCGCTGCGCGACCAGGTCGCCGAGCAGCGCCTCCAGCGCCGGGGCCGTGGCGGCGACCAGGCGGACGGGGCCCAGGGCGTCGGCGCGCCGCGGGTGCCCGGCGTGCGGCAGCCACTTCACCCACTCCCACTCCGCGCGCCGCCGCGGCCCGGCGCAGACGGCGAGCAGCAGGTCCTCCGGCGCGTGGAAGGTGACGAGCTGGAGCAGCACGCCGCGGACGAGCGCCACCGCCGTGTCGGCGGGGGCCGCCGCCTCCTGCCGCACGTAAACCCGGGCGAAGCCGCGCAGCGCCACGGCGACCGGCAGGTCCGGGACGACCGCGTGGGTGTCCAGGAAGCGCCGCAGCGCCCCCGCCGTCATCGGCTCCAGGTCCTCCGGCGGGCGGGTGGCCGGCGCCACCAGCGGGGTGGCCAGGGCCTGCGGACCCACCGCGACCCGGACGACGCCGAAGTCGCCGTCGCCGCGCCGCCGCTCCCACAGCCGGTGGCTGTCGACCGTGGACCACAGCCGGGCCGGGTCCGGGTGCCGGTAGAGCTGGCCGACGCGCTGCCGGTGGGCGGCCCGGCGCACCTGGCGGCGGACGCCGGCCAGGTGGCGCAGGTAGTCGCGGCGGGCCTGCATCAGCTCGGCCCGGCGCGGCGAGGACCCGCCGGTCCACGAGGTCGCCAGCATCGCCAGCGACGACAGGCCGAAGATCCCGCCGACCACGTACGCGTAGGCGCCGCCGTCCCGGCCGAACATCATCGCCATCGCCGCGGTGCCGCCCAGCATCGGCAGCGCCGTCAGGACCTGCTGCCACCGCCCGCCGGCCTCCCGCGGGATCTCCGGCGGCGGGTCCAGTGCCAGCGGCCCGGTCGGGATCTCCGGCGCCGGCCGGCGCGGCTGGCGGCGTACGACGGTCGGGCCCACGGCTCCTCCAGCGCCCGCCGGGAGGGGGCCGCCGGGTCCGGCCATCGTAGGTACAGTGCCCTTGTCCGCGCAGGCCGTGCCGGGGAGGGTGGACGCCGTGACCGCCGACCAGACTGGACGGACGGCGACCGTCGGCCTGGTCCGGCTCACCGTCCGCGCCCCGCACCGCCAGCTCGACCTGGCGCTGCCGGCCGACGTGCCGCTGGCGGCCCTGCTGCCCGCCCTGCTCCGGCTCGCCGGCGCCGAGCTGGCCGACGAGGGCGAACGGCACGGTGGCTGGCTGCTGCGCCGCACCGCCGGCGAGGCGCTGAGCCCCGCGTCGACGCTCGCCGCGCAGGGGGTCCGCGACGGCGCGCTGCTGCACCTCGTGCCCGCCGGGCTGCGCTGGCCGGCGCCGGAGAGCGACGACGTGGCCGAGGTGATCGCCGACGCCGCCCGCCGGCAGGGCCCCGACTGGGACGGCACGCGCACCCGCACCTGGTGCCGGATCGCCGCGAGCGGGCTGCTGGCGGTGCCGCTGCTGGTCCTGGCCCACCGCGGGGTGACGCCGACGGCGCTGCCGTACCTGCTGCTGGCCGCCGCGGCGGCGCTGACCGTGGGCGGTACCGTCGCCGCGCGCGCCCACGGCGACGCGGGCCCGGGGGCGGTACTGGCCGGCTGGGCGCTGCCGTACGCGTTCCTCGGGGCGGCGCTCGCCCTCGGCGCGGACAACGCCGTCGGCCCGCTGCCCCTCCTCGGCTGGCTGGGCGCGCCGCAACTGCTCGTCGGCGGCGTCGCCGCCGCGGTCGCGGCCGTCGCGGGGCTGGCCGGCGCGGCGGCCGGGCCGCGCTCGGGGGTCGCCGGGCTGACGGCCGGGGTCGGCGCGGGGCTGGCCGGGGCGGCGGGGTACCAGGGCGCGGCGACGTCGGTCGCCGCCGTGCTGCTGGCGGTCGCGGTGTGCGGGGTCGGGCTGCTGCCGCTGCTGGCCATCCGGCTGGGCCGGCTGCCGCTGCCGCCGCCGGCCGGGCCGGCGGACGGCGCGGTCGCGGACGGGGCGCCGGACCCCGCCGCGGTCGGCGGGGCCGTCGCGCGGACCGCGGCGCTGCTGACGGGGATGCTGGCGGGCCACGCGCTGCTGTGTACGGCGGCCGCCGCGGTACTCGTGGCGGCGGGCGGGCCCGCGGCCCGGGCGCTCGTCGCGGTCGCGGGAGTGGCGCTGCTGCTGCGGGCGCGGCTATTTGCGGCGGCCGGGCAGCGGGTGCCGGTACTGGTCGCGGGCCTGGCGGCGCTGGCGGCGGCGGCCTTGGCGGTGGCGGGGGCGGCCGGGACGCGCGGGCTGGCCGGACTGACCGTCGTCGCGGTCCTGGCGGCGCTCGGGGTGGCGGTCGCCGGCGGGGTGTACGCGGTGCGCCCCGCCTCGCCGTACCTCGGCCGCCTCGCCGACCTGCTCGACACGGCGTCGCTGGTCGCCGTGGTGCCGCTGGCCTGCGCCGTGCTGGACCTCTACGCGCGCGTGCGCAACCTCGCGGGCTGACCGGAGCGCGTCGACCGGGACGGCGCGGCGGCGTGCCGCGGCGTCCCGGTCGACGGTCGATTCAGTGCGCGGCGGTGCCGTTGCCGGCGGCGGCCTGCGCCTCCGCCTCGGCGAACCGCTTGCGCGAGTTCATGATCTCGGCCTCGGCCTCGGTGCGGCCGACCCAGGTGGCGCCCTCGACGGACTTGCCGGGCTCCAGGTCCTTGTACACCTCGAAGAAGTGCTGGATCTCCAGCCGGTCGAACTCGGCGACGTGGTGGATGTCGCGCAGGTGCTCCTGCCGCGGGTCGTCGGCCGGGACGCAGAGCAGCTTGTCGTCGCCGCCCTTCTCGTCCGTCATCCGGAACATGCCGATCGCGCGACAGCGCACCAGGCAGCCCGGGAACGTCGGCTCCTGGATGAGGATCAGCGCGTCGAGCGGGTCGCCGTCCTCCCCGAGCGTGTTGTCGACGAAGCCGTAGTCCGCGGGATACTGGGTGGACGTGAACAGCGTGCGGTCCAGGCGGATCCGACCGGTGACGTGGTCGACTTCGTACTTGTTGCGGTGACCCTTAGGGATCTCGACCGTGACGTCGAAGTCCATTCCACGCTCCTCGTAACCGTTCTCCGTCGCCGCCGTTGGCCGGCTGTGAGTAGTGTCCCGTAGGACACGGGCGGACGGGTGAGGAGGGTTGGGTGGGGAGGCGAGATTCACAGGACGATTCTGCCGAATTTGGCGTAACTCCGGCACCCAGTACGCAGAATCCACCCGAGAAACCGAGGGGGGAGCACCCGGACGGCCGACCCGGCGCGGAGGCCGCACCGGGCGGATGGCCCCCCGCCGCACCTGCGCGGCCCGGTGTCGGGGGAGCGTCCACGGACGAGGAAGCCGCGCCGCGACCGGAGTCCGGTACGGACGCGCCCGCCGCGGCGGAACCGGCAGGGGAGCCGTCGTCCACGGACGGGGGACAGCCGGCGCGACCCGACGTCGCGCCGCCGGGTGATCCCGTCGCGCCGGGACCCGCCGGGGGCGAGGCGCCCGGCGACGACCCGGGGGTGACGGTCGCCCTGCCGCCGGTCGCTCCCCTGCCGCCGGTCGCGCCCGTTCCGCCGGCCGCGGCGCCCGCGGTGTCCGCGCCTGAGGAGGCGGTCGGGTCGGTGCCGCCGCCCGCGGCACCGCCATCGATGCTCCGGCCGCCCGCGACGAGCTGGCCGGCGACCGCCGCGGCCGTGCCGTGGCCGCCGCCGCCCGTCCCCCCGACCCCGGCCACCTCCGCCGTCCCCCCGCTGCCGACCGCTGCACCGCCGCCGGCCGCGCCCCTGGAAGCCGCGGCACCGCCGGCGTCCGCGGCGGGAGCACCGCCCGGGTCGGCGGGCCGGCCGCCCGCGGCGCCGGCCGGGTCGCCGCCGCCGGTGTTCGGGCCGGGCGCCGTCGTCGCCGCGCGGATGGCGGCGGCGAGCGGAGCCGGTGCGTCCGCCCCGCCCCTCGGCTCTCCGCCCGGCGCCACCGCACCCCCGGCGCTCGCGCCCCCCGCGTCGGGGATTCCGGCACCGGGGGACGCGGCGTCGGTCTCCACCCCGTTGACCGCCGGGTCCGCACCGGACACGGCATCCGTCCCCACCACTGCGTCGACCGCGCCCGCACCGGGCACCGCCGCGTCTGCCGCGCAGCCGGCGACCGACGCGACGGACGCCACCCAGCCGATCCTGACCTCCGTCGCCGCGGCCCGGCAGGCGGCGCTCGCGGCGGCCGCGGCCCAGGGCGGCGCCCCCGCACCCGGTGGCACACGGCCCCAGGTCGCCACCCCGGGCACCGCCGCCCCAGGCACCGCCACCCCGGACACCGCCACCCCGGACACCGCCACCCCGGACACCGCCACCCCGGGCAGCACCGGTCCCGACACGGCCGCCTCCGACACGGCCGCCCCTGACACCGCCCCTCCCGGCAGCGCGGTGGCCGGCGTCCCGGGGTCCGGGGCGGCGCCCGGTTCCGCGCCGGGGCGGCAGCGGCGGCGCGCCGTCCTGCTCGCGGCCGCCCTCGTGGTGGTCGTCGGCCTGGGCCTGGTCGGCTGGCGGGTCGGCGTGCTCGACGGGCTCGTCGGGCCGGCGCGCCCGGCGCCCAGCGCCGCCGTCCCCGCCGAGCCCGCCGCCCCGCCCGTGCTGGGCGCGGTCGCCGGTACACCGCCGACCGCCGCCGGGGTCCAGGCCGCCCTCGACGCCGTACTCGGGCGGTCCGCGGTCGGCGGGCAGCTCGGCGTCTCCGTGCTCGACCTGGGCGGCGGGCAGGTGCTGTACGGGCAGTTGGCCGGGACGTCCCTGGTACCGGCGTCGACCATGAAGCTCGTCACGGCGTTCGCGGTCCTCGGCGCCCGCGGCCCCGCGTACCGGCTGGCCACCCGCGCGGTTGCCGGTACCGAGCCGGGCGACGTCGTCCTCGTCGGCGGCGGCGACCCCACGCTCAGCGTGGACGGCGGCGGCACGTACCCGTCGACCGCCCGCCTGGACACCCTCGCCCGCGAGGTCCGCGCTGCCCTGGGCGACACGCGCCCGCGCCGGGTCGTGGTGGACGCGACGCTGTTCACCGGCCCGCTCTACGGGCCGGAGTGGGACAGCGACATCCCCACGGGCGGGCACGGCGGGGCGGTCAGCGCGCTGATGCTGGACGCCGGCCGGGTCCGGCCTCGGGACACCCCGCCGACGCCGCGCAGCACGGAGCCCGACTTGGCGGCCGGGCGGGCGTTCGCGCGGCTGCTGGGCGTCGGCACGGTCGTGCGCGGCACCGCCCCGGCGAAGCCGTCGGCCGCCCCGGCGCCCGCCACGCCGGCCGCCCCGGCGCCCGGCGCCGTCCTCGGCACGGTGCTCTCGCCGCCGGTCCAGCGGCTGGTCGACATCATGCTCGCCGACAGCGAGAACGTCGTCGCCGAGGCGCTGGCCCGCCAGGTGGCGCTCGCCCGGGACCAGCCGGCCTCGTTCGCCGGTGCCGGCACCGCGCTCAACCGGGTGCTCGCCGAGTTCGGGCTGCCGCCCGACGACCGCCTCATCGCCGACGGCAGCGGGCTGTCCCGCGCCAACCGGATCAGCGCGCTCCAGCTCGCCCGGCTCGTGGCCAAGGCCGGCGACACCCGCCGGCCGGCGCTGTCCGGGCTGTACGACGGGCTGCCGGTGGCCGGGTGGTCGGGGACGCTGACGCGGCGGTTCCAGGCGCCGGCCGGCACCGGGCGCCCGGGGATCGGCGTGGTCCGCGCCAAGACCGGCACGCTGCGCGACGTCAACGCGATGGCCGGCGTCGTCACCACCGCCGACGGCCGCGCGCTGGCCTTCGCCGCGGTGGCGAACAACGCCACGCTGCCGTTCTGGGAGACCGAGGCGGCGCTGGACGCGCTGGCCGCGACCCTCGCCGGCTGCGGCTGCCGCTGAGCCCGGCCGGGTCCCCGCGGCGCGGGTACGGTGGGCGCATGGGTCAGCTCGTGGACTGGGACGTGGCCGCCGGCACGGCCGGAGCGCTGGGGCGCACTGGCCCCCGGGTCAGCCTGCCGGAGGCGCGGGCGGTCGTCGCGGCCCTGCGCGCGCTCACCGACGAGGCGGCGGCCCACGTGGCCGCGTTCACCGGCCTGACGGCCGCGGTGGCGCACCCGCCGGTGCGGGTCGTCGACCGCCCCGACTGGGCGCGGGCCAACGTCGAGGGCCTGCGGGCCGTCATCGGCCCCCTGGTCGGCCAGCTCACCGCCGCGCGCGACCCCGGACCGCTGGCCACCGCCGTCGGCGCCCGGCTGACCGGGGTGCAGGCCGGGACGGTGCTGGCGTACCTGTCCGGGCGGGTCCTGGGGCAGTACGAGGTCTTCGCCGCCGACCCGGGCCAGCTCCTGCTCGTGGCGCCGAACATCGTGGACGTCGAGCGCCGCCTCGGCGCCGACCCGCGCGACTTCCGGCTCTGGGTGTGCCTGCACGAGGTCACCCACCGGACCCAGTTCACCGCCGTACCGTGGCTGCGCGCGCACTTCCTGTCCGAGGTGCGCGCGTTCGTCGCCGCCTCGGGGGACCCGGCGGAGCTGCGCGAGCGCCTGCGCCGCGGGGTCGCGGGCCTCGCCGACGCCGTCCGCGAGGGCGGCCGGGGTTCGCTGGTCGACCTGGTCACCACGCCCGCCCAGCAGGTGGTCCTGGACCGGCTCACCGCGCTGATGACCCTGCTGGAGGGGCACGCGGAGTTCGTCATGGACGAGGTGGGCCCCGAGGTCATTCCGACCGTGGGGACGATCCGGCAGCGGTTCGACGCACGGCGCCGGGCGGGCAGCCCGCTGGCGAAGACGATGCGCCGGCTGCTCGGGATCGAGACGAAGCTGCGGCAGTACGCGGAGGGCCGGGTGTTCGTGCACGAGGTCGTCGGCCGGGTCGGCATGGCCGGGTTCAACCGCGTGTTCGCCTCGCCCGACACCCTGCCGCGCCTCGCCGAGGTGACGGACCCGCAGCGCTGGGTGCGGCGGGTGCACGACACCGCCCAGGCGTGACCGGGCCGCCGCCGGCGGTCGCCGCCGTCCGGGTGGCGGTCCGGGCCGGGCTGCGCCGGGCGCGGCTTCCCCCCGGCGCGCTGGTCCTCGTCGCCTGCTCCGGCGGCGCCGACTCGCTGGCCCTGGCGGCGGCGGCGGCCTTCGTCGCGCCGCGGTCGGGGCTGCGGGCCGGCCTGGTCACGGTGGACCACGGCCTCCAGGACGGCGCGGCGGCGCGGGCGGCCGGGGTAGCCCGGTGGGCCGGCGGCGCCGGCCTGCACCCGGCCGAGGCCGTCGCGGTCACCGTGGCCGGGCCGGGCGGCCCGGAGGCGGCGGCCCGGACCGCCCGCTACGCCGCGCTCGCCGCGGCCGCGTCCCGGCACGGCGCCGCCGCGGTCCTGCTCGGCCACACCCGCGACGACCAGGCGGAGACCGTCCTGCTGGCGCTCGCCCGCGGCGGCGGGCCGCGCGGCCTGGCCGGGATGCCGGAGTGCCGGCGGTACGGCGGCGTGCTCCTGCTGCGCCCGCTGCTGGGCCTGCCCCGGGCCACCGCGGCCCGCGCCTGCGCGGAGCTGGCGCTGTCCCCGTGGCGCGACCCGCACAACGCCGACCCGGCGTACGCGCGCAGCCGCGTCCGCGCCGGGGCGCTGCCGGCGCTCGTGGCCGCGCTGGGCGAGGGCGTGGTGGCCAACCTGGCCCGGACGGCCGCGCTGGCGGCGGCGGACAACGCGGCACTCGACGACCTCGCGGCCGCGGCGCTGGAGTCCGCGGCCGACGGCCCGGCGCTGCGGGTCGAGGTGCTGGCGGGACTGCCCGCGGCGGTCCGCACCAGGGTCCTGCGGGCGTGGGCGCGCGCGGCCGGCGCGCCCGGCGGGGCGCTGGCCCAGCGGCACCTCGCCGCCCTGGACGCCCTGGTCACCGACTGGCGGGGCCAGGGCCCGCTGCACCTGCCCGGCGCGCTGGCCGCCCGCCGTACGGCCGGCCTGCTCACCGTGACCCCCCGCGACGCCGGCCCCGCCGCCGGGCCGGGCTGACCGCGGAAGCCGGGGCTCAGCGCGGCGGGGTGTGCGAGGCGGGCAGGTCGACCAGCACCCGCCACGTCGCCGGGGCGCCGTCGGTACCGGGCTGGACCTGCATCCGCCCGCCCTCGGCCACCACCATGCGCGCGCACAGCCGCAGGCCCATCCCGGGCTCGGCGCCCTCCGCGCACGGGTTGGCGACCGTGAGCCGGACGTACCCGCCGACGCGCTCGCCGCCGACGGTGACGGCCGCCCCCGGCGCGTGCCGGGCGGCGTTGCCGAGCAGGGCGAGGAAGATGTGGGCCAGCGCCTCGGGGTGCCCGTTGACGTACAGGCCGTCCGGGACCTCCCAGCAGACCGGCTCCTCGGCGGTCCGGCCCAGCACGAGGAGCGGGGCGAGGACGTCGGCGGCGTCGTAGGCCTGCCGGGTGCCCCGGTGGCCGGTGCGCTCGCGCATCCCGGCCAGGGCCGCCTCCAGCGCGGTGGCCAGGTGCCGCTGGCTCTCCGACAGCGGCGGTGCGGCCTCCGGCGGCGGGGTCCCGGCCCAGCGCCGCAGGTCGGCGGCCAGGCGGCCGGCGGCCCGGCGCGCGGACTGTAGTCCGGTGGCGGGCCACCGGACGGGGGCGACCCGCAGGCCGACTTCCCCGAAGCTGCTCGTACTCACGTTCGCGCCCACCTTTCCGGGCCGCGCGACTGCGGCCACCGGGAGATACGTTGCGGCGGGCCGTGCGGATGAGTGGTCGGTGGGATCCAGCCGTTCGGCCTATCCGGGGGGCGCGGCGGGCGACGGACAAGGGCGATCTGCCCATTGAACGACGGCGCTAAGCCGCGAATCGGGCGGATCGGGAAGGGGGGGTCCCGGCGCGCGCGGGCGTGGGGAATGCGGCACCCTAGAGCCATGGCTGACGGCTCCTGGTACGACGCCGACATCGACCGCGTGATCATCACCGAGGAGGAGATCCAGGAGAAGGTCCGCGCACTGGCGGCCAAGGTCGCCGCCGACCACGCCGACGCCACCGACGGCCTGCTGCTCGTCTGCGTGCTCAAGGGCGCGCTGATGTTCATGGCGGACTTCTCCCGCGCCCTCGGGCGGCTCGGCCCGCCGGCCGAGCTGGAGTTCATGGCCGTCTCCTCGTACGGGCACGGGACGGCCTCCTCGGGCGTGGTCCGCATCATGAAGGACCTGGACCGGGACATCGCCGGCCGCCGCGTCGTCGTGGTCGAGGACATCGTCGACTCCGGGCTCACGCTGTCCTGGCTGCTGCGGTACCTGGAGTCGCGCAACGCCGCCCGGGTGGACGTGGTCGCGCTGTTCCGCAAGCCCGACGCCGTGCGGGTGGAGGTGCCGGTGCGGTACGTCGGCTTCGACCTGCCCAACGAGTTCGTCGTGGGCTACGGGCTCGACTACGCGGAGCGGTACCGCGAGGTGCCCTTCGTCGGGGTGCTGCGCCCCGAGGTCTACCAGCGCGGCTGAGCCGCCGGCATTTCGGCCCCCGCCTAGACGCCCCCGCCACCGGTCGCCGGATGACGGTGTAACGTCGAATAGCCGGTCGTCTACCATGGCCGGCCCGCCGCGCGGAGCCGCCGCGGTACGTCGTCACCCTGCGTCGCGCCGTCCGCGCGCTCCGGGGCGGCGGCGGGCCGACGGGGACTCCGCGTCGTGTGACGGACGTCGATCAGGAGGATCCGGGCGCCCCGCGCTCGACAACAGCATGGAACGTACGCGTTTCTTCCGCCGGCCGGTGGTCTGGATCATCCTGGTGATCGTCGGTGCGGTCTTGCTCAGCTCCTTCCTCACCAGCGGGCCGAGTTACCACGAGGTCACGACCTCCCAGATGCAGGACAAGCTGTCCACCGCCCAGGTCAAGAAGGCGTTGATCCAGGACAAGGAGCAGGTCGTCCAGCTCGATCTGGAGGCCGAGGCGACCTACGGCAAGGTCAAGACGACCCGGATCCAGGCGCACTACCCCAGCGGCGCCGCCAGCGACATCTTCCACAAGGTGGAGGACGCGGGTAAGGCCGGCCGGGTCAAGGAGTGGGACACCCAGCGCAGCGAGGACAGCATCCTCGTCAGCCTGCTGCTCAACCTCCTGCCGATCGTGTTCCTCGTCCTGCTGCTGTTCTTCTTCATGTCGCAGATGCAGGGCGGCGGCTCGCGGGTCCTCAACTTCGGCAAGTCCAAGGCCAAGATGGTCTCCAAGGACATGCCCAAGACCACGTTCGCGGACGTGGCCGGTGCCGACGAGGCGGTCGAGGAGCTGCACGAGATCAAGGACTTCCTCCAGAACCCGGCCAAGTACCAGGCCCTCGGCGCCAAGATCCCGAAGGGCGTGCTGCTGTTCGGCCCGCCCGGTACGGGCAAGACGCTGCTGGCCCGCGCCGTGGCGGGCGAGGCCGGCGTGCCGTTCTACTCGATCTCCGGTTCGGACTTCGTCGAGATGTTCGTCGGCGTCGGCGCCTCCCGCGTCCGCGACCTGTTCGAGCAGGCCAAGAGCAACGCCCCGGCGATCGTCTTCGTGGACGAGATCGACGCCGTCGGCCGGCACCGCGGCGCCGGCATGGGCGGCGGCCACGACGAGCGCGAGCAGACCCTCAACCAGCTCCTGGTCGAGATGGACGGCTTCGACGCCAAGGGCGGCGTGATCCTCATCGCCGCCACGAACCGCCCCGACATCCTGGACCCGGCGCTGCTGCGCCCCGGCCGCTTCGACCGGCAGATCGCCGTCGACTCGCCCGACATGGAGGGCCGCAAGGCGATCCTGCGGGTCCACTCCAAGGGCAAGCCGTTCACCCCGGACGTCGACCTGGACAGCGTGGCCCGCCGCACGCCCGGCTTCACCGGCGCCGACCTGGCCAACGTCATCAACGAGGCCGCGCTGCTGGCCGCCCGCAACGACAAGCGGGCGATCGGCAACGAGTTCCTGGAGGAGTCGATCGACCGGGTGGTCGCGGGTCCGCAGCGGCGCAGCCGGGTGATGAGCGAGAACGAGAAGCGGATCACCGCGTACCACGAGGGCGGGCACGCGCTCGTCGCCTGGGCGCTGCCGCACTCCGCGCCCGTGCACAAGGTGACGATCCTGTCCCGCGGGCGCTCGCTGGGCCACACGCTGGTCCTGCCGACCGAGGACAAGTACACCCAGACGCGGGCCGAGATGATCGACACGCTGGCGTACGCGCTGGGCGGCCGGGCCGCCGAGGAGCTCGTCTTCCACGAGCCCACCACCGGCGCCGGCAACGACATCGAGAAGGCCACCAACCTGGCCCGGGCGATGATCACCCAGTACGGCATGAGCAGCAAGCTCGGCGCGATCAAGTACGGCACCACGGGCGACGAACCGTTCCTGGGCCGCACGTACGGCCACGAGCGGGACTACTCCGACGCGGTGGCCGCCGAGATCGACGCCGAGGTGCGGGGCCTGATCGAGCTGGCCCACGACGAGGCGTGGGAGATCCTGGTCGAGTACCGGGACGTCCTCGACGACATCGTCGTGGAGCTGATGGAGAAGGAGACCATCTCCACGGCCGACATGGCGCGGATCTGCGAGCGCGTCGCCAAGCGTCCGCCGATGGCCCCGTACAGCGGCAACGGCAAGCGCAAGCGGTCGACCCTGCCGCCGGTGGCGATCCCGGCGGCCACCGCCGAGGACGCCGAGGCCCGTGCGGCCGACCCGGAGACCCGGATCGCCGAGCCGCCGTCGCTGCCGACCGAGCCGGGCGCCGGCTCCGGGCCGGTCGGGCCGAGCGGCACCGAGGGACTGTCCTGACCGGCGCGGACGCCGGTGACCGCCCCGCGCTCGACCACATCGCGGCGCGGCTGGTCGACGGCCGGCTGACCGGCGGGCCGGTCGGCGACGCCGTCGACCTGCCGCGCATCGAGGCGGCCGTCCGCGAGATCCTGATCGCGGTCGGCGAGGACCCGGACCGGGACGGCCTGGTCCACACCCCGGGCCGGGTCGCCCGCGCGTACGCCGAGCTGTTCGCCGGGCTGCGCGTGGACCCCGCCCGGGTGCTGACCACGACGTTCGAGGCGGACCACGACGAGCTGGTCATGGTCCGCGACATCGAGGTCGGCTCGGTGTGCGAGCACCACCTGCTGCCGTTCCGGGGCGTGGCCCACATCGGCTACATCCCCGGCGACGACGGCCGGATCACCGGGCTGTCCAAGCTGGCGCGCCTCGTGGACGTGTACGCCCGCCGGCCACAGGTCCAGGAGCGCCTCACCTCGCAGGTCGCCGACCTGCTGCTGCAACAGCTCGCCGCCCGCGGCGTGATCGTCGTCCTGGAGTGCGCCCACCTGTGCATGGAGATGCGCGGCATCCGCAAGGCGGGCGCGCGGACGATCACCTCCGCGGTCCGGGGACTGTTCAAGGAGGACGCGAAGTCCCGCGCCGAGGCGATGTCCCTGATCCTGCACCGCTGAGCGGCGGTCACCTGTCGCACCCGCCTGGGAGGTCGACCTCACGCCGCGGCGTCGTCCACGTTCGACGCCCTGATCGCCGGTCAGGAAGCTCACTGACCGCAGGCTGGATGGCGGTGTGTCGAACCGGCTCTGTCGGTGATCCGACACCTTCGGCGCGGGGTGGTGGAGCGCGCGGCACTGGTAGCGTGCGCCCACGGGGTTCCCGCACCCCGCTCGGTGAGTGGCCAGGGTAGAGCTTCCTCCCACTTCTGGCGCCCGCATGTCCGTACACCAACGACGGGGGACCTGGTTATGAAGCGTGTGCTCATGGGTTTTGGCATCACCTCGATCACTGTCAGTCTGGTTGTCGGCAGTCTGGTGGCCCCCGCGGTGGCGGTGTCGCGGCAGGACGGCCCGGAGGTGCGGATCTCGGACGTGGTGTTTGCAGGTCCCGGCTGTGTGCCGGGTGGCGCGTCTGTCGATATGTCTGCGGGGGGTACGGGGTTGGATCTGCGGTACCGCGACTTCTTCGTCGAGGTCGGCCAGGTCGTGGCGGACGGCGCCAGCACGTGGCGGGACGCCGACTCGAAGGAGTGCGTGGTGAGTCTGCGTCTGGACTACCCGTCGGGCTGGAGCTTCGCCGTCACCTCTCTCGCGTCGCGTGGTCATGCCAGGCTGGCCGCCGGCACCACCGCCAAGCCGGCCACTGGCTACACCTTCGCCGGCATCCCGTCTCCAGCCGACGGCACCTCCAGCTTGGAGGGTCCGACGGATGCCAACTACGCCTACTCCGACGAGGTCAGGTCGCCGGTGTGGAGTGAGTGCGGCAGTTCCCAGGCGCTCGCGGCGCGAATGCGCCTCTCCGCCGATGCCCGCAACGCGGCCCGGGACAGTTCGAGCAGGGTGACCCTGGGTGCGAAGCCCGGCGACGTGGCCACGGAGATCGGTCTCGACTGGAAGAAGTGCTGACCCCGGCCGCTGCGGCGTCTGCCGGAAAGATGGTATAGAGCGTCCCGGACGCTCGTGCGCCACTGAGGCTGGTGGGTCGGGCGCAGGCGCGCCGGCCCGGCGTCAGAGGAGGGCGGCGGCGGCCAGGAGCAGCGGTACCGCGCAGACCGCGCCGCCCACGGCCGGCGTGCGGTCGAGTGTCGCCGAGCGCACTCCCACCCCGACGCCGGCCACCAGGCCGATCACCAGCCAGCCGAGGCCGTACGCCAGGCCGGCCATCCCGGTCATCCACAGCAGCGCGAGGCCCGAGGTGGTGCTGCCCGACGCCGCGTACAGCGCCAGGTTGACCGCGAACGCCACACCCGCGAACGGCCCGTACACCAGCAGGTTGCGCCGCCACGGCCCGGACAGCGGCCCGCCGGGTGCCGGAGCGGCCGTGGCCACCAGCGCGTCGGCGGCGTCGGTGAGGGCGGCGGCCTGGCGCAGGGCGGTCAGGGCGCGGGTCGGGTCGGTGCCCACCGCCGCCACGGCCGCGTGCGCCTCCGCCGGGGCCGGTGCGAGATCCGTGCCCGGTGCGGCCGCCGCCAGGCGCGCGCGCTGGGTCACCAGTCGGGTCCGCAGCGTCACCAGCTCGGTGCGCACCGTGTCGGGTCCGGGGCCGGAGCCGTCGGTACCGGCGCGTTGCAGCAGGTCCAGCTCCTGGGCGGCGGCAACATACTCGCCCCACACGTCCTGGCTCATCGCGCCCCCTCCGCCGCGGCGAACGGCACGATGACGCTGGCCCGGTCGGCGTGCCGGTCGAACAGCAGCGCCCGCTGCGGCCGGTACCGCCAGTCCAGCGGCTGGCCGGTCAGCGCCGCGACGTCGATGTTGGACACGTCCAGGAACACCAGCCCGGCCAGGTCGTCCCGGCCCCGCGCGCCGAGGGCGTCGCTGAGCCGGCGGGCGCTGCGCCACCAGGACACCACGTGCACCCCGCGGGCCGGGCCGCCGTGCAGCAGGTCGCGCAGCGCCTCGCGGGGAAGCTGGTCGGTGTCGAGCAGGGCGTCCATGCCGAAGACGATCACGTGGGCGGGACCGTCGACCGCGTACCGCAGCCCGCCCGCGTCCACCAGGTCCACCTCGTGGGTGCCGGCCAGCTCCTTGGCCAGCAGGTCCGCCGCGGGCGCGCCCTCCACTTCGGCGGCGCAGACCACGAACCGGGTCGGCCGGTCGGGGATGGCCAGCGACCGGGCGGCGGTGTCCAGGAGGCGGGCGCCGTCACCGCCCGGGGACACGATCGCCAGGTGCCGGCCGGCGGACTTGTCCAGCGGGAACGCGGCGGTGGCCCGGGGCAGCGCGACCGTGTGCCCGAGCAGCACGGCCGGCCGGGTGACCTGGCCGACCAGGGCCGCCCGGTACGTCGGGTCGTCGGCCAGGCGCGGCACGGCCCCGCCGTGGAACACCGCCGGGGGGCCGGTCCCGGGGCCGCGCGTGGTGAAGCCGCGGCGGCGCCGGGCCGTCAGCGTCGCCCGGCTCGCGTACGGGTCGGGGAAGCGGACGGTCCGCTCGTGGCCGCGGGTGGCGCCGCGGGGGCCGCCGAAGCCGCCGGCCGTGTTCACCACCGCGGTACCCAGCGCGAGGGCGGCGGCGGCCTCGTTGGTCGGGTCCAGCACGTCGCTGCCGCCGGGCAGCGCCACCCGGACGGGGAACTGGCCGCCCAGCGAGTCGCGCGCGTTGGCGAGCGCCGGCAGGGCGCGCAGGTCGGCGCCGGCCAGCACCAGGTGTACCCCGTACGTCCGGCCCCGCCGGGCGAGGTCGTCGAGCAGCGCCCACGCGTCGGCGGTGAGCCGGTCGTCGTCGGCGACCAGGCGGGGGAAGTCGTCCACGACGCAGACCAGCCGCGGCAGGCGCGGCCCGTCGGCGCGGAGCTGGGCGTACCCCGGGACATCCAGCGCCTCGCAGGCCCGCGCGCGGCGGTGCAGCTCGCCGGTCAGTTCGCGCAGGACGGCAAGCCCGTACTCCCGGTCGGCGGCCACGCCCACCACGCGGACCTGCGGCAGCCAGCCGTCCTCGCCGGGCGCGACCTCGGCGGCGACGCCGCCGTCCCCGAGGTCGACGACGTACAGCTCCAGCTCCTCGGCCCGGTACCGGGCCGCCAGGCCGTGGACGACGTTGAGCAGGAACGCCGAGCGGCCCGCGCCGCGCCGCCCGCCGATCAGCCAGTGCGGGGTCAGGTCCCCGAGGCGCAGCTCGACCGGGCGGTCCCCGTCGGCGCCGACCATGGTGACCAGGCCGTCGGTGGCCACGTGCGCGGTGTCCTCGACGGGCAGCAGGTCGGCCAGCCGCATGGCGCCGCTGCCGGCGACGCCGGCCGCCGCGCACAGCCGGGCGACGAGGGCGGCCGGGGGGTCGGGGTCCAGCACGACCGGCGCGTTCAGGCCCGTCGAGCCGGCCGGCGGTGCCGCGCCGGGCGCCGGTACGCCGAACAGGCCGCCCGGCGGGTCGCCGACCAGGGCGAAGCTGTCGCCGACGGCGAGCTGGGTGGCGCGCGGCAGCGGCCGGGCGGCGGGGTCGGCGGCGGTCGGCGCGGGCGGCCAGCCGGCGACGACCAGGTGCAGGCCGGCCTCCGGGCCGTGCTGGGCCAGCGCGCCGATCCGGCCCAGGTCGGCGCGCGTGAAGCCGTCGGGCAGGCCGGCGACGACCAGCAGGAGCGTCCGGTCGTGCCGGGGGCGGCGGCCGCGGGCCGGGGCGATCCACTGCTCGGCCTCGGCCAGGACGGCGCGCAGGGCGTGGGCGTCGGTAGCGGGCGGCGCCAGGATGCCGGCGTCGGTGAGGGAGGCGAACGGCGCGAACAGGCCGCCGCCGGCCGGGTCGGCGGTGCGCACGAGGAGGGTGCCGGCGGGCGCGGCGGCGAGCAGGCGCAGCAGCAGGGCGCGCAGCAGGCCGGCCACCCGCGGGTCGGCGGCGTCCCGGTCGACGGCCAGGTGGCCCTCGCCGAGCAGCGGCACGACGACGGGGAACTGGGCGTCGCCGCGCGGGCGGCCGACGCCGACGCGCACGTACCGGGGGCGGGGCGCGGTGCCGAAGTCGGCGTGGAACGTCTCGACCAGGGGCGCGCCCAGCCAGTCGGGGGCCAGCGCGGCGGCGGCCCGCGCGAGCCGGGCGGCCAGGCCCGGCAGGTCGGTGGCCGGCGGCGCGGCCGGCGGGGGGCGGTCGAGCAGGCCGGCCACGGCCGCGGCGGTCGCCGTGGCCTGGCGGTGCAGCGTGGCGGCCTCGTCCAGTCGCGTCGTCAACCGCCTGGCACCTCCCTCACTCGGGTAGCCTCCCTCGCCCGGGTAGACGGTAGCGCAGACGATACGCCCGGTGCGCGCACGGCGGCGCCGACCAGGCGTCCGTCACCCTGCCCACAGTGGTGCCGGCGGCGCCGCGCCGCCGCGTCAGTCCGGCCGCGGTGCCCCAGGTCATGGGCTCGCCGAGCAGCGCCAGGCCGAGGACCGCGGCCGCCGCCGGCTCCAGCAGGGCCAGGCAGGCACCACCGCCGCGACGGCGCGGGTCGCCCGCCGCCGGCCGCGGCCAGCCCGGCGCAGACCGGGGTACCGGTGGCGGTGGCCACGGTGCCCACCGCGACGTCGGTCAGGTCGAGCGCGGCGAAGAAGCGGACCTGGTACGCGGCCATGCCGGCGAGCGCCGGCAGCAGCGGGCGCGGGCGCGCGGCAGGTAACGACAATGTGGTCGGACGCGACGTGCCGGGCGAACCCGATCAGGAGGGTGGTGCGCTCGGCGGCGGGGTGGGCTCCGGCGGGGCGGTGGCGGTCGGGGCCGGCGTCGCGCCGGGCGTGGTGACGGGGGCGGTCACGGGAGTGGTCGCCGGGGTGGGGGTGGACGGTGTCGGGTGCCGTCCGGCACCGTCGTCCGCCGCCTCGCCGGCCTGGTTGGCGGGCGCGCCGTTGACCGCGACCGGGGCGGTGGTCGCGGCGGGGGTGCCGAGCCACGCGCCCTGGCGGGCGGCCACGCGGTAGAACCACTGGCCCGGCGGCACGGCCGCATCGGTGCAGGTCGCGCTCGCGGCGCCGGGGGACGCGCAGCCGGGGCCGGCGGCCTCCCAGTCCCCGTTGGACCGGCGGCGCTCGACCCGGTACCCGCCGGGGGCCGGGGTGACCGCCGTCCAGGTCACCCGGACCGCGCGGCCGGGCTGCGCGGTCGCCGTCACGGTGGGCGGGGTCCCGAGCGTGCCCGCCGCGGCGGTGCCGGAGCCGCCGCCGGCCGGGGTCGTCCAGGCGCCGAACGCGGTCCCGGTGGCGGCCGCGGTCGCGGTCGCCGCGGTCACGGCCGCCACCGCCGCGACCCGGGAGCGGGCGCGGCGGCGGGGCGCGGCGGTCACCCCCACCTCAGGCCGTCGTCGCCGTGGCCCGCAGCGGGACGTGGAACATCGCCCCCTGGCAGCCGTTGTCCGACCCGTTGGTCATCCGCACCTTGTTGGAGGTGGCGAACTCCTTGGTCTGGCGCGGGGCGAGCAGCCAGCTCGTGTAGATCGGCGACACCAGGCTGACGCCGGTGCGGACGCAGCCGGGGTGCGCGGCGTCGACCGTCACCGGCCCGTCGGCCAGGACCATCACGACCCGGACGGCGAACGGCTTGTGGTTGGTCAGGCGGATCCGCAGGCCCCCGGCGCCGCCGGGGCGCAGGGGCGGTCCGGTGATGGTGACGGCGTCCACCGAGAAGCTGATGCTCTCCGCCTGCGAGATGGCCGTCGTCCGCCCGCTGGTGAACCACTGCGCCCAGGCCGCGGTGGCGGCGAGGGTGCCGAGCAGGACGCCGGAGGCGAGGGTGACGCGGGTGCGGCTCAGGGACATGCGCGGGTCCTCACGGTCCGAGGGGTGGGTGGGCCGACCGGCGGGGGACGTGCCGGCCGGCCCACGTCTGCCGGGTCAGCTACCGGTGGTCTCGGCGCTGACCTTCAGCGGGATCGTGAACGTCGCGCCCTGGCAGGAGTTGTGCGAGTCGTTGGACATCAGCACGGCGTTGGCGATCGCGACGGTGGCCGCCGCGCCGTCGTTGACCGTCTGCGGGGTGGCCAGCGTGGTGTCGGTGAAGGTGACGCCCGTGGCCGCCCCGGCGCAGCCGGCCGCGGCGTGGGCCGCGTCGGCGGTGATGGTGCCGTCGCGGACGACGCTCAGGATCCGCACCTGGCCGTTGCCGGCCGGGTTGGTGACGGCGACATCCACGTCGGCGTCGGTGCCCGGCCGCAGCGTCCCGGTGATCGTCACGTTGTTGACGGTGACGCCCGTGAGGGTGCCGGCGGCGCTGGTGGTACCGCTGCCGGTGCTGTCGGCGGTCCACGCGGCGAAGGCCACGCCGCCGAGCCCGACGGCGACGGCGGCGGCACCGGCGATGACGGCGGAGCGCTTGTTGATCTTCTTCATGTTTATGGGACTCCCTGACTGCCATGGAAAACGGCACGGCCTGCGGGGGCCGGCCGGCACGATCGCTGTAGGGAACGGGCCCCGCGGCGGCGCCGTTGCGGGATCCGCCGGTGAACTCTGGCGTTCCCCCGTGCGCGGTCACCCGGGCGCCCCGCGGCGGCCGGGGTCGGCGGGCGGCGCCGGCCGCCGAGTGGACCTCGGTCACGGTCCGTTCGGCCACGCCGGGCGCAGATCAGCCCGGACGGGGGTCTTGACTTCCGCCGGCGCCGTCGGGACCCGCCGCGGAAACGTCGGACCGACCGGCCGGTCAGAGCGGGGGCGTGCCGCGCTGGTACTCGAAGATCAGGCTGGTCTCGGCGTGGGCCACGTACGGCTCGGCCAGCAGCGCGTCGGTGACGAAGTCGCGCAGCGCGCCCGCGTCGGCGACGGTGACGTGGAGCAGGTAGTCGGTGGGGCCCGTGACGTGGTAAACGGCGATGACGCCCGGAAGTCGCGGGGCGCGCGTGCGGAACTGGGCCACCTGGTCCCGCGCGTGGTTGGCCAGCCGGACCGCGATGAGCGCCTGCAGCGGCCGGCCGAGGGCCGCGGGATCGATGTCGGCGTGGTACCCGCGGATGATCCCGCGCTCGCGCAGCCCGCGCACCCGGGCCAGGCAGGTGGACGGGGCGATGCCGACGGCCGCGGCCAGGGCCGCGTTGGAGGTCCGGGCGTCCTGCGACAGCAGGCGGACCAGGTGCCGGTCGACGGGGTCCAGGGTGTTCGGCATGGCCGGCATTCTGCCGCATCCGCGCCGGTCGATGTGCGGTGTATCGGGAGTGGTACCGCACGATCTGCGGAGCGGTTGCGGTACCGCCGGCAGGAAACCATCATCACCGCCATGTGGGACCGCATCTTCTCCGACACCGCCGCCGTCCGCGGGGGCCGTGCCGACCTGGCGACCGTACCGGCGCACGTACCGCCCATCGACCTCTCGACGACGTACCCGCTGCCCGCGGTCGCGGCCGGCGGCGACAGCTACGAGAACCTCGCCACCGGCGGCGCGCTCGTCGGCGGCGACAGCCCGGTGTACCAGCGGCTGTGGAACCCCACGGTCGCCCGGTTCGAGGAGGCGCTGGCCGGGCTGGAGGACTGCCCGGAGGCGGTCGCGTTCGCCTCGGGCATGGCCGCGCTGACCGCGGTCCTGCTCGCCTGCGTCCAGGAGGGCCGGCCGCACGTGGTGGCCGTGCGCCCGTTGTACGGCGGCTCGGACCACCTGCTGGCCAGCGGCCTGCTCGGCACCCGGGTCACCTGGGCCGCGGCCGACGGCGTGGCCGCGGCGCTGCGCCCCGACACCGGCCTGGTGCTGGTGGAGACCCCGGCGAACCCCGACCTGCGGCTCTGCGACCTGGACCGGGTCCGGGCGCAGGCGGGTGGGGTCCCGCTGCTGGTCGACAACACGTTCGCCACGCCGGTCCTGCAACGGCCGGCCCGGCACGGCGCCGACCTGGTCCTGCACTCGGCGACGAAGTTCATCGGCGGGCACGGCGACGCGCTCGGCGGAGTGGTGGCGTGCGACGCGCAGTGGGCGGGGGCGCTGCGCCGGGTCCGGGCGGTCACCGGCGCGCTGGTCCACCCGCTGGCCGCGTACCTGCTGCACCGCGGCCTCCAGACGCTGCACGTGCGGGTCCGCGCCGCGCAGGAGACGGCGCAGGAGGTGGCGTCCTGGCTGACCACCCACCCCCGGGTCTCGGCCGTGCACTACCCCGGTCTGTCCACCGGCGACCCCGACGGGCTCGTCGGGCGCCAGATGTCGGGCCCCGGCGCGGTCCTGGCGTTCGAGGTGGCCGGCGGCCTGGCCGAGGCGGCGGCGGTGGCCGGCCGGTGCAAGGTGATCACGCACGCGGTGTCGCTGGGCGGTGTGGACACGTTGATCCAGCACCCGGCGTCGCTGACCCACCGGCCGGTCTCCGGCGACGCCGCGCCGGCCCCGGGGCTGCTGCGCCTGTCGGTCGGCCTGGAGGACCCGGCGGACATCTGGTCCGACCTCGCGCGGGCCCTGGACAGCCCCCGGCGCGCCTGATTTCACCTGGTGGGAGCAGTTGTCGCCCCGTCCTGTGATCAGATAGTTCTTTCGACATGTGTCGATGCGACGTAGGGTGCGGAGAACGCAAGATCACATGACCGCACCCCACCCCGAGGAGTCCCTCATGCGGGTACCCACCAGCCTCCTGGCCGGCGCCACCGCCGTCGCCGTGGTGGTCGGCGTCGCCGGCACCACCCCGGCGCAGGCCCGGACCGTCCCCGCCGCGGCCGACCTGGTCGCGGCGGACCCGCCGGAGATCCCCGGCTCCGCCGCGCTGGTCCACCTGACCGAACTGAACAAGGTCGCCGAGCAGAACGGCGGCACCCGCGCGCACGGCCGCCCCGGCTACAAGGCCTCGGTCGACTACGTGGAGCGGACGTTGAAGGCGGCCGGCTTCACCGTCAACGTCCAGAGCTTCACCCAGGGCGGCGCGACCGGCTACAACGTCGTCGCCGAGTGGCCGCAGGGCGACCCGGACAACGTCGTGATGATCGGCGCCCACCTCGACTCCGTGCCCGCCGGCCCCGGCATCAACGACGACGGCTCCGGCAGCGCGGCGGTCCTGGAGAACGCGCTCACCGTCGCCCGGGCGCAGCTCAAGCCGACCAGTCGGATGCGGTTCGGCTGGTGGGGCGCCGAGGAGGTCGGCCTGGTCGGCTCCTCGCACTACGTCAAGAGCCTGTCGGCCGACGAGAAGAAGAAGATCAAGACGTACCTGAACTTCGACATGGTGGGCCAGAAGAACATCAAGAGCTGGGGCATCTACAGCGACTCGCCCGACATCACCCCGATCTGGAAGCAGTACTTCGACGCGAAGAAGCTCCAGACCCGGTCGATCAACTGGGCGGGCAGCACCGACCACTCGCCGTTCAAGAACGCCGGGATCAAGGTCAGCGGCATCGGCGACGACGCCGACCCCTGCTACCACGCCCGCTGCGACAACATGACCAACGTCGGCGAGACCTCCATGGGCCACGCCAGCAGCGCCATCGCCCTGGTGTTCTGGAAGCTGGCCGGCGCCCAGCGCCAGGTCGGCTGACCCCGCCCGCACGACGGACGAGCCCGCCCCGGCGTACCCCGGGGCGGGCTCGTCCGTGCCGGCGGACCCTCAGGTCACGGCGTCGACCACGACCGTGCCGCGCCCGACCACCGTGCCGAACTCGGTGACCAGGTCCAGCTCCCCGGTCAGCTTGCGGCCGGCGCCCGGGGCCGCGCCGGCCCGCAGCACGCCGGTCAGCTCCGCCGACTCGCCGCCCGGCAGGTGCCGGGGCCGCGCGGCGGGCGCCAGCGTCCCCAGCACCGGGGCGTAGAACGCGTCCAGGTAGTCGTACGCCGTCGTCCCCGCCGGCACCGCGTACCCCTGCACGATCACCGTGTACCGACCCGCCGCCGGGTCGGCCAGCGTCACCGACTCCTCCGAGTCCCCGTCGGCGGACACCCCCACCAGCGCCCCGTCGCGCAGCAGCCCGAGGTCCAGGTCGGCGCCCAGGTCGGCCGGGTTGCCGATCGTGACGGTCAGCCGGCGCGCCCCCGCGGGCACGTCCAGCGCGTACGTCTGCTCCGCACCGTCGGCGATGCTCGGCCGGCGGCGCAGCAGGCTGCCCAGCGGCCCGCCGCGCCCGGTGACCGTGGTCTCGGCGAACCGGTTCGTCAGCGACCAGTGCACCGGCACCTCGCCCCCGGCGGCCACCGACGGCACCGTCAGCACCGCGGGGTCCACGTCGACGCCCAGGGCCGCGGCGGTGAGCGTGAACGGGTTGGCCAGCACCGGCGTCGTCCGGCGCGACTCCACCGTCACCTCCCACAGCCCCGGCATCGGGGCCGCGTAGGAGCGGCGGACCGGGTTGCACTCGGCGGCGTCGGAGAAGTTGGTGTAGCACTGGAGACTCGACGAGCTGTCGATCGGCACCCCGTACGGGTTGGTGGCGATGAACCGGGTCTGCGAGCCGGTCGCGATGCCCGACAGGTGCAGCTCCAGCGCCTCGGCCCCGGCCGGCACCTCGACCACGTAGCTGCGGGCCACGCTGCGCCCGGTGACCGCTTGCACCGTGCGCCGGTACGCCGGGGCCGTCAGCCGGGCCTGCGGGGCGGCGACCACCGCCGACACCTCGGCGTCCAGCAGCGCGGTCCGCGGGTCGTCGACGCGCAGGATGGCGCTGTGCACGCCCGCCCGCGGCCGGGCCGTCACCGTGACCGCCGTCGGCCGGCCGCGGGCCAGCAGGACGTCGTCGGGGCCGCTGAAGGTCCCGTCGTTGCCGGCCCAGGTCAGCCGGTGCCGGACCGCGCCGGCCCGGCCGGTGGTCCGGGTCAGCGTGATCCGGTACTGCTTCTCCTGGCCCGCCCGGTGCCCGCCGGCGGCCGGGGCGCACCGGTTGTACAGCCCGGCGCCGCGGTGCGGCACGGCGAGGTTCTCCGACAGCGGCGTGCAGACCGGCGCGTCCACGGTGTACTGCCGCGCCTGCGGGGCCGAGCGCAGTTGCCGCCAGGCGGCCGGGACGTCGACGAGCCCGTGGCCCTGCACGTACGTCGGCTGGTCGGGCAGCGGGCGGGCGGTGCCGGCCAGCGCCCGGCGCAGCGCGGCCGGCGTCACCGCGACCCCGCGGGCCCGCGCCGCCGACAGCAGCGCCGCGGCGGCGCCGGTGGTCTGCGGCGCGGCCATCGACGTGCCGTTGAACATCGCGTACCCGACCGGCAGCGCGTACCCGGCCTCCGGCACCGGCGCGCCGTCCTGCCACAGCGGCGTGGCCGACACGGCGGCGCCCGGCGCGACGATCTCCGGCTTGAGGCCGCCGTCCTCGCGCGGGCCGCGGGAGGAGAACGGGAACATCCCGTACTCCGCCCGGACCACCGCGCCGTAGTTGTGCAGCCAGGTGGCCCGGCTGACGCTCGCGCCGACGGACACGGCCAGGTCCGCCACCGACGGGTCGCCGACGGTGTTCAGGCCCGGGCCCGAGTTGCCGGCCGAGATGAACAACTGGACGCCGTAGTCGGTGATGACCCGGTTGTACAGCAGCGCGCGGGCGTTGCGCCCGTCGTTGAGCGCCGGCAGCCCGCCGATGGAGATGTTCACGACGTCCACGCCGCGGCGGGTCACCAGCTCGACCAGGCCGTCGGTCAGCGCGGCCGCGGTACAGCCGCCGGAGAACGTGCACGCCCGCGCGGACACGATCTTCGCGCCCGGGGCGGCGCCGTCGAAGGCGGCGTTGCCCATCAGGTCGTTGCCGGCGGCGATGCCGGCGACGTGGGTGCCGTGGGAGCCGTCCACGATGCCGATGTTGACGAAGTCGGCCACCTCGTCCCGGCCGGCGGGGGACAGGTCGACGTCCTCGCGGTACTCGACCACGAACGGCATCCGGTCGGCCACGGGCGTCGCCGGGCGGTCGGTGCCGAAGTACTCGACCTGGTACCGCTCCCTGTACGGCCGCAGCGCGGGGCCGTCGGCGAAGTCCCGGTCCAGGTCGTTGTCGACCCGGATGTCGTGGGACGCCGGGTCGTACAGCACGCCGAAGATGTCGTCGGTGTCGCCGTCGCGGTTGGCGTCGCCGCAGTTCTCGCAGTCCGGGCCGTCGGTCTGGGCCTCCACGAAGGTGCCGAAGCGGTAGCTGCCCGCCGGGCCGGTCCAGGTCCGCCCGGCCGCGGTGAAGCGGGGGCCGGTGACGGTGGTGAGCATCGGCAGCCAGGTGCCGTCGCCCTCGACGAGCGGCGCCGTCGCCGTGAACCAGTCGACGATCTTGCGCTCGCCGGTGGTCGTCCGGGCCAGGGCCGGGTGGTCGACGGCCACGCCCGAGTCGAGGATGCCGATGGTGACGCCGCGCCCGTCGAACCGCGGGTCGGTGCGGCGCAGCGCCGTCACGCCGGTCTCGCCGACGGGCAGGAACGGGTTGTCGGCACCGGTGTCGGCGCCGGGCGCCGACGGCGCCGGCCGGTTGGACCGGCGGGGGCCCGCGGCGGCGGGCCGGGCCGGCTCGGGGCTGCCCAGGCGTTCGTTGAGGTCGACGGCGGCCACGCCGGGCAGCGCCGCCGCCCGCAGCGCGGCGTCGGTCGGCACGCGGACGTGCAGGTACCCCAGGGCGTCGCTGCGGGCCGCGACCCGCCCGCCGAGCCGCCGCAGGCGGTGGGCCACCCGCGCGGTGCGGCCCTTGTCGGTCACGACCATGAGGTCGACGTGCGTGGTCTTGGTGGCCTCCGCCTCGGCGAGCAGGCGCATGTCCTGCACGTCGAGGGTGTCGACCGGCGCCTGTTTGGGCGGCGCCGCCGCGGCCGGGGCGCCCGGGTGGGTGGCCGCGGGCGCCGCGGCGGCCGGCGCGCCGACGGCGGCGAGGCTGCCGGCGACGAGGCCGGCGGCGATGAGTCCGGCGCCCCAGGGGGCCGGACGGGTGGGTGGACTCACGGACTGCCTCCGTACGCGAATCGGGCGACCGCCGAGGGTGGCGCGACGCTCGCCCTGTCGTCGTCACCTTATGTCAGTACATCACTGGATAAGTGGCGTCCGCCCGGCCCTCCGCTGGTCGTGTCACACCAGGACGAAGGCGTACCCCTGCTCGCGCAGGTGCGGGATCATCCGGTCCAGCGCGGCGATCGTCTGCTGCCGGTCGCCGCCGCCGTCGTGCAGCAGGACCACATTGACCCGGCCGGGCTGGACCCGCGTGACGACCCGCTCCACCAGCGTGTCGGCGGAGGGCTGCTCGAAGTCGCGCGGGTCGACGTCCCAGCGCACGACCCGCAGGCCCAGGCCGCTGACGATGCCCCGGGTGCGGTCGTCCATCTTGCCGTACGGGAACCGGAACACCGTCGTCGTGATCCCCGTGTACCCCTTGATCAGCGAGCGGGTGTTCTCGACCTGCCAGCGCACGTCCCAGCTCGACAGCGTGCTCATGTCGGCGTGGTTCCACGAGTGGTTGGCCACCTGGTGGCCCTCGGCGGCGACGCGCTGCGCGGTGAACCCGCGCCACGACACCCGGTCGCCCAGCATGAAGAACGTCGCCCGCACGTCGTGCTTGGCCAGGACCGTGAGGACGGCCTCCGTGGCCGGCCCGGGGCCGTCGTCGAAGGTGAGCGCGACCGCGCCGACCGGCTGCCGGGCGGCTGCCGCCCCGGTACCGCCGACGGCGCGGGCGCGCGCGTCCAGGCCCAGCGGGGAGGCGAACGCCACGGCCGCGCCGGGCGGGCCGGTGGCGTCGGCGGCGTCGTCCGTCCGCGGCGGGTCGCCGGGGGTGCCGGCGACGACGAGGCAGACGCCGGCCGCGACGGCCGTCGCGGTGGCCCAGGCGCGTGCGCGCAGGTGGGGGGTGTGCGGGGCGCGGGGGATCATGGCACGTCCTTCGGCCGTCGAGGGGAAGGCACTCCGATCAGGAGCCACCTGTACGGAATGCGGTTTTTGTCCTACCAACGCGTGTGGGTCTTACGGGGCACGCCGTACGGGGGACAGTTCACCCGCCCCGGTGGCAACCGCCCGCCGGGCGTTACCTGCGCGCAGGCGCCGGGTGGCGCGCCGTCGGCCGGGCAGCCAGTACCCTCGACGGGTGGACATCCAGCGCTCCGACGGCGGCCCCGGCGGCGGGCAGCCGCCCGCCGCGGCCCGGCCCGGGCCGGCCCCCCGACCGCGCCCGGCGGACCCCGGCGCCCCGCCCGGACCGTCCACATCGGCGGCCGGGCCGCGGCCGGTCCCGCCCGCGGCGGACGCACCGGCCGACCCGGCCGACGGCCGGTGGAGCCGGCAGCGGCTGTGGCTCGGCGTCGGCGCCGGCAGTGTGATCCTCCTGCTGGCCGGCGGCGTCGGCCTCGGCGTCGTCCTGTACGCCGACGCCACCACGCCGCGCACCGATACGCCCGACGCCACCGTCGACAACTACCTGCGCGCCCTGCTGGTCGACCGCAGCATCGACGCCGCGCGGGACCTCGCCTGCCCGCAGGTGGGCGGCCTGGCGGCCGTGGAGGACCTGCGCGACGAGGCGATCGACCGGGAGCGCGAGTTCCCGGACGGGCGGGTGCAGATCACCTGGGGGGCCCTGGCGACCACACCGGAGGGTCCGGGCCGGGTCACGGTCGAGACCGACGTCTCCGTGATGGGGGTCTTCGACAGCCAGGTCCGCAGCCGGCGGGTCGACACGTGGCGGTTCGGCCTGGTCAGCGACGGTGGCTGGCAGGTCTGCCGCGCCGAGAAGCTCTGACCCGGGACTGCGTCACTCCAGCCAGAGCGTCGACACGGCCAGGGCGCGGGTCTTCGGCGGGGCGCCGCTCCACGCCCAGCGGTACCAGTCCAGCTCCGCGGCCACCCGCACGCACACCTCGCCCTCGGTCCCGTCGTGGATCTCGGACACCGCCCGCAGGTCCCGCACGAACCGGTCCTCGTGCCGCCACGCCAGGCGCCGCCCCGCGACGGTGCCGGCGTCCAGCACCGGCACCGGCGCGCGCGGCGGCGGCTGATCCAGCGACACCAGCCGGGAGATCGGCGTCGGGGTGTCCGCCGCGGCGACGGTCTCCACCCACACCCGCTCGACCGGTACCAGCGGCGCGAACACCTCCACCCGGTCGGTCTCCGCGCGGTACCACTCGGCCTCCGGCAGCACCGGGACCAGCGTGCGGCTGCCCTGGACGACGGCGTTGTCGGCGCGCAGGTCGCCGCGCCAGCCGTGGCCCGGCACCCCGGTGAGCACGCGCCAGCCGCGCAGGGAGCGCTGCGCCGCGGCGGGCCGGGGGACGATGGCCGGCGGCGGCCGGGGTACCCAGCCCGCCGCGTCGGCGAACGGGTCGGACCACTGCGCGCTCATCGTCAGCCCATCGTCACGCCGCGGTGGCGCAGGAACTCGACCGGGTCGACCGCGCCGAAGCGGCTGCGGTCGCCCTGCAGGTGGACCTCGAAGTGCAGGTGTGGACCGGAGGAGTTGCCGCTGGTCCCGACCTGGCCGAGCAGGTGTCCCGCCGCGACGGTCTGGCCGACGTGGACGGCGGGCCGGCGCAGCAGGTGGCAGTACCGGGTCACCACCTTGTCGGCGTGGGTGATCTCCAGGTACCAGCCGCAGCCCGGGGTGCCCGGCGAGCCGTCCTGGTCGCACCAGTACGCGCGCCGCGCGTCGTTGTCGCACTCCAGGTGGGTGACCACGCCCCCGGCCGCCGCGCGTACCGGCGCGTACCGGCGCGCCCCGAGGTCGATGCCGTGGTGGCCGGGCCGCTGCGCGGTGCGGAATCCCGACACCACGCCCGCCCGCGCCGGCAGGGTCCAGCCCGACGCCGCCACCTGGCCGGTCTTCGCGCAGGCCAGCGCGCCGGTCGCCCCGGCCGCCGCCCGGGCGGCGCCGTCGGCGAGCGCGTTGACCACGTCGGTGGCCAGCGACTCGTGCTTGGCGTAGGCGTCCGGGTACGCGCTGCGCTGCACCTTCTGGGCCGCGGCGGTCAGCGCCATGCCCTGCCACCCGCCGACCAGTTGCAGGCGCAGGAAGAACTTGCGGGCGGTGTACGCCGGGTCGCGGAGCTGCTGCGGGGTGCCCCAGCCCATGCTGGGCCGCTGCTGGAACAGGCCGATCGAGTCGTGGTCGTTGGCCGCGCCGAGGTGGCCGAGGTTGCTCAGCCGCGACTCCTGCATGGCGGTGGCCACCCCGACCACCCAGCCGCGGGGCGGGATGCCGAGCTGCCGGCCCACCCGGATGATCACTGCGGCGTTGGCGAGCTGGTCGGCGCCGAGGCCCCGGACCGAGGGCAGCCGGCCGGTGGGTGCCAGAAGGCCGCCCTCGCCGCAGCCCTGGGCCGCCGCGGCCAGCGAGGACCGGCCGCCGCCGGACCCGCCGAACAGGGCCGCGCCGACGCCGCCGCCGCAGCAGGTGAGCAGCAGCCCGCCGGTGAGGCCGACGGCCAGCCCGGGCCGGCGCCAGGGGCGGGTCACGCCTGCTCCCAGTCCACGGCGTCGACGAGCCACCGGCCGTCGGCGGCCCGCAGGCGCAGGCGCAGCAGGCCCGCCGCGGTCGGGACGGTCGCCTCGGCCAGCTCCGCGCCGAGCGCGGTCACGCCGCCGCCGTCGGCCAGCGCCGTGGCGGGCACGCTGCCCGGGTCGGCGTCGGCGAGGCGGTCGGCCAGGTCGGCGGTGACGAGCGGGCCGAGCCGGCCCTGCCACCCGGCGGGCGTCCGCGCGCCGCTCAGCCAGGCGGCGGCGAACCGCCGGGCCACCGCGTCCGGCGGACTCGCCCCCGGCAGTGCCGCCAGCGTCGGCGTCGGCGGCGCGCTCTCCCCGTCGTCGCCGACGCTGGGGTGCACGGTGGTGATGGGGGCGACCGCGGGCTCCGGGGTCAGGTCGTCGGCGGGGGCCACGAACGAGGTGGTGGCCAGGACGCCGACGACGACCGCCGCGAGGCAGGCGGCGATTCCGTACCGGGAGCGCAGGAGCCGGGCGGCGAGCTGACCGATCATCCGCACGGCGTCACCGGGCCTCGGCGCGGGTGCGCGGCGCGCCCGCCGGTACCTCGACATCGCCGGTACCGGGCCGGAACACGGTCACCGTCGACGGCTCGTCCGCGGTGTCCGGGACGGACCAGCCGGCCGGCACGGTGCTCTCGCGGCGCCGCTGCGGGGACGGGCCGGTCTCCGGGCGCACGGTGCCGCCGGCCGGCCGGGCCGGTGTGGCCGGCGCCGCGGCCTGGCTGGCCTCCGCCGCGGTCGGCGCCAGGCCCGCGGAGTCGGTCCGGGTCTCCGGGCGGATGCTGGTGTGGGCGACGGCGACCTGGTTGACCACCAGGGACCGCCGCTGCTCGTCGCCGTGGAACAGCCGGCGATGCCAGCTCCCCGCGTTGGCCAGCACCCGGCTCGGGTCCTTGCCGCCCAGCTCGGTGATCCGCCGGTACGGCCGCAGCAGCAGCCAGCCGACGACGCCGCAGAGCCAGACGAGCGCGACCTGGAGCCAGCCCGGCAGCGACGCGGTATTCATGATCATGTCGACCGCGAACAGGTAGATCGCGGCGCCCGTGCCGAAGATGGCGATGTTGAACACGGCAGCGACGACGGCGTTGGCCAGGCGCCGCATCCCCGCGCCGGCCGGCCGCAGCAGGCCGATCGTCCCCAGCAGCGGGGCGGCGATCACGGCCCAGCGGAACAGCAGGAAGCCGAGCAGCACCAGCAGCGAGGCGGTCAGGTCGAACATCGCGAACAGGAGGGCGGCCAGCAGTGCGATGAACCCGGCGCCGATGCGGTCCATGCCCTTGGCCCCGGTCAGGTACTGGTACGCCTCCGGGTCCTCGGCCTTGATCTGGCCGACGACCTTGCGCCACTGGGTGTTCTTCGCCGCGATGGTCGAGTCGCGGGTCGACGGGTTCGCCCGCACCTTCTCGGCCTCGTCCCAGCTGAACACCTTGGCGTCGTACAGCGCCAGGCCGTACTTCCTGGCGGTGAGGGAGTCGGCCGAGCCCAGCAGCCCGCGCAGCCAGTTCTTGTAGAGCATCGACTCGGTCACCGTGTCGGAGGCGCGCACGGCGGGCGCCCGGTGGTCCCGGCACGCGTCAGGGTCCGCGTCGTCGCAGGCGGGCAGGGAGACCGGGCGCGGCCCGACCGCCTCGTGCACGACCCCGAGCGACCCGATCAGCGTGGCGTCGGCGAGGTTCGCGGACTTCACCGGCCAGGCGGCGACGGCGGTGACCGCGATCATCACCAGCAGCGCCCAGCCGGCCGTCGTCATCGCGCTGCTCATGTCCGACTGGCGCGAACGCCACAGCAGGTAGAGGCCGACAATGCAGAGAGTGAGGATGCCGAAGACGCTGAAGACTTTCCGGTAGATCGCCTTCGTCGCCCCGTCGACCATCGGGTCCGCCCAGCTCCACATGCTGCGCGGGTCCCACGCCCGCTCGCGGAGCGCGTTGGACGCGCCGACGATCATCGAGGCGCCCATGAACTCGACGTTCGCGATCTTGTTCTCCGTCTGCATGTCCAGCAGGTCCGGGATGCAGTCGGCGCCGACCTTGGGGAACTCGTAGCCGGCGTAGGCGTACTGGCTGTACATGCCCTGCGGCCCGCCCCGCCCGGCCGAGGCCGGCCGGGAGCCGAACCAGCCCGAGACGCCGGAGTCCGGGCTGTCGGGTACCGGCGCCTTGTCGCACGCCTGCGCCGGCAGGTCCTTGAGCTTGGCTGCGCAGCCGCGGAAGTCGTTCTGCCACTGGGCGACCGTGCACAGGTCGGCAGCCGGGCGCGCGGCGGCCGCGGCCGGGGCCGCCGCCGGGGCCAGGCAGGTCAGCGCCGCCACCAGCACCGCGAGCAGCGCGCCGGCCAGCCTCGAACCCGGGGGTCCCACAGCCCTCGTCACGCTCATTCCTCCTCGTCGGCGCCGGTGAGCGCCGGCACCGGTTCGGGCAGGAGCCCCGGCGCGGCCACGGCGGCCGCCGGAGTGGTGTCCAGGTGCGACAGCAGGCCCTCCACGTACGACACGTCGACGCGGACCTTCTGCACCCGGCCGTCGGTGTCGCGCATGACGAACTCGCGGAATCCCAACCGGGCCGAGGAGGACGCGTCGACCTGTGACAGCGAGGCCAGCGTCGCCTCGTACCCGTCGCCCACCGGCACCCGCAGCAGGCGCAGCGCCTCGGCGGCGATCTCGCTGTCCTCGGCGATCCGGCCGACGAACACGGTGGAGACGAGGTTCTGCACGTCGAGGCCCAGGATGTCGCGCGGGTTCTGCGAGGCCACCAGGGCGGCGAGGTTCCACTTCCGGGAGTCGCGGGCCAGCCGGACCAGGAAGGAGCGCCCCGACCGCCAGCCCTCCATGAAGTGGGCCTCGTCGAGGCCGACCAGCTTGCGGGCGGCCATCGACCCGCCGTAGCAGCGCCGGACCGCCAGCCGGTGGGCGGTGTGCAGCATCGGCAGTGCCAGCGCCTCCTCCGCCGACCAGTACTCCCGCTCGATCTTCAGGTCGGGCAGCCGCAGCCCGGCCATGGTGATCACCGTCAGCGCGGCGTCGGCTCCCAGCAGCCCCGGGGGCTGGCGCCCGAAGAACAGCATCGCCAGCGGCATCTCGGCCGTGTCGAGCAGCAGGTTCGCCAGCTCGCGCGAGTCGTCGTCCCCCTGGCGCAGGCACGTCACCACGTCGTCCAGCGTGGAGGTCTCCTCGGCGGGGACCTGCCGGGCGGCGTGCCGCAGCAGCGTCGCGGTGGAGGACTCCCGGGCGACCTGCGGCGGCACCAGCATCATGCAGATGTCCTGTACCAGCATCCGGCGCTCGGCGCGGGCGTTGGAGACGGCGATCTCGAACTCGCGGTCCCCGCCGGCCCCGACCCCGAACTCCGACCGGTTCGGCGTGGGGATCAGCGAGTACGGCGCCAGCGTGCCCTGCTCGGAGCCCGTCAGGTTGAGCACCCGGCTGTACGGCCGCAGCTCCGGCATGTCCGCCAGCCGGGCCAGCGGGCCGGACGGGTCCAGCAGCGTGACCTGCACGCCGCGCCGGGCGGCGAGGTAGCCCAGGGCGCCGAGCAGGGTCGACTTGCCGCCGCCGGGCTCGGCGACGAACACGCCCAGCCCGGACCGCTCGCGGACCTCCATCGGGAAGTGCAGGTCGAGGAAGACCGGCCGCCGGCAGGTGCCGGCCGTGCGCCCGATGAGGTCGCCGCGCCGGTCGCCGACGGTGCTGGCCGCCTGGGGGAGCGCGGCGGCGAGCAGCTTGACCGGCATCCGGCGCAGGTAGCCGGTGTTGGCCACCGGCTCGCCCGGGATGAACTCCCGCGCCAGCCAGTCCTGCTGCTTGGGGTGCTGGAGCGAGAGCCGCAGCTCGCGGGAGTAGAGCTGCATCAGGCGCCGGGCCCGCTCCAGGCACTCCTCGCGCGAGCGGCCGCCGACGGCGATCCGGTGCCAGCCGTGCGCGCGGGCCGACTCCACGGGGAGGCCGGTGGTCATGTCGTCGCCGATGTGCAGCGCCCGCTTGGCCAGCCGCTCCAGCTCCGGCGGCGCGTCGATGCCGTGCTCGGCGTAGTCCTGCTGCTGGGAGCGGATCATCCGCAGCCGGTGTTCGAGGTTCTTGAACGAGTCGTTCGGCCCGAGGATGTCGATCCGGCTGGACAGCTCCATCGGCCACGGGAGCCGTTCGTGGAAGTGCAGCCACGGCTCGTGCCGCTCGGGGATCTCCAGCGGCTCCATCCGGCCGACGGTCAGGACGGCGACGTGCCGCTCCTCGCCCGTCATCCGGTTGACCAGCTTGACCGTGCTGCCGTACGGCGTGCGGTACCGCTCGATCTGCTCGGTCAGCCCGAGCATGTCGGTGTTGTCCCACTCGCCCCCGGAGACCGGCGACAGCGCGCCGGGCGGCGCCATGCACAGGGCGACCGAGCGGTACAGCAGCCACTCCAGCTCCTGTGCCGTCACCCGGCGCCCGCGCATCCCGAACGCGCCGAGAACCTCGTCGAACTGCTCGACGGTCCGGCTCATCCGGCGCCGCTCGGAGTCGGCGACCCCGCGGCCGAACGCCCGGAGCAGCTTCTCGCCCAGCGAGTCGCCGAGGGACCGGCGGTGGAAGGTGACGCCGAGGAACGTCTGCCCCTCGGCGTGGTTGACCGACAGCAGGTGCCGCTGGGCGGCCACGAGGTGGTCGGGCCACGAGGTGGCGCCGGGCGCGGCCGGCAGCGGCGCGGGGGTGTGCGCGTCGACGGTGCGGGCCCACTCGTCGGCGGGGAACGGCCGCGTCGTGCGCCGCAGGTGCAGCCGGAAGCCGGCCAGGCCGGCGTACTGCTCGGAGATCGCCGCCAGCAGCGCCTCCCGCTCGGCGTCGGGCCGGAACGCCCAGCGCACCTCGGGCAGCCAGTACCAGGCCGTGACCGTGTGCGGGGTGAACGTCAGGTGCCCGGCGATCTCGGTGATCGCCAGGTCGACGGCCGGGTCCCGGTCCCGGATGCGCAGCTTGCGCGGGGCGGGGCGGCGGATCGAGGGGTCGGGCGTGCGGCGGGCGGACCGGGTGCGGCCGCGCGCGCGCTCGGGCCGCTTCGCCGGGCGGTCCGGGGCCGGGCGGCCGTCGGCCGGCGCGGCCGCCGGTGGCGGCGGCCCGGTTTCGGCCGGCACACGCAGCGGGGGGCCGGCCGGCGCCGGGGGCGGGGCGCTGACGGCGAAGACGCCGGGCGCCTGCTCGACCAGCTCCGGCGCCGAGTCGTCGGCGCGGACGGGGCCGGCGGGGGCGAGGTCGACCAGTTCGGGCAGGCCCGGACCAGTGGTGATCTCCGGGGCGCGGGCGGCGCGGATCCGACCCACGGCCTCCGCCGCGGAGGTGCGCCCGGCGTCACCGGCCGAGGTCCGCGCGCGGTCCTGGGCGCGGTCCCGCGCCCGGCCCGGCCCGGCGTCCGGCGTCCGGGGCGCGCGCCGGGCCCCGTCGGCACCGCGCGGCTCGCGCGCGGGCAGCGTGGACGCGCCGTCGCGCGCGGTGCGGGCGTCCCGCGCCCGGGCGGGCGCCGGCCGGCCGGGCGGGTCGCCCTCCACCGGTGGGTGGGCGCCCCGGCCACCGTCCCGGTCCTTGCGCGGCGGCGCGGCGGTGCGCGGCGGCGCGGAGGTGCGCGGTGGGGTAGCGGTGCGCGGCGGGGGTGGCGCTCGCGCGGCGCGGCGGCCCCGGGCGGCTGGCGGTCGTCCGCCCGCGGCCGGTCGGCGGGCTCGCGGCCGGGGCGCGGTTCGCGCCGCGCGGGCGGGGTGCGGGACTCCGACCCCGGGGCCGGCGGCGTCGACCAGGCGCCGCCCGGCCGCGCGGGGCGCCGCTCCACGGCCCGGCCCCGGGCGCCGGCCGCGGCGGGCGGGCCGGCCGGCGCCGGGTCGGCGGCGTCACGGGGAGCCGGCCCCCGGCCGGCGTCGGACTCGCCGTCGACGAACAGGTCGAGGAACGGCGACTCGATGTCCAGCCTGGACGGCCGGTCGACGTCGGACCGCGGAGGGGCCAGCGGCGGCCGGACGCGATCGCTGCCGACGGCCTGGAAGACCGCCACCGCGCCGTGCGCGGGGCTGGTCACCAGGTCGCCCTCGATCACCCGGTCCTCGTCGGTACCGCGCGGGTCGGGCGTGGAATCGCTCACATCAGCTCCTGCCGCACTCGAATCCGGTTCGCGACCAGGCGGGGGTCGCGCTGCTCCACCGCCGGTTCGCGGGTCCGCCGCCAGTCCGTCAGCGCCGTGCGGATCACCGCGCGCGCGGGGCGGTCCGGGTCGACGTGGCGGAAGACGAACGAGGTGGTGACGATCGCCAGCGCGATCGGCCAGGCGGGGAACAGTTCGATCTCCTGCGTGAGCAGCCAGGAGACGAACATGTACGCGGGAACGAGGAGGATGAACAGTCCGTACTGCGCATAGGGCAGGTGCACGGGCAGGGTGTAGCCGGGCGGGCCGAGGTAGACCAGGCGGGCCCGGTAGATGTCGTCGTCGGTACGCAGCCGCATCGCAGCGACCTACTTGAACATCAGGCCGATGAGGTACTCGCCGACGAAGAACATCGTCGCGGCGCCGGCGATGAAGCCGAGCCCGACGATGGCGATCGCCGAACTCGTGAGCACCTTGCTGATCTCACCGCGGCTGGCCCGGCCGATGAAGATGACGCCGAGGATGGCGAGCAGGATCGGGGCGACCTTGCTGGCGAAGAAGCTGACGACGCCCTCGGTGTTGATGCCCTTGGGCGGTGCCGCGGCGTGGAGCGCGAGCAGTGCCTCGCGCGGGTCGCCGACGGACCACACCGCGTGCACGAGTTCGCTGGCGCTCATAACACTCCGTTTCTCGTCTCGCCACCTATGGTGAGCAAGTCTGTACTGATACGCCCGACTTTCTACTTATTTGGCATTGCCCGGACGCTTGATGTCTCCCATTCGCAGAGCGTACGGGTCGCCCCCCTTTAGAACAACCTAAGAAGACCGTTCTCACTGGGCCTCGTGATGCGCCTGAGACCCTTCCCACCAGGCGGAACGCCCCAGCGGGGCAGGAACCGGGCGGCCGGCCGAAGCAGGCGATCACGGACTTAGCGACCGGACACGCCGACGACACGCCGCCCCGACCTCTTGATCGTCGATGCGTCAGGGGGGTGCCGCCGCCCGGAGCGCGGCCGCGTAGCGTCGGTGCGGTGGATGCGGTGGTGCCGGGGCCGGTGGTGATGGGCGTGCTCAACGTCACGCCGGACTCGTTCTCCGACGGCGGGCGCTACGCGTCGGTGGCGGCCGCGGTCGCGCACGGCGTCGCGCTGCGCGCCGAGGGTGCGGACTTCGTGGATGTCGGGGGCGAGTCCACGCGGCCGGGCGCCGCGCGGGTGGACCCGGCGACCGAGTGCGCCCGGGTCCTGCCGGTGATCCGGGAACTGGCCGCGGCCGGGGTCCCGGTCAGCGTCGACACCACCCGCGCGCGCGTCGCCGACGCCGCCCTGGCGGCCGGCGCGGTCCTGGTCAACGACGTCTCCGGCGGCCTCGCCGACCCGGCCATGGCCGGCGTCGTCGCCGCGGCCGGCTGCCCGTGGGTCCTCATGCACTGGCGGGGGCACTCCCGCGACATGTCCCGCCTGGCGGCCTACGGGGACGTCGTCGCCGATGTGCGCCGCGAGCTGGCCGCGCGCGTCGAGGCCGCGCTCGGGGCCGGCGTGGCGGCCGGGCAGCTCATCCTGGACCCCGGGCTGGGCTTCGCCAAGCTGCCGCCGCACAACTGGGCGCTGGCGGCGCACCTGGACACGCTGGCCGCGCTCGGCTTCCCGGTCCTGTTCGGGGCCAGCCGCAAGTCGTACCTGGGCGCGCTGCTGGCCGGTGCCGACGGCGCCCCGCGCGCGCCCGCCGACCGCGAGGCGGCGACACTGGCCACCTCGGTACTGGCGGTGGCGGCCGGCGCCTGGGGCGTCCGCGTGCACGCGGTCCGCGCCACGGTCGACGCCCTCGCCGTCTGGGCGGCCACCGGCCGCCCCCGACTGGTCGGAGGTGGGCGGTGACGGACCGGATCACGCTGCGCGGGCTGACCGTGCGCGGCCACCACGGCGTCTTCGCCCACGAGCGCGCCGCCGGCCAGGACTTCGTCGTGGACGCCGAGCTGGAGGTGGACCTCGCCGCCGCCGGCCGCAGCGACGACCTCGCCGACACCGTGGACTACGGCGCCCTGGCCACCGGCCTCGCCGGGATCGTCGGCGGCGCGCCCGTGGACCTGATCGAGACCCTCGCCGCCCGGCTGGTCGTCGCCTGCCTCGCCGACCCGCGGGTCGCCGCCGCGACGGTCACCGTGCACAAGCCCGCGGCGCCCATCCCGCTGTCCTTCGCCGACGTCGCGGTCACCGTCCGGCGGACCCGGGCCGACCTGCCGTGAGCCGCGCGGTACTCAGCCTCGGCAGCAACCTCGGCGACCGGATCGGGCACCTGCGGGGCGCCGTCGCTGGGCTGTCCGACGTCCTGCTGCTGGCCTCCGGCGTCTACGAGACGCCGCCCTGGGGCGACGCCGACCAGCCCGCCTACCTCAACGCCGCCGCGCTGGTGGCCGCCGACGGCGTACCGCCGGAGTTCTGGCTCGACCGCGCCCACCGCCTGGAGGCGGCGGCCGACCGGAGGCGCGACCCGGCGCGGCGGTACGGGCCGCGCAGCCTCGACGTCGACGTCGTCGCGGTGTGGGACGACGCCGACCGGCCCGTGCTCCGCGACGACCCGGTGCTGACGCTGCCGCACCCGCGGGCGCACCTGCGGGCGTTCGTGCTGCGCCCGTGGATCGACATCCAGCCGTACGGCGAGCTGCCCGGCCACGGCTGGGTGACCGACCTGCTCCAGGTCGAGCCGGTTCTCGGCGACGTGCCCGACGTGAAGGGCCGACCGGACCTCCCGCTGGAGGGCTAGCCACCCGGCCGAGGGTGGAGCCGCCCGCCCCCGGCGCCTACAGTGAGGGGCGATGAGCGCCCCCGAGCCCCGGGACCCCGACGGCGGTCCCGCGACCCCACCCGGCCAGACCCCACCCGGCCAGGCCCCACCCGGCCAGGCCCCGCCCGAGCACCAGCGCCGGCCGCGCCTGGAGCCGACGCGCGGGTCGACGCTGGTCCTCGCCGGGGTGATCCCGCTCGCGCTGACCTGGCTGCTGATCAGCCGGTTCTACGGCGACCTGCCCCGGCTGCCCTGGGCGCCCGCGGCGTGCGGCGCCGTCCTCGCCCTGGTCACCGCGACGCTCGCCACCCAGACCCGCGGCCGCCTCGCCGGGCGGCCCGGCCGGGAGCCGGTCGCGCCGCTGCTGGTGGCGCGGTTCGCGGTCCTGGCCAAGGCGTCCTCGCTGACCGGCGCGGTGTTCGCCGGGATGTACGGCGGCGCGCTGACCTGGCTGGCCGTCGAGCAGCAGCGCGCCGGCAGCACCGAGGCGCGGACCGCCGACCTGCCGATCGCCGTGGCCGGGGTCGTCGCCTCGCTGCTGCTGGTGGCCGGCGGACTGTGGCTGGAGCGGGCGTGCCGCGTCCCGCCCCGCGACGACGACCCCGACCCGCCGCAGGACTGACCCGCACCCCCACCGGCGGGCGTCCGCGACCATCGGATTTGCGGACGTCGATGGCAACCGCTCGGCCGCCCCTGGCCGCCGGTGGTCCGAGCGCCCCTCGGCCGACCGCACCGATGCGTGCCGACGAGGGGCCGTCCCGCCCTCCTCGTTGATCCGGCCCCGGCGCGGACCGGGGTACCGTCGCGGCTGACGTGAACGGAGGTCACGATGGCGTACGGACACGAGGACCTGTCGTACTCGGACATCCGTCCCCACTCCGGCGAACAGGTCGTCTACGACGATCCCGCCCCGGCGGCGGGCGGCTACGACCGGCTCCGGGACTTCCGGGACCCGGCCCCGCCCGCGCGGCGGATCACCGCGGTACCGGCGGAGGTCCTGGACCGCGTCTTCGACGACCCCGAGGAGGGCGAGCCGGGACGCGACCGGATGCGGGTCCACCTGGTGTGGGAGGGCCTGCTCCTGGTGGCGCTCGCGGCGGTCGGCGCACTGCTGTACCGCCGCGACGCGTCCCTGTTCTCCGGCGCCGCCCTGGCCGACCTGCTCGTCACCGTCGCCGGCCTCGGCCTACTGGCCCTCGCCGCCGACCTGAGCCTGCGCGCCGGGGCGGTGAACCTGGCGATCGGGCCGGTGGCCGTCGCGGCCGGCATCCACGTCGCCGAGCAGGGGGACCGGGGCACGGTGGACGCCCTGACCACCGCGGGAGCGGCGGCGCTGGCCGGCGGCCTCGTCCTCGGCCTGCTCGTCGGGCTCCTGCACGTCCCCGGCTGGGCCGCCACGGCGGTCGGGGCACTGGGCGCGTTCGCCCTGGTCGCCAGCCGCACCGCGCCGGTCCTGCCGCAGGGCGCCTACCGCGCCGCCCCCGACGCCGTGCCGCTGGCCGCCGCCGTGGGGACCGCGGCGCTGCTGCTCGGGCTCCTCGGCGCCACGCGCGGGTTCCGCCGGCTGATCGGGCGGTACCGGCCCGTCCGCGACCCGGCGCTGCGCCGCGGCGGTGCCGCCGCCGTCGTCGTCGCGCTGGCGCTCGCCGGCTCGACCGCGCTGGCCGCGGCGGGCGGGGTGGTGCTGACGGCGTTCCACGGTACGGCCGCCGGCACCGAGCCCGCCCTGCGCTGGACTGGCCTGGCGCTCGGCATCGCCCTGCTGGCCGGCGTGAGCGCGTACGGCCGGCGCGGCGGCGTGGCCGGCACGCTGCTGGCCACCGGCCTCGTCGCCGCCGTCGGCGCCCTGGTCACCCCGCCGCCGTACCTGCTCGCCGCCGGCACCCTGCTGCTCGGCCTCGCGGTGACCCGGCTCGTGGAGCGGTACGGCCGCCCCAGCCCGCTGAGCGGGTGGCGGCCCGGCCTGTTCGCGGACACCGCCGGCAGCGGCCGCCTGCACCGCGGCTGACCACGCCGGCGCCGGTAGGCTGGCGGCATGACCGGAGCAGACGGCAAGGCGCCAGACGGTAAGGCGCCAGACGGCAAGGCGCACCCCGCCGGGGCCGACCTCGCGGCGCTGGAGGCGCTGTCGACGGAGGAGCTGCGCCAGCGGGCGTTCGCCCGCGGCCGCGCGCGCCACGACCTCACGTTCTTCTGGTCCGTGATCCGGCACCTCCCGCACGCCAGCGCCGCCGAGGGGCTGGACGGCTCGCTCGGCGCGTACCCGGCCTCGGTCGACGACGCGGTCGCGCTCTGGCGCGAGTTCACCGGCCACGACTACGGCGACCGCGAGCCCCTGCTGCGCGCCGCCTTCGTCGACTACCTGCGCGGTGGCGATCCGGGCTGACCTGCGCCGTTGCGCTGTCGGCCAGCCGGGGGCCGGTTCACGCCGGCCGGTCCGGGACCGCGCGCCGACCGTGCCGGAACGGTACCGGCGCATTCCCAACCGGGCCGGGGCGTCCGTAGCGTCGTGGCCATGCCCAGCGTCGACTTCTCAGCCACGCGCGGCGGCGCCAGGTCCTCCCTGTTCTGGGCCGGCGTCGCGACCGCCCCGGTCGCCGCGCTCCTGATCCTCTTCTCGGACGGCGACGGCGCCATCCGCCTCGCCGCCGTCCTGGCCGTCCTCGCCGTGGTCCTCATCGGCCTGTCGAGCATCGCGCGCGGCGGCCCGTCGACGCAGGAGCAGGTCGAGGAGGCCATCTTCGACGAGAGCGACGCGCTGCGCGAGGACCTGCGCGAGGACATCAAGACGGCGGTCCGCGCGGTGCACAAGGCGCTAGTCGAGCGGCACCACGGCGCGGTCGAGGACGTAGCCGAGCTGCGCGCCCAGGTGCAGCGGCTGGAGAGCGACTGGGCGCAGGCGCTGCCCGCCGAGGCCGTGGAGCCCCCGGTCGAGCCCCGGCAGATCGAGGCCCGGCCGGTACCGTCCCGGCCGGCCGGGAGCAGGCCGGCGGCGTCGGCTGACGGGTACCCCGCCCACCCGGTGATCGAGCACCGCGACGGGGACTGGCAGTACGCCGCGCCGCCCCGCGAGCCCGAGGACAGCGACTGGACCCGCCCCGCCCCGGCCCGCGCCGCCGCGCCGCACCCGCGCGCCGCCGCGGCGGACCGGCCCCGGCAGCCGGCCGCGCCGCGCGCCGCCCACTGGTCGGTGGACGCGCCGACGGGCTGGGACGAGATTCCCGCCTACGACGGCCGCACCCAGATCCTCCCCGCGTCGGGGGACGCCGACACCGCCCGTCCGGAGCGAGCCGCGTACGGGGAGGCCCGGCGCGGCGGGTCCGAGCCGCGCCAGGCGGCCCTGCCGCCGACGGGCTGGTACGCGCCCGGCCACCCGGTCGACCCGCGCCTGGCCGCCGCGCCCACCCCGCACGAGACCGCCCGGCCTGACCCGGCCCGGCACGGGACCGCCCAGGCTGAGACTGCCCGGCACGGGACCGTCCCGGCTGGAGCGGTGGGGCACGGGACTGTCTACGACGCCGCCTGGCACGAGTCGGCCGGGCGCGGGGACGCACGGCACGCCGCCGATCGGCAGGGGGCGGCCCGGCACGCGTCGCCCGGCCGGGAGGTCGCGCGGCGGGACGAAGACGGGTCCGCCCCGTCCCGCCGGAGCGGGGCCGAGAGCGACGGTGCCCGACCCGTCGACGCCGGTCCCGCGGGCGGGCGGTACGACGTGCCGCTGTCGCGGTACGCCGAGGTCGACCGCAACACCGAGTGGTCCCGGTACCCCGACACCGCCCGCTTCGGCGACGGCTCCCGCTACCGCGACGGGTCCCGCTACGGCGCGGAGTCCCCGCGCGCCGACTTCCGCCAGCCCGACCCGCAGCGGTTCGCCGACGCGGCCCGCCACGCCGACGCCGATGCCGGCAGGTACACCGCGCCGGTCCGGCCCGACGCCGACCGGTACCCCGACGCCCCGCGGCAGGACGATCCGCGGCGGGACGAGCGGCGGCCGGGCGACCCGTGGCAGGGCGACCCGCGGCACGGCGACCCGCGGCACGACGGCGTGCGGGACGACGACCCGCGCCAGCCGTACCGGTTCGCCGAGGAGGCCCGCCACGCCGCCGAGCGCGGCTACCCGGAGGGGCCCCGCGGCCACACCGTCCGGGTGTACCGCGCCGACGACATCTGGTGACCCGCCGCCGCGGGCCGGCGGCGCCTACTTGTCGATGTCGCCCACGACGAAGAACATCGAGCCGAGGATCGCGATCAGGTCGGGGACGAGGCAGCCCGGGATGAGCGTCGCCAGCGCCTGCACGTTGGCGTAGGACGCGGTCCGCAGCTTCAGCCGGTACGGCGTCTTCTCCCCGCGGGAGACCAGGTAGTAGCCGTTGACGCCGAGCGGGTTCTCGGTCCAGGCGTAGGTGTGGCCCTCGGGGGCCTTGACGACCTTCGGTAGGCGGACGTTCACCGGCCCCGGGGTCCGGTCGACCCGGTCCAGGCAGGTCTGCGCCAGGTCGAGCGAGGCGTACACCTGGTCGAGCAGGACCTCGAAGCGCGCGTGGCAGTCGCCGGCCGCCCGGGTCACGACGGGGACGTCCAGCGACCCGTACGCCAGGTACGGCTCGTCGCGGCGCAGGTCGATATCCAGGCCCGACGCCCGCGCCACCGGCCCGGAGGCGCCGTAGGCCGCGGCCGTGGCCGCCGGCAGCACGCCGACGCCGACCGTGCGGGCCAGGAAGATCTCGTTGCGCCGGATCAGCCGGTCCAGGTCGGGCAGCCGGCGGCGGACCAGGTCGATCGCGGCCCGCGCCCGGCCGGTCCAGCCGGCGGGCACCTCCTCCTTGAGCCCGCCGACGCGGTTGAACATGTAGTGCATCCGCCCGCCGCAGGCCTCCTCCATCACCTCCTGGAGGGTCTCGCGCTCGCGGAAGGCGTAGAAGACCGGAGTGATCGCGCCGATCTCCAGCGGGTACGAGCCGAGGAACATCAGGTGGTTGAGCACGCGGTTCAGCTCGGCCAGGGCGGTGCGCAGCCAGGTGGCCCGCTCGGGCACCTCGATGCCCATCAGCCGCTCGACGGCCAGCGCGACCCCGAGTTCGTTGCTGAACGCGCTGAGCCAGTCGTGCCGGTTGGCCAGCACCAGGATCTGCCGGTAGTCGCGGACCTCGAACAGCTTCTCCGCCCCGCGGTGCATGTACCCGACGATCGGCTCGCAGGAGGTGACCCGCTCACCGTCGACGGTCAGCCGCAGCCGCAGGACGCCGTGGGTGGACGGGTGCTGCGGCCCGATGTTGAGCACCATGTCCGCGGCCGCGACGCCGCCCTGCGTACCCACCACCATCTCCCGCTCCACGGGCGCCATCCTCCCACCCGCCGCGGCGCCGGGCCGACCCGCGCGCCGCGGTCAGCGGGTCTCCGGTCCGCCGAGCAGGCCGCGCAGCGCGCCGGGCGGCAGGCCGCGGGGGTGCAGCAGGACGTGGTGGGCGCCGAGGGAGGCGGGGGAGAGCAGCTCTGCGGCCTCGCCGGCCGCGGCGAGCCCGGCCAGGTACGCGGCCGGGTCGCGGCCGGCCAGTTCCAGCGGCGGGCGGGCGGCGTCGACGCCCAGCGCGCGCAGCGCCGCGCGCTGGGAGACCAGGTGGTACGGCCGCCCGGCCGCCTCCGCCGCCGCGTCGACGGCGACGTGCGCCGTGAGGTCGCAGGTGCCGTCGGGCACCGGCGGCACCTGCCGCCCCCGGCGGTACCCGGTGAGTGTGCCGCCGGCCGGCCGGTCGGCCCGGGTGTGTCCGTAGTCGACGGTCAGCGCCGCGCCGCGGGCCACCGCGGCGACGGCCGCCGCCCACGCCTCGTCGCGGGGCCGCCCGATCTCCACCACCGGCGCGGGGCCCGGCCACCAGCGGGCGCACCACCGCGCGTCCGCCGCGCCCAGCCGGCCGCCGTCGCCGCCGGCCACGGTGCGGTAGCGGCCGCCGCGGGCCAGGTCCAGGGGTACGTTGTCCAGCCACTCGGTGGCCAGCAGGAGGCCGGTGAGGTCCGCGGGCACGGTGTCCCGCCAGGCGACGCCGGGCGGCAGGCCGGCCGGCCGGGGCGCCAGCTCGACGGCGACCGGGCGCACCCGGCGGCGCAGTCCGGCGGGCAGGCGGTCCAGCAGGGCGGCGAGCAGCTCGCCCCGGCCGGCGCCGACGTCCACCAGGTCGAACCGGGCCGGCGCGGCCAGCGCCCCGTCCACCGCCTCGGCCACCCGGGCCAGGGCCGCGGCGAACAGCGGGGACGCGTGCGCGCTGGTGCGGAAGTGGTCGGCGGGCGCGCCGCGGACGAAGAAGCCGGCCGGGCCGTACAGCGCGTCGGCCATCGCCGCCCGCCACCCGCGTGTGTCCACCTGCCGCCCCCTCGCCCGCGCCGCCACGGTACCGGCCGGTGCCGCGCCCGCAGTATCGTCGGCCCATGGTGATGGTCACGACGCTGCGGACGCCGCGGCTGGTCGTACGGCCGTACGGGGCCGCGGACCGGGCGCACGTGCTGGACATCCAGTCCCGGGAGGACGTGACGCGGTACCTGCCCTTCGGCCCCCGGGACGAGGCGGAGGCGGCGGCGCAGTGGGAGCGCAAGGTGCGCCAGGGCCACCAGTTCGCCGACGAGGGCGACGCGCTGGAGCTGGCCGTCACGCTGCCCGAGGGCACCTACCTCGGCGAGGTGCTGCTGTTCTACCGCAGCCGCGAGCACCGCGGCGCCGAGCTGGGGTACATGTTCCTGCCCGAGCACGGCGGGCGCGGGTACGCCACCGAGGCCGCGGCGGCGCTGCTGGACCTGGCGTTCGGGGAGGCGGGGATCCACCGGGTGTACGCCCGGATGTACGGCGGAAACGCCCCCTCCGCGCGGGTGCTGGAGCGGCTGGGGATGCGGCGCGAGGCCCACCTGGTGGCCAACGAGCGGCACCGGGGCGAGTGGAGCGACGAGGTGATCTACGCGATCCTCGCGGAGGAATGGGCCGCAAAACGCCCGTAACGCCGCTGGGGATATTGGTCACAGCGGGGGTGGGATCCGATCGGGGCGGGCGCATACTGGCGCTGACCGGTACCCCTGCGAGGACTGGATCACGACATGAGCGCACCGCTCCGCCTGCCCCGCGTCCGGGCCGCCCGGCTCCGCCCCGCGGCGCCCGCCCCGACCCGGATCGGCGTCATCGGCGCCGGCCGCGCCGGCCGCGCCCTCGCCGCCGCGCTGACCGCCGCGGGCCACGAGATCGTCGCCGTCGCCAGCCGCACCCCGGCCGCCGCCCACCGCCTCGCCGCCGACCTGGCCGTGCCGCGGCCCGCCGCCGATCCGGCTGTGCCCCGGCCTGCCGCCGACCTGGCCGCGGCGCACCCTGACTCCGCCGGCCGGGCCGCGGCGCCGCCCGCGCCCGCCGTCCTGGCGCCCGCGCCCGCCGTCCTGGCGCCCGCGCCCGCCGTCCTGGCGCCCGCGGCCGTCGCCGCGCGCGCGGTCGACCTGCTGGTGCTGGCCGTCCCCGACGGCGCGCTCGCCGACGTGGTCGCGCTGGTCGCCCCCGCGGTCCGGCCCGGACAGGTCGTGGCCCACCTGTCCGGCGCCCACGGCACCGCCGTGCTGGCCCCGGTCCTCGCCCGGGGGGCCGACGCGCTGGCGCTGCACCCGGCGATGACCCTCACCGGCGACCCCGCCGACGCGGGGCGGCTCCGGGCCGGCGTGACCTTCGGCGTCACCGCCTCCGCCGGTGCCGCCGCGCTCGCCGCGCGCCTCGTCGACGACCTGGGCGGCCGGATCGAGTGGATCGCCGAGGCCGACCGGGTGCGGTACCACGCGGCGCTCGCCCACGGCGCCAACCACCTGGTCACCCTCGTCAACGACGCCGTCGAGCTGGCCCGCCGGGCCGGCGTCGCCGATCCGGCGACGCTGCTGGCCCCGCTGCTGCGGGCGGCGCTGGACAACGTCCTGGCCCACGGCGACGCCGCGCTGACCGGCCCCGTCGCCCGCGGCGACGCCGCGACCGTCCGGGCGCACCTGGCCGACCTGGACCGCACGGCACCGGCGCTCGCCCCGGCGTACCGCGCCCTGGCCCGCCGGACCGCCGACCGCACCGCCGCCGACCGCGACCCGGCGGCCGCCGCCGCCCTGCGCGCCGCCCTCGCCGACCCGCCCCCGACCCCCGCAGCGCCGGGGGCCTCCGCAGCCACCGCCACCCCCGCACCCCCTGCGACTCCACCGGCCGCCGCGCAAGCCGTGACCGCGCCGGCCGCGGGGGCCGTGACCGAGCCCGCCTCCGCGGCGCCCGTGAACTCCGGGGGCGACCGGTGACCCGGCTCGCGCACCGCCGCGCCGACCTGGCCGCCGCCCGCGCCGCCCTGCCGGGCACCGTGGCGGTGGTGATGACCATGGGCGCCCTGCACGAGGGCCACGCCGCCCTCCTGCGGGCCGCCCGGGCCGGGGCCGACCACGTGGTGGCGACGGTGTTCGTCAACCCGCTCCAGTTCGGCCCCGGCGAGGACTTCGACCGGTACCCGCGCACCCTCGACGCCGACGTCGCCATCTGCGCCCGGGAGGGCGCGGACCTGGTCTTCGCCCCGAACGCGGCCGAGCTGTACCCGGCCGGCCGGCCCGCCACCGCCGTCACCGCCGGCCCGCCCGGCGACGTGCTGGAGGGCGCCAGCCGGCCCGGTTTCTTCACCGGGGTGCTGACCGTGGTCTGCAAACTGCTCCAGCTCACCCGGCCGCACCGGGCGCTGTTCGGGGAGAAGGACTACCAGCAGCTCACCGTCATCCGGCGGATGGTCGCCGACCTGGACCTGCCGGTGAAGGTCGTCGGCGTGCCGACGGTCCGGGAGCCCGACGGGCTCGCGCTGTCCAGCCGCAACCGGTACCTCGGCGCCGAGGACCGCCGGGCCGCCCGCTGCCTGTCCGGCGCCCTGCGCGCGGGCATCGATGCCGGGGCCGCGGGCGGCGGCGGCGACGGGGTGCTCGCCGCGGCCCGCGCCGTGCTCGACGCGACCCCGGCCGCGGCCCTGGACTACCTGGCGCTCACCGACCCGGACCTGGGTCCGGCGCCGCCGGCCGGACCGGCCAGACTGCTCGTCGCCGCCCGCGTCGGCGGCACCCGGCTGATCGACAACGTCCCCCTCGACCTGGCTCCGCGCCGCTGACGGGAGAACCACCATGCTCCGCACCATGCTCAAGTCCAAGATCCACCGGGCGACCGTCACCCAGGCGGACCTGCACTACGTCGGCTCGGTCACCATCGACGAGGACCTCATGGACGCCGCCGACCTGCTCGCCGGCGAGCAGGTGGCGATCGTCGACGTCACCAACGGCGCCCGGCTGGAGACGTACGTGATCCCCGGCGTCCGCGGCAGCGGCGTCATCGGGATCAACGGCGCCGCCGCCCACCTGGTGCACCCCGGCGACCTGGTGATCATGATCTCGTACGCCCAGTTCGACGACGCCGCCGCGCGCGCCTACCGGCCCGCGGTGGTCCACGTCGACGCCGACAACCGGATCCTGGAACTCGGCGCCGACCCGGCCGGCGCCGCTCCCGGGATGCCCGGGAACCTGCGCCGCGGCGACCTGGCGGCTACCGTCTGAGGTGAGGCCCGGCGGGGGAAGGGGAGCGATGCGCGTCGGACGGCTGCGCGGCGGCGGTGCCGCCGTGGCGCTCCTGCTCGCGCTCGCCGGCTGCGGCAGCGGCCTCCCGGCCGGCGTGGACGGCACGCTCGTCGACGACTGGCCGGCGCTGCCGACGCTGACCACGTTCACGCCCAAGGCCGGCACCTGCCACGCCAGCTTCGCCGACTCCGGCCCGCGCGACTCGTACGCGCCGGTGCCCTGCACCCGCCCGCACCGCACCGAGACCGTGCAGGTCGGCACCTTCACCGGCGACGCCGCCGGCACCGCCGCCCCGCCGACCCGCTCCTCGCCCGCCCACGCCGCCGCGTACGCCGTCTGCGACCAGGCCGCCCGCGCGTACCTGGGCCGGGACTTCCGGTACGGGCGGCTGTGGCTGGGCGTCACCGTGCCGTCCAGCCCGGCCTGGGCCGGCGGCGCCCGCTGGTACCGCTGCGAGCTGGGCCAGGTCGCCAACGTCGAGGACTTCGGCGAGCTGGTCGACCGCAGCGAGTCCCTGGAGGGCGCCCTGGAGTCGCCCTCGCCGCTGGACCTGACCTGCTACCAGGTCACCGCGACGGCGGCCGGCGCGATCAGCCGGATGGCGCCGATGGGCTGTACGGCGAAGCACAACAGCGAGTTCGTCGGCGTCTTCGCCGCCCCCGCCAGCCTGGCCTACCCGAAGTCCGGCGACGACTGGGAGAAGCTGCACACCCGCTGCCGGGCCGTCGTGGCCGCGTACGCCAAGGTGCCCAACGACGCCAACCTGCGGTACCGCACCGGCACCGTGGCCGTGCCGAACACCGAGGACGACTGGACCTCCGGCAACCGGGGCGTGCGCTGCTACCTGTACGTCAACGCCGGCAGCTTCACGCGGTCGCTGCGCGGCGTCGGCGTCAAGGGCCTCCCCGAGCGCTGATGCCCGACCCGCCGTACCGGCCGCCCGGCGCGCCCGGGTTGAATGGGCGGATGAGGCCGTCCCTGCCCGTCCTGCCCGTCCGCCTGGCCGCCCCCGCGCCGGGCTGGTCCGAGACGACCGACGTGGTCGTGGTGGGCTCGGGGATCGCCGGGCTGACCGCCGCCCTGCACCTGCGCGAGGCCGGCCTGCACGTGACGGTCGTCACCAAGGTGAACATCGACGACGGGTCGACCCGCTGGGCGCAGGGGGGCATCGCCGCGGTGCTGGACCCGCGCGACACGCCGGCCGCGCACGCCGCCGACACCCTCGTCGCCGGGGTCGGGCTCTGCGACCCGGCCGCGGTGCGGGTGCTGGTCGAGGAGGGGCCCGAGCGGGTCCGCGAGCTGATGCGCTGGGGGGCCCGGTTCGACCGGCACCCGGACGGCTCGCTCATGCTCACCCGCGAGGGCGGCCACCACGCCGACCGGATCGTGCACGCCGGGGGCGACGCCACCGGCGCGGAGATCCAGTGGGCGCTGCACGAGGCGGTCCGGCGGGACCCGTGGATCCGGCTGGTCGAGCACGCCCTCGTCCTGGACCTGCTGCGCGCCGACGACGGCCGGGCGTGCGGCATCACCCTGCACGTGCTGGGGGAGGGCACCGAGGACGGGGTGGGGGCGGTCCTGGCCCGCGCCGTCGTCCTGGCCACCGGCGGGATGGGCCAGGTGTTCGCGGCGACCACCAACCCGACCGTGTCGACCGGCGACGGCGTCGCGCTCGCGCTGCGCGCGGGGGCGGCCGTCGCGGACATCGAGTTCGTCCAGTTCCACCCGACGGCGCTGGCCGTCGGGCGCGGCGCCGGGGACACCGGCGCCGCGCCGGAGCCCGGCGCGCCCGCCGCCGTCGTGGCCCAGCAGGCGCTCGTCTCCGAGGCCCTGCGCGGCGAGGGCGCGCACCTGGTGGACGGGGCCGGGCGGCGGTTCATGGTGGGCCAGCACGAACTGGCCGAGCTGGCCCCCCGGGACGTGGTGGCCAAGGGCATCCACCGCGCGCTGCTCGCCGCGGGCACCGCGCACGTGTACCTCGACGCCCGGCACCTGGGCGGCGCCTACCTGCGCGGCCGGTTCCCCACGATCGTCGCCTCCTGCCTGGCCGCCGGGGTCGACCCGGCGCACGACCTGATCCCGGTCACGCCCGCCGCGCACTACGCCTCCGGCGGCGTCGTCACCGACCTCACCGGCCGGACCTCGATCGCGGGCCTGTACGCCTGCGGGGAGGTCGCCTGCACCGGCGTGCACGGGGCCAACCGGCTGGCGTCCAACTCGCTGCTGGAGGGGCTCGTGTTCGCCCGCCGCATCGCGCAGGACATCGCCCGCGGCCTGCCGGCGCGGGCGGAGCCGGTACCGGTGCCGGCCGACACGCCGGCCTGGGCGGTCGCCGCCGAGGGCCGCGGCGATCTCCAGCGGGCCATGACCCGCGGCGCCGGGGTCCTGCGCTCGGCCGACACCCTGGCCGCGACCGCGCGGGTGCTGGCCGGGCTGGCCGCCGACACCGCCGCGCCCCGGACGGCGACCTGGGAGATGGCCAACCTGGTCACCGTCGCGTCTCTGCTGGTCGACGCGGCCGCCGCCCGGCAGGAGACCCGCGGCTGCCACTGGCGCGAGGACTTCCCCGAGGCCGACGACCGGTGGCGCGGGCACCTCGTGGCCGACCTCGACGGCACCGGTACCCACCGCACCCGGTGGCGGCCGCTGCCGCCGGCCGAGCCCGGGGCGGAGGCGGCCGCCGCGCCGCCCGCCGACCCCGCCGCGGGGGCGGCCGCCGACCGTCCGGCCGAGGGCGCCGCGCCCGGCGGCCCGCTGCGCCCGGCGACGGCCGCCGCGCTGGCCGCGGCCGGGCTGGACCCGGCGCAGGTCGCCCGGGTGGTCGCCGCCGCGCTCGACGAGGACCTGGGCGTGCCGTGGCGCGACGTGACCAGCGAGTCGACGATCCCGGCCGACCAGCGGGACGCGGCCGAGGTCGTGGCGCGCGCCCCCGGCGTGGTGGCCGGGCTCGCCGTGGCCGCCGCGGTGTTCGAGGCGGTCTCGCCCGAGGTGGCCGTCGCGCTGCACGCGGCCGACGGCGCCGAGGTCGCCCGCGGCGACATCCTGGCGACGGTGACCGGCCCCACCCGCGCGCTGCTGGGCGCCGAGCGCAGCGCGCTGAACCTGCTGTGCCGGATCTCCGGCGTCGCCACCCACACCCGCCGCTGGGCGCGGGCGCTGGCCGGTACGAAGGCGCAGGTGCTGGACACCCGCAAGACCACGCCCGGCCTGCGCGCGCTGGAGAAGTACGCGGTCCGGGCCGGCGGCGGGACCAACAAGCGGCTGGGGCTGTACGACGTCGCCATGGTCAAGGACAACCACAAGCTGGCCGCGGGCGGCGTCGGCGAGGCGTACCGCCGGGTCCGGGCCACGTTCCCCGAGGTGCCGGTACAGGTCGAGGTCACCAGCGTCGCCGAGGCGGTGGAGGCGGTCGAGGCCGGCGCCGACTTCCTGCTCGTGGACAACCTGCCGCCGGAGCGCCTGCGCGAGGTGGTCGCCGCCGTCGGCGACCGCGCCGAGCTGGAGGCGACCGGCGGCCTGGTGCTGGAGACCGCCCGGGCGTACGCGGAGACCGGCGTCGACTACCTGTCCGTCGGCGGGCTCACCCACTCGTCGCCGATCCTGGACATCGCGTTGGACCTGCGCCCCCGAGGAGTCTGAGTGCTGCTCTGCATCGACATCGGCAACACCAACACCGTGCTCGCCACGTTCGACGGCGAGCGCCTGGTGCACTCGTGGCGGGTCAAGACCGACCCCGACGCCACGCCCGACGAGCTGAGCCTGCTGTACCGGGGGCTGCTCGCCAGCGACGCCGTGGAGATCACCGGTGTCTCCGCCTGCTCGACGGTCCCCTCGGCGCTGCGGGCGCTGCGCCGGATGTTCGACCGCTACTACCCGGACGTGCCGACGCTCGTGGTCGAGCCCGGCGTGCGGACCGGCGTCAAGCTGATGATCGACAACCCGAAGGAGGTGGGCACCGACCGCGTCGTCAACACCCTGGCCGCCCACCAGCTCTTCGGCGGGCCCTCGATCGTGGTGGACATCGGCACGACCAACACCTTCGACGTCGTGAGCGCCCGCGGGGAGTTCCTCGGCGGCGCGTTCAGCCCCGGCATCCAGATCTCGTTCGACGCGCTGGCCTCCCGCGCGGCCCAGCTTCGCAAGGTCGAGCCGGCCGCGCCCGGGTCGGTCATCGGCAAGAACACCGTCGAGTGCCTCCAGGCCGGCATGTACTACGGGTACGCCGGCCTGGTCGACCGCATCGTCGAGCGGATGGCCGCCGAGCTGGGCGAACTGCGCGCGGTCATCGCCACGGGCGGCCTCGCGCCGGTCGTGCTGGACGAGTGCCGCACCCTCACCCACCACGAGCCGAACATCACGCTGATCGGCCTGCGCATGGTGTACGAGCGCAACCACCCGGCCTGACGCTCCGATGTGGCCGGGCCGCCGGCAAGCCCGCCCCCGGTCTCCGGCGAACCGGTGGGTACGCTCGGAGGTCCGTCGACGCCGAGTGTGCGAGGAACGAACGTGAGTGAGCAGGTGCAGCACCCGGCCGCCGATGACGACCTGCCGGAGCAGATGCGGGTCCGGCGCGCCAAGCGGGAGCAGCTCCTCGCCGACGGCGTGGACCCGTACCCGGTGGCCGTCGCTCGGACGGCCGAGCTGGCCGAGGTCCGGCGGCGGTACGCCGACCTGGCGACCGACACCGCCAGCGGCGACACCGTCTCCGTCGCCGGCCGGGTCATCTTCGTCCGCAATACCGGCAAGCTGTGCTTTGCCACGCTGCGGGCGGGCGACGGTGCCGAACTCCAGGCGATGCTCTCCCTGGACCGGCTCGGCGCCGACGCGCTGGCGGCCTGGAAGAAGCTGGTCGACCTGGGCGACCTCGTCGCCGTCACCGGCGAGGTGATCTCCAGTCGGCGCGGTGAGCTGTCGGTGCTGGCCGACCGTTGGGAGATGGCGGCCAAGGCGCTGCGCCCGCTGCCGGTGGCGCACCGGCCGCTGGGCGAGGAGGCGCGGGTCCGGCAGCGGTACGTCGACCTGATCGTGCGCCCGGCCGCCCGGGAGATCGTCCGCGCCCGCGCGGCCGTGACCCGCACGCTGCGCGAGGTCCTGCACACGCGTGATTTCGTCGAGGTCGAGACGCCGATGCTGCAAACGCTGCACGGCGGCGCCGCAGCCCGGCCATTTGTCACGCACAGCAATGCGCTCGACACGGATCTTTATCTGCGGATCGCCCCGGAGCTATTCCTCAAGCGGTGCGTCGTGGGCGGCCTGGAGCGCGTTTTTGAGATCAACCGAAACTTCCGCAACGAGGGCGTGGACTCCACGCATTCGCCGGAGTTCGCGATGCTGGAGGCGTACGAGGCGTACGGCGATTACCACACGATGGCGACCCTCACGCGGACGTTGGTGCAGGCAGCGGCCTATGCGTTGAACGGATCTCACGTCGTCGTCCACGCCGACGGCACCGAGTACGACCTCGGCGGCCAGTGGGCCGAGACGACGCTGTACGGGTCCCTCTCGGCCGCCCTCGGCGAGGAGGTCACGGTGGCGACGCCGATGGCCGAGCTGGCGCGGTACGCCGCCCGGCACGAATTGGCCGTCGATCCGAAGTGGGGTCCGGGCAAGCTCGCCGAGGAGCTGTTCGAACTCCTCGTGACGCCGACGCTGCACGCGCCGACGTTCGTCCGGGACTACCCGGCCGAGACGAGTCCGCTCACCCGCGCCCACCGGTCGGTTCCCGGGGTCACCGAGAAGTGGGACCTGTACGTCCTCGGCGGGATGGAACTGGCCACCGCCTACTCCGAGCTGGTTGATCCGGTGGAGCAGCGGGAACGGTTCCAGCAGCAGGCCGGGCTGGCGGCCCGGGGCGACGACGAGGCCATGCGGCTGGACGAGGACTTCCTGCGGGCCATGGAGTACGGAATGCCGCCCGCCGGCGGGATGGGAATGGGAATCGACCGGCTGTTGATGGCACTGACCGGGCTCGGTATTCGGGAAACCATCCTGTTCCCCCTGGTGCGGGCGGAGTAGGCCACTGCGAGTGGTCACCTGAACTATGTAGCCGACGCCATTGACGGACGCGCCGGCTTTTAGGATATTGTGCAGGCATCACGCGCTCGACGATCGGGATTGCCGACTGTGCTTCGCGGGGAACAGTGCTTCGTGGCGCCTGCGCTTCGCGGCCGCTGCACCCCCGGTTTGGGACAGGCGGTATTGCGGCGGGGCGCGGCGAATCGCGTGAGCGCGGTCCGGGACGATCGGCGCGGTGGGCGTACCTGCTCCACCGTGATCGATTTTTCACGCACGTGGTTCACCGAGAACGTCCGCCGGCACGGAAAAATGTGTCGGGAATTACCTAGCGCGCTGAGCGCCGGGAGCCTAGTGCACCCGCATGGTCCCTGGGAAAGGTAGCCGTAGTGGCAAAGCAGATCATTCACAAGCTCGTCGACGACCTGGACGGCGGCGACGCCGACGAGACGGTCAAGTTCGCGCTCGACGGCGTGCAGTACGAGATCGACCTCTCGAAGCAGAACGCCGCCAAGATGCGGGACGCCCTGGCGAACTACATCGCCAACGGCACCCGCATCGGCCGCGGCGGCGTCGTCGTCGGCGGCCGCGCGGCCCGGGGTCGGGCGGTGCCGCCGTCGGACCGCGAGCAGAACAAGGCCATTCGTGCGTGGGCCAAGAAGGAAGGCAAGGACATCTCCGACCGGGGCCGGATCCCCGCGGAGATCGTCGAGGAGTACAACGCGAAGGCCGGCCGCTAGCAGCCGCCAGACCGTGTGTCCGCGGGCGGCCCGGCGCTTCGGCGCGGGGCCGCCCGCGGCGTGTCCGCCCGGCGCGCCCGGCGGGGCGGCGGCGCCCGTCGTCCACAGCCCTGTGGACAACAGGCTGCGGTGCCGGTGCCGCACGGGGTAATTTCGCTGTGCGCGTACAGCCGCGCCGCTGGGAAGCCGCGGCGCGGGCGCGCGGTTAGGGAAAACGTCCGATCCGAGGTCCGGCAACGGCGCCGGATCCGCAGGTAGCGCGTTCGTGTGGCCGGCGCCGTCGGCCAACGGCGATAGAGTGAACGAGCACAGCGCCGACGTCACCAGCGGACGCGGCACCCGCCGGGGAAGGCGGGGCGGCCGGGGGTCACCCGGCCGGTCCCGTATCCCGGGGGCGCCGGGTACGGAGTCGGCGCGGACCGCGCCGAGAGGTTCGGTGTGAGCAGCGCCGAAGCACGCGGCGTTCGGCACGGCACGTGAGGAGCACGAGGGATGTTCGAGCGGTTCACCGACCGAGCGCGGCGCGTTGTCGTCCTGGCCCAGGAAGAGGCCCGGATGCTCAACCACAACTACATCGGCACGGAGCACATCCTGCTCGGGCTGATCCACGAGGGCGAGGGTGTGGCCGCCAAGGCCCTGGAGAGCCTCGGCATCTCGCTGGAGGGCGTCCGCCAGCAGGTCGAGGAGATCATCGGCCAGGGCCAGCAGGCGCCGAGCGGGCACATCCCGTTCACCCCGCGGGCCAAGAAGGTGCTGGAGCTGTCCCTGCGGGAGGCCCTCCAGCTCGGCCACAACTACATCGGCACGGAGCACATCCTGCTCGGGCTGATCCGCGAGGGCGAGGGTGTGGCCGCCCAGGTGCTGGTCAAGCTCGGCGCCGACCTCAACCGGGTCCGCCAGCAGGTCATCCAGCTCCTGTCCGGCTACCAGGGCGGCAAGGAGCCGGCCGCGGCCGGCGCGGCCACCGGCGAGGCCGGGGCGCCCTCGACGAGCCTCGTGCTCGACCAGTTCGGTCGCAACCTCACCCAGTCGGCCCGCGAGGGCAAGCTGGACCCGGTCATCGGCCGGGAGAAGGAGATCGAGCGGGTCATGCAGGTGCTGTCCCGCCGCACCAAGAACAACCCCGTGCTGATCGGCGAGCCCGGCGTCGGCAAGACGACCGTCGTGGAGGGTCTCGCCCAGAAGATCATCAAGGGCGAGGTGCCGGAGACGCTCAAGGACAAGCAGCTCTACACCCTCGACCTGGGCGCGCTGGTCGCCGGGTCGCGGTACCGGGGCGACTTCGAGGAGCGGCTGAAGAAGGTCCTCAAGGAGATCCGTACGCGCGGCGACATCATCCTGTTCATCGACGAGATCCACACCCTCGTCGGGGCGGGCGCCGCCGAGGGCGCGATCGATGCCGCCAGCATCCTCAAGCCGATGCTGGCCCGCGGCGAGCTCCAGACGATCGGCGCGACCACGCTGGACGAGTACCGCAAGTACGTCGAGAAGGACGCCGCGCTGGAGCGCCGCTTCCAGCCGATCAACGTGCCCGAGCCGTCCGTGGCCCACACGATCGAGATGCTCAAGGGCCTGCGCGACCGGTACGAGGCGCACCACCGGATCACCATCACCGACGCGGCGCTGGTCGCGGCGGCGAACCTGGCCGACCGGTACATCTCCGACCGGTTCCTGCCGGACAAGGCGATCGACCTCATCGACGAGGCCGGCGCCCGGATGCGGATCCGCCGGATGACCGCGCCGCCGGACCTGCGCGACTTCGACGAGAAGATCGCCAACGTCCGCCGGGAGAAGGAGTCCGCGATCGACGCGCAGGACTTCGAGAAGGCCGCGCAGCTCCGCGACGACGAGAAGCAGCTACTGGGCCAGAAGACGCAGCGCGAGAAGGAGTGGAAGGCCGGCGACCTCGACGTCGTCAGCGAGGTCGACGACGAGCAGATCGCCGAGGTCCTGGCGAACTGGACCGGCATCCCGGTCTACAAGCTGACCGAGGAGGAGACCGCCCGCCTCCTGCGCATGGAGGACGAGCTGCACAAGCGGATCGTCGGCCAGTCCGACGCCGTCAAGGCGGTCTCGAAGGCCATCCGCCGCACCCGGGCCGGCCTCAAGGACCCGAAGCGCCCGTCGGGCTCGTTCATCTTCGCCGGCCCCTCGGGCGTCGGTAAGACCGAGCTGACCAAGGCGCTGGCGGAGTTCCTGTTCGGCTCCGAGGAGGCGCTGATCCAGCTCGACATGTCGGAGTTCCACGACCGGTACACGGTGTCCCGGCTCGTGGGCGCGCCTCCCGGGTACGTGGGCTACGACGAGGGCGGACAGCTCACGGAGAAGGTCCGGCGGCGCCCGTTCTCGGTCATCCTGTTCGACGAGATCGAGAAGGCCCACCCGGACGTCTTCAACACGCTGCTGCAGATCCTGGAGGACGGCCGCCTGACCGACGGCCAGGGCCGGATCGTGGACTTCAAGAACACGGTCATCGTCCTGACGACCAACCTGGGCACCCGCGACGTCGCCAAGGCGGTGTCGCTGGGCTTCCAGCAGTCCGAGGCGTCCGAGGCCAGCTACGAGCGGATGAAGACCAAGGTCACCGACGAGCTGAAGCAGCACTTCCGCCCCGAGTTCCTCAACCGGATCGACGACACGATCGTCTTCCCGCAGCTCGGCCAGGACGAGATCCTCCAGATCGTGGACATCATGATCGCCCGGATCGAGACCCAGCTCAAGAACAAGGACATGGGCCTGGAGCTGACCGCGAGCGCCAAGAAGTACCTGGCGGTGAAGGGCTTCGACCCGGTGCTGGGCGCCCGGCCGCTGCGCCGGACGATCCAGCGCGACCTGGAGGACACGCTCTCGGAGCGGATCCTGTTCAACGAACTGCGCCCCGGCCAGATCGTCATCGTGGACTGCGAGGGCGACCCGGAGCAGGTGGAGAAGGCCAAGCTGGTCTTCCGCGGCGCCGAGAAGACGGCGCCGGTCCCGGAGACCGTGCCCGAGAACCTGGCCACCGACGCGGCCGCGGCCGGCGGCGGCGGTGGCACGCCCCCGATCGAGGAGGCGTCCTGACGCCGTAGCACCGCGACGCAGGAGTGCGATGCCGCGACGGGCGGCCAGGCGGGAGACCGCCCGGCCGCCCGTCACTGTGGCAGGGCGTAGGTGTCCGGGAGCGGGGTCGTGACCAGGCCGTCGGCGAGCAGGCTGGCCAGCGCCCGGTCGCGCTGGACCGGGTCGGACCACACGGCGTCCAGTCGGCCGCGCGGCACCGGGCCGGCGGACTCGCGCAGGACCGCGAGCAGCAGGCCGCGCACCTGCCGGTCGGTGCCGGCGTACGCCTGGGGGCGCCGGGTCGGTCCGGTCGGCAGCGGGCGTCCCGCCGCCGCCCAGGCGCAGCGCCCCCGGACCGGGCAGGCGGGGCAGTCGGGGCCGCGGGCGGTGCACACGACGGCGCCGAGCTCCATGAACGCCGCGCTCACCCGGGCCGCCCGCGCCGGCTCCGCGGGCAGCAGCGCCTCGGTCGCCGCCAGGTCGGCGCGGGTGGTCGCCGGGCCGCCGTCGGCGGCGCCGCCGACACACCGGGCGACGAACCGGCGGACGTTGGTGTCGACGACGGGGTGCCGCCGGCCGTAGGCGAACGCCGCGACCGCCCGCGCGGTGTAGGTGCCCACGCCGGGCAGGGCGAGCAGGGTGTCCAGGTCGGCCGGCACCACCCCGCCGTGCTCGCGGGTGACGGCCACCGCGCACGCGTGCAGCCGCATCGCCCGGCGCGGGTACCCCAGCCGGCCCCAGGCCCGGATCGCGTCGGCGACGGGCGCGGCGGCGAGCGCCGCGGGCGTCGGCCAGCGCGCCAGCCACTCGCGCCAGGCGGGCAGGACCCGGCGGACCGGGGTCTGCTGGAGCATGACCTCGCTGACCAGGACGCCCCAGCCGGTCACCCCGGGCGCGCGCCAGGGCAGGTCCCGGGCGTGCCGGTCGAACCAGTGCAGGGCCTCGTCGGCGACCGTCGGCATCGGTGGATCCTCTCACCGCGCCGGACCGCCCGCGCGGGCGCTGCCCGGGGTGCCGGGGAGGGACCGCCCGGGGTGCCGGGGAGGACCGCCCGGCCGGCGCGTCGGACCGGTGGGCGTGGCGTCGCGCGGTTACGGTGGGGGCATCATGCGCTTGACCGTGGGTCCGCTGCCCTCCGCCATCTACTGGCGGCGGCGCGTCGTCGTGCTCGTCGGGCTGCTGGCCCTGGCGTTCGTGCCGTACGCGGCGTGCGCGGTCCTGGGCGACGACGGCCCGCCGACCCGGCAGGCCGGCGGCGCCGCCTCGCCGGAGGCGCCCGGCGCGGGCGGCGACCTCGGCCCGGGCGACGCGCCCGCGGACTCCCCGGAGCCCGGCCCGACCTCCGGCGGCAGCTCCGGCACCACCGGCAGCTCGGGCACGACGGGCAGCTCCGGGCCGGCCGCCCAGCCGACACCCGCCGTGGCCCAGGTGCCGGGGGGCGCGCCCGCGGCCCCCGGGCTGCGCGCGCCGGCCTGCGCCGACAGCGACCTGAGCGTCCAGCCGGTGCCCGCGCGGCAGGTCGCCGGCGGCGGCGCGCCGCTGGCGATCCGGCTGGTGGTACAGAACGCGGCGACGGCGATGTGCGCGCGCGACGTCGGCGCCGACGCGCAGGAGCTGCGGATCGTCCGGGGCGCGGAGACGCTGTGGTCCTCGGACCACTGCGTGGTGTCGCGCCCGCTGCCCGACGTGCGCAGCCTGCACCCGGGCGAGCGGCTGGAGTACATGGTGACCTGGAACGGCCGGTCCAGTACGCAGGGCGCCAAGTGCGCGGGCGGGATGCCGGTCGGGGCGATGCCGGCGGGCACCTACGAGGTGATCGCCCGCGTCGGTACCAAGCTCAGCGCCCCGGTCACCCTCCGCGTGAGCTGACGCGCCGGGCCGCGTACCGGCCGCCCGCGCCGCTCCGCGGTCCCGCAGTGATCCACTTCACGGGGCCGGAGCCGCCGCCCGCGGCGGCGCCGACGCCGATCCGGGTGCGTATCAACGCTGTCGTAGACTCGCCGGGGTCGAGTGCGAACGACCGCGCGGGAAGGCGGCATCGGACCCATGGAGCACCACGAACCAGCCCGGCGCGGACGAGTGGTCATGCTGGTGGACAACGGGGTCCTCGGCGACTCCCGGGTGCAGAAGACGGCCCGGTCCGCGGCCGAGCGGGGCTGGGAGGTCTTCCTGCTGGGGCGCGCGCTCAACGGCCCCGCGCAGGAGTGGAAGCTCGGCGGGGCGACGGTCCGGCTGCTGCCGATGGAGCCCGTCATGGCGCGGCGCCGGCACGAGTTCCGGCGGGCCTGGCTGCGGTACCCGCTCGCCTACCCGCCCAACGGCATCGCCCAGTACCGCGCCGCCAGCCTCGCGGCCTGGAACGCCGACCTGACGGTGAAGGCCGCGCAGCTCGACATCGCCGCGCGCGAGGGCACGCCGCCGGCCGCCCTCGCCGCGGCCCGGCGCCGCCTGCGGGCCGCGCGGCTGGCCTGGCGGGTCCAGCGCAAGTGGGTCTGGCTGCGCACCGGGATGCTGAACCGGGCGCGGTCCCGGCGCAAGCTGCGCAACCCGTGGGACCGCGCGTACACCATGTTCTGGCAGCGGATGCTCAAGGACGGCGCGTGGCGCCGGCTGGAGCCGGGCCTGTGGGACTACGAGCGGGCGTTCGCCGCGACGGTGGACAAACTGGACCCGGACCTGATCCACGCGAACGACTTCCGCACGATCGGCATCGCGGCCCGCGCCAAGATCCGCGCCAGGGCCCGCGGCCGGGACATCAAGATCGTCTGGGACGCCCACGAGTTCCTGCCCGGGGTCAAGCCCTGGCAGGACAACGGGCGGTGGCAGCTCGGCAACATGGCCACCGAGCGGGAGTACGCGCCGTACGCCGACGCCGTGATGACGGTCTCGCCGACCCTGGCCGAGATGCTCCGGGAGGCCCACGACCTCCCGGAGCTGCCCGCGGTCGTGCTCAACGCCCCGGCCCCGGAGCACGGCCCGGCCGACGGCGGCCCGGTACCGGACCTGCGCGCCGACTGCGGCCTGGCCGCCGACACCCCGCTGCTGGTGTACAGCGGCGGCGGCGCGGTCCAGCGCGGCCTCGACACCATGGTCGAGGCGCTGCCGTCGCTGCCCGGCGTGCACACGGCGCTGGTGGTGCCCCACCCGCTGCGCGGCTACGTCAAGGGCCTGATCAAGCGGGCCGAGGAGCTGGGCGCCGGGGACCGGCTGCACGTCCTGCCGTACGTGGCGCACTGGCACGTGGTGCCCTACCTGGCCGGCGCCGACGTGGGCGTCATCCCGATCCACCACTGGCCCAACCACGAGATCGCGCTGATCACCAAGTTCTTCGAGTACTCGCAGGGCCGGCTGCCGCTGGTGGTCAGCGACGTGAAGACGATGGCCGGTACGGTCGAGGCCACCGGCCAGGGCGAGGTGTTCCGCGCCGAGGACACCTCCGACTACGTGCGCGCGGTGAAGTCGGTGCTGGCCGACCCGCAGCGGTACCGGGCCGCGTACGACACCCCGGGCCTGCTGGAGGCGTGGACGTGGCGCGCGCAGGTGGACGTGCTCGACGACCTGTACCGGCGGCTCGTCCCCGACGGCGGCGCGGACCGGACAGGCGAGGTCGCGTCTTGACCGACGAGGGGGTGCCGCGGCCCGAGGTGACGGTCGTGGTGGCGGTGTACAACACGATGCCGTACCTGACCCGCTGCCTGGAGTCGCTGGTCACGCAGAGCATCGGCCGGGACAAGCTGGAGGTCGTCGCGGTCGACGACGGCTCCACCGACGGCAGCGGGGCGGAGCTGGAGCGGTACGCGGCCCGGTACCCGGGCCTGTTCACGGTGATCCACCAGGCCAACTCCGGCGGGCCGGCGGAGCCGAGCAACCGGGCGCTGGACGTGGCCACCGGCCGGTACGTCTTCTTCGTCGGCGCCGACGACTACCTGGGGCCGCAGGCGCTGCGCCGGCTGGTGCAGATGGCCGACCGCAGCGGCGCGGACGTGACCCTCGGCCGGGTCGTGGGCGTCAACGGCCGGTACGTGGACCAGCAAATCTTCAGCCAGAACGCCGACGACGTGGACCTGTACGACTCGGCGCTGCCCTGGTCGCTGGCCAACACCAAGCTGTTCCGCCGGGCGCTGATCGACCGGTACAAGCTGCGCTTCCCGACCGACATGGCGATGCTCAGCGACCAGCCGTTCACGCTGGAGGCGCTGGTGCGGGCGGAGCGGGTCGCCGTCGTGGCCGACTACGCCTGCTACTACGCCGTGCGCCGGCTGGACTTCAGCAACATCACCTTCACCCCGCGCCGCCCGGACACGCTGCTGGGCTGCGTGGCGCGGCTGATGGACTTCGTTGCCGAGCTGATCCCGGCCGGGCCGCGGCGGGACGCGGTGCTGCTGCGGCACTTCCGCTGGGAGGTCGCCAAGCTGGTCGGCCGGGACTTCGTTGCGCTGGACCGCGCCGCCCGGGAGCGGATCCAGGCCGAGGTCCGCCGGCTCGCCGACGACTACCTCACCCCGGGCCTGGCCGAGCGGCTGTTCGTGGCCGAGCGGGTGCGGATCGCCTACGCCCAGCGGGCGACGCTGGACCAGCTCACCGACTTCCTGCGCACCCAGCAGGAGGAGGCCGACCCGCCGCTGGTCAGCGACGGCGGGCGCCAGTTCGTGGCCTACCCCGGGTTCCGCGACCCCCGGCTCGGCCTGCCCGACGAGGTCTTCGCGCTGAGTCCGGCGATGGCCGCCGACTGGCTGGCCCGGCTGGACACCGTCGGCCTGACCTGGGTCGGCGGGAGCGGCGGGCGGCTCACGGTACACGCGCACAGCACCCGCCGGGAGCTGGCCTACCTGCCCTCCGGCGCGCTGCGGATGGCCGCCGGGGACGCCGCGGCCGCGGTCCGGGTCGAGGCGGACGAGGCCGGCACCCGGGTCCGGGGCACCTTCCGTTTTGCGGACTTTTTTGATGAATCGACCCACCTCGGCGCGGTGCGAGTCGTTGAGGCTAGCGTCACCGCGGACGGCCGCACGGGCACGGCCGGCCTGCGCGCCCCCCGCGGCATGGGCACCCGGCGGGTCGTGCACCGCCGGGGCGCCCGCCTGTACGTCGTCACGCTCACCGCCAACCACCACGGCCGCTTGGTCGTCGCGATCGCGCCGGTCACGCCCGGCCGGGTGGTCCGCCGGCTGCTCAGCCGGTCCCGAGGAGGAAAGTAACCATGAAGATCTGTGTCGTCGCGCTCGGAAAGATCGGGCTGCCGCTGGCCGTGCAGTTCGCCGCCAAGGGCCACGAGGTGACCGGCGCGGACGTCTCCGAGCGGGTCGTCGCCATGGTCAACGAGGGCACCGCGCCCTTCCCGGGCGAGGCCGACCTCGACGTCCAGCTCAAGCGCGCCGTCGAGGCGGGGCTGATGACGGCCACCACCGACACCGCCGCCGCGGTCGCCGCCGCCGAGGCGGTCGTCGTGGTGGTGCCGCTGTTCGTGGACGCCGACGGGGTACCGGACTTCGGCTGGATGGACGCGGCCACCCAGGCCATCGCCAAGGGCCTGCGGCCGGGCACGCTGGTCAGCTACGAGACGACACTGCCGGTCGGTACCACCCGTACCCGCTGGGCGCCGATGCTGGAGCAGGGCTCGGGCCTGACCGCCGGTACCGACTTCGACCTGGTCTTCAGCCCGGAGCGGGTGCTCACCGGCCGGGTCTTCGCCGACCTGCGGCGGTACCCGAAGCTCGTCGGCGGGATCAACGAGCGCGGCACCGCCCGCGGCGTCGCCTTCTACCAGCAGGTCCTCGACTTCGACTACCGCGCGGACCTGCCCCGGCCCAACGGCGTGTGGGACATGGGCAACGCGGAGGCCGCCGAGCTGGCCAAGCTCGCCGAGACCACCTTCCGGGACGTCAACATCGGGCTGGCCAACCAGTTCGCCCGGTACGCCGACACCATCGACGTCGACATCGACACCGTCATCGACGCCTGCAACAGCCAGCCGTACAGCCACATCCACCGGCCCGGCATCGCCGTCGGCGGCCACTGCATCCCGGTGTACCCGCGGCTGTACCTGTGGAACGACCCGGCCGCGTCGGTGGTGCGCGCGGCCCGCGAGGCGAACGCGGAGATGCCGGAGTACGCGGTGCAGCTCCTCGCCGACGCCTACGGCGACCTGACCGACGCCGAGGTGCTGGTGCTCGGTGCCTCCTACCGCGGCGGGGTGAAGGAGACGGCGTTCTCCGGCGTCTTCCCGACCGTCGCGGCGCTGAAGGCGCGCGGCGCCCAGCCGTACGTGTCCGACCCGATGTACACCCCCGAGGAGCTGGCCGCCCTCGGCCTGCCGGCCTACCACGGGCAGCCGGTCACGGCCGTCGTCGTCCAGGCCGACCACGCCGAGTACCGCACGCTCGGCCTCAAGGACCTGCCCGGCGTCCGGGTGATCGTGGACGGCCGGCGGGTCACCGACCCGGAGCGCTGGGCGGGCATCCGCCGCGAGGTCATCGGCGGCTGAGTACCCGGGCGACCCCCGGCCCGGCGGTGCCGGGGGTCGGCGCCGGTGCGCGGCGGGCCGCCGCGCTCAGCGGGCGACGGCGAGCTTGTACAGCGCCGTGATCTGGGCGTTCGCCGTGTGGGTGAGCATCGTCGTGTCCACGTTGGCGGTGGTGTCGCAGGTGCGGTGGTAGCAGGCGTCGTACGGCTGCCCGGCCCGGCCGCCCCACTTCCTGGCCTGCGCCTCGGTCTTGCGGGCGCCGGCGCCGCCGTTGACGCCGGTGGCCGGGATCCGGTCGGTGTCGAACGGCGCGTTGTCGGAGCGCTTGGCCAGCTCGACGCTCTCCTCGGTGGCGAGCTGGTGGGCGTCGTAGTACTCCTGGAACAGCCGGCCCAGCGGCGTCGCCGGGTTGTTCAGGAAGTACCCGCCGTTGGGGGAGCCGACCATCTCGAAGTTCAGGTAGCCCCGGACCGTCGGCTTCCGGTCGCCGAGGTTCTTCACGTAGTACCGGGAGCCGACCATGCCCGGCTCCTCGTCGCCCCAGAACGCGAACCGCACCCGCGTGGCGAGGGCGGGCTTCTGCGCGGCCACGACCAGCGCCGTCTCCAGGACGGTCGCCACGGCCGCGGCGTTGTCGTTGAGGCCGGGCGTGGTGGACACGCTGTCGATGTGCGCGCCGAAGACGTACACCTGGCCGGCGTCGCCGGTGCGGCTGTCGGCGAGGACGTTGACGCCCTTGCACCGGGGCGGGCAGGACTGGGTGCCGACCTCGTAGCCGGCCGCCTCCAGGGTGGTGACCAGGTACCTGCGGAGGGCGGCCTCGCCCGGGGAGCCCGTCAGCCGGTGGCCGCCGTTCTCGGCGGTGATCCGGGTGAAGGTCGCCAGGTGCGCCTGGAGCGCGGCCAGCGTGATGACCGGCACGTCCGCCGTGACCGTACCGGCCCCGCGCGGCGCGGCGGCGGGGGAGAGGACGGCGAGCAGGGCGACGGTGGCCAGGGCGGCCACGGACCCCGAGCCCCAGGACCCGGCGGCCCGGGACCGGGCGGGGGCGGACCTGCCGGGCGCGCACCCGGGCGGCGCGGGTGGCGGTGCGGGCGTGCGGTGCATGGCGGTGTCCTCCCCTGAGGTATGGGGAGAGTTAAGGTCATCTATTGATGTTGGTCAACCCGCGGCGGGCCTGGCCGGCTGCCGGTGGGCGGGCGCCCGGTCGGAGGCGGGCCACACATAGGGCATCGGGGGCGGCGGGGGGACGAACCGGCCGGCGTAGTGCTCCGGGTCCTTGGCCAGCAGGGAGGCGCGGTGGCTCCGGTGGAACGCCTCGTCGCCCAGCCACGGCGGCAGCTCGCCGGCCGCGGCCAGTACCCGCTGTTCCCGCACGTCCGCCGGCCCGCCGGCCGCCTCCAGGTCGGCACGCAGCGTCGCCGCGCAGGTGTCGGCCCGGCCGGTGGCGGTCCACGTGGCGCACATGTCGAGCCCGTACCGCACCAGGGCCTCCTCGTAGCCGGCCCACATCTTCACGGCCGGGTGGTGCCGCCACCCGTACCCGGGGACCACCAGCCCGCGCAGCACCTGGATCGCCTCGACCCGCTGCTTGCCGAGGCGCCGCTGGTCTAGGACGGCGGCGCTGGCTGCGAAGTCGGGGTACGGCAGGAAGGTCTGCATGGAGTCCCTGTACCCACTCCGTGCTGGTTTGTGCCGGTCGGGTCGGTGTCCGGCCGGGTCAGTGACCGGTCGGCGGGGTGGCCGGGTCGCGGGAGACGACCTCGCCCCCGGCGTCCACCCAGCCGCGCGGGCGGGCCGGGTTGCCGGCGACGAGCTGGTACGGCGCCACGTCCCTGGTGACCACCGAGCCGGCGGCCACCATCGCGTACTCGCCGACCGTGATGCCGCAGACCAGCGTCGCGTTGGCGCCGATCGACGCGCCGCGCCGGACCAGCGTCGGGGTGATCTCCCACGTCGGGTTCTGGGCCCGGGGCCGGAAGTCGTTGGTGAAGACCGCGCACGGGCCGACGAAGACCTCGTCCTCGATCGTGACGCCCTGGTACACCGAGACGTTGTTCTGGATCTTCACCCGGTCCCCGACGACGGCGCCGGCGTCGACGTACACGTTGCGGCCGATCACGCAGCCGGCGCCGACCCGCGCGCTCGACCGCACGTGCGCGAGGTGCCAGACCTTGGTACCGGCGCCGACCGCGGCGCCGTCCTCGACATCGGCGCTCGGGTGCACGAAAACGTCGTCCATGGGCTCGCTCTCTGTTCGGGACGTGCGGTCCTACTTGTTCATGTACGCCTCGTACTCGCGGCACACCTCGGCCGTCGGGCCGTCGGCCCGGATCACGCCGCTCTCCAGCCAGATGGTCCGCTCGCACGTGGTCTTGATCGTGCCGATGGCGTGGCTGACCAGGAACACCGTGCCCGCCTCGGCCCGCAGCTCGCGGACCCGCCCCTCGCTGCGCCGCCGGAACCGGGCGTCGCCGGTGGCCAGCGCCTCGTCGATGAGCAGCACGTCGTGCTTCTTGGCGGCGGCGATGGAGAAGCGCAGCCGGGCGGACATGCCCGAGGAGTACGTGCGCATGGGCAGGGCGGAGAAGTTGCCCCGGTCGTTGATGCCCGAGAACTGGACGATCTCCGGGGTCCGCTTGCGGACCTCCTCCGGCGACATGCCCATGGCCAGGCAGCCCAGCGCGACGTTGCGCTCGCCGGACAGGTCGTTCTGGAGGGCGGCGTTGACGCCCAGCAGGCTCGGCTGGCCCTGGGTGAAGATCGCGCCCCGCTCGACGGGCAGCAGGCCGGCGACGGCCCGCAGGATCGTGGACTTGCCGGAGCCGTTGGAGCCGATCAGGCCGATGGCCTCGCCGCGGTACGCGGTGAAGCTGACGCCCTTGACCGCGTGCACCTCGGTCACCTGCGGCGCCCGCTTGCCGGTGAGCAGGCGGCGCAGGCCGGCGACGGGGGTGCCGGTGCCCGGGGTGCCGGCGCCGTGGACCCGGTACACGATGTGCACGTCGTCGACGATGACCGTGGGGATCCGCTCGCCCGTGGCGGTGGTCGCCGCGGTCGCCGCCGCGGCGGCGGTCTGCTCAGCCACGTCCGTACTCCTGTTCGCCGCGCCAGAAGTAGATGAAGCCGCCCGCGCCGACCAGTAGCGCCCAGCCGGCCGCCAGCGCCCAGATCTGGCCGATGGGCGAGGAGAGGCTGACCTCGGACATCATCGCGTGGCGCATGAGTTCGATGTAGACCAGCAGCGGGTTGAGTTCGAGGAGGTCGGCCGCCCAGGGCGGCAGGTGGTCCTTGAACAGCGTGACCGGGTACAGGACCGCCGAGGCGTACATCCAGGTGCGCAGGATGAACGGCATGACCTGGCGCAGGTCGGTCAGCTTGGCGCCGAGCCGGGCCATGGCCAGGGCCAGCCCGGCGTTGAAGACCGACTGGAGCAGCAGCGCCGGCAGGACCAGCAGCCACTCGAAGGTCAGCGGCTCGCCGGTGACCAGCATGATGCCGGCCAGCACCAGCATGGAGGCGACGAGGTGCTGGAACTGCACCATGGCCAGGGCCAGCGGGAGGCTCGCGCGGGGGAAGTGCAGCGCCCGGATGATGCCGAGGTTGCCGCTGATCGCCTGGATCCCCGCGGTGACGACCGAGGAGGTGAAGGTGAAGATGAAGACGCCCGCGCACAGGTACCCGATGAAGTTCGGCTCGCCGCCGTCGGCCTTCAGGATGATGCCGAAGATCAGGTAGTAGACGAGCGCGTTGGTGATCGGGGTGAGGACCTGCCAGATCCGGCCGAGCTTGGCGGTCGAGAACTGGGCGATCACCCGGGCGTTGGCGTACGCGCTGATGAAGTGCCGGTACGCCCAGAGCTGGCGGGCGTAGGCCCCGAGGCCGGGGCGCGCCCCGGCAACGGTGAGCCCGTGCCGGGCGGCGATGGCGGCAGGGGTGGTGCCGGCGTCGGGCTCGGCGGTTACCGCCGTTTCGGCCATGGGGGAGCGCTCCGATCTTCGTCGCTGGTGGGGCGCAGGGCGCGACAACTCAGCCTAGGGGAGGGCGTGCGTCGACTGGCACCAAGGTAGGCTATCCAAGCGTCGAAACGCAACCGTAGCGTCGTTACGCTATAGTGCGTACGTGGCCATCACCGAGAACCGACGCACCCCCGGCAGCGGCCGCGCCCCCGCCGGCGCGGCGGTGCTGCGCGACGAGGTCACGTCCGCCATCCGCGACGCGCTGATGAAGGAGCTGGCCGACGTCGGGTACGGCCGCCTCTCCATCGAGGCCGTCGCGCGCCGCGCCGGGGTCGGCAAGACCGCGATCTACCGCCGCTGGCCCTCGAAGGTCGACATGGTGATCGAGATCGTCTCCGCCGTGGCCGGCCGGCGGCTGCCGCTGCCCGACACCGGTAACCTGCGCGACGACCTGCGGATGCTGCTGTCGGCGCTCGCGCTCGCCCTGCACCACCCGCTGGCCTCGCAGATCATCCCCGACCTGCTCGCCGAGGCCGCGCGCAACCCGCAGATCGCCGAGACCCTGCTCGACACGCTGCGCACCCACCAGCGCGACATCGCGGCCCGGATCCTCGGCCGGGCGGTCGACCGGGGCGAGCTGCCGGCCGCGGCCGACCCGGGGCTGGCGATCGACCTGATCATCGGTCCGCTGTACTGGCGGGCGGCGATCGTCCGCACCCCGTTCGCGCCCGCCTACCTGGACTCCCTCGCCGACGCCGTCGTTGTATCCCTGGGCGGCCGCACCACCACGAACCCGTCCTGACTCCCATTCCCGACCTTCCGCAGGAGGAGAGCCCATGTCCGGGCAGCACACCGAGTTCATCCCGCCGGCCCGCCCGGTGATCGGCGAGGCCGAGATCGAGGCCGCCGTCCGCGTCCTGCGCAGCGGGATGGTCGTCCAGGGGCCCGAGGTGGCCGCGTTCGAGCAGGAGTTCAGCGAGCTGGTCGAGGGGCGGCACTGCGTCGCCGTCAACTCGGGCACCTCGGCGCTCCAGCTCACCCTGCTCGCCCTGGGCTACGGCCCCGGCGACGAGATCATCGTGCCGTCGTTCTCGTTCGCGGCCTCCGGCAACGCGGTCCGCCTCGTCGGCGCGACCCCGGTCTTCGTCGACATCGCGCCGGACAGCTTCTGCCTGGACCCGGCCGCCGTCGCCGCGGCGGTGACCCCGCGGACCGTGGCGGTCATGCCGGTCCACCTGTACGGGCACCCGGCCGCCATGGACAAGATCATGGAGATCGCCGCGAAGCACGGCCTCGGCGTGGTCGAGGACGCCGCCCAGGCGCACGCCGCCGCCCTGCACGGCACCCCGGTCGGGGCCTGGGGGACGGCCGGCTGCTTCAGCTTCTACCCGACCAAGAACATGCACAGCCTCGAAGGCGGCATGGTCACCACCGGGGACGCGCAGCTCGCCCGCACGCTGCGGCTGCTGCGCAACCAGGGCATGGAGCAGCGGTACGCCAACGAGATCGTCGGCGCGAACATGCGGCTCACCGACGTGGCCGCCGCGATCGGCCGCGAGCAGCTCAAGCAGCTCTCGGGATGGACGAAGCAGCGCCAGGCCAATGCCGCGTACCTGGACGAGCACATCACCGCCGCCGCCACCCCGCCGGTGGCCGAGGGCGCCACGCACGTGTACCACCAGTACACGGTCCGGGTGGCCGGCGACCGGGACGCGTTCACCGCGCGGCTCCGGGACAAGGGCGTCGGCAGCGGCGTCTACTACCCGACGCCGATCCACCGGCTGCTGCCGTACCTGGTCGACGGCGAGCCCGGCCCGTGGGACCTGCCCGAGACCGAGCGGGCCGCCCGCGAGGTCGTGTCCCTGCCGGTCTTCCCGAGCCTGACCGCCGACCAGCTCGCGCGGATCGCGGACGGGGTCAACTCCAGTGTCTGACCTGGGGTTTCGGTCCGCTACCGTAGCCACGAGCGAAGGAGTACACGCATGAGCACAACGCTGCGCGCCGGCCTCATCGGGCTCGGCGCGATGGGCCGCAACCACGCCCGCGTCCTGTCCCGGCTCGACGGCGTGGAGCTGGTCGGGATCATGGACCCGGCCGGCGACCCGCAGGGCCTGGCGCCCGCCCCGGTGGTCGCCACGCTCGACGAGCTGCTCGCGCTGAACCTCGACTACGCGATGGTCGCCTGCCCGACCGCGCTGCACGAGGAGGTGGGGCTGGCGCTGGCCGCGGCCGGCGTCTGCGCGCTGGTGGAGAAGCCGCTGGCGCAGAACGTGGAGGCGGCCCGCGCGCTGGTCGAGGCGTTCGAGTCGGCCGGGCTGGTGGCCGGGGTCGGGCACATCGAGCGGTACAACCCCTCGCTCCAGAGCCTGCGGCAGCGGCTGGAGGCCGGCGACCTCGGCGACATCTACCAGGTGACGACGCGCCGGCAGGGTCCGTTCCCGCACCGGATCGCCGACGTCGGCGTGGTGATGGACCTCGCGACCCACGACGTCGACCTGACCGCGTGGGTGACGGGCAAGGAGTACCAGGCGGTGTCGGCCCGGACGGTCTCCCGCTCCGGCCGGCCGCACGAGGACATGGTGTCGGCCACCGCCCAGCTCACCGACGGCCTGATGGTCAACCACCTGGTGAACTGGCTCAGCCCGCTCAAGGAGCGCCAGACGGTCGTCACCGGCGAGCGGGGCTGCTTCATCGCGGACACGCTGACCGCCGACCTGACGTTCTACGCGAACGCCGCGATCGACACCGAGTGGGAGGCCCTGCGCAACTTCCGCGGGGTCGCCGAGGGCGACATGGTCCGGTTCGCCATCCCGAAGCGCGAGCCGCTGCTGGTGGAGCACGAGCGGTTCCGGGACGCCGTGGACGGCAAGGAGAGCGGCATCGTGACGCTGCGCCAGGGCCTGCGCACCGTCGAGGTCTGCGCGGCGATCCTGCGCTCGGCCCGCGAGGGTACGACGGTGGAGTGCCCCGCCTGACCCGCTGACGCAGCCGCGCGGAAGCGCCCGGGAGCCCACCGCTCCCGGGCGCTTCCGCGTACCTGCCCTCGGACGGTGCCGCATATCACCAGAAACGGATGTACACCTTTATATGCCTAATAGCACTGTTTATCAGTATGTCCACATCGCCCATTCGACCGAATCCCGGGGGATCAGGGGTGGCCGGAACGTGACTTCGGTAATGGTGTGGACTGTCACCGCAGTCGATAGGATTCGACATCGCCCCCGGTACCCCGGCGCTCGCCGCCGGTGCCGCGGGGCGGTGGACAGGGAGGAGCGGGATGGCCGCGGAGCCGCGTCGGCAGGTCGCCGTACTCACGCCCTGGTACCCCAACCTGCGCCAGCCGCACGCCGGCACCTTCGTCCGGTCCATGGTGCACGCCGTGGCGGCCGGGTGCGACGACATCGAGGTACACCACTTCGACTCGTGGAGCGCCAACCTGGACGCCGCCGGGGAGCGCGCCGCCCTGCGCGCCCAGCGCGCGCTGGGCGCCCGGATGCCGCGCTGGGCCGGTACCGACGACGAGGGTGTCCGGTTCGGATACCACCCGGTACCGGTGTCCTCCCGGCCCACCCGCGCGCACCTGACCGCGCAGCACGCCGCCGTCCTCGGCGGCCTGCGCATCACCGCGCCCGTGGTGCACGCGCACGTCGGCACGCCGACGGCGTGGGCCGCGCTCCAGCACCTGCCGGCGGGCGCGCGCCTGTTCGTGACCGAGCACATGTCCTTTCTGGCCGACCTCCTCGCCGACGCCGACAACCGGCGCATGTACGGCGAGGTCCTGGACGGCTGCACCGGGCTGTTCGCCGTCGGGCGGGTGCTGCGCGACCAGCTCGTCGCCGCCTTCCCCCAGCACGCCGACAAGATCGTGGTGGTGCCGAACCCGGTCGACTTCGGACCGCCGCGCGCCGCGCCGGTCCGCGCGCCGCTGCGCTGGATCTACGTCGGCTCCTTCGTGGCCCGCAAGGCGGTGCACCTGCTGGTCGAGGCGCTGGCCGTCTGCCGCGCGCAGGACCCGCGGCTCACCCTGACCCTGGTCGGCGGCAGCGGCGAGGGCGAGGCGGAGCTGCGCGAACTGGCCCGGCGCCGGGGCGTGGCCGACGCGGTGACGTTCGTCGGCCCGGTGCCGCACGCCGAGGCGGTCCGGCTCATGCGGACCCACGACCTGCTGCTGCACGCCAGCCGGTGGGAGACGTTCGGGATGACGCCCGCCGAGGCGGTCGGCGCCGGTACCCCGGTCGTGGTCACCCGGTGCGGCGGGCCGGAGGAGACCCTGGCCGACGTCATCGACCTCGCCGGGGAGCTGGTCGAGGTCACCGACACCCCCGACGCCCTCGTGGCCGGGTACCGGCGGCTGCGGGACCGCTTCGACACCGGGCTCGACCTGCCCGAGGCGCGGCGCCGGCTCGTCGACCGGTTCGGCCCGGCGGCCGTGGCCGCCCACCACCACCACCACTGGTTCGGCGACCCCGCGCCGGCCGGCCGCCGCCCGGTGGTACCGCCGCAGCGCGGCGCGCGCCAGGCCGGGGTGCGCGCGTGAAGGTCCTGATCATCCTGCTCGGCGAGGCGCGGCGGCCGGCCGCGCTGGCGGAGGGGCTGGCCGTGCTGGCCGGCGGCGGCACCGCCACGGTCCTCGTCCACGAGACCGGGCCCTGGACCGCCGCCCTGGCCGAGGCCGGCCTGACCGTGCGGTCCCGGGCGGAGCTGGCGCGCCGGCACTGGCCGCAGCGCCTCGCCCGGTTCGTCCTCTGGCGGGTGCCCGCCGGCCTCGCCCGCGCCGCCGGCCGCGGGCCGCTGCGCGCCCCGGCCGAGCGGGCCGCCGCCCGCTACCGCAGCCGCGTCGCAGGACCGGTCCAGCGGCGGCTCGTCGACCGGGTGCACCGCCGGCTGTGGCGCGACGCCGCCGTCGACGTGGTCGCCGCCCACCTGGCCCGGGAGGACTACGACGCGGTGGTCCCCGCCGACCCGCACGCGGTGCTGCTGCTGGAGCAGGTGCTGCGCCGCGACGCCGGGGCCGCCCGGCGGCGGATCGCCTACAGCGTCGCCCACCTGCCGGCCGGCGGTACGGTGTGAGCGTGGCGCGCCGCCTGCTGTTCCTCGGCTTCTTCCTGCCGCCCTCGCGGGCCAGTGGCGTGTACCGCACCCGGGCGCTGGCCAACCGGTTCGCCGCCCAGGGCTGGGAGGTCACCGCCCTGGCCGCGCCGCTGGGCTTCCTGCGCGACACGGTCGGCTCGGTCGACGACAGCCTGCTCGCCACCCTCGACCCGCGGGTCCGGGTGCTGCGGCCCGCCCTGGACACCTACGCCTGGGAGAAGGACCTGCGCGCCTTCGGCTGGCTGCGCCGGAGCCGGCCGCGGCTGTCCCGGCGCCGGTACGAGTGGCTGGGCAACCTGGGCTTCCCCGAGCACTACGCCTCCTGGGGGCGGGCGTGCGTCCGGGTCGGGCTGCGGCTGCACCGCCGACGTCCGTTCGACGCCGTGCTGGCCACCGGCAACCCGTACGCGGCCTTCGCCGCCGCCTGGGGGCTGCACCGGCTGCGGGGGCTGCCGTACGCGGTCGACTTCCGCGACTCGTGGACGCTGGACCAGTTCGGCGACGCCGCCCGGTACCCGGCCGGGCACCCGGCCGTGCGGTGGGAGCGGCGGATCATGGGCCGGGCGGCGGCCGCGGTGTTCGTCAACGAGCCGACCCGGCAGTGGTACGCGGACCGGTACCCGGCGGCCGCCGACCGCACCCTCGTGGTCCCCAACGGCTGGGACCCGGACCTGCTCGACCTCGGGGCGGTCGGCGACGACCCGGCACCGGCCGGCCGGCCGCTGCGGCTGGGCTTCCTCGGCACCCTCACCGACCGGATGCCGCTGGCGGCGCTCGCGGCGGCGTTCCGGCTCGCCCGGCGCTCCCCGGAACTGGCCGGGGCGACCCTGGACCTGTACGGGCACCTGGGCTTCCAGCAGACCGGGCAGCCGGTGCTGCGGGAGGCGCTCGGGCTGCCCGAGGGCGCGGACACCTCCGCCGACGGCGCGCTGCGCTACCTCGGCCCGGTCGCCAAGACCGCCGTCGCCGACGTGTACGCCGCCAGCGACGTGCTGGTGTTCCTGGCCGGCGGGTCCCGGTACGTCACCTCGGGCAAGGTCTTCGAGTACATGGCCGCCGGCCGGCCCGTCGTCTCGGTGCACGCCCCCGGCATCGCGGCCGAGGACGTGCTGGCCGGGTACCCGCTGTGGTTCCGCGCCGACAGCCTGGCGCCCGAGGCGCTCGCGGCGGCGATGCGCGCCGCCGCCGACGCCGCCCGCACGGCCGGCCCCGGGCCGCGGGCGGCCGCGCGGGAGTGGGCCGCCCGGTACCAGCGGGACCGGCTGCTGACGCCGCTGGTCGACCGGCTGGCCGCGGTCGGCGACGCGCGGGCGGCCGCGCGGTGAACGTCGTCTTCCTGTCCTTCGCGCCGGACCCCCCCGAGCTGGTCCGGGCGGCGGTGCGCCGGCACCTCGACGCGGGGGCGCGGGTCCTGCTGGTCAGTACCTCGACCGGGCCGTGGCGGGACCTCGCCGACCGGCCCGGCCTGACGATCCGGCACGTCCGGACCGACCCCGCCGGGTCCGGGGGCGTGTCCGGCGCCCTGGCCGGCGGGCTGCGCCGGCTGGGCCTGCGGGCCGCCCGCACCCACGCCCTGGCCCTGCTCGCCGACCGGGCCGCCCGCGACGCGCTGCCCGCCCGGATCGACGTGATCATGGCCGCGGACGGCCTGGCCGCGCAGTACGGCTACGTCCTGGCCCGCCGCCACCCGCGGGCGCTGGCCACCGCCGACTACCACCGCGCGCTGCCGAGCGCCGGGGGCAGCGGCGCGGCGTCGCCGACGAGCGCCGGGCCGTAGCGGCGCGGCGCCGGTTCAGGGGTGGGACTTGACCCGTTCGGCCAGCACCCGCACCACCTCGACCGCCGCCCGCCCGTCGCCGTACGGCGCCGCCCGCGGGGCCACGGGTGCCGGCCGGGTCGCCGCCGCGACCCACTGCGGGCCGAGGGCGCCCGGCTGGGGTACCAGGCGGTTCCAGCCGTCGGTCAGCGTCTCCACCCACTCCGTCTCCGGGCGCAGCGTGGTGCACGGCCGGCCGAGCAGGTACGCCTCCTTCTGGAGTCCGCCCGAGTCGGTCACCACCCCGGCCGCGCCCAGGACGGCGGCCACCATCGCCGCGTACGGCAGCGGCCGGCCGACCCGCACCGCACCCCGCCCGACGGTGAGCCCGTGCTGGGCGGCCTTGGCCACCAGCCGCGGGTGGGCGAGCAGGGCCACCGGCACCGGCAGCGCCGCCAGGGCGTCCAGCAGGCCGGCGAGCCGCTCCGGGTCGTCGGTGTTCTCCGCCCGGTGCAGGGTCGCCAGCAGGTACGGCCCGGTCGGGTCGACGCCCTCGGGCAGCGCCGGGGGCGGCACCTCGCCGCGGGCGACGGCGTCGCGGACCCGCAGGCACACGTCGACCATGACGTCGCCCACCGCGATCGCCCGCTCGGCCAGCCCCTCCCGCGCGAGGTGCCGCATCGCCTCCGCGGTCGGCGCCAGCAGCAGGTCGGCGGCGTGGTCGGTCAGGACCCGGTTGTGCTCCTCGGGCATCTGCCGGTTGAACGAGCGCAGCCCCGCCTCCAGGTGCGCCACCGGCAGGTGCTGCTTGACGGCCGCCACGGTCGCGGCGAGCGTCGAGTTGGTGTCGCCGTAGACCAGCACCCAGTCGGGGCGCTCGGCGCGCAGGACCGGCTCCAGCGCCACCAGCATCGCGCCGGTCTGCGCGCCGTGGTCGCCCGAGCCGATGCCCAGGTGCACGTCGGGGTCGGGGATGCCCAGGCCGCTGAAGAACACGTCGGACAGGTCGGCGTCGTAGTGCTGCCCCGTGTGCACGATCCGGTGCGTGTGCGGGGTGCCGGCGAACGCCGCGGCCACGGGGGCCAGCTTGACGAGCTGCGGGCGGGCGCCGACGACGCTGACAACCTTCACGGAGGGTCCTTCCGGTACTGCGGCGGGGGATGGTCGCACCCTACCGCCGACGGGGCGGCCGGCGGCCGAGGTGCGCGGTAGGGTGGGCCGATTCCGCCGGACCGGGGAGCGCACGTTGGTTGAGCAGGCCGCGACCGCGGACCGCCGCGCCCCGGCCGGGGCGGCCGCGCCGCCCGCAGGCACCCGCGGCGGGCGGGCCTGGGCGGTCGCGCGTCGCGCCTCGCGCACGGTCGGCCCCGCCCTGCTGGTGTACGCCGCCGTCCGCGTCGCCGCGCTCGCCGCCCTCGCGGTGTGGGCGGACCGGCGGGGGGTCGACCTCGGCGCGGTGCTGGGGGAGCGGTTCGACGCCGCCTGGTTCGCCGGTATCGCCGCCGACGGGTACGACCACGGCGTGCCGGCGGAGGCGGGCGGGCCGCGGCTGTCCAACCTCGCCTTCTTCCCGCTGTACCCCGGCCTCGTCCGGCTCGCCGCCCTGCTGCCGGGGGTGGGGACGGGCGCGGCGGGGGTCCTGGTCGCGGGGCTCTGCGCCCTGGCCGCCGCCGCCGGGATCTTCCTGGTCGGGCGGGAGCTGCGCGGGCGGCGGGTCGGCCTGCTGCTGGTGGCGCTGTGGGCGGCGCTGCCGCACGCGGTGGTGCAGCAGATGGCGTACAGCGAGTCGCTGTTCACGGCGCTGGCGGCGTTCACCCTGTACGCCCTGCTGCGCGGGCGGTGGCTCACCGCGGCGGCGCTGTGCGTGGCCGCCGGCCTCACCCGGTCCACCGCGGTCGCGTTGATCGCGGCGGTCGGGGTGGCCGCCGCGCTGGCGGTCTGGCAGCACCTGCGCACCCCGCCGTCCGGCGTCCCGCACCCGGGCGGCGCTTCCCCGGCGGGTGGCGCTCCTCCGGCGGGCGGCGATCCCTCGGCGGGCGGCGTTTCCCGGGCAGGTGGCGCTGCGCGGGGGTGGGGCGACGTTCTCCGGGCGGTACGCCGCGGGGCGGTGCCGTGGCGGCCCGTGCTCGCCGTGCTCGTCGCGCCGCTGGGCTGGCTCGGCTACCTCGCCTGGGTGGGCGCGCGCCTCGGGCGGTGGGACGGCTGGTTCGCCGTCCAGGAGCGGTGGGGTTCGCGGCTGGACGGCGGCTGGTACACCGCCCGGTACGCCGCGCGCGCGCTCACCGCGCCGTCGGTGGCGGTGACCGTCGCCGTCGTCACCGCCGTGCTGGCCGTCGCGCTGGTCTGCGCCGCCGTGCTGCGCGCGCCCGCGCCGGTCCTGACGTACGCGCTGGTGTCGCTGGCCCTGGTCCTGGCCACCGCCGGCTACTACCCGGTGAAGGCCCGGCTGCTGCTGCCGGCGTTCCCGCTGCTGCTCCCGCTGGCCGCGGTCCTGGCGCGCGCGGGCACCCGCGCCCGCGCCGTCGCGTTGGCCGCCGCCGTGGCCGGGACCGCCTGGTTCGGCGGCTACGTCACGCTGGTCTGGACGTTCTCCCCCTGAGCCGGCGGCTCAGATGTACCGCTCCAGAATGGACGCCTCGGCCAGCCGGGACAGCCCCTCGCGGACGCCCCGGGCGCGGGTCTCGCCCACCCCGTCGACCGCCTGCAGGTCCTCCACCGTCGCGCCGAGCAGGCGCTGGAGGCTGGCGAAGTGCTCGACCAGCCGCTCGATCACCGCGCCCGGCAGCCGCGGCACCTTGGCCAGCAGCCGGAACCCGCGCGGGCTCACCGCCGCCTCCAGCGCGTCGGTCGCCCCCGGGTACCCCAGCGCGCGGGCGACCGCCACGAGGTCGATCAGCTCGGCGGAGCTGAGCAGGTCCAGCTCGACCAGCGCCTCGTCCAGGGTCCGGGCCCGCCGGCCGGCGGGCAGGTAGTCGCGGATGACCAGGGTGCGGTCGGCGTCCACGCCGGCCATCAGCTCGTCGAGCTGGAGCGCGAGCAGCCGGCCGTCGGTGCCGAGTTCGACGACGTAGCCGGCGATCTCGTCGGCGATCCGGCGGACCATCTCCAGCCGCTGGACCACCGCCACCGCGTCGCGGACCGTGACCAGGTCCTCGATCTCCAGCGCCGACAGGGTGCCGGACACCTCGTCCAGCCGCAGCTTGTACCGCTCCAGCGTCGCCAGCGCCTGGTTGGCGCGGGAGAGGATCGCGGCCGAGTCGTCCAGCACGTGCCGCTGGCCGTTGACGTACACGCCGATGATCCGCATCGACTGGCTCACCGAGATCACCGGGTGGCCGGTCTGCTTGGCGACCCGCTCGGCGGTGCGGTGCCGGGTGCCGGACTCCTCCGACGGGATCGACGAGTCCGGCATCAGGTGCACGGCCGCGCGCACGATGCGGGTGCCGTCGCTGGACAGCACGACCGCGCCGTCCATCTTGCACAGTTCGCGCAGCCGGGTGGCGGAGAACTCGACGTCCAGGGCGAAGCCGCCGGTACAGATGGACTCCACCAGGCGGTCGAAGCCCAGCACGACCAGGGCGCCGGTCCGGCCGCGCAGGATGCGTTCGAGGCCGTCGCGCAGGGCGGTGCCCGGCGCCATCAGGGCCAGGGTCGCGCGCAGGGGATCGCCCGCGCTGGTGCCGATGTTCCCGATGCCCGTCACGGCCGCTCCCCACGCCAGTCCCGCCCCGGTGGCGACGGCCGTCCGTTCGGCCGTGCCACGTGCCTCGGCGCGCCTGCCGGGGTCCCGCTGGCGGCCGCCGTCCGCGCCGCCCGCGGCGCCGTCACCGCGCAGGGCGGCGGGACCCTGCGCGGCAGGTCTGGCCTGCGCGGCGGAGCTGCCCCGGGCGTCGCGGTCAGTGGGCACCCCCGCAGTCTACGGACCGCGCGCCAGCGGGGCTCACTCGGCGGACACCCGCGCCGCCCAGTGCAGCGCCGCCCGGACGTCGGCGACCTCGATGACCCGCAGCCCCGCCGGACCCGGCCCCTGCTCGCCGCCGCCGCAGCCAGGCGGCACGAGCGCCGCGGTGAAGCCCAGCCGGGCCGCCTCCGCCAGCCGCCGGCCCACCGCGCCCACCCGGCGGACCTCGCCGGTGAGGCCGACCTCGCCGATCGCCACCAGCCGCGGCGAGACGGCCAGGTTCAGCCCGCCGGAGGCGACGGCCAGCGACACGGCCAGGTCGGCGGCCGGCTCGACGACGCGGATCCCGCCGACGGTGGCCGCGAAGACCTCGCGGTCGTGCAGGGTCAGCTTCTCCGCCCGGCGCTGCAGGACGGCGAGCACCATCGCCAGCCGCGCGCCGTCGAGGCCGGAGACGGTCCGCCGCGGCGAACCGGCGACGGTGGCCCCGATCAGCGCCTGTACCTCGGTGACCAGGGCCCGGCGCCCCTCCATCGCCACGGTCACGCAGGTGCCGGGCACCGCCTCGGCGTACCGGGTCAGGAACAGGCCCGAGGGGTCCGGCAGGCCGGTGATGCCGCCCTCGTGCATCTCGAAGCAGCCCACCTCGTCGGCCGGGCCGAACCGGTTCTTCATGCCGCGGACCAGCCGCAGCGCCGAGTGCCGGTCGCCCTCGAAGTGCAGCACCACGTCCACCAGGTGCTCCAGGACCCGCGGCCCGGCGACGTTGCCGTCCTTGGTGACGTGGCCCACGAGCACGGTGGCGATGCCGCGCTCCTTGGCCACGGCCACCAGCGCGGCGGTGACGGCGCGGACCTGGGTCACCCCGCCGGCCGTGGCGTCGGTGCCGGCGACCGAGAACGTCTGGACGGAGTCCAGCACCAGCAGGCCCGGCCGCACCTGGTCGAGGTGGCCGAGGACCGCGCCGAGGTCGTTCTCCGCCGCGAGGTACAGCCGATCGTGCAGGGCGCCGATGCGCTCCGCCCGCAGCCGGACCTGGCTCACCGACTCCTCGCCGGAGACCACCAGGGCCGGCGACCCGGCGGACGCGGCCCACTGCTGCGCGACGTCGAGCAGCAGCGTCGACTTGCCGACGCCCGGCTCGCCGGCCAGCAGCACGACGGCGCCGGGCACGAGGCCGCCGCCCAGGACCCGGTCCAGTTCGTCCACGCCGGTCGGCCGGGCGGCCGCCGCCGCGGCGCTGATCGTGGCGATCGGCCGGGCGGGCTCGCTCGGCGCCCGGCTGGCGACGGCGCGGCCGGCGACGACCGGTCCGGTCACGGTGCACTCGACCACGGAGCCCCACTCCTGGCACTCCGGGCACCGGCCGACCCACTTGGGGGGCTGGTGGCCGCAGGCGTCGCACTCGTACGCCGGCCGGGCCTCCTTCACCCCCCGCTGCCGCGCCGCCGCAGGCCGGCCCGCACCCCGCGCCGGCCTGCCTCCCGTGACCTGCTCACCCGCCACCTGCCCACTCACGACCGCTCCACTCCCGCCCTGCCCCGCTCCGCTGCTGCCCTGCCCGCTCCGCTGTCGCCCTGCCCGCTCCGCTGTCGCCCTGCGCGCTCCGCTGGCCCGGCGCCGGGCCGTGCGCCGACCCTAGCCGCGGCCTCCGACGTTCACCCCCGCCGCACACCCCGGGCGCCCGCGCGAGATCGGCGGCCGGCGGCGTCCGCCGCTAGGCTGGCGGCACGTCCCCGGACGCCGCCGCGGCCACCCGCGGTCGGGCGGCTGGGCACGGCATCATGGGCACGGCAGTGCGGACGGGTACCGTACCGGCGCGGAGGGCGGGGGCGATGAGCGACACGGTGACCCTGGCCGCGTCGTACGCGCGGTGCCGGGAGGTCATGCGGCGACACGGCCGCTCGTACTACCTGGCCGCCCGCCTGCTGCCCGCGGACCGGCGGCGGCACGTGCACGCCCTGTACGCCTTCACCCGCCACGCCGACGACCTCGTCGACGTCGCCGGCACCCCGGCCGACCTGCGGGCCTGGGCCGCGGCCTTCACCGCCCGTCGCGCGGGCGCGCACCCGCTGCTGCCCGCCGTCTTCGACACCGTCGACCGCTGTGGCCAGGACCCAGCCGACTTCACGGCGTTCCTGGCCTCGATGGCGATGGACCTGCAGGTCACGGCGTACCCGACGTACGCCGACCTGCTCGGCTACATGGAGGGCTCGGCCGCGGTGATCGGCACCATGATGCTGCCGGTCCTCGACCCGCCCGACCCCGCCGCCGTCCGCGAGCCGGCCCGGCAGCTCGGGCTCGCCTTCCAGCTCACCAACTTCATCCGCGACGTCGGCGAGGACCTGGACCGGGGCCGGCTGTACCTGCCGCTGGCGGACCTCGACCGGTACGGCGTCACCCGGGCGGACCTCGCCGCCGCGCACCGGGCCGGCGGGCTGCCGGCGGCGCCGGCCGGCGAGCGGATCCGCGCCCTGATCGCCGCCGAGGTGGACCGGGCGCGGGAGCACTACGCCGCCGCCGAGCCGGGTATCCAGGGGCTGCGGGGCGCGTCGCGCACCTGCATCCGGGCGGCGCGGCGGTTGTACGGCGGGATCCTGGAGGAGGTCGTGGCGCGGCGGTACGACGTGTTCGCCGGGCGGGCCGTGGTGCCCCGCCGGCGCCGGCTGGCGGCGGTGCTGGCCACGGTGCTCAGCGCGGGGGCGCCGCCGCGGCCAGCGGGTCGGCGGGTCGGGCGGGGCGCGCCCGGCGCGGCCGGTACTCCAGCGTCAGGGGGCCGGCCGGACGCAGCGTGATGCCCGCCGCGGGCGCCGGGTCGCCGGCGGCGGCCCGCAGGTCGCCGGTACAGAACGGGCGCAGCGCCACCCGCAGCATCAACCGGGCCAGGTGCGCGCCGAGGCAGGTCCGCCGGCCCGCGCTGAACGGCAGGTAAGACCAGGCGGGCCGGCCGTCGGCGAAGCGCTCGGGACGGAACGCGTCCGGCTCCGGCCACTGGTCCGGGTCGCGGTGGGTGAGCAGCGGCGAGTACAGCACGAGCGTCCCCGCCGGAACCGGCACGCCGGCCACCACGCTCGCCCGGACCGCGCGCCGGCTGCCGATCCAGCCCGCCGGGTACAGCCGCAGGATCTCGTCGGTCACCGCCGGCAGCAGCTCCTCGGCGCGCCACCGCGGCGCCCCGGCCAGGTGCCACAGCGCCCAGGCCAGGGTGTGCGCGGTGGTGTCGTACCCGGCCGCCAGCGCGACCCGCAGCTCCGCGGCGGCGTCCGGCAGCCCGGCGACCGCGGCGGCCAGCGAGCCGGCCGGCGGCCGCGCGAGGACCGCCGCGATCGCCGCGTCCATCCGGCGGAACAGCCGCGGCCGCGGCAGCAGCGGCCAGGGCAGCGGCCGGTCCAGCGGGGTGAGGAACGCGGCCAGCAGCGCCGGGTCGCACCGGTCGCCGAACAGCGCCGCGTTCAGCATCCGGCGCACCGCCCCCGCCGCCCAGGACAGCGCCTCGAACGGGCCGTCGGGCGGCAGCACCACCGCGGCGAGCCGGTCCTCGTGCGGCAGCAGCGCCCGGCGGTGGAAGTGCGGGTTGAGGGCGTCGCGCCGGGCGGTGTGCCCCGGCACGTCGGCCGCGACGACGCCCGCGGCCAGGTACGGCGTCAGCCCGCTGAGGCTGCGGGCGCTGCGGAAGGTGTCGAGGTCGCCGAGGACGGCGCGGTTCCAGTCCGGGCGGTAGCCGACGACGGCCGGCCGCCACAGCCGCAGCCGGAACACCGGGCCGGCCGCGGCGCCGTCGCGCAGCAGCGCCAGCGGGTCGCGGGTCCACCGCCACAGGTGCGCGCCCGGGGGCGCGGGGAGCTGGTTCACCGGTACTCGCGGCCCTTCCAGCGGGCGGTCCGGCGCAGGGCCAGCGCGTACACCGGCAGCGCGGCGGGCGCGGTGACCGGTACCAGCGCCGCCTCGGCGTACGCGCCGCGGCCGGTCTTGGCGTTCACCAGCAGCCGCTCCGCCAGCCCCAGCAGGGCCGCCGCCCGCCAGGCGCCGCCGCGGTCCCAGCGCAGCCACGGCAGCGTGTACGCCGCCAGGTGCCACGCGGCGGTGGCCGCGAGCGCCGCGTCCCGGTGCCCGTGCGCCGCGCGCAGGCTCTTGCCGACGCCGCGCACCGCCTCCCGATACCCGCGGTACATCCGCGTCCCCACCAGGGCCCCGCCCAGCGCCAGGCCGAGCCGCAGCCCGCAGCGGCGGGTGCGCCGGGCCAGCGCCACGTCCTCGACGATCTGGTCGGCGACCGCGGCGTGCCCGCCGACGGCGGCATAGGCCGCCCGGGTGAACGCCAGCACCTGGCCGTTGGCCGTGGCCGCGGCCGGTACCGGCGCGCGCAGCAGGGCGTGCGGCAGGAACGCCAGCAGCGTCTCGTCGATCAGCGGTACGAGCAGGCGCTCGCCGAGCGTGCCGGTGACCTGCCGCGGGAAGACGGAGAACACGTCGGCGCCCTGGCGGTCCCACTCGGCGTGCAGGGCGGCCAGCGCCCCGGGCCGCAGGGTGACGTCGGCGTCGCAGAAGACCAGGCGCTCACCGGTCGCGGCGGCGGCGAGCTGGTGGCAGGCCCAGTTCTTGCCGATCCAGCCGTCCGGCGGCGGCGTGCCGGTGTGCAGGGCGACGCGCGGGTCGGGGCACGCGCGCACGAGCGCCGCCGTGCCGTCGGCGGAGCCGTCGTCGAGGACGAGGATCTCGTCGGCGGGCTGCGCGCACAGCGCCGCCAGCGTCGCCGGCAGGTTGCGCTCCTCGTCCCGGGCCGGGACGAGCAGGGAGGTGCGCGGCCGGGGGCCGGCCGCCGGGTCCGGGCGCAGGGTCGGGAACTGGCGCAGGTTGGCCAGGATTCCGGCGATCTTCACCGCGTGGAAGCCGAGTACGAGCTTGTCCAGGCTCACCGCGCCCATCCTCCGATCAACTCCTCGGTGCTGCGCCGGCCGGGGGCGGCCGGGCGGAAGTCCGGTACCGGCGCCCGCGGGTCGGTGCGCCGGATCAGCTCGTCGAGCGCGGCGAGGTCGGCGTCGAGCCGGCTGGCCAGGGCGGCCGTCGCGGCGGCGACCCGCGCGGGCCGCTCCGGCCGGGTCCGCGCGGCCGGGGCGTCGGCGACGGTCGACAACCGCACGTACGCCTCGGCGGACTGGTGCCCGCGCAGCACGATCCGGGTGGCCGCGGCGACCAGCGGCACCCCGCCGCGGTCGGCCAGCCAGGCGGCCCCGCGCGACAGCGGGCCGGGCGGCCCGGGGGGACGCAGCTCGCCCTCGGGGTAGACCACGAGGCTGCGGCCGGCGCGCAGCAGCGCCAGGCCGCGGCGCGGTTCGTCGGCGGCGAAGCCGCCGAGGGTGCGGACGAAGCGGTACCGGGCCGCGTTGGCCGGGCTGAGCATCGGGCTGCCGGGCCGGCCGAGCGCCGCCAGCGCGACGAACGGGTCCCACCAGCAGTGGTGGTTGGCCGCCCAGACGACGGGCCCCGCCGGTACCGCGCCGTGCAGCCAGATCCCGCGCAGCCCGCGCCGGACCATCCGCCGGGCGAGCCACCCGATCACGTCGGCGTCCTCACGCACCGGCGTCCCGCCGCTGCCAGCGCCAGGCGAGCAGGACCGCGGTGACCAGCGCGTACCCGAACCCGAAGTCCTCCACCGGGATGTCGAACGGGCTGCGCACCCCGGAGATCGCCGCGGGGCTGTACAGGACCACCGGCGCCCGCGGGTGGGTCAGCCACCCGTCGACGGGGATCTGGAAGGCCATGGTGATCGCGACGGTCGCCCAGTACCGGCCCTCGCGCAGCAGCCCCGTGCGCAGCACCACCAGTTCGAGGAGGACGACCGCCACCGGCGCCGCGACGGCCAGCAGCGTGTACTCACCGGTCACGGGACCCCCGCCGCGGCAGGCCGAGCGCCTCGTAGGTCAGCAGCGCGCAGACCGGTACGACGACGAAGAACAGCAGCTCCTCCACCGGCAGCCCGGCGACGGTCAGGCCGACGGTCCGGCCCGGCGCGAAGGACCAGTGGCCGCGCGCGAGGGCCACCAGGTCCCACACCACGAAGGGTGCCGTCGCGGCGAGCAGGACCAGCGCGAGCCGCCGCGGGCGCCGCAGCACGCGGGCGCCGAGGACGAACTCCAGCGGCAGGGTCACCAGCAGGCAGGCGACGAGCACCGCGAGGTAGCGCAGCGGCTCCACGGGCGACCTCCTCCACTGCGGCCCGCCGGGGCGGGGGCGCCCGCCGGGCGCGGGGGCCGGGCGCGCGGGCCGCCGACGCGGGCGGCCCCGAGCTGATCTCGGACCCATGATGCACGCTACAAGGCCGATCCGCCGGTCGCCCGACCGCCGCCCCGACTCGCCCCGACCGCGGCGCGGTCGGCGACGCGGCGTCGGCGGCGCGGCGTGGTCGGCGACGCTGCGCGGTTGGCGACGCTGCGCGGTTGGCGAAACGGCGCACGGGGCATCTTCGGCTGGTCCGCCGCGCCGACAGCAGGGAGAGCGCCCATGGCCCGCCCCGCCCCCGACGCGGCACCCGACCCCGCCGGTACCGCGGTGGTGCTCGGGGCCGGCGGGGTGACCGGGATCGCCTGGTCGGTCGGCGTGGCGACCGGGCTGGCCGAGGCGGGCGTGGACCTGCGCGCCGCGGACCTGTTCGTCGGCACGTCGGCCGGGGCGTTCGTCGGCGCGTACCTCACCTCGGACATCCCGCTGCGCGAGTGGTACGCCCGGCAGCTCGCCCCGGAGCCGGGGCCCGCGCCGCCGGTGACGCCGCGGGTGGTCGCCGCCGCCCGCTTCGGCGTGCTGGCGTGGACCCTGCTGACCAGCGGCACGTCCCGGCGGTTCGGCGCCCGCCTCGGGGCGCTGGCCCGGCGGGCCCGGACCGTCAGCGAGCGGGACCGCCTGGCGGTCCTGGGCCGGAGCCTGCCGGCGGCCTGGCCGGACCCCCGGCTGCGGGTGACCGCCGTCGCCGCCGACACGGGTGAGTTCGCCGTCTTCGGGCCGGACAGCGGGGTGCCGCTGGTCGCGGCCGTCGCCGCCAGCAGCGCCGTGCCGACGGTGTTCCCCCCGACCACCCTGCGGGGCAGGCCGTACCTGGACGGGGGCGTGCGTTCGCCGGCCAACGCCGACCTGGCGGCCGGCTACCCGCGGGTGGTCGTACTCGCCCCGCTGCGCTGGGGTTTCGGGGTGCTGGCCGCGCCCGCCCGCCAGGTCCGCGCCCTGCGCGAGCGGGGCGCCGCGGTCACGCTGGTCACGCCCGACCGGGCGGCCCGCGCGGCGTTCGGCGGCAACTCCCTGGACACCCGCGGGCGCGCGCCCGCCGCCCGCGCCGGCCGCCGCCAGGGCCTCGCCGCCGCGGCCCGGGTCGGCCCCCTCTGACGGGGCCGCCGCCCTCCGACCGGCCACGGCGCGACGGCGCGGCCGCGGGCGGAAAGCCCGGCCCGCCCTATGGACACGGCGGACGGCGCCGGGCGACCATTATTCATGGACTCCCGTCGATTCGGCCCGCATCCCTACTCCGCCGGCCGGCGCACCCTGCTGGCCGGCGCGGTGACCGCCGCCGCGGCCGCGCCGCTGACCGGCCCGCTCGCCGCCCAGGCGGCCCCGCCCGCCGCCGGCCGCGGCCCCGGGCGCCCGCTCACCCCCCAGGAGCCCGACCCCGCCCTGCTCGCCCTGCTCAAGGAGGTGGACCCCGCGCGGATCGAGGCGACGGTACGGCGGCTGGTCGCCTTCGGCACCCGGCACACCATGTCGAGCCAGGACGACCCGGTCCGCGGCATCGGCGCCGCCCGGGACTGGATCCACGCGGCACTGCGCGAGACCGCCGCGGCCTCCGGCGGGCGGATGACGGTGGAGCTCCAGTCGTTCATCCAGCCGGCCGGGCCGCGGCTGCCCGAGCCGACCCGGATCACGAACATCGTGGCGACCCTGCGCGGTACCGCCACGCCCGCTCGCACCTACGTCGTGTCCGGCCACTACGACTCCCGCGCCTCCGACGTCCTGGACGCGGTCAGCGACGCCCCCGGCGCCGACGACGACGCCTCGGGCGTCGCGGCCGTGCTGGAACTGGCCCGGGTGTTCGCCACCCGCCCCGTGGAGGCGACGATCGTATTCTCGGTCGTGGCGGGCGAGGAGCAGGGACTGTTCGGGTCGGCGCACCTCGCCCGGCAGTTGCGTACCGGCGGCGTCGACGTGCAGGGGATGTTCAGCAACGACATCATCGGCGCCAGCGAGGGGTTCGACGGCACGCCGCCCGACCCGTACACCGTGCGGCTGTTCGTCGAGGGCGTGCCGACCGCCGAGACGCCGGCGCAGGCCACCACGCGCCTGTCCACCGGCGGGGAGAACGACGGCCCGTCGCGCCAGCTCGGCCGGTTCGTCCGGGACGTGGCGGAGAACCCGCACACCGGGATGCGCGTGCGGGTGGTCTGGCGGCGGGACCGCTACCTGCGCGGCAGCGACCACATCTCGTTCCTCCAGCAGGGGTACCCGGCCGCCCGGTTCACCGAGCCGCGGGAGAACTTCCACCACGAGCACCAGGACGTCCGGGTGGAGAACGGCATCCAGTACGGCGACCTGCCGCAGTTCTGCGACTTCCCCTACATCGCCCGGGTCGCCCGGGTGAACGCGGCCGCGCTGTGGTCCCTGGCCCAGGCCCCCGGTACCCCGCGCAACGTCGTGATCGTCACCTCCGGGCTGACCAACGACACCACCCTGCGCTGGCAGCGCGGCCCCGAGCCGGACCTGGCCGGGTACGAGGTGGTGTGGCGCGAGACCACCGAGCCGGAGTGGACGCACGTCCTGCCGGTCGGCGACGTCACCACGGCGACGATCGACCTCTCCAAGGACAACGTCCTGTTCGGCGTCCGGGCCCTCGACACCGCCGGGCACCGCAGCCCGGTGGCGGCGCCGCAGCCGGACCCGGGCAGGCGTGGCTCCCGCAGTCGGCCCGCGGGCGGGCCGGGCGCGTAGCTGCTTCGGCCCCGCCGGAGTCGGGGACGGCGTCGGCGGCCGTCAGTGGGCCGGGGACTCGCCGTGGGCGGTCTCGCGCGGCAGCGGTGCCAGCGGCGAGCCGACCGGCGCGAGGACGGTGAGGACGACGCCGTTGCTGAAGGCGAACCGCAGGGGTACCGACATGCCGCCCTTGAGCGGCCCGGCGAGCCCGGCGAGTTCCAGGTACTGACCCTGGGTGGCGCCGAGGGTCAGCGAACCCCACGGCGCCAGCGGAAACGTCGCGGTGGGCGTCGCCGGCACCGGCCGGGTGCCGCCCGCCGCGGTGGCCGTAGGACCCGGCTCCGGTGTGCCGGTGGGCTGCGCCGGGGTCGGTTCCGCGCTCGCCGTCGGCGCGGGCTGCCCTGCCCCGGTACCCCCGGCGTGGCCGGCCGCTCCCGCCCCCTCGGCGGGCGCGGGAGCCTCGGCGCCGTGCCCGCCGGTCGCCGGCTGCGGCGCGGTGAGCTTGGCCTTGACGAGCTGGACGCCGTTGGCCGTCACGGTCTGGGCGCCCGCGGCGCCGGTGGGTGCCTGGTCGACGGTGACCGTCACGGTCACGGGGTCGGGCGTGTCGTTGAAGACCGCTCCGCCGACCGGCGCGGCGCCGCCCTTGAGGTAGCCCTTCACCGTGCCGTAGATGATCTGGACATCGCGCACGGACAGCTCACCGGTGCCGACCTCGGACGTGGCGTTGGCGCCCGCCACCGCCGGTACCTTGCGGGCCGTCTCGGTCACCTGGCCGGCCGAGCAGCCGGCGAGCCCGAGCGCGGTGCCGGCGGCGAGCACGGCGGCGGCCCGGCGGTAGGTCGAGCGCGTCACGGCGGTCCTCCTGTTCGGGGCCGGCCCCGGGTCAGGGCGGCGATGCACCGCAGCCCAGCCTAGTGGCCCGCGATCGGTCGCGAGCGCGGACCCTAACCGAGCGCGTGGGCCCCGCCGACGAGCAGCGCGACATCCAGCACCGCCAGCCCGAGGACGGCCCGGAAGGCGTACACCTGCCGGCTGCCGCGGCGGGCGGCGCGCCGGTCGGCCAGGCCGCCGGCCGCCAGCGCGGCGGCCGCGGCGCCGAGCGCGGCCCACCCCCACCAGGCCGGCGGGCCGGGCGGGCCGAGCGTCAGCGCCGCCGTGGCGCCGGCCAGCAGAAGCGCCCCCGCCGCCCGGGCGCCGCGCGGGCCGAGCCGCTGGGGCAGCCCGCGCACCCCGGTCAGCGCGTCGTCGGCCAGGTCGGGCAGGGCGTTGGCGAAGTGGGCGCCCGCGCCGAGCATGGCGCCCGCGGCGGGCAGCCAGAGCGGCGGCGGGTCGCCGTCGGGCGCGGCGAGCAGGACGAAGACCGGCAGGGCGCCGAACGAGAAGGCGTACGGCAGGACCGAGGCCGGCGTGCCCTTCAGCGGCCAGTCGTAGGCCAGCGCGCTCAGCAGCGCCGCGACCATGACCAGGCCGGGGCGCGGGCCGGTGCTCAGCGACAGCGCCACACACGCGAGCGCCGCGCCGGCCGCGGCCAGCGCGGCGGCCCGGACCGGCAGGTGGCCGGCGGCCACCGGCTTGTCCCGGCGGCCCGCCCGGGCGTCGCGGCGGGCGTCGACGGCGTCGTTCAGCCAGCCGACCGCGAGCTGGCTGGCCAGGACGGCGCCGCAGACGCGCAGCAGGGACGCCGGCGGATGCCCGCCGCCGTACGCCAGCAGCCCCGTGAGGGCGGTGACCGCGGCGGCGGGCTCAGGGTGGCTGGCGCGCAGGAACGCCCACCCGCGTCCGCGCATCGCCTACCCTGCCCGGCCGTGCCGGGACACGGCGTGGCGCTGCCGACCGTGCCGGGGCACAACTGAGTACGGCGACCGGGCCGTCGGCGAGGGGGTGCCCCGCCGGGACGGCAGCCGTGACATGCCGGTCACAGTAGACCGCGGGTGCCCGGCCCGCCAGACCTGTTGTGCACGACAGATCCGTGCCAGTCTCTTTCCTATGCGGACGGTAGCGGACGGCCCGATCGCGGACGGCCCGATCGCGGACGGCCCGGTCGATTCGCCCGCCGGGCGGCGGGCGGGGCTGCGGCGCAACGACCCCCGGCAGTACGACCTGCTCGCCGACCAGTGGTGGCGCCCCGGTGGCGCCTTCGCCGTCCTGCGCTGGCTGGCCGCGGCGCGGGCGGCGTTGGTACCCGCGGCCCGGCGCCCCGGCGCCCTGCTGCTCGACCTCGGCTGCGGCGGCGGCCTGCTCGCCCCGCACGTGGCGGGCCTCGGGTACCGCCACGTGGGCGTCGACGTGACCGGTTCGGCGCTGCGGCTGGCGGCCGGTCGGGGCGTGCGCCCTGTCCTCGCCGACGCCACGGCGCTGCCGCTGCCCGACGGGTGCGCCGACGTCGTCGTCGCCGGCGAGCTGTTCGAGCACGTCACGGACCTGCCGGCGGCGGTGGGCGAGGCGTGCCGGGTGCTCGCCCCCAGCGGCGTCCTGGTCCTGGACACCCTCAACGACACCCGGCTGAGCCGCTTCCTCACGGTGACCGTCGCCGAGCGCCTGCCGCGGGTGCCGGCCGGCCTGCACGACCCGGCCCGGTACGTCGACCCGCGGCGCCTCGGCGCCCTGTGCGCCCGGCACGGCGTCCGGCTGCGGGTCCGCGGCGCCCGGCCGACCACCTGGCCGACGCTGCGCTGGCTGCTCTGCGGCGACGACCGCGGCCGGGTGGTGCCGACCCGGTCCACGGCGGTGCTCTACCAGGGCGTCGGCGTCCGCTGGGACGGCCCCCGTGGCTGACCCGGTCGCCGAGGCGGCGCGGCTGGCGCCCCGGTTCGCGGCCCGGGCGGCGGCGCACGACGCGGCGGGCAGCTTCCCGGCCGCCGACTTCGCCGACCTGGCCGCGGCGGGGCTGGGCGGCCTCATGGTGCCCGCCCGGCTCGGCGGCGGCGGCGCGGGCTTCGGCACGTATGTCGACGTGGCCCACGCGCTGGCCCGCGGCAGCGGCGCGACGGCGCTGGTCTACAACATGCACGCCTCGGTCACCGGCGCGCTGGCCGCCCTCACCGAGGACCTCGCGCTGGACCTGGGGGTCGGCGACGCCGCCCTGGCCGCCCGGGACGCCGCGCTCGCGGACGCCGCGGCGGGCGCCTGGTACGCGGTGGCGATGAGCGAGCGGGGCGTCGGCTCCCGCCTGTCCCGCCTGCGCACCACCTACGCCCCGGCCCCCGGCGGGTACCGGATCACCGGCGCGAAGACGTTCTGCTCGGGCGCCGGCCACGCCGACGCCTACCTCGTCGCCGCCCGGGTGGACGACCGGGTCAGCCAGTTCCTGGTGCCGGCCGACACGCCCGGGCTCACCGTCCAGCGGACCTGGGACGCCCTGGGGATGCGGGCCACCTGCTCGCACGACCTGGCGATCGACGTCACCGTCCCGGCGCGCGCCCTGCTCGGCGGGGTCGAGGGGCTGGCCCTGGCTGTCGCCGCCCTGATGCCGCACTGGATGGTGGCCAGCTACGCCGCGGTGTACGCGGGGGTCGCCCGGGCGGCGGTCGACGCCGCCGCGGCGCAGGTCACCGCGTCCGGGCACGCCGACCTGCCCGCCGTGCGGGCGCGGCTGGGGCGGGCCGACGCGGCCGCGGCCGCGGCCCGGCAGGCGGTCCGGGAGGCGGCCCGCCGGGTCGACGCCGCGCCGGACGCCGCGGCGACCCGGCGCTGGGTGTGGCGGGCGAAGCTGCTGGCCGGGGACACCGCCGCCGAGGTCACCGCCTCGATGCTCGCCGCCGCGGGCACCTCGGCGACCCGCCGCGGCCACCCGCTGGAGCGGCTGTTCCGGGACGCCCGATGCGGCGCCCTGCAGCCGCCGACCTCCGACGTGTGCGCCGACTGGCTCGGCGCCGCCGCCCTGGACGCGGACCCCGACGCGGCGGACCGCTGGTGACCGCCCCGCCCGCGGAGCCCCCGCGCCCGCAGAATGGTGCCGCCCGGATCGCCGGGATCGGGGTGGCCATGCCGCCGCCGACGCGCCAGAGCGCGCTGTGGGAGGGCTTCTTCGCCGCGCACTTCGCCGGCCGGGTCCGGCCGCTGGCCGAGCGGATCTTCGCCAACGCCGGCGTGACCACCCGCCAGGCCGTCCTGAACCCGCTGGAGGAGGACGTCACCTCCTGGTCGACGGGCCGGCGGATGAGCCGGTTCGCGGTCGAGGTGCTGCCGCTGGGCGCCGCGGCGGTCAGCCGGGCGCTCGCCGACGCCGGCCTGGCGGCGGCCGACGTGGGCCTGCTGGCCGTGTGCTCGTGCACCGGCTACGCCACGCCGGGGCTGGACATCCTGCTCGCCCACCAGTTGGGCCTGGCGCCGTCGGCCCAGCGGCTGTTCGTCGGCCACATGGGCTGCTACGCGGCCCTGCCCGGCCTGGGTACCGCCGCGGACTTCGTCAGCGCCCGTCAGCGCCCGGCGGTGCTGCTCTGCGCCGAACTGACCAGCCTGCACGCGCAGCCCGCGACCTCCGACGCGCAGCAGATCGTGGCGCACGCGCTGTTCGCGGACGCCGCCGCGGCGGTGGTGCTGATGCCCGGGGCCGGCCCGGGGTACGCGGTGCGCGACGTGGTGTCGGTCACCGACACCGCGACGGCCGACCTCATGACCTGGACGGTGACCGACCTCGGCTTCCGCATGGGCCTGTCACCGAAGGTGCCCGACGTCCTGGCCGTGCACGTGGCGGCGCTGGTGCGGGACCTGCTGGGCGCGCACGGCCTCGCCGCGCCGGACGTCGGAGGCTGGGCCGTCCATCCGGGTGGCCCGCGCATCCTCCGGGTGGTGGAGGCCGAGCTGGGGCTGCCGGAGCCCGCGCTGGCGGCCTCGCGGGCGGTGCTGGACCGGTACGGCAACTGCTCCTCGCCCACGGTCCTGCTGATCCTCGACGCGCTGACCAGGCAGACGCCGCCGCCGCGGTACGTGGTGATGCTGGCGTTCGGCCCGGGACTCACGCTGTACGCGGCGCTCCTGGAGGCCGACGGGGAGCGCCGCTCGACGAGCGGGTGACGCCGTGCGGCCGATGCGGATGAAGACGGCGCCTACCGCTTTTCCGACATCTGGCCGTTTCTGCTACTGATGGCTGCATTTTCCACGCGGCAGCCATATACCCCGGTAAACAGTTACCGTGATGAATCCATTACGCTACGTTACGAAACGCGGTCGTGGTGCGCTTGTCAAGCGGTAGCAATGCGACTCACATGTGCTCTGAGCTGCATATACGACCACTGTCGCGGGGGGACACCGGTCTCGGAGCGTGTTACCCTAGACACAGCGAAAGGGGTTTCGAACCTATGGTTTTCAGTGTCGGCGAGACCGTTGTTTACCCCCACCACGGGGCCGCACTCATCGAGGCAATCGAGACCCGGGTCATCAAGGGCGAGGAGAAGCTCTACCTCGTCCTCAGGGTCGCGCAAGGTGACCTGACGGTCCGGGTCCCCGCGGAGAACGCCGAGATCGTGGGCGTGCGTGAGGTGGTGGGCGAGGAGGGCCTGAGCAAGGTCTTCGACGTGCTGCGCGCGCCGCACACCGAGGAGCCGACCAACTGGTCGCGCCGCTACAAGGCCAACCTCGAAAAGCTGGCCTCGGGCAACCCGCTCAAGGTCGCCGAGGTCGTCCGCGACCTGTGGCGCCGCGAGCGCGAGCGCGGCCTGTCGGCCGGCGAGAAGCGGATGCTCGCCAAGGCCCGCGACATCCTCGTCGGCGAGGTCGCCCTCGCCGAGAAGAGCACCAAGGACGAGGCGGAGATCCTGCTCGACAAGGTCCTGACCGAGGCCTGAGCCCCTTCGTCGATCTGTATCGTTCCGGGACCGCGACGTGACCACGCAGCCAGTACTGCGCGGTGACGTCGCGGTCCTCGTTCCGGCAGCCGGTCTCGGCACCCGACTCGGTCCCGGAGCCCCGAAGGCACTGCGCACCCTGGGCGGCGTACCCATTCTCTGGCACGCCGTGCACCGGCTCGCCGCGGCGCCCAGCGTCGCGGCCGTGGTCGTGGCGGCGCCGCGGGGCCAGGTCGACCCGGTCCGCGCGCTGCTCGCCGATGCCATCGTCACCTCCGTCCGGTCCACGTCGGGATCGGTGCGCGGGGCCGCCGCCGGAGCGGGGGATGTCTCCGGGGCGGCCACCGCGGCACCGGGTTACCTATCCGACGCTCCTTCCCGGCTCCCCGTTCCCGCTCTGACCAGGGCAGTTGTGGCCGAGTCCGCGCGCGCGCCGGCCGCGGGCGGGGGTCGGTGCGGGCCGGCGCTGTACGTCGTGGAGGGCGGGGCGAGCCGGCAGGAGTCGGTCGCGGCCGCCCTCGCCGCCGTACCGGCGGGGCTGGACATCGTCGCCGTCCACGACGCCGCGCGCGCGCTCACGCCGCCGGAACTGGTCGAGCGGGTCGCCGCCGCGGTGCGCGCGGGCGCGCCGGCCGTGGTGCCCGTGCTGCCCGTGGTGGACACGGTGCGCGCCGTCGACGTCGCCGGGGCGCTGGCGGGCGTCGTCGACCGGGCCGGCCTGCGCCGGATCCAGACCCCGCAGGGGTTCCGCCGGTCCGTCCTCGTCGAGGCGCACGCCCGGTCCGGCCCCGCGCACACCGACGACGCGGGGCTGGTCGAGGCGTGGGGTGTGCCCGTCGCGGCGGTGGCCGGGGCGGAGGAGGCGTTCAAGATCACCACCCCCTACGACCTGGCCCTCGCCACGGCCCTGCTGACCGCGGCGCCGTAGGCTTTCCGGTGTGAACGCCCCCCGGATCGGCATCGGCACCGACGTGCACGCCTTCGACCCCGACCGGTCGTGCTGGGTCGCCGGCCTGCACTGGCCGGACGCCCCCGGCCTCGCCGGCCACTCCGACGGCGACGTCGCCGCCCACGCCGCGTGCGACGCGCTCCTGTCGGCCGCCGGGCTCGGCGACCTCGGCGCCAACTACGGGACCGACCGGCCCGAGTGGAGCGGCGCGGCCGGCGTGGCGCTGCTCGCCGAGACCGCCCGCCGGGTCCGCGCGGCGGGCTTCACCATCGGCAACGTGTCCGTCCAGGTCATCGGTGTGCGACCCAGGATCGGACCGCGGCGGGCCGAGGCGCAGGAGGCGCTGTCCGCGGCGGTCGGCGCTCCGGTCACCGTCGCGGGTACCACCACCGACGGCCTCGGGCTCACCGGCCGCGCCGAGGGGCTGGCGGCGGTCGCCGTGGCGCTGCTGCAGGCGGGCGGCTGACGGTGGACGCGGCGGCCCGCGAGCGTGCGCTCCTGCTGGCGGCACTCGGCCACTACGACGAGGCACTCGCCGAACTGGCCCCGCCCGCGGGCGGAGCCGGGGCGGACCCCGTGCAGGGCGCGTCGCCAGGCGAGGTGGAGGCGGCCGGCGGTGGGGCGGTCGAGAGCCGGAGCGGCCCGGGTACCGCGGCTGAGGTCGATCCGGCGCTGGTGGTGCTGCGGGCGCAGATCGCGCTCGCGGCCGGCCGCGCGCCGCTGGCGCTGGAGTTCCTCACGGGCGCCCCGGCCGATGTCGCGGTCCTCGACACCCGGGCGATGGCCCTGGTCGACCTGCGCCGGTTCCGGGACGCGGCGCGGCTCGGCAGCGAGATCCTCGACGGCCGGGCGACCGACGTGGACGCGCTCTGCGCCGGGGCGGGCATCCTGGCGGTGGCGCGCAACGGCCCGCGCGCGCTGTCGGCGGCGTGGGACGCCGTCCGGCTCGCCCCGGAGCAGGCGCGCACCCACCTGGTGCTCGGCCTGGTCGCGGCGGGCCTGGGGCAGTACGAGCTGGCGGCGCGCGCGTACGCCGAGGCGCTGGACCGCGAGCCCGACCTGCAGAGCCTCGCCACCGACCCCGGCGTGGGCCGCCTCGCCCTCCGCCGCCAGCACCAGGCTCTGGAGCACCTGCTGGGCCTCGCCGCATCCGGTACGTCCCTCAAGGCGGCCGCCGCGCGCGCACCGACGCCGCCGACGCACGACCGCGGTGAGACCGACCACGGCGATGCCGCCCGCGACCGCGGTGCGACCGACCGCGGCCGCGGCGGTGCGGGCCGTCGTGGCAAGGGCGAGGGCTCGGCGGAGGCGGGGCGGCGATTCGCGGCCTCCCGGCCGGCGGCTGATCGTCCCGCGGCGGCCGCGCCGCCGTCCGGAGCCGGGCCGCGGGCCGCCGCCACGCCGTCCGGGGGCGGGTATCCAGCCGCGGACGGCGGCGCGGCCGCGGCACCGGCGGGCGGGGCGGGCTTCGGGCGGCGCGTGTGCGGTACCGCCGGCGGTGCCGGGCTGGTGGTGCTGCTGGGGCTGCCGGTGCTGGACGGGGCCGCCCGGCTGCTGGCCGCGCTCGCCGCGCTCGTGGTCGTCGCCGCCGCGGCGGTGCTCTGGTGGCGGTCTGGTCGACAGCCGGCCCCCGGCCGGTACCGGCTCGCAGCCCTGGCCGGCGCCCTGCTCACGGCGGGGGCACTCGCCGCAGGGGCGGCCGGAGCCGGCTGGTGGCCGACCGCCGCGGCAACCGCCGCCGCGCTCCTGCTCGCCTGGCGTGCCCGCTAGCCCACGCCCGTCCGGCGAAGGCGCCCCGGCTCCAGGCCGGCGGCCAAGCCCGACCATCCCGGCCGCAGGGTCGTCATCCCCGCTCACCCGTCGATCTCGGTCCCCGTTCTACCGGGGTAACGACGACATCGACGGGTGAGCGGGACTGCTAGGCGGTTTCGGTGAAGGACGCGGTGACCTTGCCGGCGGTCAGGTAGACGTTCACCCGGCCCGCGCGCAGGTCGAGGGTGACCGTGTAGCAGCGGTCGTCCGCGCCGATGACCCGGACCGGCGTGTTCGCGCCGACCTTGGTCTGGAGCTGGGCGACCGTGAGGCCGGCGTACGGCGTCGGCTTCGGGAACATCGCCGCCCGCTCCGCCGCCGTGCACGGCGTGCCGGACTGGTCCGGCGCCCCGCCCCGGGTGTCCGGCGGAGCCGCCGAGGGCGGCGCGAAGCCGTCCGGCGGCATCGAACCGGGCGCCGGGCTGGCCGGTGCGGCTTCGGGGGCGGCCGCGGGGTCGGCGCAGCCGGTGGTCAGGAAGGCGGTCAGGACGGCGGTGCCGAGCACCGCGGACCGGGTCAGGCGTGTGCGCATGGTCTCATCCCATCGACGAGCGGACGACGAGGCCGTTCTCCAGGTAGAGGTTGGTGCGCTGGGGGCGGTAGTCCCGGGTGAGCGGCGTGCACCACCCATCCTCACCGACCACCCGTACGTCCGCACCGGCGCGGAGCCGCGCCCTCACCTGGCCGAGGGTCAGCCCGGCGTGGGTGGTACCGCCGCCGGCCAGCGCGTCGTCGGCCGTACACGGATGCGTGCCCGACGGGCCTTCGGGGGCGGGTTCGGCGGGGTCGGCGGGGGCGGTCCGGGCGGCCGCGCTGGGGGACATCGCGGGGGTGAACAGCGCGAACGCGGCACCTATCGCCAGGAGGGACGTGCCGGAGAGAAAGAGTCGGCGTCTGCCGCGCCGACGGTGCGACGCCGCGGCGGCGTCGGGTCCAGTGCTGTTCATGTCGGTACGACGCAACCCGCCGTTCGGCGGATCCATCCTGACTCGGTAATAACCCGAACGGGGGTGGTCGGCCCGACCACCCCCGTGCTCGCGGCCTACGGCTGGCGGTTCCAGGTCCAGGCGTAGTTCTCGTCCTCGACGGCCAGCGCCGGCTCGCACAGGTCCAGGGGGCGGAACGTGTCGACCATCACGGCCAGCTCGTCGAAGTACTCGGCGCCGATCGACCGCTCGGCCGCACCCGGCTGCGGGCCGTGGGTGAAGCCGGACGGGTGCAGCGAGATCGACCCCTGCCCGATGCCCGAGCCGCGCCGGGCCTCGTAGTTGCCGCCGGTGTAGAACAGCACCTCGTCGGAGTCGACGTTGTGGTGGTTGTACGGCACCGGGATCGCCAGCGGGTGGTAGTCGACCTTGCGCGGGACGAACGAGCAGATGACGAAGTTCGGCCCCTGGAAGGTCTGGTGGGCCGGCGGCGGCTGGTGGATGCGGCCGGTGATCGGCTCGTAGTCGTGGATCGAGAAGATCCAGGGGTACTGCATCCCGTCCCAGCCCACGACGTCGAACGGGTGCCGGGCGTAGGTGTGCCGGGTCCAGCCGCGGCGGTGCTGGACGAGCACGTCCACGTCCGCGGCGTCCACGTGGATCAGCTCGTGCGGGCCGCGGATGTCGCGCTCGCAGTACGGGGCGTGCTCCAGGAACTGGCCGCGCACCGACAGGAACCGCTTCGGCGGCCCGATGTGCCCGCTGGCCTCGATGACGAACAGGCGCACCGGCGCGTCGCCGGTGGGCACCACCCGGAAGATGACCGAAGTGGGGATGAGGACGTAGTCGCCGGCCACGGCGTCGAGGACGCCGAAGGTGGTCTCGATCCGGGCGGCGCCGGCCTCGACGTACAGGCACTCGTCGCCGACGGCGTTGCGGTACAGCGGCGAGGGGGTGTCGGCCACGACGTAGGAGAGCCGGACGTCGTCGTTGGCCAGCAGGTGCTGCCGGCCGAGGACCGCGTCGGCGCCCGTGGTGTCCAGCTTGTGGGTGACGAGGTGACGCGGCTTGAGCGGCCGGTTCGGCTGGCGGCTCCAGGCCGGCGGGGTGTACGCCTCGGCGGCGACGATGGCCGTGGGGGCGTGGCGGTGGTACAGCAGGGACGAGTCGGAGGAGAAGCCCTCCTGGCCCATCAGCTCCTCGGCGTACAGGCCGCCGTCGGGCCTGCGGAACTGCGTGTGCCGCTTGCGCGGCACCTCGCCGAGGCTGCGGTAGTACGGCATGGTCGGCCTCCCGAGCGGTCCGTGGCGTGGGACGGGAGAGCGGCCGCGATCCGACGACCCGAGGATCCAACGACCGGACGGCCCGGCGATCCGACGACCGGCGATCCGGTGACCCGATGATCTGGTGACCTGCTGTCCGGTAATCGGACGTTGTTGTCCGCTCTCTGTAGCGTCCACTAGGTTGTGTGCTGTGTCAACGCAGCAGTCCGCGCCCGCCGCCGCGCCGGGCCCCGCCGGGACCGCGCCGGCCGTCCCCGCCCTGTTCGCCGGGCTCGTCGACGACGCCGCGGTCTTCCCGCCCGGCAGCGCACCGCTGCCCGAGGCCGTGTCGGCCCACCGCACCCACCGCGCCGCCTGGTACGCCCCGATGGTCGGCCCGCTCCTGCTGCCCGCCTCCGCCCTGGCGGCCGCCGCGGACCTGCTCGGCGACGGGGAGCGGATGACCGCCGGGCTGATCGGCGACACCGGCGTCGCCGGCCTCCCGGCCGCCCTGGCGAAAGCCGACCCGCGCCTGGAGATCCGGCAGGCCGAGGTCGCGGTGGCCAAGCGCGGCGAGGACCCGCAGCCCGGCCTCGCGGCACTGGTCGGGCACTACCGGTCCCGCCCCCAGCTACGCGGCTATGCCGAGATTCCGCTGGCCGCCGGGCTGCTGGGCGCCCTCGACGCGGTGGCGCAGGCCCGCGCCGACGGGGTGTCCGTCGCGCCCAAGTTCCGCACCGGCGGGCTGGCCGCCGAGCTGTTCCCCACGCCCGTGGAGCTGGCCGCCGTGATCTGCGCCTGCCGGGACCGGGAGCTGCCGTTCAAGCTCACCGCGGGGCTGCACCGGGCCGTCCGGTACACGGACGCCGGTACCGGCTTCACCCACCACGGCTTCCTCAACGTCGTCGTGGCGGCGCTGGCCGCGGCGCGCGACGCCGAGGTCGACGAGACCGCCGCGCTGCTCGCCGCGACCGACCCGGAGCCGCTGGTCGCCGCCGCCGCCGACCGGCTGACCGACGCGCGCCCGCTGTGGGTCGGGTACGGCTCGTGCAGCGTGGCCGAGCCACTGGAGGACCTGGCCCGGCTCGGACTCATCCAGATCCCCTGACCACCGCCCGCGCCGAGGAGTGCACGTGCTTGACCTGACCGGACCGTTCGGCATCCACCACCTGCCCTACGGGGTGTTCACCTACGGCGGGGTCGCGCCGCGCGTCGGCGTCCGCGTCGGCGACGCGGTGCTCGACCTCGGCGGCGCCGAGGCCGCCGGCCTGATCGACGCCGGTGGCGCGTTCGGGCAGCCGACGCTCAACGCGCACCTCGCGCAGGGCCGGGCGGCCTGGACCGCGGCCCGGGACCGGATCACCACGCTGCTGCGCGACGAGTCCGCCACGCTCGACGGCCTGGTGTACCCGCTGACCGACGTCACGCTGCTGCTGCCCTTCGCCGTCGGCGACTACGTCGACTTCTACTCCTCGGAGCACCACGCCGCCAACGTCGGCGCGCTGTTCCGCCCGGGTTCGCCGCCGCTGCTGCCGAACTGGAAGCACCTGCCGATCGGGTACCACGGCCGCGCCGGCACGGTCGTCGTCTCCGGCACCGACGTCGTGCGCCCCTGCGGGCAGCGCAAGGCGCCCACGGCCGACGTCCCGACCTACGGCCCCACGGGCCGGCTGGACATCGAGGCGGAGGTCGGGTTCGTCGTCGGCGCCGGCACCGCCCTCGGCGACCGGGTCGGCGTCGCCGACTTCGCCGACCACGTGTTCGGGGTGGTGCTGGTCAACGACTGGTCGGCCCGGGACATCCAGGCGTGGGAGTACCAGCCGCTCGGCCCGTTCCTCGGCAAGAGCTTCGCCACCTCGGTGAGCGCCTGGGTGACGCCCCTGGCGGCGCTGGAGGCCGCCTGGGTGCCGGCGCCCGCGCAGGACCCGGCCGTGCTGCCGTACCTGTCCGGCGGCGGGCACCGGGGCCTGGACCTGGCGCTGGAGGTGGAGTGGAACGGCACGGTCGTCTCGCGGCCGCCGTTCGCGCCGATGTACTGGACGCCGGCCCAGCAGCTCGCGCACCTGACCGTCAACGGCGCCTCGGTGCGCCCCGGCGACCTGTACGCCTCGGGCACCGTCTCCGGCCCCGAGCGGGACCAGACGGGCTCCTTCCTGGAGCTGACCTGGGGCGGCGCGGAGCCGGTGACGGTCGGCGACGCCAAGCGCACCTTCCTGGAGGACGGCGACACGGTCACCGTGCGCGCCACCGCCCCGGGCCGCGACGGCGCCGTGCTGGCCCTGGGGGAGGTCACCGCCACCGTCCTGCCGTCCCGCTGACCCCGCCTGCCTCCGCCCGGCGCTGTGCGGGCACGAGGCCGCCCTGTTTCCGCTGATCCGACCTGGATCAGCGGAAATGACCGCGTCGCCGCGCGGGACCCGCCGCCCCACCCCGGCGGCGGGCTAGGTTGAGGGGTAACAGGGGGTGCGCGTGTCGACGATCACCGTGACGCAGCATGTGGCCGCGCCGGACGGGCTGGTCTGGGACCTGCTCGCCGACGTCGCGGGCCGGCGGGAGTGGCTGTCCACCGCGGGCGCGGTGGAGGCGCTGACGCCGCCGCCGTTCGCGGTCGGCACCCGGTGGCGCGAGACCCACCGGATGCCCGACGGCGAGCAGGTCGCGGAGGAGTACCGGGTGGACGAGTGCGTCCCCGGCCGGCGCTTCGTCATCACCTCGCCCGGCGACGGCGCCGCCTACCGCACCTCCTACACGATCACGCCCGTGACCAGCGGCCGGCACCTCGGCGAGACGCTCGTCACCGTCGCCCAGCACGGGCACGCCGAGGGCCGGCGGGCGCGGCTGCTGGAGGTCGTCCTCGGAGGGCTCGCCGTCCGCACCGCGGAGGGCGCCCTGCGCCAGGAGCTGGCCGACCTCGCCGCCGCGGCGGCCCGCCGCCGGGACGACCCCGGCGCCCCGGCGGCCTAGCCCGCCCGCGGCGCCGGTCCGGGATACGGCGGGGGTGCCGCCGCTGGGTAGTGTGCAGCACCATGGACGACGGCTCTACCGGTCGCCGCCCGCGGGTCCGCGGCCCGCTGGCTGTGCTCCTGGCGTGCGCGCTCCTCGCCGGGCTCGGCGCGCTCGCCGCGTACCGCACCCTGCGGCCCGCCGAGGTGCTCACGCTGGCCCGCGGCCCGTACCCGGCCGGCCCGACGACGCCGCTGCGGGGGTACGGGCGGTTCGCCGACGCGCCGCTGTTCGTCGGCGAGCAGGTGCGGGTGTACGCGAACAAGTACCAGGTGAAGGCCGACGGGCCGGGCAACCAGCGGTTCCAGGCCAGTCCGTACTGGTCGCTGCGGCGCTGGCCGCAGCAGGTGCTCGGGGTGGTCGTGGCCGCCGGCCGGGCGGTGACCCGGTGGTCCGACGGGGAGCTGACGGCCACCGACGTGCGCTCCGGCGCGGTCGCCTGGCGCCAGCCCGGCCCGGCGGTCCCCGCCGGCGCGCGGTACACCGGGCGCCGCGACGGCGCCGGCAGCGTCTACGCCCCCGACGGGATGCACACCGCCGCGGACACCGTGATCGTCCGCGGGCGGACCGAGACGGTGGCCTACGACCCGGCGGGCGCGGTCCGCTGGCGGGAGCCGGCCGGCGCGTGCCCGGTGGAGAGCTTCACCACGACCGACGGCCGGTACGCGGTCGTCCGCGGCTGCGGGCCGGAGACCGTGGAGTTCCGGGACCCGCGGACCGGGCGGCTGCGGGACACCTGGGCGGCCGGCGGCGCGGTGACGCCGCTGGCCTGCGCGCCCGCCCGCTCGGCCTGCGTCGCCCTGCGCGTCGCCCGCCCCGGCGCGCCCGGCCCGCGGGGCGAGGGCTGGCTGCTCGCCGCGGGCCGGCCCGCCCGGGCCGCGGGGCTCGACAACCCCGGCGCGCTGGCGATGGCCGACGGCCGCGGGCAGGTGCTGGCGGCCACCCTCGCGGACGGTGCCGTCGTCGTCGGCCCCGCGGCCGGCGGCCCGGCGCTGTGGCGGTGGCGGGCGCCCGCGGTCCCGGTCCGGCCGGACCCCGCGACCGCGGCGCTGCTGGGGATTCCGCCGGGGGTCGGCGGACTGCGGCCCGGTACCCCGCTGCCCGGGATTCCGGCGGCGCCGCCCGGCCGCCCCGGCGCGCCGCGCGAACTGGTGGTACCGGGTGCGCCCGCCGTCCGGCACCTGCTCGCCAGCCACGCCGACAGCCTGTACGTCGTGACCGCGCAGAACCGGGTCGCCGAGCTGGACACCCGCACCGGCGCCCTGCGCGCCGGCTTCACCCTGGACCGCTCCGAGGCGGTCCGCACCTGGGTGCCCGGCTGGGCCGTGGCCGGGCCGCACCTGGTGGCGTTCGAGCAGCTCCGGGCCGGCGTGCCCGCGACCCGCGACGACGCCGAGTACTACCTCAGCGGCGAACCGGTGATCGTGGCCGGGCCGTTCTACAACCCCAAGTCCCGGCGGATCGAGTAGCGGCGGTCAGCGCGGCCCGGGGCCGATGGTCAGGGTCGGGGTGGCGGTGGCGGCGAAGAAGTCGTTGCCCTTGTCGTCGACGACGATGAACGCCGGGAAGTCCTCGACCTGGATCTTCCAGACCGCCTCCATGCCCAGCTCGGGGTACTCCAGCACCTCGACCGAGCGGATGCAGTCCTGCGCCAGCCGCGCGGCCGGGCCGCCGATCGAGCCGAGGTAGAAGCCGCCGTACTCCCGGCAGGCCCGGGTCACCTGCGCCGACCGGTTGCCCTTGGCCAGCATCACCAGCGAGCCGCCGGCCGCCTGGAATTTCTCCACGTAGGAGTCCATCCGCCCGGCCGTGGTCGGGCCGAAGGAGCCGGACGCGTAGCCCTCGGGCGTCTTGGCCGGGCCGGCGTAGTAGACCGCGTGGTCGCCCAGGTACGCCGGCATCGGGTGCCCGGCGTCCAACCGCTCGGCGATCTTCGCGTGGGCGATGTCGCGCGCGACCACCAGGGGGCCGGTCAGCGACAGCCGGGTCTTCACGGGGTACCGGGACAGCTCGGCGCGGATCTCGTCCATCGGCCGGTTCAGGTCCACCCGGACGACCTGTCCGCCGTCGAGCGCGGTGTCGGTCACGTCGGGCAGGTACCGGGCCGGGTCGGTGTCCAGCTTCTCCAGCCACACGCCCGACGGCGTGATCTTGGCGACGGCCTGCCGGTCCGCCGAGCACGACACCGCGATCGCCACGGGGCACGAGGCGCCGTGCCGCGGCAGCCGCACGACGCGCACGTCGTGGCAGAAGTACCGGCCGCCGAACTGCGCCCCGATCCCGAACTGCCGGGTCAGCTCCAGCACCTGCTCCTCCAGCTCCCGGTCCCGGAAGCCGTGGGCGGTCATGCCGCCGGCGGTCGGCAGGCTGTCCAGGTACTTGGCCGAGGCGTACTTGGCGGTCTTGAGCGCGAACTCGCCGCTGGTGCCGCCGACGACGACGGCCAGGTGGTACGGCGGGCAGGCCGCGGTGCCGATCAGCCGCAGCTTCTCCTCCAGGAACTGCATCATCCGGGTGGGGTTCAGCAGCGCCTTGGTCTCCTGGTACAGGTAGGACTTGTTCGCCGAGCCGCCGCCCTTGGCCATGAACAGGAACTTGTAGGCGTCCGGCGCCCCGCCCGGGTCCTCGGCGTACAGCTCGATCTGCGCCGGCAGGTTGGTGCCGGTGTTCCTCTCGTCCCACATCGTCAGCGGGGCGAGCTGGGAGTACCGCAGGTTGAGCCGGGTGTACGCCTCGTACACCCCGCGGGCGAGCGCCTCCTCGTCGCGGCCGTCGGTGAGCACGTGCCGGCCGCGCTTGCCCATGACGATCGCGGTGCCGGTGTCCTGGCACATCGGCAGCACGCCGCCGGCGGCGATGTTGGCGTTGCGCAGCAGGTCCAGGGCCACGAACCTGTCGTTGGCGCTGGCGGCAGGGTCGTCCAGGATGCGGCGGAGCTGGGCCAGGTGCGCGGGGCGCAGGAAGTGCGCGATGTCGTGCATCGCCTCGGCGGTGAGCAGGGTGAGCGCCGCCGGCTCGACGGTCAGGAACCGCCGGCCGCCGGGACCCTCGACCACGTCGACGCCCTCGTCGGTGACCAGCCGGTACTCGGTGGTGTCGGTACCCAGCGGCAGCAGGGGGCTGTGGGCGAAGTCGGCGTTGCTCATAACTGGCCAGGGTAATCCCGGCCGCGGCTCCCGGGGCCTCAGGGGGAGTAGCGGGCGTAGCCGATGTCGCCGCCGTCGGCCAGCAGCACCCCGTGCGCCCCGACCGCGGCCACCTCGGCGGCCGAGCGCAGCGTGCGCAGCTCCTGGCCGGTGTCGGGCCGCAGGAGCGCCACCCGCCCGGCCGCGCGGTCGGCGACGACGGCGGCGTACGGGGTCAGGACGGCCGTGGCCGCGGCGCCGACCGGCCGGCGCCAGCCGGCCCCGCCCGCGCCGCCGAACGCCACGGCGTGCAGGACGCCGCCCTCGCGGACCAGCGCCCCCCGGTCGTCCACGGCCAGCGGCTCGCCGGGGCCGCGCCACAGGTCCCGGCCGTCGTGCGCGTCGACCAGGACGGCCGTCGCGCCATCGGCCGCGCGCAGGACGTTGCCGGCGCCGACCGGGTCGGCCGGCGCGCAGCCGGGCCGGGCGGCGCGCGGGTCCAGGTCGGCGCGCTGCCAGGTGGGCGCCGCGGCCACGGGGTCGGCGGCCGGGTCGGTGGCGGTGACGGTACCGCGGCAGGCGCCGCCCTCGGCCGCGGCGCGCAGCCACAGCAGCCGGCCGCCCGCCGCCACGACCCGCTCGCCGGACGCGGGCGGCACGGTGCGGGCGAGCCGGCCGACGAGGGTGTCCACGACGTGCGTGCCGTCGGCCGCCGGTACCGCCAGCAGGGCCGGCATCGGCGCGGGGCCGCCCGCTTCGGCGCCGAGCGGGGTGGGGGCGCGCAGGCGGGGGTGGTCGCCGCGCAGCGCGAAGTCCGGCGCCGGTACGGGCACCCGCCACAGCGGTCGGCTGCCCCGCGGCGGCCAGGCGGTGAGCGCGCAGTCGGCGGGCGCGCCGCAGGCCAGGTCCAGGACCGCGTCCCGGTACGCCCACACGGCCACCGCGGCGCGCTCCTCCCGCAGGTGCCGCCCGCTGGCCGGGTCCCGGACCAGGTACCCGCGCCCCGACCGGTCGCCGGTGACCACGACCGCGTCGGCGCCGTCGCCGCCCACGGCGGACCAGGGGACCTCGTCGCGCCACAGCCGGCGCCCGTCGGCGAGCGCCCGCACCTCGGTGTGCGCCCGGTGCTCGGCCACCAGGACGTCCCCGGTGAGGGTCAGGTCGCGCGGGGCGCCGTCGAGGCGCTGCTGCCAGAGCAGCCCGCCGCCGGCCAGGTCCGGCCCGGCGACCAGGTGCCACAGCGGCGCGACCGGGTTCCAGACGCCGGTCGCGGCGAGGGCGACCAGGACGGCCGCCGCGAGCCCCAGCCAGCACGGGACGCAGGACCTGAGACGCGACACCCGAGCACCGTACGCACCCGGCGGCGCCGGGCGCAGCGCGGCCCGGTCCGCCGCTCAGCCGGCGGCGTCGGCGGGCGGCTCCGTGGGCGGCAGGGGCACGCCGACCGCGGCCTGGACCAGCGGGAGGGTGCGCAGCGGGATCCGCTCCGCCAGCGCGATGAACGTCGAGGCGCGCACGATGCCGTCGTACCCCACCACGTGGTCCAGGACGCGCTGCAGGTCGGCGTTCGAGCGCGCGACGATCCGGCACAGCAGGTCGCCGGCCCCGGAGATCGTGTGCGCCTCCAGCACCTCCGGGATGTCGCGCAGGTGGTCGGCGACGGCGTGGTGCCCGTACCGCTGCCGGATCTCCAGCGTCACGAAGGCCATCACCCGGTAGCCGAGGGCGGCCGGCTCGATCTCCGGCCCGAAGCCCTTGATCACGCCCCGGGCCTGGAGCTTGTCGAGCCGCGCCTGGACGGTCCCGCGGGCCACGCGCAGGCGCCGGGACAGTTCGAGGACGCCGATGCGGGGCTCGGCGGTGAGCAGGTCGACCAGCCGCGCGTCGAGCGCATCGATCGCCGTGGGGCCGGCGCCGGTGGGCACGGCCGCTCCTCTCGGCCGCCCGCGCGGCTGGGTCGAATGACCGGGTGACCCCTTCGGGGCTGGTCAGATTGTGCAGCGGTACCGCGGTGCTGGGTACCGTTGCGCACAAGCTGACCAGCAGCTTAGGGGCCAGTTGCCCAGCCGGCCAGTGTTCGGCATGCTCGGGGTCCCATCGCCGCAGGGAAAGGGCTCACGCCATGACCGATCTCGTGACCGACCTCGACGCCGAGGTCGACGCCGACGACCTCGTCGGCGCCGTGGCGCACGACATCTCGCAGGACCCCTTCCCGCTCAAGGGCTGGGACCACGTCCGGTTCTACGTCGGCAACGCCAAGCAGGCCGCCCACTACTACTCGACGGCGTTCGGCATGACGCTCGTCGCCTACCGCGGCCCCGAGCAGGGGTACCGGGAGCACGCCGAGTACGTGCTCAGCTCCGGCGGCGTCCGGTTCGTCCTCGCCGGCGGCGTCCGGGCCGACTCCGAGGCCACCCAGCACTACGCGCGGCACGGCGACGGCGTCATCGAGATCGCGCTGGAGGTGCCCGACGTCGACCGCAACTACGCGTACGCGATCTCCCAGGGCGCGACCGGCCTGATGGAGCCGACGGACCTCAAGGACGAGTACGGCACCGTCCGCGTCGCCTCGATCGCCACCTACGGCGAGACCCGGCACGTGCTGGTCGACCGGTCCGGCTACAGCGGCCCGTTCCTGCCCGGCTTCGTGGCCCGCGAGCCGCTGGTGGCCAAGGCCCCCGGCGCGCCGAAGCGGTTCTTCCAGGCGGTCGACCACATCGTCGGCAACGTCGAGCTGGGCCGGATGGACGAGTGGGTCTCGTTCTACAACCGGGTCATGGGCTTCATCAACATGGCCGAGTTCGTCGGCGACGACATCGCGACGGACTACTCGGCGCTGATGAGCAAGGTCGTGGCCTCCGGTACGCGGAAGGTGAAGTTCCCGCTCAACGAGCCGGCGATCGCCAAGAAGAAGTCGCAGATCGACGAGTACCTGGAGTTCTACGGCGGCCCCGGCGCCCAGCACATCGCCCTGGCCACCAACGACATCCTGGCCAGCGTCGACGCGATGCGCGCGGCGGGCGTGGAGTTCCTGGCGACCCCGGACTCCTACTACGACGACCCGGAGCTGCGCGAGCGCATCGGCAACGTCCGCGTGCCGGTCGAGGAGCTGAAGAAGCGCAAGATCCTGGTGGACCGGGACGAGGACGGCTATCTTCTCCAGATCTTCACCAAGCCGCAGCAGGACCGCCCGACGGTGTTCTACGAGCTGATCGAGCGGCACGGCTCGCTGGGCTTCGGCAAGGGCAACTTCAAGGCGCTGTTCGAGGCGATCGAGCGCGAGCAGGACCAGCGCGGCAACCTGTAAGACTGTCTGGGTGACAAACCCAGCAGAAACGGGCGACCTCGGCCCGGCCGGACGTCCGGCCGGGCCGACGGCCTGCCCCGCCGCCGTCCCGGCGGACCCCGAACGCGGCGAAGGTGAGCGCATGACGGAACCGACCGACCCCCGGCACCCCGCGGACGGGTACGGCCCGCCGCCGGTGCCGCGCAGCCCCGCCGGGCAGCCGCTGGCCGGGTTCGGCCCGCGGCTCGGCGCGTTCCTGATCGACATTCTCGTCCTGGGCGCGGTGACCATGGCCGCGTTCCTGCCCGTCCTGCTGGCGGCCGTCCTGCTCGGGCTCGCCCTGAGCCCCGCGGAGGTGGACGACGAGCGCGGTACGGCCCTGCTCGTCGTCGGCACGGTCCTGATGTACGGGGTGCTTTTTGCGCTGTCCGGGGGCCTGTCCTGGGTCTACTACGTGGAGATGTGCCGCCGGACCGGCCAGACCCCCGGCCGCCGCGCCCTGGGCATCCGGGTCGTGCCGCTGGCGCCGGGCGCCGCGCTGACCCGCGGGATGCTCGGCCGGCGCTGGCTGCTGGCGTCGCTGGCGACCGGCTTCGTGCCCGGCCTGCTCCTGCTCGACGGCCTCTGGCAGCTCTGGGACAAGCCGTACCGGCAGTGCCTGCACGACAAGCTGGCCGACACCGTCGTCGTCGAGGACCCGCGGTGACCCTGCCCCCCGGCTGGTACCCCGACCCCGCCGACCGCAGCACCCAGCGCTACTGGGACGGCGAGGGCTGGCTCGGCGCGCCCCTGCCCGCCGACGCCCCGCCGCCGGCCGGGCCGCCACCCCCGGCCCCGCCGCCGGCACCGGCCCCGCCCGCGGGCGGCCCGGCCGCGCCGCCGCACCCGGCCGGAGTGCCGCTCCCGCCCGGGGTGCCGGCGCTCGTCCACGGGCTGCCGATCGCGCCGCTGGGCGCCCGGCTCGTCGCCCGACTCGTCGACATCGCCGCCGTCGGGCTGCTCAGCCTGGTGGTGAACTCCTGGTTCCTGTGGAAGCTCGGCCAGGTCATGGCGCCGGCGGTCGGCGAGATCTGGGCGGCCTCGCGCCGCGGTGAGGTCGCCGACCCGCCCGCGACGCCCGACGCCGGCCGGTACCTCATCGCGGTCCTGGTGCTCACCGCCGCGATGTGGGCGGCGTACGAGATCCCGGCGCTGGCCCAGACCGGCCAGACCCCCGGCAAGCGGCTGGCCCACGTCCGGGTGGTCCGACTGGATCAGCCCGGGCCGCTCGGCGTCCGGCGGGCGATCATGCGATGGAACCCGCTGGGCCTCGCCACCGTCCTGTGGTGTTGGTGCATCGGTTTCGTGCTCCAGTTCGTGAGCTGCGCGGTGGCGCTGCTCGACCAGCCGCTGCGGCAGGCGCTGCACGACCGCGCCGCCCAGACCGTCGTGGTGGCCGCCGCGCCGCGGCAACCCGGCACCGGCGCCGCCGGTCCGCACCTACCCGGAGGCAACCCGTGACCAAGCTGACCCGACCCGACCTCGACGCGCTGCCGCCCTACGTCCCCGGACGCAGCCCGGCCGACCTCGCCCGCGAGCTGGGGCTGCCCGAGGCGATCAAGCTCGCGTCCAACGAGGTGCCCTACGGTCCGCTGCCCGGCGTCGTGGAGGCCGTGACCGAGGCCGCCGCGACCGCGCACCGCTACCCCGACATGGGCGTCCTGGCGCTGCGCGCCGCGCTCGCCGAGCGGTACGGGGTCGCCGCCGACCGCATCGCCACCGGCTGCGGCTCGGTGGCGCTGGCCGAGTCGCTGGTCCGCGCGACCTGCCTGCCCGGCGACGAGGTCGTCTTCGCGTGGCGCTCGTTCGAGGCGTACCCGATCATCGCCGCGACCTCGGGCGCCACCGCCGTCCGCGTGCCGAACACGGCGACCCACGCCCACGACCTGGCCGCGATGGCCGCGGCGGTCACCCCGCAGACCCGCCTCGTGCTGCTCTGCAACCCGAACAACCCGACCGGTACCGCGCTGCGCCGCGCGGAGATCGACCGGTTCCTCGACGCGGTGCCCGCCGACGTGCTGGTCGTGCTCGACGAGGCGTACCGGGAGTTCGTCACCGACGCCGACGTGCCCGACGGCCTGACCTACGCCGACCGCCCCAACGTCGTCGTACTGCGCACGCTGTCCAAGGCGTGGGGCCTGGCGGGCCTGCGGATGGGCTTCCTGGTCGCCCAGCCCGAGGTCGCCGGGGCGATCCGCAAGGTCGTCACGCCGTTCTCGTCCAGCACGACCGCGCAGGCCGCGGCGCTGGCCGCGCTCGGCCAGGCCGACGAGATGCGGCGCCGCTGCGACCTCGTGATCGAGGAGCGGACCCGGCTGGCGGACCGCGTGCGGGTCCTGCTGCCGGAGGTACCCGAGACGCAGGCGAACTTCGTCTGGCTGCCGCTGGGCGAGCGGTCGGTGGAGTTCGCGCGGGCCTGCGAGGCCGAGGGCGTGATCGTGCGGCCGTTCGCCGGGGACGGCGTCCGCGTGACCGTCGGCACGCCGGCCGAGAACGACGCCTTCCTCAAGATCGCCGACACCGTCCTGTAGGGGTCCGCCCGCATCGACGGGGGTCGGTATCGTCTCCTGTCGACGCAGGCGCGGACGGCGCGCCGCGCACACGGGGAGGACCACATGACACGCACGGGGGCAGTCACCCGCGGCTCGGGGAGGGTCGCGCTCGCCTGCGCGCTGCTGTACGGCGGTGCGGTCGCCGCGCCCGCCACGGCCGCGCCGCCGCCGGCCGCGCCGGGCGGCGGGGAGCGCGAGGACATCGTCTGCGACGAGAAGGTGGACGACCGGGACCCCTTCTACCCGGGCAAGTCCGGCTCGGCCCGGTACGACGGGCTGTTCCGCCAGGGCGCGCGGGTACCGGACAGCCAGCTCGACGCCGTGACGCCTCAGGGCGTCGCGGTCTGGTACGGGTGGAACGGCGGCCGGGACCTCCTGGTCGTCTCCGCCTACCGCGACGACCCGGGTCCGGGCGTCCGCGCCCGGGACGAGGACGCCCGGCTGATCGGCATCGACGCCGCCAGCGGGCAGCACGTCGGCACGCTGCGGATCGCCCCCACGCACGCGGGCGGCATCGCCATCGCGCGCGGCTGGGCGTTCGTGCAGGGTCGCCGCGAGAACGGCAGCGAGACCGTGCGGCGGTACGCCCCGGCGAAGCTGCGGGAGGCGTTCCTGAAGGGGGTGCGCGAGGGCGCCTCCGAGGCGTTCCCCTTCGTCGCCGCGGACGGCGCGGCCGAGCGGGTGTACAGCGCCGACTTCCTGTCCGCGTACGAGGGGCACCTCTACGCCGGGCAGTTCAACGAGGCGGATCACGACGTCATGTACACCTACGCGATCAAGGACGACGGCACGCTGGGTGAACGGGGCACCAGGACCGAGGTGCCGAAGAAGACGCAGGGGGCGCTGGTCACCGGCGACCGGTTCATCTACAGCACCTCGTACGGCCGCGACAAGCGCAGCAACATCTACGTCACCCGGCGCGGCCCGGTGCTCGATCCCGGGAAACTGAGCTGCTTCCGGGCCCCGAGCATGAGCGAGGGCCTCGCGCTGTACCGCGGCGACGTCCTGGCCCTCTACGAGTCGGGCGCGTGGAAGTACCGGTCGGACCCGAAGACGCGCAACGTCATCGCGCACCTGCACATGGCGCCGTTGAGCCGGCTGACGGCGCTGGTCGGCTGATCGCCCTCTCCCGGGGCGGCCACGCCGCCCCGGGAGAGCGCGCCGCCGTCGCTCCGCCCATGGACCGTTGTCGTTTCGATTGACACCGCGTCCGGCCCGGACCTAGGCTTGGCAGCGATATCCATCAAGACCGGCTAAGGGACAGGCCCGATGACGCCGGGGCAGCCGCCGTCGAGGTAACTCGACGGAATGGTGCCAACTCCTGCGGGGACCTTCGTCGGGTCCGCCGGTAGATGGATCGCTGGAGACGACAGCCGCCAGGCTGTCCGCCGCCAGGCGATACGTGCACTGGATCACCGCAGGTATTTGACACCGCCCCGCCGGGTGTGGCCCTTGGCCCCCGGCCATCGCGGAGCAGTGACCAGTATGGAAGCCCCCAGCGCCCCCCGGGTCGACGATCGTGCCGCGCGGTCCTCCGCCCGGCGCACGGCGCTGGTCGCCGACCTGGACCTGCGCCACGCCGGCCGCCGCACGGTCACCCTGCGCGCCGAGGTGCAGGGCCGCCCCGGCGCCCCGGTCGTCGTCGTGGCCGGCGGGATCTCCGCCGACCGGCACGCCGCCGCCAGCCCCGTCTACCCGGAGAAGGGCTGGTGGGACGCCCAGATCGGCCCCGGCCGCCCGCTGGACCCCGACACCCACCAGATCCTCGCCATGGACTGGCTGGGCGCCGACGGCCGCCTCGACGGCCCCGTCGACAGCGCCGACCAGGCCGACGCGCTGGCCCTGGTCTGCGACCACCTGGGCGTGGCGCGGCTGGCCGCGTTCGTCGGCAGCTCGTACGGCGCGATGACCGGCCTGCAGTTCGCGGCCCGCCACGGCGACCGCCTCGACCGGCTCGTCGCGATCAGCGGCGCCGACCGGCCGCACCCGTACGCCAGCGCGCTGCGCGCCGTCCAGCGGCAGATCGTCGCCCTCGGCCAGCGCGGGGGCCAGCCCGACGCCGGCCTGGCGCTGGCCCGCCAGCTCGCCATGCTCACCTACCGCACGCCCGAGGAGTTCGCCGCCCGCTTCGCCGACCCCGTCGCGGTCGTCGACGGCCGCGCCCGCGCGGCCTCGGCCGACTACCTCGAACACTGCGGCGCCCGGTACGCCGGGCGGACCACCCCGGAGGCGTTCCGCTGCCTGTCGGAGTCCATCGACCTGCACCGGGTGGACGCCGCCGCCGTGCGCACCCCGACCTTCCTGGTCGCCGTCGTCGAGGACCAACTGGTCCCCGCGACCCTCGTCGCCGACCTGGCCCGCCGCCTGGCCGGCCCGGTCCGGTACACCGCCATCAGCTCGTTGACCGGCCACGACGCCTTTCTCACCGAACCCGACCGCATCGGCGCCGTGCTGCGCGCCGCGTTCACCGGAGGTCCCGCATGACCGACCTGTCCCCGACGACGCGCGCGGTGCGCGCCGGCATCGACACCGACCCGACGTTCGGCGCCGTGGTGCCGCCGGTCGTGCTCTCCACCAACTTCACCTTCGCCGGCTTCGACGACAAGCGGCGCTACGACTACACGCGCAGCGGCAACCCGACCCGGGACGTGCTCGCCGACGCGCTGAGCACGCTGGAGGGCGGCGCGGGGGCGGTCATCACCGCGACGGGCATGGGAGCGATCACCACGGCGCTGCACGCGCTGCTGGGCCCCGGGGACACGCTGGTGGTGCCGCACGACTGCTACGGCGGGAGCTGGCGGCTGTTCGACGCGCTGGCCGGCAAGGGGCTGTTCCGGCTGGTCACGGTCGACTTCACCGACCCGGCCGCCGTGGCGGGCGCCCTGGCCCACGAGCCGACGGTCGTCTGGCTGGAGACCCCGTCCAACCCGCTGCTGCGGATCACCGACATCCGGGCGGTCGCCGACGCCGCGCACCGGGCGGGCGCGACCGTCGTGGCCGACAACACGTTCCTGTCCCCGGCCCTGGCCCAGCCGCTGGCCCTGGGCGCGGACCTGGTCGTCCACTCGACCACCAAGTACATCAACGGCCACAGCGACGTCGTCGGCGGCGCGGTCGTCGCCGGCTGCGCCGAGCTGGCCGAGCGGGTCGCCTGGTGGGCGAACTGCCTGGGGGTCACCGGCAGCCCGTTCGACAGCTACCTGACCAGCCGCGGCCTGCGGACCCTGCCGGCGCGGATGCGCGCCCACCTGGAGAACGCCGAGGCCGTCGTGGCGGCCCTCGTGGACCACCCGGCCGTCGCCGCGGTGCACTACCCGGGCCTGCCCACGCACCCCGGCCACGACATCGCCGCCCGGCAGTTCACCGGCTTCGGCGCGATCGTGAGCGTGGACCTGGCCGGCGGGGTGCCGGCGGTGCGGGCGTTCCTGGAGGGCCTGCGCTGCTTCAGCCTCGCCGAGTCGCTGGGCGGGGTGGAGAGCCTGGTCGCCCACCCGGCGACGATGACCCACGCCGCGATGTCGCCGCAGGCCCGAGCGGTCGCCGGGATCGGCGACGGCCTGCTGCGGCTGTCGGTGGGCATCGAGGACGCCGCCGACCTCGTCGCCGACCTGGCCGCGGCGCTGGACCGGGCCGGCGCGGCGGGGCTCCCGGATGTCGCGGCCGCCCCGGCGCTGGCCGGCGCGGCCCGATGAGCACGGTCGCCGCCCCGCCCGCGGTGCGCACCCGGGTCACGCACGTGGTCCTGCTGGGTACCGGCGTCGTGGGCAGCGCGTTCCTCGACCGGCTGGCCCGGCTGCGGCACAAGGGGATCGGTACGCACCTGCGGCTCGTCCAGGTGGCCAACTCCCGGCGGCGCGTCGCCGCCACCGACGGGCTCGACCCGCGGGTGGTGGCCCAGCTCCTGCCCGACGGCCGGGTCCAGCGGCTGGACAGCGTGGCCTCGGCGCTCGGCGCGACCGGCGTCGTCGTGGACGCCACGGCGAGCGAGGACGTCGCGTCCTGGCACGCCCGCTGGCTGCGCTCGGGGCTGGCCGTGGCCACCGCGAACAAGGCCGGCATCGGCGGCGAACTGGCCCGGTACCGGGCGATCGACGCGCACGCCGACCGGTACGGCGACGCCGCCACGGTCGGCGCCGGGCTGCCGCTGCTGCGGGCACTGGCCCGGCTGCGGGCCGGCGGGGACCGGATCCACGCCCTCGCCGGCGTGCTGTCCGGTTCGCTGGCCTGGCTGCTGGACGCGTACGACGGCGAGGGGTCGTTCGCGGATCTGGTCCGGCAGGCGCGCAAGCTCGGTTACGCCGAGCCGGACCCGCGGGTCGACCTGTCCGGGGTGGACGTGCTGCGCAAGCTGCTCATCCTCGCCCGGCGCTCGGGGACGCCGCTGCCCTCCTCGGCGGTGCGGGTGGAGTCCCTGCTGCCGCCCGCGCTGGCCCGGGCGGGCCTGGCGGAGGTCGACGCCGCGCTGGACGGGCTGGACGCGCCGATGGCCGCCCGGTACGCCACCGCGGCGCAGGCGGGCCGGCGGCTGCGGTACGTGGCCCGGCTCGCCGCGGACGGCACCGCGACCGTCGGGCTGGAGGCGCTGGCGGTGGCCGACCCGCTGGCCGGGGGCGGTGGCTGCGACAACCGGGTGACGATCCTCAGCGACCGGTACCCGGACCGGCCGCTGGTGATCCAGGGTCCGGGGGCGGGGGCGGAGGTCACCGCGGCGGCCCTGCTGGACGACGTGCTGCGGCTCGCGGAGGCACCCGCGCCCTAGCCGGCCGCCGGGTGGTGCGGCACGTCCCGGAGTCCCGGGACCCGGCGGCGCAGGGGGGCGGGCGCGAATCGCGCCCGCCCCCCTGCGCGTGCCTACCGGAACCGCGCGGCCGTCACGGCGCGAGCAGCCGGGTCGGGGGCAGCACCGGCGGCGGGCCGTACGTCACCGGTACGGTCACCGCGGACGCCGGCCGGATGTCGGCCGCCTGGCCGGTCGGCAGGTTCAGCCGCGACCGGGCCAGGTCGATGTCGACCGTGGCCCCGCGGCTGCGGCCGTCCATCTTGAGCTGGTCGGAGAGCAGCAGCGACAGCCCGAGCTGGTGCCCGGCGCGGACGAGCTGGTCGGTACCCATGATCGGGATGGTGACCTCGGTCCACTCGCCGGTCTTCAGCGGGGTCCGGCTGTTCAGCGACAGCCGGTGCTCGGCACTGAGCCAGCCGCGGCCGAACACGGCGTAGCCGGCGTTGCGGGTGGTGGCCGGCCGGGGCGTGTAGCAGCCGTCGTCGGTGGCGATCCGGCCGCCGAAGCACTCCTCGCCGCTGCCCTTGCCCATCCCGGCGAACACCTTGCGGTTGCCGTAGTCGACGAGCCGGGCGACCAGCGGCGTCTGCGGCTTGTCCGATCTGATGGTGAGGGTCACCGAGGGGTGGCCGCTGATCCGCACGTCCCTGGCGACCGGCGCCGAGAGGAACACCTTGCGGTACGCCTGCTCGCCGGTCGGCTTGCCCGACACCTGGTCCTCGTCGCTCACCGCCTGGTCCCGGATGGTGACCGTGCCGCTGCCGGTACCGGCGCCGTCGAGGCCGCCGCGGGCCAGCCCGACCGGGACGTTCCTGGCCAGCGGCCAGGAGGCGTCCTGCTGCCAGGTCTCGTTCTCGAACTCCACGTCGGACAGCGGCTTCTTCATCACGCCGTTGTCCAGGCCCATCAGCCAGTGGTCGAACCACTCGTGGAGCTGCCGGACCCACTCCTTGCGCCGGTAGTCGAACGGGTCGGCGTGGTCGGACCGGGCCAGCCAGATCTTGCGCGGCACGTGGTGCTGCTCCAGCGCCTGCCACCACGCGCTGAAGTTGACCGGGACGACGTTCATGTCCTCCTGGCCGTGCACCACGAACACGGCGGACCGGACCTTCGCCGCGTCCTTGACGTGGTCGCGGGCGGCCCAGAGCGCGTTGTAGTTGCCGGTGCCGTCCTCGGCCTGCTGGTCCAGCTTGTTGAACCGGCTGGTGCAGACGCCGTTGTTGTTGCCGACGTAGGTGCCCAGGTACGACAGGTAGTTCTTCTTCGTCACCATGCCGGCGTACCGGGTGTAGTTGTACCAGGAGGAGATGCCCACGATCGGCACGACCGTCTTCAGGCCCTCGACGCCGGTGGTGGCGGCGCCGTTGGGCACGGTGCCGTCGTAGGACTTGCCGAGCATCCCGACCGAGCCGGTGGACCAGTCGGCCTTGGCGGCCCCGCCGCCGACGTGGGTGGCGGTGTTGCGGCCGTTGAGCCAGTCGACCACCAGCGTCGCCGACGCGATGTCGTCCCGGCCCCCGACGTCGCCGCAGCCGGTGGAGCGGGACGTGCCGATGAGGTCCAGGGCGGCCACGGCGTACCCGTACTCGACGAAGTAGTTGTCGTAGAACTGCGGCATGTGGTTGTGCACGCCGTTGCTGCCGTACTGCTTCTTCTCGCTGTCCGCGCCGCGCCCGCAGCAGGAGTAGTACGGCGACGGGTCGATGATCACCGGGATCCGCACGTTGTCCCGGACCGCCTCGGCCGGCCGGACGATGTCCACGGCGATGACGTCGTTCTTGCCGTTGCCGTCAGAGTCGATCTTCGTGTCGACGCGGACCGACTCGCGGATCGCCTTGCTGTAGTCGTACTTGCGGACGGTCCGGTTGCCCTCGACGAACGGGCCGCTGACCGGGGGCGGCGGGGCGATCTGCGCCGCGGGGGGCGGGGCGGAGGCGGCGGCGGGGCCGACTGCCACGGCGATGCCGCTGGCCAGCAGCGCCGCCGCGAGTCCGCCCGCGAGGCCGGAGCGGGGGATGTAGTTGCCCCGGCGGCGGGCCGGGTGCGCACTGGGGTGGGGTGCCATGCCCCAGAATATGCACGGACATCGATGAAAAGGAAGCCTCTGGGCACTGCCGCCCGGCCGACCGGCCCGGGCGGGTACCGGTCAGGCGGCCGACTGGGTGCCGCGCAGGTCCTCGCGCAGCGTGAGCCGGTGCCGGCGGCGGATCTCGGCCTGCTGGTAGTGCCGCTGCTCCTCCTCGGTCTGCGGCACCAGCGGCGGGACCGGGCGCGGCCGCCGGGCGTCGTCGACCGCGACCATCACCAGGTGCGCGGTGGCCACCGTCGTCTGCGGGCCGCTGCTGTCCCACCGGTCGGCCCGCGCGGTCACCGACACCTCCATCGAGGTGCGGCCCGCCCAGGTGCACACCGCGTCGACGTGCAGGACATCGCCGACCCGGACCGGGGCCAGGAACGCCACCTCGTCCATGAACGCGGTGACCGCCGGCCCCTCGCTGTGCCGCGCGGCGACGACCCCGGCGACGCTGTCGACCAGCTTGAGGATCTCGCCGCCGTGCACGGTGCCCAGCAGGTTGGTGTCGTGGTCGTCCATGATCTGGCCCAGCGTCAGCCGGGACTCCGAGGGGGACTTGCCGATCTCGGTGGCTCCGCCCTGACTCGCGCGGGCGTGGGCGTTGCTCGGGGCGACAGACATGGGGGTACTCCTCGCGGTGCGGCGCACCGTTCGCCGGGTGTTCTCCCATGATCAAGGGCTGGCCCGCCTCCGCGCCACCGAACGTGGTGGCCGACACCGTGACCCCGCGCACGGAGGTGCGTCCACAAACTGCGGTGGGTAATTGTCTGCTGACTCTAGCGTGGGCGGCGTCACCTTTGAAAGGATAAGTCTGTTTCACCGTCGCCACCACGGAGAGTGGCTGGCGCCGACTGGTGGCCTACAGCCCGGACCTAAGTCCGATTACGCACAGTTGCCCGATAAGCGAATATTATTAGCAGCAACGACACAGCGTGCCGGCGCGCAACGGGGGGTCCTCCGCGCGCCGCGCGCAGGCCGACCACGACGACCGAGTGAAGGGACGGACACGGTGCCCGGATTCCGCAGTCACGACCCCGGCATCCGCCCGCGTGCGTCCGCAAGGCCGACCCCGACCGCGGGGGTCCGTCCGTCGCGAAAAGCGAACGACCGGCGCGCCCTGGCCTCGTAGGCCACGGCGCCGTACCGCCCCGGGTCCCCACGCCCCGGCCCCGGCACCACCGGCAGCACGCGTACGCCACCACCGCACGGTCCACCGGCCCTCACCGCCCCGTCCCGCCGCGCCCCGCGCGTGCGGTCGACGAGCGTGCCCTGATGCGAACGGAGTTCCGCATGTCGAGCTCAGCCGTCTACGCCACCATCCCCGTCGTCGCCGCCACCGGTGCCGGCGGCACCACCCTCTCCGCCTTCCACGACGCCCTGGTCCAGGTCAACCTCGGCCACTACAACCTGATCCGGCTCTCCAGCGTCGTCCCGCCGCAGACCCGGGTGGACGCCAGCGGCGCCGCCGCCGTCCCGGTCGGCCAGTGGGGCGACAAGATGTACTGCGTCTACGCCGCCCAGTGGGCCACCGAGCCGGGCGAGGAGGCCTGGGCGGGGATCGGCTGGGTCCAGCGCCGCGACGGCAAGGGCGGCCTGTTCGTCGAGCACGAGGGCACCAGCGAGCGGTTCGTCCGCAAGGCGATCCTGACCAGCCTCGCCGACCTGGTCCGGGGCCGCGAGGACGAGTTCGCGGAGCCGGAGCTGACCATGCGGGGCGCGGTCTGCGACGACGGGCCGCTGTGCGTCCTGGTCATCGCGCCCTACGAGGCCGCGGCGTGGGCAGGCGACCGATGAGCCTCACGATCACCGTCGAGCAGGTGCTCCCGGCCGCGCGCGTGGCCGACTTCTACGCCCTGTACCGGGCGGCCTTCGGGCCCCTGCTGCGCGCAGCGGCGGCGCGGCACATGCTCTCGGCGGAGGAGTTCGCCGAGGAGATGGCCGACCCGCGCATCATCAAGCACGTCGCCTGGTCCGACGGCGAGCCGGTCGCGCTGACCACCGTCACCACCGACCTGGACGCCGTGGCCTGGATCAGCCCGGAGTTCTACGCCGCCCGCTACCCGCAGTACGCGGCCCGGAAGGCGATCTTCTATCTGGGCTACACCCTGATCCGGCCCGAGTACCAGAACTCCGGCCTGTACCAGCGCTTCAACATCCGCATCGGCGCCCAGGCCAAGCGCGCCGACGGCATCCTGGCGATGGACGTCTGCGGCTTCAACGCCGCACGCCGGCTCCCCGAGGGCGTGGCCGCGATGGCCCGGCAGTTCGGCGGGGCGCTGACCCAGGTCGACACCCAGAGTTACTACGTGGTAGCCCCTGTCTGATCCGTCCCGCTTACCGACCGCCTCCCCCCGGACGCGTCGGGTGCCCGTCCCGCCGACGGCGCCCGACGCACCCGACCGGCCTGCCGGAGCACTTCAACTCAGGGCAAATCTTCCGATAAGGAGTAAGTCGGGAGCGCTGAGGTGGCGTACTGGCACAGAGGAGGTGTCGGCATGGGGTCGTCGCAGGGTGCGTCCGCCGCTGCCGCGCGCGCGTCCTGGGCCTTCGCCGGCGGGACCGGCCTGGCCCTGCTCGCGTACTGCACCGGGCTGCCCGCCGTCCAGCTCGCCGTCTTCGTCGTGATCTCGGCCGGCGCGATCGCCGCCGTGGTCCTCGGGCTGCGCCGGTACCGGCTCAGCCCCGCCGACGCCCGCCCCTGGTGGTACGTCGTCGGCGCGATGAGCGCCTTCGTCGTCGGCTCCGTCCTGCGCCAGGCGAACCCGCCCGGCCACCAGCTCACCCTCGCCGCGTTCGCCCCCGACCTCGCGGTCGTCCCGGGGTACCTGCTGCTGCTCGCCGGCTTCGGCCGCCTGCTCGCCCGCCGCCGGGCGGCCGAGAACGACCCGGCCCGCGCCGACGCCGTCCTCATCGGCATCGGCGCCACCCTGGCCACCTGGTCGCTGCTGATCGTCCCGATCCTGGCCCAGGCCGGCGACGGCGCGGTCCTGTACGTGCTCGGCGCGGCGTTCCCGATCCTCGACGTCGTGCTGCTCGCCATGGCCGCGCAGCTCCTGTTCGCCGACGGCCGGCGCGAACCGGTGCTGTGGTTCGTCACGTTCGCGGCGGTCTCGATGCTGTTCGGCGACCTGGCGTTCGCGCTGCGCCAGATCGGCCGGATGCCCGAGGCCGTCACCGACCTCCAGATCGAGGTCGTGTTCCTGGCCGGCTTCGCCGCGATCGGCGCCGCCGCGCTGCACCCGAGCATGGTCCGGCTGACCATCCCGCACCCGGCCGTCCTGCGCCGGCTCGGCATCGGCCGCGTCGTCGGCATCGCCGCGGTCCTGCTGGTGCCGACCGTCGCCGCGAGCTGGGTGCCGCCGGTCAACGGCGCGGACTCGCTGGTCCGCATCGGCCTGACCGTGATCCTGACCGTGGCGATCCTGGTCCGCATCGTGCGCGCCCACGACGCCCGGATCGTGGCCCAGCAGGCCGCCCACGAGGCGGAGCTGGCCGAGCGCCGCCGCGCCACCCACGACCCCCTGACCGACCTGCCCAACCGGGAACTGCTCACCGAGACGCTGACGCGCTGGAGCGCGCGCGCCGCCGCCGACGGCGCCGAGATCAGCCTGCTGTTCCTGGACCTGGACCGGTTCAAGATGGTCAACGACAACTGGGGCCACCAGGTCGGCGACGAACTGCTCGTGGCGGTGGCCGGCCGGCTCAGCGGCATGGTCCGCGCCGAGGACCTGGTGTGCCGGATCGGCGGCGACGAGTTCGTCCTGGCGCTCGCCTCGCACGCCCCGGCCAAGCTGGCCGAGTCGCTGGCGGCCCGGATCGTCGCCGAGTTCGCCCGGCCGTTCCCGCTGTCGGTCGGCGACGTCGTGGTCACGCCCTCGATCGGCGTCGTGCGGGCCGCGGGCGGGACCGAGGCGCTGGCGCTGCTGCGCGACGCCGACATCGCCATGTACCAGGCCAAGGACGCCGGCCGGAACTCGTTCGCCCTGTTCGACCAGAAGCTGCGCGCCTCCACCCGGCACCGCGTCGACCTGGAGCAGGCGCTGCGCGGGGCGCTCGCGCGCGGCGAACTGTCCCTGCACTACCAGCCCATCGTGGATCTCCAGCGCGGCGGGCTGACCGGGTTCGAGGCGCTGCTGCGCTGGGAGCACCCGGTGCACGGCCGGGTGTCGCCGGTCGACTTCATCCCGATCGCCGAGGACACCGGCCTGATCGTGCCGATCGGCGACTGGATCCTGCACGAGGCCGCCGCGCAGCTCCAGCAGTGGCGGCAGGCCCGCCCGGCGGACGCCCCGGAACTGCACGTCTCCGTCAACGTCGCCGTGCGCCAGCTCCGCGGGGACCGCCTGCTCGACACCGTGCGGCGGGTCCTGGCCGACACCGGGCTGCCCGCGTCCGCGCTCTGGCTGGAGATCACCGAGTCCGGCGCGATGGAGGACCTGGACAGCGCCCTGGCGACGATGCGCGTCCTGCACGGGCTGGGCATCACGATCTGCATCGACGACTTCGGCACCGGCTACTCGTCGCTGAGCTACCTGCGGATGCTGCCCGCCGAGATCGTGAAGATCGACCGGTCGTTCGTCCAGGGCATGGACGAGGAGGACGGCGACGAGGCGATCGTCCGCACCGTCGTGGCGATGGCGCACGCCCTGGGCCGCCGGGTCGTGGCCGAGGGCGTGGAGACGGAAGCCCAGCGGGACCGGCTCCGGGCGCTGGACTGCGACCTCGCCCAGGGGTACCTGTTCGGCGCCCCCCGTCCGCCGTCGGCCGACACGGCCTGGCTGACCCTGCCGACGCCGGCACCGGTGTCCGCCGTGTCCGCGGCGGGCGCCGCGCACCTGCCCCGCTGACCCGGCGCGGTCAGCCGCGGCGCCAGGGGATGCGGCGGCGGGCCACCAGCTCCACGGTCGCGGCGACCGCGACGGTCTGCACGGCGAGCAGGCCGACGAGCACCAGGAGCTGCGCGGCGCCGGCCTCCACCGGCGAGGCGCCGCCGAGCAGGACCCCCACGAACGCCCCCGGCAGCGTCACCAGGCCCACCGTGCGGGTCTGGTCCAGCCCGGGAAGCAGCGCCTCGGCCGCCCGCGCCCGGCACACCTCCAGCGCCGCGTGCCGGGAGGTCAGGCCCAGCGCCAGGGCCGCCTCGTACTCGCCGAACCGGTCCTCCAGCGCGTCCAGCGCCCGCCGCCCGGCCAGCGAGGTCGACGTCATCGCGCCGCCGATGAGGATCCCGGCCACGGGTACCACCGCGACCGGCGCCCGCGGAACCACGCCGGTGGCCAGCAGCACGCCCAGGACCGGGGCCGTGCCCACAGCCAGCGGCACGGCCACCCACCAGGCCGGCCGGCCCTCGCCGACCCGCCGGGCGGAGGTGGCCGCGGCGATGGCCAGCATGGCGGCGACGAACAGGGCGGTGTACCCCGCCGACCGCAGCACCGCGACGATGACCACCGACACGACGGCGAGCTGGGCCACCGCGCGGGCGCTGGCGGTGAGGATCTGCCGGCCCACGCCGAGCCGGGTCGCGCGCGCGAGGACGGCGGTGGCGACCGCCAGCGCGGCGAGGACGACGGCGTACCCGAGATCCGGCCTGATCGTCGCCCCGTCCACGCGGGCAGCCTAGCGGGCGGCCCCCGCCGTCGGTCTCCGGCCGACGGGCGCCCCGCGGATCAGGCGACCTCCAGCCAGCTCGGGTCGAGGCGCTCGGGGAAGTGGCAGGCGGTGTTCAGGCCGGCGGCGGTCGGCGTCAGGGTCGGCTCGGTGGTGGCGCACCGGTCCTCGGCCCGCCAGCAGCGGGTGCGGAAGCGGCAGCCGGTGGGCGGGTCGACGGGGCTGGGCACGTCCCCGACCAGCCGGATCCGGGCGCGCGGCGGCGCGCCGCGCGTGGTCGCCAGGTTCGGCGCCGCCGACAGCAGCGCCTGGGCGTACGGGTGCATCGGCGTGCCGTACAGCGCGTCGCGGCTCCCGCTCTCCACTACCTTGCCGAGGTACATGACCGCCACCCGGTCGCAGAACTGCCGTACCACGCCCAGGTCGTGGGCGATGAAGACGAACGCGATGCCGAACTCCCGGCGCAGCTTCTCCAGCAGGTTCATCACCTGCGCCTGGATGGAGACGTCCAGTGCGGACACCGGCTCGTCGGCGACGATCACCTTCGGCCGGACGGCGAGCGCCCGGGCGATCCCGATCCGCTGCCGCTGCCCGCCGGAGAACTCGTGCGGGTACCGCCCGTGGTGGTCCGGGTCGAGGCCGACGATCTCCAGCAGTTCCTGCACCCGGGCGACCTCCCGGTGCGGCGGGACGATCCGGTGGGTGCGCAGCGCGGTACCGATGATCGTGCCGACGGTGTGCCGGGGGTTCAGTGACGAGACCGGGTCCTGGAAGATGAGCTGGATCTCCCGCCGGTACGGCCGCAGCTTCCGCGTGCTCAGGTGCGCGATGTCCACGCCCCGGTAGAGGATCTGCCCGCCGGTCGGCTCCAGCAGCCGCGCGATCAGCCGGGCGGTGGTGGACTTGCCGCAGCCGGACTCGCCGACCAGCCCGAGCGTCTGGCCCGCGTGCAGGGTCAGCGACACGCCGTCGACGGCCTTGACCGTGCGCGGCGCGGCGCGGGTCCCGCCGGCCGCGGGGAAGTGCATCCGCACGTCGCGGAGCGCGAGCAGCGGCTCACCCGGGACCGCGGGCACCTGCGGGCGGGCGCGGTGGCTCGTGGCGGACAGGGTCATGCCAACTCCTCAGGGCAGCCGCGGCAGGATCTCCTGCACGAAGATCAGTTCGGGGTGGGACAGGTGGCAGCGGGACAGCCGCCCCTGCTCGCTGCTGCGCGGGGCCAGGTCGGGCGCCTCGCTCGCGCAGCGCCCGTGGAGCACCCGCTCGCGCTGGCCGCAGCGCGGGTGGAAGGCGCAGCCGCCGGGCAGGTCGGTGAGGCGCGGCGGGAGCCCGGGGATCGGGCGCAGGGGGACCGGGTCGCCGGTCAGGGCCGGGATCGACTCCAGCAGGCCCCAGGCGTACGGGTGCAGGGGTCGGGCGAGGACCTGGTCGGCGGTGCCGTACTCCACGGCCCGGCCCGCGTACATCACCAGCACGTCGTCGGCGACCTCGGACACCACGCCCAGGTCGTGGGTGATGAAGACGACCGCGGAGCCGAACTCCTGCTGGAGGTCCCCGATCAGGTCCAGGATCTGGGCCTGCACGGTGACGTCCAGCGCGGTCGTCGGCTCGTCGGCGATGAGCAGTTTCGGGTCGTTGGCCAGCGCCATCGCGATCATGACGCGCTGGCGCATCCCGCCGGAGAACTGGTGCGGGTACTCGTCCAGCCGCGCCCGCGGGCGGGGGATGCCGACCCGGTCGAGCAGCTCCGCCGCCCGCGCCCGGGCCGGCCCGCGCCCGACCCGGTGGTGCGCCCGGTACGCCTCGGCGATCTGGTCGCCGACCGTGAAGTACGGGTGCAGCGCCGACAGCGGGTCCTGGAAGATCATCGCGGCCCGCGCGCCGCGCACCCTGCGCAGCGCCGACTCCGGGGCGCCGACGATCTCCTGGCCGCCCAGGGTGACCGAGCCGCCGACCCGGGTGCGCCGCGGGTCGTGCAGGCCCATCACGGCCAGGCTCGACACGCTCTTGCCCGAGCCGGACTCGCCGACGATCGCCAGCGTCCGCCCCAGCGGCACCGAGTAGGACAGCCCGCGGACGGCCTCCACCGGCCCGGCCGCCGTCGGGAAGCTGACCCTCAGGTCGCGTACCACCAGGTACGGCTCGTCGTGGGCCGAGGTCTCGTAGGACATGCTCACCCCAGCCGGACGCGCGGGTCGAGGACGGTGTACATCAGGTCGACCGCCAGGTTCAGCGTCACCAGCAGCACGGCGCCGACCAGCACGCTGCCCATGATCACCGGCATGTCGTTCTGCGCGAACGCGTTCAGCGTCAGCGTCCCCAGCCCCGGCAGGCCGAAGATCCGCTCCGTGAAGATCGCGCCGGTGAGCTGGGCCGCCAGGTCGATGCCGAAGATCGTCGTGACCGGGCCGAGCGCCGCGCGCAGGGCGTGCCGGTACACCACCCGGCGCTCGCTGATCCCCTTGCCGCGCGCGGTGCGGACGAAGTCCTCGCCCAGCGCCTCGATCATCGAGGCGCGCGAGTACCGGGTGTAGGCCGCGGCGTTGACCAGCCCCAGCGTGATCCACGCCGCCAGCAGGCCGCTGGCCCAGCCCAGCGGGGAGGCCAGCGGCGAGGTGTACTGCGAGGGCGGCAGGACCCGCCCGGCCACGTACAGCGCGAAGACGAGCGCCACCACGAAGTACGGGACCGAGCTGAGCACCAGCGTCCCGCCGACGGTGAGCCGGTCCAGCGCGCTGCCCCGTCGCCGCGCGGCGACGACGCCGTTGGCGACGCCGACGACCAGGTACACCAGCGCCGCGCCCAGCACGATCGAGAACGTCACCGGGGCGGCGTCGGCGATCAGGGCGGTCACCGGCTGGCCGAGCTTGTACGAGTAGCCCAGGCAGGGGACCGCGCACTCCACCGTGGTCCCCCCGCTGGTGATCGTCCGCCCGGCCACGATGCCCCACGCGTACTGCCCGAACTGGCTCGGCACCGGGTCGTCCAGGTGCAGGCTCGCGGCGATCTCCGCGGCGCGCTCCGGCGGGCACTTCGCGCCGCAGACGGCCCCCACCGGGTCCCTGGGCGCCACGAAGAACAGCACGAAGCTGATCAGCAGGGTCGCCACCACCACCGCGACGGCGCTGGCCACCCGCCTCAGTACGTACCTGCGCACGCGCTACTTCTTCAGGAACATGGTCGGCAGGAACGGCATCCCCATCGTCGGGTCGGCCTCGCAGCCGCCGACGTTGCTGCCCGCGACGATCGCGGTCTTGTCGTAGTAGTGGGGCAGGAAGACGTACTTCTTCATGATCTCCTCGTCGAGCGCCGCCCACTTCTCCTCGGACTCCTCGGCCGGCAGCTTGGCGAGCTTGTTGATCTTCTTGTCGAGCTTCTTCTCGCCCAACATTCCCCAGCTCTGCCCCTCCCCGATGCTCTGCGTGCGGAACAGCACCGGGAACCAGCTCCCGCCGGTCGGCCAGTCCGAGCACCAGCCGCCGGGGGACTGGCCCATGTTCACCGGGGCGTCGTAGTCGGACTTCTTGGCCCGCAGCTCGGCCGAGGAGACGCCGATCGGCTTGACCGTGAAGCCGGCCTGCTCCAGCGCGTCGGCCCGGACCTGGCTGACCTGCTGGGTCAGCGGCTGCTGGTTGTCGTAGTACCAGCTCAGCGCGAAGCCCTCGGCGTCCGCCTCCCTCAGCAGCGCGCGGGCGCCCTCGGGGTCGCCGGTGCCGGTGCCGTCGAGGTCCTCGACCGGGGTGTACCGCGCGAAGCCGGGGACGCTGGGCGGCAGGATGGTCGAGGACCGCTCCGCGGAGACGTCGGTCAGGCCGGAGGCCTTGCGCACCTGGTCGTACGGGTACGCCTTGGCGATCGCCCGGCGCACCGCCAGCGGCACCTTGCGGCTGTCGATCTGCACGCCGATGCTGCACGGGCTGTCGCCCTTGACCAACTGCGCCGACCGCGCGCCGGTCGCCTCGGCCAGCACGGAGGCGTCCACGTTGGCGTAGTCGACGGCGTTGGCGTCCTCGCCGTTGCTGGCCAGCACCTGCTTCTGCGTCTTCACCGGGTCCGCGCCCCAGCGGAACCGCCAGCCGTCCACGTACTGGTGCCGCACCGGGTCGGTCTCCGGCGCCCAGTTCGGGTTGCGGGTCAGGTTCAGCTCCGAGCCGGGGGTGAAGCTCTCGAACCGGTACGGCCCGGTCGCCAGCGGCCGGTTCTTGTACTCCTGCTTGCTGTCGCTGGCCTTCGGGATGGGCGTGAACATCGGGAAGGACAGGTAGAACGGCAGGTCGGCGAACGGCTTGTCGAGCTTGATGATCAGCTTGTCGCCGCGGGTCTGGACCCCCGCGTAGTCCTCGCCGTCGCGGTACGGGCCCTTGTACTTCTTGCCGTCCTTGAAGTAGGTGAGCTGGTAGGTGGGGCCGTTGCGGTAGATGTCGTGGGCGAACGAGCGCTTGATCGCGTACGCCAGGTCCTCGACCCGGATGTCGTTGCCGTCCTCGTACCTGCCGCCCTTGAACGTGAATGTCCAGGTCAGCTTGTCGTCGGAGACCTTGCCGACGTCGGTGAGGTCCGGTACGAGCACCGGCTTGCCGGCGCGCACGTCGAACTGGGTCGGCGTGCGGAACAGCAGCTTGCCGATCTCGTTGCTGTCCACGAAGTAGATGTCGGTCGGGTCGAAGGTGTCCGGCGGGTTCTGGCCGTACACGGTCAGCACGCCGCCCTGGCGGGCGCCGGGCACCTCCCGCGCCGGCCCGGTGGCGTCGGGGTCGATGCTGTTGGTCTGGATGTCGATGTCCGAGGGCGCCGACGCCTGCGGGGTCGCCGACGGGGGCGTGCGGACACCGCAGCCGGCGGTGCCGAGGGCGGCGGCGGCCACGACGGCGACGGTGCGTTTCCAACGCTTCACGACAGCTCCGTTTCGGGGTGGGCGGATCACCGGCGGGTCTTCGGGTCGAAGGCGTCGCGGACCGCGTCGCCCAGCAGGCTCAGCGCCAGCACCAGCGCGGTCACGCTGAGCACCGGGATCCACAGGTAGTGCGGCACGGACTCGTACGCGCTGACGGCGGACGCGATCGTCACGCCCCACGAGGGGGTGGGCTCGGTGAGTCCGACGCCGAGGAAGGTGAGCCCCGCCTCGGCGACGACGTAGCCGGGCAGCGCCATGGAGACCGACACGACGATCGGCGCGACCAGGTTGGGCAGCAGCTCCCGGGTGAGCACCCGGCGCGTCGGTACGCCGAGGACCCGCGCGGCGGCGATGAACTCGCGTTCGCGCAGCGAGAGCACCTCGCCGCGGATGAGCCGGGCCAGGCCCGCCCAGCCGAAGGTCGAGAGCACGATGATCAGTGAGTAGAACCGGATCTCGGAGACCACCGAGGGCTCCGCGTCGTCGGGCGTCAGCCCGACCACCGCCATCAGGGTCGCCGGGGTGGCGATGGCGAACAGCAGGTACGGCAGGCTGAGCACGAGGTCGACCAGCCAGGAGAGCACCCGGTCGACCCGGCCGCCGACGAAGCCCGCGACCAGGCCCACGGTGACGCCGACCAGGGTGCTCACCGTGGTGGCGACGGCGGCCACCAACAGCGAGGGCCGCGCCCCGAACGCCCACCGCGCGAACAGGTCCCGGCCGAGCCGGGGCTCCACGCCGAACCAGTGCTCGGGGGTCATCCCGACCAGCGGCAGGCTGGTCCCGTCGTCGATCAGCTCGAAGTGGTGCGTCAGCGGGTCCTGTCCGGCCAGGGCGGCGAGCAGGGGGGCGAAGACCGCGACGAGGACGAAGAACAGCACGGTACCGGCGCACAGCAGCGCCGTCGGGTCGCGGCGCAGCCGCCGCAGCGCGATCCGGGTCGGCGACCCTGTCTCGGGCGTCTGGGCACGTACCCGGGCGACCGGCTCCACCGCACCTCCTCGGTGCCCCGCGCGTCGGAAATGGCGCGAGACGTATTCACGTACTGCGATGCGCTTGACGCTAATCGGCGGCGGACGATCTCCGATATAGCCGGACGGCGATCTTTTCGTGCGTCCGGCGCGATGGCCGCGGCCGCCGGGACATCGCTGTGGATCAATCGGCTGACCTGGGCAAACGCCCGTTCGGCGCGGCGGGCGCCCGCGGGCGCAAACCCCTGCCCGGCGTTGCGCAAAGCGCCGCGCGCGGCCGGCGCCCCGGCGTAGCGTCGCGGGCGGGGAGGCCGCGGCGGGCCGGCGTCGGGCTGGGCGAGCGGGAGGTGCCATGTTCGTACAGGTGATCATCGGACGGGTGGCGGACGCCGAGGACCTGCGGCACTCGATGCGGCGGTGGACCACCGACCTCGCCCCGGGGGCGACCGGCTGGCTCGGCAGCACCGCCGGCCTGACCGCCGACCGGACCTTCCTCTGCCTCGCCCGGTTCGCCTCCGCCGAGGCGGCCCGGCGCAACAGCGACCGCCCCGAGCAGCACCAGTGGTGGATGGAGACGGCCAAGGCGTTCGAGGCCGAGCCCGCCTTCCACGACTGCGACCGGCCGATGACGTTCCTCGGCGGGCCGAGCGAGCGCGCCGGCTTCGTCCAGGTCGTCCAGGGCCACACCACGGCGCCCGAGCGGCTGCGCGAACTCAGCGAGCACACCGTCGACCACCTGGCCCGGCTGCGGCCGGACCTGATCGGCGGGTTGGTGGCGATCGCCGGGGACGGCACGGTCCACCGGGCGGTGTACTTCACCTCGGAGGCCGCGGCCCGCCGCGGCGAGCGGATCCCGCCGCCGCCGGAGGTGGCGGCGCAGATGAGCCGGTACGTCGAGCTGGTCCCGACCGAGACCTTCCACGACCTCGCCGAACCCTGGCACTTCACGACCCGCTGACCGGCCCCGCCCCTTGGATCAGGGGCGGTCGGCGGGGAGCGCGGCCCAGCGGGAGCGGGTCAGGACGTACTCGACCTCGCCGTGCTCGCTGCCGGGCAGCGGGGCGTCGAAGTGGGGGTGGAAGGTGCGGGTGTGCCGGAAGCCGAGCCGGGCCAGGACGGCGCGGGAGCGGGCGTTGACCGCCATCGTCTCGGCGTAGACGGCCGAGGTGGCCGGGTCGGCGAAGGCGTGCGCCAGGAGCGCCCGGCCGCCCTCGGTCGCGTACCCCCGGCCCCACGCGGCCCGCGCGAGCCGGTACCCCAGCTCCAGCTCGCCCGGCCGGGCCGGCTCTGGCCGCAGCGCGAACCAGCCGGCGAACCGGCCCGCCGCCTCGGCCGCCCAGTAGCCGAACCCGGTCCCGTCGTACGCCCGCATCCGCGGCAGGGTCGCCTCGGCGACCTGTGCGCGGGTCGGCGGCGCGCCGCCGAGGAACCGGCGCACCTCGGGGTCGCCGTCGAGCAGTCGGAGGTCCTCGACGTCGCCGTCGGTGAGGCGCCGCAGCCGCAGCCGCGCGGTGGCCAGTTCCATCCGTCGATTGTCGGCCGGGCCCGCCGCCGCGGGCAGCCGAATATCCCCGGGGGCGCCGTGCGCGCCGCGCCGGGTCGCGGTACCCCGGACGCGAGTGTGGCCCGCGGGCGACGCCGCGGGCCACACTCACGTGCTGTTGAAAGGGCGGATCGGTCGGTCTCGCGGGCGGGTCAGTTGTTCGCGAGGCGGACGGTCAGCGAGCCGCCCGGGTCGACGCGCAGCTTGGTGCCGCCCGGCGGGCGCAGCGTGTACTCGCTGTCCGTGGACATGATCACCAGGCCGATCCGCCGGCCGGCGGCGATGGCCCGGTCCTGCGGCTCCAGGTTGAAGGTCACCGTGACGGCCTTGCCCGGCGTCAGCGGCGTGCCCTTCTCCAGGCTGGCCGCGTTCTGCGGGTCGGCCCAGCCCCGGCTGATGTGCGTACCGGCGCCGCTGCTGTCGTAGGAGACCAGGACCGCGGTGAGGTTCGCCGCCGTCTTGTTCTCCACCGCGACGTTGAGCGTGACCCGCGCGGTGCCGGTGAACCGGCTGTTGGCCTTCAGCGGCTCGCTCAGGTAGACCAGCCGCCCGTCCTTGGGCTTGGTGCCGTCGGCGATGAGGGTGCCCACCTTGGCGGACCTGCCCAGGTCGGTGAAGGCCTGCGGCTGCCTGCCGGTCGGCTCGGACTCGGTCAGCGAACCCGGGCTCGTGCCGTCGCGCGCGCCGAGCTGGTAGGTGACCTCCCTGGCCCCGGGGTCCGGCCAGTCGGCGAACTTCTTCCAGGTGCCGTCGACGTCGACGTCGGCCCGGGGCTCCCGGTCGATGCCGTTGTCGATCCCCTTGAGGTACCGGTCCCACCAGCGGCTCACCATCGTGCGCCACTGCGGGTGGTTGGGGACCCCGTGGCCGCCCCGGTGCAGCACGATCTTGCGGGGCTTGTCGGCCTTGGCCAGCGCCTGGTACCACTTGGCGTAGTTGGTGCCCTTGACGTTCCAGTCGCCCATGCCGTGGCCCACCAGGACCGCCGCCCGGACCTTGGACGCCTTGTCGGTGAAGTCCCGGTCCTTCCAGAACTGGGTGTAGTCGCCGTGCTCGCGGCCCTGCTGCTGGGTGAGCTTGTTGATCTGCGCCGCGCAGCCGCCGCCCTTCTTCACGACGGCCTTGGCCAGGATGTCGGCGTCCTCGCCCTGGTAGCCGCCCGGCGCCACGACCAGGCCGTTGGCCCGGTAGTAGTCGTACCAGTCGGCGATCGCGGCGATCGGCACGATGGCCTCCAGGCCCTCGACACCGGTGGCGGCGGCCATGTTCGGCAGGGTGCCGTTGTACGAGACGCCGGTCATGCCCACCTTGCCCGTGGACCAGTCGGCCCGGACCTCGCCGCCGCTGGCGTTGAAGCCCTTCGCGCGGCCGTTGAGCCAGTCGACGATGGCGACGGCGCCCATCGCCTCCTGCATGTCGCCGCTGGTCGGGCAGCCGTCGCTGCCGGAGGTGCCGATGCTCTGGCCGGCGATGGTGGCGTACCCGTCGGCGAGCAGCTCGTCGAACATGAGGCCGCGCAGGTTGCTCTTGCGGATCGGCTTGGGGCGCAGCGGCACCTCGCCGTCCACGAAGGAGGTCTCCTGCGGCAGCTTGCCGACGTCGACGTTGTGGTTGGCGGCGTCGTTGAGGCCGTCCTTGTACGGGGTGTGCTCCAGGACGACGGGGACCTTGCCGCTCGCCGGCCGGTTGATGTCGATCGCGACCCGGTCCTTGCGGCCGTTGCCGTCGCTGTCGACCTGCGTCTCGACGAAGACGCGCTCGGCGAGGTACGGCGCGGCGGCGGCGGCGGACGGTACGGCGAGGACGGCCGCGGGCACGAGGACGGCCGTGAGGGCGCCGACGGCGGTCAGCGCGAGGGGCGGGCGCCGGAGACCGGCCATGAGGAGGTGCTCCTTTCATCGCGCCCCCCGCCAGCGGCGGAGGGGCGTGCGCGGCGGGCGGCGGGGCCGCACATTCACGCATGTCGTTGCGTGGGGGGAAGGTTGTCACGAACGGCCGCCCAGGTCCAGACCTTGGTCCCGGGTGACTTCGACGTTTGTCCCTGATGTGGGTCTTCGCCCGCCGACTAGCGTCGGCGCGTGCACATCGCGGCGGGCGCGGGGGTCCGGCGGCGGCGGGGCGGGGGTCCGGGCGGCGGCGGCCGGCCCGGGCGCGGGACGCGGGGCGGGGGTGATCTGCGTGACGCCTCTCACGTCGCCCGCGTGCCGTTTTCGTCGCCGCGGCGTTGGTCCGACGGGCGGTCTCGCGGCGGTGCGGCGCACGCCCTGTCCGCGTGAGATCGCGGTGCGTGGTGGAATGACGGTGTACCAGGAGGTCGCGGCACCGACTTCGTGACTGCAAGTGATGCGTTGTGGACGCTGCGCGTCGTAAGGGGTGCCATGGTGTGCGGGCTGACGCCAGTCAACCGTCGGATTTCTGACAGTTCCCTGTTCAACACGACAACTGCTTGTAATCTAGCTCACACGGTAAACACATCTTTCGATGGAGGTACCGCTGCGTATCCAAAGCGGACAGTATGCGGGGGGATACGTAGCGATGTCGCATGATCGCCCGCCAGCCGGACATCCGCCGGCCGTACATCCCTCGGCAGGCGCCCGCGAAGGGAGGCTCCCCCCACCCGGCTGCTGAATCGGCGGCAGTCGGAGCGCGCTCCGGTTCCGTCGTCCACCGGATGGCAACCCTCTCCCCGACCACGACGGTTGCAGTGGTCGCCCGGCCGCGCCCCGGCGCGCCGGGGCGCCGACGTGCCGCCCGCGGCGGAATAGTCAGCGGGCGCGCACGAGAACCGCGAAACGGAAGTCAATGAGTGAAACCACGGTCGCCGTCCTCCTCGACCGCCTCCACCGCTGCCAGGTGGACGAACGTCGGCGGATCGCCCGCGAGCTGCACGACGTCATCGCCCCGACGCTCGCGGTGGTACTGCACGACCTCGAACTGTTCGGCGCCCTCCGGCATTCGTCCCCGGCGCGTGCCGAGGCCAAGCTCGAAGCGGCGGCCGCCCACCTGCGCGCGGCCCTCGACCAGCTCCGCGGCGTGACGGCCGCCCTGCGCCGCGACCCGGGCACCGGCGCGCTGGGCGACGAGCTGCGCGCGTACCTCGACGTCGCCGGCTTCTCTGCCCCCACCCGGCTGCACCTGCCCGACAGCGAGCCGCCGCTGCCCCGCCCGGTCCGCGGCGAGCTGTTCCTGATCCTGCGCGAGGCGCTGCGCAACGCCCACCGGCACGGCCGGCCCACCGTCGTCGACGTGACCATCACCGCCGACGACGGGCAGGTGCTGGCGCGGGTGCGCGACGACGGCGCCGGGTTCGACCCGGCGGCGGTCCCCGCGTCCGGGATCGGCATCGTCTCCATGCGCGAACGGGCTGCCGCCTGCGGCGGCACGCTGGTCATCCGGCCCCGGTCCGGCGGGGGCACCGAGGTAGCGGTCGCGGTACCGCTCAGCGAGGGGGACGGATGAGCGCCACGCTCGCCGAGGCGCCCGGCGTGCACGTCGGCACCGACTGGCTGCGGCTCATGCTGGTCGACGACCACACGCTGTTCCGGGAGGGCCTGGCCGAGCTGCTCGGCATCGAGGCCGACGTGCGGGTGGTGGCGCAGGCCGCCGACAGCGAGACCGCCGTCCGGCTCGCCGCCGCGGCGCGGCCCGACGCCGTCCTGCTCGACGTCGAGATGCCGTTCGCGCCGGTCCAGGAGACGATCGCGCGGCTGCACGACGTCTGCCCGACCGTCCGGGTACTGATCCTGACCATGCACGACGACCCGCTGCTGGCCACGCAGGTCATCGAGGCGGGGGCCCACGGGCTGCTGGCCAAGAGCATCACCCGCCAGCAGCTCATGCACGCGGTGCGCGCGGTCGCCTACCGCGACGAGCTGGTACCGCCGCCCCTGCGCCGCCCCGGCGACTCCGGCCCGCCGCCGACCGTCCTCAGCCCCCGCGAGCGGCAGGTCCTCGAACTGGCCGGGCAGGCCCTCAGCAACGCCCAGATCGGCGCCCGCCTGTTCATCACCGAGGGCACCGTCAAGCGCCACCTCACCAACATCTACGCCAAGCTCGGCGCCGTCTCCCGGCTCGACGCCGTGAACAAGGCGGCCGCGCTGCGCTGGATCCGCCCCCGCGTCCCCTGAGCCTGTCGGCCGGCCGGCCCCCGCCCGGCCCTGCCCGTCGCCGATCCGGGCCGCGCCGCCCGTGGCCGGCGCCCGGGCGCGGATTAGCATCGAGGCAGGCAGGGGGTGGGGCGTGAAGCTGGTGCTGGATCTGCACGACGTCTTCAACCGGGGGCAGGAGATCGACCGCGCGCTGCGCGGGATCATCGACGAGGCGGTCGCCCGGAAGGCGCCGCTGGTCGAGATCATCCCGGGGAAGGGCTCCGGCCAGTTGAAGAAGCGGGTGCTGCGCTTCCTCGACCAGAAGGAGGTCAAGGCGCTGTACCACCGCGTCGAGAAGGACTCCAGGAACTTCGGCCGGATCTTCGTCCACTTCCGGTGGCGCTGACGTCCCCGTACCGGGGGCGCGGCCCCGCGGCTTTCCGCCGTGCGGGCGCCGCCGCAGGTCGGCAGGATGACCTGTCCGCCCGCCGGGGCCGGTACCCTCGTGGCGCACCCGGCCCGATCCAGGACCGCCGCAAGAGGAGGCGTGCCGTGATGACTGACCCGTCGACCGCCTTGCGGGCGGCCGCGCCGCCGGTGACCCGCCGGCTGACCGTGCTGCTCGTGGAGGACGACGTCAGCGACGCCTTCCTCGTCCGGGAACTGCTCGGCGAGGTGGACGCGCAGATCGACCTCGCGGTCGCCACGACCCTGGCCGAGGCGCGCGACCGGATCAACGACGTGGACTGCGTGCTGCTCGACCTCGGCCTGCCCGACAGCCACGGGCTGGCCGGCCTGCGCTCGATGCTCGGGCTCGCGCGGCGGCCCGCCGTGTGCGTGCTGACCGGGCTGCACGACGAGCACCTGGGCGAGGCGGCGCTCGCCGAGGGGGCCCAGGACTACCTGGTCAAGGGCCAGGTCGACGGGGTGCTGCTGAGCCGCGCCGTCCGGTACGCCGTCGAGCGCAAGCGGGCCGACGACAACGCCCGCCGCCTCGGCGAGGCCGACCTGCGGCAGGCCGAGTCCGCCCGGCTGGAGCGCGGCCTGCTGCCCCAGCCGCTGATGGACACCGACCAGATCGACGTCCGCTCCTTCTACCGCTCGGGCCGCCAGCGGGGCCTGATCGGCGGCGACTTCTACGACGTCGTCCAGACCGGGCCGGACCGGCTGCACCTGATGGTCGGCGACGTCTGCGGGCACAGCGTCGAGGAGGCGGCGCTCGGCGTCGAGCTGCGCGTGGCGTGGCGGGCGCTGACGCTGGCGGGCGTCGCGGACGACGACGTGCTGCCCGCCGTCGAGCAGGTCCTGATGAGCGAGCGCCGGGCACCGGAGATCTTCGCCACCGTCGCGACGGTCGCCCTCGACCTGCACGCCGGGCGGGCGACGGTCCGCCTCGCCGGACACCCGCCGCCGCTGCTCATCGACGGCGGCGCCGCGACCCCGCTGCCGGCGCCCTCGGGGCGGCTCCTGGGCGTCGTACCGCGGCGGCCCGACCCGTTCACCTTCGACCTGCCGCCGGCCTGGTCCCTGCTGATGTACACCGACGGCCTGATCGAGGGCCGCACCGGCGTCGCCGACGAGCGGCTGGACGTCGGCGGGCTGTGCGCCGTCCTCGCCGAGCCCGAGCGGTTCGGGGTCGCGGCCCCGGCGCTGCCCGCCTGGCTGGTCGGGCGGGCGGAGCGGGCCAACGGCGGCCCGCTGGCCGACGACGTCGCCATCCTGCTGGCCGCGGCCGCGGCCGCGGAGCAGGCGTGAGCGGCGGCGAGGTCAGCCTCCGGGCCCGGCTGACCTCCCTGTGCCTGGCCGTCAGCCTGCTCCTGCTCGGGATGGCCGTCGGCGCCACCGTCCTGGCCGACCGCAGCCACGACCGCACCGACACCCTGGCCCGGACCATCAAGCCGGCCCGCAACGCGGTCGAGGCGCTGCGCTCTGGTGTGATCGTCCAGCGCAGCGCGATGCGCGGCTTTGCCGTCACCGGCAGCAGCCGGGAACTCGCCGAGTACCGCGACGCCGGAGCCGAGTACGACCGGCTGATGGCGGCCCTGCGCGGCCAGGTCGACCGGCAGGCGGCGTTCGTCGGGCGGCTGGCGGCGGTGGACGCGGCGTACCGGACGTGGCGGGCCGAGGTCGCGGCGCCGGTCGTCAGCGCCACCCAGCGCGCGGGCGCCGCCGCCGGCCAGCGCGAGTTGCAGGCCCGCGTGGCCAACCAGTTCACCGACCTGCGCAACGAACTGGACGCCCTGCTCGGCGCGCTCATCAGCGAGACCGACCGGGCGGTGGAGACCGTCCGGCGGATCAGCGACCAGCTCAGCCTGCTGCTGACCGCGGCGGCGGTGTGCGTCCTGTTCAGCGCGGCCCTGCTGCTGGTCTTCCTGCAACGCTGGGTCATCCGCCCCCTCACCGTCCTCGGCGAGGGGGTGCGCGCGGTGGCCGGCGGGGAGTTCGCCCGGCACATCGCGCCGGCCGGCCCGCGCGAGCTGAACCGGCTCGCCGCGGACGTCGACAGCATGCGCCGCCGGATCGTCGACGACCTCGCCGCCGTCCGCGCCGCCCGGCAGCAGGTGGTCGAGGCCAACGCGCGGCTGGAGGCCCAGGCCACGGAGCTGACCCGCTCGAACCGGGACCTAGAGCAGTTCGCGTACGTCGCCTCGCACGACCTGCAGGAGCCGCTGCGCAAGGTGGCCAGCTTCTGCCAGCTCCTCCAGCGCCGGTACGGCGGGCAGCTCGACGAGAAGGCCGACCAGTACATCGCGTTCGCGGTGGACGGCGCGCAGCGGATGCAGCGGCTGATTAACGATCTGCTCGCCTTCTCCCGGATCGGGCGCCGGACGAGCCAGTTCGAGGCGCTGGACCTCAACGCCGTGCTCGCCCGGGTGTGCACCGACCTGCGCGCCGAGGCCGAGGCGGTCGGCGGCGAGATCCGCGTCGGCGACCTGCCGGCGGTCCGCGGCGAGGAGTCGCTGGTCACCACGGTGGTGACGAACCTGCTGGCCAACGCGCTGAAGTTCCGGCGCCCCGACGTGCCGCCCGTGGTGGAGGTCAGCGCGCGCCGCGCGGGCCGGCTCTGGGAGCTGACCGTGCGCGACAACGGCATCGGCATCCCCGCCGAGTACGCCGACAAGGTCTTCGTCATCTTCCAGCGCCTGCACGGCCGCGAGTCCTACGCCGGCACGGGCATCGGCCTGGCGATCGTCAAGAAGATCGTCGAGTACCACGGCGGCGAGGTCTGGCTCGACACCGACGGCGGCCCCGGCACCACGATCCGGCTGACGCTGCCGGACGCCGGCACGGCCCCGCCGGCCTGAGGACGGGAGGCGGCGCCGCCCCGGGGGACAGCGCCGCCTCCCGCGGTGCGGTGCCGGCGGCTACGGGCGGCCGAACGAGTGGATCGGCGCGTAGGTCAGCGAGTCGATGTGGACATTCTCGCCGTACGTCGGGGCGTGGATGATCCGGCCGCCGCCGATGTAGAGCGCGACGTGCGACAGGTCGCCGTAGTAGAACACCAGGTCGCCGGGGCGCAGGTCGCTGCGGCCGATGTCGCGGACCACGCCGCGCTGGCCGGCCGCGTTGTGCGGCAGGTTGCGCCCGGCGGCCGTCCAGGCCGCCTTGATCAGGCCGGAGCAGTCGTACCCGTCGGGGCCGGAGCCGCCGAACCGGTACGGGGTGCCGATCTGGCTGTACGCGAAGCGGACCGCGCGGCCGGCGGCCCCGGTGATCCCGGCCGGCGCCGGTACCCCGTCGGTGTCGACGGCGCCGCCCCGCGGGCGGTTCGGGTCGGGCCGGGGGGTGCCCCGGTCCGCGGCGTCGTCGATGAGCTGCCGGAGCCGGTAGATCTCGCCCTCGACGTGCTGGCGCTTCGCGGTGAGCTGCGCGCGCTGCTTGTACTGCGAGGCTGCCAGCATGGCGAGCGCCTGCTGCGCCTTGCGGTAGTGGTGGTTGGCCTGGTCCAGGTTGGCGACGGCCTTCTGCTGGTTGTCGGCGAGCCGGGTGACGACCAGGATGCGGTCGGTGAGCTGGTGCGGGCCGTTGGCGGTCAGCAGCATCCCGACCTTGTAGCTGGCCGCGACGCGGTACGCCCCGGCGGCGATGGCGCCGACCTTGCCGCGCTGCTGCTCGACGGCGCGCCGCATCGGTCCCAGCCGCGGCGTCAGCTCGGCGAGCTGCGTCTCGGTGGAGGCCAGGTCGGCGCGGATCTGGTTGTACTCCTCCACGACGGCGTCGAGCTGGTGCCGGGCGCGCTGGAGCTGGACGTCGAGCGGGGTGGCGGCCGCGGCGGGGCTCGGCTGCGGGAGGAGCGTGGCGCCGATTGCGGTGACGAGGGTGAGGCGACCGGCGCGCCGGCCAGCCACGGTAGGAAAGGACACGCCCTGCTAACGAGGTAATTCTGGCAAAGGACTCGTAAATCTTCTTTGTAGTGAAAATGCCACAAATACCCCTCATGCGGACGGAGTAGGCCGTCGCGCGTCGGAGTCGGACCCGGCGCCCCGCGCCGACCGCCTCACCGCGACGCCGCGCGACGACCACGCCCGGTTACGCTCGGTCCGTGGCAACAGCATCCGGGCCCGGCCCGACCGAGCCCCCGTCGGCCGACCCCGGCAGCGCGGCGCCCGCCGCGGCCGCGGCCGCCCGGGCCCCCGCCGACCGCGCGGCGCTGCGCATGGCCGGCATCGTCGGCGGCCTGATCGTCGCCCTGCTGGGCGGCTTCGGCCTCGGACGTGCCGCCACCCAGCCCGCGACCGCGCCGCCGGTCGGCGCCTCCCACGTCGACGTGCCCGGCGCCCCCCAGCACGGGCACGGCGGCACCGCGGGCGTCAACGGCGAGTCCGTGGTCGGCGGCGTCGCCAACGGCCTGGCCGCCGTCGCCGTCGGCTACCGGATCGTGCCCGGCGCCACCGTCCTGCCGCCCGGCGCGGCGCGGCCCTTCACGTTCCGGATCCTGGACGCCGCGGGTGCGACCGTGACCCGGTTCATCGACAACCACGAGCGCAAGCTGCACCTCATCGTCCTGCGCCGGGACGTCACCGGCTTCCAGCACCTGCACCCGGTGATGGCCCCCGACGGCACGTGGAGCATTCCGCTGCGGCTGCCGGCGCCCGGGATCTGGCACGCCTACGCGGACTTCATCGCCGCCGACGCCGCCGGCCGGCAGACGCCGGTCACGCTCGGCGTGGACCTGACCGCCCCCGGCGCGTACGCCCCGGCGCCGCTGCCCGCCCCGGCGGCGGCGGTCGCGGTCGGCGGCTACCGGGTGGCGCTGGAGGGCAGCGCCCGGGCCGGCGCGATCCAGCCCGTCCGGTTCCGGGTGACCCGCGGCGGCGACCCGGCCCCGCTGGACCGGTACCTGGGCGCGTACGGCCACCTCGTCGTCATCCGCACCAGCGACCTCGGGTACGTGCACGTGCACGCCGACGTCACGATGGCGGCCGACGCGGTCCAGTTCTGGCTGTCCCCGCCGAGCCCGGGGACCTACCGCGCCTTCCTCGACTTCTCCACCGGCGGCGCCGTCCGCACGGCACCCTTCACGCTGAACGTCACCTGAGCCCCGGCGCGGACCCGCCGCCGGCTCCGGCTGCGCCCAGCATGGCGGCCAGGGCCGGGTTGACGCCGTACGCGGCCGCCAGCCCCGCCGCCTCCGCCGGGCGCGCGCCCGCGGCGCGCCGGCAGCGCAGCAGGGTGTTGCGCGGGGTGTGCGCCGAGTCGACGAACTCGACCACGTCGACCGCGTAGCCGCGCTCGCGCAGCAGCGCCGCCCGCAGCGCGTCGGTGAGCGTGTCGGCGAGCCGCTCGCGCAGGATCCCGTCGCGGGTCAGCGGCCCGGCCGGCGCGCGACGTAGCTGGGCCGCCACGTCGTGGTGGCAGCAGGGCGCGGCGAGGATCCAGCGCGCCTGCCAGGCCACGGCGCGGGCGAGCGCCTCGTCGGTGGCCGTGTCGCAGGCGTGCAGGGCCAGCACGACGTGCGGGGGGTCGAGGTCGGCGGCGGCGATGGTACCGGCGACGAAGCGGACCTGCCCGGCGCAGCCGAGCGCCGCGGCCAGCGCGGTGTTGCGCTCCCGCTGGTCCTCCCGCACGTCGACCCCGGTCACCTCGGCGGCGATGCCGCGGGCGTGCAGGTACCGGTACGCGGCGAAGGTCAGGTAGGCGTTGCCGCAGCCGAGGTCGACCACCCGCAGCGGCGTCGGCAGCCCCTCGGCCGGCAGCGTGGCGTCGAGGGCCCGCAGGAACGCGTCCACCTGGCGCCGCTTGGCCGCGCCGCCGCCGACGACCGCGAACAGCGGGTCGCCCGGGTCCAGCAGGTGGCGGCTGGCCCGGTCGTGCGCGGCCGGCTCCGCGGACACCGGCGCGCGGGCGTCCCGGTGCACCTGCGCCTCGCCCTTCTTGGTCACCCGCACCTGCAGGACCGTGTCGGCGGTCTCCACGTGCCAGTTGCCGTAGGGCTGGGCGAGCAGCGCGTCGACCGCGGCGGCGGCGTCGGCCCCGGGCGCGACGTTGCGGGTGTGCGGGCGTACCCCGTCGGTGCCGACGACCTGGAGCCGCGCCCCGGCCTTGAGCGCGACGGGGCGGACCTGCGCGCGCGCCGGGTCCGGGAGCGGCTGCCCGCGCCGGCGGCCGGCGGCCACCGCCCGGACCAGGGCGGGGTGCAGCAGCGCGGCGCGGACCTCGGTCAGCGCCGCGTCCAGCGACTGCGGCACGGTCAGCCGGCGGCCGGTGCGGCGCTGTCCCGACCCGCGCCCCCGCGCCCGGACCGGCGTCGGCGCCGGGCGGGCTTGCGGGCCTCGTCGGCGGCCTCGCCGTTGTCGGTGCGGGCCGCCTCGCGGCCCTGCGGCGCGCGGGCGGTCTCGGCGCCGGTCGTCTCCGCGCCGAGGTCGGCGCCGTTGCGCCGGCGCCGCCGCTGCCGCGGGGACCGGGTCGACTCGCCGTTCTCCCCGGGGGGCGGCGCGGACTCGGCCGCGCGGTCGTCGGCCGCCCGGCCGCCGCGGGCGCCGCCGTCGCGGGCGCCGCGGTCGCGGCCGCTCTCCCGGCCGCCGCCGTCGCGCCGGTCGCCGTCGCGCCGGTCGCCGTCGCGCCCGCGGCCGGGACGGCCCCGGCCGCCGTCGCGCCCGCCGCCGCTGTCGCGCCCGCGCGGCGGCCGGCCGCCGAGGTCCTCCTCGACCTCGGCCGAGAGGCCGGCGCGGGTCCGGTCGGCGCTGGGCAGGGTGCCCGTGACGTCGGTGGGGATGTCGAGGTCGGCGTACAGCCACTCCGACGTGTGGTACGTCTCCGGCGGCTCCGGCATGGACAGGCCAAGGTTCCGGTTGATGATCGTCCAGCGCGGGGCGTCCTCCCAGTCGACGAACGTCACGGCGACGCCCGTCGCCCCGGCCCGGCCGGTGCGGCCGATCCGGTGGGTGTAGGTCGCCTCGTCCTCGGGGCAGTCGTAGTTGACGACGTGGGTGACGCCGGAGACGTCCAGCCCGCGGGCCGCGACGTCGGTGGCGACCAGTACGTCGATCTTGCCCGTCCGGAAGGCGCGCAGCGCCCGCTCGCGGGCGCCCTGGCCGAGGTCGCCGTGGACGGCGGCGGCGGCGAAGCCGCGGAAGTCCAGGTCCTCGGCGACCCGGTCGGCGGCCCGCTTGGTCCGGGTGAAGATCATGGTCAGGCCGCGGTCCTGCGCCTGGAGGATCCGCGCCAGTACCTCGATCTTGTTCATCGAGTGGGTCCGGTAGACCACCTGGGTGGTCAGCGGCGACGGTCCGGTCTCGGCGGTGTGGCCGGCGTGGATCGTCACCGGGTGGTGCAGGAAGCGGCGGGACAGGGCGACGATCGGGTCCGGCATGGTGGCCGAGAACAGCATCGTCTGCCGCTGCTCGGGCAGCATCGCCAGGATCCGCTCGACGTCGTCGAGGAAGCCCAGGTCGAGCATCCGGTCGGCCTCGTCCAGGACGAGGTGCCGGACCTGGTCGAGCTTGAGCTTCTTCTGCTTGCACAGGTCGAGCAGGCGGCCCGGCGTGCCGACGAGGATCTCGATGCCGGTGGTCAGGGCCTCGATCTGCGGCTCGTAGGCGACGCCGCCGTAGATGGACAGGACCCGCACGCCGCGCACCTTGCCCGCCGTGGCGAGGTCGGTGGCGACCTGGAGGCCCAGCTCGCGGGTCGGGACGACGACGAGCGCCTGCGGCGCGCCGCTCCCGCCCTCGTGCGGGGCCAGCACGCGGTCGATGAGGGGGATGCCGAAGCCGAGCGTCTTCCCGGTGCCGGTGGGCGCCTGCCCGATGAGGTCGGAGCCGCGCAGGGCGATCGGGAGCGCGTACTCCTGGATCGCGAACGCGTGCGTGATGCCGGCCGCGGCGAGTGCCTCGACGGTCTCCGGGCGCGCGCCGAGTTCTGCGAACGTCGGGCTGGCGGGACGGTCGTGGGTGTGCAGATCAGTCATGGGGTTTCTCGGGGTGCCCTCTCGTGGGTGCGCCCCGGCTGTCGGAGGGCGCGGCTGTGTGGGTCGGCGGGCCGCGCGCGGATCACTCCGCGGGCCGCGCCTCGCTGTCGGTGCTCGGGTGTCGGTCGCCGCCGCGTCTGTCACCGCGGCGGCACGCGACGCGTGGTGCGCGGCGGACTCTGGCCGCCCGGTCGCTCCGCGCTCGCGGGTGCCGCCGGTCTCCCGCGTCCGGCGCCGGGGCGCCGTCCTCGATGCCGGTGGCCGCGCCTGACGCCGGCCGCGATGACGGCGGGTCGGGTGCGCCGCACCGGCGGAGCCGCGGTCGCGGTGGCACTGGACGTGGGCCGCCACCGGCGGCTCGCGGGTCCATCGTACCCGACCACGGCGGCTCCGCCCTGGTCAGCGGCCGGCCCCGACGATATTTCCGACAATTAGTCATGTCTCGGGCGGCCGGCGGTGCCGGACGCGCGACGACCGGCCGGGCGGATCGCCGGGCCGGTCGTCGGGGGTGTCCGGGAGGACGTCAGCGGGCGGCGAAGCCGACCGAGCGGGCCGTCGCCTCGGCGATCTCCACGTACGCCAGCTTGGTCGCCGGGACGAGCAGCCGGCGGCCCTTCTCGTCGGTCAGGCTGAGCACCCCGGAGTCGCCGCCGATGGCGTCGGTGACCAGCTTCTCGACGTCCTCGGGCGACTGATCGCTCTCGATGACGAGCTCCCGACCCGCGTACTGCACGCCGATCTTGACCTCCACGTGGAACCTCCCGCTCGTCGTCTCCGGTACTGAAGCCTCACCGCAGCCTACCCGGCCCGGCAGCCGCGGACCGCCGGCACGCGGCGCCCGGGTCAGCCGGCGTCGGCCTCGTCCTGGCGCGGGAACGCGGCGATCCCGCGCCACGCCAGCGTCGCCAGCAGGTCCACGGCGGCCTCCTTCGGGACCGCCCGGCCGCCGCCCAGCCAGAACTGCGCCGCCTGGACCGCCGCGCCGACGAGGCCCGAGGCCAGCAGCTCGGCGTGGCCGCGGGGGCCGCCGGTGTTCGCCATGATGTCGTCGGCGACCGCGGAGGTGCACGCGTTCTCCACCCGCGTCATCCGCTCCCGGACGGTCGGGTCGTTGCGCAGGTCCGAGGCGAACACCAGCCGGAAGGCTCCGCTGTCGTGGTCGACGAAGTCGAAGTAGGCGCCGACGGCCGCGTGCACCCGGTCGCGGTTGTCCGAGTCGACCCGCATCGCCTCGCGCACGCCCTCGACGATCGCGTCGCAGTGGGTGTCCAGCAGGGCCAGGTACAGCTCCAGCTTGCCGGGGAAGTGCTGGTACAGCACCGGCTTGGAGACCCCGGCGCGTTCGGCGATGTCGTCCATCGCGGCGGCGTGGTACCCCTGCGCGACGAAGACCTCCTGGGCCGCGGCCAGGAGCTGCTTGCGCCGCGCGGACCGGGGCAGCCGGGCAGGCCGTCCCTCCGCGCGCGTCCCTACCGAGCCCATCGATCCCTCCGCACCTCGCGCACCCACCGCGCCGGGTCCCCGGCACCGCGCGCGGCACCATCCCACCGTAGAGCCCGCGCGGCGTTCGCGTGGCTCCTAGGGGCCGCACGCACACGGTAGCCTCAGCGGAGGTGACCGAGGAGCGCACGGTGGATGAATCAGGGGCTGTGGACGGTGGGGCGCGGCCCGCCGGCGCGGCGGCGGGCGACGGCGGCGGGGAGGGCGTGGACACTCCGAAGGAGAACGGCTGCTGGCCGCCGGTGGAGCCGGTGGCCAGCACCGGCGCGCGCTACCCCTCGGCGGCCGCGCTGTGGAGCACCACGTACCCGCCGCCCTCGCGCTGGGACTGGGGGGGAGACCCCCATCCGGCTGGCCCGTCCGGGGCGTCCACATTGCTCGCCGCACCTGACGGCCGCGACCCGGGCCGGGTGCTGCCGCACCGGGTGCCGGTCGACGCCGAGCCGCTGTCCGCCCGCGCCCCGGCGCCGCCCGCGCAGACCCCGGAGCTGGCCCGCCTCGCCACCCACCTGCGCCGCGACGACGAGCCCGGCGCGCCCCGCGAGCGCCCGGAGGGCTTCGACGTGGACGCCGTCCTCGGCGCCGCGCACGACGTCAGCGGCGTGCGCGGCGCGTCGCTGCGCACCACCCCCAGCGGCGCCCACCTGCTGCGCCTGGACCTCGCCGACGGCGCCGACGCCGCCCACGTCAGCCGCGAGGTGGCCCGGATGCTCCAGGAGCGGCTGGGCCTGGCCGCCGGCCCGGCGTCCGGGGCGCCCCGGGTCCCGCGGCAGGCCGAGCCGGACCGCCGGCCCGCCCACGCGGCGGGCGAGCCGCCGCGGCCCTCCCGCCGCGGCCGGCGGCGGGCGCCGGACGACACCGCCTCGTGGGGTCCGCCGGCACCGGCCCGCGCGCCGCGGCCCCGGGGGGCGCGCTCCGCCGCGGACGCGGACCTGCCCGCCCCGCCGCCGGCCGCGGCGTCGCCGACCGACCTCGCCGCCGCGCCCTCGGCTGCCGCGCTCCCGGCGGCCCCGCCTTCGTCCGCGCCCTCGGCTGCGACGGCTCCTTCTGCCGCGCCTCCCGCTGACGCGCCGTCTGCCGCCCTGCCGTCTGCCGGCCCGTCCGGCGCCGACTGTCCCGAAGTCTTGCCGGCCGCCGAACGCCGCGAAGTCCCGCCGGCCGCCGGCCGTTCGGACGTGACGCCGGGTCCGGGTGGGCCGGTCGACCCGCCGGCTGCCGGCTGCGGCGTCCCGGTGCCGGGCGTCGGTCCGGCAACCCCGGCGGTTGCCCCCGCGGCCGGCGCCGGCCCGGCGGCCGCCGCGCCCTCGGCGGCCTCCGGCGAAGCGCCCGCCGACCTTGTCTCGGCCGGGCCGGCGCCGATCGCGGAGCCGCACCACCCGGCGCCAGTGGCGGCACCGCACCACCCGGCGCCCGCACCGCACCACCCGGCGCCGGCCCAGCCGCCGCCGCACGACGTGGGGGCGCCCGGAGACTCGCACCCGGCAGGGCGGCCCGTCGGGCCGGCGTCCGACGGTGCGGTCCCGGTCGGGTCCGCGGTGGAGCGGCCCGGCGTCGGCGCGGCCCGGGTGCCGCCGGCCGCCGGAACCCTCGACCCGGCCGGCGCGACGCTGGCGGCCGCCGCCCCGGCCGATGCCCCCGCCCCGGCCGGCGGCCCCGTCCCGGCGGGCGGCCCGTTCGTCGCGCCGCCCGCCGCCGCCCGGGTGCGCATCGGGCACGTGGGGCTCGCGGTCGCCGGCCTGGACGCCACCGTCGAGGTGCGGCTTGCGGCCGGGGGCCGGTCCGCCAGGGGTACCGCCAGCGGACCGGCCGTGGAGCGCTACCTGCCGCGGCTGTGCGCCGCCGCCGCGGCCGCCGCCATCGGCGACCTGGTGGGTGCCGCGGACGGGCGGCAGGGCCGGTGCTTCGTCGAGCACGCGGCGGTGGTCCCGCTGGGTTCCTGCGAGGTCGCGGTCGTCGTGGTACTGCTGGTGTGTGACGGGTGGGTCGAGCAGTTGGCGGGGTCGGCGATCGTGACCGACGACGCGCACCAGGCCACGGTCCGCGCCACCATGGCGGCGGTCAACCGGCTCCTGGACGCGCTGCTGTGAACGCGGGAGCCGGGGCCGGGCGGGACAGGGGCCGGCGATGAGCGGTGTGCAGTTCGACCCGGTGCGCGGGACGCGGCCGGCGGACCCGCCCGGGCCGTACCCGGGCAGCCTGGTCACCCGGGGCGGCGCCTCCCTGTACCTGCGCCGCACCCCGGTCCGCGACGACCGCGCCGAGCCGGCCCTGTACCTGCACGGGCTGGGCGGATCGGCGCACAACTGGACGGACCTGGCCGGCCGGCTGGCCGACCGGCTGGCCGGCGAGGCGGTCGACCTGCCGGGCTTCGGGCACAGCCCGCCGGCCGGCGCGTACTCGGTGGCGTCGGTGGCCGCGCGGATGGTCGGCTGGATCGGCGACGGCGGGCGCGGCCCGGTCCACCTGGTGGGCAACTCGTTCGGCGGCGCCGTGGCGGTCCGGGTCGCCGCGCTGCGCCCGGACCTGGTCCGCACCCTGACCCTGATCTCGCCCGCCATGCCGTTCCTGGACGCCCGGCGCACGGTCCACGGGCCGATGCTGCCGCTGCTGGCGCTGCCCGGCGCCAGCCGGATCGCGGGCCGGCAGCTCGCCCGGACCGCGCCGGAGGACCTCACCCGGCAGGTGCTGGAGGCGTGCTTCGGCGACCCGGGGCGGCTGACCCCGCAGCGGGTGGCGGAGGCGGTCGCCGAGGTCGGCGGGCGGTACCGCGAGCCGTACTACCCGGCGGTCTACGTGCGGACCCTGCGCGGGCTGGTCTGGGCCTTCCTGCGCGCGTACCTGCCCGGTCCCGGCTCGCTGTGGGCGATGGCCCGCCGGCTGACGGTGCCGACGCTGGTCATCGGCGGGACGCTGGACCGGATCATCGACGTCCGGGTGGCGCCGCGGGTGGCGGACGCCGTGCCCGGCGCGCGGCTGTCGATGCTGGAGGGCGTCGGCCACGTGGCGATGATGGAGGTACCCGGGCGGGTCGCCCGCGAGATCCGACGCTTCCTCGCGGCTCGGTAACCTGGAAGTGCGCGCTCCCGGACAAATCTCACTGAGTCCTGTTTCATCCCTCTATGGTGGGATTGTGGCGGTGAATGAGCGGTGATGCTGGACGAGAAGGAACGGGGGCAGACGGTGGCCACACCCATCGATCCCCGTCCGGGGCGGCAGCCGGACCCGGCGCCCTGGACCGACCCCACCCCGGTCGCCGGTATCCCGGTCCTGCCCTCCCGCCGGCCCCGCCGCCCGCGCCCCGCCGAACCAGCCGGGCGCCCGGACCCCGCCGACGTGGCGCCCGCCGACGCCGACGCCGCCCCCGGCGGGGAGAACCGGCGGCCCGACGGGGAGACCCGCCGGCCCGACGGGGCGAACGCCTGGCCCGGCCGCCGGCTCGCCCGGCGCCCCGGCCGCGGCGGCCGCCTGACCACGCTCGGCCGGGCCGTCCTCGCCGACGCCCAGCGCCGCGACGCCGGGCCCGCGCCGGACCAGGTGTTCGAGGGTGCGCTGCGGGCCTTCGACGACCCCCGGCAGGCGCCGCCCGGCGTCCGCGACCGGACGGCCCGCTGGCGCCGCGTGCAGCGCCGCCGGCAGCGCCTCGGGGTCCTGGCCGTCCTGCTCGCGGCCGCCGCGGTCATCGGCGTCGACGTCGCCCGCGGCCCCGGCACCCGGGTCGCCGGCCGCGACGTGACCGGTACGGCGACGCCCTCGCAGGAGCGCACCGACCCGCCGCCGAGCACCGCTGCCGCCGCGGCCCGGTTCCCCGGCAGCGGCCCCGGTACCTTCTCCTACGCCACCGCGACCTCCCGGGTGTACGGCGGCGGCGGGCCGGTCCTGCGGTACCGCGTCGGCGTCGAGGCCGACACCGGCCAGGACCGGGACGCGTTCGCCCGCGAGGTCGAGCGGATCCTGGGCGACGCCCGGGGCTGGACCGCCGGCCGCGAGCGCCGGTTCCAACGGGTCAGCGGCAGCAGCCCGATCGACTTCGCCGTCGTGCTCGCCACCCCGGCCACCTCCGAGCGGCTCTGCCGCACCGGCGGCCTGGAGACGCGCCGCTTCACCAACTGCCGGATCGGCGGCAAGGTCGTCATCAACATGGCCCGCTGGTGGGAGGCGGTCCCCGGGTACGGGGCCCCGGTGGCGGAGTACCGCGACTACGTCGTCAACCACGAGGTCGGCCACCAGCTCGGCCGCGGCCACGAGCGGTGCCCCCGCGCGGGCGCGCTCGCGCCGGTCATGCAGCAGCAGACGCTCGGACTGAAGGGCTGCAAGCCCTACGGCTGGCCGTTCCACCGCGGCCGCGCGTACACCGGCCCGTCGACCCCCTGATGGACGCCGCCGCGTACGTCGAGGCCGTCCTGCGCCTGGTCGAGGGCATCCCGGCGGGCCGGGTGGCGACGTACGGCGCCGTGGCCGACGCGCTCGCCGAGGTCTCCGGGCGCCAGTCGCCGCGGCAGGTCGGCACGATCATGGCCCGGTACGGCGGGGGCGTGCCGTGGCACCGCGTCGTCAACGCCGCCGGCCGTGTGGCGCCCTCACAGCCGGCGCAGGCGCTGGCCCGGCTGCGCGCCGAGGGGGTGCCGCTGCGCGGGGACCGGGTCGACCTCGCCCGCGCCGGCTGGCACCCCCCGCCGGTACGGTAGGCGGGTGCAGTTGCCCGCGGTGCTCGGTGAGCCGATCCGGTTCGTGCTGAACTGGGGTCGGCGGTACTCGCTGTGGGTCTTCAACTTCGGCCTGGCCTGCTGCGCGATCGAGTTCATCGCCGCGAGCATGGGCCGGCACGACTTCATGCGGCTGGGCGTGATCCCGTTCGCCCACGGGCCGCGCCAGGCCGACCTGATGGTGGTCTCCGGCACCGTCACCGACAAGATGGCCCCGGCGATCCTGCGGCTGTACGCGCAGATGCCCGAGCCCAAGTACGTCATCTCCTTCGGCTCCTGCGCCAACTGCGGCGGCCCGTACTGGGACTCCTACTCGGTCACCAAGGGCGTCGACCAGCTCATCCCCGTCGACGTGTACGTGCCCGGCTGCCCGCCGCGCCCCGAGGCCCTGCTGCACGGCATCCTGCGCCTGCAGGAGCGGATCGCCGCCGAGCAGTCCGGCGTCGGCGGCGTGCCCCGCCCGGACCCGCTCGCCGGCCGGACCGCCGCGGCGCTGACCGCGCCCCTGGTGGCGCCCCCGCCGCCGGCCTGAACCGGCATCCGGGCGTGCGGGCGGCCTCGCGTCAGTAGGCTTGGCGGTCGTGAGCGAACAGCAGCGCACCGCCCTGATCCTCGATGTCCTGGTCCGCGAGTTCGGCGAGCCGATGGCGCGCGACCCCGCCGCCTTCCGCCGCAAGTTCCGCAAGATGGCCGCCTCGCCCTTCGCGTTCTACCGGGGCAGCGCCTGCCTGTTCTACGCCGACATGACCGGCGACTACGCCGACGACGCGTACCTCGACGCGCGCACCGGTCGGGTGTGGATCCACGGCGACCTGCACGCCGAGAACTTCGGCACGTACATGAACGCCTCCGGCGTCCTGGTGTTCAACGTCAACGACTTCGACGAGGCGTACGTCGGGCCGTTCACCTGGGACCTGCGGCGGTTCGCGGCTAGCGTCGCCCTGATCGGGTACGCCAAGGCGCTCTCCGACGCCGGCATCGGCGAGCTGGTCGCGGCGTTCACCCGGGCGTACCACGGGGAGCTGTCGGCGATCGCCGCCGGCGGCGACGAGGCGATCGGGTCGATCACCCTGGACACCGCCACGGGCGTGCTGCGCCGGGTCCTCCAGCAGGCGCGGCTGAGCACCCGGGTCGACCTGCTGGCCGCCCAGACCACCATCGACCAGTACGAGCGCCGGTTCACCATGGCCGAGGGCGTCTACGAGGTCGACGACGCGGCGCGCAAGTCGGTGGTGGCGGCGTTCGAGGCGTACCTGGACACCCTGCCCACCGGCCACGACCGGCCCATCGCCGCCCAGATCAAGGACGTCAAGCTGCGCAAGGGGGTGGGCATCGGCTCGGCGGGGCTGCCCTCCTACAACCTGCTGCTGGAGGGGCACACCCAGGCGCTGGAGAACGACGTCCTGCTGTACATGAAGCAGGCCCAGGTCCCGGCGGTCGCACGGCACGTCGACGACCCCCGGGTGGCCGGCTACTTCCGGCACCAGGGCCACCGGACCGCGGAGTCGCAGCGGGCGCTGCAGGCGCACGCCGACCCGTGGTGCGGGCACACTCTGCTCGACGGGGTGGGCCAGGTGGTGGCCGAGGTGTCGCCGTACGCCGCCGACCTGGACTGGTCGGACGTCAGCGAGCCCGACGAGCTGGCCGGCGTCGTCTCCGACCTCGGCCGGGCGGTGGCCCGGATGCACGCGGTCGCCGACGACGAGTCCGCCCACGACCTCGTGGACTACTCGACCGAGGAGGCGATCGTCGCGGCGGTCGGCGCCGACCCGGCCGGCCTGGTGGGTCACCTGGTGGACTTCGCCCACGCGTACGGGGTCCGCGCGCGGGCCGACCACCAGCTCTTCGTCGACCTGTTCCGCAACAACCGCCTCCCGGGCCTGTAGGGGTTACGTCGCTCTGCCCGGTCCCGCCCAGCCGGCCGTCCGCGCGGTGCTGCGGTCGGCCGGGCCGGCGGGACCCGATCCGGTGCTCTCGATCGGCGGCGTCGTGACGATGGTGATGGAGACTCCTCTCTCCGGGGCCAGAGGCACGTTCATCCTGTCAGGACGGTGCGACACCGCGGGTCCGCCGCGCGACCGCCCGCGGACCGGGCGCGCGGGTCCGCGGCCGCGGCGGGCCTAGGATCGGGGCATGGCAGGCGACGAGGTGGCGCGGCGGCTCGCGGACGCGCTGGGCGGCGACGACGTGGCGGTCGGGCTGTCCGGCGGCCAGGCGTACGCCCGGGGGACCGTCGACGTGCCGCCGGCCCGCTGGCGCGCCGCCCTGGCGGCGGCCCGGGACCCGGCGGTGCTGGACTGCGACTTCTTCGACTGGCTCGGCGCCGTGGACGAGGGCGCCGACGGGTACCGGATCGTCGCGCACCTGTGGTCTACCGCGGCGCGGCACGGGCTGCTGCTGCGGTGCCTGCTGCCCGCCGGGGCGCCCCGGCTGGACTCCGCCGTCGACGTCTACGCCGGGGCGGCGTGGCACGAGCGGGAGACGCACGAGATGTTCGGCGTCGACTTCGCCGACCACCCCGGCGGGCTGCGCCCGCTGCTGCTGCCGCCGGAGTTCGAGGGCCACCCGCTGCGCAAGGACTTCGTGCTGGCCGCCCGCGTCGCCAAGGCGTGGCCCGGCGCCAAGGAGCCCGGCGAGCCGGCGGCCGGGCGCGGCCGCCGCGCCCCGGCCCGGCCGCCGGGCGTGCCCGACCCCGCCCTGTGGGGACCGGACGCGGAGCCGGGCGGATGAGCCTGGCGGAGCTGGGCCTGCGGGTCGCGCTCGTGGTCGTCGCGTTCCTCACCCTGCCGCTGGTCGTCGGCCAGGCCGAGCACAAGGTGATGGCGCACATGCAGGGCCGGCTCGGCCCGATGTACGCGGGCGGCTTCCACGGCTGGGCCCAGCTTCTCGCCGACGGGGTGAAGTTCGCGCAGAAGGAGGACCTGATCCCGCGCGGCGCGGACGGCCCGGTGTTCCGGCTCGCGCCGGCCGTGGCGCTGCTGCCGTACCTCGTGGTGCTGCTGGTCATCCCGCTCGGGCCGGGCGACCTGGTGGCCCAGCCGCTGGACGCGGGGCTGTTCTTCGCCCTCGCCGTCCTCGGCGTCGGCGTGGTGTCCCTGCTGATGGCGGCCTGGGCCTCGGCCAACAAGTACAGCCTGCTCGGCGGCCTGCGCGGCGCCGCCCAGCTCCTCGGCTACGAGCTGCCGCTGGTGCTGTCGGCGGCGTCGGTGGCGATGGCCGCCGGCACCCTGTCGCTGCCGGGCATCGTCGCCGCCTGGCGGCCCTGGTGGCTGCTCTGGCAACTGCCCGCGCTGTTGGTGTTCTTCACCGCGGCGCTCGCCGAGATCCGCCGGCCGCCGTTCGACATGCCGATCGCCGACTCGGAGCTGGTGTTCGGCTACCTCACCGAGTACACCGGGCTGCGGTTCGCGCTGTTCCTGCTGGCCGAGTACGTCGGCATCGTCGTGGTCGCCGCGTTGACCACCGTGCTGTTCCTCGGCGGCTGGAAGGGGCCGTTCGCCGACGCGTCGCTGGGCTGGCTGTGGACGCTGCTCAAGGTGTTCGCCGTCAGCTTCGCCGTCATCTGGCTGCGGGTGGCGACGCCGCGGCTGCGGGAGGACCAGCTCCAGCGGCTGTGCTGGCAGGCCCTCGTACCGGTCGCCCTGGGCCAGCTCGTCCTCACCGCGGCGGTCGTCACCGCGACCTGACGCCGGGGGTGCTCGCGCGGGGGCCGGGCGACACGGCAGGATGGCCGCATGGGTCTACCGGGCGAGGGCGTGCTCCAGGGGCTGGCGGTCACCGCGCGGACGATGACCCGCCGCGCCGACACCCGGCAGTACCCCGACGTGCCGCCGGACCTCCCGCCCCGCTCGCGCGGGGTGATCGCGCTGCGGGAGGAGAACTGCACCGTCTGCATGCTCTGCGCGCGCGAGTGTCCCGACTGGTGCATCTACATCGAGTCGCACAAGGAGGAGGTCGCGGTCCCCGGGGCGGCCCGGCCCCGGCAGCAGAACGCCCTGGACCGGTTCGCCATCGACTTCTCCCTGTGCATGTACTGCGGGATCTGCATCGAGGTGTGCCCGTTCGACGCGCTGTTCTGGTCGCCGGAGTTCGAGTACGCCGAGTACGACCTGCGGGACCTGCTGCACGAGCAGGGGCGGCTGGGGGAGTGGATGGCGACGGTACCGCCGCCGCCGGCCCACGACCCGCGCGGCGAACCGGCCAAGGAGGAGGCCGCGGCCCGGCGCCCGGCGCCCGGCGCCGCCGGGGGTGGCGCGTGACGTCGGCGGACTGGCTGCTCGCCGCGCTGGGGACGGTCGCCGTGGCGGCCGGCCACCGGGTGGTGGCCACCGACCGCCTCGTCCGGGCCGGCCTGCACCTGGTGCTCTGCCTCGGCGCCGTCGCCGGCATGTACCTCGTGCTGACCGCCGAGTTCCTGGCCTGGGTGCAGGTGCTGATCTACGTGGGGGCGGTCGTGGTCCTGCTGCTGTTCGCGGTGATGCTGACCCGGGCGCCCGTCGGCGCCGCCGCGGACCTCGACCGCCCGGGCTGGACCGCCCCCCTGGTCGGCGGCGCCGCCGGCCTGGGGCTGGCCGCGCTGCTGGTCGACGCGTACCGCTGGACCGCCGTCGCGCCCGCGGCGCCGGGCACGCCCGAGGCCCTCGGCGCGGCGGTCTTCCGGTCCTGGGTCCTGCCGTTCGAGGTGGTGTCGGTGCTGCTGCTCGCGGCCCTGGTGGGGGCGATCGTCGTGTCCCGGCCGGGCGGGCGGCGCTGATGCACCCGGTCCTGCCGTTCGTGACCGCCGCGCTGCTGTTCGGCCTCGGCGTGGCCGGGGTGCTGCGCCGCCGCCACGCGATCCTGCTGCTGATGGCCGTCGAGCTGATGCTCAACGCCGTCAATCTTTTGCTCATCACCGCCGACGTCACCGTCCGGGCGACGCTGGCGGCCGCCACCCCGTACGCCGGCCAGGTGCTCGCCCTGTTCGTCGTGGTCCTCGCCGCCGCCGAGGTGGGCGTGGGCCTGGCGATCGTGCTGCGGCTGTACCGCCTGCGGGCGACCGTCGCCGTGGACGACGTGCCGCTGGACCGGGTCGAGGCCGGCCGGTGACCGGCGTCGTCGCGGCCGGGTACGCGCTGCCCGCCGCTCCGCTGGCCGCCGGCCTGGCCGGGCTGCTCCTGCCGCCCGCGGCCCGCCGCGCCGCGGGCGCCCTCGGGCTGGCCGGCACCGGGGCGGCGCTGGCCCTGGCGCTGTACCTGGCCGGGGCGCCGCAGGTCCGGGCGGGCGTGACCCACCACCTGGACTGGGCCGACTTCGGCGGCGTACGGGTCGGCCTGGACCTGTGGGTGGGGGCCGACAGCGCGTACGTCGCCGTCGCCGTCGCGGCCGTCGCCGCGGCCGTCCAGGGCTACTCGCTGGGGTACCTGCGCGGCGACGACCGGTACGCCCCGTACGCCGCGCAGGTCAGCGTGTTCACCGCGGCGATGCTGCTCGTGGTGGTCGCCGGGGACCTGGTGCTCCTGCTGGTCGGCTGGGAGGTGATGGGCCTGTGCTCGTACCTGCTCATCGCCCACGACCGGCGGCTGCCCGAGGCGCCCGGCGCCGCCGTGAAGGCGTTCCTGGTGACCCGGGTCGCCGACGTCGGGTTCCTGCTCGGGGTCGCGCTGCTCGGGATCCAGGCAGGTACCTTCGCGCTTCCCGCGGTCGCCGAGGCCGCCTACCCGGCGTGGGTCGTCCCGACGGCCGGCCTGCTGATCCTGGCCGGGGTGCTGGGCAAGAGCGCGCAGTTCCCGCTGCACACCTGGCTGCCCGACGCCATGGCCGGCCCGACGCCCGTCTCCGCGCTCATCCACGCGGCCACGATGGTCGCCGCGGGCGGGTACGTGCTGTCCCGGCTGACGTTCCTGCTCGACGGGCCGGCCGGCACCGTCCTGGCGCTGGTCGCGGCGGTGACGGTGCTGCTGGGCGCGGCCGCCGCCGCGGCCGCCGACGACCTCAAGCGGGTCCTGGCCTGGTCGACGGTCTCCCAGGTCGGGTACATCATGGGCGCGCTGGCCGTGGGGCCCGCGGCGAACGCCCTGTTCCACCTGCTGACCCACGCCGCCTTCAAGGCGCTGCTGTTCCTCGGCGCGGGCGCGGTCATCCACGCGGTCGCGGCGGGCCGGTTCGTCGGCGGGCTGCGCCGGGCGATGCCGGTGACGTTCTGGTGCACGGCCCTCGGCCTGGGGGCGCTGGCCGGGGTGCCGCCGCTGTCCGGGTTCTTCAGCAAGGAGCTGATCCTGCTGGCCGCCGCCGCCGGCACGGGCTGGGCGGACCGGGTGTTCGCCGCGGCCGCGTTCGGCGGCGTCGCCCTGACCGGGTACTACGCCCTGCGGCTGCTGCTGCGCGCCTTCGCCGGTGCGCCGGGGCCGGCCGCGGCGGGGGCCCACGACCCGCCGTGGTCGATGCGCGCGCCGCTGCTGCTGCTCGCGGTCCCGGCCGCCCTGCTCGGGCTGGGCGCCCTGCACGGCGACGCCCGCCGGGCGATCCGGCTGGCCGCGCCCCACCTGGACGCCGCCGCCGCGCTGCCGCTGGCCCTGACCGCCGCCGGGGCGGCCCTGGCGTGGTGGCACTGGCGGCGGGGGCCGGCCGGCCGGCCCGGCGCCTGGTCCCGGGCGGCCGCCGCCGGGTTCGGTGTGGACGCCGCGCAGCGGGCGCTGGTGGTCCGGCCGACCCTGGCCCTGGCCGGGGCCGCGCGGACCGCGGACGAGGTCGGCGTCGGCGGCCTCGTCACCGGCCTGGGCCGCGCCGTCCGGGCCGCGGGGGACTGGGTCGTCGCCCGGCACCGCGGACCCCTGCCCCGCGCCCTCGGCATCGCCCTGGGCGGCCTGCTCGTCGCCGCCGTCGCGGCCGGCGCCCTGGGCGGCGCGCGGTGAGCGCGGGGACCGCGGCGCTCGTCGCCGTCCTCGCCCTGCCGGCCGGCGGCGCGCTGGCCGCCGCCTGCCTCCGGCGCGACCGGGCCGCCCGGATCCTGGCCACCGCCGTCGCCGCCCTGACGCTGGCCGCCGCCGCGCTGCTCGGCCGCCCGGGCCCGCCGCCGCCGGCCGGGCCGCCGGTCTGGCACGACCTCGACCTGCCCTGGGTACCGGCCCTGGACCTGCGCTTGCACCTGGCCGTGGACGGCATCTCCTACCCGCTGGTCCTGCTCACCGCGCTGCTGACCCTGCTGTGCTGCGCACACCTGTGCTGGCGCCCGCCCGCGTCCGGGGGCCGGCTGCTGGCCGCGCTGCTGCTGCTGGTGGAACTCGGGGCGGTGGGGACCTTCCTCGCCTGGGACCTGCTGCTGTTCTTCTGCTTCTTCGAGGTCGTCCTCCTGCCGATGTACGCGGTCATCGCGTTCTGGGGCGGCCCCGGCCGGCGCCGGGCGGCCCGACTCTTCGCCGTCTACACGCTGACCGGCTCCGTCCTGCTGCTGGTCGGCGTGCTGACCGTCGTCGTGGCCGCCGGCACCGGCGACCTGTCCGTGCTCACCGGCGGCGCCGGCCTGGGCCGGGGCGCGCAGTACGCGGCGTTCGCCCTGCTGGCGCTCGCCTTCGCGGTCAAGGCGCCGCTGTGGCCGCTGCACACCTGGCTGCCCGCCGCGCACACCGAGGCGCCGACCGTCGGCAGCGTCCTGCTCGCGGGCGTCCTGCTCAAGCTCGGCACCTACGGCCTCGTCCGGGTCGCCGTCGGCGTGGCGCCGCAGGCGGCGGCGGAGTTCCGCGGCGTGCTCGCCGCGCTCGCCACCGCCGCGATCCTCGTCGGGACGCTGGTCTGCCTGGCGCAGAGCGAACTCAAGCGGCTCGTCGCCTACTCCAGCGTCGCCCACATGGGCTTCGTCCTGCTCGGCGTCGCCACCCTCACCGAGACCGGCCTGCACGCCGCGCTGCTCGGCAACGTCGCGCACGGCGTCGTCACCGGCCTGCTGTTCTTCCTCGTCGGCGCGGTGAAGGACGGCGCCGGCACCGGTGAGCTGGCCGCCCTCGGCGGCCTCCGCGAACGGTTCCCGGCGCTGGCCGGGGTGCTCGGCTTCGCCGCCGTCGCCTCCCTCGGCCTCCCGGGGCTCGCGGGATTCTGGGGGGAGGCGTTCGCGGTCGTGGCCGCCTGGCAGGTGGGCGGGGCGTACTGGAGCACCCTCGGCGCGCTCGCCGCCGTCGGCGGGGCGCTGGCCGCCGCGTCGTTCCTGCGGATGCTGCGCCTGGTCAGCCACGGCCCGGCCGGCACCGCGGTCGCCGCGATGCCCCGCCCCGCCGCCGCCCACTGGTGGAGCTGGGCGCCGCTGGTCGGCCTGACCCTCCTGCTCGGCGTGCTCCCGGCGCTGGTCCTCACGCCCGGGCACGCGCCGCTGCGGTACCTGCTGATCCCGTTCACCGGGGAGTGACGATGAGCTTCGACCACGTCGCGCTCCTGCCGACGTACCTGGCCGCCGGTACCGCCGTGCTCGTCCTGCTGGCGGACGTGCTCCTCGGCCGGCGGGCCGCGTCGGTCGCCGTGGCCGCCGCGGGCGCCGCGGCCACGGCGACGGGCGCCGCGGCGGTCGGGCTCGGCGGCCCGCGCGAGACGCTGTGCGCGGACCTCTGCGCGTACCGGGCCACCGGGCAGGCCGCCGTCGTGGCGGTGCTGTTCGCGCTGCTCACCCTCGGCGTCCTGGCCCTGGCGGGGCCGCTGCTGCGGGCGCGCGGCGCGGCGCCGGGGGAGTGGTGCTTCCTGCTGACGGCGGCGATGACCGGCGGCGTGGTCCTGGGGTACGCCGCCGACCTGGTCACGCTGCTCGTGGCGGTGGAGACGCTGACCCTGCCGCTGTACCTGCTGGTGGCCCTGCGCGGCCGGGCGGCCACCCCCGCCGACCCCGACCCTCCCGCCGACGCCGACGCCGACGCCGGGCGGCGGGGGGTGGAGGCCGCGTTGACCTACTTCGTCGTCAGCGTCGTGGCCACCGCGGTGACCCTGCTCGGCGTGGGCCTGCTCTACGCCACCCGCGGCACCCTGCACCTGGCGGCCCTGGCCGCGGGACCGGTCGCCGACACCCGGCTGGCGGCCGTCGGCACCGTCCTGCTGGTGGCCGGCCTCGCCGTCAAGGTCGCGGCCGTACCCGTCCACGCCTGGGCGCCGACGGTCTACGACGGCGCCGCCCTGCCCGTGGCCGCGTACCTGTCCACCGCCGCCAAGGTCGGCGGCGTCGTCGCCCTGCTCGCCCTGTGGCGCGGCCCCCTGCCCGGCCAGTGGGCCGGGCCGACGCTGGCGGTCCTCGCCGCCGCCACCATGACCCTCGGGAACCTGGCGGCGCTGCGCCAGACCCGCGTCGTCCGGCTGCTCGCCTGGTCCTCGGTCGCCCAGCTCGGGTACGTCCTCGCGCCGCTGGCCGTGGTCCTCGACGCCGGCCGGCGCGACCCCGCCGCCGTCCGGGCGGCCGGCGCGGCGGCACTGGCGTACCTCATCTTCTTCGTGGTCGTGGAGTTCGGCGCGTTCGCCGCCGTGGTCGGGCTGCGCGGCGCCACCGGCGACGGCGGCTCGGTCGCCGCGTACGTCGGCGCGGGCCGCGCCCACCCGCTGTGCGGCGCGGCGCTGGCCCTGGCGCTGGTCGGCCTGGCCGGCCTCCCGCCCGGCCTGGCGGGCCTGTTCGCCAAGGTCACGGTCACCCGTTCCCTGCTCGACGGCGGCCTCACCTGGCTGGCGCTGCTCGTCGCCGCCAACGCCGTCGTGGCCCTCGTCTACTACCTGCGGCTGGCCACGACCCTGTACCAGCCGCCGCCGGTCGCCGCGCCCGGGCGCCGCCGGCCCGTCGGGGCGGCCGGCTGGGTGGCGGCCGCGGCGGCGCTGGCGGCAGTGGCCGCGGGCGTCGCCCCGCAATGGGTCCTGGACCTGGCCGCCGCCGGCTGGTGACGGTCACCCGTCGGCGGGCCCGGCGCGCGGCAACCTGGTGGCGGACAGTCCGGCCAGCGGGTTGACCCCGCGCAGCGCCAGGTACAGGCAGTTCACGGCCGGTTCCCGGCGGGCTCGCAGCCACCCGGTGTTTGCTGTGGGTGGCGGACCCGCCGAGAACCGGAGGGAGTACGGGTGCACCGGTACCACAACGGCGTCAAGACCGCGGCCCTGCTCGGCCTGCTCACCGCCCTGATCCTCGCCGCCGGCTACGTGCTGGGCGGCGGTACCGGCCTGGTGCTCTCGCCGTCGTCGTGTCGCTGGCGGTGAACGCGGCCAGCTACTTCTGGTCCGACCGGATCGCCCTGCGGGCCATGCGCGCCGAGCCGGTCACCGAGGCCGCGCAGCCGGAGCTGTACCAGATGGTCCGCGCCCTGGCCGACCGCGCCGGCCAGCCGATGCCCCGCCTGTACGTCAGCCCCGCCCTCCAGCCCAACGCGTTCGCCACCGGCCGCGACCCCGCCCACGCCGCCGTCTGCGTCACCGCCGGCATCCTCCAGCTCCTGGACCGGCGCGAACTGCGCGGCGTCCTCGGCCACGAACTCTCCCACGTCCACCAGCGCGACATCCTGATCTCCAGCGTCGCCGCCACGCTCGCCGGCATCATCACCGCACTCGCCAACCTGGCGCTCTTCCTGCCCTCCGGCGGCGGGGACGACGACGACCGCCCCCACCCCGTCGCCCTGCTGGTCACGCTGCTGCTCGGCCCCCTCGCCGCCTCGGTCGTCCAGCTCGCCGTCAGCCGCAGCCGGGAGTACCAGGCCGACGCCTCCGGCGCCGCCCTCACCGGCGACCCGCTGGCGCTCGCCAGCGCCCTCCGGAAAATCGAGTACGGCGCGAGCCGGCTGCCCCTGCGGCCCGCGGGCCCGTTCGCCAGCACCGCCCACCTGATGATCGCCAACCCGCTGTCGGCGCGGGGCGTCGCCCGCCTGTTCCGCACCCACCCGCCGATGGAGGAGCGGGTCCGCCGCCTGGAGCAGTTCGCCGGCGGCCTGTGACCGGCCACACCGGCAAACCGGTTCACGCCGCCCCTACCCGTCGATACGCTGGCGGCGGCCCACCCGGGCCGACGATCATGCGGCCACCTCCCGAGTCCCGCCCGCGACCCCGCGCCCGGTTGACCGCCCGGCCGCCTCGGACGCGACGCGAGGAGGACAGCACCGTGGCGGCACTCCGGCCGTACCTGGCCCTCTGGCGGATCCCCGGCGCCCCCACCCTGCTCGTCGCGGGCGTCCTCGGCCGCCTCGGCATCGGCATGACCCCGCTGGCCATGCTGCTGCTCATCCACCAGAGCACCGGCAGCTACACCCCGGCCGGCATCGCCGACGGCCTGGCCGCGCTGTCCGGCGCCGCCGTCGGCCCGGTCCTCGGCCGCCTCGCCGACCGGGCCGGCCCCAGCCGCGTCCTGCTCGCCAGCGGCATCGCCCACCCGCTGGCCCTGCTGGCCCTGCTCTGGGCCGTCGACACCCACCAGCTCCCGCTGATCTTCCTGGCGGCCGCCGCGGCCGGCGGCACCTTCCCCCCGTCCACGGCCGCCCTGCGCGGCGCCTGGAACGACCTCACCGAACCCCACACCGGCCGGGCCGACCTGCGCGCCCCCGCCCTCGCGGCCGAGACGTCCCTGCTGGAGGTCGTCTTCATCCTCGGCCCGCTCCTGCTGGCCGGCCTCACCCTCCTCGACGGTCCGGCCCTCGCGGTCCACGTCTCCGCCGGCAGCACCCTCGTCGGCACCCTCGTCCTGGCCCGCGGCCGCGTCATGCGCGGCTGGCGCCCGCACCCCGAGGCCGCCCGCGCGCGCGGCATCGGCGCGCTGGCCAGCCCCGGCTTCCCGGCCCTGCTCGCCTCCGTCGGCCTGCTCGGCCTGACCTTCGGCGCGATGGCCGTCACCATCCCGGCGTTCGCCACCCAGCACGTGACCGGCGACTCCGCGACCACCGCGGGCGTGCTGCTCGCCGTCTGGGGGATCGGCAGCGCCGCCGGTGGCGTCTGGTACGGCGTCCGCCCGCCCGCGGCGCCGCTGACCCGCCAGTACGGCTGGTACGGCGTGCTGCTCGCCGCGGCGACCGCCGCCTGCGCCCTCATGCCGGACATCTGGCCGCTCGGAATCGCGCTGGCCGTCGGCGGCGCCGCCATCGCGCCCGCCCTGACCGTGCAGAACAGCCTGGTCGGCCGACTGGCGCCGCCGCACATGCGCAACGAGGCGTACACCTGGGCCACGACGCTGACGATCGGCGGCAGCGCGATCGGCGGGGCGCTCGCCGGGCTGGTGGTCGAGCGGGGGAGCGGGGTGACGTGGATGTTCGTGGTCGCCGGGGCGGTGGTGGCGGTCTCGGCGGGCATCACGGCGCTGCGCGCCGGCCCGGTCGCCCGCGCCGACCTGGCCCACGCCGACCTGGACCGCGCAGGGCAGCCGGACAGGACGTCACATCCGGCTGCCGCAGCCGACCCGGTTCCGCCTCCTCAGCGGTAGTTGGTGAACTGGAGGGCGACGTCGAGGTCCGCGCCTTTGAGCAGCGTGATCACTGCCTGGAGGTCGTCCTTCTTCTTGCCGGTCACCCGGAGCTGGTCGCCCTGGATCTGCGCCTGTACGCCCTTGGGGCCCTCGTCCCGGATCTTCTTGCTGATCGCCTTGGCCTTCTCCTGGTCGATCCCCTGCACGATCTTGCAGTCGATCTTCGTGGTCTTGCCGGAGCTGCGCGGCTCGCCCGCGTCCAGGGCCTTGAGCGAGATGTTCCGCTTGACCAGCTTCTCCCGGAAGACCTCCAGGGCGGCCTTCACCCGGTCCTCGGTCTCGGACGTCAGCGTCACCGCCTCCTCGCCGGCCCAGGCGATCTCGGTGCCGGTACCCCGGAAGTCGAACCGGGTGGACAGCTCCTTCTCCGCCTGCCGGAGGGCGTTGTCGATCTCCTGCCGGTCGACCTTGCTGACGATGTCGAACGACGGGTTGGCTGCCATGGGTACTCCTGCGGGTAGACCGGACGGGGTGCGCGCGGCGGGCGGGGGTGGCCCTCGCCGGCACGCCGAAACGGTACCCGGTTGCGGGACAGACCCGACGTACCGCTATCCTTGCGGTCGCCGTCGCGTTGCGGGGGTGCACTGCCCGGCGGGTTGCCCGAGCGGCCAATGGGAGCGGACTGTAAATCCGTCGCGAAAGCTACAGAGGTTCGAATCCTCTACCCGCCACCAGCAGGTAAAACAGCCCCTGGCCAGCAGTGATGCCGGCCAGGGGCTGATCTTGTTGGTCTCGCCGAGTCCCACTCGGAGCCACGAAATCCCGGCGTCTCTGTCCGATGTGTGTCCCGGATCGATCGATAGACATCGATTGAAAAGATCAACTGACGCGATCGTGGTGACCCAGAACCGGACATTGGTGCTGTAGAAGCTCCTATCGGGCTTGGATGTGACTCAGTTCACTCTTTGGGTGGACGTTTAGTCACCTTCGTCGGCTTCTGCGATCCGTTTCAACAGCGTCGCGCGCTCGCCGTCGATGCAGCCGGCGTACACCGCGAGCAGAACGCCCGGACTGTTGCCCGCCCAGTCCGCTACGTCTGCCAGCGGTGTCCCCAGGTTGATCCAGCGGGTGAGGCAGGCGTGGCGCAGGTCGTATGGGCGACGCGCCAGCGGTGAGGCGTACTCAGCCGGCGTTAGCGCCCTCTTGCGGGCCTTGTCCCATGCGGTGCCGTAAGCGCTCTGGGACACGGGCCGGGCCTTGCCCGCGGGCAGAAGTCGGCCACCAGCACCCCGCCGGACCACGAACAGGCGCCGCCCTGGACCGACCCCGAAAACCTCCAAGTGCTTGTCGAGGTACCGGCACAGCGTCGGGGAGGCGGGCACTGGACGCGTGGCGTCCTCGTCCCGGTGTTTTAGCCCCCGGTCCTCAACGGCCTTGCCGTCGTTGCTCCAGCCTGCGCCCACGAGCAGCGTCGCCCCGGGCAGGAGCAGTTCTCCCCACCCATCCGGCTCGGTGGGCCGCCGGTAGTGGCTGTCCTCAAGCCGCAGAGCTTCTTCCGGCCGCAGGCCGGCGTGGTAGAGACAGGCGAAGAATGCCTCCAGCTCCGGGTTTTTCTCGGCTACCGCCGCGAGGAGCTTGCCGGCCTGCTTCTTGTTCACCAGGACGGATCGTTCGACCCGCCGACGCGTTTTCGGGCGGGGACGCGAGACGCTCCGGAGCGGATGCGTTTGAAGCCGGTTCAGCTCAACGGCATACCGCAGGCAGTGAGAGAAGATGGTCCGCTTGCGGACGACGGTGCTGGCCGCAGCCGGCGTACCGTCCTTCTTCAAGCCGATGGCGTCCAGGACGCGGTGCAGAATCTCGCCGTCTGCCAGTGCCGTGATGTCGAGAGTATGGGCCTCTAGCCACGCGACTGTAGCGGCGAACTTCGCCGGAGGCGGACCGGCGCCGCGCCGAGTCGTGTTGGCCACATAGCTGTAGACGGCTGCGCGGATCTCCGCCACCGACGGCGCACCCTTGGCGGTAGACAGCAGCGCGGGCGTCACCGCGGCCAACGCCTCGGCGATACCGCGGCGATGCTTGGCTGAGGCGCCCGGCCACTTGTGGTCGATGAACGCGATCATGTGCTGGTACCAGGAGCAGGCACGAGCCTGACGAGCCATCGGCTCCGGTAATCCGTTGTCGAGGTCGAACGGCACGCCCTGGTGCTGAAAGGTCAGCAGCCGCGACCGGAACCCTTCGGCCAGCGCCTTGGTTGCGAACTCTCGTGGGAAGACACGGTCGCCGACCTGCCAGCGCACCCGCCAGGAGCTGACCGGCTTGCCGGTCTTACGGTCTCGGCGTGGGCGTTCATCGATGGCGAAGATCCGAACGTCGTATGTGGTGTTCATCGGGCAGGGGCCTCCTCGAACCCTGAAAGCCATTTCTCAATGTCACGTCGGCGGTGGCGTGGGCTCCCATCGGCGACGCGGATGGTGCGGGGCACTCGGCCCAGTGACTTCCACCGGTAGTAAGTGGACTTTGAGATCTTCAGTTCGGCCCTGAACTCGGCGATCGTCAGCAATTCCATTGCGTGGGCATTGGCTTCGGTTCGCTGATTCCTGGCACGGCTTGGCATATAGGCATCCCCCGTTGTCGTATGTAGGCGAGACCGGGCGTGGCGTACTGCCGGGCGGCCGGGTGTGCAGACAGCAGAAAGCCCGCATCCTCCGGAGAGTTGCGGGCGCGATGAAGCGGGTGCTACTTGACCAGTCGGGTGCAGTCGCAGGTGCCCAAGAGGCATTTGCCGCGAGCGTTGCCGGCCATGCTGTGGGTGAAGGGTGGGTGGCCGCAGGTCTGGCAGTAGCCGGGCCAGCCTTTCTTGCCTTCGTGGTTGGCGACCAGGGCGCCGGGGCTGTAGAGCTTGACGACGCCGTACCGGCCGCCGATCCCGACGCGTGCGGCTGTGCGCAGGGCTTCGGATTCGCTGGCGAAGGGCGCCCAGTTCAGGCCGCGCTCGCCGCTGTTCCAGGTGTGGACGAGGGCGTACCAGTCGCGCATTGCCAGGATGTCGGCGACTTCCTTGATCAGGGCCTTGGCCATCTGGTCGGCGTCGGTGAAGCCGTCGCTTTCCAGGATGGCGACGACGCGGCTGACTTCTTCCTTCCGGGGAGTAATCCTCACCGTGGCTGCATCCCTCCTTCTTTAGCGGGGTGCCGGCGGAGGGCTGCGTGTGTCAGCCTCTCCACCGGCGTGCTGGGTTCCGCTTAGTGGTTGCTCAGCCGGTACGGGTCATCGATGGGGTTCCAGGTGAAGTCCCGTTCGGCTGTGACGCTGTACGAGTCGAGCTTGCGGACCGCCGCGCCGTCGGCGCGGTCCTCGGTCGGGAACGCGATGTCGTAAGGGTGGCTGTACTCGATCTCGGCGTGGATGACATCGCTGTTCGGTCCGGGCAGCCCGGACCACTCTTCGTAGAGGATCATGATCTCTACGTCGAACTGCCCCGGCTCGCACGGTTCACTGCGCGCGGCCGGGTCATAGGCGTAGCCGTGGATCGTGATGGTGTGCAGCGGAAACGCCGAATTGATCAGCCGCAGGCTTGACGAAGGCCCGGCGCCGTCGCCGCCGACCGGGCCGCCGCGGAGGATGCCTTCGCCGTCCTGGTGCCAGGTGCTGTGCTGCCTCATCCGATAGTCGAGGCTCTGAATGTGCCAGCGCAGCCGCCACTCGGCTTGCCCGTCCGCTTGTTCGCGGCCGAGCCGGCACAGCTTTCGGATTTTGATCAGGTCGGCGGGTGGGATCGCGATTTCGGGGATCGACTCAGCCACCGGTGTCACCACCCAGCCAGCCGAACACCGTGTCCGGCTCCACGTCGTACACCTCGCGGATCACCGCGTACACGGTGGGCGCCGTGCCGTCGATGGCGTAGAGCCGGGAGGTGATCACGTGCGAGAGCAGCGTCATGGCCTGGACCGTCGGCGCAGTCGGCTCGAACCCGCTGTCACGGGCGGCGCGGGTGATGTCGTCGACCGCGATGGCAGCCAACGCGGCGGCGTCGAGCCTGTTGATATCGCTCATCGCAGCGCCTCCAACAGGACCCGTAGACGAGCCGCGTCGGCGTCACGGCGTTCGGCGCTTTCGCGGTGCTGCCGGGCCTCGGTCTCGTTGACGGCGATGTCGTTGGCCAGCCGCAGGCGCTGCGACTCGGCCGCCCATCCCGGTCGGTCGACGGTGAACCGGTCGCGGAGATCGCGGGCGAGATGGGCGAGCATCTTGCCCGTCTCGGTGGAGCGCTTGAGCTGTATCCCGTGCTCAGTCCGGAGCCCGCGTGCCCGGTACTGGGTGTGGTCCGGGTCCCACCAGCGCGTTCCGTCGCTGGCCTCGGGCCAGGCCCACACCTGGTCAATGCTGTACCGGTGGCTGCCCATCCTGACGAGCGACTGCTCGCAGCCGGGCTGCCCGTCGAGGTAGGTGGACACGCGCAGCGCGGGCACTCGCGGGTCGTGCCCTTCGCGCTGCTGATAGCGGTGCTGCACGATTGCGTGAATCGCCAGGACCGCACGGACGTAGACGATGCCTCCCTCGGAGTGTTCGTAGCGGACTACCTTGCCGTCGTCGCCAGCCATCGCCGGCCTCCCTTCCCTTGCAAACGGCGAAGGGGCGCACAGCCGCAGCCGTGCGCCCCTTTACCCTTGGTGATGGGACGAGGCAGCTTCCTTCTGTCTCGTCCCGCTTCGCGAACGCCTTCGCCGCGATGGCGTCGTGTGTCGGTAGGCGGTGGCATCCGACCAACCAGAGCCGCCCACGCCTGCTCTGTCGACAGTGCCCGTACGCCCGCTGGGGCTAGCTTGCGTGAGGCTCCGGCCCTATCGTGTGCGGATGGGAAAGGAGCTAGCTGGCCTGGGTTCTTGGGCTCTGCTGCTTGGGTTGGCGTTGACCTCCTCGGTGATCGCCGCGGTCGCTGGCAAACTGATGGATCGCAGCGCCGTTCACCTCGACCGCGTGCGCGACCAGTACGCTGAGGCCACCAAGGCCCTCATGGCATGGGCGGAGTTCCCCGACCGCATCCTCAGGCGGGTCGATGACGATCCCGCAACCCGGGCTGAGCTTGCCGTCCGAGGAGCGGACATCAAGGAGCGTCTGGGCTACTACACCGGCTGGGTGACGGCGGAGAGCCGGGTCATGGGCGAGCTCTACATGGCGCTTGTTGCCAGCCTTCGAGCGGAGGTCGCTTACCACGCCCGCTCGGCCTGGCAGCAGCCGCCGCGAGAGAGCGCCGCGCAGATGAATATCCTGGACGCCATGCCGGCAATCTCCCTAACCGGAGCGCCGAGCTGGGTATACGTTCAGGCGTTCAGCGAGGCGATGACATACCGATTCGGTTGGCGACGCCACCTGCTGTGGCCGGGACAGCTCCGGCGCATCCTGCGCCGGCGCGGGCTGTGGGAACCGCGACGCGTCCGCCTGCCGCCTGAGGACACTGCATTCTAGACCCTCACAACGCGATTCAGAATCGAGGACCAGATGCCGACCTAGCCAGACGCCAGCTAGAGCACCATCCACCGGTCATCTCGTACGTACTCCAGGACGGTGGCGCCATACCCGCCGCGCCCGTAGTCATCCATCGGCGCCCAGCACGCCGCGCTCTGGGTCCAGTCGTCGGGAAAATCGCTGGCCCACATCGTGCCGACACCGCAGACCTGCTTGTCGTCGTCGACCAGCCGGAACCGCTGGCCCGTGCGGGCCTTCGCCAACTCCTCGGCCGTGGCGCCCGACAGTCCCTCGATCACCTCATCGTCGGGCAGCCGACGGACAGGCATCACGTCCTTGTCGGAGTCCCAGTCGGCTTCCTGCGTGATGACCCAGGCGTACCGCACACCCTGCGCGGCGAGCTCCGCCTTCACGATCTGCTGTGCCATCGCGTGACTGATCACAGGTCCCTCTTCCCTTCGGTACTCGGTCGATTGGTTCGGCAGCCGCAGTCCGGCGCGCCGCCCCAGTTCAGGGCCGGTCCGCCGCAGTGCTGGCAGTCGGTGGTGTGCTCGCCGCACCACGACGAGCCCGGCAACCGGCGCCCGGCGCATAGCGCCGACCAGGACGGCGGCTCCAGCACCGAGCCAGCCGGTGCCGGTCCGGTCGTGCCGGACATCGTCTGGTGACCGCAGACCAGGTTGACCGCGTAGACGGTCGCCTCGCCGGTCGCGTCGAGGGCGATGACCTTTCCGTGGCCGTCGGTCCGGAAGGCGCCCCGTCCGAGCCAGATCATCTGTGCCATGACCTGTCCGGAGACTGTGTCCCGCTGGCCGTACCGGTGGGCGAGGTGAGCCCACGCCTGCCGCGCCTTGTCGAACACCGCGACGTGCGATGGCAGCCGGCCGGGGACGTGGATGGACGCGACGTACCTGCCGGTCACCAGCCATCCCCTGAACCGCTGACCTCGTCGATGGTCACGTCCTCGCTGACCACCTCGGCGGCACGCTTCAGCCGCTTCATCGCGGCCTCGGACAGGTCGTCCAACGCTCCCTCCTCAACCGCCCGGCGCAATGCCGGTTCCCTGAGTCCGAGGACACGCCGGGCCTCGTCAACCTCCATGTCTGCCGTGTACTCGATCGTCTCAGTGAAGGTGATGGACACCATTCGCTCGTCGTCGTCGGACATTCACTACTCCTGTGTAATGGCAGCCTCATCAGGGGTGGAATGCCAGCCCACCCAACCCCCGGAGGGGTTTCGGCGTCACATCAAGAGCCGAATTACGGGGTCGCTTGTGCTCGGTGCTACAGGCGCGGCGAGGCACGCCCTGCGCCCGGCGCGGGAGTGGAGTAGCCGGCCTCAACCCGGCGTGTCACCTCAATCAGCGTCTTTGCAGCGGCCTTCCGGTCGTCCAGTCCGGCCTGCTTGGCCATCTCCAGGAGGGCCAGAATCAACGGCTGTGCCGAATCCAGGTCCGGCAGGCGGAACCGGGCACCACACCCGCCACAATCGAGCACGGTGACCCACACGCCGGCCCAGATGCGTTGCTGCACGACTCGCGCGGGACCGCCGAAGCCGTTGTACATGTACTTCAGTCCGCTGTCCTTGGCCTCCTGCGAGTACGGACACGGCAACATCACCAAGATGCCCTTACCCCTGCCGTTGGAAGCGAACTGCACCTTGTAGTGCCGGACCTCGGCCGGCACCTCGTAGCCCCATACCGACAGGCCCCTGTCGAAGTCGTCGAACCCGCCCGGCTCGATGCTGTCCTCCTCGGGGAACGGAAATCGAAACCGCAGCTCCTTCAAGTGATTGAGGACAGCGGCGCCAGTTACCAGATTGATCTGGTCGGGCCGCAAATACAGCATGTCCTCACACGTGCCGATCTTGATCTCTTGACCCTTGTACGTGCCGTACTCGCCCATCTTCTTCCTTCCGTTGGTGGGCAACAAAAAGGCGCCCCACGGACGCGATAAGTTGTGAGGGTTCACGTCCTCACGGGGCAGCCTCATCAGGAGTGGGATGCCAACCCACCCAACCCCCGCAGGGGTTTCGGCCCGCGCTCAGTTCTCGTGCTTTCCACCAGCACCGCAGACCGAGGAGTACGACCAGATCGTGATTCCGGAGCCCGTTAGGCGGGTCGTCACCACACAGAGCACGTCATGACGGGCCTCGTACTGCACGCGCTGCCCGCATTTGGTGCATGGACAGGAGCCGTAGCCCTTACCGGGGTCCGCGATGAGGTCAGTGCGCGGCTGGTGGTCGGGGAAGAACTGGCGGACGAACACGCACGCCGCGTGGTGATCCTCTGGTGCATCGACGGGACGCCCGCTGATCAGCGAGCTGACCGACTGCCAGGGACGACCGTCGTGCGTCCACATGTTGCGGAAGTAGCCGTATACGTGCCGCACCCACAGTTCGGACGGCGTACGGTCGGCATCGCGGATCAACTGCTGTGCGTGGCGACGAACGTGTTCGGGTATCCAGGAATTAGCGGCGTCGGCGGCATAAGACAGTCCGGCCAAACCGATGGCTTTGTTGCTGCGTGGGCCGGCGTAGGTGACGACTCGGTACGTGTGCGCCGGATCGCCAGGCGGGCTGAGAAAACCGCCCATGCCGTGCCCGTCCTTTTCGATTACTACTCTTTCGGCCACAGTTTCCGTGCCTTCTTTCTGGCAGCCTCGTCAGGAGTGGGATGCCAGCCCACCCAACCCCCGAAGGGGTTTCGGCATCTCTGGAAATCGGGTCGACCACGCACGGCGACGGTGTGCGCCTGTGGACTACTCGCCCGTGGCGCGCCCGACATCGGCGGTTGCGGCGTGCGTGGCAAGTCGGCCGAGCCCAAGGTTCGGCATGAGGTTGCATAGCCTCTGAATGACGGCGTTCGCCACCGACGCGTACTCGGCGTCGTGATTGCCGGCCGCGATGTCGGCTATGGTCGCCGCCTCGATGTCGAGGCCATCGGCGGCTAGCCTGAGTTCGGATGCGATATCGCGGATGCGCTGGCCGAGATCCCGAGCCGCCATGGCCTCAAGGCTCCGAACCCGGCCTGTCGACCCGCTCACTGTTCGACCCCCGACGGCGCTACAGGCGTGGCCTGAGCGTCGCTCATGGGCTCGAATACGGTCATGGCGTGGCGTTCGCCGTGCAGCGTGCTGCCGCATCCATCGCATGACGACGTGGAGTGGTTGTCGATCTCGCAGGCGCAGTCGGTGTCGCGCGGTCCGTCCGGCCCGTTGGGGCAGCCCGGTTCGTGCTCCCCACCGAGTGCGATGTCTTGGCCTTCAAGGAGATTGAGCGGTTCGCATCCGTCGCCGCCGTGGTCGTCGCTGTCGCAGCATTCACCGTTGGCGTGGATCAACATGCAGCACTGGCAAACCGCGATCCGCGCTACGTAGACCGGCTTGCCGCCGACGACGGCAGTTTCCAGCGGGTCTAGCCAGCTACGCCGGTGCATCAGGACTCCCGCTCTTGCAGGAACTCGCCGTACGTCATCTCGACACGGCGGAGCCAGTACGACATAGACCCGGCCCACGACTCGGCACTGATCACGAGCCCGTGCTCCTCGGCAGCGGGATGTCCGTACCGAACGTTGGCGCTGTCCGGCACGTCGTCGCGTAGGTATCCGGCCACCAGAGCCTCCGTCGCGCAGAGCTCGCAGAGCTCCGAGTCGTCGGACTCGCACTCGCACTCGTCGGTCCAGGCGACACATTCCGGTGCGTCCTCGGTCAGGACGCGTCGGTACTCGTCAAGTGCGTCGGCGTAGTCGAGCGTCCGGAAGATGTCGGACTGCGGCAGGTAGCCCGCGATGTTCTGACCCACGGACCACACGGTGACCTTGCACGCCTTGAGGTACGCCTCCAAAGCACGCAGAGCGTCGAGGTTGCGCTCACGGTCGTCGTCGTCCCACGCTCGATTCAGCGGCGACGAAAGCTCCGCACGGATGTCTAGCGCCAAGTCGTCCCTGATCGTGCCGGTAGACGCGAACGCCGTGAAGTCGTTGTCCAGCGCCTGCCACCATGCGGCAATCTCCCGAGCGGACTCCAGGTGAACCACCGGCGCCAAAGCCTGCCCGTGGTGCTCGCCTGTCTCGCACCAACGCCGTACCTGAGCCATCACGTAGTCAGACGTGTTGTCGTGCGGCTGTGGCTGTGTCAACGGCGGAGGCGCGTGGTTGCCCACGATTGGGCGGTCTAGCGTTTGTCGCACTCGTTCACCCCTTCTCAGATCAGCCGACGCGATCGGAACAACTTACAGATGTGGGGGCACATCGCCCGGTCGTCCGGCCGCATGGTGATCCCACGTCAGGTCGGGCGGATGCCCGACCGATCGCATCGGTACAACTTACAGATACGTGCCCGCGATCGGTCATGAGCCGACGCCGTCGGCGCCACGCTGTGGCGCTGCGGATCGCGGGCGGGGGTCGTGCGTCAGCGCATGGTGCGCGCTGGCACGACTAGCGGCCCGTTCCTGGGAGCCTCCATTCGGTTTCCCGTTACCACGCTCGCCGGTCCCGTTCTCGCCTGCCTTCGCATCGCAGGGTCATCGCAGGGGCGTCACGCAGAGGTATCAGCCGCTTCCACTATGGAGTTCTCAATGATCAAGCTGTCCGAGCAGGACCGCACCCCATCACGGTTGTGCGTCCCGGTCGTCGCGGTGCTTCCCTACGCTAGCGCTCCACTGCCATGTCTGCAAGTTGTTCCGACTCGGACTGTATGTGGATCTTGTGATCCACTGGCGTCCGTCCCGATCTAGTGCGCTGCGGCCGTACCGGTCTAACGCGAATCGGGTAGCCGTACGTCTTGCGTACTGCTGTGTTGCGCATTGCGTGTCACTGCGTCGCTGCGCTGGTGTTGCTTGTCGCTGTGTTGCGGTGACGGGACAAACGCTAGGCGGTCGGCTGTCGATTGCGCAAGTCCACAAGAAACCTTTTTCGGCGGCGGGTGGGGGGTGACTCCTAAGCGTTGAAAGGGGAGACCGCCTCGTCGTAGCAGCGGAGATTGCGCCACAGTTTCCAGGCCGTTCTGCGGCGGCAGGTGGACGGCGATGAAGACTCTGACCTGGTAACTTCCGCCCAGATCGGTCGGTTGATGTGACGCCGGTCATAGAACCTGACATTGGTCTGGCCTGGGATCGTATTTATATGTAGAGCTTAAGAGAAATGCTGATACCGAGTTGACGGGTGGGCTCTTCCAGATCTATTTGAGGTGACTGAGTCACGGAAAAGGTATATCACCATTTGCCTTTCACTCTTAATGACTACCCCGGGTCGGTAGCGCATAGCGCAAACACCGTCGGGGACTTCGTTGGAGAGGAGGTCGGCTGTGCCGGACTGGATTGGATCGGACCGGCACGGCCGGCTTCCGCCCAACTGGAAGATGCTGCGGCGACGCACCCTGCATCGTGACGGACACCGCTGCACTGCTGTAAGTAGTACCGGGCAGCGGTGCGACGAGCCGGCGACCGAGGTCGACCACATCGAGCCCGGTGACAACCACGACCCGTCGAACCTGCGGGCGCTGTGCACCTGGCACCACCGACGCAAGTCGAGTCAGGAGGGCGGACGAGCCCGCGCGGCCCGGTACCGCCAGCGCAACAGGTTCCGCCGCGACGACCCACATCCAGGACTTCTCGAATAGGCGAGGCGCGCAGCCGCAGGCGCGATGCCCGCCCGCCAGGCCCCGCCGCGATCACCCCTCACCGGCGGGGCCTGGCCCGACCTCTCGGAGCTGAGCGTGGACATCTGGACCATCGGCTGGCTGGCCTGGCTGGGTCTGTTCGTCGTGCTGGAAGGCGTCGCCTTGGCCCGCAAGGCTCCCGACGACACCCTGTCCGAGCACGTCTGGAAGTGGTTCGGCATCGGCCGACCTGGAAACCGACCGAAGTTCTCCGGCTGGGTGAAGTTTCGCCGCTTCGCGTTGCTGGCCTTCCTGGCATGGCTGGTGGCGCACTTCCTCAGCGGGGGAGCGGTCTGACCTGAGCGCCGACCCCGGCAAGGAGGTGACCGATGGCACTGGCCCGCGGACCCATCCCGAACCGCGACGACGACCTGGCCCGACCGCGGCACCGCAACGGCCGCGAGCAGGCACCGGCGACCCGCGGCGAGCTGCGACCGGTCACGGTGCCGGACCCGGACCCCGACTGGCACCCCATCGCCTGCCGGCTGTATGAGGCGCTGCGCACCTCGGGGCAGGCCGACTTCTATCAGGATTCCGACTGGGCGTTCGCGTTCAGCGTCTGCGACGACCTGAGCCACTATAAGCGGGCGACGAAGCGCTCCGGGCAGATGCTCCAGTCGATCTACTCGGCGATGGAGCGGCTGCTGGTCACCGAAGGCGACCGTCGGCGTGTCCGGATCGAGCTGCACGCCCCTGAGTCCGACGAGAAGCCCGCCTCGGTGCTGGCCATCGCCGACTATCGGCGGGATTTGGGGCTGCCGTGAGGTGGCGGCGCGGCCGATCCCGTCGCGCCAAGCCCACGTTCACCGACGCCGACCGCGAGCTCATCGCGTGGGTCCGGTCCCTGCGCCCATCACCCGGCCGCCGCGAGTCAGCCCGTGGCGGTGCGCCGCCGCTTCAATGCACGGCCTTGACCCGCTGCACCCCCGGCTCCTACGAGGAGAAGGACCACTGAAATGCCGATCTTCCACCACCGTGGATCATCGCGCAGGAGCTCCATAACCAGGAGCGAGACATTGAGCACCGCGAGAGCGGCGTAACCGGTCAGCTTCAGCCAAGAGCCCTGCTGAGCCACTGTCGACATCACCGTTCGTCCTCCCGTGTCGATTTGCCGACTCCACGGTAGGCAACTTGAGCAAGTCGCCAGTTGCGGCGGGGCCGCTCGGCTCGGGAGGTGAGCCGCATCGACGCTGTCGCGGTCGACGCCCTGACGCCTTCCTTCATCGGCCCCACCTGGGCACGCACCGAGAACGGCTCGTGGCTGCTGCCGCAGCGCACGTTGGGTTGGCAGATCGTCGGCTGGTGCGCCGAGTACCTGCGCGGCGAGGACGGCGGTCCGTGGCGGTTCACCACCGAGCAGCTCCGCTTCATCTTGTGGTGGTACGCCGTCGATGAGTACGGCCGGTTCATCTACCGCAAGGGTGTCCTCCAAAGACTCAAGGGCTGGGGCAAGGACCCGCTCGCCGCGGTGATGTGCCTGATCGAGCTTGCCGGCCCGTCGCGGTTCTCGCACCTCGACCGCACCGGGGAGCCGGTCGGGATGGCGCACCCGCAGGCGTGGGTGCAGGTCGCCGCCGTGTCGCGGGACCAGACCCGCAACACGATGACGCTCATCCCGGCGTTGATGAGCGAGCACTTCATCGCCACCTACAACATCACCGCCGGCGCTGAGCTGATCCGCGCCAACGGCGGCCGGCAGCGATTGGAGGCCGTCACCAGCTCCTACCGGGCGTTGGAGGGCGGCCGGTCTACGTTCGTCGTGCTCAACGAGACGCACCACTGGATCAGGGGCAACAACGGCGATCGGATGTACGAGACGATCGACGGTAACGCCACGAAGAAGGACTCGCGCTACCTGGCGATCACCAACGCCTACCTGCCGGGCGAGGACTCGGTCGCTGAGCGGATGCGCGAGGCGTACGAGAAGATCGTCGAGGGCCGAGCCGCCGACATCGGCTTCCTGTACGACTCGATCGAAGCGCACCCGACGACGCCGTTGACGCCGGAGGCGCTGCGGATCGTGCTGCCGAAGATCCGCGGCGACGCGGTCTGGCTGAATGTCGAAACGATCATCAAGTCGGTGCTGGACACCACCCTGTCGCCGGCACGGTCGCGGCGGATGTGGCTCAACCAGATCGTCGCCGACGAGGACGCCCTGTATGGGCCGGCGCAGTGGGCACCGCTTGAGGTTCCCGGCGCCACGCTCGCCCCCGGCGACCCGATCACCCTCGGGTTCGACGGCGGCAAGACCGACGACGCGACCGCGCTGGTCGCCATCCGCACTACCGACATGGTCGCGTTCGTCCTCGGGCTGTGGGAACGCCCTGACGGACCGGCAGGCGACGGCTGGGAAGTCGACCGCGACGCTGTCGACTCGGCTGTCCACGACGCGTTTCGTGTCTTCACCGTGCAGGGCTTCTTCGCCGACGTGGCGTTGTGGGAGTCGCACATCGCCGACTGGGCCGCCACCTATGGCGAAGGACTCGCCGTCCGCGCCGAGGGGCGTAACGCCATCGCCTGGGACATGCGCCAGTCGTTGCAGCGCGTCACCCGCGCCCACGAGCGGCTCATGCGGTCGATCTTCGACAGCAAGCTCCACCACGACGGCGACCTCGCCCTGCGCCGTCACGTCCTCAACGCCCGCCGGCGCAGCAACAACTACGGCATCTCCTTTGGCAAGGAGAGTCGGGAGTCCCCGCGCAAGGTCGACGCCTACGCCGCCCTGCTCTTGGCGCACGAGGCACTCCACGACCTGCGTATTCGCGGCACCAAGACCAGGCGGCGCACCGGCCGCGGCTACTTCCTCTGAAATGGGGGTGCGCTCATGCCCGAACCCGAATCGAGCTCCACCCCGCGCGTGCTGGCCGTGCAGTTGCTGACCGTCTTGGACCGCGACCTGCCGCGCCTGGAGCGCATCGACGCCTACATGCAGGGCCGCCATGACGACCCGTACATGCCGGCCAAGGCCGACGATGAGTACCGGCTGCTGGCTCGCCGGGCGGTGTCGAACTGGATGCCCCTGCTGGTCAACACCCCCGGCCAGGCCCTGTTCGTCGACAGCTTCCGCCGCGGCACCGGCGACGGCGCCCGCACCGCTGGGGACCTGCCCGAGTGGGAGCACTGGCAGCGCTCCCGGCTGGACGCCCGCCAGGCCGCGGTACACCGTGGCGCACTGACCTACGGCCACAGCTTCACGATCACCGAGAAGACCAGGGCGGGTGTGCGTACGCGCGGTCTGTCGGCGCTGCGCACCGCCGCGCTGTTCGCCGACCCGGCCAACGACGACACGCCGCAGGCCGCGCTAACCGTGGTGCGCCGCCCGGCTGACAAGAAGCCGGGCCAGGCCCGGATGTGGGACGGCCGCAACGAGTACCGGGTCACCTTCGCCTCCTACACCGACAAGTCCAAGGTCACCGTGCAGAAGGCCGGCGCCCACGGCGCCACCGAATGCCCCGTGACCCGGTTCGCCGCCGCGGTAGACCTCGATGGCCGCACCGTCGGCGTGGTCGAGCCGATGATCCCGCTCCAGAACCGCATCAACCAGACCGTCTTCGACCTGCTCGTGGCCCAGACCTACGGCTCGTTCAAGGTCCGCACCGCCACCGGGATGGCGCCGCCGGTGCAGCTCGACGCAGACGGCAACCCCGTCCTCGACGAACGCGGACAGCCGATCCCGCTGCCGATCAACGTGAATGCCAAGCGGTTCCTGTTCGCTGAGGACCCCGACGTGAAGTTCGGGTCCCTGGACGAGACCCCGCTCGCCGGCTTCATCGCCAGCCTGGATATGAGCATCCGGCACCTGTCGGCCATCTCGCAGACCCCACCGCACCACCTGCTCGGCCAGATCGCGAACCTCTCCGCCGAGGCACTCCTCGCCGCGGAGACGGCGCTCGCCCGCAAGATCGCCGACTTCCGCACGCTGCTCGGCGAATCGTGGGAGCGGGTGTTCCGGCTGGCCGCCGAGCTGTCCGGCGACGCCGGCGCGGCCGGCGACTTCGCCGGTGAGGTGCTGTGGCGGGACCTGGAAGGCAAGAGCCTCGCGCAGTCTGCTGACGCGCTTGGCAAGCTCGCTGCCGCGCTCGGCATTCCCAAGCGTGGCCTGTGGGCGCGGGTGCCGGGTGTCACGCGCAACGAGCTCGACGAGTGGGAAGACCTGCTTGAAGCCGACGACCCGGATCTCCAGCTCGCCCGCACACTGCGCCGCGCCGCACCCGAACCCGAGCCCGGCCAGTCGGAGTCGGCGTGAGCACGTCGGCCAGGCAGCAGGAGGCCGACCGCGCCTCAATCGCTTTCCATCTGGCGCTGACTCGCATCGGCGCCAAGACCATCGCGGACGCGCTGCGGCTGTGGACCAACGTCCCACCGACCCGTACCGCAGCGGTCAGTGCGACGTGGCTGCGGCAGGCCATCCACCTGGTGATGACCCGCCGCGCCCGCGCCCGCGATCTCGCGATGGCCTACTACCGGCTGGCGCGGGCACTGCGCACCGGCCGCACCGTCGCCGACCCCCGGCGGCCGGAGCCCCGCTACGTCACCCTCGACATGCTGCGCCGCGAATTCAACGCCCTGTCCGGTAAACCGGCAGCGCCAGAGCCCAACGACAACGAGGACCAGGACCAGGACCAAGACCAAGAAGAGGACGAGGGCGGCCGGGACGACGCGAACACCGCCATCGAGATTGAGGAAGGCGGCGAGGACGCCGAAGCCGACCGCATCCTCGTCGAGGAAATCGCCGCCCTCGACCGCCGCGAGCGCGAACGCGAACGCGCGGCCGAGGCCGAAGCCAAGACGGCGCTGGAGCAACTCGGCACCGGCAACCTCGACCGAAAACTCGGCAAGACCGACACATCGGCTTCGGGCGATGACGTGGACGCCGCCCGCGACCAGGCCCACCGGAAAGCCGGCACCCGCCAAGCGGCGACCGCGGAGCGGATCGTTCTGGACGGCGGCAGGGGACAGCTGTGGACGCTGACCGAGACCGACCGACGCGTCATCGGCTACGCCCGCGTCTCACGTAGCGGCACCCCGTGCGGCTGGTGCGCCATGTTGATCTCCCGCGGAGCGGTGTACCGGTCGCGCCGCTCGGCCACCCACGCAGACGGAGACCGGTACCACGACAACTGCCACTGCTACGCCGAACCGCTCTACAGCCGGCAGCAGATGGGCTCAGACCTGTTCGACCTCAACCGCCAATATGCCGCCGACTGGCCCCGCGTCACCCGCGGTCTGTCCGGCGCTCGCGCACTGTCGGCCTGGCGGCGCCACATCCGACAACAGCAACGCCGCGCCCAGGAGGCCCGGCGCACCAGCGTCCAGGAGGCGTGACCCGATGAGCGACACCACCACGGCCGACACCGACAACCCCGAGACCAACGGCACGCCAGCGAACGGCGGCAAACCGGAGACCGACGGTGAGCCTGGGTCCGGCCCCGGCCAGGTAGCGCAGGACACGGGCATTGACGGCGAGGACCGTACCGACGAACTCCCCGAGTGGGCGCGTAAGGCCCTGAGCAAGGCCAACGCTGAAGCGGCTGGCTATCGCACCAAGCTGCGCGAGCTGGAGGCCAAGAACACCGACACCCCGACGGGCGACGACAAGCCGGATGCGGCGACGAACCTCAAGCAGCGCAACGCCGACCTGGAGGCCGAGGTACTGCGCCTGACTGTCGCCTACGAGCAGGAGCTGCCCAAGGCCCTGGCCGGGAGGCTGCGCGGCAGCACCCGCGCCGAGCTGGAGGCCGACGCCAAGGAACTGGCCAAGCTCGTCGCCGACCGCACGCCGGCGGACCTGCGCGGCGGTCTGGACCCGACCGACGAGGACACCACCCCGGACGACCCCGGTGAGCTGGCCCGCTGCTATGGGCGGCGCCGCTGACGCACAGGGTGAGGTGATCGCCGCTAGCTATGGGCAGGGTTCATGGCAAACCTCACTCGGCCCGGCTAGGAACGGGCTAAGCGTTGGGCTGATTCCGAACCCTTCTCGGCCCCTTCGGTAGCGTTCAGTCGCCGGCGCGCATACTCCACGACATCGATGCGCGCCTCAAGGAACTCATCAGTCTCGTCGTGCGGAGCCGGATTCTTGAGGCTGGGGCGACTGACCCGCCGACTTGGTGTCCGTCGCGTTCCCTCCGCGGGCATTGTTATCCTCCCATTTAGAGCCGTTTGTCGCCGATGTAACAGTCAGTCCGTCTGCGAAGGCCAGCCCGGTTCCGAGGGCCGTGGCCAAGATCTTAAGGAAATCGCCGTCGGCCTCACAGAAGACATTCGGCTTAGGATGATCAACCGTTAGGAATCCGTACGTCTCATCCATGGTTCTCACAGGATGAGACATATAGGACTCATAGGGACGTTTCTCCCTGGCCAGAGGATGTGTCTTGGGTAGATCTTTAATGTTGTTAACTATCTCCGCTTTGTCACCTTTAAGGAAGTTTGCAAAGCGGTCCTTTCGCCCCTCGGGTTCCCAATGAAAGCAAGCTCGGGCGTTATCGTGTCGTCCGCTGCCATTTGCGGAGCGAATGTGTCGCAACTCTAGTTGTCCTTGCCCGAGCTGCCCGCCGGCCAAGCACGATTCCTCCACGAGGTAGAGAGTGGCGCGCGTGAGGTTCTCGTCGTGTGCTGAAGGCTGGAAAACGTCTGAGCACACCTTCACGATCGCTTGCTGCAATGCTGCTAGCTCGGCGGCACCTCTGGTGCTGGCGAGATGATTGAGGCCCTTGAGGCTAGGGGGTAGCCCGACGGCTGCCATTCGGTGCCAGCGTTCTTTGTCTCGTTCGAGCAGTCGAATGCCCAACGCCTGGATTGCGTTCTGAAGCGCCAGAAATAGCGCAGCGCAACCACCGACTAGGAGCGCGAGCTTTTGGTAAGTCTCGTCGGCCAGCTCAATTGCCATGCCGGAAACGGCGAGGACCACGAACGCGATGCTTCCCAGCCACACGCCAGGCTTGCCCGCCAGCCAGTCCATCGACCGTTTAGTGGTTCTTCGGGCGAACGTCCGGATCATGATCCCTCGCTACGACTTACGTCCGAAGGTAGCGCAGTTATGCCGTCTTAGATTGCCTTATGCGGCAACTGGCCGGCTGGGATTGGTCATGTGAGCATAAACTTCTTTTTAGGAACCAGATGGGAGCTTCGTTGCCTGAACATCAAATTGTCAAACCGCAAAAGCTCGCCGCGACCGCGGTCGGGATGCTGGAGCAGGAACTCGTCGTCCCGAACTTGTTCCAGAAGCAGGGGATCGACCAGTTCAAGGGCGCCGAGAACGACACCATCAGCGTTCCCGTCGAGGGTGTGTTGCCGTTCCACGACTACGCGTGGCGCAACGACCGGTCCAAGCCGATCGAGTTCGACGAGTACAAGGAACGCAAGATCCCGGTCACCTTCGGTGGCAACGTCTACTCGGCAGTCAAGGTCACCGATGAGCAGAACGATTTCGACCTGAAGAATTGGGCCAAGCTGCTCAACCCACAGGTCAAGGCCGTCGCCCGCGGCCTGGGTAGGCGGGCGGTCAAGACGCTCACCAGCCAGACGTACAACGTGGTCATCGGTCAGGCCGCCCGCAACCTGCGCGGCGCCATCATCGAGGCCCGCCGCGTAGTCAACAAGTTCAACGTGCCCGACGAGCAGCGTTACCTGCTGGTCGGCTCCGACTTCGAGGCCGCCCTGCTCGGCGACGACAAGCTGAACCTGGCGCAGAACGTCGGCGACGCCGAGGCGCAAAGCGCCCTGCGGAACGCGCTCATCGCCGACCGGTGGGGCTTCCGGATCGTCGTGGACAAGACCATCCCGTCGGACGCCGCCTACGCGATGGTCACCTCCGCGTTCATTTTCCTCTCTGGCGCGCCCGCGGTGCCGCAGTCGATCGCCTTCGGCGCCACCCAGTCACACGAGTCCATCGCACTGCGCTGGGTCCGCGACTACGACCCCGCCTACATGCACGACCGCAGCGTGGTCAACACCTACGCCGGCTTCCGCACAGTCAAGGACCCGCTGGTCGGCTGGGACGAGGCCAAGAACAGCGAGATCGTCTCCGAGGGAGAGCACTTCGTGCGCGCGATCAAGCTCACCCTCGGCGGCACCTCGACCTACCCGCCGAAGGACAGCGAGCTGGCAAAGATCACCGGCATTTCCGATGCCGCGCCGTGGCCGCCGACCAGCGGCCAGCCGGCGGACGCCCGCGCGGCCAAGTAGCCGCACCTGAACCGGGCCGGGAGACGAGCTGTGCCTTGAGCCCTCGTCTCCCGGCCCCGCCCACCAGAGGGAGGTGACGCATGGAGATGGAGCCCTACGCCACCATCAAGGAACTGACCGGCCGACTGGATTGGACCCTCGACGACGACGAGCTACGCATCGCCGGCACCGCCCTGGTCGACGCCTCGGACCTGGCCCGCGGCTACGGCCGCAACTGGCCCGTCGCAACTGTGCCCGCGCTGGTGCGGACGCTGGTGCTGCGCTCAGCCGCCCGGTACATGCGCAACCCCGACGGCTACGTGACCTCCCGCGCCGGCGACGAGGCGCTGACCTGGTCGGACCTCGGCGCCGAAGCCGGTACTCCGTACTTCACCCGCCCCGAGAAGGCTCTACTTGCCCGCCTGGCCGGCAACCACCGCCTCACCTCAGTGCCCGCCACCGCGTGGCAGACAAAGGCCCGACCCGACGACGGCACCGTGCCGGTCGCAGGCGGCGGCAAGCACTTCCCAATGTTCCACCCTGAGGAGCACCAGCGGTGAGCGTGCAACGCCGCCGTGGCCAGACCGCCCTGATTTGGCGCACCAAGACTGCCATCGACAAGCGGGGCAACACTGTCGTGGTCGCCGACGCCGACGGACCGCACGAGGTCCGCGCCGCGTTCATTCCGCAGCGCTCGGCACGCGCCGAGGTCCCCGGCCAGCAGCAGATCAACGTCACCCGCATGATCGTCGCCGCCGATCTGCCAGAGGTGAACCTGTGGTCGCGGGTGCGCTGGCGCGGCCGGGACTGGGACGTGGTCACCCCGCCGGCCTATCACCACGGCACCCGGCGCACCCGTCACTGGTCCATCGACATTCGGGAGCGCCTCTGATGGCCAAGATCTACCACAGCGTTGGCGGACGCAAGACCAGCAAAGTCCTCGCCGAGAATGCTGGCGTCCAAGACGCCCTGGAACGCATCACGTTCGAGGTGGCCGCCAACGCCGATGTCGCGCTGCAAGAGCACCGCGCCGAAGGCCACGCCACCATCGAGGTCGACCACGGCAAGGTCGACTGGTACGTGGTCCTCTCCGACGAACGCGGCCAGAAGGCCGCCCTGTCCATCGAGTACGGCCGCGCCGCCCACATCGACCCCAAGACCGGCGAACGCAAGGGCGCCATGGAGGGCCTTTACATCCTTCACCGCGCCACCCACTTGCCAATCCGACGCGGCCGGCAGATCAAAAAATGATGGCCGGACTACCAGAAGCCGTGCGGGCATTGGCCGAGCTAAGCCCTGTCGAGGACGTACTGCTGGCTGTCCTGCGCCGCAAGCTGAACGGAATTCAGATCCGCAGCCTCATCGCCGCCCACCAGACGTTCCCGCTGGTCGTCGTGCGCCGAGCCCCGCAGTTTGGACTCTGGGATGGCGATCCCCGATTCGTCGACTCCGCCGACGTGGACATCCACTGCTTCGCCGAGGACCCCGACGGTGACGAAGACGCCGCGATCCTCTCCGAGGCCGTCCGCGTGGTGCTACGTGACGCCGCCATGCAGCAGGCCAGCGTCCCCGGACGCGGCCACATCACCCGCGTCGAAATGACCTCTGCGCCTCGACGGGCGCCCGACTGGGCCACAGCCACCGGCCCAGTCCAGTACGCGGATCTGCCCACCGGCGTCGTCCGCTATGAGACCACCTACCGCATTCGCATCCGGCGGCCGATGGCGCGGCCACCTGCCCACTGAGGAGATCCGCCTTGCCCGTTAACGATCTGGCGACGCTCATCGTCGGAGCCGGGAACTACTTCACTGCACCGACTAGCACCCCGATGCCCAGCGACATCCTGGTGCCCCCGAGCCCTTGGGCCAATGTCGGACACACGTCCCTGGAAGATTTGTTCGGCGTAACCTCCGAGGGTGGCGAGGCAACCGTCGTCGGCACCTTGCAGAACAAGAGCTTGCGCACCAACTACAGCGCGCGCACCGAGACGTTAACGTTCACCCTCCAGCAGTTCGACACCGCCGGCCTGCGCCTGTACTACGGCGCGAACGCCCCGCTGCTGCCTAACGGCCTCATCGGCGTCCCGGCCAACCCCAAGCCCACCGTGTGCGCGTTTCTTGTCGTGTTCATCGACGGCGACAACCACTTCGGCTTTTATGCGCCCAAGGCCGAAATCTACCGCGCCGACGACATGACTATCGCTGACACCGAAACGCTTGCCGGCCTGCCGCTTGGCGTCAAGCCGATGATCGACGGCAGCAATGCGTGGACTTACGCCGTAACTCCACTTGGTACGCCTACGTCCGGTGATCCTTCAGACGGCTGATCGCATTTTCCCAGCTCATGTCCGGCACGGCATCGGTCCTTCGAGGTCACAGATGTCTCGCCGGTGACAACCCCTGCTACGGAGGCCCACGTTGGCGAACTACACCCTCGACGATATCCGCGCTGCCGCGGAGGCGAAGTACGGCTCGACCGACATCAATGAAGTTGACGGCATGACCGTCCGGCTGCTCAACCCACTGCGCCTGCCGAAGAAGTCGCGTACGGCGCTGGTGGACATCCAGAAGCGGATGGACGACGAGTCCGTGGACGCCGACCAGGAGGCGCTGCTGGTGGAGGCGATTCGGCTGGTGGCGCAAACGCCGAAGCAGGCCACCGCCCTGCTGCGCGCGGTCGGTGATGACCTGGCTGTGCTGGCACAGATCTTCGCCACCTACGCGGAGGGCACGCAGGCGGGGGAAGCCTCAGCCTCGCGCGACTAATCGACGACTACGGCGAGGGCCTGTACGCCGACCTGCGGTTCTACTACGGCGTCGACCTCGGTGAGGTCATCGCCGGCCGCGGGCCGGCGCCCTCGCTGATCATCGCACTCGCGCAGAGGCTCCCCGACACGTCCCTGACCGTGGCGCTGGCCTCCGGTGGGCGGGAGCACCTCGGCTGGGGAGTGGACCGGCATATGGCCGCGGATCTGTTCGACGCGCTCAACGTCAACACCCGCGCTACCGGCCACTGGGCCAAGGGCAAGGCGCCGAAGTTACCGGCCTGGCCGCGTCCGGCCAAACCCGAAACCAAGCACAACGGACCAGTGTCGGTCGCCGACATCTATCAGCGTCTGCGGAGGTGATCGGATGGCTGCCGGACAGGTGATCGGCCGGGTGTCGGTCAAGGTCATGCCCGATACCGGCGACTTCCGCCGCGACGCCGAACGCAAGCTGTCGGTGATCGAGAAGCAGCTCCGCATCGAGATCGGCACCACGATCGACATGAGCGGAGCGAGCCGGGAGTTCCTGCAAGAGGTCCGCAAGATCAACCAGCGGAACCGGGTGCTGGACTCCCGCAAGATCAGGTTCCACACCACGATCTCCACCGACGGGATGCGCGAGGCCATCGCACGCGCGGTCCGGCAGCTCCAGAGCCGCGCGAACAACGAGAAGATCAAGATCCGGGCGGACCTGGTCGCGGCCACTGCCGATCTGGAGTTGAGCAAGGACTCCCTCGACGATGTCGAGCGGCAGCTCGACCGGTGGCGGCGTCGCGTGTCGCCGGTCAAGGTTCGGGTGCATCCGGACCTGACCCTGGGCGCCTTCACGGTGATCGAGAAGCGCCTTGACTACCTGACCCGCCCGCGTCGGGTGCCGATTTTCCCGACGGTCAACACGGGAGCGTTGGCCAAGGCCGCCGCCGCGCTGGGCGCCCTGTCCGGGGCGCGGTTGGCCGCCGGCTACATCCGGGATCTGGCCCGCCAGCTTATGCGCCTGGACAAGGCGGTCCCGCTGATCGGGACGCTGGCGCTAGCGATTGCCGGCCTGGCCGGGTGGGGGCTGTCGGCGGCCAGCAACCTGGCCGCGCTGTCGGTATCGCTGGCGAGCATCGCGCCAGCGGCGCTGGTGCTGCCGGGCATCCTCGGCGGTCTGGCCATCGGGCTGGCCACCACGGTCGTGGTGTTCAAGGACTTCAAGAAGGTCCTGCCCGAGGTCAAAGCCCAGCTCGGCGCCTTACAGAAGGCGATGTCGGTCAACTTCTGGGCCGTCGCCAAGCAACCCATCAAAGACCTCGTCGCCACGCTGCTCCCGCAGCTCTCCGCCGGCCTTCGCCGCACCGCCACCGACCTCGGTGGCTTCTTCGGCTCCCTCGCCCGCTCCCTGTCCGGCGCCTTCAATGGCGTGCTCGCCGGCATGTTCGCCGACCTGTCCTCGTCGATTGCCATCGCCTCGACCGGCACCCGCGCGTACGCGGGCATCCTGGCCACCCTCGGCCAGGTCGGCGCCGGCTACCTGCCCCGGCTCGCGCAGTGGTTCGTCGACATTGCCAACCGGTTCGACGCCTGGCTGTCTGCCACGGCGGCCGACGGCCGGCTCAAGGCATGGATCGACACCGGCCTGACCGCGCTGGCGGACCTCGGCGGTGTCCTGACCGGACTGGTGCGGATCTTCGCCGGCGTCGGCAAGGCGGCTACCGAGGCCGGCGGTTCGACCCTGTCGAGCCTCTCGGCGGCGCTGAACAGCATCGCCGACACGGTCAACGGGCCGGTGTTCCAGACCCTGCTGGTCGGCGTCTTCCGGGCCGCGCACCAGGCGATGGACCTGATCGCGACAACGTCCGGCCCCGCGGTGTCGACGATGTTCGCCACCCTGGCCACGACCCTCCAGACCATCCTGCCGCTAGCCGGGGCCGCCATCGGCACCCTGCTCAAGTCGGTCGCTGAAGCGCTGTCGCAGCCGGCGCTGCAAACCGGCCTAACGGCCATGTTCACCGGCCTCAAGACCGGCATCGACGCCCTCGCCCCGGCGTTCGGCCCGATCGGCGCCGCGCTGGGCGCGTTGGCATCGCTGATCGGCACGTTCGCCGCGTCGGTCGGCCCGGTCCTAGCCACGCTGTTCACCGCGCTCGCCTCGGCGATCAGCACAGTCGCACCGGCGTTGCAGCCACTGGTCACCGTCCTGGCCGGCGGGCTGGGCGCCGCGTTCACCGCACTGGCGCCGGCCCTCCAGCAGGTGGTGGCCGCGTTCAGCTCGGTGGTCTCCGGCGGACTGATCACCACCCTCGGTACGGCGCTGTCGGCGCTCGGCCCGGTGGTCGCAGCGTTAGCTCCGGCGATCGGCGGGTTGCTGGCCTCGGCGGTCAAGGCCCTCGCACCGATCCTGGCCGCGCTGGTGCCGCTGATCACGCAGGTGGCGAGCATTGTCGGCGGGTTCCTGGCCGAGGCGTTCACCGCGCTGGCGCCGGTGCTGACCCTGATCGGTCAGACGCTGGGTGCGCTGGTGTCCGCGGTCGCGCCGCTGATCACCGCGTTGCTGTCGTTGGTGATGGCGGTCCTGCGACCGCTGCTGGATGCGGTCATCAAGATCGTGACAGCGGCGTTGCCGCCCCTTCGGGCCGCGATCGAAGCCCTGGTGCCGGCGCTGATGCCGGTCATCAACGCCATCGCCGCAGTGGTCACCTGGCTGGCCGAGAAGCTCGCCCCGGTCATCACGTTCATCGCCAAGATCCTGGTCGAGAGCCTCGTCGGCGCGATCAACGGCGTGACGCGGGTCTTCCGCGGCGCGGTCGACATCGTGATGGGCATCTGGAACACCTTCGCCGGCTTGTTCACCGGTGACTGGGGCCGGATGTGGAACGGCATCAAGCAGCTCTTTTCCGGGGTCTGGGACCTGATCGTCGGGATCGTCCAGACCGCACTGAACATCGGTGTCCTGGGCTTGGTCAAGAAGGGCCTCGCCCTGATCAAGGGCATCTGGACCGCGGCGTGGGACGGCATCAAAGTCGCCGCCACCACCACCTGGGCGGCGATCCGCGGCGCCTGGAGCGGATTCTTGGAGGCACTTAAGGCCGCACCTGGTGCGGCAGTGGCGCACATCAAGGGCCTGTTCACCGGCCTGTGGGGGGCGCTGAAATCCGGCGCCGCGATGGCGTGGAGCGCGGTACGTACGGCGTTCATCACGGGCGCCGGCAACGCGATTGCCACGATCCGGGAACTGCCGGGCCGGGCACGTGCGGTCCTGGGCAACATCGGCTCGGTGCTGATCAACGCCGGCCGCCAGCTCATCGCCGGTCTGATCAACGGCATCCGGCAGATGTTCGGCCACCTCAAGGGCGTCCTGGGTGACCTGACCAGCAAGCTCAAAGACTGGAAAGGGCCGCCGGCCACTGACCGCACGCTGCTGGTCGGCGCCGGGCAGCTCCTCATCGACGGGCTGATCGACGGCCTGGAGTCCCGGTACGACGCGGTCAGGCGGTCCCTGGCGGGGCTGACCGCCGACATCGGCGGTCTGGACATCCCCACGCCAACGATCGGCCGCATCGCCGAGGCTCGCCTCGCCGCTCGGTTGCGCTGCGCGGCCGACGCCGCTTCGGGTCAGGCCCCGCCCGGTCGGGTTCTCAACTACTACGCCGCGCCTGGCACGTCGCTGTCGGCCGAGGAAGACCTGTTCGAGGCAGCGGGTCGGGCGAGGATGGTGGGCTGGTAGATGCCGCGACTGCAACTGGAATCCACGGCTGCTGGCGGGGACGTGTTCAACCTCGACGAGGTGCTGCACCGCGGGTTGGGCATCCAGGCCCTGTCCGGAGTGACCGGGCTGGGGCTGCCCAACGTCGCGGTGCAGTGGGTCGAAGGCGCCGGCGACGGGGCGACCTTCCGCGGCCGGCGGGTCCTGCCTCGCGAGATCGACCTGCCGTTGCTGTTCCAAGGCCGCAACCGGGAGCACCTCAAGACCTTGTTGAGCCGGTTCGCGCTGCTCATGGCCGGCGAGTGCGTGATGCGGCTGGTCGAGGACGACGGCACCGACTGGTCCACCATCGTGCACCGCGTCGGTGGCGGCAGCTACGTCTACGGCCAGGACACCATCGGCGAAGACGACCTGTTCACCGTGGTCACGCTCCGCGCCGGTGATCCGTACTGGACCTCGTCGCGGGCGATCCGCAAGTCCATCTCTCGCGGTAACACCAAGCCGGGGTTCCTGCGCCACCTGGCCCGGATGCCGGTCTCAAGTAGCCAGGCGATCGGGACGATCACCTTCGAGAACGTCGGGGACGCGGTCGCCTACCCGCTGTGGGAACTACGCGGTCCGGGCAGGGATTTTCGGGCGATCTCCCCACGTGGGGAACGGCTGCACTGGACTGGCCGCCTCCAGCCGGGGGAGCGGCTGGTCATCGACACCCGCCACGGCACCGTCATCGACGGGCAGGGCCGCAACCGATACGCCGAGCTCGCCCCAGCCCCCCGGTTCTGGACCGTCCCGACCGGCACCACCACGGCCACCGCATCGCTGGAGGACGCCGCTGTGCTGCGCAAACCACCGTCACTAGGAGTCGGGTCGCTGATCACCTGCACCTGGCGTCCGCGCCGCTGGCTGGTGATCTGAGTGCGTCCGCAAGACCTCACCGTCGAAATCCGGGACCGGACGCTCACGCGCGTCGGGGTGATCAGGCCCGAGGAAATGCACATGGAGATCGTCGGAGCGCACAACAACCTCTCCGAATGGTCGCTACGCCTTTCCGCGCAACACCGGCTGGCGCAGGAGCTGCGGCAGCCGGGGTCGGGGATCATCGTCACCGGCCCCGACGGGGTCTGGCTGTCTGGGCCGACCACGACGCCGGACCGGGCGGCCACCGCCTCTGATCCCGGAGGGACACTGACGTTCCAGGGGGTCGACGACTCGGTCATCCTCGCCGACTCGTTGGCCTTCCCAGACCCGAGTAACCCGGACCCGCAGACGCAAAAGCGCGCCCACGACACCCGCACCGGCCCGGCCGAGACTGTGATGCACCAGTTCGTGGCCGCCAACATCGGCCCGACCGCACCAACAGCCCGCCGCAACCGGTTCCTCGACAACGGACCCGACCGCGGCCGAGGACCAAAGGTCACCAAATCGGCCCGGTTCCCCACCCTCGGCGTGCTGCTGGCCGAAATCGCCGCCGTCGCCGACCTGGGCTTCCGGGTCGTGCAACGCGGCGGCCGGCTGGTGTTCGAGACCAAGCCGGTCACCGACCGCACCGACCTGATCCGCCTCGACGTCTACAACGGCACCCTGTCCGGCCACCGAGTCACCATCTCCCCACCAGGCGCCACCCGCATCGTGGTAGCCGGGCAGGGCGAACTGACCGCCCGCAAGTTCCTGGAGGTCACCACGCCAGCATCGCTGGCCGCCGAGGTGCAGTGGCAACGGCGCATCGAGCGGTTCGTCGACCAGCGCAACACCAACGATGTCGACGAACTGCGCCAGGCCGGACTAGAGGTGCTCAGCCAGGAAGGCTTCACCGCGGTCGCGGTGCAGGCGGTGCCAATGGAGGACTCCGCGATGCCGTTCGGCATCGACTGGGGACCGGGCGACCGCGTCGCCGTGGTGGTCGAGGACCAGGAACTGACCGCGGTCGTGACCGGCTACCGCCTCAAGATCGATTCCGAGGGGCTCCGCATCGGTGCCCTGCTCGGCGACCCGCACGGCTTCAGCCTCGCTGCCGCGCTACACAAGCGCGTCCGCGCTCTGGAAGCCCGGCTGTCGGCGCTGGAGCGCACCGCCGAGCCCCGCTAGCGAAGGGAGCCACGTTTGCCGATCACCGCGTACCCGTTCGAGGACGTAGAGACCAACGAGACCGACTACTCGCGGCTGTTCCGCGAGCTGCAAGACTCCGGCATCGCCGACTCCATCGGCGGACCTGGCTTCGCCGTCAGTGCCGACTCCGCTGGCCTCAAGGCCAACATCCAGCCCGGCTTCGGGTTGCTGCGTGGCCACGCGGTGCGCTCCACCGACATTGAGAGCGTGGAGCTATCCGCCGGTACCGGTGCTGCCCGCGTGGACCGGGTGGTGCTGCGCCTGGACCCGGCCGAAAACTCGATCCGTCCGGCTGTCGTCGAGGGCACACCCGGCGGCGGGCTGCCCGCGCTGACGCAGAGCGACACCGGCATCTTTGAGGAGCCGCTCGCCCGAATCAACGTCGGTCCAACCGCGGCCAGCATCGCCCCGGAGAATGTCGTCGATGACCGCAACTTTCTCGGCTCCCGCGTCGGGGTCTGGACCACCCTCACCAGACCGGTAGCGCCTCGCCGTAGCCGGTTCGGGCTCAATATCACGAGCGGCCGGTGGGAGTGGTGGACTGGCGCCGAGTGGTCTGACATCACTGGCACTCCCGGTGCGCACACTCACGCCGCGACCGATATCACCGCCGGAACTCTGCCTATCGCCCGGCTACCGACCGGCACCACCGACACGACCGTCGCATTAGGCAACCACACCCACCCTGCCCCGACGTGGACCTCGATCAGCGGCAAGCCGGCAAAATTCCCACCGACCGATCACGACCACGACCCACCGCGCACGGTGACCCGGGCCAACGGCTCCGACCGAGTGCACGGCAACACCCCACAGGGAAGCGGCTGGTTCGCTGTCTGGGTTGACGGCAACAAGAACTTCTGCCACAACACCTCCTCCCGCCGGTACAAGACCAACATCCGGGAGCTGCACCTAGACCCGGCGAACGTGCTGGCACTGCGCCCGGTCGCCTACGACCGCAAGCCCACCCGCGACGACGAGACCGGTCAGTGGCAAGACGGCCCCAAGGGCGAAATCGGCCTAATCGCCGAAGAGGTTCACGAGCACCTGCCCCAGCTCGTGCAGTGGCTCGATAGAGGCGATGGAGCAGGAGCGCAGATCGAAGCACTGCGCTACGACCTGTTGCCGGTGGCCATGCTGACGGTCCTCAAGGACCAGGCAGCCCGCATCGATGCGCTTGAAGCCTGCGTCCGCGAGCTGCTGCACCGCTAGACACCGGTCGCACCTACCGGAGATCCCATCACCCGAGCCCCGCCAGTCGGCGGGGCTTTTCGTATGCCCGGAGGCCCAACGCCATGGCAGCCAACCCCAACCCGACCCGCGTCACCGCGCCCTACTGGACCATCCTGTGGGAGGGCGCACGCGCCAAGCTCGGCAGCGACCTGCGACTCGGCGGCATCTTCGCCAACAAGGCCGGCTACCACGGCACCCGCACCGGCAACCACCCCGCGAACTACTCGGTCACCCGCGCCGTAGACAAGCGCGGACCCGCCGACAAGGCCGCCGCGATCGACTGGACGTTCGCCTCGGCGCAGCGCGGCGACTTCGCCCACATCATCAAGATCACCAAGCGGATTCTGTCCGCCTACGACAACCCAGCCGACCCGCGCATCGGCGCCCACAACACCGCGGAGATCTACGGCACCACCAACGGCCGCACTGTCACGGGTCGCCTGCACGGTCGCCCCGCGAGCTCCGACAGCAGCCATCTGTGGCACATCCACTTCGCGCTCAACCGCGAACTGGTGGGCGACACGTTCACCTGCCGCGCCGTGCTGTCGGTCGTCTGCGGTCAGAGCCTGGCCGACTGGAAGGCCCAGAACAAGCCCAAGCCCCGCACCTACACCGTCAAGCGGGGCGACACCCTCTCCGGCATCGCCGAGCGGTTCCACACCACCGTGACCGTCCTTGCCCGACTCAACCGCCTCAGCAACCCGAACAAGATCTACCCCGGTCAGGTACTTCGCCTTCCCTAGACCGCCCACCAGCAGCGGATCACCACCACTGGCCCCACAGAAGGAGACACCCTTGTCTAGTACCCCACCTAGCCGCGATGCCCGCAGGCGACGCATCAGGACGCGATTCCAGACGTTCCTCGCGGGTTGCGCCGTTCTGCTGGTCGCCCTGCCGGTCCTGGCTCAAACCTTTGAGCAGGTGCTTCCTGCCAAGGCATACGCCATCCTCAGCGGATGCGTGCTGGCCATCACCGCAGTGGCCTCCGCCATCACCCGCGTCATGGCGCTACCAGCGGTCACCAACTTCATCGACCGCTTCCTCCCCTGGCTATCACAGGAACATGGACCCGACCGCGAACCGACCGACCTCCACCGGTAACTCAACGTAATCGAGCAAATCCGGACTCTTGACAACCGGTTGTCACCACCGGTACAACTTGCAGACGGCGCCGGCAGGATGCGCCAACGCTCGTACGCGTGCCAGTGACCTCATCAGGAGCGCCAGGTGCCAGCCAAAAAGATCACGAATGACCAAGAGGTCGTTCGCTGGTACGAGCAAGGTCGGACCTTCCAGTGGATGGTTGAGGAGTACCGGCGCAAGTACAACATCGAAGTATCGCCGACCACCTTCTCGGAGTTCGTCCGTCGACTGGAGCTACCGCCGCGTTCGGTCCGCAATCATGAACTCATTCCGTGGCGCGTAGAGCCACGGCATAAATGGCGTCACGCGATTGTGATGCTTCGCGCTGAAGCGCGACGGCGGGCCGGGGAGAATTTGGCGAAATCGGTGGAGACGAAGCTAAATTCATGGCTGAGTCTACGAGAGGCCGACGGCTTGGTCGTTCACTACGACCCGGCCACCGAGCAAGGCTTCAGTCTGGTGCCCCGCCGACCCAACATCGACACCGACCTCATCCGCGTGCCCGACGCCAAGACTACTGTCCGAACAGGACGTTCGGTCGACTGACCGCGCCTGTTCATCGATGTGCCGGCAGGATGATCCTGCCGGCACATCGTCGTTTGTGCGAGAAGTTAACCGATCAGCCTATCGGCTGCCTCGACTGTATCGGCAAACATGTGTCGCAAACCCGACACTGCCGGTGAGTTCTTACCCACTGAGGACAAGATCTAAACCGTTACGTCAGCTACAACTGACGGAACAAGATTAATCGCCCCGCCGCCAGAGGAGGCATGACTGGTGCTACGGAGGACTTCCGACGGGGGAGGCACCTTCCAGAACGAATCCGGTGTAGCGTCCCAGCGCTCACCGAGCCTTCACGTTGACAAAGACGGCGCGTCCTACATCGACGCTCCAATGGATTATCGAACGGGCGAATTGGAGGCCGTCTTCGACGAAGCGAGAGCATTAGGGTGGGTGCCAGAGGAACCTGAGTATTGCGACGGTGATTGCCTGGACGACGACATGGTGCGAATCTGGCTTGTACCCGCCGAGCTGGTGAGGGAGGCGGCTAGATGACCATCACTCGACCAAGCGCAGCGGCCCCGAGCACCAAGCCCAGCCCGGCGCGGGTCCCGCGAGACCGGTGGAAACGGCCGCTGATCAAGGTGCCCGGCGCTACCAAGCCGGTTCCCTACACCCGATGCACGACGTACGTAGATTGCATAGAGGACAAGTCCGGACTCGCTAAGTGGGATCGGCGGATGGTGCTGCTTGGTGCCGCCCACCTCCGACACTTACTACCGGAGGCCGCCAGCGTCGACCTGAGCCGGCTTGAGGACCGCGACGGCCTGAACGCCCTGGCCGATCAATGCGTCGAGGCCGCCGGTGCCCATGCCAAACAGCGTCGAGGAACGCACCTGCACCACCTGTCCGAACACGTCGACTGCGGTGAACCGCTACCCACCTGCACCGGCGCGGACCTGGCCGACATGGGCGCGTACAAGTTGGCCACGGTGGCGCTGAACTTCACTACCATCGAGCAGCTCGTCGTCGTGGATGCTTTGAAGGTCGCCGGTACGCCGGACCGCATCGCGCACTACAGCGGCCCCGGTCCCGCGGGCAAGGCGGTCGAGGGCAACTTCATAGCCGACCTTAAGACCGGCAGCGTCGAGTACGGAGTGCTGAAGATGGCGATGCAGCTCGCCGTCTACGCTCACGGCCAGTTTTACGACCCAGCGACGGGACAGCGCAGCCCGCTGCCCGACGTGCGTCGGGACTGGGGGCTGATCATCCACCTGCCCGCCGGCACAGGGGAGTGCACCGTGTACTGGATCGACCTGCGCCTTGGTTGGGAGGCGGTCCAGGTGGCCACGCAGGTTCGCGCCATCCGCGCCCGCCGTTTCCGCCTCAAGCCGCTAGGCGCAGGCAGCAACTGTGTCCTGAATGACCTTGTCGATCCCGGGCATGGTCTGTAAGTTGTTCCCAGAGCATTGAGAGGAGCTGACCTCACCATGACCCAGAGAAGCTCGCCGCCGCGCGGCATCACAGTGACGATCGGCTACGGCACAACCCCGCAGGCCAGCCGAGCGACCTTCACCGGCACACCGGCGCAGGTCAGCGAAGACATCATCGAGTGCTTCGGCCTGGACGCCGAGCGGTTCGCCGATACACCGCTGTCGGACATCGTTCTGGAGGCCACCAGCGTCGCCGTCAGCCTGGATCTGGTCGCCCGCAAGCTAGGTGGACGCCTGGTCGCCGAACCCGACGCCGCACCGCAGAAGGCTGCTGAGTCGGCCGCGCAGCCGGCGTCGCTGCTGGACCGCATCACCGGCGCGCCGGACGTGGCGGTACTCCAGCGGCTCTGGGTCGACAACCAGGCCGCGTTCGCCGATCCGCAGATCATGGCCGCGTGGAAGGCCCGCGGCCGTGCGCTACAGGCAGTTCAGGCCGCAGCCGACTAACCCCGCCCCCCAATTTCCATTGATATGTAAGTTGTACTAACGAGGAGTTGGATTGTCGTCGTTCGCCAAGCCGTCGGATCACGCCGGCGGCACGTACTTCAAGCCCGCTGATCACATGCACGACGTGGCGCTGCTGATCGAGCCCAAGCGCATCGACCGTGACGTGCCGAACAACTACAACGGGCAGTCCCGCGTCCGGGATGAGGTCACCGCGACGATCTCGGTGTTCGGTACCTCCGAGGCGCTGGAGCAGCGCACCCCGACCGCGGTCATGACCGATGTGCGGGTGGTTCACGGGATGCTTACCTCGACCCTGGAGCGCATCCTCGGGGAGGCGATGGTCGCCATCGTCCGCAAGATCCCGACCAAGTCCGGCGCCGGATACGTCTTCCGGGATGTGGAGCCGGCGGTCGAGGCGCAGGTCGGCGCGTACTTCGACCAGCGCCCCGCCACCCCCGCCACGTCCCGGACGCCGACCTCGGCTCCGGCCCCGGCCCCGGCTGCGGCTGCGGCTGTGGCCGCGGCGATGCCGTCGTTCGATTGAGCGGCGGTAGCTCGTGCTGACTCCCGGCAGATCGTTGACCCTTCACGCCGAGTCCGGCCGCGAGCTCCCTCGGGTGCCGGCATTCGCTGCGCTGTATGCGCGCGGGTGCCGGCCCCGGCACGGGGAGGTCGTCATGGTCGCCGGCCGCTCCGGCACCCAGAAGTCGGGCTTTGCGCTGTTCTGGGTCGCGCAGATGAACCTGCCGACCCTGTACTTCTCCGCGGACATGTCACCGTTCACCGCCTCGGCGCGGTTGGCGTCGATGCTCACCGACTCGACGACGGAGCAGGTGGAAGCGGGCATGGTCGCTGGCGGGGCGAGCAGCGCCCGGTTCCTGGACGCGCTGGCCGCAAGCCGGATCACGTTCAGCTTCGGTGCGCCGATCACGTGGCGGGCGGTCGACGAGGAGCTGGAGGCGTACGTCGAGCTGTGGGACCGCTATCCGGCGGTGATCGTGTTCGACAACCTCATGGACTTCGACGGCGCCGAGAGCGACTACGTGCAGCAGATGGCGGTGATGTCCGGCGTCAGCGAACTCGCCCGCGCTACGGGCGCGACGGTGATCATCCTGCACCATGCCTCGGACAAGACCTGGGAAGCCAAGAGCGACCCGTGGGCGCCACCCTCGCGCGACCAGGTCAAGGGCGGCCTGTCGGAGAAGCCCGAGCTGAGCCTGTCCGTCGCGCTGGACCCAACCTGCATGGAGTACCGCGTTGCGGTGATCAAGCAGCGGATGGGGCCGTCCGACCCGACGGCCCGCCGGTACGCCGTCATGTGGTGCGAGCCGGAGCGGACCCGCTTCCACGCCACCGCCCCCCGCCTGCGCCCCGGAAGGACATCGACCGATGAGTGACGTGATCGCGCGGAACCGACGCAACCGCAGGGCGGGCGCGGCGTGGCAGAGCAAACTGCGCGACGAGCTGCGCGGCGCCGGCATGGACGTGGAACGCCTCGTGCTCACCGGCGTACGCGACGAGGGCGACCACGTCATCCGCCGGCCCCGCCTGCGTCTGCCGGAGTTCCTGGTCCTGGAGGCCAAGGCCGGCGCCATGCACCCGGCGGCGTTCGTCGCCGAGGCCGCCACCGAGGCCGCCCACTTCGCCGCGCACCGCGGCCTGCACCCCAGCCGGGTCGCCGGGATCGCCGTGGTCAAACGCCGCAGCGCCGCGTGGCGCGACGCCTACGTGCTGACCACCGTCGGCACCTTCTTCGACCTGGAGGACCAGTGACCGACGACCAGGCCAACGAGCTGGCCGCCGCGGACTTCGGCCTCGACCAGCACACCGAAGGCGACGCCCACGGCGTCGACCAGATCCGAGCGTTGGAGGAAGCGCTGCTCGGCGAGGCGCTCGGATGAGCGAAGAGGCGCGTCCGGACCTGGAGGCCACCCTCGACCACTACCAGGTGCGGCGCATCAGCGGGCGGCCGACCACGATGGCGAGCTGCCCGCTGCACCCCGACCGGACGCCGTCGATGTCGATCGACCTGAACAAGGGTCTGTGGCGCTGCCATTCCTGCGGCAAGGCCGGCGACTCCTACAGCTTGATCATGGAGGTGGAAGGTGTCGACTTCCCAAGAGCCCGAGCCCTTGCGGCCTCTATCGGACTCGCAACGCGAGACCCTGGAGGAAGCGACGAGCAGCTATCAGGCAGCCGTTACGGGGCACGCCGGCACCTACCTGGCCCGGCGCGGGATCGACCCGGCAAGCGCGGCTATGTTCCGGCTTGGCGTCGTCGTTGACCCGATGCCCGGCCACGACCGCTTCCGCGGCTTCCTCGCCATCCCGTACCTCGACCACCGCGACCAGCCGCTGGCTCTGCGGTTCCGGTGCCTTGCCGAGCACGACCACCGGGCCGGCGGGCACGGCAAGTACATGAGCGAGACCGGCGATACCGGCCGGATGTTCAACGTGCGCGCCGTCCACCAGGCCGGCGACGTGATCCACGTCTGCGAAGGCGAACTCGACGCGATCATCCTCGCCAAGCTCGGCCTACACGCCGTGGCCCTGCCCGGCGCGTTGGCGTGGCAGCCCCGGCACCGTCGGATGCTCGCCGGGTTCAGCAGGGTCTGGGTATGGGGCGACCCCGACGACGCCGGCGCCGACTTCATCGCCCGGATCGTGCGCGCCCACCGCGCCGCCAAAGGCGTGCGGCTGCGCCACGGCGACGTGACCGACACCTACCTGCACGGCGGCGGCAACGCCCTGCTGGCCCTGATCGCATGAGCGGCCAACCGATCGCCGGTCTGCCCGGCCACCCTGGACCACGCCTGGCCGCCGCGTGGATGGCGCTGACCCCGGCCCGGCGGGCGGCGCTGGCGCCGCACCTGCTCGGTACCACCAGCGCCGACTACGTCGCCGGCTGGCTGGCCCGCGCCGGCCACCAGGTGTCCGCCTCCACGATCCGGACCTACCGCAGGTCCCTGCACCCCCAGGACCGAGTGAGCCCATGACCGAAGACCTGTTGCTCGCCGAGCTGCTCGCCAAACCAGTCGGCCCCGCCATCGCCCGCGCCACCGACTCCGACCGTGGGTTCACCCGACGCATCCAGATCAGCGGGGACAGCGCCGAGGTCACCGTCCGTGCGGCGCAACCAGAAGCGGACCCCGAGGCGGCAGCCGATCACTTGCGTGCCCATGGCCACGACCCCGGTCAGTGGACCGTCACCGGGATGCGGTCTTCGGAGTGGACCATGCCCGGCGGCGGTACCGGCGTGGCCACCCGCTACTCCTTCACCCGCACCCAACCCGCCGACACCGGCTTGGACCTCGACGAGCTCCTCGCCGAGATCCGAGCACACCAGCCCAGCGCCGAGCGGCCCGGCGGCGAGCACGGCTACCTCGTCCTGCTCGGCGACATGCAGTTCGGCAAGAGCGACGGGGACGGCCCCGCCGGGACACTTCATCGCACCATCGGCTGCCTCAACCGGGCCGCGGACCTGCTGCTCGGGTACCGGGAGCGGTTCGACATCGGCCACGTCCACGTCGGCTGGCTCGGCGACCACATCGAGGGCTTCGTCTCCCAAGGCGGGGCGAACACCTGGCGCACCACGCTGACGCTGACCGAGCAGGTCCGGCTCACCCGCCGGGTCATGCTCCACGCCCTGGCCCTGTTCGCCCCACTGGCGCAGCGGGTTTCGATGGCGGCCGTGCCCGGCAACCACGGGGAAGCCGTCCGGATCGCTGGCCACGGTGTGACTCGGTATGACGACTCGCACGACACCGAGGCGCTCATCGCCGTCCACGACGCCGCACAGCTCAACCCCGAGGCGTTCGGGCACGTCGAGTTCCTCGTCCCGCAAACCGACGAGCTGACCGTCGTCGCCGAAGTCGCCGGGACCGTGGTCGCCCACGCCCACGGCCACCAGTGGCGGCCCGGCAAGCACATGGACTGGTGGCGCGGCCAAGCCTTCAACCGCGCTTCCGCGCTGCACCGCGCGGACCTGCTCGTCGCCGGCCACCTGCACCACGAGTTCGTCGACACCGACGGACCGCGCACCTTCATCCAAGTCCCCGCGCTGGAAAGCGACAGCACCTGGTACCGGCACGCCCGCGGCACCACCGGCGCCCCCGGCCTGATCGTCGCCGTCACCCGAGACGGCATCACCAACATCAAGGAGGTAGTTCGATGACCACGGACTGGTCAGTCCTTACCGCACCAGGCGTGGGCGACGTAGCGGAGGCCGCTGCCCACAAGGTCGCCCGCCGGTACACCGGCGTCACCGAGTACGACGACGTACGCCAAGACGCCAACCTGCTGCTGGCCACCAACCACGACACGGTTCGCAGATACCTCGACCAAGACCAGCTCGGCCTGCTCCACCGCTGGCTCTGGTGCCGACTCACCGACCAGTACAAGACCCACGCACGACACCGAACCGCCGAAGCGTCGATCGAGCAACTCCGCCGGCAGGCTGCATGACCAACTACGACCGCCGGCTCGTCGAACGCCTCCTGCCCACCGTCTGGGACCCATACGCCGCATACGGGATCACCGACAGCACCGCACCCGACCCCGACATGCCCAGAGCACGAGTCGACCCCGCCATCCGCGGCACCCTCTACGCCCACCTCGCCGACATCAAGACCGGTTGGCAACGCGCACCCCTACGACCCGAGGAACGCCAAGCAGTCCTGCTGTACTACGGCCTCGACCAAGACCAACGCCACATCGCCCACGTCCAGGGCGTCACCCGGCAAACCGTCGGCGAACGGGTCGACCGCGGTGTCGGCCGGATCGTCGACTGCCTCAACGGCACCGCCGCGTGATAACCAAGATCAAAGAGCCCCGACCGCGTGCATCTTGCGCGGTCGGGGCTCCATTCGTCGTTTACGCCTACTCGCCAATTGCAGGTTGACGCGACCGGACTCCAAGTATGCAGTAAGCGGCAGACGTGGCGAGGCGATGTTGTATCGCGAACGGGATGCCGAGCCGGTTCCAGTGGAAAAGAATGTGAGTTGATAGCACCGCTCGTAGGCCACGGCCGAGCGATCCGTGATTGGTCATGGTCCGGAGCCGGGCTCCAGCTTGGCCAAACTCGACCAGCCAGTTGGCGATGGGGGCAAGGGGGCCGCAGCGGGCGAGGGAACTTGCCGGGCCAGCATCGACGGTGATAAGTCGGCGGACCGCGAGGCAGAAGTTGTGATCGATGATTTCTGGAAATCCGCCGTCGCGGTAGCTGGCAACGCGGGACCATACGTCGCCCTGCTCGTGCCACTCCAGTCCAGCGGACCGCAACAAGTAGCTGCACATCAACATCGTCAACTCCGGGCGCCCTATCGGTTGCTGGTGTGGGCCGCGCAGGTAGGCGAGAAGGTGGCGGCTGTCAGCGAAGAACAGGTTGTGCGCCACGGTCATCGCTGGCGGCCCGCCGAAGGCGAAGGTCTCTGGCTCGTAGTTGCTCTCCCGCCAAGCCCGTACGCCGCCACCGGCAACGAGTTCGCCAAGCAGCGCATCCAGGAATTCGGTGCAGCCGTATGGGTCGGCAGGATCGGCCGGCTTGATGCGGAGTCGCCAGTCGCCTTTGCGTATGAACCACCACGCTGTCACCGTTCCCGCCTCGATTTCGCGGGCGAGCGCCGGGGCGGGTACGTCGGCGGCAGTGCGTTCGGCGCCGGCGCGGTCGGTGAAGGTGATGTCTACTTGCCGCCACGCGGTACCTTCCAGGTCCTGGAGCGCGGTCCGGCCGGCGGAGCGGTACCGCTTGACGGCAGCTCTGATTGTGTCGGGGCCTACTCCAGCCTCGGCGGCTAGCTCGGTGAGGTCCCCGCCGCTGATGGCTGCCAGAACTATCGGTTCGGTTACCTGCCCGGCAGCGCCGAGCCGTACGTCGTCAGGTGTCATGTGAGCAGGAGGCAGCGGTCCCAGCCGAAGGCCGGGTTGCCGGTCGCGGCGGTGTGCAGCGCCAGGGCTGCGCCAGCGTCGCCTTCGAGGAGGCCGATGGTTTCGGACTTTCCGCCGAAGGCGACGAGTTCCCGAGCGACGAGCGGGAGCAGCTCGTTCAGGGTCGGCTCGGAGGCGTCCGCGGCGGCCCTGGCGACGGTCTGGTAGACGCCGGCCCAGCCATGGCAAAGGGAATCGTCGGTGATCTGCCTTAGTTGTATCGTGTCTTGAATGCAGCGGGCCAGGGCGCATTCGGCGGCGAGCTGGCGGGTGGTGTCGCCGAGGGCGAGGCCGGCGAGCTGTTGGGCACGGGCCTGGCCAGGTGTGCCGTAACACCAGGATGGGCGGAGCGGACTGGGTTGGCGGACGATGCCGGTGCTCAGTTCTTCTCGCCCGATCCATTGTGGCCACCATGACCCGCGTTGATGGTCTTGGCGCCAGGCATCGAGCCACCGGCAGATCTCATGCATTGCGTCGTGGTGACCCTCGACAGTGAGGCCCTGGTTGGCAGCCAAGGCGAGGAGTGCCAGTGGTCCGGTGATCCCGTGCGCGATGCCGAAGTTGGCGTGGCCGCCGGGGAAGGTCGGCGTAATCTCGAAGTCCGGACCGGTGGGGGTCCACCAACCGGGTAGGTCGACTCCGTCGGCCCGTATTGGTCTGGCGAGTCGTACGAGGTAGCTCAGGATGGCGGCGAGAGCCTCGCCTTCGGGTTGGGATTGCAGGAGGAGTGCTCCGAGACCGGTCAGTCCTCCCAGAAGGTCGAACTCGCGTAGCTCGGGCAGTTCGCGCCGGTCCATGCGGGCATGGGCTTGGTCGACTCGTTGGTAGGCGAGTCGGGCGACGAGGCCCGCCAGCTTGCGTCGGGTGGCCTCGTACCGTTCGCTGTCATCGCCTGCCGCATGAACCGCATAGGCGACGGCTGGAGCGCCTATGTATAGAGAGGCGTTCTCTGCAACCGAGAGGTCGACGGACGCTGCGCTGGTGAGCCAGGCATGGGCGGTAGCCCATGTGCCCCGGCCCGATCGTGCCCGTTGAATGTGCAGTAGTGCGATGCCGGCGTGTCCCTTGGCTAGGCTTTGGTGCTTCCAGGTCGGTACCGCTTGGGCGGGGGTGGCGACTTTGTTGGCGATGGCGTCGGCCAAGGCGGCGGCGTCCTGGTGGGTCACCGTGGTCTCCTCTGGCGTCGGGCGTGGTGGCTCAACGCCACTGCGCGCGCGAGTCTGTGGGTGGTCTGCTCCGCCTCGGGGTTGAGTCCGGCCATCCGTACGTGGTGCAGGTGCAGGAGTGAGGGCAGGACTTCTCGGGGTGTGATTCCGGTGCCGGTGAGGCGGGCGCGGTAGGCAACCAGTGCCGCTCGGCGATGCCGCCAGGCCCGAGCTGCGTGTCCGCTGCCGGTGGCCTCGGTTAGCCCGCTGAGGTCACCGCCCGATGACGCGATCTTGATTGCCTGACTCTGAATTGCGCGGTCGGTGCTGCGTCCGCGGTCACGGTCGATGGTGTCGACGAGCCAGTGGACGCCGTCGCGGAAGCCGAGCATGGTTCGAGCCATGTCCACCATGCTCGCGGCACCGAGTGCAGTCGGGTCGACCCCGGAGCGGAGCTGGGCTGCGGCGACCTGCGAGTCGGCGGCGAAGAACTGCTCGGCTGCCAGCATCGCGCTGCCGTGTCCGTATCGGCCGGTCTCCGGATGGTAGGAGTCCACCTGCATGAACTGTGCCAGGCCGGCTCGGCTCAGTCGATCGGTCCATGCGCCGGCCGCCTCCAGCGCCTGCGCGTAATCCGCTGAGCTGGGTAGGCGGAGCCGGATGCGTAGGTGTGATTCTGTGTCTCGGTACGGCAACCACCAGGCGACGGAGTCGATCGCGTCGGTCAGCTCGGCCAGGTGGTCGCAGACGATGGTGGCGTGGCGGGCCGGCGTGGCGATGAGCTTTAAGGACAGGTATCGGCTGATGCCGGGGAGGTGTGCGTGGTCGCGGTGAATGAGCGCGCATCCGGGCCGGTGGGTCGGCTTCGGCCATGAGTGGCCGTTCGTGGCGGAGAGGGGTACGACGATTTCGTGTGCGTGCCCGTCGAGCCAGCCGGCATCCTGCGGCGATGGCGCTTCGGTTACGGAGGTGTCGCCGAGCCGGTCGACGTGCCAGCGGAGGATGGCGCGTTGGTCTGCGTCGTGGAGGTCGATGCGGATCACTTCGTCATCGTTGCCGAGCCACACGTAGCGGCTCAGGCGCCGCTCCTCACGCCACCTGGCCGGATCGATATCGAAGGTGCCATCCAGGTCACGTGGCGCAAGCCGCCAGCGAGCAGGACTGATGATTGTCCTGCCGTATCGGATGCGGGGCAGATAGGGCATGGAGGCTGCGGCGCCCCAGTAGAACTTGCCGACCGGGACTGTGTGAGCCTGGCTGATCTCGCACAGAAACCGTGCCAAGGGCTGGGCGCGGTGGCGGAAGTCTAGGGCGTTGAACATCGTCGGCTCGACGGATCGCGACCGCGATAGCGACCACAACCAGAGCCGGTTTACATCACCACTAACCGCAAGGTCGGCCAGCTTGAGCGCCGATGAAGGGTTATCGTCATACTCGCTCAGAGCGAGAATATCGGGCAGAACCTCGTCATTTCTTACGACGTTCCGCGTCCGGGCGAACAGCGGGGGAGCCGATACCTGAACCGGAAGACCATCGCGGTCCACGCGAGCCAAATCCCGGTAGGCGTCTCTAAACTGGTCGGCGTCGTTGGCATCAAACAGGTGCAGAAACCGGCCCGTTGTCGTTCCAGCCGCCCGAGATGCGCCCACGATGGTGAGTCGGAAGTCTCCAGCACTCAACGATTCACGGTCGATGGCGCTGAGGTGGAAGCGAAGCTCGGTGTGGCCAGCCACTTGGGCTCGCTCCCAACCAGGGGCAGTGAGCCTTTCCACAGCCTCATCGTCCAAGACCACCTCGTGAACGCCCGCAAGGGTGGCGCATTGCACCAGTTCGAGGAGGGCGGTATCGCGGCCGGTGAGCGAAGCGGCTGGCGGAGGTTTCAACACGGAGCCGTGATAGCGGGCGGGCAACCCCAAGCCGGTGTCGGGATTGACCAGTTCCAGCACCGGGACGAGGCTGCCGATACCGTACCGCTCGATGAAGCGGTTGTGGTAGTCGATCCAAATGTCGAAGCCACACGGATGCGCGCTCAGTCGCGTCAGGACCGCCACGCTGCTCTCAGCTTCCTTGGCGACCTCGGTCGGGACCGCAACGGTGACGTCCAGCCTCAGGTCCAGCATCAACGCCTGGCGTGGTGGCCCAATTGCGGCCATGGCGGCGACGGCCGTCGTCCGCAATTCGCGGCGTCTGCCGGCCTCAACTTCAGCAGGGTGGTCGGCCAGCGCATCCTGCGTCGCCTGCAAGCCCGCGACGACCGATGCCAGGTGTGAAGGCACTGGAACCTGACCCACTCGTGCAATGAGGTGGCCCAGTGGGTCAACGCACGTAGTCGGGGCGCGAAGCTCGGTAATGAGCACCCGCTGCCGGACGAGGCTGGCGAGCATAGCGATGATCGAGTCTTGTGGAATGGCTGGTGCTAGGGCGCTTAGCTTCGCGGCCAGCTCGCCTACGGGGACAGGCATATCCACGGCGTCGAGTACCACCTCGACGGCTTTGGTGAGCCGCACCGAAATCTCCTCGGGCCGCGTCGTCGACTCGGAAGAGTCGTGTTCGGTACAAGGCACCACGAGGCGGTCTCCGCGGAGGAAGCACAAGTTGTTGCGGACGACCCTGAGGTTCCGCAGGAGCTTCGTGTCTTGCTCTAACATGCGGACGATTCCCGATAGCCATTCAGCGTCCACCTGGGAGCTGACCCGATGGTCGCTGCCCCATCGCACAGCGCTGGTCGAGGACAGCGTCACCGGTGCGACGCCGGCGAACAGCCCGAAGGGCGTGGCGCGGCTGTTCATACGCAGCACGTACTGCGAAACGGACCTGACCATGCGAGTCCTTTGCCGGACGGTCAGGTCATACCCGCTCTGGACGGCGCGCACTCGTTCAGCGAGGGCAGGGCTGGCGACCTCTACGGCGTCCGCGACCTGGCTGTCACCCCACACCTTGCCCAGCCACACTCGAAATCCGACCAAGTCGTCTGCCTTAGGAACTGTCGGCAGCGGGTAACCGCCGGATAGAACTGCGGCGCGCAGCATCACCGCGTTCGAGTGCATATACATTCCGTCACCTCATTCCCTTGAAAATGAGCCGGTCCCGGACTCGGCGGTTTGGGGACCACGCCGAACCCGGGACCGGAGCTGTTAGGTCGAAGGGTCAGCCGACCTTGCCGCCACCCGACGCGCAGGCGCTCGGACAGGTGCTACCGCAGTTATCACTGGTGTCCCGCATGAGTGCCGCAACGAACGGAGCTCCGTTGACGACGTTGATGTCGAGCTCGAAGTCCGACGCGACGAGACCTTCGTGTTTAAGATTGATCATGTTGTTTCCTTTCGAGGGATACTTCCACCCAGCCCGTTCAAGACCAGGAGACTGTGATCCGGACGTGCTTCTTGTCGACCACGAGCCCGTCGGGGAGCTGCTCGTCCGCCGTGCCGACGGGGTAAGCGGAGATGTGTGGAGTCGACCCGTACCGGTAACCGGAATTCCAAGCACAAACCTGAGCGGCGACCTGCGTGGCCAACTTCTCCCCATCTGGGCCGTGACCGATCGCACCGAACTCGAACGTGTCGTCCTCCGACGCCGGCCGCAGCGTGAGGTACGCGAACGAGCCACCGTCGAACACCGCAGAGGCACCCCACGGCAGCGCGGGCGTGACAACCTTCGCCTCGATCGCCGGACGCTGCACATGCAACCGGCAGAAGCCCGGCAACGCAGTCGCCAGCCACAGGTCCAGGCCGTCGAACGGCTCCTGCGAGCCGACGGTCACCCCGGACCACACCGTTGTCGGCGGTTCGCTCATCGCCGCGCGCAGCGCGTCACGGTCGAACGGCTTGTCGTCCACCCGCAGGCCGACATCCTCACCGTGCAACAGGACCAGGTCCTCCTTGCGCTCACTGGCGCCCTGCATTCGCACGAAACCGCACAGCTCAACCGACCGGGACACCAACCGATCGCCGTCGCGCTCGAAGACCACTGAGCGAGTCAGGCCGCTGATCCGCACAGGGACGATGATCCGCCCGCCGAGCGCTAGCTGTTCAGTCCACGCCGGTGGGATGTCCCACGCGCCGGCAGTGACGATGATCCGGTCGTAGGGCGCGTACCGCGCCACACCGAACTCGCCGTCGCCCTGCTCGACGTTGACGTTGGTGTAGCCGGCCGCCGCCAGGCAGTCGCGGGCACGGTCCACCACATCCTGATCGATGTCGATCGTGGTCACCTCGCCACCCGGGCCGACCAGCTCGCTGATCAAACTGGCGTTGTAGCCACCGGACCCGATCTCCAGCACGCGCATGTCGGGCTCGATCTCCGCCTGCTCCAGCATCAGGGCGATGATGTTTGGTGCCGACACGGAGCTGATCACGACGCCATCGTCATCACGCTTGGTCGCCACGATGGCGTCTGCGTAGGCGTCGTCCAGACTTGCGTCAGGGGTGAAGAGATGGCGGGGCACAGCGGCGAAGGCAGCGGCCACCCGATCGGTGCGAATGATGCCCTTACCCCGCAGCGAGTGAACGAGAGCAGTGCGAAGATCATCGGCTTCGTGGGTCAAGGTGACCTCCTGGGTTGTGGGGGAGCGAAACGCCCAGCCGCATCGGCTGGGCGGTGCCGGGCGCCAAGTGTGCCGCGAAGTGTTCGCGTCTTGTGAACAGGTTCGCCGCCTCACAGCACGGTGTTTCCCGGCCGCAGGCGCAGCACGCGCCGCCGCCCGGCATGTGCCTGGCGAGCGCTTCTTCGGCGAGCCTGACCTGTTCAACAGCGAACGCTTGAAACTCGTGTTGACTCATCGGCATGACCTCATCGCCACTCGCGGTCGGCGTGGTTCGCGCTGGTCATCGGCAAGCTGAGGCGTATCGTCCTGGAGTCCTCTGGAGGACGATGGGGTGTCCCGTGGCTAGGAGCGCCGCAAGCACCGAGCCGCGCCAGGGCGCGTTTGAGGGTCTCCGCATGGGAGCAGGGGAGCTCGCGTTCACAACGGCAGACGCCCCTGTAGGGGTCCTCTCCATGAGCCAGCAGCATCGCCATCACCTCGCCGATCTTGTGCTCAGCGGGGTGGCACACGCGCGCGACGCCGCGCACGGTGGCGGTCACGACCACGGCCCGGTGCGGCGATCGAGTGCGAGGACGGCGTCGTCCGTCCAGCCAGCCTCGACGAGCACGTCAGTGGCCCAGATGCGAGTTCGGCAGGGATATGGCTCGCGGCAGCTCAGGCACAAGCGGCCCTGGGGCCACTCGATCGGACAGTGCTGACGGACGGCGCGCTCGGCAAGCGGTACCTCGTGGGCGGGTCCCGTGTTGGGAGCATCGCATGTCTGCAACCTCACCCCTCGCCCTCCAATCGCTGATGGTTGAGCACCCTGGTCTGGAATCAGCCTCACTGCGTGACGCAGCCTCACGAAGCGGAAGGCAAGTCGTGCTGGGCGTTGGATCTATCGTCGCCAGTTCGCAAGATCAGCTCCATGACGGCCAGATGCCGTTCGCTGGCCGTCGGGATGCCGTATCGGCGAAGACGAGCAGGAACCGTCGCCGATGGACCAGTGGCCGCCTATCGTGGCGGAATGGAACGGCCGCGACCACGCACACGGCTTGAGGACCTCGTCCGACGTAGCCAGCGGACCATTGAAGAGAACTGCACGATGTTCAACCGCACGGCTGAGCAGATGGGCGAGCGTGCGTCACTGTCTCCGCGGCAGCTCAGCCGTTGGATGACCGGTGAGGTGTCCACCGCCCGTCCTGTGATGCGGCGGGTCGCCGAGCGGCATTGGGGTATGCCGTTCTCAGCCTTGATCGCCGACCCGTGCCTCGGCACGGCGGAGATCTCGACTTTGCCGGTCACTGGACTGGCCGTGCCGGACGCATTGGAGGCAGCGATCACGATGGCAGCACATGAGAGTGCCCGGCACGCTGCGACGGCAGGCGGCGCTGTGGACGAGGTCAGCATCGAGCAGGTTCACGCCGACATCCGTCGTCTCGCGGCGCGGTTCGCTGAGACACCACCGATCCACGTGTTGGCCGCCGCACGGCTGGCCCGCGACAGCGCATACCGGCTACTGGAACGCACCCGCCGTCCTGCGCAGACCTCGGACCTCTATCTAGCTGCTGGCCAGGCGTGCGGGCTCATGGCGTCGGCCTCGTTCGACCTTGGAATCTGGGAGGCCGCCGAAGACCAGGCGCGGGCTGCCCACACCTACGCGGACCTTGTCGACCATGCAGGACTTCGCGCCTGGTCGCGGGGAACCCAGGCGTTAATCGCCTACTGGACTGACCAGCCTCGCCGTGCGGTCGACCTCGTGGAGGCTGGCCTGGACTACGCCACGCCGGGAGCCAGCGCGGCGAGGCTTCACGGAATCCGTGCCCGCGCCTGGTCTCACCTCGGTGACCGACGGGAAGTCACCAGCTCCCTCCGGGCCGCCGACACCGAGATCGACAGCGCGCCGACAGGCGAATGCGTGGACGACCTGAGCGGCGATTTCGGCTGGGGGCGCAGCCTCCACGAAGCGTGCGCCGCCACCTCGCTGCTGCGCATCGGCGACTTCGGGGCCGCCGCCGCGCGCTCGACCACCGCGCTAGACGCCATCCCCGATGATCCGTACGCCACCCTCGTCCCCGAACGAGCACACATCGATATCGCCCTGGGGCGGCTCGGCACCGGCCACCTTGACGCAACCATCGATGCACTGGAGCCTGTCTGGGGCACGCCCATACCGCATCGGCGGCAGGCACTCACCGGCCGCCTAACCGACCTCGCCCGGACGCTCACCACGTCGCCCGTTGCCGGCGAACGGCCTGCCATCGATCTGCGAGACCGCATCGAGATATTCAACGCCGAGGCGAGCCAGATACGGGCGCTAACCGCGTCCTGACAACACGGCGGCGTCCCACCGACGCAGCAGCTCCTGTTCATGTGCCGCATTCAGGCCATGCTCAGCTTGGCGTGGATGCGGCACCGGGGGCTGCTCCTGAGCGGCTGACCAGGCGTCCAGCACCGTTACGGCTAGAGGCCGGCAGTGGAAGCCAGCCACCGCCGCTTGGCCGCCGTCGACGCACCATGTCCCGGCGGCCGTACGCCATAGTGGGATCTCGGTCCACTGCCCGACCCCTTGCTCCGTGAGCCATCGCGGATCGACCCATACCAGGTCAGCAGTCCCGCCCGTGGCGCTCAGGCAGGCGTTGACAAGGTCACGGTAGGTCGCGAATCCCTCCGGCGCGGTCAGGTTGTACGTCGCGCCGTCGTCGGCCTCGACCCTGTCGAGGATGAACGCACTCACATCCCTCACATCCACCGGTTGGATCGGCTGCTGCGGTGGGCCAGGTACGAGCCACCGCCCGCCACGCTTGGCGCGGGCAAGTAGCGTGCTCATCCGTCCTACGTACTCACCCGGACCCAAGATCACTCCGGGGCGCACGATCAATGACCCAGCCTCAGCGCGCCGCGCCGCCAGCTCGCAACCGGCCTTTAGCACGCCATATTGAAACCGCTCCGGCATGTCCTTGATGTCGTCGTCGGTCTCCCGGATGTCAGCGCGCGAGGGCCACACCGCCGACTGTTCGTTGACGGGCTTCTCCGGCCAGTCCCGGTATGCCGAGACTGTCGAGACCAGGGCGTACCGCCCGGCGGCCGAGCCGAGCGCCGTCAGCACCCGGGACACGTCTGCTGGCTCGTACGCGCTGGTGTCGATCGTCGCGTCCCACGGACCGTACCCGGCCAGGGCCTTGAGGTCGTCCTGGCGAGTCCGGTCACCCGTAACCCGAGCCGCGCCGGGTACCGGCATCCCGCTTCGTCCACGGTTGAACAAGGTGACCTCCCAGCCGCGAGCGAGCGCGTCCGAGGCCAGCGTGCGGCCGAGGAACCATCCCCCACCGAGAATCAGTATCCGCATGGCCCGATCCTGCCCAACGCAAGCGGCGCAAGGGAAGCTGGGACGGTCACCGCAATGTCGGCATCAAGGGGCGGTTAGCGGCTGCACAGTCGATCGACCAGGGCGGCGAGGAGTGCCGCGCGTTCTGGCATGGCGTTGACGTCAACCCACTCGCTGCGTGCGTGCGGGTGCCCGCCCACAGCGCCCAACCCGTCGAGGGTTGCCACGCCGAGCGCGGCCGTGATGTTGCCGTCGGACCCACCGCCCGATGACACCCCATCCGGCGGCGCAAGCCCTACGTCTCGGGCCGCATCCTGTGCAACCTGGAGCAGTGGCAGAGCGACCGCCCGCTCAAGCGGGTATCGGTTGACGCCGCCATCAACGGTTAGCTCGGCGCCAGCGAGCCGTGGGCGAACCAGCCGGATCGCGGCGTCTACCCGGTCCAGTTCCTCGCCGGTCCAACTGCGCACGTCGACATGAATCACCGCACTGGCCGGCACCGTATTCGTCGTCGTACCCGCCGCCAAAACGGTCGGAGTCACTGATGTGCCCGCCTGCGGCGCCGCCAAGGCTTGCGACGCCAGGACTTGATGAGCCAGCTCCACCCCGGCGTTCACACCTAGCTCCGGCTCAAGGCCGGCGTGCGCGGCGCGGCCCACGATGCTGAGCCGGTAGCCCGCCGTGCCCTTGCGGGCTACCTTTACCGCCCCGCCGTCGGCGCTCGGCTCGCATACCAGCACAGCGCCGACTCGACGCGCCTCCTCCTCGATCAAGTCGCGGGACGTGGCTGAGCCGGTCTCCTCATCGCAGGTCAGTAGCACACTGACTCGCTGACGGTCCCTGAGGAGTTCCACCGCCGTAAGCATCTGGACGATGCCGGCCTTCATGTCGAACACTCCAGGCCCGCTCGCCACCCCATCGGCTACCGACATCGGCCAGTCCACCACCGTGCCCAGCGGCCACACCGTGTCGAAGTGCCCCAGCAACAGCACGGCCGGATCAGGGGCGCGCCACAGCAGATGCGGATCGTTCCCTCGCACCACCCTTCGAACGGAGCGGTCGAGTGCCGCCTCACCCCACTCCGCCAGGAGGCCGGCGCATCGTTCCAATGCCGCGACCTCGCCGGAGGGCGACTCGCATGTTACGAGCTCGAACAACCTGTCGACCATGACCGAGGCTCGTTGCTGAGCCTGTTGGCGTAGAACCTCCCGGCGCACCACCCCGCGATCCTTTCATTCCCGTCAACAGCGAAGCGACCTGGTGGCGGGGTCGCGTTGCCTTCGACCGCCATATGACCAGGTCAGGGGGCAGTTCATGACGCCACCTTGGCGTCAGCGGCAGGAACATGTCGCCTGGCGGTCGACTCGCTGACGCCGGCAGGTAGGAAGGACGGATGCTGGAGCCTGACGAGTTGACCTTGAAGATCGCCCGACACCTGGAAATCGACTTCCAGTACGTGAAGCGCTTCGAGTCCTGGGATAGCGCCGGCATCGCGCAAGCCCGTGCGGCCGGTCGGGCGGCGGGCCGGCTTCTTGGTCGCAAGGTCTTGACGGTTCAGTCAGAGCCCGACGAGGAGGGCCGCGTCAACGTGGTCGTTGTGGTCCGAGAGGTGGACGGGGAGGATCGGCAGCGGATGGAGGAGCGGAGCCGCCTGATCCTCGAACACCTGTGGCAGGACCCGCCTGACTGATCCAAGACCCGGCTCTGTCCGCGTCGGGCGCTACTGGGGCGTTTTGCCTGGTCACAGCCTCGCCCCAACCGGACTGTAAATCCGTCGCGAAAGCTACAGAGGTTCGAATCCTCTACCCGCCACCACCAGCACAGAGCGCCTCTACCTGCTGAAACAGCCGGTGGGGGCGTTTTGTCGTACGCCTCTGATTCCATCCGTGAGCGGTCCTCGGCCGCCGGCTGCGTCGCTACCATGTCGGAGCGCCGGGTGGCTGAGACCACGGCGGGGGCCCGGGAACCGGCGATCACCCGGGTGCAGTGCACGGCGCCTGTGCAGCCAGCCGGCGACGGGACGGAAACCATGGCGTTCGACCCGGGATGGTGGACCGCGGGCTGCTGCTGGTGGTGGCGCGCCGCTGCCGGCCTGCTCCTCGCCCTGTCCGCGATCTGGCTCGCGTCGGCCGCGGCCCTGGCCATTCTCCGCCCCTCCGCGCGCACGCTCCGCGACGCCGCCCGCATCCTGCCCGACCTGCTCCGCCTGCTCGCGCGCCTCGCCGCCGACCGGTCGCTGCCCGCGTCGATCCGCCTGCGACTGGTCCTGCTACTGGCCTACCTCGCGTCGCCGGTCGACCTGGTGCCGGATTTCATCCCGGTCCTGGGTCACCTCGACGACGTCATCGTCGTCGTCCTGCTGGCCGTGGTCCGCCGGGCGGGGCTGGCGGCCCTCCGCGGGCACTGGCCCGGTACCGACGACGGCTTCGCCGCCCTCGCCCGCCTGTGCCCCGGTCCCTAGCGCACCCTTCCGACGGACTCCCCGCCCCGTGGACCGCGGCGCGCCTCCCGGCGCTGGGGGGCGTGGGTGGCGGTGCGGGTGGTGTCCGCGCAGAGGGCCGCGGAGCCCTGGCGGGCCGTGAGGTCGGTGCGCCCGCGCAGTTCGCGGCACAGCGCCTCGCGGTCGAGCAGGGCGCGCAGCCGGGGCAGGGCGACCTCGACCAGCAGGTCGGCGACGACCGGGCCGACCCCTTCGGCGTACGGCGAGTCGGTGATGACCCACCAGCCGCGGTCGGCGGCCCGGAACCGCGCCACCAGCGGCGAGTCCAGGGACAGGTGCTCGCGCCACACGCCGTCGGCGGCGCGGGGTCCGCCGCGCGGGGCGCGCATCCCGCGCGTCGCGCGGAAGTCGAGCCAGGCGGCGGGGGCGACGGCGAGCGTGACCTGGAACTGGACCTCGATCCGGCTGCTCGCGGGCGAGGTGCGCAGCTCGACGATGCCGTGGTCGCCGGCCGGGGTGCGCAGCGACCACCGCCCGCGGGAGCCGCGCAGGCCCGCCTCCCGCAGGGCGGGGCCGATGACGTCGCGGAGCATCGCGCGGTACGACTCAAGCGCTGACACGTGCGGACTGCACCTTCCTGGTTCGACGGTGGGACGCGCCGGGCGGCCGGACGCGCGTCGGTGAGCGGGACCGTGGCCCCCGGTCCATAGACGCACGCCGTACCCGAACGGATCCGCCCTTCCGCGACGGATGTGCCTTGTGTGGGGTACGGCTGTCCACGGGGCTCCCGCCCGAAATGTCCGTACGGGGGGCGGGTGACCGCTGTGCAGGGTCCACCGATCGGCCAGACTTGGCACTCCGCGGTGTCGGACGGCGCCTCGGACACTACGGCCCTCAGGGAGCATGTGGCACGATCGAGCCTGCTAGAGAACCGGCCACCTGGCCGGCGCCGATCCCCCGCAATACAGCTCTCCGCCGGCCGTGTTCCGCGGAGCCCCGGTCCTCGGCGCACCAGCCGCAACGCACGACAGGAGTTCACGATGCGCGACAGCAGGATCGGTCGCAAGGCCGGGCGCGCCGCCCTCATCGCCGCCGCCGTGCTGGGCCTCTCCGTCGTGGGTGTGGCCGTTGCGTCGGCCCAGTCCGGAGACCGCGGCACCAGCAGCACCGACGAGCGCGGCGAGAAGCAGGACCGCCCGGTCACCGACTCGCGGAACCCGTTCCGCGACATTGACTGGATGTGACCCCGACCGGCCACTGCCGGCCGACCGGTACGACGCGAAGCGTGGGGGCTGCCCGTGTCCAGACCCGTCGTCGCTGAGTCGCGTCCGCCACAGCTCATCTGGCTGGTCACGGGCACGCTCGCCGTCATCGCGGCCATCCTCACGGCGGTCGCCACCGGGTATGACGGCGTACCCGCTCTCCGCCACTGGCAGGAGGCCGCCGCCCTGCTCGTCCTGTTCGTCGCCGCCGACGCCGCCTACCTGCGGGTCGACTTCCGGCGCCAGGTCTTCAGCATCAACATCTCCGAGCTGCCGCTCGTCCTCGCGCTCGCCATGCTGCCCCCGGTGCCGGTCATCGTCATCCGGCTGGCCGCCGCCGCGCTGATCTACCTGTTCCGCGGGCGGCTGGGCGCCACGGCGATCAAGCAGTGGTTCAACTTCTTCACCAAGGCCGCCTGCACCAGCGCCGCGGCGGTGATCGTCGCCGCGTACCAGCCGCTGAAGGTCGCCGAGGTGCGGAGCTGGCTCGTGCTGGTCGGCGCGGTGCTCGTGCACATCGTGCTGATGATCGCGAGCAACTCCGCGGTACTGGCCATCGCCCACGGCCGGCGCGCCCGCCGCGACATCACCGCCATGGCCGTGCCGGCGCTGGCCGTCGGGGCCGTGAACACCACCCTCGGCCTCGTCGTCCTGCTGGTTCTTGAGCAGAGCGCGTGGGCGACGATCCTGCTCGTCGTCCTGGTGGTGTCGTTCGTCCTGGCCTACCGGTCGTACTCGCGGTTCATGCGCCAGCACCACCGGTTGCAGGAGCTGTACGACCTCACCGCCCACGTCCGCGAGACCCGCCTCGAAGCGACCCTCTACGACCGCCTGCTGCACGGCACCCGCCAGATGCTGCGCGCCCAGTACGCCACCCTGTGGCTGCCGGCCGACCGCCGGCACCCGGAGGTCCTGCTCACCTCCAAGATCGACGTACCGGGCCTCATCGACCTGCCCGGTACCCCCGACGCCCTGCGCCGGTACGCGGTCGGGCGGGGGAGCACCGTGGCGGTCGGCGCCAACTTCGAGGCGCCCGCCGACCTGGGCCTGCGGGTCTCCACCGACGCGATCCTGGTACCGCTGCGCTCGGGACCCGTCGTCATCGGCTGCATCGAGGTGGCCGGGCGGATCGGCGAGGTCAACTCGTTCCACCCCGAGGACGTCCGGCTGCTGGAGACCCTCGCCGCGCACGTCGGCGTCGCCGTGGAGAACTCCCGGCTCGTCGACCGGCTGCGCTTCGACGCCTACCACGACGCCCTCACCGGGCTGCCCAACCGCCGCCGGATCCTCCAGGCGCTGGAGGAGTCGGTGAAGTTCCGCGCGCCCGGCGAGGTCGTGGCGGTCCTGCTGTTCGACGTCGACGGCCTGCGCGACGTCAACGACTCCCTGGGCCACGCCGCCGGTGACAAGCTGCTCGTGGAGGTCTCCCGGCGGCTGCGCGAGCTGGCGCCGCCCGCGGCCCTGGTGGGGCGCCTCGGCAGCGACGAGTTCGTGGTGACGCTGCGGGTGGAGAACGTGGAGGCGGCCGCCGCGCTCGCCGGTGAGCTGCGCGGGCAGCTACGGGTGCCGATGGACTTCGGCGCCCTCACCCTCGACGTCGACACCGCGGTCGGCGTGGTCGTGCACCCGGACCACGGCAGCGACCCCGCCACCCTGATCCAGCGGGCGGACGTGGCCGCGCGGGCGGCCGAGCTGATCCCGGCCGGCGTCCAGACGTTCAACCCGGCACTGGAGTCGCGCTCGGCGCGCCGCCTCGGGCTGGCCAACGACCTGCGCCGCGCCATCGACCAGGACGAGCTGGAGATCTACTTCCAGCCGCAGGTCTCGCTGCGCGACCGGCACCTCGTGGGCGTCGAGTGCCTGGCCCGCTGGGAGCACCCCACGCACGGCTCGGTGGACCCCGAGGACTTCGTGGCCGTCGCCGAGCACACCGGCCAGCTCAGCCGGCTCACCGAGGCGGTACTCAAGGAGGGGCTGCGGCGGTGTCGCCAGTGGGCGGACGCCGGCCGCCCACTCCAGGTGGCCGTGAACCTGTCCTCGCGGACCCTGGTGGACGCCACCTTCCCGGACCGGGTCGAGGCGCTCATCCGGGAGTTCGGCGTGGACCCCGCGCGCGTGACGTTCGAGGTGGCCGAGGACTCCGGCGCGCCGGACCGCCCCATGCCGATGCTCCAGCGGCTGCACGAGATCGGCGTACAGCTCTCGGTGGACGACTTCGGCACCGGCTACTCCTCCCTGTCCTACCTGCGCCGCCTGCCGGTGCAGGAGGTGAAGATCGACCGCAACTTCGTCCAGGGCATGGCCACCGACCCCGGCGACCTGGCGATCGTCCGCGCGGTGGTCGACCTGGCCCGGCACTTCGGCCTGACCGTGGTGGCCGAGGGCGTGGAGAGCGAGCTCACCCTGGACCTGCTGCGCGAGATCGGCTGCGACGTCGGCCAGGGCTTCCTGTTCAGCCGGCCGCTGCCGTACGAGCGGCTGGAGGCGTGGCTGGGGCAGCAGACGGAGCCGGAGCGTACGCCGGCCGGCGAGGTCCGCCGTCTGCGCGCGGTGCCTTAGCGTTTCCCCTGGTCGGAGGCCGGTTCTGCGCGACCGGGGGATCTGGTTTCCGTGTCCGTGTACGGTTGTGTACGCTTACCACTGCACGCCGGGGCGGCCCCATGTTCGGGGCCGCGTTGAGACAGTCCGGCGCTGCGCCCCCTTAGCTCAGTCGGCAGAGCGTCTCCATGGTAAGGAGAAGGTCTACGGTTCGATTCCGTAAGGGGGCTCCAAATCCAGGTCGCCGCTCGTAGTTCCTACGGCTAGTTTCTACGGCGTCCTGGTTCGCGGCGGTGTAGCTCAGATGGTAGAGCAAACGGCTCATAATCGTTGTGTCGCCGGTTCAAGTCCGGCCACCGCTACGGCGACGTCCCGGACGTCGACGGGGTTCTGTGGACCCCGGTTTTGCACCGCAGCGTCGCCAGGGTCTAGTCTGGTACGCCGTTAGATAAGACTGCGCGAGGAAGGCACCCCGCCGTGGCCAAGGCGACCGACGTCCGTCCCAAGATCACTATGGCGTGTGTGGAGTGCAAGGAGCGCAACTACATCACGCGTAAGAACCGCCGCAACGACCCGGACCGCATCGAGCTGAAGAAGTTCTGCCCCCGCTGCGGCAAGCACCAGGCGCACCGCGAAACCCGCTGAGCGCGCCCCGGACGCACCACGGACGCCCCCGGTCGAAACAAGAGCCGGGGGCGTCCGTCTGTCCGCCGGAGCTGCGGGACTGTCGGGCCAGAGCCTCATCGCCACCTTGCCGCCTCGCGGGTCGCGGCAGGCCGACGTGGGCGTGCCGCGACCGGGGCGGCCCTCCCGGTCGGTCGCCCGGCGTGCCGGTAGGGTGGGCAGCCATGCCACTGGACCCCGCGCTCGCCGGCCGCAGCTATCCGCCGGCCCCGCCGTACCAGGTCGGCCGCGAGAAGATCCGCGAGTTCGCCACCGCGATCGGCGCCGCCGACCCCGTCCACCACGACGTCGACGCCGCGCGCGCGCTCGGGCACCTGGACCTGGTCGCCCCGCCGACGTTCGCCATCGTGATCTCCGGCGCCTCCCTGCACCAGGTGTACGGCGACCCCGAGCTGGCCCTGGACTTCAGCCGCGTCGTCCACGGCGACCAGCGTTTCGTCCACACCCGCCCGATCCACGCCGGCGACGAGATCGTCTGCGTGCACCACGTCGAGGAGATCACGGTGCGCGGCGGGCACAGTTTCCTGACCACCCGCTCGGCCCTGCGCACGGCGTCCGGCGAGCCGGTCGCCGACGCGTACGCCAAGCTCGTCGTCCGCGGGGAGGACTGAGATGGAGCACCTGCCCACCCGGACGTTCCGGGTGACCCGGGCCGACCTGGTCCGGTACGCCGGGGCCGCCGGCGACTTCAACCCCATCCACTGGAGCGACCGGGTGGCCGCGTCCGTGGGCCTGCCCGGCGTCATCGCCCACGGGATGCTGACGATGGCGCTGGCCGGCCGCGCGGTGACCGCGTGGGTCGGCCGCGCCGACGCCGTCGCCGAGTACGGGGTGCGCTTCGCCCGGCCCGTGGTCGTCCCGGACGACCCCGAGGGAGCCGTCCTGACCGTGGACGGCGTCCGCCGCCCGGCGGACGCCGCGGGGCTCACCCGGGTCGACCTGACGGTCTCCTGCGCGGGCGAGAAGGTCCTGGCGCAGGCCCGGGCGCTGGTCCGGTGGCCCGTGGAGACGGGCGATCAGGGGTAACATCCGCCCGGTTGGGAAACTCCTGGCGCAACCCGTACACTGGTCCGCCGTGGGGCTGATACCCCTGCTCCGGCATGTCTGAGGGACGGGTCGCGTACCGCCGTCCGGTCTGCGCGGTGTAGGTTCACTCCCACCTAGGGGTGTGGCGCAATTGGCAGCGCAGCGGTCTCCAAAACCGCAGGTTGCAGGTTCGAGTCCTGTCGCCCCTGCGCCTAGGGCCGGACGGCCTCCGGGCGTCCGCACCGCCGGTCACGGCGGGGCGGACGGCACGGGAGCCGTCGCGGGACCGCGGGTCGCCGCGGTTCCGACGCGCGTCACGGCCCGCCGGGGTTATGGCGGGCGGCCGGCGTGACGGCGCGACAGACACCCCGCGATGGAAGAGGGCGAAGTGGCCGAGAACAAGCGGCGCGGCGAGGAGCCCGCGGACGAGCAGTTCGACGATCTTGAGGGCGCCGACCCGGCTGCCGACGACGACAAGGTCGAGGCCGTCGCGGAGCCCGCCGACTCCAAGGAGTCGAAGAAGGACACCGGTCGGGTGGGTCTGTTCGGCCGCCTCGGCAGGTTCGTCCGTGAGATCGTCGCCGAGCTGCGTAAGGTCATCTGGCCTACGCGCAAGGAGCTCGTGACGTACACCGGCGTGGTGATCGTCTTCCTGTCGATCATGACCGCCATCGTCGTCGGACTGGACTACGGCTTCGCCAAGGGCGTCCTGGCCCTCTTCGGCAAGTAGCAACCCGGACGGAAGTGAGCGAGCGTGCCTGAGTACGACGAGACCGCCCAGGTCGACGACGGAGCGTCGGTGACCGCTGACGCTCCGTCTGCCGCGGGGCAGTCGGAAGCCGCCGAGGTGGAGCCCACCCGCGCGGACGCGGACTCGACGCCCGCCACGGAGCTGCCGGTCGACGAGGCGTCCGCCGAGAGTGTCGCCGACCAGGTCGACCAGGTCGGGGACCCCGCCGCGGCCGCTCTGGCCGAGGACTCCGCCGACGGGACGGAACCCGCCGACGGGACCGAGCCCGCCGAAGTCGAGCCCGCCGAAGCGGACACGGACACGGACATCGACGCCTCGGCGGACGGTGACCCCCACGCCGACGCCGCCGGTGTGGCGGACGGCGATGCCGCGGAGGCTGCGGACGGCGATGCCGCCCCGGCCGTCGAGGAGGACTTCGACCCTGTCGCGGCGCTGCGCGCGAAGCTGCGGTTCGCCCCGGGCGAGTGGTACGTCGTGCACTCCTACGCCGGCTACGAGAACAAGGTCAAGACCAACCTGGAGACCCGGATCACCTCCCTCGACATGGAGGAGTTCATCTACCAGGTCGAGGTGCCGACCCGCGACGAGATCGAGGTCAAGAACGGCAAGCGCCTCCAGGTCCAGAACAAGGTCTTCCCGGGCTACCTGCTGGTGCGGATGGAGCTGTCCCCGGAGTCGTACTCCTGCGTCCGCAACACCCCGGGCGTCACCGGCTTCGTCGGCGCGACGGACCGGGCCGACCGCCCCGCCCCGCTGAGCCTCGACGAGGTCATGAAGTGGCTGGCCCCGGCGGTCGAGACCGAGACCAAGAAGAGCAAGCCCGAGGTCAAGGTCCTGGACTTCGAGGAGGGCGACTCGGTCACGGTCACCGACGGCGCCTTCGCGAGCCTGCCGGCGACGATCAGCGAGATCAACGCCGACCAGCAGAAGCTCAAGGTCCTGGTCTCGATCTTCGGCCGCGAGACGCCGGTCGAGCTGAACTTCAACCAGGTGGCCAAGATCTGACACCGGCCCGTACCCGAGCGAGGATTTCCCGCGGTTTCGACCAGAGCGCGGGGAATCCTCTCCTCGTCTCGGGGGCCGGGTGCGGGCCCGTGCGGCGGGCGCGGTAGATTGGAACGTCGGTCTGCGCTCCGTACGGCCGGCGTGAACACGCTCCACCGCACGCACGCTCCATCACCGCACGCAGGCGCCGCTGCCCGTCAACCGGGGCGTCGTCGCGCGCCGCACCATCCCGAGCACCGTCACCGCAGCTCATCGACTGCCCAGATCAGGACGAGGACATGCCTCCGAAGAAGAAGCTGGTCAAGACCTTCACGCTCCAGCTCCCGGCGGGTCAGGCCACCCCGGCTCCGCCGGTCGGCCCGGCGCTGGGTCAGCACGGCGTGAACATCATGGAGTTCTGCAAGGCCTACAACGCGCAGACCGAAGGCCAGCGGGGCGACATCGTCCCGGCCGAGATCAGCGTGTACGAGGACCGCTCCTTCACCTTCGCGCTGAAGACCCCGCCCGCCGCCCGGCTGCTGCTCAAGGCCGCCGGCGTGCCCAAGGGCTCCGGCGTGCCGCACACCGACAAGGTCGGTTCGGTCACCCGCGCCCAGCTCCGCGAGATCGCCGAGCGCAAGAAGGCCGACCTGAACGCCAACGACGTCGACCAGGCCGAGAAGATCATCGCCGGCACCGCCCGGTCGATGGGCCTGACCGTCACCGACTGACCTTCCCGACATGTGGGAGGGCGCGCCCCGCGCGGTGCGCGTCCGCCATTGACCACAGGAGTTACCGATGCAGCATGGCAAGAGCTACCGCAAGGCCGCGGAGCTGATCGACCGGAACAAGCTGTACACGCCCGCCGAGGCCGTCGAGCTGGCGAAGAAAAGCACGTCCGTGAAGTTCGACCCGACCGTCGAGGTCGCCATGCGCCTGGGCGTGGACCCGCGCAAGGCCGACCAGATGGTCCGCGGCACCGTCAGCCTGCCCCACGGCACCGGCAAGACCGCGCGTGTCGTGGTCTTCGCCACCGGCGCCAAGGCGGAGGAGGCGACCGCCGCCGGGGCCGACGTCGTCGGCACCGACGAGCTGGTGGCCCGGATCCAGGGCGGCTGGCTGGACTTCGACGCCGCGATCGCGACGCCGGACCAGATGGCCAAGATCGGCCGGATTGCGCGGATTCTGGGCCCGCGCGGCCTGATGCCGAACCCGAAGACGGGCACGGTCACCATGGACGTGGCCAAGGCGGTCGCCGACATCAAGGGCGGCAAGATCAGTTTCCGGGTGGACAAGCACTCGAACCTGCACCTGATCATCGGCAAGGCGTCGTTCACGGCCGACCAGCTCGTGGACAACTACGCCGCGGTACTCGACGAGGTGCTGCGCGCCAAGCCGTCCTCGGCCAAGGGCACGTACCTCCAGAAGGTCACGCTCACCACGACGATGGGCCCGGGCGTCCCCGTCGACCCGAAGGTCGTCAAGAACATGCGTGAGACCGCCGAGGTCTAGGCCTCCCGGCAGCACGGCGAAGGACGTCCCCGACGGGGGGCGTCCTTCGCCGTCTCCCGGAACCCCGCCGGATTGCCCGGCTGGACGGCACCCCGCCGGAAGCACCCAGGCGGGACCGGGTAGGATCCCCGTTCGTAGTTCCACCCATAGACCGCTGGTTGCCGTCGGGAGACCGATGGCTGAAGGGCCCGCCACGGCGGGCGGCCCGCGCAGGGGAGGACGGCAGCGTTGTCCGGCGCCCTCGCGCGCCGGGTCCCGCCCCGTGCGCCCCGTGCGCCGGGGCGTCTCTCGTTTCCGGGCCGCACCACCAGCCATGAGCAACGAGAGAGGAGGGACATGGCGGACAAGCCTGTACGGTCCGACAAGGCCGCCGCGGTCGCCGAACTGAGCGACAGCTTCAGGAACTCGCCGGCCACCGTGCTGACCGAGTACCGCGGCCTGACGGTCTCGCAGATGACCGCGCTGCGGCGTTCGCTCGGCCAGGACACCAAGTACTCCGTCGCCAAGAACACCCTGGCGAAGCGGGCAGCCACCGACGCCGGCATCGCGGGCCTGGAGGAGCTGTTCACCGGTCCTACCGCGCTCGCCTTCGTCTCCGGCGACCCCGTCGAGGCGGCCAAGGGCCTGCGTGACTTCGCGAAGACCTACCCCGCCCTGGTGATCAAGGGCGGCGTCTTCGAGTGCAGGGCGATCTCGGCCGACGAGGTCAAGAAGCTGGCCGACCTTGAGTCCCGCGAGGTGCTGCTGGCCAAGCTGGCCGGCGCCATGAAGGGCAACCTGAGCAAGGCCGCGGCCCTGTTCCAGGCCCCGCTGGCCAAGGCCGCGCGCGCGGCTGCCGCGCTGCGCGACAAGCGTCAGGACGAAGGCGGCGAGGGCTGACGCCCACCCGCCCCCGATCTACCCCACCGCAGAAGCTAGGAAAGGACGCCTGACATGGCGAAGCTCAGCACCGACGAACTGCTCGACGCGTTCAAGGAGATGACGCTGATCGAGCTCTCCGAGTTCGTGAAGCAGTTCGAAGAGGTCTTCGAGGTCACCGCGGCCGCGCCGGTGGCCATGGCCGCCGTTGCCGGCGGTGGCGGCGGCGCCGCCGTCGTCGAGGAGGAGAAGGACGAGTTCGACGTCGTCCTGGAGTCCGACGGCGGCAAGAAGATCCAGGTCATCAAGGTCGTGCGCGAGCTGACCGGCCTCGGCCTGAAGGAGGCCAAGGACGCTGTCGAGGCCGCGCCCAAGGCCATCCTGGAGAAGGTCAACAAGGAGGCCGCGGAGAAGGCCAAGGAGAAGCTCGAGGCCGAGGGCGCCAAGGTCACCCTCAAGTGAGCTGACGCTCCACACGTCCGTCGCGGGCGGGTACCCACACCGGGTGCCCGCCCGCGCGGCGTAGGCGACAAGGGACATTTGTCCGGATCCGCGGTGGCGGGTGCGGGCGGAGCGCGATCTCTCGGTCGCAACCAGCAATCCGGCTCTTGACTGGACCTGCCGGGCCAGGCACGCTGGCATCAGCACAGCCTTCGGCGCGACGTGAGCCACCCGCGAGAGCGGGCGGGAGCACCCGCGACGGGCCTGTTCCGGCGGCCCCGGACCGAGCTCTGAGACTCGGCGGCCGACCGATGCCGGGCGCCGTCGCCGTGCTCGCCCCGGCCCATCGTCTGTCCTGCGGCTGCTGCGCTCGGAGTTCCGGGTTACGACCCGGGCTTTCCGGGTGCGGGCGGCGCCTGCCGCTCGTATCGTGGTGCCACGTGCTGGCGCCGCGCGGTGGTGGCTGGACAGCGGTTGGCCGCTCGGCTACACTGCTAGTTTGCGCTGCCTTCCGAAAGTTTTCCTGCCCAGAATCTGCTGCGTCAAGCGGTTGATCTTGGAGCGGGTCCCTCGGAGTGCGCGTGAAACGGCCGTTGCAGCACCGGTCCTCGGAAGGACGCATCTTGGCAGCTTCCCGCCCTGCGAAGACCAGTCGTAATTCGCTAGCTCCCCGCCGGATCTCCTTCGGCAGGATCACCGAACATCTTGAGGTTCCCAATCTCCTCGCCATCCAGACCGAGTCGTTCGACTGGCTGGTGGGCAACGAGGCGTGGCAGAACCGGAACGCGGACGTCGAGTACGCCCGCTCCGGTCTCGCCGAGATCCTTGAGGAGATCAGTCCCATCGAGGACTTCTCCGGCACGATGTCGCTGTCCTTCTCCGCCCCGCGCTTCGACGAGGTCAAGGCCTCGATCGAGGAGTGCAAGGAGAAGGATCTGACGTACTGCGCGCCGCTGTTCGTGACCGCGGAGTTCACGAATAACACGACTGGTGAGATCAAGAGCCAGACCGTCTTCATGGGTGACTTCCCGATGATGACGCCCAAGGGCACGTTCATCATCAACGGCACCGAGCGCGTCGTGGTCTCCCAGCTCGTCCGGTCCCCGGGCGTGTACTTCGACAAACAGCCCGACAAGACCTCGGACCGGGACCTGACCAGCGTCAAGGTCATCCCGAGCCGGGGTGCGTGGCTTGAGTTCGACATCGACAAGCGCGACACCGTCGGCGTGCGCATCGACCGCAAGCGGCGCCAGGCCGTCACGGTCCTGCTCAAGGCCGTCGGTTGGTCCGCGGAGCGCATCCGCGAGAAGTTCGGCTGGTCCGAACTGATGATGACCACCCTGGAGAAGGACCACGTCGGCGGCCAGGACGAGGCGCTGCTCGACATCTACCGCAAGCTGCGCCCGGGTGAGCCCCCGACGCGCGAGAACGCCCAGACCCTGCTCGACAACCTCTTCTTCAACCCGAAGCGGTACGACGTCGCCAAGGTCGGGCGGTACAAGTTCAACAAGAAGCTCCTGGTCGAGGTGCCGATGACCACGGGTGTGCTGACCGAGGACGACATCGTCGCCACGGTCGAGTACCTGTGCAAGCTGCACACGGGCGAGGAGCCGGACGAGCGTCAGGTCTACGAGGCCGACGACATCGACCACTTCGGCAACCGGCGCCTGCGCACGGTCGGCGAGCTGATCCAGAACCAGGTCCGCGTGGGCCTGTCCCGGATGGAGCGCGTCGTCCGCGAGCGGATGACGACGCAGGACGTCGAGGCGATCACGCCGCAGACCCTGATCAACATCCGCCCCGTCGTGGCGGCGATCAAGGAGTTCTTCGGCACGTCGCAGCTCTCCCAGTTCATGGACCAGACCAACCCGCTCGCGGGCCTGACCCACCGGCGGCGCCTGAGCGCCCTCGGCCCGGGCGGCCTGTCGCGCGAGCGGGCCGGCTTCGAGGTCCGCGACGTGCACCCGTCCCACTACGGCCGGATGTGCCCGATCGAGACGCCCGAAGGCCCGAACATCGGGCTGATCGGCGCGCTCTCGACGTTCGCGCGGGTCAACCCGTTCGGCTTCATCGAGACGCCGTACCGCAAGGTCGTCGAGGGTGTCGTCACCGACCAGATCGACTACCTGACGGCGGACGAGGAGGACCGGTTCGTCAAGGCGCAGGCCAACTCGCCGCTCAAGAGCGACGGCGCCTTCGCCGAGGACCGCGTCCTGGTCCGCCGCAAGGGCGGTGAGGTCGACTTCGTGCCGCCCACGGCCGTCGACTACATGGACGTGTCGCCGCGGCAGATGACCTCGGTCGCCACCGCGATGATCCCGTTCCTGGAGCACGACGACGCCAACCGCGCCCTGATGGGCGCGAACATGCAGCGGCAGGCGGTGCCGCTGGTCAAGGCCGAGGCGCCGTTCGTGGGTACGGGCATGGAGTACCGCGCCGCGGTCGACGCCGGTGACGTCGTCGTCGCCGAGGTCGCGGGCGTGGTCGAGGACCTGTGCGCCGACTACATCACGGTGCTGCAGGACGACGGCTTCCGCCGCACGTACCTGCTGCACAAGTTCCGCCGCTCCAACGCCGGCTCCTGCGTCAACCAGAAGCCGGTCGTCTTCGAGGGCGACCGCGTCGAGGCCGGTCAGGTCGTCGCCGACGGCCCCTGCACCGACGAGGGCGAGATGGCGCTCGGGCGCAACCTGCTGGTGGCGTTCATGTGCTGGGAGGGCCACAACTACGAGGACGCGATCATCCTGTCGCAGCGCCTCGTGCAGGAGGACGTCCTCACGTCGATCCACATCGAGGAGCACGAGGTCGACGCCCGGGACACCAAGCTCGGCCCGGAGGAGATCACCCGCGACATCCCCAACGTCTCCGAGGAGATGCTGGCGGACCTGGACGAGCGGGGCATCATCCGGATCGGCGCCGAGGTCGTCCCCGGCGACATCCTGGTCGGCAAGGTCACGCCGAAGGGCGAGACCGAGCTGACCCCGGAGGAACGGCTGCTCCGCGCGATCTTCGGCGAGAAGGCGCGCGAGGTCCGGGACACGTCGCTGAAGGTGCCGCACGGCGAGACCGGCACGGTCATCGGGGTGCGGACGTTCTCGCGCGAGGACGGCGACGAGCTGTCCCCGGGCGTCAACGAGCTGGTCCGGGTGTACGTGGCCCAGAAGCGGAAGATCCAGGACGGCGACAAGCTCGCCGGCCGGCACGGCAACAAGGGCGTCATCTCCAAGATCCTCCCGGTCGAGGACATGCCGTTCCTGAGCGACGGCACGCCCGTCGACATCGTGCTCAACCCGCTGGGTGTCCCGTCCCGGATGAACATCGGGCAGGTGCTGGAGACGCACCTCGGCTGGCTGGCCAAGACGGGCTGGAAGGTCGAGGGCGACGACGCGCAGTGGAAGAAGTCGCTGCACGCCATCGGCGCCAGCGAGTCCGCGCCGGACACCAACCTCGCGACGCCGGTCTTCGACGGCGCCCGGGAGGAGGAGATCACCGGTCTGCTCGACAGCACGCTGCCGACGCGGGACGGGGTCCAGCTCGTCAACTCCACCGGTAAGGCCCAGCTCTTCGACGGCCGCTCCGGCGAGCCGCTGCCCGACCACATCGCGGTCGGCTACATCTACATCCTGAAGTTGAACCACCTGGTCGACGACAAGATCCACGCACGGTCGACCGGCCCGTACAGCATGATCACGCAGCAGCCGCTGGGTGGTAAAGCACAGTTCGGCGGGCAGCGCTTCGGTGAGATGGAGTGCTGGGCGATGCAGGCGTACGGCGCCGCGTACGCCCTGCAGGAGCTGCTCACGATCAAGTCCGACGACGTGGTGGGCCGGGTCAAGGTCTACGAGGCCATCGTCAAGGGCGAGAACATCCCGGAGCCGGGCATCCCGGAGTCCTTCAAGGTACTGCTGAAGGAACTCCAGTCGCTGTGCCTCAACGTCGAGGTGCTCTCCAGCGACGGCGTGGCCCTGGAGATGCGGGAGACCGACGACGAGGTGTTCCGCGCGGCGGAGGAACTCGGCATCGACCTCTCCCGGCGGCCGAACGAAGGCGCCATCACCGTCGACGAAGTCTGACAAAGAGCACAGGACCGGCGGGCGCGAGTCAGCCAGTTTCACAGGCTTTCGCCGCCTGCCGGTCCGACAAGCGCGAGTGAAAAGGAATGTGGGGCCGTCCCGACTGCGCAGGGATGAGCCTGACCGCCCGGAGCAGGCGGGGCGGCCCCACATTCCGGACCACGAAATACGAGACGTGAAAACAGGCAACACCCGACTCGAGGGATAGCGGATGCTCGACGTCAACTTCTTTGATGAGCTGCGGATCGGACTCGCGGCCGCCGAGGACATTCGGCAGTGGTCGCACGGTGAGGTGAAGAAGCCGGAGACCATCAACTACCGGACCCTGAAGCCGGAAAAGGACGGCCTGTTCTGCGAGAAGATCTTCGGTCCCACCCGGGACTGGGAGTGCTACTGCGGCAAGTACAAGCGGGTCCGGTTCAAGGGCATCATCTGCGAGCGCTGCGGCGTCGAGGTGACCCGGGCCAAGGTGCGCCGCGAGCGGATGGGCCACATCGAGCTGGCCGCCCCCGTCACGCACATCTGGTACTTCAAGGGCGTCCCGAGCCGGCTGGGCTACCTGCTGGACCTGGCTCCCAAGGACCTTGAGAAGATCATCTACTTCGCGTCGTACGTGATCACCACCGTCGACGCCGAGGCCCGCCACCGCGACCTGTCGACGATCGAGAACGAGATCTTCGCCGAGAAGCGCCAGCTGGAGAACGCGCGCGACGCCGAGATCGAGAAGCGGGCCGCCAAGCTGGAGGCGGACCTGGCCGAGCTGGAGGCCGAGGGCGCCAAGGCCGACGTCCGCCGCAAGGTCAAGGAGTCCGGCGAGCGCGAGATGCGCCAGATGCGGGACAAGTCGCAGCGCGAGATCGACCGGCTGGACGAGGTGCTGGACACCTTCCGCAAGCTGGACGTCAAGCAGCTCGTGACCGACGAGCTGCTGTACCGCGAGCTGCGCGACAGGTTCGGCGACTACTTCACCGGCGGCATGGGCGCCGAGGCGATCAAGGCCCTGCTCGACACCATGGACCTCACCGCCGAGGCGGAGAACCTGCGCGAGACCATCCGCAGCGGCAAGGGCCAGCGCAAGATCCGCGCCCTCAAGCGGCTCAAGGTCGTCGCGGCGTTCCTGAACACCAACAACTCGCCCGGCGGCATGGTCCTGGACTGCGTGCCGGTGATCCCGCCGGACCTGCGGCCGATGGTGCAGCTCGACGGCGGCCGGTTCGCCACCAGCGACCTGAACGACCTGTACCGCCGCGTCATCAACCGGAACAACCGGCTCAAGCGCCTGATCGACTTGGGCGCTCCGGAGATCATCGTCAACAACGAGAAGCGGATGCTGCAGGAGGCCGTCGACGCGCTGTTCGACAACGGCCGCCGCGGCCGCCCGGTCACCGGTCCCGGTAACCGCCCGCTCAAGTCGCTGTCGGACATGCTCAAGGGCAAGCAGGGCCGGTTCCGGCAGAACCTGCTCGGCAAGCGCGTCGACTACTCCGGCCGCTCCGTCATCGTCGTCGGCCCCCGGCTCAAGCTGCACCAGTGCGGCCTGCCCAAGCAGATGGCGCTGGAGCTGTTCAAGCCGTTCGTGATGAAGCGGCTGGTCGACCTGAACCACGCGCAGAACATCAAGAGCGCGAAGCGGATGGTCGAGCGGCAGCGCCCGGTCGTGTGGGACGTGCTGGAGGAGGTCATCGGGGAGCACCCGGTGCTGCTCAACCGCGCGCCGACCCTGCACCGCCTCGGCATCCAGGCGTTCGAGCCCCAGCTCGTCGAGGGCAAGGCGATCCAGATCCACCCGCTGGTGTGCACCGCGTTCAACGCGGACTTCGACGGCGACCAGATGGCGGTGCACGTGCCGCTGTCCTCCGAGGCACAGGCCGAGGCCCGCATCCTCATGCTGTCGAGCAACAACATCCTCAAGCCGGCCGACGGCAAGCCGGTGACGATGCCGACGCAGGACATGGTCATCGGGCTGTACCACCTCACCCACCTCCCGCCGGCCGGCGGCAAGGGCGAGGGCCGGCTGTTCAGCTCGGACGCCGAGGCGCGGATGGCGTTCGACAACGGCGAGCTGGACCTCCAGGCCCCTGTCACGATCCGCCTGGCCGGCGTGATCGAGGTGGACAACGGCCCGGGCGGCGAGAGCTGGACCGCGCCGGAGGACTGGGTGCCGGGCGAGCAGCTCCTGGTCAAGACCACGCTGGGTCGGGTGCTGTTCAACGAGACGCTCCCGCCGGGGTACCGGTTCGTCAACTACGAGGTCCGCAAGGGCCAGCTCTCGGCGATCGTCAACGACCTCGCCGAGCGGTTCCCGAAGGTGGCCCTGGCCGCCACGCTGGACGCGCTCAAGGAGGCCGGCTTCCACTGGGCCACCTGGTCGGGCGTGACGATCGGCATCGGCGACGTCATCGCCCCGCCGCGCAAGCGGGAGATCCTGGAGCGGTACGAGAAGGAGGCCGAGCGGATCGACAAGCAGTACCAGCGCGGCCTCATGACCGCCGGCGAGCGCTCGGCCGACCTGATCGACATCTGGACCAAGGCGACCGGTGAGGTCGCCAAGGAGATGGAGACGGCACTCCCGCAGGAGAACCCGCTCTGGAAGATGATCAACTCGGGCGCCCGCGGCAACCTGCTGCAGCTCCGGCAGATCGCCGCGATCCGCGGCTTGGTGGCCAACCCCAAGGGTGAGATCATCCCGCGGCCGATCAAGTCCTCGTACCGCGAGGGCCTGTCGGTGCTGGAGTACTTCATCTCCACCCACGGCGCCCGCAAGGGTCTGGCCGACACCGCGCTGCGGACCGCCGACTCCGGGTACCTGACCCGGCGTCTGGTGGACGTCTCGCAGGACGTCATCATCCGCGAGGAGGACTGCGGCACCGACCGCGCGATCCCGATGCAGATCGGCGAGAAGCTGGACGACGGCACGCTGGTCGTCCACGAGTTCGCCGAGACGGGCGCCCACGCCCGGACGCTGGCCGACGACATGTCCGACGCCGCCGGCAACCTGGTCGTCGCGCGCGGGTCGGACCTGAACTCGATCCTCATCGACAAGCTGGTCGCCGCCGGCATCGGCGACGTCCGGGTCCGCTCGGTCCTGACCTGCGAGTCCAAGCTCGGCGTCTGCGGCGCCTGCTACGGCCGCTCGCTGCCCACGGGCAAGACGGTCGACGTCGGCGAGGCGGTCGGCATCATCGCCGCCCAGTCCATCGGCGAGCCGGGCACCCAGCTCACGATGCGGACGTTCCACACCGGCGGCGTCGCGGGTGAGGACATCACCCAGGGCCTGCCCCGGGTCCAGGAGATCTTCGAGGCGCGGGTGCCCAAGGGCAAGGCGCCGATCGCCGAGACCCCGGGCCGGATCCGGATCGAGGACGGCGAGCGGTCGCGGAAGATCATCATCGTGCCGGACGACGGCAGCGACGAGATCGTCCACGACAAGATCTCCAAGCGGGTGCGGCTGCGCTCGCACGACGGCTCGCACGTCGGGGTCGGCGACAAGCTCACCGAGGGCACTATCGACCCGCACGAGCTGCTGCGCATCCTCGGCCCCCGGGCGGTCCAGGTCCACCTGACCCAGGAGGTCCAGGAGGTCTACCGGTCGCAGGGCGTGCTCATCCACGACAAGCACATCGAGATCATCATCCGCCAGATGCTCAAGCGGGTGACGGTCATCGACTCGGGCTCCACGGAGTTCCTGCCGGGTGTGCTCGTGGACCGGGCGCTGTTCGAGTCGGAGAACCGCCGGGCCGTCGCCGAGGGCGCCGAGCCGGCGGCCGGTCGGCCGATCCTCATGGGTATCACCAAGGCGTCGCTGGCCACGGACTCGTGGCTGTCGGCGGCGTCGTTCCAGGAGACGACCCGGGTGCTGACGGACGCGGCGATCCACGCCCGCAGCGACTCGCTGATCGGTCTCAAGGAGAACGTCATCATCGGTAAGCTCATCCCGGCCGGTACGGGCATCGCCAAGTACCGCAACGTCCGGGTCGAGCCGACCGAGGAGGCCAAGGCCAAGGTGTACTCGATGACCGGGTACCCGGAGGCCGACTACGGCTTCGGCCCGGCCTCGGGCCAGGCGGTCCCGCTGGACGACTTCGACTTCGGGTCGTACCGCTAGGCGGCAGGCAAGCAGGCAGGACGCGGCGGGGCTACCGTGCAGGCAGGGGCGCGCCGAGGCGCCGGGGGAAGCGGGGGAGCCATGACCGGTCCGGGCCAGCAGCCGTCCCCACACCACCACCACCGCCAGCCGCCACCGCCGGCGGGCCGGGCGCACGGCGCCTATCCCAGCCGGGCCACCCACCACCCCGGTCCGCACACGCCGCACTGGCCGGCCCCCGTGCGGTTCCTGCCGGTGCCGGACACCGGCTACGTGCTCGGCTACCTCCCGGCGCCCAGCGCGGTCTCCGGGCTGGCGGTCGGCGCGCTGGTCGCCGGTGTCGGCGCGACGCTGGTGAGCGCGCTGGCCGTCCTGTTCGGCATCGGCGGCGCGTCCGCGGGGTGGGGCACGCTCGTCGCCGGTGCCGTGGCGATCCTGACGGTGCTCCTCGGCGGCGGGGCGATGGGCCTGGGCGCCTTCGCGCTGCGGCAGGTCCGCCGGGCGCCGGGGGCGGTCCGCGGCCGCGGCCTGGCCCTGACGGGCGTCGTGGCGGGGGGACTGGGCGTGGTCCTCGCGCTCTGCGCGGTCGGCGGCGCCGCGCTCATCCAGTTCGGCTGACGCCGCCGCCCGGCCCGCAGGGGAACGGCCGGCGGCGGCCGCGGCTCCTCGGTAGACTGGCGCGCGTGCCCGGCCGCCCGCGGCGGCGGGGACCCGGTTTTGACCTCCGTCCCGGGGGTGGGTACTCTTTGCGATCGTGCCCGGGGCCTGCCCGGGCGCACTCGTGTGCGCGGCCCGCGGTGCGGATGCCAGTCGTCCGACCGCCCTGGCACCGCCTGTGGGAACGCAACACCCCACCCGGTGTCGGGCCCGCGGAGCGCACGGGTGACAATGACAGATCTGCGCGCTTTCGCGCGCACCCCGGACGGCCCGCGGGCGGTCCGGGACATGTGGTCCCGCGCGAGCGGGTCCGCGCCAGACACCGGCGTACGCGTGAGCAGGGCCGGTGTCCGGCAGGTCGGGCGACACGCCCGACCGCGGGGGTCGGCAACGGCCCGCGCACCACGGCCCGGCCTACCGGCGGGGTCGGCACAGCAGTCGGCGCGGCCGTACCACGACGGCCGAAAGGCCCGTCGCGCCGCGAGGCGAAGGCGCGTCAACAGTAAGGGAGCGGAGAGACCCGGTGCCCACGATCCAGCAGCTGGTCCGCAAGGGCCGCCAGGCGAAGTTGAGCAAGTCCAAGACGCCGGCGCTGAAGGGGAGCCCCCAGCGGCGTGGGGTGTGCACCCGCGTCTACACGACCACCCCCAAGAAGCCGAACTCGGCGCTGCGCAAGGTCGCCCGCGTCAAGCTCAGCAGCCAGATTGAGGTCACGGCGTACATCCCCGGCGTCGGCCACAACCTCCAGGAGCACTCGATCGTGCTCGTCCGCGGCGGCCGGGTGAAGGACCTCCCCGGCGTGCGGTACAAGATCGTTCGCGGTTCGCTGGACACCCAGGGCGTTCGCAACCGCAAGCAGGCCCGTAGCCGCTACGGTGCGAAGAAGGAGAAGAGCTGACATGCCGCGTAAGGGCCCAGCACCGCGTCGTCCGCTGACGCCGGACCCCGTGCACCACTCGCCGCTGGTCACCCAGTTGGTGAACAAGATCCTGCTCCGCGGCAAGCGCGGCCTCGCCGAGAAGATCGTGTACGAGGCACTGGAGGGCGCCCGCGAGAAGTCGGGCACCGACCCGGTCGTCGTCCTGAAGCGGGCGATGGACAACGTGAAGCCGACCCTGGAGGTCCGCAGCCGGCGCGTCGGCGGCGCCACCTACCAGGTGCCGGTCGAGGTGCGCCCGGCCCGGGCCATGACGCTGGGGCTGCGCTGGCTGGTGCAGTACTCCCGCGCCCGCCGCGAGAAGACCATGGTCGAGCGCCTGATGAACGAACTGCTCGACGCCAGCAACGGCCTCGGTGCCGCCGTCAAGCGGCGCGAGGACACGCACAAGATGGCGGAGTCCAACAAGGCCTTCGCGCACTACCGCTGGTAACCAGCCCCTTTCTGACGACGACGAAGTAGGGACGAAGCAGTGGCCGCCGCAGACGCGCTCGCCAAGGTTCGCAACATCGGCATCATGGCGCACATCGACGCCGGTAAGACCACCACCACTGAGCGGATCCTGTTCTACACCGGCATCACGTACAAGATCGGCGAGGTCCACGAGGGCGCCGCGGTCATGGACTGGATGGAGCAGGAGCAGGAGCGGGGGATCACCATCACCTCCGCCGCCACGAAGTGCGAGTGGAAGGGCCACACGATCCAGATCATCGACACGCCCGGACACGTCGACTTCACGGTCGAGGTGGAGCGCTCCCTGCGGGTGCTCGACGGCGCGGTCGCGGTCTACGACGGCGTGGCGGGCGTGGAGCCGCAGACGGAGAACGTCTGGCGGCAGGCCGACAAGTACAACGTCCCGCGCATGTGCTTCGTCAACAAGCTGGACCGCACGGGCGCGGACTTCTTCCGCTGCGTCCAGATGATGATCGACCGTCTGCACGCCACCCCGCTGGTGCTCCAGATCCCGATCGGTACCGAGGGCGAGCACATCGGCGTCGTCGACCTGGTCGAGATGCGGGCGCTGACCTGGCGCGGCGAGACGCAGAAGGGCGAGGACTACGCGGTCGAGGAGATCCCCGCGGATCTCGCCGAGCAGGCCGCCGAGTGGCGCGAGAAGCTGATGGAGACCCTCTCCGAGGTCGACGACGGCATCATGGAGCGCTACCTGGAGGGCGAGGACATCCCGGTCGCCGACATCAAGGCGGCCATCCGGCGCGCCACGATCGCCGGCAGGGCCAACCCGGTCCTCACCGGTTCGGCGTTCAAGAACAAAGGCGTGCAGCCCATGCTCGACGCGGTCGTGGAGTACCTGCCCTCGCCGCTGGACGTGCCGGCGATCGAGGGCACCGCGGTGGACGGCGAGACGCCGATGCAGCGCCAGCCCGACCCGAAGGGTCCGTACGCCGCGCTGGCGTTCAAGATCCAGACGGACAAGCACCTGGGCAAGCTGACCTACGTGCGGGTGTACTCCGGGACCCTGGAGTCCGGGTCCCAGGTCGTCAACTCGACCAAGGACCGCAAGGAGCGCATCGGCAAGATCTACCAGATGCACGCCAACAAGCGTGAGGAGCGCGCCACCGCGCAGGCCGGCGACATCATCGCCGTCCAGGGTCTGAAGCAGACCACCACCGGTGACACGCTCTGCGACCCGGCCAACCCGGTCATCCTGGAGTCGATGACGTTCCCGGAGCCGGTCATCCAGGTCGCCATCGAGCCGAAGACCAAGGCCGACCAGGAGAAGCTCTCCACCGCCATCCAGCGCCTCGCCGAGGAGGACCCGACCTTCCGGGTCAACAACGACGAGGAGACCGGCCAGACCATCATCGCCGGCATGGGCGAGCTGCACCTGGACATCCTGGTCGACCGGATGCGCCGCGAGTTTGGCGTCGAGGCCAACATCGGCAAGCCCCAGGTCGCGTACCGCGAGACCATCCGCCGCAAGGTGGACAAGGTCGAGTACACGCACAAGAAGCAGACCGGCGGCTCGGGCCAGTACGCCCGCGTCATCATCTCGCTGGAGCCGCTGCCGCTGGACAACGACGCCCCGACGTACGAGTTCGCCAACGCGGTGACCGGCGGCCGCGTGCCGCGGGAGTACATCCCCTCGGTCGACGCCGGTGCGCAGGACGCCATGCAGTTCGGCATCCTGGCGGGCTACCCGCTGGTCGGCGTGAAGCTGACGCTGATGGACGGCGCCTACCACGAGGTCGACTCGTCCGAGATGGCGTTCAAGATCGCCGGTTCGATGGCGCTGAAGGACGCGGCCCGCAAGGCCGACCCGGCGCTGCTCGAACCGATGATGGCCGTTGAGGTCACCACTCCTGAGGAGAACATGGGTGACGTCATCGGCGACCTGAACTCCCGCCGTGGCATCATCCAGGCTATGGAGGAGCGCGCCGGTGCGCGCGTCGTCCGGGCCCTGGTGCCGCTGTCGGAGATGTTCGGCTACGTCGGCGACCTGCGGTCGAAGACGGCCGGCCGGGCCAGCTACAGCATGCAGTTCGACTCCTACGCCGAGGTACCGCAGAACGTGGCAAAGGAGATCATCGCCAAGGCGACCGGCGAGTGATCGCGGGACGTCGGGGCGGGATTGCGCCCCACCGGGCCTGACGGCCGCAACCAGGCTTCCCCGGGGCCACCCGGGGAGACCGTCGACAGAGTCCCTAGCGCGCACCACCGCACGCGGGGCGTACGTACGAAGTCCACAGGAGGACACCAGTGGCGAAGGCCAAGTTCGAGCGGACTAAGCCGCACCTGAACATCGGCACGATCGGTCACATCGACCATGGCAAGACGACGCTGACCGCGGCCATCACGAAGGTGCTGCACGACAAGTACCCGAGCCTGAACCCCTACACGCCGTTCGACGAGATCGACAAGGCGCCGGAGGAGAAGGCCCGCGGTATCACGATCGCGATCGCGCACGTCGAGTACCAGACCGAGAAGCGGCACTACGCGCACGTCGACTGCCCCGGTCACGCCGACTACGTGAAGAACATGATCACCGGTGCCGCCCAGATGGACGGCGCGATCCTGGTGGTCGCGGCGACCGACGGCCCGATGCCGCAGACCCGCGAGCACGTGCTGCTGGCCCGCCAGGTCGGCGTTCCCTACATCGTCGTGGCGCTCAACAAGAGCGACATGGTCGACGACGAGGAGCTGCTGGACCTGGTCGAGCTGGAGGTCCGCGAGCTGCTGTCGAACCAGGAGTACCCGGGCGACGACCTGCCGGTCGTGCGCGTCTCGGCGCTCAAGGCCCTGGAGGGCGACCCGCAGTGGTCGGAGGCCCTGATGGGGCTGATGGACGCCGTGGACGAGTCGATCCCGGAGCCCGAGCGGGAGATCGAGAAGCCGTTCCTCATGCCCATCGAGGACGTCTTCACGATCACCGGCCGCGGCACCGTGGTGACCGGTCGCGCCGAGCGCGGCATCCTGAAGCCGAACGAGGAGGTGGAGATCGTCGGCATCCGCGAGAAGTCGATGAAGACGACCGTCACCGCCATCGAGATGTTCCGCAAGGTCCTCGACGAGGCCCGCGCGGGCGAGAACGTCGGCCTGCTCCTGCGTGGCATCAAGCGCGAGGACGTCGAGCGCGGCATGGTCTGTGTGAAGCCGGGCACCAACACCCCCCACACCGACTTCGAGGCCACGGTCTACATCCTCTCGAAGGAGGAGGGCGGCCGCCACACGCCGTTCTTCCAGAACTACCGCCCGCAGTTCTACTTCCGCACCACGGACGTCACCGGCGTCGTCACGCTGCCCGAGGGCACCGAGATGGTCATGCCGGGCGACAACACCAACATGACGGTCGCGCTGATCCAGCCGATCGCCATGGAGGACAACCTCCGTTTCGCGATCCGCGAGGGTGGCCGCACCGTCGGCGCCGGTCGGGTCACGAAGATCATCAAGTAGTGGGACGGTGCCCGCCCTCCGGCGCTACGGAGGGCGGGCACCGGGCCGCCCCCAGGGGGTGGCACCCCCGATTTCGGATGCCGTAACGCGTACGGCATAATGAACAGGTTGCGTAGCGGGCGGTCGCCCCTGGGTCTCAGGTTCCTGACGGTGTGCAAGGCACGCTGACGGGAAGCTGAGAATGCCAGGGTCCGGCCCTCACACGCGGCGACCGGAGGCCACCGGCCTTCACGTCGCCCCACTTCCGCAGGTCAGGTCCACGCCGGGCAGTTTCCGCCCGGCGGTGTGGCGCGCCGGGCGGGTCCGGATACTGGCTCCACGTCAGTGTCGGGGACTGCCCGCCAACGCGACACGCCCGACCGCGGGGGTCGGAGAAAAGGTCGGTGCGTCGGCGTTCGAGCCGGCGAGGGATCGCAGAAGAGAAGGAACGGAAGCCATCATGGCGGGACAGAAGATCCGCATCCGGCTCAAGGCGTACGACCACGAGGTCGTCGACTCCTCGGCGCGCAAGATCGTCGAGACGGTCACGCGGACCGGTGCTCACGTCGCGGGCCCGGTGCCGCTGCCGACGGAGATCAACCGCTACTGCGTGATCCGCTCGCCGCACAAGTACAAGGACTCGCGGGAGCACTTCGAGATGCGCACGCACAAGCGCCTCATCGACATCCTGGACCCGACCCCGAAGACGGTCGACTCGCTGATGCGGCTCGACCTGCCTGCCGGCGTCGACATCGAGATCAAGCTGTAGGGACTGCGAACTCATGGACAGGCAAGTGAAGGGCATCCTGGGCGCCAAGCTCGGCATGACCCAGGTCTGGGACAACAACCGTGTTGTCCCCGTGACCGTGGTGCAGGCCGGCCCGTGCGTCGTGACCCAGGTCCGCACGGCGGACAAGGACGGCTACTCGGCGGTGCAGCTCGCCTACGGCGACATCGACCCGCGCAAGGTCAACAAGCCGGTTCAGGGCCACTACGCCAAGGCCGACGTCGCGCCGCGCCGCCACCTGGTGGAGCTGCGGACCGCTGACGCCGGCGAGTACGCCCTCGGTCAGGAGGTGAACGCCGAGACCTTCCCCGCGGGGGCGGTCATCGACGTCACCGGCAAGACCAAGGGCAAGGGCTTCGCCGGTGTCATGAAGCGGCACGGCTTCCACGGTCTGAAGGCCAGCCACGGCGTCGAGCGCAAGCACCGCTCGCCCGGCTCCATCGGCGGCTGCGCGACCCCGGGCCGCGTCTTCAAGGGACTGCGCATGGCCGGCCGCATGGGCGGCCGCCGCTTCACCGTGCAGAACCTGACGGTGCAGGCGGTCGACACCGAGAAGAACCTGATCCTGATCAAGGGCGCCGTACCCGGCCCGGCCGGCGCGCTCGTCCTGATCCGTACCGCAGCGAAGGGTGGTGCGAAGGCATGAGCGCGGTAGACGTCATCGACGCGACCGGAAAGAAGAACGGCTCCGTCGAGCTGCCCGGCGACATCTTCGACGCCCAGGCGAGCATCCCGCTGATGCACCAGGTGGTCGTGGCCCAGCTCGCCGCGGCCCGCCAGGGCACGCACAAGGTGAAGACCCGCGCCGAGGTCTCCGGCGGCGGCAAGAAGCCGTACAAGCAGAAGGGCACCGGCCGCGCCCGCCAGGGATCGATCCGCGCCCCGCAGTTCGCCGGCGGCGGCGTGGTCCACGGCCCGGTGCCGCGCGACTACAGCCAGCGCACCCCCAAGAAGATGAAGGCCGCCGCCCTGCGCGGTGCCCTCTCCGACCGGGCGCGCGCCGGCCAGGTGCACGTGGTCGAGGCTTTCGTCAGCGGCGAGACGCCGTCGACGAAGGCGGCGCTGACCACCCTGCGCGCGGTGACCCAGGCCCGGAGGGTCCTGGTCGTCCTCGGCGTCGAGGACGAGGTCAACTGGATGTCGCTGCGCAACCTCGCCCGCGAGGGCGTGCACCTGATCGAGTCGGGCCAGCTCAACACGTACGACGTGCTGGTGGCCGACGACGTGGTCTTCACCACGGACGCCCTGGAGGAGTTCCTGGGCGTTCCGGCCGAGAAGAGCGAGGAGGCCGGCAAGTGAGCACGATCGCCGACCCGCGGGACATCATCCAGACCCCCGTCATCTCGGAGAAGAGCTACGGGCTGCTGGACGGTAACTGGTACACGTTCCTCGTCCACCCGGACGCGAACAAGACCCAGATCAAGATCGCTATCCAGCAGATCTTCAACGTCCGCGTGCTGACCGTGAACACGGCCAACCGCGAGGGCAAGCGCAAGCGGACCAAGACCGGCTTCGGACAGCGCAAGAGCACCAAGCGCGCCATCGTGAAGCTGGCCGACGGCGACCGCATCGAGGCCTTCGGCGGCCCGGTCAGCTGAGGATGTGACAAAAAATGCCTATCCGTAAGTACAAGCCGACAACGCCGGGCCGTCGTGGTTCGAGCGTCGCCGACTTCGCTGAGATCACCCGCTCCACCCCCGAGAAGTCGCTCCTGCGTCCGCTCCCGAAGAAGGGCGGCCGCAACGCGCACGGCAAGATCACCGCGCGGCACCACGGCGGCGGCCACAAGCGGCAGTACCGCCTGATCGACTTCAAGCGGTCGGACAAGGACGGCGTGCCGGCCAAGGTCGCGCACATCGAGTACGACCCGAACCGGACCGCGCGCATCGCGCTGCTGCACTTCGCCGACGGCGAGAAGCGCTACATCCTGGCGCCGAAGGACCTGAAGCAGGGCGACCGCGTCGAGCAGGGCGTCGGGGCTGACATCAAGCCCGGCGCGAACCTGCCGCTGCGTAACATCCCCGTCGGCACCACCGTCCACTGCGTGGAGATGCGCCCGGGCGGCGGGGCCAAGATGGCCCGCTCGGCCGGCACCGGCATCCAGCTCCTGGGCCGCGAGGGCGCGTACGCGACGCTGCGGATGCCCTCGGGCGAGATCCGGCGGGTGGACGTGCGCTGCCGCGCCTCGGTCGGCGAGATCGGCAACGCCGACCAGTCGAACATCAACTGGGGCAAGGCCGGCCGGATGCGGTGGAAGGGCAAGCGCCCGACCGTCCGCGGTGTCGCCATGAACCCGGTCGACCACCCGCACGGTGGTGGTGAGGGCAAGACCTCCGGCGGTCGCCACCCGGTGAACCCGCAGGGCAAGCCCGAGGGTCGCACCCGCCGCAAGGGACAGGCGAGCGACAAGCTGATCGTCCGTCGTCGTTACGCAACCCGGAAGCGGGGTTAGTCCGCCATGCCACGCAGTCTGAAGAAGGGCCCCTTCATCGACGACCACCTGCTCAAGAAGGTGGAAGTTCAGAACGAGAAGGGCTCCAAGAACGTCATCAAGACCTGGTCGCGGCGTTCGACGATCATCCCCGAGATGCTCGGCCACACGATCGCCGTGCACGACGGACGCAAGCACGTCCCCGTCTTCGTGAGCGAGTCGATGGTCGGGCACAAGCTCGGCGAGTTCGCGCTGACCCGCACGTTCAAGGGTCACGAGAAGGACGACCGTAAGAGCCGGCGTAGGTAAGACCGAGTAGAGGATCAAGGGGTTACAGCGATGCCAACCAACGACGCTCCGGTGCTGCCGGGCGCTCGGGCGAGCGCGCGCCACGTGCGCCTCTCGCCGACCAAGGCGCGCCGGGTGATCAACCTCGTCCGCGGTCTGCCCGCGAAGGAGGCGCTGACGGTGCTCCAGTTCGCGCCGCAGTCCGCCAGTGAGCCGGTGTACAAGGTCCTGGCCAGCGCGATCGCCAACGCGGAGAACAACGAGCAGCTCGACCCGGACGCCCTGCTGGTGAGCGAGGCGTTCGTGGACGAGGGTCCGACGCTGAAGCGGTTCCGGCCGCGGGCACAGGGTCGCGCGTACCGCATCCGCAAGCGCACCTGCCACATCACCATCGGCGTGGTGGCCATCGCCGCGGCGACGCCGCGGCCGAAGGCCAAGCCGGCGGCCAAGAAGGCCGAGGAGGAGACCGAGTAATGGGTCAGAAGGTTCACCCGCACGGGTTCCGGCTCGGCATCTCGACCGACTGGAAGTCCCGCTGGTACGCGTCCGACAAGCTCTACAAGGACTACGTCGGCGAAGACGTCAAGATCCGCAAGATGATGTCCAAGGGCCTGGAGCGGGCCGGCATCTCCAAGGTGGAGATCGAGCGCACCCGGGACCGGGTCCGCGTCGACATCCACACCGCCCGCCCGGGCATCGTCATCGGCCGCAAGGGCGCCGAGGCCGACCGGATCCGCGGCGAGCTGGAGAAGTTGACCGGCAAGCAGGTCCAGTTGAACATCCTGGAGGTCAAGAACCCGGAGTCGGACGCGCAGCTCGTCGCGCAGGCCGTCGCCGAGCAGCTCTCCAGCCGGGTCAGCTTCCGCCGCGCCATGCGCAAGTCCATGCAGTCGGCGATGAAGAACCCGCTCTGCAAGGGCATCCGGGTGCAGGTCTCGGGCCGCCTCGGCGGCGCCGAGATGAGCCGGACCGAGTTCTACCGCGAGGGCCGGGTCCCGGCGCACACGCTGCGGGCGAACATCGAGTACGGCTTCTTCGAGGCCCGCACGACCTTCGGCCGCATCGGCGTCAAGGTGTGGATCTACAAGGGCGACGCGGTGCCCGGCCGGGAGCAGCCGGCCGAGCAGGCGCCGGGCGGCCGGCCGCGCCGCGAGCGGGCCGAGCGCCCGCGCCGCACCCGGTCGGGCGCGTCGGGCACCACCGCCGGCGGGACCGAGGCCGGTCGCGCCGCGGCGGCGCAGTCCGACGCCCCGGCGCCGACCGCGAACACCGCTCCGGTCGAGGCGGCCCCCGCCCCGGCCGAGGCTGGCGCGCAGCCCACTGCGGCGCCAGCCGCCACCGACCAGCAGCAGGAGGGCTGACCGATGCTGATGCCGCGTAAGCCCCCGAAGGGCTTCCGCAAGCCGCACCACCCGGACCGCAGCGGCGCGTCCAAGGGCGGCAACCGGGTGGTCTTCGGTGAGTTCGGTATCCAGGCGCTGGAGCCCGCGTACGTGACCAACCGGCAGATCGAGTCGGCCCGTATCGCGATGACCCGGCACATCAAGCGTGGCGGTAAGGTGTGGATCAACATCTTCCCCGACCAGGCGCTGACCAAGAAGCCGGCCGAGACCCGCATGGGTTCCGGCAAGGGCTCGCCGGAGTGGTGGGTCGCCAACGTCAAGCCGGGTCGGGTGCTCTTCGAGATGTCCTTCCCCAACGAGGCGATTGCGCGTGAGGCGATGCGCCGCGCGATCCACAAGCTCCCGATGAAGTGCCGCATCGTGACGCGCGAAGTGGGTGACAGCTGATGGCAGCGGGCGTAAAGGCCGCCGAGCTGCGGGAACTCTCCGAGGAGGAGCTGGTCTCGCAGTTGAAGGAGGCCAAGGCGGAGCTGTTCAACCTCCGGGTGCAATCCGCGACCGGTCAGCTGGACAACAACCGTCGGTTGCAGGTCATCCGTCGGGACATCGCCCGGATCTACACGATCATGCGTGAGCGCGAGCTGGGACTCTCGGTCGCGCCGACTGAGGTGACTGCGTAATGACTGAGGCAACGACCGAGGTGCGGAACCGCCGCAAGGTCCGCGAGGGCCTCGTGATCAGCGACAAGATGGACAAGACCATCACCGTCGAGGTCGAGGACCGGGTCAAGCACCCGCTCTACGGCAAGGTTCTGCGCCGGATGAGAAAGCTCAAGGTCCACGACGAGCAGAACGCGTGCGGCATCGGCGACCGCGTCCTGATCATGGAGACCCGCCCGCTGTCCGCGACGAAGCGGTGGCGGCTGGTCGAGGTCATCGAGAAGGCCAAGTAGTCGCACGGTGTGTGCCCGGTCGACCCGACCGGGCACCGCCACGCTGATGAGTTCTTCCAAGCTCCGGCGGTGCCGGAGGACTGGCAGACATAGGAGAGAGACGTGATTCAGCAGGAGTCGCGACTGCGGGTCGCCGACAACACCGGTGCACGGGAGATCCTGTGCATCCGGGTGCTCGGCGGTTCCGGTCGGCGCTACGCGGGCATCGGTGACGTCATCGTGGCCACCGTCAAGGAGGCCATCCCCGGGGCCGGTGTGAAGAAGGGTGACGTCATCAAGGCGGTCATCGTCCGCACCGCCAAGGAGAAGCGTCGCCCGGACGGTTCGTACATCCGGTTCGACGAGAATGCAGCCGTGATCATCAAGGACGGCGGCGACCCGCGTGGTACGCGTATCTTCGGCCCGGTCGGCCGCGAGCTGCGGGACAAGCGGTTCATGAAGATCATCTCGCTGGCGCCGGAGGTGCTGTAAACCGTGAAGATCAAGAAGGGCGACACGGTCATCGTCATCGCCGGCCGGGACAAGGGACGCCAGGGCAAGGTGCTCGCCGCCTACCCGCGTCTGGACAAGGTCCTGGTCGAGGGCGTGAACCGCGTCAAGAAGCACACCCGGATCAGCCAGACGCAGCGCGGCAGCCAGACCGGCGGCATCGTCACCCAGGAGGCCCCGATCCACGTGTCGAACGTGGCCTTCTGCGAGGACGGCAAGGCCAGCCGGGTCGGCTACCGCGTGGATGACGACGGCCAGAAGGTCCGCGTCTCGCGTCGTACCGGTAAGGACCTGTGATGACGGCAGCGACCGAAACCAAGACCATGCCGCGGCTCAAGGAGCGCTACCGCGCCGAGATCACCGGCAAGATGCGCGAGCAGTTCGACTACGGCAACCCCATGCAGATCCCCGGTCTGGTCAAGATCGTGGTCAACATGGGTGTCGGCGACGCCGCCAAGGACTCCAAGCTCATCGAGGGCGCGCTGCGCGACCTGACCACGATCACCGGTCAGAAGCCGCAGCTCCGCCGGGCGACCAAGTCGATCGCGCAGTTCAAGCTGCGCGAGGGCATGCCGATCGGCGCGAAGGTCACCCTCCGCGGCGACCGGATGTGGGAGTTCCTGGACCGGCTGCTGTCGATCGCGCTGCCGCGTATCCGCGACTTCCGCGGCCTGGACGGGCGCAAGCTGGACGGCAACGGCAACTACACGTTCGGCCTGACCGAGCAGTCGGTGTTCCACGAGATCGATCAGGACAAGATCGACCGGACCCGGGGCATGGACATCACGGTCGTGACGACCGCCAAGACCGACGACGAGGGCCGGGCGCTGCTGAAGCTCCTGGGCTTCCCGTTCAAGGAGAACTGAGCGAGATGGCGAAGAAGGCGCTGATCATCAAGGCCGCCGCGAAGCCGAAGTTCGCCGTGCGTGCGTACACCCGCTGCCAGCGCTGCGGGCGTCCGAAGGCCGTGTTCCGCAAGTTCGGACTGTGCCGGGTCTGCGTCCGGGAGATGGCCCACCGCGGCGAGCTCCCCGGCGTGTCGAAGGCTTCCTGGTAGTTTCCGCACGCCGGCGCGTCACGCCGGCGCTGCCGGAATTGGCTATTGCTCTTCGCCGAAGGCCCACCGCTGACCGGCGGGAACCGCGGCGAGAAAGGCTGACATTCCCATGACGATGACCGACCCGATCGCAGACATGCTGACGCGTCTGCGCAACGCCAACCAGGCGTACCACGACCGGGTGGTGATGCCCTACTCGAAGATCAAGGCCAATGTGGCCGAGGTCCTCCAGGCCGAGGGGTACATCGCCGCCTGGTCCGTCGAGGAGCCCGAGGAGGGCGTCGTCGGCAAGAAGCTGGTGGTGGACCTCAAGTTCGGCTCCAGCCGCGAGCGGAGCCTCGCCGGCATCCGGCGCGTCTCGAAGCCCGGCCTGCGGGTGTACGCCAAGTCGCAGGAGCTCCCGCGCGTGCTGGGCGGCCTGGGCGTGGCGATCATTTCCACGTCCCAGGGGCTGCTCACCGACCGGCAGGCCCGCAAGCGAGGGGTGGGCGGGGAAGTCCTCGCCTACGTCTGGTGAGGAAGAGCAATGTCGCGAATCGGACGTAAGCCGATCTCGGTCCCCTCGGGCGTCGAGGTCACCATCAACGGGTCGACCGTCAAGGTCAAGGGACCCAAGGGCGAACTCTCCCACGAGGTCGTCGAGCCGATCACCGTCGCCCGGGCCGAGGACGGCACGATCGAGGTCAACCGGCCCAACGACGAGCGTCGGGCCAAGGAGCGCCACGGCCTGAGCCGTACGCTGATCAGCAACATGATCGTCGGCGTCACCGAGGGCTACAAGAAGACGCTGGAGATCAACGGAACGGGGTACCGCGTCGTCGCCAAGGGCAAGGACCTGGAGTTCGCTCTGGGCTTCTCGCACCCGGTCGTCGTGAACCCCCCGGACGGCATCACCTTCGCGGTGGAGAAGCCGACCCTGTTCCACATCTCCGGCATCGACAAGCAGCTGGTCGGCGAGATCGCGGCGAACATCCGCAAGATCCGCCCGCCGGAGCCCTACAAGGGCAAAGGCGTCAAGTACCAGGGCGAGGTCATCCGCCGCAAGGCCGGAAAGGCAGGTAAGAAGTGAGCGCCACGCTCCTCAAGCGCCGCAGTGGCGGCGGGGTCGCGGCCAAGCGCCTGGTCGGCAAGGCCCGGCGGCACTTCCGCGTCCGCAAGCGGGTCAACGGCACCGCCGGCCGCCCGCGCCTGGTCGTCACCCGGTCGCTGCGGCAGATCACGGCCCAGGTCGTGGACGACACCGTCGGCCGCACCCTGGTCTCCGCCTCCTCGCTCGACGCCTCGCTGCGCTCCACCGAGGGCAGCAAGAGCGACCTGGCGAAGAAGGTCGGCGCGCTGGTCGCCGAGCGGGCGAAGGCCGCGGGCATCGACCGCGTCGTCTTCGACCGCGGCGGTGACCGGTACGCCGGTCGGATCGCCGCGCTGGCGGACGCCGCCCGCGAAGCCGGGCTCGAGTTCTGAGCGGGGCGTGCGGTGAGTCAGACGAGGATCGCAACTAAGTCCGTCACGAGAAGGAAGGAAGGCTGCTGATGCCAGGTCAACAGCGCCGTGGCGGCGGGTCCGGTGGCAGCGAGGGTGGTCGCCGCGACAACCGCCGTGAGGGCGGTCGCGGGAACGCGTCCGCCGAGAAGACCCCGCACCTTGAGCGGGTCGTCGCGATCAACCGGGTCGCGAAGGTCGTCAAGGGCGGTCGTCGGTTCAGCTTCACCGCTCTGGTGATCGTCGGCGACGGTGACGGCACCGTCGGCGTCGGGTACGGCAAGGCCAAGGAGGTGCCCGCGGCGATCGCCAAGGGCGTCGAGGTGGCCAAGAAGCACTTCTTCAAGGTCCCGCGCATCGGCGCGACGATTCCGCACCCGATCCAGGGTGAGGACGCCGCCGGTGTCGTGCTGCTCAAGCCCGCCTCGGCCGGTACCGGCGTCATCGCCGGTGGCCCGGTGCGCGCGGTGCTGGAGTGCGCCGGCATCCACGACATCCTGTCGAAGAGCCTCGGCTCCTCGAACCCGATCAACATCGTGCACGCCACGGTCGCCGCGCTGCGGGGCCTGGAGTCGCCCGAGGCGGTCGCGTCGCGTCGCGGCCTGCCGGTCGAGGATGTCGCCCCCGCCGCCATGCTGCGGCGCCGGGCCGAGGCCGCCGGGGCAGGTGCGTAATGGCACGTCTCAAGGTCACGCAACTGCGCTCCGACATCGGTGCCAAGCACAACCAGCGCGAGAGCCTGCGTTCGCTCGGCCTGAAGCGGATCAACGACGTGGTGGTCAAGGAGGACCGGCCCGAGATTCGGGGCATGATCTTCAAGGTCAACCACCTCGTGAAGGTCGAGGAGGTCGAGTAATGACGATCAAGGTCCACCACCTCCGGCCCGCCCCGGGAGCCAAGACCGCCAAGACCCGCGTGGGTCGCGGTGAGGGCTCCAAAGGCAAGACGGCCGGGCGCGGTACCAAGGGCACCAAGGCCCGCAAGAACGTCCCCGCGGCGTTCGAGGGTGGGCAGATGCCCATCCACATGCGGCTGCCGAAGCTCAAGGGCTTCAAGAACCGGTTCAAGGTCACGTTCCAGGTGGTGAACCTGGAGCGCCTGGCGGCCCTCTTCCCGGAGGGCGGCGAGGTCGGGCCGCTGGAGCTGGCCGAGCGCGGCGCCGTCCGCGCCGGGCACCCGGTCAAGATCCTCGGCGACGGGGACCTGGACGGGGTCGCCCTCCAGCTCAGCGCGCACGCCTTCAGCGCCTCCGCCAAGGAGAAGATCAGCGCGGCCGGCGGCTCGGTCACCACGCTGTAGACAGGCAGGATGCCGGCCGCCCGCCCCCGGGCGGCCGGACACGGAGGGTAGCGCTGCGGCGGAGGTGCGCCGGGTCCGCGAGGAGCCGGGGCAGCTTCGCCGCACGCGCGTCGGGGTCGGGGGAATAAAACCGGTCACCTGACCCTTTACGACGACCGGCGGGCGCATCTCTGTCGAGGTGGTGCACACCGGGTACGTGTCGGACTGTTAGAGTCCGTTGCCAGCAACGCTCGATACCCATAGACGGGCACCCACGCGCCGCCGCTCGGCGACGCCGCCCACTCACCCCGACGCCGCATCACCCGCGGCCGTTCGCGCAGGAGGAAAGACTTGCTCTCCGCCTTTCTCAGTGCGTTTCGCACGCCTGACCTGCGTAAGAAGCTGCTGTTCACAGTCGGGATGATCGCCGTCTACCGGTTGGGCGCCACCCTGCCCGGCCCCGGTGTCTCCTACGTCAACCTCCAGAACTGCCTGAAGGTCGCCGAGAACGACACCAGCGGGGTCTTCACGCTGCTGAACCTGTTCTCCGGCGGCGCGCTGCTGTCCCTGTCGGTCTTCGCGCTCGGCATCATGCCGTACATCACCGCGTCGATCATCCTGCAGCTCCTCACCGTGGTCGTGCCGCGGTTCGAGCAGCTCCGCAAGGAGGGGCAGTCCGGCCAGGCCAAGATCACGCAGTACACGCGGTACCTGACGCTGGGTCTGGCGGTGCTCCAGTCGGCCTCGTTCATCGCGCTGGCCCGCTCCGGCACCATCTTCGGCAATCAGTGCCCGCAGTCGGACGCGCAGTTCACGATCATCCCCAACATGAGCAGCGAGGGGATGCCCTACTGGCTGACCCTCACGACGCTCGTGATCACGATGACGGCCGGCACCGGCGTCATCATGTGGCTGGGCGAGCTGATCACCGACCGCGGCGTCGGCAACGGCATGTCGGTCCTGATCTTCACCTCGATCGCCGCCCGCCTTCCCGCTGAAGGTTGGAAGATCCGTGAGCAGGGCTGGGGCAAGTTCTCCCTGGTCATCATCATGGTGCTGCTGGTCATCGCCCTCGTGGTCTTCATCGAGCAGGCGCAGCGGCGGATCCCGGTCCAGTACGCCAAGCGGATGGTCGGCCGGCGGATGTACGGCGGCACCTCGACCTACATCCCGCTGAAGGTCAACCAGGCCGGCGTCGTCCCGGTCATCTTCGCCTCGTCGCTGCTGTACCTGCCGCAGCTCCTGCTCCAGTTCTTCGACCAGAACAACCTCAACGGCTGGCAGCGGTGGGTGAACGACCACATCGTGTCGGCGACCGCGTGGGAACACATCGTCATCTACTTCCTGATGATCATCTTCTTCACCTACTTCTACGTGTCGATCACCTTCAACCCGACCGAGGTGGCCGACAACATGAAGAAGTACGGCGGCTTCATCCCGGGCATCCGCCCGGGCCGGCCGACCGCGGACTACCTCGACTTTATCCTCAGCCGCATCACGCTGCCGGGGTCGCTGTACCTGGGCCTGATCTCGGTACTGCCGAACTTCATGTTCATCTGGCTCGACAAGCAGCAGTTCCAGAACTTCCCGTTCGGCGGCACCGCGGTCCTCATCATGGTGGGCGTGGGCCTGGAGACGGTGAAGCAGATCGAGAGCCAACTGATGCAGCGCAACTACGAAGGGTTCCTGCGCTAGTGGGCCCGGGTAGGGACAAGGCCGCCGGGGCGGCGCGATGATGCGCCTGGTGCTGGTCGGCCCGCCCGGGGCCGGCAAGGGCACCCAGGCCGAGTTTGTGGCCGCCCACCTGGCGGTCCCGAAGATCTCGACCGGCGACATCTTCCGGGGCAACGTGGCGCAGGGGACCCCGCTGGGGATCCAGGCCAAGCGGTACATGGACTCCGGCCAGCTCGTGCCGGACGAGGTGACCATCAACATGGTCGCCGACCGGCTCTCCGAGGCGGACGCGGCGGACGGCTTCCTGCTGGACGGCTTCCCCCGCACTACACCGCAGGCCGTCGCGCTGGACAAGCTGCTCGCCGACCTGGGCACCCAGATCGACCTCGTGCTGGAGCTGGTCGTCGACGACGACGAGGTGATCCGCCGGCTCTCGGGCCGGCGGAACTGCCGCGGCTGCCAGAAGATCTGGCACCTGGAGTACGACGCGCCGAGCCGGGAGAACGTCTGCGACCGCTGCGGCGGCGAGCTGTACCAGCGCGACGACGACAAGGCCGAGACGATCGCCGAGCGGCTGCGGGTGTACGCCCGCGACACCGCGCCCCTGGTCGACTACTACGGCGCGCAGGGCAAGCTCGTCGGCATCGACGCGACCGGCCCGGTCGAGGACGTGACCAACCGGGCGATCGACGCGCTGCGCTCGTACGGGGTCTGACGCGTGCGCGCCCAGGATCTCGACATCCAGATCAAGACGCCCGAGCAGATCGCGCTGATGCGCGCCGCCGGCCTGGTGGTCGCCGACGCGCTGGCCCGGACCCGGGCGGCCGTCGCCCCCGGCGTCAGCACCGGCGACCTGGACGCCGTCGCCGAGGAGACGATCCGCGCGGCCGGCGCCGTGCCCTCGTTCCAGGGCTACCACGGCTTCCCCGCCTCGATCTGCGCCTCGGTCAACGACCAGATCGTGCACGCCATCCCCAGCCGCGACCAGGTGCTGCGCGAGGGCGACCTCATCTCGATCGACTGCGGCGCGGTGCTGGAGGGCTGGCACGGCGACGCGGCCGTCACGGTACCGGTGGGCGAGGTCGACCCGAAGCTGCGCCGGATGACCGAGGTCGCCGAGGACGCGATGTGGGCCGGTATCGCCGCGGCGGCACGCGGGTGCGCCAGCGGCCGGGGACGGCTGACGGACATCTCCGCCGCGGTGGAGAAGGCGGTCCGCAAGGGCGGCCGGTACGGGATCGTGCAGGGGTACGGCGGGCACGGCATCGGCACGGAGATGCACCAGGACCCGCACGTGCTCAACTACGGCCGCCCGGGCCGCGGCCCGGCCCTGGTGCCCGGGATGGCGCTGGCGATCGAGCCGATGATCACTTTCGGCTCGCCGAAGACCGCCGAACTGGACGACGGCTGGACGGTCGTCACCCGGGACGGCTCCATGGCGGTGCACGTCGAGCACACGATGGCCCTGCTCCCGGACGGTGTCTGGGTGCTCACGGCCGTCGATGGCGGCCGGGCCCGGCTGGGCGACCTGGTGACCGCCCGGGAGCCCGCCCCGCATTGACGGGGGTGGACCGGTACCCCGGTTGGTGTCGCTCGAACGGGCGGCGTAGACTGACCCCTTGGCGCTCCGCGTCCCATCTGGCATGTGCAAGATCGACAGCGACGACTCATTGACGGTGACGACTCATCGACAGCGAGGACCCGCTGCCCGATCGGGCAGGCCGAGGTGGGACCGGCGGCGCCGGTTCCCAGATCCCGACGTAGGTAGCGGAGGACATGCCGAAAAAGGACGGGGCCATCGAGATCGAGGGCCGGGTGATCGAGCCACTCCCGAACGCAATGTTCCGGGTTGAGCTCGCCAACGGGCACAAGGTCCTGGCCCACATCAGCGGCAAAATGCGGCAGCACTACATCCGCATCCTGCCCGAGGACCGGGTCGTCGTGGAGCTTTCCCCGTACGATCTGACCCGCGGGCGCATCGTCTACCGCTACAAGTAGCCGGGAAACCCCAACACGCCCCCGCCGCGGGCCTCGCGGCGACGGGCATGGACCGAGAAGGCACACCGTGAAGGTCAAGCCGAGCGTCAAGAAGATCTGCAACAAGTGCCGCGTCATCCGTCGGCACGGCCGGGTCATGATCATTTGTGACGACCCGCGCCACAAGCAGCGCCAGGGCTGAGCCCCGGTTCGACGACGCGGACAGTTGAAGACAAGCTCGCCCCAGTGGGAGGCCGTGGCCGACAGGCCATGACCGCGGCGCACCAGGCGCCGCCTCCCGCTCACCCCCGGTCGGAGGCCGGGGCCCTACGGGCACCGGTTCACGCCGGGTGGGGAGGGTGGGCACAGACCTCCGAGCACAGTAAGGAAGTACGCCCACAGATGGCACGTCTAGTCGGCGTCGACCTCCCCCGCGAGAAGCGGATGGAGATCGCGCTCACCTACATCTTCGGCGTCGGTCGCACCCGGGCGCTTGAGACGCTCGCCGCCACCGGCATCGACAACAACAAGCGGGCCAAGGACCTCAGCGACGAAGAGGTCGTCCAGCTCCGCGATTACATCGAGGCCCACTTCAAGGTCGAGGGCGACCTGCGCCGCGAGGTCGCCGCCGACATCCGCCGCAAGGTGGAGATCGGCACGTACCAGGGCATCCGCCACCGCCGTGGCCTGCCTGTCCGGGGCCAGCGCACGCGTACCAACGCTCGTACCCGCAAGGGACCGAAGCGGACCGTGGCTGGCAAGAAGAAGGCCGGCAAGAAGTAATCGGGATCAAGGAGCTCACGTAGTTATGCCAGCTAAGGCACGTACCGGAGCCGCGGTCAAGAAGGTCCGGCGCAAGGAACGCAAGAACGTCACGCACGGTCAGGCCCACATCAAGAGCACCTTCAACAACACCATCGTGTCGATCACCGACCCGACCGGTGCGGTGATCTCGTGGGCCTCGTCCGGGCAGGTCGGGTTCAAGGGTTCGCGCAAGTCGACCCCGTTCGCCGCGCAGCTCGCCGCCGAGGCGGCCGCCCGGCGCGCGATGGAACACGGCATGAAGAAGGTCGACGTCTTCGTCAAGGGCCCGGGCTCGGGCCGGGAGACGGCGATCCGCTCGCTCCAGGCGGCGGGCCTTGAGGTCGGCCAGATCCAGGACGTGACGCCGCAGCCGCACAACGGCTGCCGGCCGCCGAAGCGCCGCCGGGTCTGAGGAACGTGTGCCGAGGGGTACGGCGCCGCCGTGCCCCTCGCCGCAGCAAGTGATCACCATTGGTTTGGGCGTCAAATAGCGGACGTCCCGGACGAGAAGAGACCTCCATGCTCATCACCCAGCGACCGACCCTCTCCGAAGAGGCGATCAGCGAGACCCGGTCGAAGTTCACCATCGAGCCGCTGGAGCCGGGCTTCGGCTACACGCTCGGCAACTCGCTGCGGCGCACGCTGCTCAGCTCCATCCCGGGCGCGGCGGTCACCAGCATCAAGATCGACGGCGTGCTGCACGAGTTCACCACGATCCCCGGGGTCAAGGAGGACGTGGTCGAGCTGGTCATGAACATCAAGGAGCTGTCCGTCAGCTCCGAGCACGACGAGCCGGTCAGCATGTACCTGCGCAAGCAGGGCCCCGGCGACGTCACCGCGGGCGACATCCAGCCCCCGGCCGGCGTCTCGGTGCACAACCCGGACCTGAAGCTGGCCACGCTCAACGGCAAGGGCCGGCTGGACATGGAGCTGACGGTCGAGCGGGGCCGCGGCTACGTCACGGCGGCGCAGAACAAGAGCGCGTCCGCCGAGATCGGCCGGATCCCGATCGACTCGATCTACTCGCCGGTCATGAAAGTGACCTACCGGGTCGAGGCCACCCGCGTCGAGCAGCGGACGGACTTCGACCGCCTGATCATCGACGTCGAGAGCAAGGCGTCCCTCTCGCCGCGGACCGCGCTGGCCTCGGCCGGTTCGACGCTGGTCGAGCTGTTCGGGCTCTGCCGGGAGCTGGACGAGTCGGCCGAGGGCATCGACATCGGCCCGTCGCCGCAGGACGCGCAGCTCGCCGCGGACCTGGCGCTGCCGATCGAGGAGCTGGACCTGACCGTCCGCTCGTACAACTGCCTCAAGCGTGAGGGCATCAACACCGTTGGTGAACTCATCGGACGCACGGAAGCCGATCTTCTGGATATAAGGAATTTCGGTCAGAAGAGCATCGACGAGGTCAAGATGAAGCTCGCCGGGATGGGCCTGGGCCTCAAGGACTCCGCCCCGACCTTCGACCCGGCGCATGTCGTGGACTCCTTCGGCGAGGTGGACTACGACAGTGACGACTACCGCGAGACCGAGCAGCTCTAAGCCGGCTGCCGCCACCTGAGACAGGAGCACCAATGCCCACGCCCACCAAGGGTCCGCGCCTCGGCGGCAGCCCCGCGCACGAGCGGCTGATGCTGGCGAACCTGGCCACGTCGCTCTTCGCGCACGGCAAGATCAAGACCACCGAGACCAAGGCCAAGCGGCTGCGCCCGTTCGCGGAGCAGCTCATCACCAAGGCCAAGCGCGGCGACCTGCACGCCCGCCGCCGGGTGCTCGGCGTCGTCCGCGACAAGGACGTGGTCTTCAAGCTGTTCGACGAGCTGGCCCCGCGGTTCGCCGACCGGGACGGCGGCTACACCCGGATCACCAAGACCGGCCCGCGCAAGGGCGACAACGCCCCGATGGCGGTCATCGAGCTGGTCGAGGAGCAGGTCGCCGCCAAGCCGGCCAAGAGGGCACCGGCGAAGAAGGCCCCGGCCAAGGCGGCGGCGCCGAAGTCCGAGGACCCCGTGGTCGAGGAGACCGCCGCGCCGGTCGCCGCGGACACCGAGGCCGGCGAGGCCTCCGCGTCGGGCGACACCGGCGCCGAGGGCGACAAGTAACCACGTACGTCCGCCGCGAGGCGTCCCGCTGCCGGCGGGGCGCCTCGCGGCGCATCCGGGCACGGCAGGGCGGCGGGCGAGGAGGTCCGGGTGCGGGTACGGCTCGACGTCAGCTACGACGGCACCGACTTCTCCGGGTGGGCGGTGCAGCCGCAGCGGCGGACCGTCGCCGGGGTGCTGGAGGACGCGCTGGGCAGGGTGTACGGGGGAGCGCCGCGGGTGACCGTCGCCGGCCGCACCGACGCCGGGGTGCACGCGACCGGCCAGGTCTGCCACGTCGACCTCGACCTCCCGGCGCTGCCGGCGAACACCCTGCACCGGCTGGCCAGCATCCTGCCGGCGGACGTGCGGGTGCGGGCGGCGGCTGTGGTGCCCGGGGACTTCGACGCGCGCTTCTCGGCGACGTTCCGGCGGTACGAGTACCGGGTCGCCGACGCGCCGCACGGCGCCGAGCCGCTGCGCCGCCGCGACACCCTCGCGTGGCCGCGCCCGCTGGACGCCGACCGGCTCAGCGCCGCCTCGGCCGGACTGGTGGGTGAGCACGACTACGCCGCCTACTGCCGGCGCAAGGAGAACGCCACCACCATCCGCGCGGTGACCCGCCTGGACTGGCGGCGGGACCCCGACGGGGTGCTGGTGGCGACCGTCCAGGCGGACGCGTTCTGCCAGGCGATGGTCCGCAGCCTCGTGGGTGCCCTGCTGCACGTGGGCGACGGCCGCCGCGAGCCCGGGTGGCCGGCGGCGCTGCTGACCCGCGGGGCCCGGGCCAGCGAGGTCACGGTCGCCCCCGCCCACGGCCTGACCCTCGTCGCGGTCGGCTACCCGGCGGACCCGGCCGGGTACGCCGCCCAGGACCGGCGGACCCGCCGCCTGCGCACCCTCCCGGAGGCACCGTCGTGACCGACCCCCACCCCGAACCCTCCCCGGCCGCGCCGCCGGCCGCCGAGGGGCCCGCGGCGACCCTGGACGGCGACCACTACTTCACCGCCGTACCCGGCAGCGCCGCCCGGACCCGCCCGGTGACCTTCGCCGTCGCGGGCCACGAGTACACGGTCGCCGCCGGCCGCGGGGTCTTCTCGGCGACGCGGCTGGACCCCGGTACCGCGGTCCTGCTGCGCAAGGCGCCGCTGCCGGCCGCCGACGAGCCCGGCCCGCTGCTCGACCTCGGCTGCGGGTACGGCCCGATCGCCGCGGTCCTCGCCGACCGGGCGCGGGCCGCCACCGTGTACGCCGTCGACGTGAACGCCCGCGCGCGCGAGCTGACGGCGGCCAACCTCGCCCCCCACGGCGGGCGCGCCCGGGTGAGCGACCCGGACGGCGTGCCCCCGGGCGTGGCGTTCGCGCAGATCTGGAGCAACCCCCCGATCCGGGTGGGCAAGGCCGACCTGCACGCGCTGCTGGGGCGGTGGCTGCCGCGGCTGGCCGCGGACGGGGTGGCGTGGCTCGTGGTGGCGCGGCACCTGGGCGGCGACTCGCTCCAGGAGTGGCTGGTGGCGCAGGGCTGGGCGGTGCACCGGCACGCGAGCCAGAAGGGCTTCCGGGTGCTGCGGGTGGGTCGCCGGCCCGCGGCCTAGCCCCGAACCTCCGGCCGCTGCTGCCGGCCGCGCCTAGTCCGCCGGTACGGGGGGCAGGCCGTGGGTCCGCCGGATCTGGTCCAGGACCGCCACGATCGTGTCCAGGCTGGCCTGGGGGAGCCCGGCCGCCCGCAGCGCCACCCCGCGCACGCCGGTCTCCTTCAGCGCCTCCAGCGCGGCGAGCTGGGCGGCGACCCGCTCAGCGTGGGCCTCGTCCACGAAGTACGCCGGGGAGACGCCGAAGAACGCCGCCAGCGCCTGGAGCAGCGCCGAGGACGGTTCGGTGCGCCGGCCGGTGCGCAGGGCCGAGAGGTACGCGCCGGTGACCCGCAGGCTCGGGTGGCGCGCCTTCAGCTCCCGGGCCACCTCGTCGTTCGTCCAGCGCCGCCCGTCCGGGCGGGCCTGGCGGAAGAGGAGGTCGAGCCGCCGGGCCAGTGCGGGGCGGTCCTCGTTGGTCGTCATCACCAGGTCCTTCCGTCAGGTCCCGCGCGGAACGCGGCGGACCTCAACGGTCAGTTGATTGCGTGGGCGGCGGGCTTGAGGATACCGCCGATTTCGCCTCCCGCGGCAGCTCACTCGGGCGAACTGTCTCAACGGACAGTTGACATTCGCCGCCGCGCGTCGACAGGATGAAGGCGTTTCAACTGTCAGTTGATTTGCCGCTACAGATCCACGCCTGCCGACGGTCCGCGCCTGCCACGCATCCGCGCCCGTTCCGGGTCCGCCGGCCGCGGATGCGTGGCGAGGTGGCCCGCGCCGACCGCGGGCCGGGCAGGTGGTGGACCTGCCCGGGTCGACTTCGCGCCGGGTGCGGGCGGCGGCACGGGCCGGACGGGAGCGGCATGACGGGATGGGGCGGGCCGGGCTGACACCGGCCCGAACGGGCGGCGGGGGCGTGATCGGCTCCGCGTGTGGCCGGGTCGGCGTCGCCGGCCGGGCCATGGGAACGGGGGCGGAGTCGGTCCGGGATGGCCGGCGACGGGGGACAGGCGGGGCGCCCGCGCAGGCGCCTGCCCGCGGCACCCGTCGCCGGCCGCCCGCGCGTCGCGGCGAAACTCGGGTGACCGCCCGCGGCCCACCGGCGACGATGGCCCGATGGGATACGTGGACGTGGCCGGGGTCGCGCATGTGCTGCCGGACGGGCGCGAACTGTTCGCCGACGTGTCGTTCCGGGTCGCCGACGGCGCCAAGATCGCTCTGGTCGGGCCGAACGGCGCGGGCAAGACCACGCTGCTGCGGATGGTGGCCGGCGACCTGCCGGTGCGGACCGGCGGGGTGGCGCGGGTCGGCGGGCTCGGCGTGATGCGGCAGTTCATCGGCATGGTCGGCGACGACACGGCGCTCGCCGACCTGGCGCTCTCGCTCGCGCCGCCGGCCGTCCGCGCGGCCGGCGCGCGGCTCGCCGCCGCCGAGCGCACGCTGCACGCCACCGAGGCCGCCGGCCGGCTGTCGCGGGCGGCGCAGAAGGCGCAGCTCGCGTACGCCGAGGCGCTGGCCGCGTGGGGCGAGTCCGGCGGGTACGACGCCGAGGTGCTGTGGGACACGGTCTCGACCGTCGTCCTCGGCCAGACCTGGGACGCCACCCGGGGGCGCCTGGTGCGCACGCTGTCCGGCGGGGAGCAGAAGCGGTTCGCCCTGGAGCTGCTGCTGCGCGGCCCCGAGGAGGTCCTGCTGCTCGACGAGCCGGACAACTTCCTCGACGTACCCGGCAAGCGGTGGCTGGAGGAGCGCCTCGCGGCGTCGGCCAAGTCGGTGCTCTACGTCTCGCACGACCGGGAGCTGCTGGCCCGGACCGCCGACCGGGTGGTGGCCGTGGAGGGCGGCAGCGCCTGGGTGCACCCGGGCGGGTTCGCGTCCTGGCACGCGGCGCGGGCCCACCGGCACGACCGGATGCAGGAGCGGCGGCGGCGCTGGGACGAGGAGCGCGAGAAGCTGCGCCAGCAGATGCTGATGTACAAGCAGAAGGCGGCCTACAACTCGGACATGGCGTCGCGGTACCAGGCGGCGCAGACGCGCCTGCGCCGGTTCGAGGAGGCCGGCCCGCCGCCGCTGCCGCCGCGGGAGCAGGACATCCGCGTGCGGCTGTCGGGCGGCCGCACCGGCAAGCGGTCCATTGTCTGCGAACAGCTCGAACTGGACGGTCTGACGTACCCCTTCGACCTGGAGGTCTGGTACGGCGACCGCGTGGCGGTGCTGGGCGCGAACGGTACCGGCAAGTCGCACTTCCTGCGGCTGCTGGCCCGCGGCGGCACGGACCCCGACCCGGCCGCGGTCCCGCCGGACGGGCGGGCGCTGGCGCCGGTGGCGCACGGCGGGGTCGCGCGCCTGGGCGCCCGCGTGGTGCCGGGGCACTTCTCGCAGACCCACGACCGGCCCGAGCTGGCCGACCGGTCCCTGGTGGACGTGCTGTGGCGCGGCGACGAGCGGCGGTCCGGGCTGGACCGGCACGGGGCGATGGCCGCGCTGAACCGGTACGAGCTGGCCGGGCAGGGCGACCAGCGGTTCGGGACGCTCTCGGGCGGGCAGCAGGCGCGGTTCCTCGTCCTGCTGCTGGAGCTGTCCGGCGCCACCCTGCTGCTGCTGGACGAGCCGACGGACAATCTAGACCTGGCCAGCGCCCAGGCGCTGGAGGACGGCCTGGCGGCGTTCGCGGGCACGGTGGTGGCGGTGACGCACGACCGCTGGTTCAGTCGGTCGTTCGACCGTTTCGTCCTTTTCGGTGGCGACGGCGAGGTCGTCGAGACCCCGGAGCCGGTCTGGGACGTGCGGTAGGCGTCACCGGGGAGTCCGTACCATTTGCCGGCTCTGGGCGCGAGCGGCGGAGCCGGGACGGTTGGCAGGCCGCCGCGTGTCGCCGTAGTGTGCGACGCAGGTACATCCGCGGGAGCCCGGCGCACCGGGCTGAGAGGGGGGCTGGCGCCCCCGACCGTCGCACCTGATCCGGGTAATGCCGGCGCAGGGAGGAGTCACGATGTCGCAGCCCGGTCGACTACACCTGCTCACCGACACCCGGCCCGGTACCCGCCCGCTGGCGGTGCTGCGGGCCGCGCTCGCCGTACCCGTGCCGCCCGCCGTCGGGCTGGTCGTCCAGGTCCGGGTCGAGGACGCCTGGACCGACCGGGACGCGTACGGGCTGGTCGCCGCCGCCCTGCCCCTGTGCCGGGCCGCCGGTGCCGCCTGCCTGGTCAACGACCGGCTCGACGTCGCGCTCGCCGCGGGCGCCGACGGCGGCCACGTCGGGGCCGAGGACCTGCCGGTCGACGCGGCCCGCCGGGTGCTCGGCGCCGGTGTGCTGGGCGCCACCTGCCGCAGTGCCGCCGCCGCCCGGGACCACGCCGCCGCCGGTGCCGACTACCTGGGCGTCGGGCCGGCCTTCGCCACCGGCACCAAGGAGGGCCTGCCCGCCGCGATCGGACCGGCGGGTGTCGCCGCCGTGGCGGCGGCGGTCCCCGGTACCCCGGTCATCGCCATCGGCGGCGTCACGCCCGACCGCGTCGCGGAGCTGTGCGCGGCCGGCGCGTACGGCGTCGCCGCGGTGTCGGCGGTGACGGCGGCGGCCGACCCGGCCGCCGCGGTGGCCGCCTTCTACGCCGCGTTCGCCGCGGTCGGCGCCGGGGCGTCCCGGTGAGGGTCGCCGTCGTCGGCGCCGGGCCGGTGGGCCTGGCCGCGGCCTGGCGCTGCGCGGCGCGCGGGCACGAGGTGCGGGTGTACGGCGACGGCGGCGACGGCGCCTGGCGGGTGGCCGCCGGGATGCTCGCGCCGGTCGCCGAGGCGTACTTCGGCGAGCGCGCGCTGACCGCGCTCCTGGTCGCGGGGGCCGCGGCCTGGCCGGACTTCGCCACCACCCTCGGCGGGGCCGACCGCGGCGCCGCCGACCTCCTGGGCTACCGGGTGGACGGGACGCTGATGGTCGGCTGGACCAGCGACGACCTGGCGGAGGTCGCCCGGCTGCGGGCCTACCAGGAGGAGCTGGGGCTCCCGGTCGAGGCGCTGCGCGGCGCCGGGGTGCGCGCGCGGGAGCCGCTGCTCTCGCCCCGGGTGCGCGGCGGCGCCCACGCGCCCGGGGACCACGCCGTGGACCCGCGCCGGCTCGTCGGCGCGCTGCGCGCGGCGGCGGTCGCCGCCGGGGCCGTGTGCGACCCCTCCCGGGTGGCCGACCTGGCGGCGCTGTCCGCCGACGCGGTCGTGGTCGCCGCCGGCCTCGGGGTCGCGGCGCTGACCGGGCTGCCGGTCCGGCCGGTCAAGGGGCAGGTGCTGCGCCTGCGCACGCCCGACGGCGGCCCGCCGGGATTCCGGCACGTCGTCCGCGGCGTGGTGGACGGACGGCGGGTGTACTGCGTCCCGCGCCCCGACGGCGAGGTCGTCGTGGGGGCGACCGTCGAGGAGCGCGGCGACGACGTGGCGACGGCGGGCGCGGCGCTGGACCTGCTGCGGGCCGCCGTGGACCTCATCCCGGACCTGGCCGAGTACGCGCTCGCCGAGGTCGGCGTGGGCCACCGGGCCGGTACGCCGGACAACGGGCCGATCCTGGGCCGGCTGGACGCGCGGGTCGTGGTGGCCGGCGGGTTCCACCGGCACGGCGTCGTGCTGGCCCCGCTGGCCGGTACCGCCGCCGCCGACCTGGTCGACGGGCGCGCGCCCGCGGCGGTCTGGGCGCCGTTCACCCCCCAGCGCTTCGGGAAGGGCTGAGATGCAGTTGACGATCAACGGGGTTCCGCGGGACCTGCCCGCCGACGCCACCGTCGCCGACGCCGTGGCGGCCGCGGCGGCGCCGCCGCGCGGCGTGGCGGTGGCGGTCAACGGGGCCGTCGTGCCCCGCGGGGCGTGGCCGGCGACGGCGCTGGCGGCCGGGGACCGGGTCGAGGTCCTGTCCGCGGCGCAGGGAGGGTGACCGTGGGCGGGTACCCCGACAGCGCCGTCGGCGACCTGGTGATCGCCGGGGAGAAGATCGGCTCGCGGCTCATCCTCGGCACCGGCGGCGCCGCCAGCCTCGCCGCGCTGGACGAGGCGGTCACGGCGTCCGGTACCGCGATGGTGACCGTCGCGCTGCGCCGGGTCGACGCCGCCGCCGGCCAGCCGGGCGGGCTGCTGGACCTGCTGGAGCGGCGCGGCGTGAAGCTGCTGCCGAACACCGCCGGCTGCTACACCGCCCGGGAGGCCGTGACGGTGGCCCGGCTCGCCCGGGAGGCGTTCGGCACGTCGTGGGTGAAGCTGGAGGTCATCGGCGACGACCGGACGCTGCTGCCCGACGCCGTGGAGCTGGTCGCCGCGGCCGACGAGCTGGTCGCCGACGGCTTCACGGTCCTGCCGTACACCACCGACGACCCGGTGCTCGCCCGGCGGCTCGCCGACGTCGGGTGCGCGGCCGTGATGCCGGCCGGGTCGCCGATCGGCTCGGGCCTGGGGATCAACAACCCGCACCACGTCCGGCTGCTGCGGCAGGCGGTGGACGTACCGGTGATCCTCGACGCCGGGATCGGCACCGCCTCCGACGCGGCCCTGGCGATGGAGCTGGGCTGCGACGGCGTACTCCTGGCCTCGGCCGTCACCCGTGCCCAGGACCCGGCGGCGATGGCCGCGGCGATGCGGCACGCGGTGGCCGCGGGCCGGCTGGCCTACGGCGCGGGCCGGATCCCGCGCCGGTTCCACGCGCTGGCCTCCACCCCCGACGAAGGGCGACCCGACCTGTGAGCACCTGGTGGCGCACTCCCGCACCCGCACCCGGCACGCCCCCGGCCGGCCCGGTGCCGCGCGGCCTGTGGCTGCTGACCGACCGCGGCCAGGCGCCGCGGCCGCTGGTCGCGCAGGTCGCCGCGGCGGTCGCCGGTGGCGTGCGCACCGTCGTGCTGCGGGAGAAGGACCTGCCGTACGGACCGCGCCGCGACCTCGCCGACGCGCTGCGGGGCCTGCTCGACCCGGTCGGCGGCCTGCTGGTCGTCGCCGGCTCCGACCCGCTGGGCGGGACGGCCCGGCACCTGCCCGACACCCCGGCCGGCGGCAGCTCCGCCGCGGCCGCCGACACGCCGGCCGCGGGGGCCGACACGCCGTACGGCGGCGCGACGGTGCCGGCCGACTACGCCCTCGGCCCGGACGGGGCCCGGGCGCCGGGGGCGCTGTTCGGCTGGTCCTGGCACGGCGGGGCGCCGCCGCCCGACGGCGTCGACTACGTGACGCTCTCGCCGGTGTACGCGACCCGCTCCAAGCCCGGCCACGGGCCGGCGCTGGGGGCCGCCGGCCTCGCCGCGGGTGTGCGCCGGCTGGGCGCGTCGGTACCGGTCGTCGCCCTCGGCGGCGTTTCCACCGCCGGGCAGGTGCGCGACTGCCTGGCCGCCGGTGCCCACGCGGTGGCGGTCATGGGTGCGCTGATGCGCGCCGACGACCCGGCCGCCCTGGCGGCGACGCTGGTCCGGGCGGCGGCCCCGGCCCCGGCGGTGGACTGGGCGCCGCCGCCCGGGCGCCCGGCCCGGCGGGCCACCCCGGCCCGCCCGATCCCGGCCGCCCGCGCGCCGGAGCCCGCGCCGCCCACCGCGGCGGCCCACACGACGGCGGGGCCGGTCGGGCCGCCCGCCGCGACCGGGTGCCGGTCCGCCGCCGCGGCCGACGGCCCCGGCGCGGAGCCGGCCGCCGCCGGCCCGGAGGGCGGTCGGTGACGCCGCCGGTCGTGTTGACCATCGCGGGCTCGGACTCCGGCGGCGGGGCGGGCATCCAGGCCGACCTCAAGACGTTCGCGGCACACCGCTGCTACGGCGCCAGCGTCCTGACAGCAGTCACCGCCCAGAACACCCGCGGGGTCACCGCCGTGCACCCCGTCCCGGTCGAGGTCGTCGCGGCGCAGCTCGACGCCGTACTGGCGGATCTGCCCGTGGCCGCCGTCAAGGTCGGCATGATCGGCGATCGCGCGGTCGCCGCGCTCGTCGCCGCGCGGGCGGCAGCCGGCCGGCTGCCGCACCTCGTCGTCGACCCGGTGCTGGTGGCCACCAGCGGGGACCCGCTCGGCGCCGTCGACGCGGTGACGCCGCTGCTGCCGTACGCCCGCGTCCTGACGCCGAACGCCGCCGAGGCCGGCGCCCTGTGCGGGCGCCCGGTGCGGACCGCCGCCGACGCGGCCGAGGCGGCCCGGGAGCTGGCCGCGCGCGGCCCCCGCGCCGTCGTGGTGACCGGCGGCGACCTCGACGGCGACCCGGTCGACTGCCTGTGGACCGCCGACGGCGGCGCGCGGGAGTTCCCGGGGCCCCGGGTGGACACCCGCAACACCCACGGGACGGGCTGCACGTTCGCGGCGGCGCTCGCCGCGCGGTTCGCCCGGGACCCGGGGGAGGGCGTGGCGACGGCGGTGGCCGCGGCCAAGGAGTACGTGGCTCGGGCGCTGGCCGGCGCGCGCGGGTGGAGCATCGGCGCCGGTCACGGCCCGGTCGACCATTTCGGCTGGGACAGCCAGGGGAGGAGCGAGTAATGCGACGCAAGGTCTACGTGGAGGGTTCGCGACCGGACATCCGGGTGCCGTTCGCCGAGGTCGACCTGAGCAACGACGACCCGGCGGTGCGGCTGTACGACACGTCGGGGCCCGGCGGCGACCCGGAGGTCGGCCTGCCGCAGCTCCGCGCGCACTGGATCGAGGAGCGCGGCGACACCGAGGCGGGCCCCGCCCTCGGGCCGGCGACGCAGGGCCAGACGGTCCGGCACGCCCGGCCGGGGCGGCGCCCGACCCAGCTCCACTACGCCCGGCAGGGCACCGTCACGCCGGAGATGGAGTTCGCCGCGATCCGGGAGGGCCTGGCGCCGGAGGTCGTGCGCGAGGAGATCGCCGCGGGCCGGGCCATCCTGCCCAACAACATCAACCACCCCGAGAGCGAGCCGATGCTGATCGGCGAGCGGTTCCTCGTGAAGATCAACGCGAACATCGGCACCAGCGCCGTCTCGTCCTCGATCGCCGAGGAGGTGGACAAGCTCACCTGGGCCACCAGGTGGGGCGCCGACACGGTGATGGACCTGTCCACCGGCAAGCACATCCACGCCACCCGCGAGAACATCATGCGCAACAGTGCCGTCCCGATCGGCACAGTGCCGCTGTACCAGGCGCTGGAGAAGGTCAACGGCGACCCGAAGGCGCTGAACTGGGAGGTGTACCGGGACACCATCATCGAGCAGGCCGAGCAGGGCGTCGACTACATGACGGTGCACGCGGGCGTGCGGCTGGCGTACGTGCCGCTGGCCGCCGACCGGGTCACCGGCATCGTCTCGCGCGGCGGTTCGATCATGGCGGCGTGGTGCCTGGCGTACCACCAGGAGAACTTCCTCTACACCCACTTCCGCGAGCTGTGCGAGATCTTCGCCGAGTACGACATCGCCTTCTCGCTCGGCGACGGGCTGCGGCCGGGCTCGATCGCGGACGCCAACGACGCGGCGCAGTTCGCGGAGCTGGACACCCTCGGCGAGCTGACCCACATCGCGTGGGAGTACGACGTGCAGGTCATGGTCGAGGGGCCGGGCCATGTGCCGATGCACAAGATCAAGGAGAACGTGGACCTCCAGCGGGAGAAGTGCGCCGGCGCGCCGTTCTACACGCTCGGCCCGCTCACCACCGACGTCGCGCCCGCGTACGACCACATCACCTCGGCGATCGGCGCGGCGATGATCGGCTGGTGGGGTACGGCGATGCTCTGCTACGTCACCCCGAAGGAGCACCTGGGCCTGCCGAACCGGGACGACGTGAAGGCGGGCGTGATCGCGTACAAGATCGCGGCGCATGCCGCCGACCTGGCCAAGGGGCACCCCACGGCGCACGAGTGGGACGACGCGCTGAGCAAGGCCCGGTTCGAGTTCCGCTGGCAGGACCAGTTCAACCTGTCCCTGGACCCGGACACCGCCCGTGAGTACCACGACGAGACGCTGCCCGCGGAGCCGGCGAAGACGGCGCACTTCTGCTCGATGTGCGGGCCGAAGTTCTGCTCGATGAAGATCAGCCAGGAACTGAAGGAGTACGCCGCCAGCGGGATGGCGGCCAAGTCGGCGGAGTTCGTCGACGCGGGCGGCCGGGTCTACCTGCCCGTCGCCCCGTAGGGGCCGCGCCCGTGGATCCCGGCCGCGGCGCCGGGATCCACGGGCGGACGGGTCAGCAGCGGGACCAGGACAGGTCCAGCTGGTCGTACTTCTCGCCGATGTCCGCCGCGAGTTCGCTCGTGTCGGCGGCGCTGACCGAGCCGCCGTCGACGATCAGCTCCTTGGCGAAGGTGATCGGGGTGGGGACACCGCAGGCGTGGTGGCGCTTCACCGACTGCTGGTGCGTGATCGTGCTGCCGACCGGCCCGCCGACATTTCCGGTGACGACCTCCATGGGCCAGGCGCCCCGCCTGTGTTCGCCCCGCACGGTGCCGCGCGCGCCGGCGGCGAGGTCGGCCCAGGTCTGGAACGCGCTCCGGTACGTGGTCAGCCGCCAGCCTGCGGGGTAGGTCAGGGTCAGGGAGATCCGGCACGACCGGCGTTGCGACTGCACCCACGTCACCGAACCGTTGTCCTGCAGCACCATGCCTGCCTGGGCCTCAAGAGCGCCGTACCGGAACTCAAGGCGGCGGTTGCCGTCCGTCAGGGCGACGCCGCTGCTGCGGCAGCCGTCGCCCTCGGAGCTGATGTCGGTCGCGGCGATCCCGTCCGGCGGGTCGTCGGGCGCCGGCGCCGGTGCGGGCGCTCCCGGGATGGCCAGAACTGCGGCCAGGACATGACCTGCGGCGTGCGTGAACATGGTGGGCCCCCGTCAGTCGATGGAGGTTCCGCCCGACTCGCGCCGACCGTGCGGCTTGTCAGCTTCGCCGCGGGTGGCCGTCACCCCCGTGGTGTCGTCCACAGGGGATGCTATGTGAAGCCGGGCCACCTGACGAGCCGCAGAATTCCGCCCGGCGGCCCGACGCCGTGGAGTACGGCGCCCGCTGTCCGATGTGCAACCGCGCGCCTCTTTCGCCCGGCACCACGCCGCAACTCTGCACGGGGACCGGTCGGGAGGTCGTGACTCTCAGCAGCGCTCCCAGCGCAGGTGCACACGGTCGTGTGACGCGAGGCTCTTGACGTCCGCGGCCAGTTCGCTGAGCGAGTTCGCCGCCGCGGTGCCCGCTTCGACGATGAGGTCCTTGCGCATGACCACCGGCACGGGTGCGCCGCAGTCGGTGAGCGGACCGCCCGTGTCGTGCCGCAGCACGACTCCGTCGCTGAGGGGGCCGGCCACGGTCCGGGCGGCGTCCGCCGGCGGGGCGGTCCCCCAGCGGTGGCCGGCGCGGACCGTGCCCCGCGCGCCGCGGGCGATGTCCGCGAAGGTGTACGAGTCGCCGCCCCGCAGGGCGACCCGCCAACCCGGGTCGTAGGTGAGGGTGAAGGACGCGCGGCAGCCGACCTCCTGCCGCGGCACCCACGAGGTCGTACCGTCCACCTGCGGCACGGCACCCGCCTGGGCGAAGAACGATCCGTAGACCACCTCCACGCTCCGCCCGTCGAGCGCCGGCACGACACTGGCGGTCCACGGCAGACAACCCTCGCCCGCGAACTGGACATCGGTCACCTGGAGACCGGCGGGCGGGTCGGCAGCCGGATGCACCGGCCAGGCCGGGCCGGCGACGGCGAGGATCGCCGCGACGGCGGATGTGACGGCATGTAGCAGCATGGTGGACCCCCGTCGGTCGTGGTCGAAGGCCGGCCGTCGACCGGCCCCCCGTCCGCGACACAGGGGTCGCCCGCAGACGTCCGCACCGCGGAACATCGGCGAGTGTGACGTTGTGGCGGCAGAGCAATGGCGACAGCGAACCCTGGACGTCATGTCCACAGGGGAGTATAGCGGCGGTCCGGTGCCGCGGACGGGCCGCGGAGCGTCAGCGCCGCGGCCCGTTTCCGTCGGGTGGCAGGGTCGACCGGGGTGGTCAGGGCACCAGCTTCTCGATGGTGGCGGCGCCCTGCTCGGCCAGCTCCCGGCGTGCCCGCTCCACGTTCTCGGGCGTCGGGTCCTGGCCCTTGGCCTTCGTCACGTCCTCCGGGTCCCAGGGCTGGTCGGCCCCGGTCCGGTAGACGGGGCCGGGCTGGTCCTGCTGCTGGTTCATCACGCTCTCCTCTGGCGGGCGGCTCAGCGCGAGGGCGGGGCCCCGGAGATGTCGGCGAGGGCGGAGGTGCGGTCCTGCTCCAGTGCCAGGTCGCCGATGGAGACGATGCCGACGGGGCGGTCGCCCTCGCACACGGGCAGCCGGCGCAGGGCGTGCTTGCGCATCATCGACACCGCGTCGCTGATCTGGTCGGTGCTGGCGATGGTGTGGACCGGCCCGCTGACGATCTGACTGATCTTGGCGGACCGGGGGTCGAGGCCGTCGGCGACGGCGCGGACCGCGATGTCGCGGTCCGTGATGATGCCCTGGAGCCGGCCCTTCTCCACCACGAGCACGTCACCGATGTCGCTGTCCCGCATGTGCCGGGCGGCCTCGGTCAGTGTGGCGTCCGGGGTGAGGCAGATCGGGTCGGACGTCATCACGTCGCGTACCGTCGAAGCCATGGGGTACCTCCTTGTCCGCAGGTGAACTCGCTCCCCAGGGGTTACCCGCCCCGGCGCTCCTCAACCCGGGCCGGCGACACCCGTACCCCGCTTTGACCCGCCGCGCCGCTGCCCGGTACCGTTACCCGCTGGTGTGCGACCGCGCGGACGCCGCACCCGTGGGCCGCGGCGAGACGCCTCAGCCCTCGCTGAGCCCTGGCTGAGCATGGAGCGTCTACCAGCACCAAGGGCGGACCGACCCCGACTACGAGACAAGGTTTACCTGTGCGTACGTACAGCCCGAAGCCGGGTGAGATCGACCGTCAGTGGCACGTCATCGACGCCGCCGACGTCGTCCTTGGTCGCCTGGCCACGCACGCCGCGACATTGCTGCGCGGCAAGCACAAGCCGACCTTCGCCCCGCACGTGGACACCGGCGACTTCGTGATCATCGTCAATGCCGGCAAGGTCGCGCTGACGGGCAACAAGCGGGAGACCAAGGTCGCCTACCGGCACTCCGGCTACCCGGGCGGTCTGAAGCAGGTGGCCTACGGCGACCTGCTGGACAAGCGTCCCGAGCGGGCCGTCGAAATGGCCGTCAAGGGGATGCTCCCGCACAACAAGCTCGGTCGGAAGCTGATCAAGAAGCTCAAGGTCTACGCCGGGACGGACCACCCGCACGGCGCCCAGCAGCCGGTGCCGTTCGAGATCAAGCAGATCGCGCAGTGACGATGAGCGACGAGGGAACCACGATGACCGACGACCTTTCCGTACCGACCCCGGTCGACGTCGCGCCGGTGGAGGCCGCGCCGGTCGCCACGGCGACCCCGCGGATGCCGCGCGGCGACCGCCCGATCCAGACCGTGGGCCGCCGCAAGGAGGCCATCGTCCGGGTGCGCATCGTGCCGGGCTCCGGCAAGATCATCTGTAACGGCCGCGAGCTGGAGAACTACTTCCCCAGCAAGGTGCACCAGCAGCTCATCCGCGAGCCGCTGGTGACCGCGGAGAAGCCGGAGATGTTCGACGTCCTGGCCAACCTGCGCGGCGGCGGCATCACCGGCCAGGCCGGCGCGCTGCGGCTGGCGATCGCCCGCGCGCTGATCGTCAACGACACCGAGGACCGCCCGGCCCTGAAGAAGGCCGGCTTCCTGACCCGGGACGCCCGCGTCAAGGAGAGCAAGAAGTACGGTCTCAAGAAGGCCCGCAAGGCGCCGCAGTACTCCAAGCGCTAACCGCCAGCACGGCACGGGTGGCCGGGCGCGTCCTCAGCAGGGGGCGTGTCCGGCCACCGGCCTTTTTCGCTCTGCTCATCGACAACGGTGGAGGTCTCGCACATGGGTCGACTCTTCGGTACCGACGGGGTGCGCGGGCGGGCCAACGCCGACCTGACCCCCGAACTGGCACTCTCCGTCGCGCTCGCGGCGGCGCACGTGCTCGCCGAGAGCGACCGCAGCCATCCGCCCCTCGCCGTCGTCGGCCGCGACCCGCGGGCCAGCGGCGAGATGCTGGAGGCGGCCGTCGTCGCCGGCCTGACCAGTGCCGGGGCGAACGTGGTGCGCGTCGGCGTGCTGCCCACTCCCGGCGTGGCGTACCTGACCGCGGAGACCAACGCCGATCTCGGCGTCATGCTGTCGGCCTCGCACAACCCGATGCCCGACAACGGGATCAAGCTGTTCGCCGCCGGCGGCCACAAGCTGCCCGACGACGTGGAGCGGGAGATCGAGAGCGCCATCGAGGCAGCCGCCAGCGGCGATCCGGCGACGGCGTGGCAGCGCCCCCTCGGCGCCCGGGTCGGCCGCGTCAACGACCTGCTCGACGGCGCCGACCACTACGTCAAGCACCTGCTCGGCAGCGTCGCCGCCCCGCTGGCCGGGGTGAAGGTCGTCGTCGACTGCGCCAACGGCGCCGCGGCCGACATCGCCCCGGTCGCGTACCGCGAGGCCGGCGCCGAGGTGGTGGCGATCCACGCCGCGCCCGACGGGTACAACATCAACGACAACTGCGGGTCGACCCACCTCGACCAGGTCGCCGCGGCCGTCCGCGAGCACGGCGCCGACCTCGGGCTCGCCCACGACGGCGACGCCGACCGCTGCCTGGCGGTGGCCGCCGACGGCAGCACCGTCGACGGCGACCAGATCATGGCGATCCTCGCCCTGGCGATGCGCGAGGCCGGCACCCTGACCGGCGACACGCTGGTCACCACCGTGATGAGCAACCTCGGCCTCAAGATCGCCATGACGGGCGCCGGCATCCACCTGGTGGAGACCAAGGTCGGTGACCGGTACGTGCTGGAGGCGCTGCGGCACGGCGGCTACGCCCTCGGCGGCGAGCAGAGCGGGCACCTCGTGCTCCCCGCGCACGCCACGACCGGCGACGGCGTACTCACCGGCCTCCAGCTCATGGCCCGCATGGCCGCCACCGGTGCGTCGCTGGCCGCCCTGGCGTCGGTGGTGACGCCGCTGCCGCAGGTGCTGCTGAACGTGCCGGTGGGGGACCGCGCGCGCGGGGCGGGCGCCCCGGCGGTCCAGGCCGCGGTCGCCGAGGCCGAGGCGCAGCTCGCCGGCACCGGCCGAGTTCTGCTGCGGCCCTCCGGCACCGAACTGCTGGTCCGGGTCATGGTGGAGGCGGCGACCGGGGACGTGGCCCGCGAGGTCGCCGAGCGGGTGGCCGTACAGGTCCGCCTGGCGAGCCCCGCGGAGTAGCCGCACCGCGCCGGGGTCGAGAGCGGAACCGGTCGCCGCCGGGCGGGGTGTGGGTCAGCGGCGGATGAGGTCGAAGCAGCTCACCTTGGCGTTGCCGCCGGTCACCCTGCGCTCCACGCGGGCGACGCCGCCCCGGAGGATCCGGCAGCTTAGCCGGCCGGATCCGCGGGCCGACCGCGACGCCTCGACGCGCACTGCGACGGACTCCTGCCCGGGCAGGAAGGTGAACCGCCACGGCAGCCGCGCCTGCGTGAACCGCTCCACCCCGCCGTCGCTGCGGAACAGCGCGATCTTCGCCGGGCCGTCCCCGCCCACCTCCACCACCACCTGGTCGGCGCGCGGGGCCGCGCTGGTGCGCGCCGCCGCCGAGCCGGCCGTCCGCTGGCGTCCCGTGCGGCCGGGGGTCGCCCTGGCGGCGGGGGGCGACCCGACGGTGGGCCTGGCCCTGGGCGTCGGCACGTCGGGGGCCGGCGACGGGACCTCGCCCGGGGCGGCCGCGCCCGGCGACAGCGTCGGCGCGGCGGTCGGGGCGTCCGCGCTCCGCAGCCGCACCACGACGACCCCGCAGGTGAGCAGCAGCAGGGCGGACAGGACGAGGACGGCGACCGGCAGGAGCCGCTGCCGGCGCCCCCCGCCGGCGGCGCCCGGCGCCGCCGGCGGCCGACCGGGCACGAACGGGGTCGGCGGCGGCCCCGCCGCCGGCACGGTCGCCGGCAGCCCGCCGCCCGGCAGGGCCGGCTGCCCGGCCGGCTGCCCGCCGCTCGGCAGGGCCGGTTGCCCGGCCGGCTGCTCGTCGACAGGTGGGTCCGGCTGCCCGACCGGCAAGGCTGGCTGCCCGGCCGGCAGCGCCGGCCGCTGGTCGGTGGCGGGGGCGGCTGTCGGGGAGATCGGAACGGCCGCCGGCTGGTCAGGTGCGGGCGCTGGCGCGGCGGGGATGCTGGTCGGTTCGGCGGCGGCCGGTGGCGCCGCGGTGGCCGGCTCGGCCGCGGCCGGCGGCGTCGCGGTGGCCGGTTCCACGGCGGCCGGTTCCACGGCGGCCGGCGGCGTCGCGGTGGCCGGCGGGGCCGGCTCGGCCGGTGGTGCTGTCCGGGGAGGGGGCGCGTCCGCGTCGGGGGGATCCGGCGGACCGGGATCCGGCGGTGGTGCAGACACGCGGTACCTCCCGGGCGGATGCGGCCGTCGTCCCACGCTACCGCCGGCCGGGGGCCTGGTCGTGGCGAAACCGGCGGCCGGCGGGCCGATGGGCAGCCGGCCGGAGCGGTCCGCCGGCCGGGCCGTGGGGCAGCGCCCGTCGGACACGGTCCGTCCGCCGGGGTACCCCGGTCGGCGGAGTACCGCGGGGTAGTCCACTCCGCAGCTACACCGATTGTCAGAGATGTCCGAACTCTCGGCTATCCGCCCGCAACTGATCGGATCGGTAAATCAATCAACCGGCCTGCTCGAAACAAGGTGATCCGCGCAGGTGTCCTGCGCGTTCGTGCGTTACGCTGCTGGCCATGTGTGGAATCGTGGGATACGTCGGCGCGCGCCCGGCACTCAGCATCGTCCTGGACGGCCTGCGGCGGCTGGAGTACCGCGGCTACGACTCGGCCGGCGTCGCCGTCATCGCCCGCCGGTCCGCCGACGCGGCGTCGCTGCTGACCGAGAAGCACGCTGGCAAGCTCGCCAACCTGGAGAAGGCCCTCGGTGAGCGCGCCGCCGACGGCATCGAGGCGGGCGCCACCGGCATCGGCCACACCCGCTGGGCCACCCACGGCGGCCCCACGGACCGCAACGCGCACCCGCACGTCTCCGCCGACGGCCGCGTCGCCGTGATCCACAACGGCATCATCGAGAACTTCGCCAAGCTGCGCGCCGAGCTGGAGTCGACCGGCACCGAGTTCGCCAGCGACACCGACACCGAGTGCGCCGCCCACCTGCTCGCCGCGGAGCTGGCCTCCGTGACCGCCGACGGGGGTACCGGCCCGGAGGCGCTCGCCGAGGCGATGCGCCGGGTCTGCCGGCGGCTGGAGGGCGCGTTCACCCTGCTCGCCGTGGACACCCTGACCCCCGACGCCGTCGTCGGCGCCCGCCGCAACTCGCCGCTGGTCGTCGGCCGGGGCGAGGGCGAGTACTTCATGGCCAGCGACGTGTCGGCGTTCATCGAGCACACCCGCAGCGCCATCGAGCTGGGCCAGGACCAGGTCGTCCTCATCACCCCCGGCGGGGTGGCGATCACCGACTTCGGGGGTACGCCGGCCACCGGCCAGGACTACCACGTCGACTGGGACGCCGCGGCCGCCGAGAAGGGCGGCTACGACTACTTCATGCTCAAGGAGATTGACGAGCAGCCGCGCGCCGTCGCCGAGACCCTGCTGGGCCGGCTCAACGACGCGGGCCAGATCGTCCTGGACGAGGTCCGGCTCACCGACCAGGACCTGCGCGACGTCGACAAGATCTTCATCGTCGCCTGCGGCACCGCCTACCACGCGGGCCTGGTCACCAAGTACGCCATCGAGCACTGGACCCGCATCCCCTGCGAGGTGGAGCTGGCCAGCGAGTTCCGGTACCGCGACCCGGTGCTGGACCGGTCCACCCTCGTCGTCGCCATCTCGCAGTCCGGCGAGACGATGGACACGCTCATGGCGCTGCGCCACGCCAAGGAGCAGAAGGCCCGGGTGCTGGCGGTCTGCAACACCAACGGGTCGACGATCCCGCGGGAGTCCGACGCGGTCCTGTACACCCACGGCGGCCCCGAGATCGCCGTGGCCTCGACGAAGGCGTTCCTCACCCAGCTCACCGCCTGCTACCTGGTCGGCCTGCACCTGGCCCAGGTCCGCGGCGTGATGTTCGCCGACGAGGTCGCGGCCGTCGTGGAGCGGCTCCAGCGGACCCCCGACCAGCTCACCGCGCTGCTGGCCGAGATGGGCCCGGTCCGGCAGCTCGCCAACGACCTGCGGGACGCCTCCACCGTGCTGTTCATCGGCCGGCACGTCGGCTACCCGGTCGCCCTGGAGGGCGCGCTGAAGCTCAAGGAGCTGGCGTACATGCATGCCGAGGGCTTCGCTGCCGGCGAACTCAAGCACGGCTCGATCGCCCTCATCGACCAGGGCACGCCGGTGGTCTGCGTCGTCCCGTCCCCGGTGGGCCGCGGCGTGCTGCACGACAAGGTCGTGAGCAACATCCAGGAGGTGCGCGCCCGCGGCGCCCGGACCATCGTGATCGCCGAGGAGGGCGACGAGGCGGTGGCCGCGTACGCCGACCACCTGATCCGGGTACCGCGCACGCCGACCCTGCTGGCCCCGCTCATGACCACCGTGCCGTTGCAGGTGCTGGCCTGCGGCATCGCGGCCGCCCGCGGCAACGACGTCGACCAGCCGCGCAACCTCGCCAAGTCCGTCACCGTCGAGTAGCGACGGCCGTCGGCGCGCGGGTGGCTATCCTGGCGGCGTGGTCGTCGGAGTGGGTATCGATGTGGTCCGGGTGGCGCGCTTCGCGCAGGCGCTCGGCCGCACGCCGCTGCTCGCCGACCGGCTGTTCACCGAGGCCGAGCGCCGGACGCCGGCCGGCAACGAGCGCACCGCGGAGTCGCTGGCCGCGCGGTTCGCCGCCAAGGAGGCGGTCGCCAAGGCGCTCGGCGCCCCGCGCGGCCTGCACTGGCACGACTGCGAGGTCGTCGCGGACCCCGACGGCCGCCCCTGGCTGACAGTGTCGGGAACCGTGGCGGCGGCGGCCGACGAGCGCGGCATCCGCCGCTGGCACCTGTCGCTCTCCCACGACGGCGGCCTGGCCACGGCCCTGGTCGTCGCCGAGTCCTGACCCACCCCCTCCTGCATGTCGCGCCGTGCGCGGCCTCGGACGGCGGTTGCGGGGGAGCGGGATGTCGGTGGAAGGGCGGCGGGGGTGGGGCGGGAGTGCTATCACTGGCGGTCATGGACAGTCTGCGGGCGGCGTACCGGGTGGCGGATGTGCGGGCGGCCGAGGCCGGGTTGGCGGCCACCGTGCCCGGCGGCACGTTGATGGCCCGGGCCGCCGCCGGGCTCGCCCGCCGCTGCGGCACCCTGCTGGGGGAATCGGGCGGCCGGTACGGCGCCCGGGTGCTGCTGCTGGTGGGGGTCGGCGACAACGGCGGCGACGCGCTGCTCGCCGGTGCCCGGCTTGCCCGGCAGGGGGTGGCGGTCGGCGCGCTGCCCCTGGACCCGGCCCGCACCCACGCGGCGGGCCTGGCGGCGCTGCGCGCGGCGGGCGGCCGCGTGGTGGACGCGGTACCCGACCGGGTGGACCTCGTGGTCGACGGGATCGTCGGGCTGGGGTCGGCGGGGGGACTGCGGCCCGCGGCCGCCGCGGCCGCCGCGGCCGCGAGAGCCGCCCGGCCGCGGGCGGGCACCCGGCCGGTGGTCGTCGCCGCCGACCTGCCCAGCGGCGTCGCGCCCGACACCGGGGACGTGCCGGGCGCGGCCGTGCCCGCCGACGTGACCGTGGCGTTCGGCTGCCTCAAGCCGGGACTGGTGGTCGGCGCCGGGGCGAGGTGTGCGGGGCGGGTCGAGGTGGTGGACATCGGGCTCGGTCCGTGGCTGCGGGCGGGCCCGGCGCTGCGCGTCGCCACCGAGGCCGACGTCGCGCGCTGGTGGCCGCGCCCCGGCCGGGTCACGGACAAGTACCGGCGGGGCGTCGTCGGGCTGGCCACCGGGTCGGCCGGCTACCCGGGCGCCGCGGTGCTGTCCGCGGCGGGGGCGTCGGCCGGGCCGGCGGGGATGCTCCGGTACGCCGGTCCCGCGCGGGCGGCCGTGCTCGCGGCGCACCCGCAGGTGGTGGCGACCGGCGCGGTGGCGGAGGCCGGCCGGGTCCAGGCGTGGGTCTGCGGCTGCGGGCTGGGGACCGACGCCGCCGCGGCGGCGACGCTGCGGGCGGTCCTGGCCGCGCCGGTGCCGGCGGTGCTGGACGCCGACGCCCTCACCCTGCTGGTCGACGGCGGGATGGCGGACCTGCTGCGGGACCGGGCGGCGGGGGTGGTCCTGACACCGCACGACGGGGAGTTCCGGCGGCTGGCGGGCGCCGATCCGGGCGCCGACCGGGTCGACGCGGCCCAGCGGCTGGCCGCCTGGACCCGGTGCGTCGTGCTGCTCAAGGGGGACCGGACGGTCGTCGCCGACCCGGCGGGCGAGACCTGGGTCAGCCCGACCGGTACCGCGGCACTGGCCAGCGCCGGTACCGGGGACGTCCTGGCCGGGCTGCTCGGCGCGCTGCTGGCGGCGCGGGTGCCCCCGCTGCGGGCGGCGGTCGCGGCCGCGTACCTGCACGGCCGGGCGGGCCGCGCCGCCGCGGCGGCGGGCGCGGTCACGGCGCCGGACGTGGCGGCCGCGCTGCGCCGCGTGGTCCCCCGGACGGGCGAACCCGATCCTGTCCGCGACTGACCGCGCCGTCGGCGGCCCGGTGCGCGACCGGCCCGGTGCGGGAGAGGGGTCGAGCGGCCCGACGTGGTCGAGCCCCGCGTACAGGGCAGGACGCGGGGCTCGAACGTATCCGGCTATACCTCGCCGGAGGAGGCTTACAGCGGGCGGACCTCTTCGGCCTGCGGGCCCTTGGGGCCCTTGCCGATCTCGAACTCGACCCGCTGGTTCTCCTCCAGCGACCGGTAGCCGCTGGTCTGGATGGCCGAGAAGTGGACGAAGACGTCGTTACCGCCCTCGTCAACGGTGATGAACCCGTAGCCCTTTTCGGCGTTGAACCACTTGACGGTTCCCTGTGCCATTGCTGGCCTTCCTGATGGTGCGGACATAACTAGCGCAAGCAGGCAATATAGACCACTTCGCGCAGTGGTAACTGTACACCGGGTAGGGGCTTTCACGCCGCCGTGGCGCGATTCCGCTGCTCCTCATCCGGGAAACCGTTCAGTAGGCTGTCGGCCATGTGGCAGGCCGAGATGCGCATCGACACAGCGACGATCCGTGACAATGTGGCCGGGCTCCGCGCCGGTACGCCCGCGGCCCTGATGGCCGTGGTGAAGGCGGACGGGTACGGCCACGGCGCCGTGCCCAGCGCCCGGGCCGCGCTGGCCGGCGGGGCGACCTGGCTGGGCGTCTGCACCCTGGGCGAGGCCGCCGAGCTGCGCGCCGCGGGCATCGACGCGCCGGTCCTGGCGTGGCTGACCGGGACGGGCGACGACTACGCCGCCGCCGTGCGCACCGACGTCGACCTGTCGGCCGCCGCGGTCGGGGGCCTGGACGAGATCGCCGCGGCGGCCGCCCGGGTGGGCCGGGCCGCGCGGGTGCACCTCAAGGTCGACACCGGACTGGCCCGCGGCGGCGCGACGCCGGCCGACTGGCCCGCGCTGGTCGAGGCGGCGGCCAAGCACGCGGCCGCCGGCGCCGTCGAGGTGATCGGCGTGTGGAGCCACTTCGTGTACGCGGACGTGCCCGAGCACCCCACCACCGACCGGCAGCTCGGCGTGTTCCGGGAGGCCCTGGCCGTCGCCGAGCGGATCGGCGTCACCCCGCAGCTACGGCACATCGCCAACTCGGCGGCCACGCTGGCCCGCCCTGACGCGCACTTCGACCTGGTCCGCCCCGGCCTGGCCTGCTATGGGCTGTCGCCGATCGCGGGGCGGCGGTACGGGCTGCGGCCGGCCATGACCGTCCGCGCGCGGGTGGTGCTGACCAAGCGGGTGCCGGCGGGCACCGCGGTCGCGTACGGGCACACGTACACCACCGACCGGGAGACGACCCTGGCGCTGCTGCCGCTCGGGTACGCCGACGGGGTGCCGCGGGCCGCGTCCAACGCCGGTGCCGTCCTGCTGGGCGGCGAGGTCCGGCCCGTCGCCGGGCGGGTGAGCATGGATCAGATCGTGGTCGACTGCGGCGACGCCCCGGTGGCGCCCGGCGACGTGGCGACCCTGTTCGGCCCGGACCGGCCCACCGTCGACGACTGGGCCGCCGCGGCCGGCACGATCAACTACGAGATCGTGACGCGGTTCGGCAGCGCCCGGGTGCCGCGGGTGTACGAGGGGCTCGACGGGTGAGGATCCCGCGCCGGGCCGGCATCGTCAGCGCCGCCGTCGGGCTCGCGGCCGCGGGCCTGGCCGCCGGGTACGCCGCGCAGCGGGCGTGGGTGCGGCGCAGCCGCGGCGGCGCCGACCCGTACGCCGACGAGCCGTTCGGGGACCTGCCCAGCGACGAGGTGCGGCTGGTGACCGCCGCGGACGGCACCGACCTGTACGTCGAGGTGGTCGAGCCCACCGACGGAATCGAGCTGGACTTCGCCGTCGGCGGCGTCGCGCTGCCGCCCGCCGACCCGACCATCGTCTTCGTGCACGGCTTCTGCCTGGACATGGGCACCTTCCACTTCCAGCGCCGGACCCTCACCCGCCGCGGCGACCACCGGATGGTCTTCTACGACCAGCCCGGCCACGGCCGCTCCAAGAGCCTGGCCTCGGGCGAGTACCGCCTCTCCGCGCTCGGCGACGCCCTGCGCGCCGTCATCGACGAGACCACCGGCGACGGGCCGGTGGTGCTGGTCGGCCACTCGATGGGCGGCATGGCGGTGATGGCGCTCGCCGAGCGGCACCCGGACCTGTTCACCGGCCGGGTCGCCGGGGTCGTGCTGATGTCGACCTCCGGCAGCGTGCTGGGCGGCGCGCGGATCGGGCTGCCGACGCTGGCGGCGCGGTTCGCCCGGCCGCTGCTGCCGCTGGTGCACCACGGCGCCCGGCTGACCGGTCCCGTGATCGACCAGGCCCGGCGCGCGTCGGCCGACCTCGCGTACCTGCTCACCCGCCGGTACGGCTTCGGCGGGCCGGCGCCGAGCCCGGCCCTGGTGTCGTACGTGGAGCGGATGAACGCGCGGACCTCCGCCGAGACCGTGGCCCGCTACCTGCGTACCCTGGGCACGCACGCGCGGCACCCCGCGCTGGCCGCGCTGCGCGACGTACCCACCCTGGTCATCGTCGGCGGCCGCGACGTGATCACCCCACCGGAGCACTCCGAGGAGATCGTGCAGCACCTCCCCGACGCCGCGCTGGTCACCGTGCCCGACAGCGGCCACGTCGTCATGCTGGAGCACCCCGACGAGGTCGACGCGGCCCTGCTCGCCTTCCTGGACCGCGTCATGCCCGGCGGCGACGCGTGACCGGCGCGGCGGCGCGGCCGGACGCGGCGGGCCCGGTGGTCGAGGTGCGCTGCGCGACCGTGGAGGAGACCCGGGCGTTCGGCGCGCGGCTGGCCGCCGTGGCCCGGCCCGGCGACCTGATCCTGCTGTCCGGGCCGCTGGGCGCGGGCAAGACGGCGCTGGCGCAGGGCATCGGGGCGGGGCTGGGCGTGGCCGGGCCGGTCACCTCGCCGACGTTCGTGATCGCGCGCGTGCACCCGGGCGCGCCCGCGCTGGTCCACGTGGACGCGTACCGGCTCGGCGGCACCGCGGACCCCGTCGGCGAGATCGACGCCCTGGACCTGGACGCCTCGCTGGAGGAGTCGGTGACCGTCGTCGAATGGGGTGAGGGGATGGTCGAGCGGCTCGCCGAGGCGCACCTGCACGTGCGGCTGGAGCGGCGGCCCGACGACAGCCGCGCGGTGGCGCTGTACGCCCGGGGCGGGGACTGGGCGCGGCGGGCGGCCGCGGCGTGAGCATCGACCTGCTCGGGCGGCTGCCCGAGGACTGGCGCGGCGCGGTCACGCCCCTGATCGACGCCGACGCCACGGCGGCGCTGGCGGGGTTCGTCACCACCGAGTACGCGACGCACACGGTGTACCCGCCCCTGGACGACCTGTTCGCCGCGTACCGGCTCTGCCCGCTGCGCGAGTGCCGGGCGGTGATCCTGGGCCAGGACCCGTACCACGGCGCCGGCCAGGCGCACGGCCTGAGCTTCAGCGTGCCGCCGGGTGTGCGGGTGCCGCCGTCGCTGCGCAACGTCTTCAAGGAGCTGGCCGAGGACCTCGGCGTCGGCCCCGCCGCCCCGGACCCGTCGGCCACGCTGCCGGGACTCCCGCCGCCCCCGCCGCGGCTGCCCCCGCGCGCGAGCGGCGACCTGACGCACTGGGCGCGCCAGGGCGTCCTGCTGCTCAACTCGGTCCTCACGGTCCGGGCCGGCGAGGCCGGCTCACACGCCGGCCACGGCTGGGAGGTCTTCACCGACGCCACCATCCGCGCGCTGGACGCCCGCGACCACCGGGTGGTGTTCCTGCTCTGGGGCGGGTACGCCCGGCGCAAGGCGGAGCTGGTCGCCAACCCCGCGCACGTGGTCCTGGAGGCCGGCCACCCGAGCCCGCTCAACCCGCGCGGCTTCGCCGGCTCCCGCCCGTTCAGCCAGGCCAACAAGGCGCTGGCCGACGCGGGGCTGCCGCCGATCGACTGGTGACCGGGCGGTCCCCGGCGGGCCGGGGCCCGGTTCGCGCCGGTGCCGGACCGGCTCGCGGCGCGGCGGGTGGCGGCGCGGCCGGCACGCGGCGGCCGGCTAAGCTCGCGGCGTGTTCGCACTAGTCCTGGACTCCGGTACGCCCGCCGTCACCGCCGGGATCGTCCGGGTCGCCGCCGCCGGGGTCGAGGTGTGCGCCGCCCGGGTCACCGTGGACGCCCGCGCGCACGGCGAGCTGCTCGCCCCGCACGTCGCCGCGGCGCTGGCCGAGGCCGGGGTCGCGCGCGGCGACCTGGCCGCCGTGGTCGCCGGGGTCGGCCCAGGGCCGTACACCAGCCTGCGCGTGGGGCTGGTGACCGCCGCCGCCTTCGCCCAGGCGCTGGGCCTGCCCACGTACGGCGTCGGGACGCTCGACGCGCTGGGCCACGCCGCCGCCGGCCTCGGCCGGGTCCTGGCGGCCACCGACGCGCGCCGCCGCGAGATCTACTGGGCGGCCTACGCCGACGGCCGGCCCCTGACGCCGCCGGCCGTCGCCGCGCCCGCCGCGGCCGAGGTGCGCGACGCGGTCGCCGCGCACGGCGTGGCGGTGGCCGTCGGCGAGGGCGCCGCGCGGTACGCCGAGGTGCTGGGCCTGCCGGCGGCGGAGCCGACGTACCCCGCGGTGGCGTCGCTGGCGGCGCTCGCCGCGGACCGGATCCGCGCCGGGGCGCCCGGGGAGGCGCTGACCCCGCGGTACCTGCGCCGGCCCGACGCCGTGGCCGCGGCCGCCCGCAAGCCGGTCCGCCGGTGAACGCGCCCGCGCCGCCGCACCCGGTCGGTGCCGGCGCGGCCGTGGGCCTGACCCGGCTGCGCTGGTGGCACCTCGACGCGGTCCTGGCGATCGAGGCGGACCTGTTCGGGCCGGAGCGCTGGACGGCCGCGATGTTCTGGGGCGAGCTGGCCGCCGGCCACCACTACCTCGCCGCGCTCGACGCCGACGGCGCGCTGCGCGGGTACGCCGGGCTGGCCCTGTCCCCGGGCGAGGCGTGGGTGCAGAACATCGCCGTCGGGCGCGCGGGCCAGCGTCGCGGGACGGGGCGCGCGCTGCTGGAGGCGCTGCTCGCGCACGCCGCGGCGGCCGGCGCGCCGGTGGTGATGCTGGAGGTCGCCGCCGACAACGGCCCGGCCCAGCGGCTCTACGACCGGTACGGGTTCGCCGCCGTCGGCGTGCGCCGCGGCTACTACCAGCCGAGCAACACCGACGCGATCGTCATGCGGAGGCAGTCGTGATCGTGCGGATGTGGGAGGTGCGGGCGTACCCCATGCACGCCGCCGCCGTCCTGGAGTGGCTCACCGGCACCGCGCTGCCCTCGGTCGAGGGCGCGCCGCTGCACGCCGGCAGCGAGGTCTTCGCCTCCGCCGACCACCGGTTCGTGGTCCTCAGCCGCTGGCACGGGGAGCCGGTCGGGCTGCCCGACCCGCCCGCCGGGTGGGTCGCCCGCGCCCCGCACTCCTGGGACTTCACGCCCATCGACCGCTGACCGGCGCCCGGGCCGGCCTGGCGCGGGCGGTCAGCCCGGGTGGCCGAGCAGGGCGGTGGGGGCCTCGTCGACACGGGTCAGGATGAGGGTCGCGGCGTGCGGGCCGGCCAGGCGGAGCTGCCGGCGCAGCGTGTGCGGGTCCAGCGGCGAGCCGCGTTTCATGATCTCCAACTGGCCGATCCCGCGGTCGCGCAGCGTCGCGCGCAGCCGCTTGAGCGCCACCGGCAGCACGTCGGTGACGGCGATCCGGCGGGCGTACGGGGTGTGCCGGGCGGAGTCGGTGTGCACGTACGCGATCCGCGGGTCGGCCAGCCGCCCGCCCACCGTGTCGGCGAACTCCGCCACCAGGTGCGCGCGGACGACGGCCGGGTCCGGGTCGTACACGTACCGCCCCACCGCCCCGACCGGCGCCGTCCGCGCGCCGCTGCCGGTCAGGGCGGGCACCGCCCCGCCGCCGTCGCGGGGCAGCAGGGTGGCCCGGCGCGGCACCCGCGCCAGCGGGCCGCACCACACCGCCGCCTCCACCAGGTCCCCGCCGACGCTCACCCACTCGCCCTCCGCGCCCGGCGGCAGCAGGTCGTGGTCCACGCCGGGGGCGAGCTTGAGGACGGTCCGCGGCACCCGGTCGGCGAGCGCGGTCACGAACCCCCACGGCGGGCTGCCGGCCCGGGGGTCGTGCACCCGCCGCCCGCCGGCCCGGCGCGCGGGGTCGCAGAAGGCGGCGTCGCACCCGGCGAGGTCGACGGCCGTGGCGTCGGCGCAGCGCACCTCCACCGCGCCGGCGAGGCCGAGCGCGGCGGCGTTGTGGCGGGCCAGCGCGGCGGTGGCGGGGTCGGCCTCCACGGCGAGGACGGCGATTCCCGCGCGGGCGGCCGCGAGCGCGTCGGCGCCGAGCCCGCAGCCGAGGTCGGCGAGCCGCCGCACGCCGTCGGCGGCCAGCCGGGCGGCGCGCCGGTCGGCCACCACCCGCCGGGTGGCCTGTTCGAGCCCGGCCCGGGTGTACAGCAGCCGGCCGGCGTCGGGGCCGAACTTGCCGGCCGCGCGGCGGCGCAGGTCCGCCTGGGTCAGGGCGGCGGCGGCCAGGGCCGGCGGGTGGCCGGCGGCCCGCATCGCGGCGGCGGCGGACAGCGGGTCGCGGTCGGCCAGCGCCGCGGCGGCCGCGAGCGCGTCGGCGCCCGCCGGGCCGCGCAGCGCGTCGACCAGTTCGAGGTCCATCGCCCTATTGTGGCCGCGGCGTCACGGTCGGCCGGCCCCGCCCGGTGCCTCAGGCGCGGGCTGGCGGCTCGATCACGCAGTCCGGCCCGGGGTAGAGCAGGCTCTCGTGCCCGTCGGAGTAGCGCACCCGGTACGGCGGGGTGCCGTCGCGCCCGCGCACCTCGACGATCTCGCCGACCCGGTCGGCGGCGCCGACCGCGTTGCTGTGTACGTGAATCCGGTCACCGATGGTCGCGTGCATACCAGCCCCTTCCGCCGTCGCTGACCTGTTCAGGGTGCCTCAGCGGGCCGGCGGGCGCGCCGGAATCCGGCCTTGTCGGCCTCCGGGCCGTGACTCAGGGGGGTGGCGGATTGGCACTCTCCTTGACGGAGTGCCAGCCGGCGGCCTAACGTGCGATTAGCACTCTCACCTTGAGGGTGCCAACGCTGGACTTCCCGCGGGCACTTTCCGCGAGCAGTTCCGCTCACCGGACGCCAGGCGAGCCGGCACCCGCGACGACGGCCCCGCCTGTGTGGCGATCATGTGCGACGTACCGATGTGCCCCAGGAGGGTATTCCTGTGACTACCGCGACGAAGGTTGCGATCAAGCCGCTCGAGGACCGCATCGTGGTCCAGGCGAACGAGGCCGAGACGACCACCGCCTCGGGCATCGTCATCCCCGACACCGCCAAGGAGAAGCCGCAGGAGGGCACCGTCCTCGCTGTCGGTCCGGGGCGCGTCGACGACAAGGGCAACCGGATCCCCGTCGACGTCAAGGTCGGCGAGACCGTCCTCTACTCGAAGTACGGCGGCACCGAGGTCAAGTACGCGGGCGAGGAGTACCTGGTCCTCTCCGCGCGCGACGTCCTCGCGGTCATCGAGAAGTAGTTCGACCCAGCTGACGCCCCGGGTGTGCTCGCGCCTGCCCGGGGCTTCACTGCGTAGAGAGGGACATTCATGGCGAAGATCCTGAGCTTCTCCGACGCCGCCCGGCACCAGCTCGAACACGGCGTGAACGCGCTCGCCGACGCCGTCAAGGTGACGCTCGGCCCCAAGGGCCGCAACGTCGTCCTGGACAAGAAGTTCGGTGCCCCGACGATCACCAACGACGGCGTGACCATCGCCAAGGAGATCGAGCTCGACAACCCGTACGCCAACCTCGGCGCCCAGCTCGTCAAGGAGGTGGCGACCAAGACCAACGACGTGGCGGGCGACGGCACCACCACCGCGACCGTCCTGGCCCAGGCCATGGTCCGCGAGGGCCTGCGCAACGTGGCCGCGGGCACCAACCCGATGGGCCTCAAGCGCGGCATGGAGCAGGCCGTGGAGGCCGTCTCGGCCGCCCTGCTCGACAAGGCCGTACCGGTGGACAGCGCCGCCCGGATCGCCAGCGTGGCGACGGTGTCGGCGCAGGACGCCACGATCGGCGCGCTGATCGCCGAGGCGATGGAGAAGGTCGGCCGCGACGGTGTCATCACCGTCGAGGAGGGCTCGACCCTGGCCACGGAGCTGGCCGTCACCGAGGGCATGCAGTTCGACAAGGGCTTCATCTCGCCGCAGTTCGCCACCGACGCCGAGGCCGGCGAGGCGGTGCTGGAGGACGCGTACCTCCTCATCACCACCTCGAAGATCTCGTCGGTGGAGGAGATCCTGCCGCTGCTGGAGAAGGTCATCAACGCCGGCAAGCCGCTGCTGGTCGTCGCCGAGGACGTGGAGGGCCAGGCGCTGGCCACCCTGGTGGTCAACGCGATGCGCAAGACCTTCAAGGTCTGCGCCGTGAAGGCGCCGGGCTTCGGCGACCGCCGCAAGGCGATGCTCCAGGACCTGGCGATCCTCACCGGCGGCGAGGTCGTGGCCGGCGAGCTGGGCTACAAGCTGGAGTCCGTGGGCCTGGAGGTGCTGGGCCGCGCCCGGCGCGTCGTGGTCGACAAGGAGAACACCACCATCGTGGACGGTGCCGGCGGCGCCGACGCCGTCGCCGACCGGGTGGCCCAGATCCGCAAGGAGATGGAGTCCTCCGATTCGGACTGGGACCGCGAGAAGCTCGGCGAGCGCCTGGCCAAGCTCTCCGGCGGCGTGGCCGTGATCAAGGTCGGCGCGGCCACCGAGGTCGAGATGAAGGAGCGCAAGCACCGCATCGAGGACGCCATCGCGGCGACCCGGGCGGCCGTCGAGGAGGGCACCGTACCCGGTGGCGGCGTCGCGCTGGCGCAGGTCACCGCGGTGCTGGACGACCTCAAGCTCGACGGCGAGGAGTCGGTGGGCGCGTCGATCGTCCGGTCGTCCCTCGTGGAGCCGGTCCGGTGGATCGCGCAGAACGCCGGCCACGACGGCTACGTCGTCGTCGAGCGGGTGCGCGGCGGCGACTGGGGTCACGGGCTGGACGCGGCTACGGGCGAGTACGTCGACCTGGCGGCCGCGGGCATCGTGGACCCGGTGAAGGTGACCCGCAACGCGGTCAGCAACGCCGCGTCGATCGCCGGCCTCCTGCTGACCACCGAGAGCCTGGTCGTCGAGAAGCCGGCCGCGCCGGCCGCCCCGGCGGCGGGCCACGGCCACGGGGGCCACGGCCACGCGCACTGATCTCCGCTCCACCTCCCGGGCCTGACCGGTACCACCTGGCCCGACCTGGCAAGCCGGAAGCCCCGCGGCGCGCGCCGCGGGGCTTCCGCGTGTGCGCAGCCGGTGCGAGCCCCCGACGGCGGAGAGACGCCGCGCCCCCGGCCGCGGGCCGGCGGACCCACAGGGGGGTCGAGGCCGACTCCGGAGGCCGGGGTCTGAGGGCTACGTCAGGAGGCCACGGCCTGGAGGCGGTGGCGGTCGGACTCGCCGAGCCCGCCCCAGATGCCGTACGGCTCGCGGACGGCGAGGGCGTGCCGGAGGCACTCCCGCCGGACCGGACACCCGGCGCAGATCGCCTTCGCGTTCTCCTCCCGGCGGCGGCGGGCGTGGCCGCGCTCGCCCTCGGGATGGAAGAACTGCGCGCTGTCCCGTCCGCGACACAGTCCGTTGCGCTGCCAGTCCCACACCTCGGTGACTGGACGGGGCAATCTGCGCACATCAGACATTTAGGTACTCCTTCCGCGCGGAACCCGCGGTACGACGAACTCGCCCGTAGGCGTTTGGGCCTGAGCGTCGTTGATGTACCCGGGGGCGCAAGTTCATACACCCGTGTGCGCGCAGCGCCGTAAACGAGTGAAAGTCCGATAGGAGACCTTTCGGAACTTTCCACTTGTTTCCCTCAAAAGCACGTAATGATCAAACGAACGCGTGGTCTCCTCCATAGAGGAGAGGGGAAAAATCAGTGCGTAGCGTCCTCGTGTGCGTCCGGTCGTCGCCCGCAGCTCAGGCGGTGGCCACCTGCGCCGCCCGCCTCGGGCTCTCGGCGCAGGTACGGACCGCCATGTCGGAGACTGAGGTCATCGCCCGGCTCGCCGAGCGGCCGGCCGACGTGATCCTGGCTGATGTCGCCGTCACCAGATCCGACACCGTCGGCTTCACCCGGCGGGTCCTAGCCCGCGCGCCCGGGGCGATGCTGGTGCTCTTCGGCGCCGAAGACCCGCGGGTGGCCGCGGCAGCCGTCGCGGCCGGGGCCCGGGCCCTGATCCGCGGCACCGAAGATCTTGTCAGTACCGTCGCCAAGGCGGTCCTGCTGCTCGGCATGCCCGCCCGCGCCGCCGGCCCCGTCGCCGGGGCCCCGGTGCCGGCCACCGCCGCCATGCGCGGGGCGAACGCGCCCTCGCGGTTCGGCGCGCCGGTCGGTCGCAAGGGCGCGCCGCTGAGTCCGGCGGAGGCCCGCGCGGCCGGTGCCGAACTGGTGGCGGACCCTGCCGGCCTGCGGGTGCCCGGTTCGCCGGTACCCAGCCAGCGGGACTTCGGCGACCCGGCGGAGGCGGCCCGGATGGCCGCCCGCGGGGTCGGCGACTACGGCGCCGGGATGCCGGCGGCGCGGCGGGTCGTGCTCACCGAGCGCGAGATGCAGGTGCTGCGCGGGATGGCGGACGGCAAGAGCAACGCGGAGATCGGCCGGGAGCTGTTCGTGTCCGAGGACACCGTGAAGACCCACGCCCGGCGGTTGTTCCGCAAGCTGGGGGCGCGCGACCGCGCCCACGCCGTCGCCGCCGGCTTCCGCGCGGGCCTGGTGGTCTGAGGGCGGGCGAGAGTACCGGCCGCAGGGGATGGCGCGCCGGATGCGACGACGGGAGGGCTCCCGGGGTCACGACCCCGGGAGCCCTCCCGTCTCTGCGCCTACCCCGCGCCGGCCTCGCGGCGCCGGCCAGGCCGGTGGTCAGCCCGGGGGAGCGGCCTCCGGTTCGTCGTCGGCGTCGCCTAGGGCGTCGTGCACGCCGTCGGCGTAGCCGCGGGCGTACTCCCACGTCACGTAGTTCTCCGGGTCAGGGTCGTACGCCGGCTCGTGGACCCGGGGGCGGCCGGCGTCGAGCAGGTGGCGCAGGTTGCCGCGCAGCAGGTCCCAGTCGAAGTAGTGGGGCTCCCGGCAGTCCTCGCACTCGATGACGAGACCGCGGATGCCGCCCGGCTCCAGCAGCGCCTGGTAGATCTCCAGGTCGGCCAGATCCTCCAGGACGTCGCGCCGCTCGGGCTCGGACAGCGGGGTGCCGCTGCCGTCGTCGGCCGGCTCGTCCAGGCTCGCGGACGGGTCGGCAGGGTCGCCGCTGAACGGGTCGATCGGCTCGTCATGCACGTCCTCACGGTAGCCCGCCGCGGGCGTTCGCGGGGACCACCGACGGGTGCGGGGGCGGCCCCGGCCGGCACCCCCGGGGCAGGTCGGGAGGCGGGTCGGGCGGCCGGTCGCCCCCGGGCGTGGGCTGGGTCACCGGCTGCGCGGGCGGTGCCGCGGCGCGGGTACCATGAGCCCCTCAGCCGCGCCGGACCGGACCGGCCGCGCCCGGGACCCGCCCCGGACGCCCGGCCCGCCACGCTCGGCCCGCCCGCTCGGCCCGCCACGCCCGGCCCGATTCCCGGACCCGCCGGCCCGGGGCGGCCGGCGGCGGGCAGTCCACCGGCCATTTCCGCGCCCCGGAGGAACCGCCTGTGCCACCGACCAACGAGGTCCCCGCCGCCGCCGTGCCGCCGCTCGGCCTGACGTTCGACGACGTGCTGCTGGTACCGGCGGAGTCGGACCTGATCCCCAGCCAGGTGACGACCGCGACGCGCCTCACCCGCCACGTCGCGCTGAACATCCCGCTGGCCTCCAGCGCCATGGACACCGTCACCGAGGCGCGGATGGCGATCGCGATGGCCCGCCAGGGCGGCATCGGGGTACTGCACCGCAACCTGTCGGTGGAGGAGCAGGCCAACCAGGTCGACCTGGTGAAGCGGTCCGAGTCGGGCATGATCACCAACCCGATCACCTGCAGCCCGGACGACACCCTGCGCGCGGTGGACGCCCTGTGCGGCCGGTTCCGCATCTCCGGCGTACCGGTGACCGGCCCGGACGGCACGCTGCTGGGCATCGTCACCAACCGGGACATGCGCTTCGTCACCGACATGGAGACCTGCGTGCGCGACGTGATGACGGCGATGCCGCTGGTCACCGCGCCGGTCGGCGTCGGCAAGGAGGACGCGCTGGCGCTGCTGCGCCAGCACAAGATCGAGAAGCTGCCGCTCGTCGACGGCGCCGGGGTCCTGCGCGGGCTGATCACCGTCAAGGACTTCACCAAGAGCGAGCAGTTCCCGCTCGCCGCCAAGGACGACGCGGGCCGGCTGCGGGTCGCGGCCGCGGTCGGCGTGGGCGAGGACGGGTACAAGCGGGCCAGAGCGTTGATCGAGGCCGGCGTCGACGTGGTCATGGTCGACACCGCCCACGGGCACAACCGGGCGGTACCGGAGCTGATCGCGCGGCTGAAGAAGGAGTCGGGCGTCGACATCGTCGGCGGCAACGTCGCCACGTACGCGGGCGCGCGAGCACTGGTCGAGGCCGGCGCGGACGCGGTCAAGGTCGGCGTCGGCCCGGGCGCGATCTGCACCACCCGGATCGTCGCGGGCGTCGGGGTACCGCAGATCACGGCGATCATGGACGCGGCGCGCGCCTGCGGCCCGGCCGGCGTGCCGGTGATCGCCGACGGCGGCATCCAGTACTCCGGCGACATCGCCAAGGCGCTGGTCGCGGGCGCGCAGAGCGTCATGCTCGGCGGGCTGTTCGCCGGCTGCGAGGAGAGCCCGGGCGACCTGATCTTCATGAACGGCAAGCAGTTCAAGTCGTACCGCGGCATGGGCTCGCTCGGCGCCATGGCCGCCCGCGGCGCCGCCGCCCAGTCCTACTCCAAGGACCGGTACTTCCAGGCCGACGTCACCGACGCCGACAAGATCATCCCCGAGGGCATCGAGGGTCAGGTGCCGTACCGCGGCCCGCTGTCGGCGGTCGCCCACCAGCTCGTCGGCGGCGTCCGCCAGGCCATGTTCTACTGCGGCGCCGACACCGTCGCCGCCCTCCAGGAGCGCGGCCGGCTGGTGCGGATCACCGCGGCCGGGCTCAAGGAGAGCCACCCGCACGACATCCAGATGACGGTCGAGGCCCCGAACTACCACTCCCGCTGAGGCGGGGCGGCAAGGAGTACAGAAGCGATGCGTGACGTGGTCGAGATCGGCCTGGGCAAGACCGCCCGGCGGGGGTACCACCTGGACGAGGTGGCGATCGTCCCCAGCCGCCGCACCCGCGACGTGGACGACGTGTCCACGGCCTGGCAGTTGGACGCGTACCCGTTCCGCATCCCGTGCGTGGCCCACCCGTCCGACGCGACGATGAGCCCGGAGACCGCCGTGGCCCTCGGGGCGGCCGGCGGCCTGGGGGTCCTCAACGCCGAGGGCCTGTGGACCCGGCACAGCGAGCCGGAGGCCCTGCTGGCCGAGATCGCCGCGCAGCCGGCCGGCGCGGCGGCGACCGGGCGGCTCCAGGCGGCGTACGCGGCGCCGATCCTGCCCGACCTCATCGCCACCCGGGTCAAGTCGATGCGCGACGCGGGCGTGACCGTGGCGGTGCGGGTCTCGCCGCAGCACACGCTCGCGCTGGCGCCCGTGGTCCTCGACGCCGGCGTGGACCTGCTGGTCATCCAGGGCACGATCGTCTCCGCCGAGCACGTCTCCAGCACGGACGAGCCGCTGAACCTCAAGGACTTCATCGCGGACCTGGACGTGCCCGTCCTCGTCGGCGGCTGCATCGACTACAAGACCGCGCTGCACCTGATGCGGACCGGCGCGGCCGGCGTCATCGTGGGCACCGGCGCCGACGGCTCGTCCACGACGGACACCGTGCTGGGCATCCGGGTGCCGATGGCCACGGCGGTCGCCGACGCGGCCGCCGCCCGCCGCGACTACCTGGACGAGACCGGCGGCCGGTACGTCCACCTCATCGCCGACGGCGACATCCACACCTCCGGCGACATCGCCAAGGCCATCGCCTGCGGCGCCGACGCCGTGATGCTGGGCAGCGCCCTGGCCCGCGCCCAGGGCGCCCCGGCCGGCGGCGCGTGGTGGCACTCCGCCGCCAGCCACCCGAAGCTGCCCCGCGGCAGCTTCGCCGCCGCCGCGGCGCCGCTGGGCACGCTGGAGGCGCTGCTGCACGGCCCGGCCGACCGGGCCGACGGCGCGCTGAACCTGTTCGGCGGCCTGCGCCGGGCGATGGCCAAGTGCGGGTTCAAGGACGTCAAGGAGTTCCAGAAGGTCGGCCTGGTCCTCGACCGCTGAGGGCGCTGCCCGGGGTCGGGGGACCCGGGCCCGAGGTCTATCGTGGATGAGTGAGTGCAGCGGTACGGAGAGCAAGCGGTGCCCCGGCGTGGCGGAGCGCGGCGGCCTGTCTCGCCGCCGGCCTGCTGCTCGGCGGGTGCGGCGACGGCGAGGGGCCGGCGAAGTGGCTCGGCACCCCCTCGCCGAGCGCGTCCGGCGGCGGGGCGCCCGCGGCCGGCGCCGCCGGCATCGGCGACCCGTACTTCCCCGGCTACGGCAACGGCGGCTACGACGCGCTGAGCTACGCGGTCACCGCCCGCTTCCAGCCGACGAACGACACCCTCACCGCGACGACGACGATGCGCGCCCGCGCCACGTCGGCGCTGCTGAGCTTCCACCTCGACCTCGCCGGCCTCGTCGTCGACAAGGTCACCGTCGACGGCCGCCCGGCCCGCGCCGCGCGCACCGACGACGAACTCGTGGTCACCCCGGCGGCGCCCCTGGCCGCCGGCGCGGAGTTCACCGTGGCGACCACGTACCGGGGCCGGCCCCGGCAGAAGGAGAACCAGGCCCTGGGCAGCGGCGGCTGGCTGCACACCGCCGACGGCGCCGTGGCGATGGGGCAGCCGGAGTCCGCCTCGACCTGGTTCCCCGTCAACGACCACCCGTCGGACAAGGCGACCTACCGGTTCGCGCTGACCGTCCCGGCCGGGCTGGTCGCGCTGGCCAACGGCGTACCGGCGCCCGAGGTGACCGCCGGGGGCTGGACGACGTGGACCTGGGCCGAGGACACCCCGATGGCCAGCTACCTGGCGACCGCCGTCATCGGCCGGTACCGGGTGGCGCGCGGCACGCACAAGGGGCGCCCGGTCGTCACGGCCGTCGCGGCGTCCCTGCCGGCCGAGGGGGTCGCCAGCCGGGCGATGGCGCGGACCACCCGGATCGCCGACTACCTGGAGACGGTGCTCGGGCCGTACCCGGTGTCGGCGTACGGCGGGGTGGTGGTCGCCGACGACCGGATCCGGTACGCGCTGGAGACGCAGAGCCGGCCGGTGTACGGGCCGACGTTCTTCGGCGCCACCGAGCCGGCCGAGGACGTGGTCGCCCACGAGCTGGCGCACCAGTGGTGCGGGGACAGCGTCTCCCTGGCCCGCTGGGAGGACATCTGGCTGAACGAGGGCTGCGCCACCTACGCCGAGTGGCTGTGGTCGCAGGAGCGCGGCGTGCGGACCGCCGCCGCCGAGTTCGCCGACCGGTACCGCCGCGCGCCGGCCACGCTGTGGTCGCTGCCGCCGGGGCGCCCGGGCGCCGAGCGGCTGTTCGACGAGTCGGTGTACCAGCGTGGCGCCATGACCCTGCACGCGCTGCGGGTGACCGTCGGCGACGCCGCCTTCTTCCGCCTGCTCAGGGAGTGGACGGCCGCGAAGAAGGACGGCAACGCCACGACGGCCGACTTCGTCGCGCTGGCCGAGCGGACCGCCGGCCGCAGCCTGCGCCCCCTGTTCGACGCCTGGCTGTACGGCACCACCCGGCCCCCGAGCCCGACCGCGGGCTGACGACCGCGGCTGACCACCCGACCGGGCGGGCCGTCAGCGGGCCGCGAGGGCGTAGGCCAGGCCGACGAGCAGGAGCAGGGCCGCCACCGCGGCCCACCGCTGGCGCAGGGTGGCGACCGAGGCGCGCAGCGCCGCCCCGGTGCGCGGGTCGGTCACCGGGCCGGCGACGAGCCGCGGGGCCACCGTCGCCGCGGCCAGCGCGAGGAACGGCAGCGCGCCCAGCAGCAGCAGCCGCAGCGGCGCCACGGTGGCCAGCGGGCGGGTCAGCAGCAGGTACGGCGGCACGGCCAGCAGCACGGCCAGGACGCTGGGCAGGTACCCGTACCGGCCGCCGAGCCGGCGCACGACCGCGGTGCCCAGCGCCGCGCCCAGCGCCGCGCCCAGCGTGCCCACCGGCAGGCCGAGCGTCACCAGCGCCAGCGTGTCCTTGCCGAGGGCGCGCACGGCGCCGAGGGTGAGCAGGACCCCGGGCGCGGCGACCGCGGCCAGCGCCGTCGCCGCGGCGATCTGCCGGGCGGCGGGCACGAGGGCGTCCCGGCCGAGCCTGGCGTGGACGGCGCGCGCGACGGCGCGGGGGTCGCCGAACGGCCCGTCGTCGGTCCCGTCGGCCCGGCGGGCGTCGGCCTCGGCCAGCGCCGCGCTGACCCGGTCGTTGCGGACGCCGAGCTGCTGGAGCTCCGCGACGAACAGGTCCCGCCATTCGTCGGGGGGCAGGACGGCCGCCGCGGGGGAGGGGGGAACGGACATGCCGAGAGGGTACGGCGCCGCGCCCGCCCGCCGCCGCGCCGGGCGGGCGGCTACCGGGAGTGGACGAGGGAGGGGTTCTTCGCCAGGTACGGGGCCACCGCCCCGGCGCGGACCGCCCGCAGGAACCCGGTCGCCACCGGCGTCAGCGCCTCCCCCTGGTACGCGTTGCCGCGCCCCAGCGCCGCGCCCGGCAGGCTGACCAGGGTCAGCTTCGCGGGCGGGATTCGGCGCAGCGTGTACGCGAAGTCCTGGACCTCGTGGCCGCGCCCGTCGTAGGTCAGCGACTCGCGGACGGCCGCCAGGACCCGGGCGAGCCGGACGGGGTCGCGGTGGGCGCCCAGCTTCGCCAGCTTGGCGAGGATCGCGCGGACGAGCTGCTGCTGGTGCTTCTGCCGGGTGTAGTCGGAGCCGGCCACGTACCGCTGGCGCCCGTAGTCCAGCGCCTGCCAGCCGGCGAAGTGCCGGACGCCGGGCAGGTAGGTCATCTGCGGCCCGACGTAGCCGGTGCTGCTGGCGCCGGGCCTGCGGTGCGCGCCGTCGGGCTGGCGGTGGATCGAGGTGACCTTCTGGTCGACCCGCAGGTCGACGCCGCCGACGGCGTCCACGAGCTTGACGAACCCGCCGAAGTCCAGCACGGCACCGGCGTCGAAGCGGGGGATGCCGGAGTAGGCACTGACCGTGCGGGCGAGCAGTTGGAAGCCCTGTGCCCGGTCGGGGCGCGCTGTGCCGGGGACCACGCTGCCGAAGCTCATCGCGTGGGTGAGCTTGGTCCGGGTACCCCCGAAGCCGGCCTTGCCGAACGCCGGGACGGTGACGACGAGGTCCCGGGGCAGGGAGTAGAGGTAGGCGGCGTCGAGGGTCCGCGGTACGTGCAGCAGCAGGACGGCGTCGGCGTTGGGGCGCCAGTTCGGCTGGCCCTGCCGCGGGTCGACGCCCGCGATGAGGATGTTGAGGGGGCCGCGCAGTTGCCGGCCGGTCAGCCCCGGGGTCGCCGCGGGCGGGGACGGGTCGGCGCCGGAGGTGCCGCCGAGCAGGTCGGAGCGCGGCAGGACGCCCCGCGACACACCCCGCACCGCGGCGGTGCCGCCGACGGCCACCGCGAGGGCGGCGACACCGGCCAGGGCGAGGACGAGCGCCCGCCGCGTCCTGCGCCGCGGGCGCGCGACGTCGGGCGCGGCGGTGCCGGGCGCCGAGCCGGTCGGCTTCGGGACGGCCGGCTCAGAAGCGGAGGCGGTCGGCTCGGTAGCGGGAGCGGCCGGCTCAGAAGCGGAAGCGGCCGGCTCCGGGGCGGGCGCGGCGGCCCCCGGTGCGGTGGCGGCCGGCGGCGCGGCTGGGTGGGCGGACGCGACCGGCGGGCCGGGGACCGCGGCGACGCCGCGCGCCGGGCCGGCGGGGCGCGGCGGGCCGTCGACGATCCGCGGGAACTCCGTGGTGTCGTCGGGCTGCGGCGCGTCGGGCATGGGTCCCTCCCAGGATCGAAGTCCCCATCCTGGGCCGGGGGCGCGGCGGCGCCCCATCCCCGGAACGGCTCGACGGGACGGCCGACCGGGGTAGGACAAATTGGACATCATCCGCGATCCCGGGAGGTCCCGCGCGCGTGTCGCGGGGCGGGCGGCAGCGGTGGCGGGCGGACCGCCGCCGCTCGGTAAGCTGCACGGCATGAGTACGCCGCCGCCTGTTCCTGTCCGACCGGTACCGGGGGCCGCCCGGCCGGTGCTGGTGGTCGACTTCGGCGCGCAGTACGCGCAACTGATCGCGCGCCGCGTCCGCGAGGCCCGGGTGTACTCCGAGATCGTGCCGCACTCGATGCCGGTGGCCGAGATGCTCGCCCGCGACCCGGCCGCGATCATCCTGTCCGGCGGGCCCTCCTCGGTGTACGCCGAGGGCGCCCCCCAGGTGGACCCGAAGCTGTTCGACGCGGGCGTGCCGGTCTTCGGCATCTGCTACGGCTTCCAGGCGATGGCCCGCGCGCTCGGCGGCGAGGTCGCCCACACCGGCACCCGCGAGTACGGCCGCACCCCGCTGCGGGTGGCCGCCGACCCGGGCGTCCTGCTGCGGGAGCTGGCGCCGGAGTTCGAGGTGTGGATGAGCCACGGCGACGCCTGCGCCGCGGCCCCGGCCGGCTTCGCCGTCACCGCGTCCTCGGCCGCCCCGGTGGCGGTGTTCGAGGACGTCGCCGGCCGGCGGGCCGGGGTGCAGTTCCACCCGGAGGTCCTGCACACCGTGCACGGCCAGACGGTGCTGACGCGGTTCCTGTACGACATCGCGGGCCTGGCCCCCACCTGGACCCCGGCGAACATCATCGAGGAGCAGGTCGCCGCGGTCCGCGCGCTGGTCGGCGACCGGCAGGTGATCTGCGGCCTGTCCGGCGGCGTGGACTCGGCCGTCGCGGCGGCACTGGTCCACCGGGCCGTCGGCGACCAGCTCACCTGCGTCTTCGTGGACCACGGGCTGCTGCGGGCCGGCGAGGCGGAGCAGGTCGAGAACGACTACGTCGCCGCCACCGGCATCCGGCTCAAGGTCGTCGATGCCCGGGAGCGGTTCCTCGGGGCGCTGGCCGGGGTGACCGACCCGGAGGAGAAGCGCAAGATCATCGGGCGGGAGTTCATCCGGGTCTTCGAGGCCGCGGCCCGCGAGGTCGACGCCGAGCGGGACGTCGAGTTCCTGGTGCAGGGCACGCTCTACCCCGACGTCGTGGAGTCCGGCGGCGGCACCGGCACCGCCAACATCAAGAGCCACCACAACGTCGGCGGGCTGCCCGACGACCTCCGGTTCGCCCTGGTCGAGCCGCTGCGGACGCTGTTCAAGGACGAGGTCCGCGCGCTGGGCCTGGAGCTGGGCCTGCCCGAGGCGATGGTGTGGCGGCACCCGTTCCCCGGCCCGGGCCTGGCCATCCGGATCATCGGCGCGGTGGACGAGGAGCGGCTGGCGACCCTGCGCGCGGCCGACCTCATCGCCCGCGAGGAGCTGACGGCCGCCGGCCTGGACCGCGAGGTGTGGCAGTTCCCGGTCGTCCTGCTGGCCGACGTGCGCAGCGTCGGCGTGCAGGGCGACGGGCGCACGTACGGGCACCCGGTGGTCCTGCGGCCGGTGTCCAGCGAGGACGCGATGACCGCCGACTGGTCCCGGCTGCCCTACGACGTCGTCGCGCGCATCTCGACCCGGATCACCAACGAGGTCGCCGAGGTCAACCGCGTGACCCTCGACGTGACGAGCAAGCCGCCCGGCACGATCGAATGGGAATGATCTCGCATACACGACCGACCCCGTACGGGTGAACCAACTGTCAGGAATCTGACACTTTCTGGCAGTGCCGGGTGGGCCCTGCGCGAGGATTCACGGCGTGACCCCCGCGCTTGAGCCACTTCGCCGCATCGCCGCCTACGCCGTGTGCACCGACGTCAACGGCCGGTACCTCCTCGTCCGGGCCTCGGCCCGCGCCGGGACGCCCGGCGTCTGGTCGTTACCGGGAGGTGCCGTCGACCACGGGGAGGACCCGATCCACACCGTCGTCCGGGAGACCGCGGCGGAGACCGGGCTCTCCATCACGGTGACCGGCCTGCGGCACGTCCTCGCCGACATGCGCGCCCTCCCGCACCGCGGGATCACCATCCACACCGACCGGCTCATCTACACCGGCACCGTGCGCGGCGGCACCCTCTGCGACCGTGTCGGCCAGCCGACCGACCTGGCCCGCTGGCTCGCCCCGGCCGACGCCGAGCTGCTGCCGCTGCGCCCGTTCACCGCCTCGGCCATCAACCTGCCGCCGGGGCCGGTGGACCTGCGCCCCGAGGAGGCGCCCGACTTCCCGTCGTTCTACGCCTCGCCGGGCCCCGACGGCCTGCACCGCGCGCAGCGGTTCGCCGCGTACGCCGTCGCCACCGACCCGGCCGGCCGGCTGCTGCTGACCCAGATCTCGCCCCGCTACCCCGGCGGCGGCCGCTGGCACCTGCCCGGCGGCGGCACCGACTACGGCGAGCAGCCCGGCAACGCGCTGATCCGCGAACTGGTCGAGGAGACCGGGCAGCAGGGCCGCCTCGTCGACCTGCTGGGCGTGGCCAGCCACCGCGACGCCGCCTCGCTCGGCCCGGAGGGGTACCCGATCGACTGGCACGGCGTGCGCGCCTTCTACCGCGTCGAGGTCGACCACCCCACCCCGCTGAAGGTCACCGACATCGGCGGCTCGACGTGCGACGTGCGCTGGTTCGCCCCCGGCGACCTCGCGGCGCTGACCGACGACGACCTCACCGAGGTCACCGCCGAGGCGATCCACGCCGCCGGCCTGCGCTAGCGCGGCCGTCGGTACGGTGGCCCGGTGGAGCGGTTGCGCAGGATCGCGGCGTACGGCGTGTGCCGGGACGACCGGGGCCGCGTGCTGCTGGTCCGCCGGCCCGGCGCCGACGTCCGGGTGCTGCCCGGCGCCGACCTGCGGCACGGCGAGGACCCGCGGGACGCCGTCGTCCGCGGCCTCGCCGCGCAGGCCGGCCTGGCCGTCGCCGTGACGGGCCTGGCCGGCGTGGCTTCGTCCGTGACGGCCGGGGACGGGGTGGCCGTCCACGTCGACGGCATCGCCTACCGCGTGTGCGCGCCACCGGCTCCCGGCGGCGGGCCCGCGCCCGCGGGGCTGTGCTGGTACGACGACGAGGCGCTGGCCGGCGCGCCGGTGGACCGGCACGCCCGGTCGCTGCTGGGGCTGGAGCCGCCGGCGGCGGCGCCCCGGTACTCCGGGGGGCTCGCCGAGGCGCGGCCGCGCGCGGGGGGCCGGGGCCAGCGGTTCAGCGCGTACGCGCTGGCCACGGACCCGCGGGGGCGCGTCCTGCTGACCCGCAACGCCCCGGGCTACCCGTACGCCGGCCGGTGGCACCTGCCCGGCGGCGGCACCGACTTCGGCGAGCAGCCCGCGGCGGCGGTGCTGCGCGAGCTGACCGAGGAGACCGGGCAGGACGGGCGGGTGACCGCGCTGCTGGACGTCCGGCACCGGCACACGCCGCGCGCCCACGGCCCCGAGGGCCGGGCGCTGGACTGGCACGTCGTGCAGGTCCTGTACCGGGTCGCCGTGGACGCGCCCACGCCGGCCCACGTCCGGGACCGCGGCGGGTCGACCGCCGAGGCGCGCTGGTGGGACCGGCCGCAGCTCGCCGGCCTGCCGCTGACGCCGGCCGCGGAGGCCGGCCTGGCCGGGTGGCGGTGAGCGCGGAGTCGGACAGCGGGGAGAAGACCGGAAAAAGCTGACGAATGCCGGCGCATGGTAGTCCGCGGTGTGCCGATGCGGGCGGATTTCCGAGGCCGATCGCCGTAACGCGGTATCGCCAAGCTGGCGCCGCTGTGCAATGGTGTAAGCCGCGCCGGAGCCCTCCGGCGCGCCGCGTCGGCCCACACGGAGACCGACGGACGTGCGCAGACACGGACGGAAGGCCCGCCGGCCAGCGGCAGCGGCACTCCGCGGGACACACAGAGACGGAAAGCACTCCGCCAAACAGGCCGACACGATCGGCCCGACGGGGTACTGGGTGGAGAGGGCCGGGAGCGCATGGCGCCGGCGGAACCAGATCCGGGCGACGGGGGAGCGGTACCGGAAACCGTGAACTCGCCCACCGCCGTGCCGATGGGCAGGCCAATGGAGGACTACGTGCGCAGAAACCTGTGGCGTCGGCGTCGGGCCGGCGACAGTCCGCGGCCGGGCGGCCACCGCCGCTGGTCCGGCGGACTGCGGCGCGGCGGCAGCCTCGCCCGCCGGGTCCTGCTGAGCCGCGTGCCCCACCGCCGCGACGGCAGCAACGGCACCCTGCTGCGCACCCGCGGCGCGATGGGCCTGCTGCCCCGCCAGGCGGCCACCCGGATCGCGCACGCCGCGCCGCCGGTCGCCGCCCCCCCGGCGGAGGGCTCGACCGGGCCGCGCCCGGTACCGCTGCTGCCCGGCGACCGCACGCCCGCCCGCCGGGTCAAGTTCGCCCTGGTCAACGCCTGCACCCTGGCCAGCCTCGCGCTGGGCCTCGGCGCGATCTTCCTGGCCATGAACGGCGAGCCGCGCGTCGCGGCGGCGCTCCTGGTCGCCTGCGTGGCCTTCGACGGGCTCGACGGGGCGCTCGCCCGCCGGCTCGGGGTGGCCAGCCCCTTCGGCGCCCAGATGGACTCGCTGGCCGACATGTGCTCGTTCGGCCTGGCCACCCCGGTCGTCGTCTACGCCTCGCTCGCCGGGGACGTCCCGCCCGCGGCCGCGGCCGTGGCCTGCGCGCTGGTGGTCGGCTGCGCGGCGATCCGGCTGGCCCGGTTCAACGTCTCGCCGCGCGACGGCCGGTTCTTCAGCGGCGTACCCACGACGATGGCCGCCGCGGTCCTGGCGGTCGCCGTGCTCATCGGCCTGCCCGTCCCCGGCATCGCCATGGTCGGCGGGGTGGCGCTGCTCGCCTTCGCGATGGTCTCCAGCTTCCCGTACGCCAAGCTCGCCCGGTTGGCGGCGCTGCCGCCGTGGCTGTGGCTGGTACCGCTGGCCGGCGCGTTCGTCGACGCCCGGCTGACCTTCGCGCTGATCGTCGTCGGGTACCTGGGCAGCGGGCCCCTGCTGTGGTGGCGCCACCGCGACGGGCGGCGCGACGTCTACGCCGGCTGACCGGTACGCATCGTGCGCGTGAGGCCCCGGACCGCCAGGTCCGGGGCCTCACGTCGGTCAGGCGCCGCGCGGGCGGCGGGTCACCGCCAGCGGGCGACCGGCGTGGTACCGCCGATCACCCGGTCGCCCGGGGCGACCGCGGCGTCCGCGCCGTCGACCGGCAGGTAGACGTCGGTGCGGGAGCCGAACCGGATCAGCCCGAACCGCTCGCCGCGGGCCAGCAGCGCGCCGACCGGCGCCCGGTGCACGATCCGGCGGGCGATGAGGCCGGTGCGCTGGGCGACCACCACCCGCCCGCGGGCGGTGTCCAGCACCGTGTACGCGGCGACGTTGTGCTCGGCAGCCGCGGTCATCGCGTTGGCGTACCCGCCGTCGACCACGAAGTAGTCGGCGACCCGGCCGGCCACCGGCGACCGGTTGACGTGCACGTCGAGGACCGACAGGAAGACGGCCACCCGCAGCCACTCGGCGGCCTCGCCGAAGCGCTCGTCGACGATCCGCTCGACCGACAGCACCTTGCCGTCGGCCGGGGCCACGACCGCGGCCTCGTCGCCGGGCAGGTCCCGCTCGGGGTCCCGGAAGAAGGCGGCGACGGCCGGGGCGGCCAGCGCCGGCACCAGCCAGCCCCGCGACCGCGGGTGGACCGCGCGCAGCAGCGCCGCCGCGCCGACGGCGATGCCGGCGGCAGCCACGCCGTTGGAGTCGATGTGCATGTGCCGGGTCAGCGCGACGCTGGACGAGCGCCGGGCGGCGGTGAGCCGGTCGGCGGTGGCCGGGTCGGCGGCGGTCCAGCGCAGCCGGTGCACGCGCACCGGCGGCCGGTTGCGCAGGACCAGGTCGGAGCCGACGCCGAACAGGACGGCCAGGCGCTGGAGTTCGTCGCCGGCCGCGGCGCCGAACAGCGGCGCCGCGGCGACGAGCACGCCGCCGTCGCGCAGGTACTTGGCGTACCCGTCGACCTGCGCCCGCACGTCGTCGGCCGCGGCGGTCAGCGGCCGGCCCACGACCAGGACGTCCACGGGGTCGGCCTCGGCCAGGGTGTCCACCACCCGCACCTGCGCGGTGAGCCAGGAGCCCAGGCCGGCGAGGTGGTCGCGCAGGGTCTCGGCGCCGGCGACCCCCGCGACCAGGGTCAGGGTGTCGCCGGGGCGGACGGCGTCGAGGGCCGCGTCCAGGACGGGGGTGCCCGGCTCGGCGTCCACGAGCAGGCCGGTCTTGGGCCCGTCGTGCCGGCTGAGTTCGGAGAGGAGGACCTCGGCGGCGGGCGCGCCGAGCGGGCCGTCGGCGGGCGGCCCCGCGGGGCGGCGGCCGGGCTGCTGGGTCATGGAGGCTCCTAGGGTTCGGGTGGTGCGCCGGTGCGCCGCCGCCGGCCCCGGGCGGTCCACGGGCGCGGGGACCGGCGGGCACGGCGGGCCGGTCACGTCGGACCGCGGTCGGTCCAGCATATTCGGCGGACGGGGGCCGGACGGGGAGGACCGGTGCGGCCGAAGCGGCCGCACGTGGGTTGTTTCATCGATTTTCGGACACCTCCTTCATTGCGGTCGGATAACCATTCGCCGTCGTCCCGCGGCGTGGTGGATTCGGCGCGGGAGGCTTGGGCAAGGTGCGTACGCGCCCGGTGTCACGCTGTGCGGTGTGGCGTCGAGGCGGTGTCCGTACCAGCGGTGTCCCCCGGTAGGGTGACGCCGCTGCTCCGAATCGTGTTCGTGGGGTGCCGCCGCAACGCGTATCGGCTTGATAACAGCATCTTCACGTTCCACACATTTCAGTGCACAGTGTCACCAACCTCACATCCCCACGTGAGCGCCCCTGAGGAGGCATTCGCATGCGCGGGAGCACCCCACGTAATGTCGCGGCCGGTCTGGCCGCAGTAGCTATCGTCGCGGCGGCTGCCGGCTGCGGCGACAACAAGGACGGCGGCAGTGGCGACAGCGCCAAGACCGCCGACGGCGCGATCAGCATGCACGGCGTACAGCCGCAGAACCCGCTGATCCCGGGCATGACCACCGAGACTGGCGGCGGCAAGATCATTGACTACATGTTCAGTGGTCTCATGCGCTACCCGGCCGGCGGCGGCAACCCGGAGAAGCTCGCCGCGGAGTCGATGGAGACGACCGACTCCAAGGTCTACAAGATCAAGCTCAAGTCGGGGATGAAGTTCCACGACGGCACGCCGGTCAACGCCAAGAGCTTCGTCGACGCGTGGAACTGGGCGGCGTACTCGCCGAACGGTGCCCCGAACGGCACATTCTTCAACGAGATCGACGGCTACAAGGACGTCCACGGCGAGGACCCCGACGGCGAGGGCCCCAAGAAGGCCCCGACGCCCACGGCCAAGGAGATGAAGGGCCTCAAGGTCGTCGACGACCTGAACTTCGAGGTCACCCTCTCCGCGCCGTTCTCGATCTGGCCGACCAAGACCGGTTACGCCGCCTTCATGCCGCTGCCCGAGTCGTTCTTCAAGGACACGGCGGCCTTCGGCAAGAAGCCGGTCGGCAACGGCCCGGTCAGCTTCGTGAGCTGGCAGGACAACGTCGAGGTCAAGCTGACCCGGTTCGCCGACTACAGCCTGGACGACAAGGTCAAGGTCAAGGACGTCACGGTCAAGCTGTACCAGCAGGACTCCGCGGCCTACGCCGACCTGCAGGCCGGCAACCTCGACTTCATGGAGCAGGTGCCGATCTCGGCGCTCGCCGGCCAGAAGTGGAAGTCGGACCTGCCGGACCGCGCGATCGAGACCAACATCCCGACCAACGGCATCATCGCGTTCCCGCTGTACGACAAGCGGTTCCAGAACGCCGACCTGCGCAAGGCCGTCTCGCTGGCCATCGACCGGCAGCTCATCTCGGACAAGATCTTCTTCGGTAGCCGGCCGCCGGCCGATAGCTGGGCCAACCCGAGCACCCCGGGCAACCCGTCCGCTAGCTGCTCGGTCTGCAAGTACGACACGGCCGAGGCGAAGAAGCTGCTGGAGAAGGCCGGCGGGTTCTCCGACGAGATGGTCTTCTACTACAACGCCGACTCCAGCCACAAGGAGTGGATGGAGGCCGTGGCCAACTCGGTCCGCGACGGCCTGGGCATCAAGGCCCGCGCCGAGGGCGTCCCGACGTTCGCCGTCTTCCGCCAGATGATCGACGAGCGCAAGATGAAGGGCCCGTACCGCGCCGCGTGGCAGCAGGACTACCCGGACGTCGAGAACTGGGTCGGCCCGCTGTACGTGACCGGCGGCTCGTCGAACGACGGCGACTACAGCAACAAGCAGGTCGACGCCCTGTACAAGGAGGGCACCTCGGCCAAGGACCTCGAAGGCGCGCACGCCAAGTTCGCCGAGGCCCTGAAGATCGTTGACGCCGACGTGCCGTCGGTGCCGGTCTACGTGTACAAGAGCCAGGCCGGTTTCGGGACGCGGCTGGCGAACGTGAAGGTCGACCACGTGGGCGAGTTGGACATCTCCGCGGTCGAACTCAAGTAACACCCTCTAGGCACTGGGTCCGGTCCACCGCTAAGGTGGGCCGGACCCAGTGCACCCACTCCCGGCGCGTGGAATTGCGTGAACAGACCGCATCCGCCGAACCGGAATTCGCTTCTGGTCAGTTGGAGGAACGATGGGCCGTTACGTCCTGCGACGGCTTCTACAACTCATCCCCGTGTTTGTCGGCACGACTTTTCTGATTTATTGGCTCGTCTGGGCGGTTCCGGGTGATCCGTTCGCCGGAAAGTGCGGCGAACGCCGCTGCCCCGACGCCTACATCGACAAGATGACCGAGCTGTACTCCCTCGACCAGCCGCTCCCGGTCCAGTACTTCAAGTACATGTCGAACCTGCTCCAGGGCGATTTCGGCACGACCTTCGGCGGGCAGGACGTGGGCGCGCTGATCGCCGCCGCGTACCCGAACACCGCCAAGCTCGCCGTGGTCGCGCTGCTGGTCGAGGCACTCATCGGCCTCACCGCCGGCGTGCTCAGCGGCCTGCGCCGCAACGGTTTCCTGGACAACCTGGTCCTGGTCTCGACGCTGTTCCTGCTGGCGCTGCCCACCTTCGTGACCGGCTTCCTGCTCCAGTGGTTCCTCGGCGTCAAGCTGGGCGTGATCCGGCCGACGGTCTCCGCGGAGGCGAACTTCTCCGAACTGATCGTCCCCGGGTTCGTCCTGGGCAGCATCTCGCTGGCGTACGTCGCCCGGCTCGCCCGCACGAGCATCGCCGAGAACCGCCGCTCCGACTACGTCCGCACCGCCATCGCCAAGGGCCTGCCGATGCGCCGGGTCGTCGGCATCCACCTGCTGCGCAATTCGCTGATTCCCGTCGTCACCTACCTCGGTACCGACCTGGGTGCGCTGATGGGCGGCGCGATCGTCACCGAAGGCATCTTCCAAATCAACGGAATCGGGCGGACGGCGTACCGGGCAATCGTCACCAAAGAGGGCGGTACCGTCGTCTCCGTCGTGGTGATCCTCGTCCTCGTCTATCTGTTCATGAATCTGCTGATCGACCTGCTGTACGCAGCGCTGGACCCGAGGATTCGCTATGAGTGACCCTGGTGAGAACGTCGAGGCCGCGGTACGGCCCGGCGTCGCGCCCGGCGGCCTGCACACCGCCGAGACGCCCGTCCCCGCCCCCGCCACCGGCAAGCCCCGCGGCCAGTTCGCGGACGTCTGGGCGGAGCTGCGGCGCAAGCCGATGTTCTGGATCTCGGCGTTCCTGATCCTGGTGTTCCTGGTGATGGCCGCGTTCCCGAGCCTGTTCACCAGCATCGACCCCGACCAGGGCTCGCTGCGCGACAACCTGCAGGGGCCGTCGAAGGACGCGTGGTTCGGCCGGGACATCCAGGGCCGCGACATCTACGCCCGGACCATCTACGGCGCCCAGGCCTCCATCGTGGTGTCGGTCATCGCCACGCTCGGCACGGTGCTGATCGGCGGGTTCATCGGCGTGGTCTCCGGCTACATCGGCGGCTGGGTGGACGGGCTGCTGTCCCGCATCGCGGACGTGTTCTTCGGCCTGCCGTTCCTGCTGGGCGCCCTGCTGATCCTGTTCACCTTCAACCCGCCGGGCTCCGCGCCCAGCAAGCTGAAGGTCGAGGCGCTGGTGGCGGTGTCGCTGATGGTCCTGTCCTGGCCGGTGTCCATGCGGATCATGCGGTCGGCGGTCCTGAGCGTGAAGGAGGCCGACTACATCGTGGCCGCCCGCGCGCTGGGCGCCAGCCCGTTCCGCATCGTGCTGCGGCACGTGATCCCGAACTGCCTGGCCTCGATGCTGGTGTACTCCACGATCCTGATCGGCTCCTTCATCGGCGCGGAGGCGACCCTGTCGTACCTCGGCGTCGGCCTGAAGTCGCCGGCCATGTCCTGGGGCATCATGATCAACGAGGCCCAGCAGTTCCTGCGGGACGTCCCGGGGTGGCTGTTCTTCCCGGCGGCCTTCCTCGTCACGGCGGTGCTCGCGTTCGTGATGCTCGGCGAGTCCATCCGCGAAGCCCTCGACCCGAAGCTGCGGTAGGTGATCAGGTTGTCGAATCTCTCCGTCTCCGAGCCCGGCTACACCGCCGGTGCCGGCGCCTCCCGACCGCTGCTGGAGGTCGAAAACCTGTTCGTCGAGTTCCACACGCGGGAGGGCGTCGCCAAGGTCATCAACGGCGTCACCTACGACGTGCGGGCCGGCGAGACACTGGCGGTGCTCGGCGAGTCCGGCTCCGGCAAGTCCGTGACCGCGCAGACGATCATGGGCATCCTGGACATGCCGCCCGGGCGGGTGGCCGGTGGCTCGATCCGGTTCCACGGCCGGGACATGCTCGCGATGTCCGCCGAGGAGCGCCGCAAGATCCGCGGCGAGGGCATCGCCATGGTGTTCCAGGACGCCCTGTCGGCGCTCAACCCGACCTTCACCGTCGGCTTCCAGATCGCCGAGCAGTACCGGATCCGGCGCGGCCTGAGCCGCGGCGAGGCCAAGAGGCGCGCGATCGAGATCCTCGACCAGGTCAAGATCCCGAACGCGAAGCAGCGGGTCACCGAGTACCCGCACCAGTTCTCCGGCGGTATGCGGCAGCGCGTGATGATCGCGATGTCGCTGGCGCTGGACCCCGAGGTGCTGATCGCCGACGAGCCCACCACGGCGCTCGACGTGACGGTGCAGGCCCAGATCATGGACCTGCTCGCCGAGCTCCAGCGCGACCGCCAGATGGGCATGATCCTGATCACCCACGACCTCGGCGTCGTCGCCGACGTCGCGGACCGGATCGCGGTGATGTACGCGGGGCGGATCGTGGAGCAGGCCAACGTCCACGAGCTGTACGCCAACCCGGGGCACCCGTACACCATCGGCCTGATCAACTCGATCCCGCGGATCGACGAGAAGGGCCAGGAGCTGCGCACGATCAAGGGCCTGCCGCCGAACCTGATGCGGATCCCGTCGGGGTGCCCGTTCCACCCCCGCTGCCCGCGGGCCGAGCAGGTCTGTACGCAGCAGCTCCCGCCGCTGCTCCAGGTCGGCCCGACCAGGGCGAGCGCGTGCCACTTCGCGGAGGAGATGGTGAGTCGTGGCTGAGAACATCCTTGAGGTCGACAACGTCGTCAAGCACTACCCGGTGACCCAGGGCGTCCTGTTCAAGAAGACGATCGGCCAGGTCAAGGCCGTCGACGGCGTCTCCTTCGCGCTGCGGGCGGGCGAGACCCTGGGCATCGTGGGGGAGTCGGGCTGCGGCAAGTCCACGCTGTCGCGGGTGCTGATGAACCTGGAGCGCCCGACCTCCGGCCTGGTCCGGTACCGGGGCAGGGACATCTCCACCCTGCGCGGCCGGGGGCTCAAGCGGATGCGCCGCCAGATCCAGCTCGTCATGCAGGACCCGTACACCTCGCTCAACCCGCGGATGACCGTCGGCGACCTGATCGGGGAGCCGTTCGAGATCCACACCGAGGTGGCGCCCAAGGGCAGCCGGCGGCGGAAGGTCCAGGAGCTGCTGGAGCTGGTCGGGCTCAACCCGGAGCACCTCAACCGGTACCCGCACCAGTTCTCCGGCGGCCAGCGGCAGCGCATCGGCATCGCCCGGGCGCTGGCGCTCAAGCCGGAGATCGTCGTCTGCGACGAGCCGGTGTCGGCGCTGGACGTCTCCATCCAGGCGCAGGTGATGAACCTGCTGGAGAAGCTCCAGAACGAACTGGGGCTGGCGTACATCTTCATCGCCCACGACCTGTCCGTGGTCCGGCACCTGTCGGACCGGGTCGGCGTCATGTACCTGGGCAAGCTGGTGGAGCTGGGCACCGACGAGGAGATCTACGAGCGGCCGACCCACCCGTACACGCAGGCGCTGCTGTCGGCGGTGCCGGTGCCGGACCCGACCGTGCGCGAGCACAAGCAGATCATCCGGCTCACCGGCGACGTGCCGTCGCCGGCCAACCCGCCCTCGGGCTGCCGGTTCCGCACGCGCTGCTGGAAGGCGCAGGACCTGTGCGCCGAGCAGGAGCCGCTGCTGACCACGCGGGCGCGCACCGACCACCCGTCGGCGTGCCACTACGCGGAGATCCGCGAGATCGTCGCCACGCACGAGGGCTGAGCGCGGTCCACACCGGACGACACGCCGCGGCGGGGACCTCCCGCCGCGGCGTTTTCCGTCCTGCCGGCAAGGGGTTGCCCGGGCGGCGACCGATCGGCGAGGGTGGTGCCGTTCCCCGCCCGCCTCGGGCGGGGGCGCCCCCTTCGCGAGGAGAATCCGTTGTCACAGCTCTCACGGCGCGGCGTGGCGTGGGTCGGTACGGTCGCGCTCGCCCTGGCCGCGACCGCCTGCGCCGGGGACCGCCCCGGTGCCGGCACGGACGGCGCCATCACCATCTACGGCCAGGAGCCGCAGAACCCGCTCGTCCCGGCCAACACTCCCGAGGTCGGGGGCGGGAAGCTGGTCAACGTGCTGTGGACCGGCCTCGTGGACTACCAGGGCGTCGGCGGGGCGCCCCGCAACGTGCTGGCCGAGTCCATCGAGTCGGCGGACGCGCAGAAGTACACGGTGCGGATCCGCCCGGGCACCACCTTCCACGACGGCAGCCCGGTGACCGCGGCCAGCTTCGTGGACGCGTGGAACTGGGGCGCGCACGCCCCCAACGGCGCGGCCAACAGCTCCTTCTACGCCGACATCGCCGGCTTTGCCGACGTGCACCCCACCGACCCCGACGGCGCCGGCCCGCAGAAGGCGCCCGCGCCCAGGGCCAGCGCGATGTCGGGCCTGCGGGTCGTCGACGACACGACGTTCGAGGCCACCCTCGCCGCGCCGTCGGCGATCTGGCCGGTCAAGCTGGGGCACCTGGCGTTCATGCCGCTGCCGCGGGCCTTCTTCGGCGGCCGGCCGGACGACTTCGGCCGGAACCCGGTCGGCAACGGGCCGGTCCGGTTCGTCTCGTGGGCGCCCGACGTGGCGGTGAAGCTGACCCGCTTCGACGGCTACCGCCTGGTCGACCGCTCCAAGGTCAAGGACGTGACCGTCCGGCTGTACCAGCAGGACAGCGCGGGCTACGCCGACCTGCTCTCGGGCAACCTCGACTTCATGGAGCAGGTGCCCGTCGCCAACCTGGCGGGGCGCAAGTGGGAGACCGACCTCGCCGACCGGCGGATCACCTTCGACCTGCCGGCCACCCACATGATCACGTTTCCGCTGTACGACCGGCGGTTCGCCAGCGCGGACCTGCGCCGGGCGGTCTCGCTGTCCATCGACCGCCAGCTCCTGATCGACCGGGTCTTCTTCGGACACCGCAGGCCCGCCGACAGCTTCAGCAACCCCACCGCGCGGGGGTACGTCGCCGGGGAGTGCCGCGACTGCCGGTACGACCCGGCGGCCGCGAAGGCGGCGCTGGCCCGGGCCGGCGGCTTCACCGGCGAGCTGCCGCTGTTCTACAACGCCGACTCCGGCCACAAGGACTGGATGGAGGCCGTGGCCGCACAGCTCCAGCAGACCCTGGGCATCCGCGCCCGCGCGGAGGCGGTACCGACGTTCGCGGCGCTGCGCAAGCTGGTGACCGACCGGAAGATGACCGGCGGGCACCGCTCCGGCTGGCGGGCCGACTACCCCGACGTCGAGCTGTGGCTCGGCCCGAACTACACCACCAGCGGCGCCGGCAACGACTCCGGCTACAGCAACCCGCGGGTCGACGCGCTGTACCGCGAGGGCGTCCGCAGCCGGGACATCGACGCGGCGCACGCCCGGTTCGCCGAGGCGGGCCGGCTGCTCAGCGACGACCAGCCGACGGTCCCGGTGTTCTACGCGATGCAGCAGTCGGGGTACTCGCCCCGGATCGCCCGGGCCGGCCTGACCCCGGTGGGCGAGCTGGACCTGGCGACGGTGGAGCTGCGCTAGGGGCGCTCAGAGCGGTCCGCGGCCGGCGCGCAGCAGCAGCAGGGCGAGCTGCGCGCCGTCCTCGCCCAGTGCCGCGGAGAACCGGGCGAGGATCTCCCGCTCCCGGGAGAGCACCAGCCGGGTACCGCCGTCGGCGAGGCGGGCGCGGCCGACCTCGCGCGAGATCGCGGCCCGTTCGCGCCACAGGTCCAGGATGGCGTCGTCGATCTCGTCGATGCGGGCGCGCAGGGACGTGGTGCGGGTGTCGGTAGCCGGTACGGACATCGCGAATCTCCTCGGTCGGCGCGGTCGTGGGAGCCGGGCGGCCGGGCACGGGACCAGCAGAAGGCCCCGGGCTCGACGAGCCCGGGGCCTTCTGTGCGGCGGAGCGGATCAGGCGCGGCACGGCTTCGGACTCGGCCCGGTAAAGCCGAGGAAGCCGGTAAACAGTGCGCTGGTCACGGGGCCAGTATGCGCCCCGCCCGGGTGGCCGGCAACCACATCGGCGCACCTCACCCCAGTTTGGTGATCCGGTCGCCCGGGCCGGGCGCGACCGGCGCCCCGGCGCCCAGGTAGGCGGTCAGCGCGTCGAGGTCGAAGCCGGGCGCGACCGCGCGGGCGGTGCCCCGGGTCAGGGCGGTGAACCCGTCGCCGCCGTTGGCCAGGAAGTCGTTGGTCGTGACCCGGTAGGCGCGCGCGGGGTCCAGCGGGGCGCCGCCGAGGGTGACCGCGACGATCCGGTCGCCGGGGGCCCGCCGGGTGTCGTAGCTGAACCGCAGGCCCGCCGAGGGCTGGAGGATCCGGGTGACCTGCTGGCCCTCGAAGCCGGGGAACTGCTGCTCCAGCACGGCCCGCACCTGCGCGCCGGTGAGGGTCTGGGTGACCACGAGGTTGTTGAACGGCTGGACCGCGAACGCCTCGCCGTAGGTCACGTGCCCGGGCGGCTCGCCGCCCGGCGAGGCGCCGAAGGTCAGCGGCGCCCGCACCCCGCCGGGGTTCATCAGCGCCAGCTCCGCGCCGGCGGGCCGGGTCCGGGCGAGCTGCGCGTCGGCGATCACGTCGCCGAGCGGCTGCTCGCCGTGGGGCCCGGCCACGTTGCCGAGGTCCGCGGTGATCCGGCCGACGACCCGGTTGGCCAGCGGGGCGACCGCGGCCCGGTACCAGTCGGCCAGCCGCCGGGCGGCCGGGTCCGCCAGGGCCGGGTCGCGCAGGTACCCCCCGGCCGGGTCCCGCTGCCAGCCGCCCTGGCCGTCGGGGACGCCGTTGACCACGGCGTGGTTCTCGGCGCGGATCCCGGCGAACCGGCCGGTCCGCCGGTCGACCCGCACCGCCAGGTCGGTGATGAGCTGCCCGTTGTTGCCGGCGCTGGTGACGACCGTCGGGGCGCCCGCGGCGTTCGGCAGCGTGCAGGTGTAGTACCGGTGGGTGTGCCCCGACACCACGGCGCCGAACTCCGGCGCCAGCTTGCGCACGATGTCCACGACGGGCCCGGCGAAGTCGGCGCAGCCGGAGGGGGAGGGGTTCGGCCCGCGCTGGGCGCCGCCCTCGTGCAGCAGCAGCACGAGCGCCCGGACGCCGAGCAGCCGCAGCCGCGCCGCCCACCGGTTGGCGGTCCGCGCCTCGTCCAGGAACTCGACCCCGGCGACGCCGGCCGGGTTGACGATGCCCGGGGTGCCCTTCAGCGTCATGCCGACGAAGCCGACCGGCACCCCCTGCACCGTCCGCACGCTGACCGGCGGCAGGATCGGCAGCCGGGTCCGCCGGTCGACGGTGTTGGCCGCCAGGTACCGGAAGCGCGCGCCCGGGTACCCGTCGCCGTCGGCGCACCCGTCGACCGGGTGGCAGCCGCCGCGGTCGATGCGGAGCAGCTCGGCGACGCCCTCGTCGAACTCGTGGTTGCCGACGGCGCTGACGTCCAGCCCGACGAGGTCCATCAACGCGATCGTCGGCTCGTCGTGGAACGCCGCCGACACCAGGGGCGAGGCGCCGATGAGGTCCCCAGCGCCGACGGTCACCGTGGGCTGGCCCTGCGCCGCGGCGGCGGACCGGCGGCGCTGGAGCCAGGTGGCCAGGTACTCGACGCCGCCGGCCGGGACGCCGGCCACGGCCGCGCCGCTGCCGCCGGGCGGGTCGATGGCGCCGTGGAAGTCGTTGTACGCCAGCAGGTGCCCGGACGCCACCCGGCCGGCGCCGGCCGGGCCGTCGACGGCGACCCGGGACAGCACCGGTGCGGCGGCGGCGGGCGTGCCGGCCGCGGCCGGGTCCAGGAGGAGCGCCGCCCCGGCGAGGGCGGCCAGCGCGAGCGCGGCCGCGCCGCGGCGGCGGGCGCCGCGGCGGCCCGGGGAGCGGTCGGCGGGGGCGGGTCGGGGCGCGGGGGCGGGGAGGCGCGTCATGCCGCCATCCTGCCGCGCGGCCGGGCCGGGCGGCGAGGCTTCGGCGGTACGTCGTTTTCGCCGCCGGTCGACGGAACCGGCGGCCGGGGCGGCAGCGTACCGAAGTCACGGCAACCGGGGCATCTACCTGACGGTCGTCGATCTGCCGGCGGGTCGCGTCTAATGTGGGCCAGGTCCGGCCGGCGCGGGAGCGCGGTGCCGCGCGTCGGCGCGCGGCCGTACCGGCGGCCCGGTCGCGGCGCCGGGTCGAGGGGCCGCGACGCCGACCGGCCCGCCCCGCCTCCCGGCGCGGGCACCGAGGGATCGGGGGATCCGTTGTCCGGAACGCGTACGTCCATCGCCCGGCTCGCGCTGGCGGCGGCCGGCCTGCTGGGGTTCGCTGTCCTGTTCCCGGCGCCCGCCGTCGCCGCGGCCGGGCGCACCTGCCGGAGCGAGGGCAGTGCCCCGGCCGATGACCGGGAGACCCGGTTCGCCGCCGGGTGGAACCGGTCGCGCGGCCACTGGAGCAGCCTGCGCCAGGTCGACGTCAAGCCCGGGGGGCACGCGCACGCGGCCCTGCACAACCCGGGCGCCGCGGCGCGTCACGGCGACGGCCGGACCGCCACCACCTGGCGGCGGGCGGACCGGGACAGCGGCCCCGGCCGCCGCGGCAACTGAGCCGGCGACCGGGGCCGCTGTCACAGGCGGCGCCTACACTTGACCGGCGATGCCACCGTTGACCCTCCCTCCCGTGCCCCGCACCGGGCCGCCGCCGCACCGGGCCACCGCCGCACGGGCCGCCGTCGGTCGTCGCGGCCCGGACCACCCCCTACCGAAGTGGGCGCCCCGCGTGATGACCACACCGCCGATGTTCGCGCTCCCGCCAATGCGCCCCGAGCCGGAGCGCCGCGACGGCGGGGGTGGCCGGGACGGTTCCGGGCCGGACCCCGCCGACCTGCTGGACGGGCTCAACGACGCCCAGCGGACCGCCGTCACGCACGCCGGCACCCCCCTGCTGATCGTGGCCGGGGCCGGCTCCGGCAAGACCCGGGTGCTCACCCACCGGATCGGCTACCTGCTCGCGGCGCGCGACGTGCACCCCGGCCAGATCCTGGCGATCACCTTCACGAACAAGGCCGCCGCCGAGATGAAGGAGCGCGTCGGCGCCCTGGTCGGCCGGCGGGCCCGGATGATGTGGGTGTCCACGTTCCACTCCGCGTGCGTGCGGATCCTGCGCAGCGAGCACGCCTCCCTGGGCCTGAAGTCCAGCTTCACCATCTACGACGCCGACGACAGCCGGCGGCTGATGCAGCTCGTCGCCCGCGAGCTGGACCTGGATCCGAAGCGGTACAGCGCCCGGGCACTGTGCGCCCAGGTGTCCAACCTGAAGAACGAGCTGGTCGACCCCGACCGCGCCGGTACCGACGCCACGGGGCCGCAGGAGCGGGCGGTGGCCGAGGCGTACGCGCTGTACCAGCGGCGCCTGCGCGAGGCGCACGCCCTGGACTTTGACGACCTGATCATGGGCACGGTGCACCTGCTCCAGTCCCACCCCGAGGTCGCCCGCGTCTACCGGCGGCGGTTCCGGCACGTCCTGGTCGACGAGTACCAGGACACCAACCACGCCCAGTACACGCTGATCAAGGAGCTGGTGGGTCCGGACGACGACCCCGACCTGCCGCCGGGGGAGCTGTGCGTGGTCGGCGACGCCGACCAGTCGATCTACGCCTTCCGCGGGGCGACGATCCGCAACATCCTGGAGTTCGAGCGCGACTTCGCCGACGCCACGACCGTCCTGCTGGAGCAGAACTACCGCTCCACCCAGACCATCCTCAACGCCGCCAACGCCGTCATCGACCGCAACGCCGGCCGCAAGCCCAAGCGGCTGTGGAGCGACGCCGGAGCCGGTGAGCAGATCACCGGGTACGTCGCCGACACCGAGCACGCCGAGGCCGACTGGGCCGCCCGCGAGATCGACCGGCTGGTCGACGCGGGCGACGCGCGGTACGGCGACGTGGCGGTCTTCTACCGGACCAACGCGCAGTCCCGGGTGTTCGAGGAGGTGTTCATCCGGCACGGCCTGCCGTACAAGGTCGTCGGCGGGGTGCGCTTCTACGAGCGCCGCGAGGTCCGCGACGCGCTGGCCTACCTGCGCGCGGTGGCCAACCCCGACGACACCGTCAGCGTCCGCCGCGTCCTGAACACCCCCCGGCGCGGCATCGGCGAGCGCGCCGAGGCGTGCGTCGAGGCGCTGGCCGCGCGGGACCGGCTCTCCTTCGGGGCGGCCCTGGCCCGCGCGGCGGACGCCCCGGGCATCTCCACCCGGGCGGCGAACGCGATCGCCGAGTTCGTCGGCCTCATGCAGGAGCTGCGCGACCTGGCGGCGACGGCCCCGCCCGAGCAGGTGCTGGAGGAGGTCCTGCGCCGCACCGGGTACCTGGCACTGCTGGAGGAGAGCCTGGACCCGCAGGACGAGGGCCGCGTCGACAACCTGCAGGAGCTGGTCAGCGTCGCCCGCGAGTACTCGGAGCGGGCGGAGCTGCTGGCCGGCCCCGAGGCCGACGGCGAGGACGGGGAGGAGGCGCTGGCGGAGCGGGCGGCCCGCCGCGACGAGGCCGCCGAGGGGGCGGCCGCCGCGCGGCCGGCCGGTACGCTCGACGGCTTCCTGGAGCAGGTGTCGCTGGTCGCCGACGCCGACCAGATCCCCGACGACGACCCGGAGCACACCGGCGTGGTCACGCTGATGACCCTGCACACCGCGAAGGGCCTGGAGTTCCCGGTCGTCTTCCTGTCCGGCCTGGAGGACGGCACCTTCCCGCACATGCGGTCGCTCGGCGACCCCCGGGAGCTGGAGGAGGAGCGGCGGCTGGCGTACGTGGGGATCACCCGCGCCCGGCAGCGGCTGTACGTCTCCCGGGCGGTCACCCGGGCGGCCTGGGGGCAGCCGCAGTACCAGCCGGCCTCCCGGTTCGTCGACGAGCTGCCCGCGGAGCTGGTGCGCTGGGAGCGCACCGAGGCGGCGGTGACGCGCTGGTCCGGCGGGGGCGGGCACGGCGGGCGGGCCGAGCGGTCGTCGTTCGTCGGCGGCACCCCCAAGGCGGCGGAGCTGGCGGCGCGGATCGGGGTGGACGCCAGCCGCTTCCGCGCGGCGAGCGAGCTGACCGCGGCGCCGGCCGTGGCCGCCGGGGACCGGGTCAACCACCAGCGGTACGGGCTGGGCCGGGTGCTCGCGGTCGAGGGGGAGGGGCCGCGCGCCCGCGCGCAGATCGACTTCGGCGACCAGACGCTCTGGCTGATCCTGCGGCACGCGCCGATCGACAAGCTGTAGGGCGGCGGCTCAGCAGGAGGTACGGACGCCGCGGGCGGCGAGCCAGCCGGCCGGGTCGACCTGGTTCCAGATGCCCTTGTGCACCTCGAAGTGCAGGTGCGGCCCGGTCGAGTCGCCGGTGCTGCCCTCGTAGCCGAGGGTGTCGCCCGCGCCCACGCGGTCGCCGGCCTTGACGGCCGTCTTGGACATGTGGGCGTAGTGGGTCAGGGTGCCGTCGGCGTGCCGGAGCATGACGGAGATGCCGTAGCCGCCGTAGTTCCAGCCGGCGGCGACGACGCGGCCGGCCTGGACGGCGCGGATGTGGGTACCGGCGGGCTTGGCGAAGTCGATGCCGGCGTGCAGGGCGCCCCAGCGCTGGCCGAAGCACGAGGTGACGGCCGCGCCGGGCATCGGGTGGCTGTACGTCCGGGTCCGGGCGGCGGCCTTGCGGGCGGCGACGACCTTGGCGGCCTGGGCTCTGGCGGTCTTGACGACGACCTTCTCGACCGGCCGGGCCGCCTGCGCCTGGGCGCTCTTGACCGTGACCTGCGGCGCGGCGGTGGTGAGGGCGCGGACGGCCTCGTTGCGCGGGGTCGGCCGGGTGGCGACGTCCTCGGCGTGCCGGTCCTGCCGGGCAGTGTCGGCGGCGCGCGCGGCGTCCTGGTGGTCGGCGGCGCTGTCCAGGCGCGGCAGCTCGCCGGTGGCCTCGATGTTGTCCGCGCCGCTGGCGGCGGAGCCGAGCGCGACGGCCGCGGCCGCCACGCCGAAGACGGCGGCCGTGGCGGTCTGGCCGGCCTGGATGCTCACGGGTGCCGCGTGGGCGCCGCGGGCGAACGCCGGTACGCCGTGGGTGCCCCGGGCGAACGCGGGGGCGCGGTGGGCGCCCATCTGCTCGGCGCGGCGGCGACCCTGGTAGTTCTCTGGACGCTCGATCACGTGACCTCCCCATCAACGCGGCTCCCTCAAGAGTCCGGGTTGATGGGATTCGCGCGCGTCGTCCGCCGCGGGCGCCCGCTCGGCGATGTGGCGGTCGGAAATGGTCCGTATGGCCGGACGAGAACCGCCGAACGGGTACGAAGCACGCGCTACGCATTTGCCGTTAGCTATGCGTATTCAGGTGGTTACGCGGCGGAGTCAATCCCGCCGTACACCGCCTCGACCTCAAGCTTGATGTTGACGCCCTTGGCTTCGAGGAACGGGATGGGGTCGACGGCCTCGCCGGCCGAGCGGATCTCCAGGTAGAGCTGCGGCGAGTAGGCCAGGCCCGAGTTGCCGACCAGGCCGATCTTGTCCCCGGCCTTGACCTGCTGGCCCTCGCTGACCTCCAGGGAGGCCTGGTGGCCGTACATCGTCTCCAGGCCGTCGCCGTGGTCGATCACCACGGTGTAGCCGTAGCCGCCCATCCAGCGGGCGACCTTCACCGTACCCGCGTGGACCGCGCGCACGGCGCTGCCCTCGGGGGCGGCCAGGTCGATGCCCGGGTGCAGCTTGTCGCCGACGACGCCGAAGGGGGCGACGAAGCGGTACCCCTTGACCGGGAGCAGCCAGGCGTCGGCGGCCTGCTGCTCCACCGAGTGGGCGACCTCGCGGGCGGCCCGGTTCCGGGAGGCGACCTGGGTGTTCTGGTCGCGGTCGGCCAGGTTCTGGGCGATCTGGGACGACTCGGCGACCTTGGCCAGGGTGGCGTCCGGGATGCTGCCGGCGTCCGGCAGGAACGCGCCGGCCCCCATGGCGACCATGCCCGCGCCGACGAACGCACCGGTGACCGCGGCGGCGTACCGGCTGCGCGGTGGGGTGGGCACCCGGCGGCGGCCGCGGTACCTGTCCGGCTCAGACGACAAACGCTGACGCACGCATATCCTCCGTAATCGGTGTCCATGGTGGTCGGCGGGCGAAGGTGGAGTGACCCGCTGGCCGAGCCGGGCCGCCGTCTGTGCGGTGGCGGACCGGTTCTACGGACGGGTACGCACCGGAGCGGCTGAACAGTTCAATCGCGCCGTACGTACTTTGGGTGCGCACGGGGGGTTGCGGTGGTGTGAGGTCCGTGCGCTCTTCAGTTAGCGATCCGCCGCGCGCTGCCGGAGTTTCGTCCCTGCAAGTGCTGCCGCGGATGGAAATGCCGGGGGGCCAGCGGTTAGTTGGCCACGCGACACCGTAGCTAACGCCTACCGGCGGTTACAAGTCACTGCGGAGTCACAATGACGCAGCGGTGTGGTTGTCCGTTGTGGAGCGTCCAGTTTTGGGAATATATAAGGCGATTAACTCCCACGTCATTGGGTAGTCAAGCACATTACGGAACGTAGTGTGCCCGGTAGGAGTCGGGTGGTCACCCGATCGGCTGACCACGACCGGGCCGCCCGGGGGCGCGGGCCGCCGGTGCGGCCGGGGTGCCGCGCGGCGGATCCACCCGACCGGTTACCGTGCCTGGCAAGCGGAGTGTCGGCCCGGCGGGTCCGGCGCCGGCAGCGGCAGGGCGCCCGGACGGTGCGGCGGCCCACCAGGGGTTCCGGCGCCGGCCACGGCACGGGCCAGGAGAGGAACAGACCGATGAGCTCTCGGATTCGCGTCGTCGTCGCCAAGCCCGGCCTCGACGGGCACGACCGCGGCGCCAAGGTGGTCGCCCGCGCGCTGCGCGACGCGGGTATGGAGGTCGTCTACACGGGCCTGCACCAGACGCCGGAGCAGATCGTGGAGACGGCGATCCAGGAGGACGCCGACGCCGTCGGCCTCTCGGTCCTCTCCGGCGCCCACATGACGCTGTTCCGCCGCGTCCTGGAACTGCTCACCGAGCGGGACGCCCGCGACATCGTGGTGTTCGGCGGCGGGATCATCCCCGACGACGACCTGCCCGAGCTGACCCGGATCGGCGTGGCGAAGGTGTTCACCCCGGGCGCGACCACGACGTCGATCGTCGAGTGGGTCCGCGCGAACGTCGCCACCGCCGCCTGAGCCCGGGGGGAGTGCCGGCACCGGCCGGCGGGGAGTGCCGACGCCGCGGACCCGGCACCCGCGCGGCGTGGGCCGGCGGTGCTGCCGCGCCGCGGGCGGTCCCGGCCGTGGGAGTAGTGCGGTCAGGGCACAAAAAATGAGGGACCGGGCGCACCCCTCACACGCCCGGCCCCTCCATGCACGACGCCCCGCCGCCACCCCTCGACCGACAGGGCATCGGCCGTTCCGCGGACCGCTGTCGCCGTGGGCGCCCGGGTCCGGTGTGTCGCGGCGTGTGCCGCCCGCGACAATCTGCTCAACGAAGGCCCTCGGGCGAGGTGACGTACTGATCGCAGAAAGTTTGTGGCGATTTGCCCGGGTTCTCGAGCCGCTCCGGCGGAGGCTGATGTCGGCCCCGGACGGGTGAATGTCGGGCGTGGCGCGCGGGGCGCACCGGACCCGCGCTGTGCGGTACCGCACACGCCGCCCCCGCCGCCGGACCCGGGCCGCCATCCTGGATAGGCTGCGGCCGTAGGCCCGCCCCGACCGGAGCGGCGGGCGGCAACCTCATCCTCGCCGGCGGGCTCCCGATGCGCGCCGCGCCAGAGAACGGGACGGACGCGCAGGTGGACCTGTACGAGTACCAGGGGCGCGACCTGTTCGAAAAGCACGGGCTGCCCGTGCTTTCCGGCGGCGTCGCGACGACCCCGACCGAAGCCCGCGCCATCGCCGAGCGACTCGGCGAGCGCGTGGTCGTCAAGGCCCAGGTCAAGGTCGGCGGTCGCGGCAAGGCCGGCGGCGTCAAGCTCGCGGAGGGCGCCGACGAGGCGCAGGCCCGCGCGACCGACATCCTCGGCATGGACATCAAGGGCCACACGGTCCACAAGGTCATGGTCACCGTGACCGCCGACATCGTCGAGGAGTACTACCTCTCCTACCTGCTCGACCGCGCCAACCGCACCTTCCTCTGCATCGCCAGTGTCGCCGGCGGCATGGACATCGAGGCCGTCGCGGCCGAGACCCCGGAGAAGGTCGCCAAGATCTCGATCGACGCCAACCGGGGCGTGGACGAGGCCAAGGCCCGCGAGATCGTCGCCGCGGCGAGGTTCCCGGTCGACGTGGCGGGCCAGATCGAGACCATCGCGCGGCAGCTCTGGGTGGCCTTCGTCAAGGAGGACGCCACGCTGGTCGAGGTGAACCCGCTGGCCAAGACCGCCGACGGCACCGTCCTGTGCCTGGACGCCAAGGTCACCTTCGACGCCAACGCCGACTTCCGCCAGCCGGAGCACGAGGCGTACGTCGACCAGGCCGCCGTGGACCCGCTGGAGCAGGCGGCCAAGGCCAAGGACCTCAACTACGTCAAGCTCGACGGCGAGGTCGGCATCATCGGCAACGGCGCCGGCCTGGTCATGTCGACCCTGGACGTCGTCGCCTACGCGGGGCAGGAGTACGGCGGCGTCAAGCCGGCCAACTTCCTCGACATCGGCGGCGGCGCCAGCGCCGACGTGATGGCCAACGGGCTGGAGATCGTCCTGTCCGACCCGGCCGTCCGGAGCGTCTTCGTCAACGTCTTCGGCGGCATCACCGCCTGCGACGAGGTCGCCAACGGCGTCGTCCAGGCGCTGGCCCTGCTGAAGGAGCGCGGCGAGGACGTCAGCAAGCCGCTGGTCGTCCGGCTGGACGGCAACAACGCCGAGGCCGGTCGGGCGATCCTCGACGGCGCGGCCAACCCGCTGGTCCAGCGGGTGGACACCATGGACGGCGCGGCCCGCCGGGCCGCCGAGCTGGCCGCGCGCTGAGCCGGGAGGACTGAACACATGGCTATCTGGCTCACCAAGGACTCCAAGGTCGTCGTCCAGGGCATGACCGGCTCCGAGGGCATGAAGCACACCCGGCGGATGCTGGCCTCGGGCACGCAGATCGTGGGCGGCGTCAACCCGCGCAAGGCCGGTACGAGGGTCGACGTCGACGGTACCGACGTGCCGGTCTTCGGCTCGGTCGCCGAGGCGATGAAGGAGACCGGCGCCGACGTGTCGGTCGTCTTCGTGCCGCCGGCCTTCTGCAAGGGCGCGGTCGTCGAGGCCATCGACGCGGGCATCGGGCTGTGCGTGGTCATCACCGAGGGCATCCCGGTGCACGACACCGCCGCGTTCTGGGCGCACAACAACGCCGCCGGCAACCGGACCCGGATCATCGGGCCGAACTGCCCGGGCATCATCTCGCCCGGCGCCGCCAACGCCGGCATCATCCCGGCCGACATCACCGGCGCCGGCCGGATCGGCCTGGTCTCCAAGAGCGGCACGCTGACCTACCAGCTCATGTACGAGCTGCGGGACTTCGGCTTCTCCTCCGCCGTGGGCATCGGCGGCGACCCGGTGATCGGCACGACGCACATCGACGCGCTGGCGGCGTTCCAGGACGACCCGGAGACCGAGGCCGTCGTCATGATCGGTGAGATCGGCGGCGACGCGGAGGAGCGGGCCGCGGACTTCATCAAGCAGTACGTGACGAAGCCCGTCGTCGGCTACATCGCCGGGTTCACCGCGCCCCCCGGCAAGACCATGGGGCATGCGGGCGCGATCATCTCCGGCTCCTCGGGGACCGCGGAGGCGAAGAAGACGGCCCTGGAGGCGGCGGGCGTGAAGGTCGGCAAGACGCCGACGGAGACGGCCAACCTCATGCGCGAGGTCATGCGCGGGCTGGGCTGAGCAGGACCCGTACGACACCGGGGTGGGCGCGGTCGCGTCCACCCCGGTCCGTTGGTCCTGCCGCGTCCACTCCCCACCGGCGGACCACATCTGACAAGGTGGGGAAGATGGCAGCCACGCGGGACGAGACCGACCCGGGCCGCGCCGCCGCGGGGCGGCGGGAGCGCGCGCGGGCGGGCGGCGACCTGCGCGCGGGTGGCGGCGCGCGGGCCGGCGAGGACGGCGGTACCCGGGAGGTCGACGGTACCCAGGAGACGGTCCTGCTGGACCTGGACGCGCCCGCGGACCACCCCACCGTCGTACTGCCCCGGCAGCGGCGCGGGCCGCGGCGGCGCCGGGCGCCGCTGGCCGTCGCCGCGTGCGTCGCCGTCGGCCTCGCGGCCGCCGCGTCGCTCGCCCCGCCGCTGGCCGCCGCGCTCGTGGCCGCGCCCGGAGGGGCCGGCGCCGGCCTGCGGCTCGGCCTGGCGGCCTGGCTGCTCGGGCACGGCGTACCGGTGCGGACGCCGGTCGGCGCGCTGACCCTCGCTCCGCTGGCCGTGGGCCTGCTCGCCGCCTGGCGGATGGAGCGGGCGGGGCTGCACGCGGTCCGGGCGGTCGGCGCCCGCCGGACCGGCGCGATCGGGCGCACGCTGGCCGTCACCGGCGCGCTGGCTCTGGTGTACGGCCTGCTCGGCGGTTTCGCCGCGCTGGTGGTCGGTGCCGGGGTGCCCGGGGTCACGGCGCCGCGGGCCGTCGCCACGATGGTGGTCTTCGGCGCCGTCGCCGGGGGACTGGGCGCGGCGCGGGCCAGCGGCGTCCTGGACCGGGTGGCCCGCTGGCTGCCCGAGCCGGTCCGCGCCGCGCTGCGGGCCGGGGCGCTGGGCGCGGCGACCCTGCTGGCCGCCGGCGCCGCGGCGGCGGGGCTGAGCCTGGCGCTGTCCTGGCACGACGCGTCCACGATGCTCGCGGCCTACGACACCGGCGTCGCCGGGCAGCTCGGCCTCACGGCGCTGTCGGTGGCGTACGCGCCCAACGTCGCCGTCTGGGCGGCGGCGTACCTGCTCGGGCCCGGGTTCGCGCTCGGCACCGGCACGGGGGTCACGGTCGGCGACGTGAGCGTGGGGGCGCTGCCGGCGCTGCCGCTGTTCGCGGGCCTGCCGCCCGACGGGCTCACCGGCCTCGGCCTGTTCGTCGCGGCCGCGCCGGTACTGGCGGGGGGACTGGGCGGCGGGCTGCTCGCCCGGGCGGCCGCCCGGCGGGCGGGGGCCGACGGCCCGGACTGGTCCCGGGTCTGCGGCGCCGCGGCGCTCAGCGGCCCGGTGGCCGGGGTCCTGCTCGGCGCGGCGGCGCTGGCCTCGCGCGGGGCGGTCGGGGACGGCCGGCTGGCGGACGTCGGCCCGCCGGTTCTCCAGGTCACCCTCGTGGCGGCCGGCGGCGGCCTGGTCGGGGCGATCGTCGTCGCCGCGGCGTGCGCGCTCCTGCGCCGCCGCCGCTGACGCCCGCGCCGCGGAACCGCGCCGTCGACACCCGCGAGGGCCGACGCACGTCCCCGGCACGCGCGCGGCGCCGGGGACCACGGGCTGCGGTCAGTTGCTGTTGAAGCCGGCGATCGCGCCGGTGACGTTGAGGATGATGCCGCCGATGATGACCACCGCGGCCACCGCGAAGCCGACGTACGCCAGGGTCGGCTGCTTCTGGACCTTCTTCGCCTCCATCATGGACAGCACCGAGAAGACGATCCCCAGCAGCGGGCAGCAGAGACTGAAGACGATGCCGAGCACCCCCCACAGCGTGGTCTTGTCGTTGGCGCCGGCAGCGCTCGGCGGGTACGGAGCGGTCACGTGTTCCTCCCGTTCGCCGCGGCGGTCGCAGCGGCGGTTCGACTGGGCGGGCGCGGGTGCCCGCCCTGCTGACGGTCGGCCGCGGGCGGCCCACCGGACGGGAGCGTAGCGCCTCGCGGCGGACCGGGGTCCGGTAATCCGGCTAAGCGGCGCGGCGCGGCGCGGCGTGCGGTAAACGCCCGCCGGGGCCGCCCCGCGGGCACCTCCGGGCGGCCCCGCGGGCGGGCGGTAGGGTGCACGGGTGACCGCCCCCGGCCCCGCCCCCGCCACGCACCGGCCGCCCGTTCCCGGCGCCCGGCTGGTCGTCCTCGTCTCGGGCGGCGGCAGCAACCTGGCGGCCCTGCTCGACGCCTGCGCCGACCCCGGGTACGGCGCGCGGGTGGTCGCCGTCGGCGCCGACCGCGACGCCGCGGCGGGCCTGGACCGGGCCGCCGCGGCGGGGGTTCCCACGTTCGTGGAGAAGGTCGCCGACCACCCGGACCGGGCCGCCTGGGACGCCGCGCTGACCGCGCGGGTCCGGGCGCACACCCCCGACCTGGTGATCTCGGCGGGCTTCCTCAAGCTCGTCGGGCCCGACTTCCTCGCCGCGTTCGGCGACCGGTACGTCAACACCCACAACGCGCTGCTGCCCGCCTTCCCCGGCATCCACGGCCCGCGCGACGCCCTGGCCTACGGGGTGAAGGTGGCCGGCGCCACGCTGTTCTTCGTCGACGCCGGGGTCGACACCGGCCCGATCATCGCCCAGGTCGCCGTCGAGGTCCGCGACGGCGACGACGAGGCCGCGCTCACCGAGCGCATCAAGGTGGCCGAGCGGGCGCAACTGGTCGAGTACGTCGGCCGGCTCGTCCGGGGCGGCTGGACGATCCGCGACCGCAAGGTCACCACACCGTAGGAAAGGGCACCACACACATGAGCGACGCCGCGCAGGCCCGCCGTCCGATCCGCCGCGCGCTGGTCAGCGTGTACGACAAGACGGGGCTGACCGCGCTGGCCCAGGCGCTGCACGCCGCCGGCGTGGAGATCGTCTCGACGGGTTCGACGGCCGCGACGATCGCCGCCGCCGGGGTGCCGGTGACCGCGGTGGAGCAGCTCACCGGGTTCCCCGAGATGCTCGACGGCCGGGTCAAGACCCTGCACCCGGCGGTCCACGCGGGCCTGCTCGCCGACCTGCGGCTGGCGGCGCACGCCGCCCAGCTCGACGCGCGGGGCATCGCGCCGTTCGACCTGCTGGTGGCCAACCTGTACCCGTTCCGGGCCACCGTCGCCTCCGGCGCCGCCCCGGACGAGTGCGTCGAGCAGATCGACATCGGCGGTCCGTCGATGGTCCGCGGTGCCGCCAAGAACCACGCGAGCGTCGCCGTCGTCGTCTCGCCCGACCGGTACCCCGACGTCGTCGCGGCGCTCGGCGGGGGCGGCTTCACGCTGGCGCAGCGGCAGGCGCTCGCGGTGGACGCCTTCCGGCACACCGCCGAGTACGACGTGGCGGTCGCCTCCTGGCTCGGCGACGTCGTCGCGGGCGACGACGGGGGCTTCCCGGCCTGGACCGCGGGCACGTGGGAGCGGGCGGCCGTGCTCCGGTACGGCGAGAACCCGCACCAGCGGGCCGCCCTGTACCGGCACTGGCGCGGCGGCCTGGCCGCCGCCACCCAGCTACACGGCAAGGAGATGTCCTACAACAACTACGTCGACACCGACGCCGCGTGGCGGGCCGCGCACGACTTCGCCGCGCCCGCGGTGGCGATCATCAAGCACGCGAACCCGTGCGGGATCGCCGTGGGTACCGACGTCGCCGACGCCCACCGCAAGGCCCACGCGTGCGACCCGGTGTCGGCGTACGGCGGGATCGTCGCGGCCAACCGCACCGTCACCGCCGCCATGGCCGCCCAGATCGCCGAGGTGTTCACCGAGGTCGTGGCGGCGCCGGGGTACGACGACGACGCGCTGGCGCTGCTGCGCGCCCGGAAGAACCTGCGGATCCTCGCGGTCGGCGACGGCCACCGCGACCCGGTGGAGATCCGCCCGATCGACGGGGGCCTGCTCATGCAGACCGCCGACCGCGTCGACGCGGTCGGCGACGACCCGGCCCGGTGGCGCCTGGCCTGCGGCGACGCCGCCGGCCCGGCGCTGCTCGCCGACCTGGCGTTCGCCTGGCGGGCCTGCCGGTCGGTGAAGTCCAACGCCATCGTCCTCGCCCGCGGCGGCGCCACGGTCGGGGTCGGGATGGGGCAGGTCAACCGGGTCGACTCGGCCCGGCTTGCCGTCGCGCGGGCCGGCGAGCGGGCGCACGGCTCGGTGGCCGCCTCGGACGCGTTCTTCCCGTTCGCCGACGGGCTGCGGATCCTCCTCGACGCCGGGGTGCGGGCCGTCGTGCAGCCGGGCGGCTCGGTCCGGGACGAGGAGGTCGTCGCCGCCGCGAAGGAGGCCGGCGCGACGATGTACCTGACCGGTACCCGGCACTTCTTCCACTGACGCCGCCGACCGCCGGTACGGGTGGCGGGGCCGCGGCGCGGGCATGGAAAAATCGGCGCGCCGGGCGGAGGTCTCGCCGCGGCGTGCCGGTACGGTCCGGCGGCGAAGGGAGTTCCCGGTGACGGCGACGGTGCTGGACGGCAAGGCGACGGCTGCGGCGGTCAAGGAGGACCTGCGGCAGCGGGTGAAGGCGCTCGCCGCGCGGGGCATCACCCCCGGCCTGGGCACGGTCCTGGTCGGCGACGACCCGGGGTCGCACGCGTACGTGGCCGGCAAGCACCGCGACTGCGCCGAGGTCGGCATCGCCTCGCTGCGCCGCGACCTGCCCGCCACCGCGACCCAGGCGGACGTGGACGCCGCCGTCGCGGAGCTGAACGCCGACCCGGCCTGCCACGGCTACATCGTGCAGTTGCCGCTGCCCCGCGGGCTGGACACGCAGCGGGTGCTGGAGGCGATCGACCCGGACAAGGACGCCGACGGGCTGCACCCCGTCAACCTGGGCCGGCTGGTGCTGGGGTACCCGGGGCCGCTGCCCTGCACGCCGCGCGGGATCGTGCACCTGCTGCGCGCGTACGGCGTGCCGCTGGCGGGGGCGCGGGTGGTGGTGATCGGCCGCGGCACCACCGTCGGCCGCCCGCTGGGGCTGCTGCTGACCCGGCGCGACGAGAACGCGACGGTCACCCTGTGCCACACCGGCACCCGCGACCTGTCCGCGCACACCCGCGACGCGGACATCGTGGTCGCGGCGGTCGGCGTGCCCGGACTGGTCACCGCCGACCTGGTGCGGCCGGGCGCGGCGGTGGTGGACGTGGGCATCACCCGGGTCGTGGGCGCCGACGGCAGGGGCGTGTACAGCGGCGACGTCGCGCCGGAGGTGCGCGAGGTGGCCGGCTTCGTGGCGCCGGTGCCCGGCGGCGTGGGGCCGATGACCCGGGCGATGCTGCTGGCCAACGTCGTGGAGCGCGCCGAACGCCCCTGACGGCGATCGCGGTGCTCGGTCCCGCGGCTCCCGGGTGCGGTCTAAGCTCTCCCCTGAGCCATCGGGTCACTGTGTCAGATATCCGTATGTTCGATATCCGTATTCTCCTGGTCAGAGGTGAGGTCACGTCATGGGCAAGAAGGTCACCGTCGTCGGCGCCGGTTTCTACGGGGCGACCACCGCGCAGCGCCTCGCCGAGTACGACGTCTTCGAGACCGTCGTGCTGACCGACATCATCGACGGCAAGCCCGAGGGCCTGGCGCTGGACCTGTGCCAGTCGCGGCCGATCGAGGGCTTCGAGACCCGGATCGTCGGCCGGACCACCGGGGTCGACGGCAGCGGGTACGAGGTCATCGAGGGCTCCGACATCGTGGTCATCACCGCCGGCCTGCCGCGCAAGCCGGGCATGAGCCGGATGGACCTGCTGGAGACCAACGCCAAGATCGTCCGTGGCGTGGCCGAGAACGTCGCCAAGTACGCGCCGCACGCCGTCGTCATCGTCGTGTCCAACCCGCTGGACGAGATGACCGCGCTGGCGCAGCTCGCCACCCAGTTCCCGAAGAACCGGGTCATGGGCCAGGCGGGGATGCTCGACACGGCGCGGTTCACCAACTTCGTCGCCGAGGAGCTGAAGGTGCCGGTGTCCAGCGTGCGGACGCTGACGCTGGGCTCGCACGGCGACACCATGGTGCCGGTCCCGTCGCGCTGCACGGTCGACGGCAAGCCGCTGGCCGACCTGCTGCCCGCGGAGAAGGTCGAGGAGCTGGTGGTGCGGACGCGCAACGGCGGCGCCGAGGTGGTGGCGCTGCTGAAGACGGGGTCGGCGTTCTACGCCCCGTCGGCCGCCGCGGCCCGGATGGCCCGGGCGGTCGCGGAGGACTCGGGCGCGGTCATGCCGGTCTGCGCGTGGGTGGACGGGGAGTACGGCATCGGGGGCGTCTACCTCGGGGTCGAGGCGGAGATCGGCGCGGCCGGCGTCCGCCGGGTCGTGGAGACCGACCTGACGGCGCCGGAGCTGGCCGGGCTGAAGGAGGCCGCCGAGGCCGTCCGCGCGAAGCAGGCCGACGTCGCCGACATGTGACGCAGCGGCAGGGGCCGGGTCCGCGGGACCCGGCCCCTGCGCGCGTCCGGGCTCAGGTGGCGGTCTGCCAGAGGCCGACGATGTTGCCCTCGGGGTCGGCGAAGTACCCGACGTACCCCATCTCGCCCACGGCCTGCTTGGGCATGACGGTCTTGCCGCCGGTCCGCTCGACCTTGCCGAGCGCCGCGTCGACGTCCGCGACGTCGATCGTGATGACCGGGTGGTGGACCGGGTCGCTGCGGGTGAAGATGCCGCCGTTGATCGCGCCCGGCCTGATCGGCATCCCGGCGGAGTCCGTGGGCGTGGTGCGGGCGACGGTGTAGTTCATGTCCGGCATGGTGTCCAGTTGCCAGCCGAAGACGTCCGCGTAGAAGCTGCGCGCCCGCGCGACGTCGTCGGCCGGGATCTCGAAGTGCACGACCTGTCCGCTCATCTGGCGGCCCCCCGTCATCTGTGTCCGAATTGCGGCAAAGATGAGCCTAGACGGGCGCCGGTGGCTTGGCAGCCGGCTACGCGGACCGGGCCGCGCGCCGCGGATGTCTGAGCATTGGCCCGGTGCCGGCCGGGCGCACCGGGCGGGGCGGCGCGCCCGCGGCTCCACTGAGGCCGGACGATAGTCTGCGCGGGTGCTCCCGGTCGGCCCGCGAGCCGAGCGCCTCGGGCCGGGCCGGGTCGGGTGGGTCGGCGGAGGGCGAGTTCCGGTATCAGCGGGATTGTCCGCCTAGGCTCGGGGGCGGAGGTGGCCCGTGGCGCGGCGCCGCCGGCTGGACAGTACGCTCGTACTGCTTACAGGACGTGGATGAAGGGAGCGCCGGCGGATGGCGAAGATCAAGGTCGAGAACCCGGTCGTCGAACTCGATGGCGACGAGATGACGCGGATCATCTGGAAGCAGATCCGGGAGCAGCTCATCCTGCCGTACCTCGACGTGGAGCTGGAGTACCACGACCTCTCCATCGAGCACCGCGACGCCACCGACGACCAGGCCACCGTCGACGCGGCGCACGCGATCAGGCGGCACGGCGTCGGCGTCAAGTGCGCCACCATCACGCCGGACGAGGCCCGGGTCGAGGAGTTCGGCCTGAAGAAGATGTGGCGCTCGCCGAACGGCACCATCCGCAACATCCTCGGCGGCGTGATCTTCCGCGAGCCGATCATCATGGCGAACGTGCCGCGCCTGGTGCCGGGCTGGACCAGGCCGATCGTCATCGGCCGGCACGCCCACGGCGACCAGTACAAGGCCACGGACTTCGTGGTCGACCGGCCGGGCACGCTGACCATGACGTTCCAGCCCGAGGACGGCTCGGCGCCGATGGAGTTCCAGGTCGCGCAGTTCCCCGGCGGCGGCATCGCGATGGGCATGTACAACTACGACGAGTCGATCCGGGACTTCGCCCGCGCCTCGTTCCGCTACGGCCTGGCCCGCAACTTCCCGGTGTACCTGTCGACGAAGAACACGATCCTCAAGGCGTACGACGGCCGGTTCAAGGACCTGTTCGCCGAGGTCTTCGAGGCGGAGTTCGCCGCGCAGTTCGAGGCCGCCGGCATCACCTACGAGCACCGGCTGATCGACGACATGGTCGCCGCCGCGCTGAAGTGGGAGGGCGGCTACGTCTGGGCGTGCAAGAACTACGACGGCGACGTGCAGTCCGACACCGTGGCGCAGGGCTTCGGCTCGCTCGGCCTGATGACCTCGGTCCTGATGACCCCGGACGGCCGGACCGTCGAGGCCGAGGCCGCCCACGGCACCGTCACCCGGCACTACCGGCAGTGGCAGAAGGGCGAGAAGACCTCGACGAACCCGATCGCCTCGATCTTCGCCTGGTCCCGCGGCCTGGCGCACCGGGGCAAGCTCGACGGCACCCCCGCGGTGACCGGCTTCGCCGAGGCGCTGGAGCAGGTGTGCGTCGACACCGTCCAGGGCGGCCAGATGACCAAGGACCTCGCGCTGCTGATCGGGCGCGACGCCCCGTGGCTGACGACCGACGAGTTCATGGCCGCCCTCGACACCAACCTGGCCGCCCGCCTGTCGGCCTGACCGCCCCCCCCGCGACCGCGACGCCCCGGATCCGGGGGCGCGCGGGGCCGGAGATGACGACCGGGGGCCTCCCGCGACACCGCTCGGTGCGCGGGAGGCCCCCGACGTGTGTCGCGGCAGGCTAGGGGACGGACACCAGGCTGTCGCCCTCGGCGGGGCGGTGGTCGGTGGCGGTGTCCGGCCCGGGGCCGCCGTCGAACCGGTCGCGGCCCGGCCCGCCGGTGAGCCGGTCCCGGCCCTCGCCGGCCGACAGCAGGTCGTCGCCGGTACCGCCGTCGAGCCGGTCGTCGCCGGTGTCGCCGACCAGCAGGTCGTCGCCGGGACCGCCGGTGAGCCGGTCGCCGCCGACGCCGCCGCCCAGCGCGTCGTCGCCCGCCCCGCCGTCGAGTCGGTCGTCGCCGGTACCGCCGCACAGGACGTCCTCGGCCCCGCCGCCGGTCAGGACGTCGTTGCCGCGCTGGCCGAGCAGCACGTCGTAGCCCGCCCCGCCGGTGACGGTGTCGTCGTTGTCCCCGGCCACCCGGACGGTGATGCCCAGGACCATGCTCGTGGCGCCGTCGCCGACCCCCACCTGGACCGTGGTGGTGCCCTTGCGGCCGGCCGCGGCGCGGATGGCGACCTCGCGCTGCGCCCCCGTGCCGGTGACGGCGAGGCCCGCGGCGGGGATGAGGGCGGAGTTGCCGGCGGCGGCCGTCACGGTCAGCCGGTCGACCGGGGTGTCGGCGTCGGCGACCGTCAGCCGCAGGACCGCGCCGTCGTTGGCCAGGCAGGTGCCGCCGGTGAGCGTCAGGCTCGGCGTGGGGCCGCCGGCCGGGCCGTTGCGCAGGACGACGGTCGTGTTACCCCGCGAGGGCAGCAGGACGTCCGGCCGGCCGTCGCCGGTCAGGTCGCCGGCCACCAGCGGCTCGGAGTAGTCGCCCGCGCGCACCAGCGTCCGGCCGAACTGGCCGGTGCCGGTGCCGAACGTGATCCGGATGCCGGCGTTGGCCGGATCGGGGTAGCCGCTGTTGAGGTACAGCAGGTCGGCCCTGCCGTCGCCGTCGAAGTCGCCCGCGTGTACGTCGTAGGTGAACTCGCCGCGGTTGACGACCTGCGCCGGCCCGAACGTGCCGTCCCCGGCGCCCGCGTGGACCGCGAGGGCGCTGACCTCGTTCTCGTGGATGGCGGCCACGGCGATGTCGGTGCGGCCGTCGCCGGTGAAGTCGGCCAGTGCCATGCCCTCGGGACCGCCGGCCTGGATGGCCAGCGCGCCGACCGGCGTGAAGTCGCCCGCGCCGTCGCCGCGCAGGATGCGCACGAACCGGCCGCCGGAGCTGCGCACCACGAGGTCGGGCCGGTTGTCGCCGGTGAGTTCGGCGGTGGCGACCTCGTCGCCGAACGCGCCGATGAACATCCGCCGGGCGGCGGCGAAACCGGTCGGGGTGGCCAGGATGATCGAGATTCCGCCCGTGCCCGCGGACAGCGCGACGATGTCGGGGCGGCCGTCGAGGTTGAGGTCGGTGACGACGCTGTTGCCGGTACCGGCGTGCGCGGCGAGTGTGACCGGGCCGCCCAGCGCCGCGCCGGCGCCGCCGTAGAGGACGGTGAGGCTGGCCTCGTCGCGGTGCGACACCACGGCGTCGAGGTCGCCGTCGCCGTTGAGGTCGCCGAGGGTGACCTCGGTGGCGCCGCGGCCGAGCGGGACGGCGGTGGCGGCGGCGAACGCCCCGCCGCCGGTGCCGCGGGCGACGTCCAGCCGGTTGGCGCCGGTGGCGGTCACCAGGTCGGCGCGCCCGTCGCGGTCGAGGTCGCCGACGGCGGTGGGGCGCGCGCCCCACGGCAGGGCGCCGATCTCGGTCAGGGTGATCGGCGGCGGGTCGACGGCGGGGGCCGCCGACAGCGGGAGTGCCGGGGCCGCGAGCAGGATCGGGACGGCGAACAGGATCGGGGCGGCGAGCGGGAGGGCGCGGCGCGGGGAGCGGTCGGCGTCGGGGCCGGCGTCGTGCGTGAGCATGGGGAAGCGGCTTCTTTCGACGGGGAGGGCGGCCGGGGGGCCACTGGAGTGAGCAAATGGTACAAAGGTAAACATTAATCCCGGGTTCGGGTGTCGGTCAGATGCCGTGGCCCCGCCGGTGCAGGGCCGCCAGGACCCTCTCGACCGGTACCGCGGCGCACAGGGCGGCGACCGCGATGGCGGCCCGGGGCTCGCGCCAGTTGTGCCGCAGGGTGCGCCGGGTCCACCGCCACGCCCCGCGGCGGTCCCCGGCCGCCGCGCACCAGCAGGCGAGCTGCCCGTACACCCGCGCCGCGCCAGGGCGGCTGGCCCGGATCTCGGGGTGGCGCGCGATCATCCACTCCAGTGACGAGATCTTGGTGGCGTACTCGTACGCGAACTGCGACGTCCGGCCCCACAGGACCCGCACGAGCGGCGCGTCCACATGCGCCACCGGCCCGCGGCGCGCGGCGCGCAGCAGCAGGTCCCAGTCCTCGTTCTGGGAGCCCGGCGCGTCCTCCGCCACCAGGCCGATGCCGCGGCCGCGGCCGGCCACCAGGCTGTCTCGGCGGACGAGGAAGGTCGACGCGTGCAGCATCGCCATCCGCGACCGGGCCAGGTCGGTGACGGTGACCCGGTCGGTACCGGCCAGCCGCGGGGTGACCGCGTCCCGGAACTCGACCTCGATCGCGCACGTGGCGAACTCCGCCGCCGGCCGCTGCCGCAGCAGCGTGACCTGCCGGCGCAGCTTGTCCGGCGCCCACACGTCGTCGTCGTCGCAGAAGGCGACCAGTTCGGTGTCCAGGGCGAGGATGCCGGTGTTGCGCGCCCCGGCCAGGCCGGGCGTGCGGGTGTTGGCCAGGACCCGCACCGCCGGGCCGGCCGCGCGCTGGTCGGGCTCGGTCCGGTCGTGCACCACTACGGTGCGCAGGGCGCCCGGGTAGTCCTGCGCGGCGACCGCCGCCAGGGTGCGGCGCAGCAGCAGCGGCCGGTCCCGGGTCGGCACGACGACGCCGACCGGGGGCCAGGCGCCGCCGTCGCTCACCGGCCCGCCCGCACGGCCGCGGCGGCCCCGCGGCCGGTACCGGTGGCGTCGCCCGCCGGCCGCGGGGCCGGTGGGGCGTCGGCGCGGTGGCGGGCCTGTCGCGCGACGGGGGCCGGCCGCAGCGGGTACCCGTACCGCCGCAGCAGCGGCGCGCTCAGCGCGGTGACCAGGCGGCGCTGCCCCGCCGGCAGCGCGGTCCGCCACGCCTCGTCGCCGCGCAGCGCGACCCGTCCGAGGGCGAAACGCATCGGGTTGCCGGCGGCGCTGTGGCCGACGCCCACCCGGACGGCGTCCGGCTCCAGGAAGTCCAGGTCCCCGTCGCGCAGCGGGAGGCCGGCGAAGTCGGCGATGCGCCCCACGGCGGCCGCGGGGTCGGCCAGGAAGTCCTCGTACCGCAGCAGCGTCAGCGGCACGCCGCGCCGGGCCAGCAGGCCGAGGGCGGCGTTGTGCGCGCTCCACAGCAGCGCGCTGCGGGCGGGGGAGTAGCGCGTCATCTCCTCCCCGGCGGCCTCCGGCCGGGCGACGCGCCGGGTCCACGAGTGGGCCACGCCCCGCGGGTCGCGGACCATGTGCACGACCCGCAGGTCGATCGCGCCCGGCCGCATCCAGCGCAGGCAGTGGGCCAGCGCGCTGTGCTTGGAGGAGTCCACGACCACGCGGGCGCCGGTGACGGCGGCGGCCGCGCGGTAGACGGACGCGTAGTAGGCGCCGTACGCCAGGACGTCGGCCTGGCGCCGCGCCCCGAGCCGGCGCCGGGCCAGGGCGGGAATGTGCCGGGTCCGCTCGACGGCGGCGCGCAGCCGCAGGACGCGCGCGACGTCCACCCCCGCCCAGCCGTCGAACGCCTCGGCGCCCACCCGGGCCCAGAAGTCGCAGTCGGCGAACGGCGTGCCGCAGCCGCAGCGCTCGTTGTCGCGGACGTCGCGCTGCCACAGGTGGACGACCTCGCCCAGGGCGACGACGCCGGGCAGTTCGCCGAGGGTGCGTTCGAGCAGGGTGGTGCCGCTCCGCCCGAGGCCCCCTAAATAGAGGACAGAAGCCACTTTGACCCTTTTCTAGTCGTTATGCCTATACAACGACAGAAAAGAGTAGTGGGGGCGTTTTTGTCGCAGCAGGACACGTTCGCGCAGGTGGCGGTCGGGGCGGGACGCTTCCACGCGTGCACGGAAGTGGAGGTCGTGTCCGCCGTCCGGGCGGCGCTGCGGCGCGGCGTCGGCGGCCGCATCATCACCCCGAACGTCGACATCCTGCGCCAGGCGCGGCGGGACCCGGCGGTCCGGGGGTACCTGGCCGACGCGAGCCTGGTCGTCGCCGACGGGATGCCGCTGGTGTGGGCCAGCCGGCTCGCCGGCACGCCGCTGCCCGAGCGGGTGGCCGGGTCCAGCCTCGTCCGCTCGCTGGCGGCGGGCCTGGCGCACGACCGGCGGTCGCTGTACCTGCTCGGCGGCGCGCCCGCCACCGCGGGCACCGACGGCGACCCGGACGGCGCGCTGCGCGCGGCGGCCACCCTCGCCCACGCCCACCCGGGGCTGCGGATCGCGGGGGCGCACAGTCCGGCGTACGGGTTCGAGAAGGACCCCGCCGCCCTCGACGCGGTCTGCGCGGCCGTCGCCGCGGCCCGGCCGGACCTGGTCTGCGTCGGCGTCGGCTTCCCGAAGCAGGAGTCGGTGATCTCGGTCCTGCGCCGGCGCCGCCCGGGCGCGTGGTACCTGGGCTGCGGCGCGGCGATCAACTTCGTGGCCGGCGACCAGCACCGGGCGCCGGCCTGGATGCAGCGCTCGGGGCTGGAGTGGGCGCACCGGCTGGCGGCGGAGCCCCGGCGGCTGGCCGGCCGGTACCTCGGCCACGACGCCCCGTACGCCCTCGGCCTGCTCGCCCGCGCCACCCTCACCCGCTACCGGCCGGCCCCGGCCCCGCGCCCGCGCTCCTAGTCAGCCGGCGTGCCCGCCCCGCCCGCGACCCGGCTGTGGGGAGGCGTCGAGGACCTCGCCGGCCGGCACCGGGACAGCGGGCGGCGGCGCGGGCCGCGTCCGGCGGGCGACGTAGAGGACGGTGGCGGCGTACCGGTCGGCGACCGACAGCCGGGTCAGCACGGCGTCCACCGGCCGGACCAGCGCCCGCAGCCACCGGCGGCCGTACCAGCCCTGCGGGAACAGCGCGCAGCCGCGCAGCCGCTCCACCGCGAAGCCGTGCCGGTCCAGCAGCGCCGCGACGTCGGCGTGGGACAGCTCGGCGTACCAGCGGTCGCCCGCGCGGCGGCGGTGCCGCAGGTGGCGCAGCGAGTGGCGGTTGCCGTGGTTCTCCAGGACGAGCAGGCCGGCGTGCGCGTGCGGCAGGGCCGCGGCGGCGAAGGCCACCGCGCGGTCGCGGACGGCCTCGGGCACGTTGAGCAGCAGCCGGAACGCCGTCACCAGCGCCGGCCCGGCGGCGGCGGCCGGCAGGGGCGCCGGCCCGTGGGCGGGGACCAGCCGCAGGTCGGCGTCGGTGCCCTCGCGGCGCGCCTGCGCCAGCATCGCCGCCGACGTGTCGTACCCGAACGCCCCGCGGACCAGCCCGGCCAGCATCCGCACCCCGCGCCCGGTACCGCAGGCGAAGTCGTGCTGCACGGGCCGCCGGTACGGGAACTCGCGGGCGACGAGCGCGCGCAGGTAGCGCCGCTGGCGCGCGCCGACGATCGCGCCGTAGCTACCCGGCGCGTACACCACCTCGGCGTACTTGGTCACCGCCTGCCTGTCCTGGAACACCTCGGCGTAGTCGGTCGGCATCCTCGTTCCCCTCTGTGGTGGTGGGGCCGCGGCGGCGCCGCGGTCGCAGTGCGCGCAGCGCGGCCCAGCCCAGCGGGCCGCGCAGCAGCCAGCCGCCGGCCGCGTACGCCGCGCCGCCGGCCAGCAGCGCGGCGGCGAGGCCGGCCGGGCCGCGGCCCAGGGTCGCGGCGGCCGCGGCGGGCACCGCGCCGAAGGCCGCCGCCGCCAGGCCGGCCGCGGCCAGCGTCCCGGGTCCGAACGGATGGATCCGCAGCTCGCGCCAGACCTGCGCCAGCGGCAGCAGGTTGTTGACAGCCACGGCCGCGGCCAGCCCGAGCGCCGCCCCGACCGCCCCCAGCCGGGGAATCGCCAGCGTCCCGACCAGCAGCAGCGCGAGCAGCGCGGCGGCGACGTTCACCAGGTTCCACCGGGTGCGCCCGCCCATGGCCAGGACCATGTCGACCATCCCGCAGCCGGTGGCCAGCAGCATCGCCGCGGCGAGGACGGCGACGACGGCGCCCCCGTCGGCGTAGGCGGGGCCGAACAGACCCAGGTACACCGGCGCGAACACGGCCACCAGCAGGTACAGCGGCCAGGTGGTGAAGACCAGCCAGCCGGTCGCCGTCCGGTACAGCGCCTGCGCCCGCGGCCGGTCGCCCGCGGCGAGCGCCTCGGCCAGCCGCGGCTGGACCGCGACCGAGATGCCCTGGTTGGCGAGCTGCCCGGCGATGACGAACCGGCCGGCCACGGCGTAGGCCGCGGCGGTACCGAGCCCGCCGAGGGCGGCGACCAGCAGGACGTCCACGCGCTGGAGCGCGAGCTGCAGGACCGAGGCGACCGCGCGCGGGCCGCCGAAGGTCCAGAAGTCGCGCCGCAGCCGCCGCAGCGCCGGCCGGTCCGGCGGGACCGCGCCGCCGGCCGCCCGCCGGTGCACCCGGCGGAGCTGGTGCGCGGCGGCCAGCGCGGTCGGCAGGTACGGCCCGGCCCAGGCCACCGCGTACGCCCACACCGGCACGGGCCGGGCCAGCGCCGCGAGCGCGAGGCCGCCGACGCCGGCCAGTTGCAGGGCGGGGCGGGCGACCCGTTCGAGCAGGACGGTCGGCCGCATCGCCCGGTAGCCGCGGGTGGCGGCGAGCAGCGCCTCGGTCAGGGCGAGGCCGGGCAGGAAGACGGCGAGCGCGCGCAGCGGGCCGACGACGAGGGCGGGGTCGTGCCCGTCGGCGGTGACGGCGGCCAGCGCCGGGGCGCCGCACCACAGCGCGACCGCCAGCAGCGCCGCCGCCGCGGCGACCGGCGCCAGGCCGGTGCGCAGGCAGGCGCCCAGCAGGGCCGGCCGGCCGGCGGCGCGCAGCCGGGCCGGCCAGTACACCAGGCTGGTCACCGTGCCGAGCCGGGCGACGCCGCCGGCCAGGGTGAAGGCGGCGGTGGCGGCGAAGAAGCCGCCGGCCGCGGCCGGGCCCAGGCCGCGGGCGACCAGCCAGGTGACCCCGACGGCGCACGCGGCGCCGAGGGCGCCGCCGAGCAGGTTGGCCGCCCCGCCCCGCGCGACGGCGGCGGTCTCGGCGGCGGCCGGGTTGGTCACCGCAGGCGCCAGATGGGCGGCCGCCCGAGCCACTGCGCCAGGTGCGCGTCGTACGGCGCGTAGTAGTCCCACAGCGCCGCGCGCAGGCCGGGGTCCATCGGCGCGGGCCGGGGCCGGGCGTTGTGCCGGGCGAACGGCGGGTGGCCCAGGGCGGGCAGGCCCAGGAACCCGAGCACCTCGTCGTACACCTTCTCCGGCGTGGCGAAGAAGCGCTCGCTCTCCACGACGTGGATCCGGTCCCGGCCGAGCACGTCGGCGAGCCGGGCCAGCCGGGGCGCGTACTCGCCGCGGCTGACGTACGCGTGGTGCTGGTGGCTGAAGCTGTAGTGCGACGGGTCGGTGGCCAGCCGCTCCTCCTCGCCGGCCAGCCGGGCGGGCTCGGCGGCGAGGGCGTCGGGGAACGACTCCAGCGTCTCGAAGCCGCGGGCGACCTCGTGGGCGTGCTGGGAGTAGGCGCGCTCGACCGGGTCGCGGACGAGCACGAGCAGCCGGACCCGGGGCAGACTCGCGGCGATCCGGCGGGCGGCCAGCGGGTGGTACATGTAGTACGGGCTGGACTCGAACGTCTGCGCCGGCACGCCGGTGGCGGCCTCGACGCGGGCGGCGGCGCGCTGGGACGGGAAGTGGCCGCGGTACCAGCCGGGCCCTCGGTCGTAGCCGACGTCGAAGTAGTGCACGCCCTTGTGCAGGACCGCCTTGAGGACGGCGGGGTGGGCGGCGAGCGCCCGGTACAGCGAGGTCGTGCCGCACCGCTGCCCGCCGCAGATGAGGAACGAGGGCAGCATCCGGTCCCCGGCCGTCAGCCGCCCGTACGTCCGCCAGCCGGCGTGCGCGACCCGCTTGACCGGGGCCGGGACGCGGGCGCCGGTGATCCTCATCGGCCGGCCACCCGGTCCACGAGCACGGGCAGCAGCCAGGTCCCGAGTACGCCCAGGCGCGCCCCGGCCTCGGCCTGCCGGTCGGCGAGGTACCGCGCGGCGAGGTCCACCAGGTACAGCAGGGCGGTGGGCTCCCGGTCCGGCGGCGGTACGTCGAACGGCGCCAGCAGCGCGTCCACCCGGTCGAGGGTGCGGCGCAGCGCGGCGGCGGCGTCGGTGGTCGCCGCGACGCGCTCCTGGAGCGCGTGGTGCACGGCGTCGAAGCCGACCGGGACGCCGGTGCGGTACCGCTCCCAGTCCCAGACGAGCAGGGTGTCGGCGAGGCTGGCCATGTTCCACGGCGCCCAGTCGCCGTGCCAACCCCCGTAGCGCAGGGTCCGGTCGGCGTGCCGCGCCGCGAGGGCGGCGGCGGCGTCGGTGAGCGCCCGGCCGTCGGCGGTACCGGCCAGCGGCGCGAGCCGGCCGCGCAGCTCGCGCCAGTAGGCGCTGGCGCCCAGCGGCCCGGCGGTCACCGGGCCGGCGTGGGCCAGCTCCCGCATCGCGGCGGCCAGCCGGCCCGCGGCCAGCGGCGCCCGCGGCAGCCACACCGGCAGCGCGGACTGGACGAGCACCTCGTGGCCGTTCCACACGCCGTGGTGCAGCACCCGGGGGACCCGCAGCCCGGCCAGCGGGGCGCGGGACAGCGCCGTCAGCGCCGCTGCCTCGTCCCGGACCAGCGCGCGGGTCAGCGGCCCGGTCCCGAGCTTGGCGTAGGCGACGGTGTCGCCGGCCGGGGTGAGCAGTTGCAGGACCGGCTTGCGGTTGGCCCGGGCCGGTCCGAGGTGGACGCTCAGGTGCAGGTCGGTGCCCAGCGCGCCGCGCAGGTACCCGTCGATCGTGGTGGCCGGGTCGCCGGTGACCGTGAGCCGGTCGGGCAGCAGGACCGTGTCGGCCCCGGTGCGCAGGGCGGCGACGACGGCCTCCCGCTTCAGCCGGGCCAGCGTCGAGCCGGGCTCGGCGTACCGGCGCACGGCCGCGGCGGCGATCCGGCGGGAGGCCAGCGGCACCAGCAGTACGGGACGCCGGGCGTGCGGCACCAGCGCGTACGCGGCGACGGCGCCCGCCCCGCCCCGGGCGGTGGCCCGGGTGTCGGGGTAGAGCACCCCGAGGACCTCCTCCAGGTAGGCGGCGCGGCGTTCGCGGTCGCCGGCCGTCAGCGCGGCCGGCGCGGTGGACAGTGGACTCACGCGGGTACCCCTCGCAGGTGTCGGCGCCAGAGCAGCGCGTAGCCGAGAAACGTGAACACCAGCGGCGTGACCAGCGCGTTGTACCAGAGGCTGGCCACCAGGGCGCCGACCAGCGCGGCGCTGCCGGCCAGCCCGACCGCGGAGTGGTCGCGGCGGAACCGCCACAGCCCGTAGCCGAGGAAGCCGAGGTAGCCGGCCGTGCCGACCAGCCCGTGCGCGTACAGGAGCTGCCAGAGCTGGCCGGTGCCGCCGATGGTGAAGTTGCCGCAGCGGGCGCAGTCGGCGCTCTCGCCGACGGCGATGGAGTTGCGCCCGCCGAGGGTGGTGCGGGTGGAGCCGTAGCCGACGGCCGGCGCGGCCAGCACCCCGGCGACGGCGCGGGCGGCGAGGTAGCCGCGGACCCCGTTGGACTTGCCGTTGTCCAGCCGGGCCTCGACCACCTGGCCGAGCGGGGTGCTGGCGACGACCCCGGCGGTCAGCGCCGCGGCGACGCCCAGCGCGGCTAAGGCACCGAGCCGGCCGCGCAGCGCCAGCCGCAGGGCGGTGTACCCGGCGGCGGCCGCCAGCCCGACCCACAGGCCGCGGTTGAGCGAGACGACCACCGGGGCGAGGCTCGCGGCGAGGACGGCGACGGCGCACACCCGCGCGGCGGGCCGCCGCAGGTACCCCCACGCGGCGGCGACGAACCAGCCGACGAGCAGGCAGAAGTTGTGCCCCCAGGTGTTGGTGTACCCCCACGGCGCGGCGGGCCGCGGCGCCGCGCCGCCGACCAGGTCCATGATCTGCGCCGCGTACGGGTGCACCAGCGACTGCACGAACGCGTCCGCGCGCACCCCCGCCGGCAGCAGCAGCTCGACGGGGGAGGTGAACGCGAACCCGCCGGCCAGCATCCCGAGGAACCCGCCCGCGACGGTGACGGCGAACAGCCAGGCGAGCAGCCGGACGAGCCGCCGCGGGGCCAGTTCGGCCTCGGTGAGGTTGCCGGCGTACAGCAGGATCACCGTGGCGACGCCGTACTGGCTGATCCGGAAGCCGGCGCCGACCATCCGGTCGGCGAAGTCGCCGGGCAGGGTGCCGGCGGGGTCGCTGTCCAGCATGGCCACGCCGAGCACGACGGCCGCGAGGAACACCAGCCAGAGGCCGAACCCCGGCGGGGTGCGCAGGACCCGGCCGCTGCGGTGGGCGCGGACCAGCAGGTACAGCATGGGGACCGCGGCCAGCGAGAAGACCAGGACGCCCAGGCCCAGCGCCCACCACAGGGGCAGCAGCGCGAGCGGTCCCACGACCGGCCAGGCCGGGAGCGGGGCGGGCGCCCCGCGCCGGGCCGGGCGCCGGACCGCCACGGGCCGGCGGGTCGGCGGCGGGGCCGCGCCGGGGGCCGGCGCGGACAGCGTCATCGCCGGCCGGCGGCGGCGACCGGCGCGTCGTCGTCGGCCGGCCGCGGCGCCGGGGGGCCGCCGGCCGGCCGGGCCGGCGCGGGCGCGCGGCGCGCCGACCGGGGCAGCACCACCGCCCCGAGCAGCGGTACGCCGACGCGGTGCAACTGCTCCTCGGCGTCGGCGAGCTGGGCGTGCCGGGTGACCCGCAGGGGTACCGCGATGATCGCCGCGTCGGCGTGGCTGCCGAGGCCCTGCGCCTCCGCCCCGGCCGCGGTCGACGGCGCGGCGACGACGACGTAGCCGCCGCCGGCCCGGACCGCGGCGAGCCCGTCGCGCAGCGTGGCCGCGGCCGGCGCGTCGGCGTTGCCGGCCGGCGCGGTGACGATCCGCAGGCCGGGGATGCCGGGGCAGTCGCGGGCGGCCTCGGCCAGGCTCGCCTTGCCCGCGGCCAGCGCGTCGATCCCGGGGCCCTCGGACAGCCCGAGCAGCGCCGTCAGCTCCCGGCTGGCGGCCTGGTGGGCGGCGACGAGCACCACCTCGTCGCCGCTGCGGGCGAACGCGGCGGCCAGGTTCGCGGCGACTAGGACGCCGGCGCGGCCGTCGACGGTGCTGGTGACCACGATCAGGCGGGCGGCGGGGTCGAGCCCGGCGACGACCTCGTTGCGCAGCCGGTGGAAGGTGCGCGCGCCGGCACCCTGCGGCGGCAGGATCCCGCCCGGGGCGGCGCGCCGGTCCAGGACCGCCAGCAGCGGGAGCGGGCTGCGGCGCAGCAGGTCGCCAGGCCGCCGGATGCGCCGGCTGAAGCGCTCCCGGACGAAGGCCAGCGCGGCGCCCAGGAGCAGGCCGGCCATGGCGCCCGAGGCCAGGTACAGCATCCGGTCGGGCGCGGTGGGCCGGCCCGGCAGCGCGGCGTCGCTGATCACCCGCCCGACCCGGACGGTCGCGGTGGTGAGCTGGTTGCTCTTCTCGGCGAGGTCGTTGATCTGGCTGACCAGGCTCTGCCGCTGACTCTCCAACTGCGGCCGGCCGACGCCGGTGAGCACGACGGCCAGCCGCCGGTTGACCCGGTTGAGCGCGACGTTGAGCTGGTGCAGCCGGGCGCCGAAGGCGCGCCCCTGGCCGCCGAGCACGGCGCGGGCGGTGGCCTCCCGGTTGGTCAGGTACGCGGCGGCGATGGCGCGCGAGCGCGCCTGGGCCTGCTGCGGCGTCGGCCCGCTGACGGTGATCCGCAGGACGGTGGTGTTGGCGGGCACCTCGACGGCGATGGCCGGCACCAGCCGGTCGGCGGCGACGGTACCGCCGAGCAGCGCGGTCGCCGCGACGGCGACCGCGTCGGAGCGCACCACCTGCGCCTCGGTGTCCAGGTTGATGGCGTCCTTGGTCCGGCCACCGACCACATTGGCGTCCTGGCCGGCAGGCTGGACGAGGACCGAGGTGGTGGCGGCGTACGTGGCCGGGACCGAGCGGGCGACGAGGTCGGCGCCGAGCACCCCGGCGCAGGTCAGCAGCAGGACCAGCCAGCCGCGGCGGCGCAGCAGTCCCATGTAGTCGGGCACGGTGGCGGGTGCCGGTGCGGAGGCGGGCATACGGGCCCCTTCGTGCTCGGTGGGTACCCGTCGTACGGCCGAGGTCGGGATCGACCGCGACGCCGCGCGGCAGCGGCGGGCGGGCAGCTTCCTCGAAACTAACGTCCCTTTACCACCGTTAGTTATTAATTTGTCCGCTTCATCCTTGCGGATATGAGGGAGATCCGCTTCCGGGTGAACGCGGGGTGTCGCTACGACGCCTCAGGCGGGTTCTACCCAGCCGGTCTCGATCAGGTGCTCCAGCAGCGTCTGGGCCGCCTCGTCGACCGTCAGGCCGGTCGTGTCGAGCACCACGTCCGCGTCACCGGGCTCCTCGTACGGGTCGTCAATCCCTGTGAAGTGGGGAAGTTGGCCCGCGCGGGCACGGGCGTACATCCCCTTGCGGTCCCGGCGCTCGCACACCTCCAGCGGCGTGGCCACCCAGACCAGGACGAAGCCGGCGCCGGCCTCGACCGCCATCCGCCGGGCACCCGCCCGCCCCGCCGCGTACGGCGCGATCGGGCAGCAGATCGCCAGCCCGCGGTGCCGGGCCACCTCGGCCGCGACCCAGCCGATGCGGCGGATGTTGGTGTCCCGGTCCTCCTTGCCGAAGCCCAGGCCGGCGGACAGTTCGCGCCGCACGACGTCGCCGTCCAGCAGCGTGACCGTCCGCTGCCCGCTCTCCCGCAGGCTGTCGGCGACCGCGCGGGCCACGGTCGACTTGCCGGAGCCGGACAGGCCGGTGAGGAACAGCACCAGGCCGCGGTGCCGGCGGGCCGGCCGGGCGCGCCCCAGCTCCCGGGCGACGGCCGGCGGGGTGTGCCACTCCGGCAGCGGGAAGCCGCGCTCCAGGGTGTCGTCGATCTCCGCCGGCCGCAGGGCCTGCCGCCGGGCGCCCGGCGGGATGTCCTCCTGCGAGCGCCACTGGCCGTCCCGCTTGTCGTAGGCCAGCTCGCGGGGGACCAGGACCCGCGGCCCGCCCCCGGAGATCATCGCCTCGCCGGTCGAGAGCAGGTGCGTGACGCCGTACGCCTCGGCCACCTTCGCCCGCAGCAGGGCCGTGCGGATCTCGTCGCCCCGCCGGCTCAGCGGCACCGCGACGACCGTGGCGCCGGGCAGCCGGTCCCCGGCGGCGAGGACCGCGCGCACGAGGACCTCGGGGGCCAGGCCGTCCGGCCCGGGCTCGTCGGCCGGGACCATCACCAGCACGTGGGCCGACAGGGTCCGGGCGGCGTGCGAGATCTGCGCGAGCTGCGGGCGGTGCAGGGGCCGGTCGGCCAGGACGCCGAGCACCCGGCCCAGCGGCAGCGCGGCGCGCACCTGCGCCGGGGTGCGCCGCAGCCGGTGGAACGGCCGGTGGTCCCCGTCGCCGATCCGGCGGACGGTGCCGCCGACGCCGCTCACGCCGGGCGCCACGGGCCACACGTCGGTCACCGCCAGCGCCGCCACGGGCGCGCCCTCGGGGTCGGTGAGGATGACGGTGCGCCGGGTGTCGTCGAGGTGGGCGGTCAGGGTCGCCGGCAGTTCGAGGGTCACCGGTACGGGCCACGGGGTGCCGTCGGCGAGCGTCCCGCGGCGGGCGACAGCGTCGAGGTCGGCCCGCCCGAGGAACCCGGTCAGCGGGGCGTAGGCGCCGGTCAGCAGGAGTGCGAGGTCGGCCAGTTCGGGGGGGCGGGGCGTGTGGGTGGGCGCGTCGCGCAGGACGTTCTCGGGCAGCGGTGCGTTCCCCATCGTGAGCCTCTCCTCGGCGCCCCCGGGCGTCGGTTGGCGCTACCGACCGGCCCAGTCTGTCAGGAGGCGTGGGCGGGGTCGAGGTGCCTGCGCCGTTGCTGGACTCTTGTACAGGTTTATAGTCTTTTCAACCACTTTGTGGCGATATTCTTGTTCAGCGCGAGAGGATCCCGATGCGCCTGCGCCCCGCCGGTCGACAACTGTCCCGCCGGGTGTCCGCGATCCCGTGGCGCACCGGCGTCGCGGCGGCCGCCGTCACGGTGACCCTCATCGCCGCGGCCGGCTGGTACGCCGTCCGCCCGCAGCCCACCCGCCAGGCCGGCCGGCCGCTGGCCCCGGCCAGCCCCGCCGGGCCGGCCACCGGCGCGCCCGGCCAGGACGGCATCGGCCAGGCGCCCGCGCCGGGCGCCGGTCCCCGCCCCGGCGCCCGGCCCGCCGACTGCCGGGTCGGCCCGCGCCTCGTGCCGACCTGCGGCGTCCTGTGGGGAGTGGCGCCCGGCGCGCTCACCGCCGCGCGCGGCGCCACGGCGCTCGCGTCCTTCGAGCGCGCGACGGGCCGGACCCAGGCGATCTACCACGCGTACCACCGCGGCCAGGGCGCCCTCTTCCCGACCCCGGCCGAGCGCCGCCTCGCCACCGAGCCGGGCCGTCCCCGAGTCCTGTTCCTGAACTGGAAGCCCACCGGCGCCACCTGGGCCGCCATCGCCGACGGCGCGCGCGACCCGTACCTCGACCGCCTCGCCGCCCACCTGCGCCGGACCCACCGGGCGCCGTTCTTCTTCACCGTCCACCACGAACCGGAGGACGACGTCCGGCCCCGCAGGGGCTCGGGGCACACCGCCGCCGACTACGCGGCGATGTACCGGCACGTCGTCCGCCGGCTCCGGTCCCGGGGCGTGGCCAACCTGGTCAGCGTCGTCGTGCACCTGGCGTACCCGAAGCTGACCAGCCAGCCGTGGTTCGACGACCTGTACCCCGGCGACGACGTGGTCGACTGGGTCGGCTTCGACACCTACGCGTACGGCGAACCCGGCTACGGCCACGGCGACTTCGCCGAGCTGGTCAACCGCCGGTCCCGCCGGTACGCCTGGCCCGGCTTCTACACCTGGGCGGCCGGCCGGCACCCCCGCAAGCCGCTGATGGTCGCCGAATGGGGCGTGTGGCACGCCGAGCGCAACGCGGCCCACCACGAGCGGTTCTTCCGCAGCGTGGCCAGCCAGCTTCCGCGGTTCCCGCGGATCCGGGCGATGGTCTACTTCGACACCCCCGCCGACCAGCGCTCCCGCGACTCCCGGCCGACCCGGACGAAGGCGGGCCTGGCCGCCTTCCGCGCCCTGGCCAAGGACCCCGTGTTCGCCGTGCGCGTGGTTGGCGGCCGGGAGCCGCGGCGCTGACCGTCGCCCGTGCGCCGGTCGACGGTCAGCGGCTCAGCAGGGGACCGCCCTGACGGTGATGACCGGCCGGACGCCGGCCGCGCCCATCGCGATGGTCACGGTGGTGTCGCCCTGCTCCTGGGGCATGGCGCTCAGGCTCGTGCGCAGGGTGAACGTGTCGGTGGCGCCGCAGCCGACCAGCGCGGTGGACCGGCTCCGGCTCTCGTCCCAGCGCACGTTGACCCCGCCGCCCCAGTTCCGGTGCAGCTCGACGTCGGCCCCGACGGGGTTCACGATCCCGACGGTGGCCTCCGCCGAGGCCTGGCGACCGGTCCGGACCTGCGCCCGGGCTGTCAGCTTGTCGAGCTGGAGGGAGAAGTTCGGGTTCATCACCACCTTGATGTCGGCGCTGCAGCCCTTGGACAGGCCGGGCCAGGCGGACGTGTTGATCTGGTAGCCGGCCATGGCCAGCTCGAACTGGCCGCCGCCGAGATTTCCCAGCTTCACGCTGGACTCCTGGCAGCCGGCGGCGTTGACGCCGACGACGTTGAGCGACTTCCAGCTCCGCGCCGAGGCGGCCGCGGCGGGGGCGCCGCCGGCCGCGGCGGCCAGCAGGGCCGCGACGACGCTGGTCAGTGGACGGACGAAAGGAGACATGGTTTCCTCCGGATCAGCGTGCGGACGGCACCCTGCGGGGCCGAGCAGACCGCACGTGGCCCCCATCCCACTCCGGCGTCGCCCCGGACAGCATCGGGCAGCTCCCTACACTGTGTCCGCCGCCGGATCGCCGCGGTCCCGGAGCATGGGCGGGTGCAGGAGCGCGGCCGGGCCGCGCCGGTAGCGCCGGGCCGGCCGGCCGCGCCCACCGGCGTCCGCGCCGCCGGTGGGTACGACGAAGCCCGGGGTGCCGGTGACCTTGCGGTGGAAGTTGCGGGCGTCCAGCGGTCGGCCCCACACACTCTCGTACACCTCCCGCAGCGCGCCCACGGTGAACTCCGGCGGGCAGAAGGCCGTGGCCAGCGGTGTGTACTCCAATTTGGCCCGCGCGCGCTCCACGCCGTCGGCGAGGATCCGCGCGTGATCGAAGGCCAGGGCACCGATTCGCGCGCGCGGTACCCAGCGGGCCGCCGCCGCGTCGGAGCCGGCGACCGGGACGGGCAGGTCGGGCAGCAGCGCGAGGTAGGCGACGCTGACCACGCGCCCGCGCGGGTCCCGGGCGGGGCGGCCGTAGGTGGCGAGCTGCTCCAGGTGCCCCGCCGGTCCGGCGAGCCCGGTCTCCTCGGCCAGCTCGCGGGCGGCGGCGGCGGGCAGGTCCTCGTCCGGCAGGACGAAGCCGCCGGGCAGCGCCCACCGCCCGCGGTACGGGGGGATGCCCCGCCGGACCAGGAGCACGGCCAGCGTGCCGTCGCGCACCGTGAGGACCACGAGGTCGACCGCGACCCGGAACTCGGCACCATTTTGCGTCACATTGACATTCAATCACGAGACTAATTATCGTCACTACGACGAAAATTGGGGGGCGTCATGAGGATGGATGAGGAGCAGGGCTGGGCCGGTCCGGGGCGGTCGCCGGTCCGTCCGACTGCCGGCTGACGGACGCGTGGGAGGTCGGTCGAGGTGGTCCGGGACGGGTGAGGCGCCGGACGGGGATCGCCGGAAACATCGCTTTGGCGCGGGTTCGAGTGTGTCGGTGCTGGCGGCCGGGCGGCGGTGGACGACCGGTGAGCGGTTCAGCGCCTTCGGTCCGAAGTGGCCGACGACCGACAGCCGCGGCGCGGCCGACCTCGTTCCGCAGGGTGCAGTCGCGAACCCATCCGATGTCGAGGTGCACACACGTGAGTAGTCAGTCAGGGCGTCGCCGTGCCGGCGCCGTCTCCACCCGGCTCAGCCTGGCGGTCGGCGCCGCCGCGCTCGCGGTCGCGGCCCCCGCGGCCGCCGCCGCGGCGACCCCGCCGGTCGCCGGAGCCGGGCCGGCCGTCAAGGACCCGGACCTGCACCACCCGGAGCTGGCCGAGGACAGGGGCCTGCGCGGCGCCCGGGCGGTTCTCGCCGCGCCCGCGCGCGACCTGGACTGCAGCGACGACGGGAGCTGGGTGTTCCGGCTCGACGGCGTCGGCGGGCGGACCGGCGTCCGGGTGCCGAAGTTCATCGTCGCCAAGTCGCTGCGCGGCCAGCCGGTCGCCGCGGTGCGGGCGGACGAGTGGCAGGGCGTCTACCGGCTACCCGGCGAGGCGCAGCTCAGCGGCAGAGCCGTGACCTGGGTCGACCCGAAGTGGAGCGCGGGCGGGAACCGCTTCGCCCTGATCGCCGCGCCGTGCGAGGCTCCCACCCTGACCGCCGAGGCCGCGCCGACCGTCGTCTCCGCCGGCGGGACAGTCGTGGTCAGCGGCCAGCTCACCGACAAGCGGGGCAGGCCGGTCGCCCGGCACGCCGTCGCGCTGGGTACGAGCTGCGCCGACCGCTGCCGCCGCGGCGGCCGTCAGGACCGCCGCGGCGACCAGGACGGCGGGTCTGACGGCAAGGGCGGGGCCGCTCCGGGCAAGAGCGACGGCGTCGACGGGGTGGACGGCCAGGACGGTGCCCGCGTGGCAGAGGCGTCCGGCAAGGCCGGCGCGGGCGGCCGCGGCAGGGGCGGCCTCGACCAGCGGACCAGGACCGACCGCGAGGGCAGGTTCCGGTTCACGGTCCGGGCCAGGGAGCTGGGCCTGCACGAGCTGACCGTCCGCAGCGCCGCCGACGCGCCCGAGCCCGGCCGTCGGGGCCTGGCCACCGCGGAGAAGATCCTGCACGCGTGGGCGATCCCGGGTCGCGCCCCGGTCCGCGCCGGGGAGTTGGCCAGCGCCAAGGGCGACGCGCTGACGGCCGGGCCGAAGGCCACCACCGTCACCGGCGAGGGCTTCCGCCCGGGCAGCGAGGTGGCCGTCCTGCGCTACCCGGCCGACAACAAGCTGGTCGCGGCCGCCAGGGCCGACGGCCGGGGCCGGATCTCGGTGGAGGTCGACCTGCCGGCCGAGCTGCGGGGCGACCAGGTGCTCGTGGCCTTCGGCGAGGACCGCAGGTGCCGCGCCCGGCTGCTGGCGCGCAGGGTGACGGTCCAGGCTCCGGGCCTGCCGGGCGGGGGGAGCGGCGGTGGCGGCGGCGGTACCGGCGGCGGCGGGCCGACCGACCCGCAGCCGCCCACCACCCCGGTGTCCCAGGTACAGCAGGACGACGCCGGCCTGCCGGTGACCGGCGGCTCCCTGGCCGGCATCCTCGTCGGCGGCGCCGTGATCGTCGTCGGCGGCGCCCTGCTGCGGGTGCTGGCCCGGCGACGCCGGAGCGCCGACCCGCTCGCCTGAGCGGCCCCGCGGCTCTGCGGCCGGCCTGATCGCCGGTCGCGGGCCGCGGCCGCGCGCTCCCCGGCGCTCAGCCGGTGTTGCGCAGGCCCGCCGCGATGCCGTTGACCGTGGTGAGCAGGGCGCGTTCCCGCGCGTCGTCGGCGCGGTCGACCGTCCGGTGCTGGCTCAGCAGCGCCACCTGAAGATGGTGCAGCGGCTCCAGGTAGCTGTCGCGGACCGCCAGGGTCCGCCGCAGCGCCGGCTGCCCGTCGAGCAGGGCCGCCTGGCCGGTGACCGCGAGCACCTCGGCCACCGTCCGCTCGCACTCGGCGCGGACGGTGTCGAAGACCGGCCACAGCGACGGCGGCGCCAGCGACTCGACGTACCGGCGGGCGATGGTCAGGTCGGTTTTGGCCAGGGTCATCTCCATGTTGGACAGGAAGGTGCGGAAGAAGCGCCAGTCGGCGTACATCTCCCGCAGGACCGGCCCGAGCCCGGCGGCCCGCGCGGCGGCGAGCCCGGCCCCGACCCCGAACCAGCCGGGCACCACCTGCCGGGACTGGGTCCAGCCGAACACCCACGGGATCGCCCGCAGCCCGCCCAGCCCCGCGCCCGCGTCGGGCCGCCGCGCCGGCCGGGAGCCGATGTTCAGGGCGCCCAGCAGCGAGGCCGGCGTCGTCGCCCAGAAGTACGCCGGCAGGTCGGGGTGGTCGACCAGCGCGCGGTACGCCTCGAAGGAGGCGGCCGCGACGACGTCCATGGCCCCGTCCCAGCGGGCCACCTGCGCCGCCGGGACCGTCGGCTCCCGGTGCAAGACCGTGGCCTCCAGCGCGGCGGCCACCGTCAGCTCCAGGTTCTCCCGCGCGAGACCCGGCAGCGTGTACTTGTCGGAGATCACCTCGCCCTGCTCGGTCAGCTTGATGGCACCGTCGAGCGTCCCGTACGGCTGGGCCAGGATCGCCTCGTGAGTCGGGCCGCCGCCGCGGCCGATCGTGCCGCCCCGCCCGTGGAACAGCCGCAGCCGCACCCCGTGCCGCGCCGCCGCGCCGCGCAGCGCCCGCTGCGCCCGGTGGATGCCCCACTGCGCGCTGGCGATCCCCGCGTCCTTGTTGGAGTCGGAGTACCCGAGCATGACCTCCTGCACGTCGCCCCGGGCGGCGACCACGCGCCGGTACGCCGGCACCGACAGCAGCTCGTCCAGCAGCGGACCGGCGGCGGCCAGCTCGGCCGAGGACTCCAGCAGCGGCACCAGCCCGATCGACGCCCGGCCGGCCGGCGGGTCCACCAGGCCGGCCTCCCGGGCCAGGACCGCCGCCGCGAGGACGTCGTCGGCGCCGCGCGTCATCGAGACGATGTAGGACTCGACGACGTCGGCCCCGAACCGGCGCTGCGCCTGGCGCACGGCGGTGAACGTGGCCAGCGTGCGCGCCGGCCCCGCCGGCAGGTCCGGGTCCGCCCCCCACAGCGGCCGGCGCCCGGCCAGCTCCGCGCCCAGCAGCGCGGTGCGCCCCGGCCGGTCGAGCGCCGCGTAGTCCACCTCGCCGAGCGCGGCGTACCGGTGGGCGAGGACCGCGTGGTGGGCCTCGGCGTGTTCGCGGATGTCCAGGGTGGCCAAACCGAGACCGCAGGCGGCCACGGTCCGCAGCGCCGTGGCGACCCGGCCGTCGGCGGCCAGCCGGCCGCCGTGGGCGGCCAGCGACTCCCGGACGAGGGCGAGGTCGGCGTACAGCGCGGCGGCGTCGGCGTACTCCCGCCCCGGTGCCGGCGCGCGGCCGGCCGCCAGCCGGTCGCGGGTGTGCGCGAGCTTGGCCCGCACGGCGCGCAGCTTGAGCCGGTACGGCTCGCTGTCGTAGTTGCGCCGCAGGCGGCCCTCGATCTCCGGCAGCGCCGCGAGGTCCGCGTCCAGGCTGGCCCGCAGGGCGGGCGTGACCTCGCGGAGCCGGTCGGAGACCGACAGCGCCCCGACCAGGTCGTCCACCAGGTCCTCCGCCGCCTGGAGGCCGTACTCGTGCTGGAGCAGCAGGACGTCACGGGTGACCTCGGGGGTGACGTACGGGTTGCCGTCGCGGTCCCCGCCGATCCAGCTCCCGAACGTCAGCGGGCGCGCGGTCGCCGGCAGCGCCACGCCGAGCCCGCCCAGCGCCGCGTGCAGGTCCTCCAGGACCAGGCCGACCGGCCCGCGGGCGAGGTCGCGCAGGTAGTACACCGCGTTGCGCGCCTCGTCGGTCGGCTCGGGGCGGTGCACGCGCAGTTCGTCGGTGAGCCACAGCAGGTCGATCAGCTCGGCCAGCCGGCCGTCGTCGCGGCGGGCGGTGCCGGTGAGCGCGGCCTCGGCCGCCTCGGCGTCGAGGTGGTCGGCGACCGCGCGCAGCTTGGTCAGGATCGACCGGCGCGCGGCCTCCGTCGGGTGGGCGGTGAAGACCGGGCGCACGGCCAGCCGCGCCGCCGCCTCGGCCACCGCCCCGGTCGGCACGCCGGCCGCCGCGATTCTGCTGCCGGCGCGCTCCAGCCAGCCGCCGCGCGCGGCGCGCGCCCGCCGCAGGGCCCGGGCGCGGTGCGCCTGCTCGGTGATGTTGGCCAGGTGGAAGTACGTGGCGAACGCCCGCGCCAGCAGCGTGGCGGTGCCGACGTCCACCCCGGCGAGCTTGTGGGCGGCGGCCTCGTCGTCGGCCCGCACCAGCGCCCGCACCTCCTCGACCAGCGTGAGCAGGCCGCGCCCCTCCTGCCGGGCGAGCGTGTCGCCCAGCAGTTCGCCCAGCCGCCGGATGTCGGCGCGCAGCAGCGCGTCCGCCCGCCCCGCGTCCGCCCCGACCTCGTCCGCCCCGGCCCCGTCCGCGCCGACCACCCCGACCCTGCCCGCACCGACTGCGTCCGCGCTGGCCGCTTCCGCACCGACCGCTTCCGCGGCGCCGGACCGCGGCGCCTCCCCACCGTTCCGCATGACCGCTACATTTCCATGCCCGGCCGCGCTCCGCCCGCACTGCGGCGTCGATCACGGTCCGCGCGACCGTGATCGACGGTTTCGGTCGGGAAATGCCTTGCCCCGCGGCCGGGCCGCGACCAAGGTGCAGGAATGAGAGTGGAGCGGTGGGGGACGGAGACGGTCGGGGTCTGGGACGGCGCGGTGCTCGACGGGGCCGGCGCGGCCGGTGACCTGGTCGGCGCCGCGTTCAGCGTCGGCGTGGAGTGGGTGGTGCTGCCGGTCGCGCGGCTGGGCGCCGACTTCTTCGCGCTGCGCACCGGCGTGGCCGGCGAGATCGTGCAGAAGTGCGCCAACTACCGGCTGCGCCTGCTGGTCGTCGGCGACATCTCCGCGCACACCGCGGCCAGCGGCGCGCTGCGCGACTTCGTCCGCGAGGCCAACCGCGGCCGGCACGTGTGGTTCGCCGACACGGCCGCCGACGCCGTCGCGCGGCTCGGGGGTACGCCGTCCCGGCGGCCCGGGGGAAAGGCCGGTGCGGCGGCGCCGGGCGATGACTAGCGTGGGGCGATGACCACACCCAGCAAGGTGGCGCCCGGGGACCGCGTGGCGGTCGTGTCCCCGTCCGCGGCGCTCGCCGGAACCTTCCCGCACGTGTACGAGCGCGGCCTGCGGGTCCTGCGCGAGGACCTGGGACTCGTCCCCGTGGAGTACCCGACCACCCGGGCCGGCGGTACCCCCGCGGAGCGCGCGGCGGACCTGATGGCGGCGTTCGCCGACGACTCGGTCGCCGCCGTCATGGCCACCGTCGGCGGCGAGGACCTGATCACGGTGCTGCCGTACCTGGACGACAAGGTCCTGGCCGCCAACCCCAAGCCCTTCTTCGGGTACTCCGACAACACCTGCCTCCTGCAGCACCTGCACGGGCTCGGGGTGGCCGGCTGGTACGGCGGGTCCGTCATGGCCCACCTCGGGCGGGTCGGCGGCCCGCACCCGTACTCGATGCGCTGGCTGCGCACCGCCCTGTCCGAGTCCGGGTGGCGGACGCTGGAGCCGCCGGCCGAGTTCACCGACGAGGACGCCCCCTGGCACGAGCCCGCGGCGGTGCCCCCGCCGGTGCGCCCGGCGACCCCCTGGCGGTGGGCGGGCGCGGCCGCCGGGCCGGTGGAGGGGCCGACCTGGGGCGGCTGCGTCGAGGTCGTGGCGTGGCTGCTGATGGCGGGCCGGGTGCCGGAGCTGCCCGACGGCGCGGTCCTGCTGCTGGAGACCTCGGAGGAGCTGGTCCCCGCGCGCGAGGTGTACCGGATCATGCGCTCCATGGGCGAGCGCGGACTGCTCCAGCGGTGCGACGCCCTGCTGATGGGGCGTCCGAAGGCGTGGAGTGTCCACGACCGCCGGGCGATGCCGCAGCGGCACGAGTACGTCGCCGCACAGCACGCGGCGGTCCTGCGGGCGATGGGCGAGTACGCGCCGTCGTCGGCGGTCGTCCTCGACGTGGACTTCGGACACACCAGTCCGCAGCTCGTGCTGCCCTACGGCGGGGCGGTGCGGGTCGACCCCGCGGCCCGCACCGTCAGCGCCCGCTACTGACCGTGCGCGCGGCGGCCCGCCCGGCGGTGGCCGGGTGGGCGCGCGGCGGTCAGCTCCTGGCCGACTGGAGCGCGAGCGGGTCGGCGGGGGCGTCGGAGCGGGCCTTGGCCATCTCCTCGCCCAGCTCGACCAGCGCGTTGCGGCCCAGCGCCTTGCGCACCTCGGGGAACCACTCCTGCTCCTCCTCCTGGACGTGGTGCCGCACGTTCTCCATGAGGACCGCCACCTTGGCGTCGAACGTCTCGTCGCCGGGGTCGAGGGTGCGCACCTCGGAGAGCAGCCAGGCCACCACGTGGTGCTCCTCGACGGACTCCAGGACGTGCGCGCCGGTCGCGGGCGCGGCCTCGCGCGCCGCCGGGTAGAAGATCCGCTCCTCGATGTACGCGTGGGTCGTCAGCGCCTCGCAGATCTGGTCGACCAGCGCCCGCTTCTGCGCGGTGGTCGCCGACTCCCTGCTCTTCTCGTACTCCTTGAACAGCGTCTCGACCTTCTTGTGGTCTTCGCGGAGCAGGACGATGCCGTCCATGCGGACCTCCGGTTGTCGTGGCGGATGTGACCCCCTCTCCGTTACCCGATCCGCCGCCACCCATGCCCGGCCGCGCGTCGTGTCGGAGGTTTGTCCCGGAGGTTTGCGGTGGTACCGGCCCGGTAATCGGCTCAGTGACGCCGGTCGGCGTCGGCTGTCGTACAGGAGAGGGGAGCGCCGTGACATCGGTGACGGAGAGTGTGGAGGTGGCGGTCCCGGTGCGGACGGCCTACAACCAGTGGACCCAGTTCGAGGAGTTCCCGGAGTTCATGGCGGGTGTGGAGGAGGTCCGGCAGCTCTCGGACCGCACCACGCACTGGCGGACGAAGATCGCCGGGGTCGAGCGCGAGTTCGACGCCGAGATCGTGGAGCAGGTGCCGGACCAGCGGGTGGCCTGGATGGCGCAGGGCGTCACGCACGCCGGGGAGGTGACGTTCGAGCCGCTGGGCGCGGACCGCACCCGGGTGACCGCGAAGATGGACTTCGAGCCCGAGGGTGCCGTCGAGCAGGTCGGGGACAAGCTGGGCATGGTCGACCACCGGGTGAAGGCGGACATGGCCCGCTTCAAGGAGTACATCGAGAAGCGTGGCGCCGCCTCGGGCGCCTGGCGGGGCGAGATCTAGGTCCGCGCCGCGGGCGCGCCGGCGCTCCCCCGAACGACGGGGGGCGCCGGCCGAACCGCCGTCCACGGACGGGGGAATCCTCAGGTCGTAGCTACTGTTACACACCGATGTCTTGCGATTACTCCGCGGATTGGTGTTCACTGATTCCGGCTCCCCTGAAGGGGGAACCGGGGAGAATACGGCCCCCACGGGGGACTGCGTGACCTCCTCGGGGGCCAGTGGTGGCTCCATGGTGAGGGGCCTGTACGCCAGCCGGGTCGTCGGGGCCCCGGCGTGCCGCTCGGGGGCGGACCGCGTGTCGGGGTCCGCCCTTCAGCGTCGCCGCGGCACGTGCCGCCGACCGGCCCGCTCAGGCGGGGCTGGCGGCCCGCAGCGGCTTGCGCGGCCGGACGATCCGCACCGCCGCCGGGGGCCGGTAGGTCAGCCGGGCTGGAGTGACCTGCGGCCGGACCTTGTGGACGAAGTCGTACCGCGCGCCCGCGAAGTCGCTCCGGTCGTCGAACATGTCCATCGTCATCTCGGCCAGCTCCCGCGCCTCGTAGGCGTCCAGCGGCACCCGCTCGCCGGCCAGCCGCGCGGTCTTGGCCGCGCGCACGGCCTCGGCGCGCCCCGGCTCGGCGGCCCGCGCCGCCAACTGCGCGAGCCAGTCCAGGTAGGCGGCCCAGTCCCGGGGGCCGACCTCGTCGACCAGGCCCATCCGCAGCGCCGCGGTGGCGCTGACCGGCAGCCGGTCGTCCAGAAGCTGCCGGGCCAGGGTGGCGCCGACCCGCCGCGGCAGCGTGTAGGTGTGCAGCTCCGAGCCGAACAGCCCGATGTCGTAGTACGGGTTGAGCACGATCTCGGCGCGGGCGGCCACGACGTCGGCGCCGAGGCCGAACATCACCCCGCCGGCACCGGCGGGGCCGCCGTACCCGGCGATGACCACCTGTCGGGTGTTCGCGGTGATCGCCCGGCACACGGCGTTGAGGGCCTTGATGTTGGTCCACGCGGTGGCGGCCGGGTCGGTGGCGGCCTCGACGACGTTGAGGTGGATGCCGTTGCTGGTCACCTCCGGGCCGCTGACCAGGACCAGGACCCGGGTCTCCTGCTGCGCCGCGTGCCGGAGCCCGGCCAGCATCCGGCGGCAGTGCCCGCTGGACATCGCGCCGTTGTAGAAGTCGAAGTGCAGCCACCCCACCGCGCCGTCGCGCCGGTACCGGATCTCGGCCGGCCCGTCGCCGTGCTCGGCCAGGCCCCGGGGGGTCCGCGGCACGCCCCGCAGCCGGCGGCTGAGCAGCGTGGTCGCGGGCAGCTTGATCCGCGGCCCGACGGCACCCGCGGGCGGCTTGAGGTGGCCCAGCCACACGCTGCCGTCCCCGGTGGCGACCCGTACGGCGTGGTCGCGCTGCGCCAGCACGGTCCCGGGCGCGTAGCCGTCGGCGGGGGCGCCGGGGTGTGCGTCGAAGACCAGCAGCGGCCGCCCCGACAGCGTCGCCCGGACGCCGGGGGAGCCGTCGGCGGCGCGGATCCGCCGGACGACGTGGGCGGTGGCCTCGCCCCAGGCGAAGGCGCGGTCGGCCTGGGTCATCGCGGGCCGCAGGCGGGCGCCGGGCAGCGGCGTACCGGCCCGGCCCGGCGGCACCGGCCGGAAGGCGGGGTCCGCGGCCTTCTCCACGACCTCGAAGACGCAGGCGACCGCGGCGTCGGCGACCTGGCCGTGGTAGAGGGCCGACTTGCGGGGCGGGTCGGCCGGCAGGTCGAACGTCCGCGCCGCCCAGACCGGTCCGGCGTCCAGCTCGTCGATCGCCTGGAGCGCCGTCACGCCCCACCGCGTGCGGGCCTCGGCGATCGCCCAGTCCAGCGACGACGGTCCGCGGTCGCCCACCGGGCCGGGATGGATGATCACGGTCCGCCAGCGCTGCCAGACCTGGGTGGGGACCCGGTCCTTCAGGTACGGGCACAGGATCAGGTCGGGGTTCATCGCGCCCGCGGCCTCGATGATCGCCTGATCGCCGGTGGCGAGCTGGACGCCCACTTCGTGGCCGGCCTCCCGCAGCGCGCACCAGACCCGTTGGCTGAGTCCGTTGAACGCGGAAACCAGCAGCAGCAGTCGCATGTTGCATCCCCTTTGAGCACCACGGCCGGCCGCGAATGGTCGGCCTCTCGCCGCCTCGCGTCCCGTGATCACGGCAGCCCACGATGCCGTCTCCGCCGCGCGGGGATGGCCGCCGCTGGAGTGCGGCCGACCGGCGGAACGTGGAGTAAATCCTTAATGGACGAATAATGAGGCCCGAGCATTCTCGCGCTGATTCGTCCGGTGTCGACGGACAGAATGTGCGACGCGAAATGCCGGCGCGCCCGTGTGGGGCGGCCGGTCGCGGAGCGGTGCCGTCCGGCGACCGCGGGAGCGGTGGCCGTCGGTCGATGTCCGCCCGTCGTGGGGGGAAACCCGCCGTCGCGGCGAATGGTTACGGGTCGATGCGCCGGGACCTGGGTGGTCGATGTCCCGGGACCTGGGTGGTCGATGACCCGTGCCGCACCGACGCGCGGAGCGACGCATCTGACCTGCGATCGAACGCCAGTTCGCGGACGGGGGCAAGGAGGCTGTCGGGGAACCGACAGTGTGGCGCGGATTACAGCGCGAGGGAGGACCGGCCTGGCCGACCTGGCACGGCACCGCCGCCGCGCCGGGTCGGCAGCGCCGCGCCGTCCCGGCCGGCGGCTAGGGTCCGGGGAGCGGTCACGGGGCGGCTAGGGTCGGAGGGCCGCCCACCCCGCGCGTCGCCGCACCGCGGGACCCGGCTGTCCCCGGTCGGCGGGCGCCGCCCGGTCCGTCGTCCGTCCACCGCCCGGAGGTACCGATGAAGCTCGCCGGTCTGCTGCCGGCCGTCCTCGGCGACGCCGCGCTGGCGCGCGCCCGCGACGTGGCCGCCGCGCGCCCCGAGGCCGTGGACCTGACCGGCCCGGCGGCGCTGCGGCCGTACCTCGTGGCGTTGCTGGCGGCGGCCGAGGGGGGCGCCGGCCGCCCGGTGCTCGCGGTCACCGCCACCTCCCGCGAGGCCGACGACCTGGCCGACGCCGCCGCCTGCCTGCTGCCGGCCGCGGGCGTGGCCGTGTACCCCGCGTGGGAGACCCTGCCGCACGAGCGGCTGTCGCCGCGCTCGGACACCGTCGGCCGCCGGCTGGAGGTGCTGCGCCGGCTGGCGCACCCCGCGGCGGCCGCGGCCGGGCCGGTGCGGGTCGTCGTCGCGCCCGTCCGCTCGCTGCTGCAACCCCAGCTCAAGGGCCTGGGCGACCTGGAGCCGGTGACGCTGACCAGCGGCGCGGAGGCCGACCTGGAGGCGGTGTCGCGCCGGCTGGGCGACCTGGCGTACGCCCGCGTCGACCTGGTCACCAAGCGCGGCGAGTTCGCGGTGCGCGGCGGGATCCTGGACGTCTTCCCGCCGACGGCCGAGCACCCGCTGCGGGTGGAGTTCTGGGGCGACGACGTCGAGGAGATCCGCACCTTCGCCGTCGCCGACCAGCGCACCATCGACACCGTCGACCGGCTCGACGCGCCGCCCTGCCGCGAGCTGCTGCTCACCCCGGACGTACGCGCGAAGGCCGCGGCCCTCGCCCACGAGCAGCCCCAGCTCGCCGAGCTGCTCGACAAGGTCGCCGAGGGCATCCCGGTCGAGGGCATGGAGTCGCTGGCTCCGGCGCTGCTCGGCGCCGACCAGCTCGAACTGCTCGTCGACTGCGTACCCCCCGACACCCACGTCCTGCTCTGCGACCCCGAGCGCATCCGCGCCCGCGCCCACGACCTCACCCGCACCTCGGACGAGTTCCTGGAGGCGAGCTGGGCCGCCGCGGCCGGCGCCGAGGGCCGGGCGCCCGTCGACCTGGGCGCGGCGGCGTTCCGCACGCTCGCCGAGGTCCGCGGGCACGCCGACAAGCTCGGCCTGGGCTGGTGGACGCTCGCGCCGTTCGGCCTGGCCGGCGCCGCCGCGGCGGCGCCGGCCGACGAGCCGTGGCGGGACCCGCTGCCCGAGGCCGGAGTGACGCCCGACGCGGCGGTCGGCCTGGCGCCCGCGGCCACGGCCACGCCGCGTTACCACGGGGAGACCGGGAAGCTCGTCGCCGACCTGACCCGGTGGACGGCCGCGCGCGCGGCGGTCGTGCTGGTGTTCACCGCGCACGGTCCCGCCCAGCGCGCCGTCGAGGTGCTGCGCGACGCCGGCCTCGGCGTCGCGCTCGTCGACGACCTGCGCGCGGCGCCGCCGCCGGGCGAGATCACCGTGACGTGCGGTGGGCTGCACGAGGGCCTGGAGCTGGGCGACCGGCTGGTCGTCGTCACGGGCGAGGACATCACCGGCGGCCGCGGCGCCACCACCCGCGACATGCGCCGGATGCCCAGCCGGCGGCGCAACACCATCGACCCGCTGGAGCTGCGCGCGGGCGACCACGTGGTGCACGAGCAGCACGGCATCGGCCGGTACGTCGAGCTGGTCCAGCGCAAGATCAACGGCGCCGACCGGGAGTACCTGGTCATCGAGTACGCGGCGGCGAAGAAGAACCAGCCCGGCGACCGGCTGTACGTGCCCACCGACCAGCTCGACCAGCTCTCCCGGTACGTCGGCGGCGAGCAGCCGACCCTGCACAAGATGGGCGGCGCCGACTGGCAGAAGGCCAAGGCCCGCGCCCGCAAGGCGGTCAAGGAGATCGCCGCCCAGCTCATCCAGCTCTACGCCGCCCGCCAGGCGTCCCAGGGGCACGCGTTCGGCGCGGACACGCCCTGGCAGCGCGAGCTGGAGGACGCCTTCCCGTACACCGAGACGCCCGACCAGCTCGCCGCGATCGACGAGGTCAAGGGCGACATGGAGAAGCAGACGCCGATGGACAGGCTGATCTGCGGCGACGTCGGGTACGGCAAGACCGAGATCGCGGTCCGGGCGGCGTTCAAGGCCGTGCAGGACGGCAAGCAGGTCGCGGTCCTCGTGCCGACCACGCTGCTGGCCCAGCAGCACTTCAACACGTTCACCGAGCGGATGGGCCAGTTCCCCGTCGCCATCCGCCAGCTCTCCCGGTTCCAGACGCCGAAGGAGGCCGAGCGGACCATGGAGATGGTCGGCGACGGCACCGCCGACATCGTCATCGGCACCCACCGGCTGCTGTCGAGGGCGACGCAGTTCAAGCAGCTCGGCATGGTGATCGTCGACGAGGAGCAGCGGTTCGGCGTCGAGCACAAGGAGCACCTCAAGACGCTGCGGGCGTCGGTGGACGTGCTGACCATGTCGGCCACCCCGATCCCGCGGACGCTGGAGATGGCCATCACCGGCATCCGGGAGATGTCCACGATCGCCACGCCGCCGGAGGAGCGGCACCCGGTCCTGACCTACGTGGGGGCGCACGACGACAAGCAGGTCGCCGCCGCCATCCACCGGGAGCTGCTGCGCGACGGCCAGGTCTTCTACCTGCACAACCGGGTCGAGTCGATCGACCGGGCGGCCCGCCGGATCCGGGAGATCGTCCCGGAGGCCCGGGTGGCGGTGGCGCACGGCCAGATGGGCGAGGACGCGCTGGAGCAGGTGATGGTCGGCTTCTGGGAGAAGGAGTTCGACGTGCTGGTCTGCACCACCATCGTCGAGTCCGGCATCGACATCGCCAACGCCAACACCCTGATCGTCGAGCGGGCCGACCTGCTGGGCCTGGCGCAGCTCCACCAGATCCGCGGGCGGGTCGGGCGCGGCCGGGAGCGGGCCTACGCCTACTTCCTGTACCCGCCGGGAAAGCCGCTGACCGAGCAGGCGCACGAGCGGCTGGCGACCATCGCCCAGCACACCGAGCTGGGCGCCGGCATGTACGTGGCCATGAAGGACCTGGAGATCCGCGGCGCGGGCAACCTGCTGGGCGGCGAGCAGTCCGGGCACGTCGAGGGCGTCGGGTTCGACCTGTACGTGCGGATGGTCGGCGAGGCGGTGTCGCAGTTCAAGGGGGAGCGGGCCGAGGAGGAGCCCGAGGTCAAGGTCGACCTCCCGGTGGACGCGCACCTGCCGCACGACTACATCGCGGTCGAGCGGCTGCGCCTGGAGATGTACCGCAAGCTGGCCAACGCCCGCGACGCCGCCACCCTCGACGAGATCGTGGCCGAGATGACCGACCGGTACGGCGAGCCGCCGGCCCAGGTGGCCAACCTGCTGGCGGTGGCCCGGTTCCGCCTGCGCGTCCGCTCCTACGGGCTGACCGACGTGTCGCTGCAGGGCCGGCACGTCCGGCTGTCGCCGCTGGAGCTGCCGGACTCCCGGCAGATGCGGCTCAAGCGGTACCACCCCGACTCGGTGTACAAGGCCGCCGCCGGGCAGGTCAGCGTCCCGCACCCGCAGACCCGGCGGGTCGGCGGCACGCCGCTGCGGGACCTGGCGCTGCTGGACTGGGTCGCCCAGTTGCTGCGCGACGTCCTCGGGGAGCCGCCGACGCCGTGATCGCGCCGTTCGGGTCGTTGCGGGGGGAGTGTCCCGGTAGCGGCGCCGGGCGGACCGGCCGCCCGGGCACCTGGTCCGGGGCGGGCCGGCCGGCGCGGGCGCGCCTGTGGGTAGGGTGGGGGACATGCAGCGTGCTCGGATGGTCGCAGTGTTCGCCGTGGTCGGTATCGGACTGACCGGGCTGGCCGGCTGCCGCGCGGACCCCGACGTCGCCGCGTACGTCGGCGGGCACCGGATCACCGGCGCCGAGGTGGCCCGCATCGCCGACGAGTACGTCAACAGCCTGCCGCCGCAGAACCGCGCCCAGATCAACCGCGGCGACCTGCGCGCCCAGGTGCTCCGCCTGATGATCGTCGGCGAGGCGGTCGACGCGTACGCGAAGAAGCGGCAGATCCCGGTGAAGGAGACGCCGCTGGCGGAGTTCGCCACCGCGCAGAACCTGCCGCCGCAGATCAGGCTCACGCCGCTGTTCGCCCGGTTCGTGGCCGGCCAGGACGCGCTGCGCCAGGCGGTCAAGCCGGTCGACCCGACCGAGGAGCAGCGCCGCGAGGCGTACCGGCACACGACCGTCCAGGGCCGCCCGGTCAGCGAGCCGTACGCGCGCCTGCGGGAGAGCTTCGACGCCAAGGGCATCGGCGAGCCGCTGGCGATCCGTGCCGCGGTCACGGAGGCCGTCGCCGAGGCCGACGTCACCGTCAACCCGCAGTACGGCAGCGAGTTCCGGCTGCCCTTCGACATCCAGAGTGCCCAGTCGTACTTCACGGTCCCGCTCGGCGCGGGCGTCGCCGTGGCCGACGCGCCGGCCGACCCGCCGGCCCGCGAGGAGCCGGCGGCGGGCGGCGGGCACGACCACTAGTGGCGCCGCGCGTCGTCCTGCTCGTCACGTCCCCCCGGCTGCCCGCCGGCCTGCTCAGCGCCCAGGCGTGGGACCTGCTGCGTGCGCACCCCGTCCTGGCCGGCGCCCCGTCGCCGCAGGTCGCCGCGGTACGCGCGCAGGGCGTGGCGGTCGGGTCACCCGAGGGCGAGCCCGTGGCCGCGCTGCTGGCGGCGGCCGACCGGGCCGGTACCGCCGTGTGGCTGGCCGCCCCCGACGGCGACGAGGCGGTGGCCCGCCGGCTCGGCCTGCTGCTCGCCCGCGAGCCCGGCCGGGCGACGCTGGAGGTGCTGCCGGGGTCGTGGGACCCGCCCGGCGCGCGGCTGCTCGACGTGGTCGCGGTCGTCGACCGGCTGCTGTCGCCCGGCGGCGACCCGTGGAAGCGCGGCCAGACCCACCGCAGCCTCGCGCCGTACCTGGTCGAGGAGTGCTACGAGACGTACGACGCGATCGAGGCCGACGACCTGCCGGCGCTGCGCGAGGAGCTGGGCGACCTGCTGCTCCAGGTGGTCCTGCACGCCCGGCTGGCGGAGGCCGCGGCGCAGCCGTGGACGGTGGACGACGTGGCCGGCGACCTGGCCGCCAAGCTGGTCCGGCGCAGTCCGCACGTCTTCGGCGACGCGCGGGTGAGCGACCCGGCCGAGATCACCGGTCAGTGGGAGCGGATCAAGCGCGCCGAGAAGGGGCGGACGTCGGCGTTCGACGGCGTGGCGGTCAGCCAGCCGGCCCTGGCGCTCGCCGCGCAGGTCCACGACCGGGCCGCCCGCGCGGGGCTGCCCGCCGGCCCCGCCGGCCCCATTCCGGCGCACCCCGACGAGGACGCGCTCGGCGCGGCCCTGCTGGCGCTGGTGGCCGCCGCCCGCGCGGCCGGCCAGGATCCCGAGGCGGCCCTGCGGCGCGCGGTGCTGGCCAGGCTGGCGACCCTGCGCGCCGCCGAGACCGCCGCGGCGGCCGGCCCGCGCTGACCGCCGTACCCCGTCAGCGGTGCCCGGCCCGGCCTTCGGCCGCGGCGAGCTGGCGGGCGCGCAACTGTGCCGCCAGGACGTACCGGCGGATCAGCGTGGCCTGCGTCTCCGAGGGCTCGAAGGTCACGACCACCTCCAGGCCGCGCAGCTCACGCAGCTCGATCACCCGCAGTACGGTGCCCAGGACGGTGACCGGCTCGCCGTCGAGCGTGACCGCGACCGTCACCCGGTCGCCGGCCTCCAGGTCCACGTGGGCGAACCGCCCGCGCAGGCCGCGCTCGGCGACGTCCACGACCTCGCCGTCGAGCGCCGGGCCGGCCGGGTCCAGCCGGCGCAGCCGCATCGGCTCGCCGCCGCCGCCGCGCACGTACAGCCGCTGCTGGTTGACCGCCACGTCGCCGACGACGTCCAGCTCCCAGGTCTGGGCGTCCCGGCCGGCCAGCCGCGCCCCGACGTGGTGGCGGCCGCGCCGGTCGGTCCACCGCAGGTGCACGGTGGCGCCGGGGGCCGGCAGCCGGGCCGCGGCCAGCCCGATCGGGGCGTTGACCGACAGCCGGGCACCGGCGGCGGCCTCCACGTGGCAGGGGTGGGCGTCCCCGTCGACGACGACCTGGACGCGGGCGCCCACGGCGGGCAGGTTCGCGCTCACGCGTACTCCTCCCGGTCGCCACGGACTGCTGCCGGTCCCATCGGACGGGCGCCGCGCCACCTGAGCGGCCGGTGAGCCGGCCCCCAGTCCGGCGGACCCGGCGTACCGCGGCCGGCCGCGCTCGCTACCCTCGCGGAGGGTGCTCCGACGCAGACCGGACACCCGCCCCAGAACCGTCGCGAGGAGGAGCAATGGCCACCATCGAGGCAATCGTGGCTCGGGAGATCCTGGACTCCCGAGGCAATCCGACGGTCGAGGTCGAGGTGGGCCTGGACGACGGCGCCACCGGCCGCGCCGCGGTCCCCTCCGGCGCCTCCACCGGCGCCTTCGAGGCGGTCGAGCTGCGCGACGGCGACACCGGCCGGTACCTGGGCCGGGGCGTGCGGGACGCCGTCGACCACATCGAGGACCGGATCGTCGACGAGCTGGTCGGGTACGAGGCCAGCGACCAGCGGGCGATCGACCAGGTGATGATCGACCTGGACGGTACGCCGAACAAGTCGGAGCTGGGCGCCAACGCCATTCTCGGCGTCTCCCTCGCCGTGGCCAAGGCCGCCGCCAGCTCGGCGGAGCTGAGCCTGTTCCGGTACCTCGGCGGGCCCAACGCCCACCTGCTGCCCGTGCCGATGATGAACATCCTCAACGGCGGCGCCCACGCCGACTCGAACGTCGACGTGCAGGAGTTCATGGTCGCCCCGATCGGCGCCCCGACGTTCGCCGAGGCGCTGCGCTGCGGCGCCGAGGTCTACCACGCGCTCAAGGCCGTCCTGCGCCGGCAGGGGCTGTCCACCGGCCTGGGCGACGAGGGCGGCTTCGCCCCCGACCTGCCCACCAACGCCGCCGCGCTGGACCTCATCGCCGAGGCGGTCGGCAACGCCGGCTACGCGCTGGGCACCGACGTGGCGCTAGCGCTGGACGTGGCCGCCACCGAGTTCCACCGCGACGGCGCGTACCAGTTCGAGGGCGCGGCCAAGAGCGCCGACGAGATGGCCGCCTACTACGCCAAGCTCGTGGAGAGCTACCCGATCATCTCCATCGAGGACCCGCTGGCCGAGGACGACTGGGCCGGCTGGGCCGCGATCACCGCCGCCCTCGGCGACCGGACCCAGCTCGTCGGCGACGACCTGTTCGTCACCAACCCCGAGCGGATCGCCCGCGGCATCGCCGAGCGCAGCGCCAACGCGGTCCTGGTGAAGGTCAACCAGATCGGCTCGCTGAGCGAGACCTTCGACGCCGTCGAGCTGGCCCAGCGCAGCGGCTTCCGGTGCATGATGAGCCACCGCTCGGGCGAGACCGAGGACACCACCATCGCCGACCTGGCCGTCGCCACCGGCTGCGGCCAGATCAAGACCGGCGCGCCGGCCCGCTCGGACCGCGTCGCCAAGTACAACCAGCTCCTGCGCATCGAGGAGGAGTTGGGCGACGCCGCCCGGTACGCCGGCACGGCCGCCTTCCCGCGCCACCAGCGCGGCTGACGCCCGCCGCGGCCGCCGGGGCGACCGCCGGCCGATCCGCCCGGCACCCGAACGCGTGACCCGCGAACGGGCGCCGGGCGGCGGCGCGCGCGGGGGTCCGGCGGTGGCGCGACGCCGGGCGGGGCGGGTCACCCGATCGGTGCGGCGGACCCACTACAGTCGGTGCCATGCAGCGTCGTCAGCCGTCCGGTCCGGCCGCGGCCCGCAGGTCGAGCCCGGGACGCGGCGGCGCGGCCCGGGCGGGGCGCCACGGCGCCCGCGGTGCCGCCCGCGAGCGGGACGCCCGCCCGGAGGCCCGGCGGGCCAGCACCGCCCGCCCGGCCGGTCCCCGCCGCGCGACAGCCGCCCGACCGGGCACCACCCGCACCACCGCCGGCCGCCCGCGGCGGCTCACCGGTCGGGCCGGGGTGCTGCTGGTGCTGCTGCTGGCGCTCGCGCTGGGGTACACCTATCCGGTCCGCCAGCTACTCAACCAGAAGGCCGAGATCGCGCGGCTGGAGGCGGCGAACGCCGCCAAGCGGGAGAACATCAGCGCACTGCGCGAGCGGGACCTGCTGTGGAGCGACGACGCGTACGTCGTCAACCAGGCCCGCCGCCGCTTCTACATGGTGCTGCCGGGGGAGAGGGCGTACGTCGTCTTCGACCGCGGCGAGGTGCCCACGCCCGGCCCGGGGCGCCGCCCGGCCCCCCCGAGCTGGTCGGACAAGCTGTGGTCGAGTGTGACCGCGGCCGACGCCGCCCCCCACCCCTGAGCACCGGAGTGTCGACACAGTGGAATCCGCACCCCCCGCGCTGCCGCACCGCGAGCCGGCCACCGAGGCCGACCTCGCGTCGGTGACGGCGCAGCTCGGCCGCACGCCCCGCGGCACCCGCGCCGTCGCGCACCGCTGCCCCTGCGGCCGGCCCGACGTCGTGGAGACCACGCCGCGGCTCGCCGACGGCACGCCGTTCCCGACCGTCTTCTACCTGACCTGCCCGCACGCGACCGCGGCGTGCAGCCGGCTGGAGTCCGCCGGGCTGATGAAGGAGATGGCCGCGCGGCTCGCCCAGGACCCGGAGCTGGCCGACCGGTACCGGGAGGCCCACGCCCACTACCTGGCGGTCCGCGGGGCCATCGGCGACGTGCCGGAGATCGCCGGCATCTCGGCGGGCGGGATGCCGGGCCGGGTCAAGTGCCTGCACGTACACCTGGGCCACGCGCTGGCCGCCGGCCCGGGGGTCAACCCGTTCGGCGACGAGGTGCGCGACCTGGTCGGCGACTACTGGTCCCGCCCCTGCCTCGCCGACGCCGGTCCGGCCGGGGCCGCCGACTAGGGTGGGCGGATGACTCGGGTGGCGGCGGTGGACTGTGGCACCAACTCGATCCGGCTCCTCGTCGCCGACCTGCACTCCGGCGGCGCCCGCCCGCTCGTCCGGGAGATGGAGATCGTCCGGCTGGGCCAGGGTGTCGACCGGACGGGGATGCTCGCCCCCGCGGCGCTGGAGCGCACCCGCGCCGCGCTGGCCCGGTACGCGGCGCTGATCCGTGAGTACGACTGCGCCCGGGTGCGGATGTGCGCGACCTCGGCCACCCGCGACGCCGGCAACGCCGCCGACTTCCGCGACATGGTGACGGCCACGCTCGGGGTACCGCCGGAGGTGATCTCCGGTACCGAGGAGGCCCGGCTGTCCTTCGCGGGCGCGGTCGCCGGCCTGGTCGCCCCCGGCCCGCACCTGGTCATCGACATCGGCGGCGGCTCCACCGAGTTCGTCCTCGGCGGACCCGACGGCGTCACGCACGCCCGGTCCGTCGACATCGGCTGCGTCCGGATGACCGAGCGGCACCTGCACGGCGACCCGCCGACGGCCGCGCAGGTCGCTGCCGCCGAGGCCGACATCGCCGCCGCCGTGGACGAGGCGCTGGCGGCGGTACCGGCGCGCACGGCGGCGACCTTCGTGGGCCTGGCCGGCAGCGTCACCACGGTCGCGGCGCTGGCGCTGGGGCTGCCGGCGTACGACCCGGACCGGATCCACCACGCGGTGCTGACGGCGGACGACGTGGCGCGGGTGACCGCGGACCTGCTCGGCAGTACCGTCGCCGCGCGCCGCGCGCGGCCGGTGATGCACCCCGGCCGCGCCGACGTCATCGCCGCCGGGGCGCTGGTCCTGCGCACGGTGCTGGAGCGCACCGGGCACCCGGCGGTGACGGTCAGCGAGCACGACATCCTCGACGGCATCGCCGCCAGCCTGCGCTGACCGACGTCGATCCACTCCCGCCGCCGCGGCGGCGGGAGTGGACTGTCGGGCTTCCGACAGTCCACTCGTCCCCGCCGGCCGGGCCGCACCGCTACACTGCCGCAGACCTCCCGGAAAGGAACCGGCCGTGACCACCCCTCATTCGCCGTCACCGGGTCCGTTCGACGCCGCGACCGACAGCGCCCCCATCCCGGCGCAGTGGCGCGGCACCCCGGCCCCGCCGCCCCCCGCGGCCAGCCCGGAGGCGCCGCACGTGCCCGCCCAGCGGGCGCCGGCCGCCGACCCACCGCAGGCCCCCGCACCGGTGCCGACCTACCCGCCGCCGGGCCTGCCGGCCGCGGACCCGGCGCCGGCCGCCAAGCCGCGAGGTCCGTTCTTCAAGATCATGCTGCTCATCGCCGTGGCCGCCGTGGCGCTGGCCGGGGCGGTCGGCTGGCAGGTGGCCCGCCACCTGACGTACGAGCCGTCGGCGCGGGCCGCGATCGGCGAGTGCCTCGACGGTGGCGAGCCCAAGCACATGCGCAAGGTGGGCTGCACCGAGCCGGGCGCCCGGTGGCGGGTGCTGGGCCGGATCGACCAGATCACCGAGCGGCAGTTCCAGGCCAGCAACGTCTGCGCCGCCTTCCCGACGGCCGAGTTCACGTTCTGGGAGGCCGCCGCCCGCAAGGACGCCAAGGGCTACGCTCTCTGCCTCGGGCCGGCCACGCCGTAGCCGCCGGCCCCGGCCGGTGGGAGGGCAGCGTGCGGCAGGAGGGCAGCGTGCGGCAGTCCCGGGCCGTGCCGTCCGGGCCCGCCGGCCCGCCGGCCGCGGCGCCGGCCGCCGCCGACCTCGCCGCGCTCGACGCGGCCGTCGTCGACTGCGCCGCCTGCCCGCGGCTTGTCGCCTGGCGGGCGCAGGTCGCCCGCGAGCGGCGGGCGGCCTTCCGCGACCAGGTGTACTGGGGCCGCCCCGTCCCCGGCTTCGGCGACCAGGCCGCGCCGCTGGTGATCCTCGGCCTCGCCCCGGCCGCGCACGGCGGCAACCGCACCGGCCGCATCTTCACCGGCGACCGCAGCGGGGACGTCCTGTTCGCCGCCCTGCACCGGGTCGGCCTGGCCAGCCAGCCGACCAGCGTCGGGCGCGCCGACGGCCTCGCGCTGACCGGCACCCGGATCGCCGCCGCCGTCCGGTGCGCGCCGCCGGACAACCGCCCCACGCCCGCCGAGCGCGACACCTGCGCCCCGTGGCTGCACCGCGAGCTGACCCTGCTGCGGCCGAGTGCCCGGGTGGTGGTGGCGCTGGGCGCGTTCGCCTGGGCGGCGTTCTGGCCGGCGCTGCGGGCGGTGTACGGCGTCCGGCCCCCGTCCCCGCGCCCGCCGTTCGGCCACGGCGCCCGCTGGCTGCCGGCCGACCCGGCGCTGCCGGCCCTGCTCGGCTGCTACCACGTCAGCCAGCAGAACACCTTCACCGGCCGGCTGACCCCGGCGATGCTGGACGCCGTCCTGGCGGAGGCCCGCGACCGGGCCGGTCTCGGCCCGCCCCCGCCGACCGGCCCGCCCGCGACCGTCTGACCCGCGACCGTCTGACCTCCGGCCATCTGATCCGCGGCCACTTGACCCGCGGCCACCTGACCCGGGCCGCCTGACTCGTACGTCACATGACTCGTGGGTCACATTCCGGGGCCGCCGCAGACCCAGCGGGGCACGATGACCCCATGACTGCCGAGCGGATCCTCGTCGTCGGAGCCGGCCACGTCGGGCTGTACGCGGCCCTGCGGCTGGCCAGGAGAGCGCGTCAGGCCGAGGTGATCGTCGTCGACCCCCAGCCGCACATGACGTACCAGCCGTTCCTGCCCGAGGCGGCGGCCGGCAACATCTCCCCGCGGCACAGCGTCGTGCCCCTGCGCCGCGAGCTGCGGCACTGCAAGGTGATCAACGGCCACGTCGCCCGGATCCGGCACGCCGCCCGGACCGCCACCGTCGAGCCGATCTCCGGCCCGGCCATGGAGATCGCCTACGACCACGTCGTCGTCGCCCCCGGCTCGGTCTCCCGCACCCTGCCCATCCCCGGACTGCGCGAGCACGGCATCGGCTTCAAGACCATCGGCGAGGCCATCTACCTGCGCAACCAGGTCCTCGAACGGCTCGACGTCGCCGCCGCCACCGCCGACCCCGGGGTCCGCGCCCGCGCGCTGACGTTCGTGTTCGTCGGCGGCGGGTACGCCGGCATCGAGGCGCTCGCGGAGATGGAGGACATGGCCCGCGACGCCCTGCGGTACTACCCGGAGCTGACCGCCGCGGACATGCGGTGGGTGCTGGTCGAGGCCACCCAGCGGGTGCTGCCCGAGGTCGACCGGGACATGGGCGCGTACACCGTCCGGCAGCTGCTCAAGCGGAACCTGGACATCCGGCTCGGCACCCGGCTGGAGTCCTGCGTCGACGGCGAGGTCGTGCTCAGCGACGGCGAGCGCTTCGCCGCCGACACGATCGTCTGGACCGCGGGCGTGCGCCCGTCGCCGATGCTGAACCAGACCGACCTGCCGCGCGACGACAAGGGCCGGGTCACCTGCGCCGCCACCCTCCAGGTCGTCGACGCCGACGGCCGGGTCGTGCCGGGCGCGTGGAGCGCCGGGGACTGCGCCGCCGTCCCCGACCTGACCGGCGCGCCGGGCACCCTCTGCTCGCCGAGCGCGCAGCACGCCGTGCGGCAGGCGCGGCAGCTCGCCGACAACATCGCCGCGGTCCTGCGCGGCCGGCCGCCGAAGGAGTACCGGCACCGGCACGTGGGCAGCGTGGCCAGCCTGGGCCTGCACAAGGGCGTCGCCCAGGTGTACGGCATCAAGCTCACCGGCCTGCCGGCGTGGTTCATGCACCGCACGTACCACATGAGCCGGATCCCGTCGCTGAACCGCAAGATCCGGGTCGTGGTCGACTGGACCCTGGCGCTGTTCACCCGGCGCGAGGTGGTGGCCCTGGGCCAGTTGGAGCACCCGCGCGACAGCTTCGCCGAGGTCACCCCGCCCGTGCCGGTGAAGGCCGACGCCCCGCGTACCGGCGCCTGACGCCCACGGCGGCGGCCCGGCCGCCGCCTGCCCGGCCGACCACGCGGACGCGCGGGCGGACGGCGCCCCGGCTAGGTCCGGGTGACCGGCCACGCCAGCGCGTCGGCGATCCGCACCCCCGGGCGGCCGAACAGGTCGGTCAGCGCCTGCGCGAGCGGCGCGGCGTTGGTCTCGATGTCGGCGACGGCGACGCAGTCCGCGCGCCAGAACTCCAGCGCCACCCGCCACGCCTCCTGGTCGCCCGGCGCCACGGGCGCCAGCTCCCCGGTGCGGCCGACGCGGTCCAGCCACTGGGAGATGGGGAACCGCGAGGTGCCCATCGCCCCGCTGCCGTCCTTGCCGTAGGGCCCGATGAAGAAGCCCTCGGGGATCGCGAAGTCGATGTTGGTCGCGGTCGGGTACCGCATCGGCCCCGGCCGCGGCGGCGTGGCCAGGGGCAGCGTGACCAGCACCCCGCCCCGCGGCGCGCACTGCCGCCACGCCCCCGAGGCGATGAACGTCGGCAGCGGCGGCCGCTCCTTCACCGGCAGCGGCAGCGGCGCCACCGGCACCAGGGCGGCGACGACGAGGGGGACGACCGTCCAGCGCAGTACCCGCAGGTCGTGCCGCAGCGCCCGGTCCATCGCCAGCGCCAGGATGACCGCCAGCAGCGGGATCGCCGCGAGCGCGAACCGCATCGGCAGCGCGCCGTCCACGACCGGCACGTTCTTCAGCGCCATGTACGGGCCGTAGAACCCGGTCCGCTCGCCGCCGACGACGACGCGCGGCCCCATCGACAGCGCCGCCATCGTGACCGTCCCCACCGCGCACGCGACGACGGCGGGCCGGCGGATCAGCCACAGCGTGCAGCCGAGCGCCACCAGCAGCAGCGGCAGGCCGAGGAAGGTGTTGTACTCCGAGGGCCCGGAGGTCAGCTCCGCCGCGGCCGGTCCGCCGGCCAGCGACAGCGGCGAGAAGGCGACCCAGCTCGCCAGGTCGGCGGAGAAGTCGTCGGGCCGGAAGATGCCGTCGCGGACCCCCTGCGGGCCGAAGAACTGGAACCACAGCGGGTACGCCAGCGCGGCCCCGGCCGCCACGCCGGTGACGGCCATCGCGGCCAGGAACCGGGGCGCCACCCGCCGGGCGAACCCGCGCCGCGCCAGCACGTACCCGAGGGCCACGAACAGCAGCGTGAACGTGGTGAGGAACAGCACTTCCTCGCCGATGAACACCTGGACGAACACGAGCGCGGCCAGGCCGAGCGAGGCCAGCCAGAAGGTCCGCTCCCGGCGCGGCTCGGCCGGGTCGCCGCCGCGGGCCAGCAGGATCACGCACCAGGCCATCGCGGGGACGAGCCACTGGGCGCTCATGTGCAGGTGGGAGATGTTCTGCGAGACCATCCCCGGCGCGAAGCCGCAGAAGGCCCCGGCGACCGCCGCGGCGAGTCGGTGCAGCCGCAGTCCCCGGGCGAGCAGGAAGTACCAGGCGGCCGCCGTGCCCGCGAGGTTGAGGGTGGCGAACAGCACGAACGTCGTGGCCGCCCCGAAGGCCAGCGTGACCGGGGTACCGATCAGCCCCAGCGCGATGACCGTGGTGTTGGCCATCAGGTTGAAGCCCTCGGGGGCGTTCAGGCGGTCGCTGAGCAGGCCCACCTCGCCGGTCCACAGCAGGGTGTCGTTGGCCAGGAACCACTCGTACAGCGTCTGGTCCTCGGCGTTGAGGGCCAGGATCCGGCCGGCCGGGTCGACCCACAGCCGGCTGAGCACGGCCGCGGCGGCCAGCAGGTAGCCGACGCAGACCCCCAGGTCGACCAGCACCGACCGGCGCCGCGGCCGCCGGTCGGGCGGGTCCGCGGCCGGCGGGTCCGCGGGCGGCCCGGCCGGACCGGTGGCCGGCTCGGCCGCAGTGGTGGCCGGCTCGACCGGGGCGGTGGCCGGCTCGGCGGTGGCCGGCTCGGCGGTGCGCGTCGCGCCGTCGTCGCCGGGCGGATTTCCGTCGCTGTCGAGGGGGGTGCGCTGCATCACGCCACAGACCCTAACGGTGCGGGGTCCGGTGTCCAGCGGGGCGGATCGGCGGCCGGGGCGCCGGGGCGCCCGCGGCGGGTGTGCGCGGGGTGCCGGCGCCCGATACGGTGAGTGCCGGCTACCGCCGGCCCGGGTGGTGGAATGGCAGACACGGCCGCCTTAAAAGCGGCTGCCGAGAGGCGTGCGGGTTCGATCCCCGCTCCGGGCACTGCGCGCGGCGGGGGAACGGGCGATTCCCGGCGTGCTGTCGGATTTATGCCGCTGGCAGGGTGTCGACCAGGCATTACGCTTGTCCTTGAGGTCACGGCCGGGCGGCCGTGACCCACGTCACCGGCGTCGCAGCGCCCGGGGGCCGCCAGGGCCGGGCAGCCGGCCCGCTGTCGAGGAGGATGCACGTGGAGAGTCGTAACCCGGTGCTCAGCCGGCTGGGGGAGGCCGCGCAGCGTGAGCTGGCCGGGACCGCCCCGCAGGCCGGTCAGGCGTACCCGACCGGCGCGGGCTTCGGCGCCGCGCCGCCGCAGGTCGCGCCGATGTCGATCGACGACGTGGTGGTCCGCACCGTCGGCCTGCTCGCGCTCGTCGCCGTGGCCGGCGGCGTGGCCTGGCAGACGGTGCCCGTCGGAGCCGGTGCCCTGCCGTGGCTGATCGGCGCCGCCGTGGCCGGGCTGGTACTCGGCCTGGTCATCTCCTTCGCACGGATCACCAATCCGCTGGTGATCGGCCTGTACGCGCTCTGTGAGGGCGTCTTCCTCGGCGTCGTCAGCCGCCTCTTCGAGGCCAGCTACCCCGGCATCGTGGTCCAGGCCGCGATCGGCACCTTCGGCACGTTCTTCCTCATGGCCGCGCTGTACCGCGCGCGGTTCCTGCGGGCGACGCCGCGCTTCACCAAGATCGTGATTGGCGCTGTCATCGGCGTCTGCGGGCTCATGCTGGCCAACCTGCTGCTCGGCTTCGCGGGGGTCAACCTCGGCCTGCGCGACGGCGGCCCGCTCGCCATCGGGTTCAGCGTCGTGTGCATCGCGGTCGCCGCGCTGACCTTCGTCCTGGACTTCCACCAGGTGGAGGAGGCGGTCCGGTACGGGCTGCCGCGCAAGTTCGCCTGGAGCTGCGCCTTCGGCATCGTCGTCGGCCTGGTCTGGCTGTACCTGGAGTTCCTCCGCCTGATCAGCTACTTCAGGGACTGACCCGCCGTTCGTTCGACAGGGGCGCCGCGCACCGCGGGCGCCCCTGTCGCCGTCGGCGGGCCGGGTCGCCCCGGCGCCGGCCGCGCCGGAGTACGCTGCCGCCATGAGTGGGGCGGAGCTGGCGCGGGTCGTCGATCTGTTGGTCAACCAGGTGGCACAGTGGACGCCCGCCCGCTGGGCGGCCGCGAGCGCCCCGGGCGGGCCGTCCCGGGCCGAGGTGGTGCACGCGCTGGCGCAGCGGCTCGCGGACCTCGCGGCGGAGACCGAGGGCGTACCGCGGCGGGACCTGCCCCGGCTGGCCAACGACCTCGCCCTGCCCGACCAGCTCCGCGTGGTCGCCAGCGACCTGCTCACCGCGGGCGCCCCGGACGGGCTCACCCACGCCGCGGCGGCCGACGTCGCCCAGGTCCGCGCGACCCTCTGACCGGCGCCGCCCGCGACCGGGCCGGCGCCGGACCGGTCAGAGCCGTTCGAAGATCATCGCCATGCCCTGGCCGCCGCCGACGCACATCGTCTCCAGGCCGACGCTGCGGTCGTGCCAGTCCAGCGCGTTGAGCAGGGTGCCCGTGATCCGGGCGCCCGTCATGCCGAACGGGTGCCCGACCGCGATCGCGCCGCCCATGACGTTGAGCTTGTCCAGCGGGATCCCCAGGTCGCGGTACGAGGGGATGACCTGCGCGGCGAACGCCTCGTTGATCTCCACCAGGTCGATGTCGTCGATGGTCATCCCGGCCCGCGCCAGCGCCTGCCGCGACGCCTCGACCGGCCCCAGACCCATGATCTCGGGGGACAGGGCGGTCACCCCGGAGCTGACGATCCGGGCCAGCGGCGCGATGCCCAGCTCCCGCGCGCGCACGTCGCTCATGACCACGACCGCGGCCGCGCCGTCGTTGAGCGGGCAGCAGTTGCCGGCGGTGATCCGCCCGTCGGGCCGGAACACCGGCTTGAGCGCGGCCGTACCCTCCAGCGTCACGCCCGCCCGCGGACCGTCGTCGGTGCGCACGACCGTGCCGTCGGGCAGGGTCACCGGGGTGATCTCGCGCGCCCAGAAGCCGTCGGCGATGGCCTTCTCGGCGAGGTTCTGGCTGCGGACCCCGAACACGTCCATGTCCTCGCGGGTCACGCCCTTGACCTGGGCCAGGTTCTCCGCCGTCTGGCCCATGGCCAGGTAGATGTCGGGCAGGGCGCCGTCCTCGCGGGGGTCCCGCCAGGTCGGCGCCGCGCCGGCCGCCCGGGTGGCCGAGCGCGCGCGGGCCTCGCCGAAGGCTGGGTTCTGCCAGCCGCCGCCGACCAGCGCCGCCGCCTCCGGGGGCAGGGCGTCGGAGTTGCCGCGGGCGTACCGCGACACGCACTCCACCCCCGCCGAGACGAACACGTCGCCCTCGCCGGCCCGGATCGCGTGGAACGCCATCCGGGTCGTCTGCAGCGACGAGGCGCAGTACCGGGTCACCGTGGCCGCCGGCAGCCGGTCGTAGCCCAGCAGCGTGGCGACGACGCGGGCCATGTTGAAGCCCTGCTCCCCGCCGGGCAGCCCACAGCCCAGGTACAGGTCGTCGATGGCGGCCGGGTCCAGCTCCGGGACCTTCGCCAGGGCCGCCTCGACGGCGGCGACGGCCAGGTCGTCCGGTCTCAGCGCGCGCAGGGACCCCTTCCCTGCCCGGCCGATCGGCGTACGTGCGGTCGCGACGACAACAGCCTCTGCCATGCCGTCAACAGTAGGACGGAAACGCCGTCAGTGCCGAGGGGTCGTGGGGTGTGCCACCGCGGAGAACAGCGCCGGCACCATCGCGTGGGCCCACACCCGGTACCCGTCGGCGGAGGGGTGGTAGCCGTCGCGGCACAGCGTCCCGGCGTCGGCGCGGAACACCGGCCCGGTCAGCGCGGCCAGGTCGACGGGCGTACCCCCGGCCTTGCGGACCGCGCCGGCCTGCGCGCGGGCCAGCCGCCGGCCCTGCCAGCCGATGACCTGACGCAGCGGCGGCGCCACCGCGCGGGCCGCCCCGAGGTCCGGGCAGGTCCCCACCACGACGCGCACACCGGCGTCGGTCAGCCGCCGTACCGCCGCCCCGAGGTACGTCGCGGACTCGCCGCGGCGGCGCAGGCCGGTCACGTCGTTGGCGCCGACGAGGATCACCGCCACGTCGGGGCGCTCGCCCAGCAGGGCGCGGGCCACCTGGGTGGCCAGGTCCGTGGACCGCGAGCCGGAGACCCCCACGCTGGACAGCAGCACCCGCCGCGGCGGCAGCGTCGGCACGCCGGGCGCGGCGCAGGCGCCGCCGGCGGTCGGGTCGCCGGCCGCCAGGAGCTGGGCGAGCTGGCCCCCGATGGTGTCGGCGACCCGGTCGACGCCGACGCCGAGCGCGGTGGAGTCGCCGAGCAGCACCAGGCGCAGCGGCGGCGCGGCCGGCCCGCCGAGCTGCGCGCGCAGCGTCAGGCCCAGCTCCGGCTGGGCGTACCGGCGGGTGCGGGCCAGGACGGCCTCCGCGCCCAGCAGGGCGGCCCCGCCGACGGTACCGGCGATCATGGTGACGGCCACGGTCCGTCCGAGCCGCTTCATGGCAACTGCCGCTTCATAGGTCTGCCGTTCCTAGAACTCCACTGGGGATCTCCATTGACGAAGGTCCAGCCTACGGGCCGTACAGCCGGTGGGGAATCGGTCGTGAGCAGGGAAATCCGCTGGCTGGGTGGCCCGCCCGGAGTCGCCCCGGACGCGTCGTCCCGGCCCGGGTGCCCGGTTCCCCGCCCGCCGGGCGCCACGCCGGAATCGCCCGGACGGGGGACCGGCCCTGCCGGACCCCGTTCGGCCCGTCTCGGCACCCCGCCCTGCCGGACCCCCGCCCGGGCGTCCCGCGCCGTTTCTGCCGGACCCGTCCGGGCGTCCCGGTGCCGGGCGGGCGACGCCCGAGCGGCGGTACGGGCGCGCGTGCGGCACCATGGAGGCGGAGGTGCGCGATGGCAGCGGGTACGACAGGTCGGGCTCTGCGGCGGACGGCCGCCTTCCGGGCGCTGTGGAGGGCGCTGACCGCCGGATCCCGCGGCGGCCCCTCGATCGGGGCGCGGCTGGCGGCGCTGCCCCGGATGGTGCGGGCCTCGATGCGCGGGGAGTACGACGGCGGCGGCCGGACCCTGCTGATGGCCGCCGCGGCGGCGTACGTGGTGTCGCCCATCGACGCGGTCCCCGAGGCACTGCTGATGGTCGTCGGTCTGGTCGACGACGCGTTCGTCGTCACCTGGCTGGCCGGGGCGGTCCTGGCCGAGACGGAGCGGTTCCTGGAGTGGGAGCGGCGACGCGCGGCGACCATCGACGGGGACCTGCTCGGGTGATCGCCGTACGATGACGCTCGGTAGTCGTGGGTGCCCGTCCTGGGCCGGAACGGAGCTGAGTCGTGCGTTACTTCGAGAACATCGTCGACGCGATCGGTAACACGCCGCTGGTGCGGCTGCGCCATGTCATCGGGGAGGCGGCGCCGACCGTCCTGGCGAAGGTGGAGTACGTCAACCCCGGCGGGTCGGTCAAGGACCGGATCGCCGTCCGCATGGTGGACGCCGCCGAGAAGTCCGGCGAGCTGCGCCCGGGCGGGACCATCGTGGAGCCGACCAGCGGCAACACCGGCGTCGGGCTGGCGCTGGTGGCGCAGCAGCGCGGGTACCGGTGCGTCTTCGTCTGCCCCGACAAGGTCAGCGAGGACAAGCGCAACGTGCTGCGCGCGTACGGCGCCGAGGTCGTGGTGTGCCCGACGGCGGTCGCGCCGGAGGACCCCCGGTCCTACTACCAGGTCTCCGACCGGCTGGCGCGGGAGATCCCGGACGCCTGGAAGCCGAACCAGTACGCGAACCCGGCCAACCCGCAGTCGCACTACGAGACGACCGGCCCGGAGATCTGGGCCCAGACCGAGGGCCGGATCACCCACTTCGTGGCGGGCGTGGGCACCGGCGGGACGATCTCCGGCGTCGGCCGGTACCTCAAGGAGGTCTCCGAGGGTCGCGTACAGATCATCGGCGCCGACCCCGAGGGCTCGGTGTACTCCGGCGGCACGGGCCGGCCGTACCTGGTCGAGGGCGTCGGCGAGGACTTCTGGCCCCAGACGTACGACCGGACGGTCTGCGACCGGATCGTCGAGGTCTCCGACACCGAGTCCTTCGACGTCACCCGGCGGCTCGCCCGCGAGGAGGGCCTGCTCGTCGGCGGCTCGTGCGGCATGGCCGCCGCCGCGGCCGTCGCGGTGGCGCGGGAGTGCGGGCCGGAGGCCGTCGTCGTGGTCCTGCTGCCCGACGGCGGGCGCGGCTACCTGTCGAAGATCTTCAACGACGACTGGATGGCCCGGTACGGCTTCCTCGCCACCGGCGGCAGCGGCGCCACGGTCGCCGACGTCCTCGCCGGCAAGGACGGCGGGCTGCCCCGGCTCGTCCACGTGCACCCGACCGAGACGGTCCGGGACGCGATCGACTACATGCGCGAGTACGGCGTCTCCCAGCTCCCCGTCCTCAAGGCCGAGCCGCCGGTGGTGACCGGCGAGGTCGCGGGCGCGCTGTCGGAGAAGGCGCTGCTCGACGCGCTGTTCACCGGACAGGCGCAGCTCCACGACATGGTGGAGCGGCACATGGCCGAGGCGCTGCCGATGATCGGCGGCGGCCAGCCGGTGGCCGAGGCGGTGGCCCTGCTGGAAAAGTCTGACGCCGCGATGGTGCTGGTCGAGGGCAAGCCGGCGGGCGTCCTGACCCGGCAGGACCTGCTCGCCCACCTGGGCCATCCGACCCCCGCCACCTGATCAGGTGACGAACGGGAGGTGATGTCGCACCTGGTGTCCGTTTTCGGGCCGTCACTCGCGCGTTAGTCCGGGTGGCGCCACGGTACGGACACGACAACTCCAGACATCTCCTCCCGCGGGATCCCGGCGCCCCGCCAGCGCCGGCATCCCGTACACCCGCCCAGGATCAGGTGATCGGCAAGCCTCCGCCGATCCAACGCCTCCGGCCAGGCGTTTCTCCCCGGTTCACGGGCGGGAGCGGCGGGCGGGAGTGCGCGCAGCGGTTCCCCCGCAAACTCCGCAGCGTGCGCTCCCGCCCGGCCAGAACCCCACCCCGGCGCCCTACCCCGCGGCGCCCGCGAAGCTCACGCCGCGGTACGCCGCCAGCCGCTCGCCCTCGGCCGCCAGCAGGGTGCGCAGCGTCGGCGTGGCCGGCCGCCACCAGTCGACCGCCAGCGCCAGCCGCCGCCCGGTGGTCCGCGGCCGCCACGTGCCGGCCACCTCGCCGTCGAGCAGGATCCCGCCCGGCCGGCCGATCACCGCCCACAGCGTCCGGTGCCGGCTGCCGTCGGGGACGAGCAGGTCGCGGTCCCGGCCCTGGAGGAACGCGTCGTACGGTCCGGCCAGGCGCAGCTCGCCGCGGGTCGGCGCCGCCGCCAGCAGGTCGGGCAGATCGCCGGCCAGGGCGTACAGCGCCGCGCGGGGATCGTCGCGCACGCGGACCGCCACGGCGTCGGCCGGCCAGCAGCGCTGCACCTCCCGGACGGGGGAGTCGGTGAAGGCGGCCGCCTCCCTGGCCGTCGCCGGCCCGTAGAAGCGCAGGTAGTTGCGGATGACGTCGACCCGCGGCGCCGCCTGGTCGCCCAGGGTGGCCAGCAGCCGGGCGCGCAGCTTCGGGATCCGCCGCAGGACCGGCGGCGAGGTGTCGGCCGTCAACTCCAGCGCGGCCGGCAGCATGGCCAGTCGGAACAGCATCTCGTCCGGGTGCACGGCCTGGCAGGGCCGGCAGTCGCGCAGGTACGGCTCGGGCAGCCGGTCGGTCAGCGTCGCCGACAGCCGGCCCTTCGGCGTACCGGCCGTGACGACCGCCCGCGCCGCCTCGGCGACCCGGGCCAGGGCCTCCAGCGCGGGGATGCCCGCCGCTTTGAGCGCCCTGTTCGCGTCGAAGATGCGCTTGCCGGCGTCCAGCTCCGACAGCGGCGCGGTGGCGGTGGTGACGGCGGCGGCGTCCGCGCGGCGGTACAGGTGCGGGGCGCCGCGCAGCGTCCAGGCCAGGAAGTGCGCGGCGGCGTCGGGCGCCGTCCCGCCGCGCAGGTGGACGGCCCAGCCGGCGCCGTCGGGCCCGGTGTCCTGGATCCCGAAGTCGAGCAGGTCCGGGTCGGCGGCGGCGGTGTCGGCGGCGAGCTGCTGGCGCCGCCAGCGGTACGCCAGCACCTGCGCCCGGGTGACCGTCGGCGTCGCGCCACCGCCGGCCCGGCCGGCGGCCGGCCGGCGCGTGGTCGGCTGGGGGGCAGGTCGGCGGGTGGTCTTGTCCGGGTCGCGGCCCGGCGTGGAGGCGCCCATGGCCGCAGCCTACGGCCGCGGTGGGACGTCCGGCCCGAGTCGGCGGTACATCACGTGCAGGCCCACCAGGCCGTACCGGCGGGAGTCGAACGCCTCCGGCACCGTCCCGATCACCGCGAAGCCCAGCCGCCGCCACAGCGCCACGGCGCCGGTGTTCGTCTCGACCACCGCGTTGAACTGCATACCGCGGTAGCCGGCCGCGCGGGCCCAGTCCAGCGCGTACTCGCCGAGCGCCCGACCGCACCCCCGGCCGCGGGCCGCGGGGTCGACCAGGAAACTCGCGGTGGCGACGTGCGCGCCGCGGCCGGGCCGGTTCGGCCCCATCTTCGCCGAGCCCAGCAGCGCCCCGCCGCGGTCGACGGCGACGACGGTGCGCCCGGGCGGCGCCTCGTACCAGATCGCCGCGCAGGCCGGCGCGTCCGCGGGGAATGCGTACGACTCGCCGTCGGCCACGATGTCGCGCAGCACCGGCCAGATGCGCGACCAGTCGTCGGCGGTGGCCTCACGGATCTCCATCGGGCCATCCCACCGGGCCGGCGCGGGGACGGCAACCGGTTTCACCCGCTCCCGCGACGACCGGCCCCGTCCCGTGACCCAGTCCTGGCCCCGCCCCGCCGCCCGGTCGCAGCCGGCCGGCGGGGCGGGCGCTCAGGGACTACGGGACCGGGATCACCGCGACCGTGTCCTCGGCGGCGCCGTCGACCACCCGCGCCTGCCGGGACACCACGAACGTGTCCGGGTCCGGGCCGCCGGTGACGCTGTCCTCGCCGGCCGGATCCACGATCGTGTCCCGGCCGGGGCCGCCCATCTCGATGTCGTTCTCCACCCCGCCCGTACCGCCGAACAGCCGGTCGTCACCGTCGCCGCCGATCACCCGGTCGGAGTCGCGGTCGCCGGAGACGATGTCGTTGCCGGTACCGCCGTCGACGCTGTCGTGCCCGTCGCCGCCGTACGCCAGGTCATTGCCCTCCCCGCCCTGGATCTGGTCGTGGCCGCCGAGGCCGCACAGGACGTCGGCGCCGCCCAGGCCGCGCAGTGTGTTCGCGCTGGCGTTGCCGACGATGACGTCGGTGTCGGCGTCGCCGGTCATCCCGGTGTACCCGACGCGGTAGTTGACCGGGAAGAACGTCGACCCGCCGTCCTCGTCGGTCAGCCGGATCAGCAGCTTGGCGACGCCCCGTGCCCCGGCGGCCGGGCGCAGCTCCAGCGACCGGCCGCGCGGCTCCCAGGCCGGCGCGGCGATGATCTGCGCGGTGACCAGCGCCGGGTCGCTGTTGCGGTAGATGTGGGCACGGACGGCGTAGCCGTGGGTGCGGTCGTCGTCGAACCGCATCAGGACCGACTGGCGGTCGGGCCGGCAGCTCGCCCCCGTGAGGGTCACCGTCGGTACCTGGTTGGCGGCGGCGTCGGCCATGGCGACGGGCGTGAGGGTCACGGCGGCGCCGACAACGACGACGGCGGTGACGGGGGCGAGGCGCATGGAGGCTCCTGACGGGCGGGGAACGTGGTGGGTCCCAGCCAACCAGGCATACCAAAAGCAATCAAACTAGGCTAAATCCACCTTTTGGTGGGAGGTCGTTACCGCTTCAGTCACACTTCTTCCATACAAGGTCGGCGGCCGACACCGTGGCCGTACCCGCGGCGAGATAGGCCACGGGCGTCGGCTCTCCGCCGCTGGCACCGCTGCTCGCGGCGAGGGTCACCCTGAGCTGGAGAGCGCGGGCCGCGCCGCATTCCGCGTACACGACGTTGGGGAACTCGTCGGTGACGCGCCACGCGCCGATGGTGTTCTTCACGTCGCTCGACAGCCGGGACGCGGTTCCGGCTCCCTGGTGTGACGCCTGGAGGGTGATTTTTCCGCCGCCGACCTGGTCCACGTCCGCGATGCCCTCGACCCTTGCGCGGCGCAGGCCGTAGGTCCATCCGGCGGGGTGGGTCACTTCGAGTGCGAGCTGGCAGTCTGCCGTCCGACGATCCGCGACCGACGCGCGCAGTTTCGTGAAGCCGGCGGTCAGCACCGCACCGTCGTCCGCGGTGGAGGTGCTCAGGGATCCTTTAGGGCAGCCGTTGCCGCCGTGCGCCAGTACCGCGAACGCGATCGGGCCGCCCGGAGCGACCGGTGCGGCGTGGGCCGCTCCCGGTGTCAGGATCGAGGCGCCGAGAACGGAGACCACCGTGGTCCTGAGTAGCATTTCTCCTCCTTCAGCCGTCGCTGTCCGCGCACGGTTGCAGCGAGAGGTACAGCCGGTCCTCGGCCGTTATCGCGATGTCGGATGGCTGGATGTTCTTGCCGCCGAGATGCAGCGCCTGGTCGACCATCAGCGTGGCCCCGTCCCCGCCGCACGGCGACAGCAGGGGGCGCCCGGTGGAGTCGGCGACCTCCCACAGGCCGTCGTCGGGCCCGCTGATCGTGCGCTCCGCGACCGTGAATTCGGTGTCACCGCTGAATCGGAAACTGAACTTGACCGTGGCGACGGCGCCCGGACCCAACGCGTGCCAACCGCGGTAATGGCCCCCGCGGACGGCGAGGCGGTTGCCTTTCGGGTAGCTGACCTTCAAGGCCAGCTTGCAGTCGCGCGTGCGTTCGGCGTCGGATGTCGGTGTGCGACTGGCGCGCAGCCGGTCGAACAACGTGGTGACCTCGCGCCCGTCCGGTGAGATGACCACCCGGGTGTCGTCCTTGCCGCACCCCGATCCGGCCATGCCGGAGAGGCCGACGGACAGATCACCGGCGGCCGTGGCCGGGGCTGCCCCGATCAGCAGTACGGGAAGAGCCATCAACGCATGGGCCGATCGGCGGGCGGCGCCAGGTATGCGTATCGTCACGGGTCGATTCCACCCCTTCAGCAGGCTGTCCAGTTCAGGTCGCCGGTGTCGAACCGAAGTTCGTCGATGTCGACGGAGGAGAGGGCGGTGTTGTCGTCCGCCGCGTTCACCGTCAGGGTCAGATACAGCTTGTCGTCTGTCGCCTCGCACCTGGACCAGGAGGTCTCCGTGCCGAACCGGGGCCGCGCGGTCCAGTCCCCGTGGCGCTTGCCGTGGAAGGTCGTCTTCACGACCGGCGCCATTCCGCCCCACTGGAAGAAGTACGCACTCATCACCGTGGCCGTGTCGCCACGCTCCAACCTGGTCGTGCCCTCCAGGGCGAACCGGTCGACCGCGAACCTCATCTTGTCCGGCCGATTCTGGAGCTGGAGGATCACGGTGCACGCGGCCCCGCCGTCACCGGTCTTCGACGTCATCGTGGTGAAGTCGAAATCCAGCCTCCTGCCGCCCATGCTCGACGTGTGGGTCGTACCCTGCTCGCAGTCGTTACTGAGACCGTGGACCCGGAACGTGACCGGGCCGGCGGGCGCGGGGGTGATGCCGGTCCGGTCGGCGCGGACGGGGCCGGCGGATGCCGGGGATCCCGCCAACGCGACCGCGACGCCCGCCAGCGCCGCCAGGGAGCGCACTCCTGCCATCTACTTTCGACCTCCACACGGTTCGGCGATCATCTGGATCCGGGTCGCGCCCTGCACGTCATTGACGAAGTTGTCCATCCGGACCCTACTGGGCCTCGTGCCGGCCCCGCGGGTGAGCTGTAGGTCGATGGATACCTGCATCACCAGGCTCTGGTCCCGCTGGGCGCACGGGAGGAGCGTGTCCCTCAGGGTTCCGTCCACGTCCCAGCGGCTGAGGTCCAGCGGTCCGTTCAGGACTTTGCGTGCCTCCATCTTCACCGGGTTCCGGAAACCGAGATACTTGACCGTCCCCAGCGCGACGGCCTGGTCGCCGTCCCACAGGTGCGCAGTGCCCACCAGATAGCTCTTGCTGATCTCCAGGTCGTGTCCGGGCGCGATGCGGAGCGGGACATCGATGTTGCAACTGGCGGTGACGAAGTCGTCCGGTGTCCGGGAAAGGGCCTCGAAGCCCACGAAGCCGATGGCGAGCAGTTGCCTGGGCTCCTCCAGGACCACGCTGACCGAGCGGTCCTTGCCCTCGGGGGTCCGCCCGGTGCAGTCGGCCCCCCAGACCCGGGGTGCCCCGAGGGTGACAGGTCGCTCGTTGGTCGGCCGGGCGGCCGTCCCGATGAGGGCGGGCGGTGCGCCCGCGGCCGCCTCCGGCAGCGCGCTAGCGGCCACCGCGGCGGCGATCAGCAGCGCTGACCACAGACGCCGGGCTCGCGCCCGTCTGATCCCCACGGATCAGCACCGTTCCGTCATGAGGTCGAGGTTGATCGCCCCGCGCAGGGTGTGCTCGATGCTGTCGAGGTGGATGGCGGTCTCGTCGCCCTCGTAGTTCTCGCTCTGGATCTGGGTGTGGATCGAGACGACGACCTGGGTCTCCTTGCAGGTGTTGTAGTCGGTCTGGACGTCGCCTTTCTCGGCGAAGGTCTTCAGGATCCCTGCGTGGTCGACGAACTTCTTGTCCACGCGGTACACCGGCGCCCGCGAGAGGCCGTGGAAGCGGACCTCGCCGAGAAGGTGGGCGGTGTCCAGGCGGCCCATCGTGGTCTTGCCCGCGAAGATGGTGTCGGTGACCTTCAGGCGGAACCCGGGAGCGAGGAACACCGGCACCATGACCTCGCACGCCGCGTTGACGATGTCACCCCGGCGCTCGGCGATCGCCTCGAACCCGCTGAACGTCACCGAGAACCGCTTGTTCGGTACGTCGTAGACCGGTGCCGGGGGTCCGTTGCGCGTACAGTCCGCCCCCACCACGGTCGCCGTGCCGAACCGTAGTCCGTCGCCGGCCCGCGCCGCGGCGGCGGGGCCGGCAACCGCGGCGAGAACGCCCAGCGCGGCGGCCAGGGCCACCGCGCTGGTGCCGACGCCGCCCGCGCGCCGCGCGGTCCCTGGCAGGCTCAGCATGTCTTCCACTCCAGGTGGTACTTCGTGCTCGCCTGGTGGTCCTGGGAGACCATCGATATCTCGCCGCGCTCGCGGGCGGGGCCCGGGGTGATGTGCAGCGCCTGGTCGATCACGAATGTCTGCCGGCCGCCGCACGGCGCAAAGACCACCCGACCGACGCGTTTGTCCACCTGGAAAGGGTCAAGGAGCGGTCCCTTGTACGTCTCCTCGACGAAGGAGTGGTCCTGCTCGCCGGTGAAGCGGTAGGTCGCCTTGAACATCGCGCTGCTCTGCGGCTCCATGTTGAGGTAGCCGCGGTAGATGCTGTCGACGACGGCGAAGGTGAGACCTTTCGGGTAGGTGACCCGGAAGATGATTTTGCAGTCCCGCGAGCGGTGGTTCGGCTCCCCCGGGACCGCGGGCGCGTACGCCTTGAAGTCGTCGAAGAGGAGGCTGACGACCTTCTTGTCCGGTGAGGTGAAGTCGGTGGTGTTGCCGCGGTTGCAGCCGTTGCCCGCGAAGTTGACCAGATCGATCTCGATCTCGTCGGCCCGCGGGGCGCGCGTCGCGGCCGAGGAGCTGGTGGCCCCGGCTAGCGCGGCGCTGGCGCCGAGCAGGACGATCGCCGTTCTGGTGACAGTGCGCATCGTTCACTCCGGTCCTGGGGTGCGCGGGTCGTCATGAGTCGTGCGCCGCGACCTCCGCACTCCGGCGGTCGCGGCGCACGGCGGCATGACTGTCAGCACGGCTTCCAGTTGAGCAGGACCTTGGTCGATACGTCGACGCTCATGCTGTCGAGGTTGATCGTGGCGGACGCGCCCTGCGTGCCCAGCGTGTGCCGGGTCGCGAGGTAGCGCCTCTCCTTGCAGGGCGCCTCGTGGGTGACATCGGCCTCGTGGTTCTCCTGGAACGTGCCCTCGCGCGGCCCGGAGTAGGTCTTCTTCAGCTCGGAGTACCGGGAGTCGCCCTGGAAGTAGTACTGGTTCACCATCTGGGCGCTGGAGCCCGCGCCGACGTCGGTGTAGCCGCGGTACTGCGCGCCGATGAGGCTGTAGCTCCAGCCGGCGGGGTACTCCAGCAGGAAGTTGACCTGGCAGTCCTTGGACCGGACGCCCGAGGTGCTGGCCGCGAAGTCGCTGAAGATGATGTCGACGGCCTGGTTCGAGTTGGACATGACGACCGACGTCCCGTTGCGGGGGCAGCCGTTTCCGCCGAACTTCACGTCGGTCACCTTGACCGTCGGCGGGCCGGGTACGGCGACCTGGGCGGCGGCCGGGACGGCGGTGAGGGCGGTGGTCACCGCCACTGCGGCGAGCGCGCCTGACATGAGTGCGGAGGTGATGCGCATGTTGTCCCCCATGGGTCGGTACACGGACGTCCGATGTGGATCGCCGCCGTAACGATAGGGGGCGGGGCAAAAAGCTGGCTACGTCTGGAATGTGTCAGCAATCTGACACATTTCGCGCTGCCCGTGCGTCAACCTGGGACGGGTCAGCGGGGGTAGGCCACGCCGGTCGCGGCGTGGCAGCGGTACCCGTGCGGGTTCTTCGCGGCCGACAGGTACTGCTGGTGGGAGTCCTCGGCGTAGTAGAACTCGCGCAGGGGCGCGATCTCCGTGGTGATCTCGCCCCAGCCGGCCGCGCGGACCGCGGGCGCGTACCGGTCCCGGGTGCGCGCCGCCGCCGCGGCCTGGGCGTCCGTCGTCCAGAAGACCGCGGACCGGTACTGCGAGCCGATGTCGTTGCCCTGCCGGTCGCCCTGGGTCGGGTCGTGGTTCTCCCAGAACAGCCGCAGCAGGTCCTCGTACGGGACGACGGCGGGGTCGTGGACAACCTGGACCACCTCGGCGTGCCCGGTGCGCCCGGTGCAGGTCTGCTCGTACGTCGGGTGCGGCACGTCGCCCCCGGCGTAGCCGACAGCCGTGCTGTACACGCCGGGGACCTGCCAGAACAGCTCCTCGGCGCCCCAGAAGCAGCCCATGCCGAAGACGGCGACCCCGTACCCGGCGGGCCACGGACCCACCATCGGGGCATCCAGAACCAGGTGGCGGCCGGCGACGGGCACGGGGGTCTGCCGGTTGGGGGGCGGCGTGCGTCCGAACATGATCGTTCCTCTCCGTCGCGCTCCATTCTGCGCGACCGCGGGCGTGATCCGCACGGGTCGGAGAGTGTCGCCGCTCACCCTGGCGGTATCGTACAAGAGCCATTGCACAAGAACTCTTGTTGAATTAGCCTCGACCCATGAGCGACATCCGACTCACCGACTCCGCGACCATGTGGGCGCTCGCCCACCCCACCCGCCTGCGCCTGCTCGGCGAGCTGCGCGCCCGGGGGCCGGCGACGGTCGGCCGGCTCGCCACCCGGACCGGCCAGGCCGTCGGTTCCGTCAGCTACCACCTGCGCACCCTGGCCGCTCACGGTCTGGTCACCGAGGCCGCCGGCCACGCCCGCGACCGGCGGGAGCGCTGGTGGCAGGCCGCGCACGAGACGACCAGCTTCGCGCCGGCCGACGTGCGCGGCGACCCCGAGGGGGAGGCGGCCATGGCCGCCCTGCGGCGCAGCATCATCCACGGGTACGCCCGCGGCCTGGAGCGGGCGCTCGACCAGGAGCGGCACCTGCCCCCGGAGTGGGTCGCGGCGACCGGCGGCGGCGACGAGCTGCTGCACCTCACCGTCGAGGAGGCCGCCGAGCTGCGCGCCGAGCTGGAGGCGACGGCCGCCCGCTGGCACGCCCGGGGCGCGGCCGGCCGGCCCGGGGCGGAGCCCGTCTGGTTCATCTACCAGGCCGTCCGGCGGGAGCCGACCCCGTCGCCCGCGGCGGACGGGAGCACGGCGCCGTGAGTGCCGCGGTCGCCGCCCCGCCGGCCGCCCGGCGCCGGGTGCCGCTGTACGCCCTGGTCGCCGCCAGCGCCGTCTCGCTCACCGGCAACATGGTCACCCTCGTCGCGCTGCCGATCTATGTCCTGACCGAGACCGGCTCGGCCGCCCGCACCGGCCTGGTCGGCGCCTTCGCCTTCGCCCCGATGGTGATCGGCGGCGCCCTCGGCGGCGTGGTGGTGGACCGGATCGGGCCGCGCCGCGCCAGCGTCCTCGCCGACGCGGTGTCCGGGGCGACCATGCTGGCCATCCCGCTGTGCGCGCTGGCGGGCGCGCTGCCGCTGTGGCTGCTGCTGGGGCTGGTCTTCGCCAGCGGCGTCCTGGACAGCCCCGGCCAGAGCGCCCGGATGGTGCTCGTCCCCGAGGCCGCCGCGCTGGCCGGCGTCCCGGTGGAGCGCGGCGTCGCCCTGATGGGCGCGGTCGAGCGCGGCGCGCGGCTCGTGGGCGCCCCGCTGGCCGGGCTGCTCGTCGGTCTCCTGGGCGGCGTGAACGCACTGTTCGTGGACGCGGCGACCTTCGCCGTCTCGGCGCTGATCGTCGGGCTCCTCGTCCCGCGGGCGCTGCGGCCGGCGGCCGAGGCGGACCACACCCCCGGCCAGGGGTACTGGCAGGACTTCCGCGCGGGGCTGCGGTTCGTGGCCCGGGACCCGCTGCTGCGGGCGATCGTCCTGATGGTGGTGGTGACCAACGTCTTCGACGCCGCCAAGGTCAGTGTGCTGCTGCCCGTGGTGGCCGAGGACCGGCTGGGCGGCGCCGCGGCCTTCGGGCTGCTCGTCGGCGCGCTGGGCGGCGGCGCGCTGGTCGGGTCGCTGGCCTTCGCCGCCGTCGGGCACCGGCTGCCCCGGCGGGTGACCCTCGTGGCGGCGTTCCTGACCTGCGGACCGGCGCCGCTGCTGGCGCTGGCCACCGGCTGGCCGCTGCCGGTCCTGCTCGGGGTGTACCTGGTCTGCGGCCTGGGGGCCGGGCTGATCAACCCGATCCTGGAGACGGCGGAGCTGCGGCGGGTGCCGCCGGCGCTGCGGGCGCGCGTCGTCGGCGCGACCACGGCCGGCTGCTGGGCGGCGATGCCGCTGGGGGCGCTGGGCGCCGGGGTGGCGGTCACCGCGTTCGGAACGACGCCGGTGCTGGTGGCGGTCGGGGTGGCGTACCTCCTGGCCTCCCTCGCCCCGCTGGTCGGCCGCGGCTGGGACGAGATCGACCGATGACCCGCGACCGCCGGTCCGGTCCGGCGGCTCTGGCGGCTCAGGCCAGGGCGTGCCGGATGCGTGCGGCGCAGGCGCGGGCGGCGTCCGGGTCGGGGTAGCGGGTGCGGGGCCAGAAGAAGCCGCGCAGGCCGTCGCCCTTCGTCCGGGGTACCACGTGGGTGTGCAGGTGCGGCACGGACTGGGAGACCCGGTTGTTCATGGCGACGAAGGTGCCGCCCGCGCCGAGTCCCGACTCCACCGCCGCCGCGACCCGCTGGACGAGCGCGAAGTACGGGCCGAGGTCGGCGACCGGCACGTCGGTGAGGACCACCAGGTGCGGCCGGGGTACGACGAGCACGTGCCCGGGGAACACCGGCCGCACGTCCAGGAACGCCACGCCGGCCGGCTCGTCGGCCACCACGTCGGCGGGCGCCGCCCCGGCGACGACGGCGCAGAACACACAGTCACCCACGAACGCGCACCCTAGCCCTGCCGGCCGCCCGCGGCCGCGCGGCGCGGCGGGTCCGCGGCCGCATCGTGTACGGCGGGCCGGCCCGGGGACTAGCCTCGACGCATGACGTACGGCTTCGAGACCCTCGCGATCCACGCCGGCCAGGCGCCCGACCCGCGCACCGGGGCGGTGATCCCGCCGATCTTCCAGACCTCCACCTACGTGCAGGACGGCGTCGGCCGCCCGCGCCAGGGGTACGAGTACAGCCGGTCGGCGAACCCCACCCGCGACGCGCTCCAGGAGTGCCTCGCCGCGCTGGAGGGCGGCGCCCGGGCACTGGCCTTCGCCAGCGGCCTCGCCGCCGAGGACACCCTGCTGCGCAGCGTCTGCCGGCCCGGCGACCACGTGGTCATCCCCGACGACGCCTACGGCGGCACCTACCGGCTGGTCGCCCGCGTCTGCGAGCAGTGGGGACTGGACTGGACCGCCGCCGACATCACCGACGTCGGGGCCGTCCGCGCGGCCATCACCGCGCACACCCGGGTGGTCTGGCTGGAGACGCCGACCAACCCGCTGCTGAACATCGCCGACATCGGGGCGGTGGCGCAGCTCGCCCACGAGCGCGAGGCGCTGTGCGTCGTGGACAACACCTTCGCCTCGCCGTACCTCCAGCAGCCGCTGGCCCTCGGCGCCGACGTGGTCGTCCACTCGACGACGAAGTACCTGGGCGGCCACTCCGACGTCGTCGGCGGCGCGCTGGTCTTCGGCGACGCCGAGCTGGGGGAGCAGGTGGCGTTCCACCAGAACGCGATGGGCGCGGTCAACGGCCCCTTCGACGCCTGGCTGACGCTGCGCGGGATCAAGACCCTCGGCGTGCGGATGGACCGGCACTGCGACAACGCCGAGCGGGTCGCCGAGTTCCTCGCCGGCCACGCCGCCGTCACCGAGGTGATCTACCCCGGACTGGCCAGCCACGCCGGGCACGAGCTGGCCGGCAAGCAGATGCGGCGGTACGGCGGGATGGTCTCCTTCCGCACCGGCAGCGAGGAGCGGGCGGTCGCGGCCTGCGAGCGGACCAAGGTCTTCCTGCTGGCCGAGTCCCTGGGCGGGATCGAGTCGCTGATCGAGCACCCCGGTCGGATGACCCACCTGAGCACGGCGGGGTCGCCTCTTGAAGTACCGGCTGATCTCGTGCGACTGTCGGTCGGCATCGAGCACATCGACGATCTCGTCGCCGATCTGGCCGAGGCGCTTTCCTGACCGACGCGCCCGGACGTCCCCCGAGTGAACAGGCAGGGCAGCATGGCGGAGTTCGGGTCACCCCGGGTGGGGGCGACCGCCAAGGAGATCGCCCGCGCCGTGCGGCGGGGTGACGCGTCGGCCACCCGGGTCGTCGCCGACCACCTCGACCACCTCGGCCGGGCCGACTCCGTGGTCTCGGCGTTCCGGGTGGTCCGGGCCGCCGCGGCCGCCGCGGAGGCGGAGAAGGTCGACCAGCAGCCCGACCTGGGCAACCTGCCGCTGGCCGGCGTGCCGGTGGCGGTCAAGGACAACACGGCCGTGGCCGGGGTGGTCACCGGCAACGGCTCCCGGGCCGCCGCGGCGGGCGTCGCCGACGCCGACGACGAGGTGGTCCGGCGGCTGCGGGGCGCCGGGGCGGTCATCGTGGGTACCACCCGGATGCCGGAGCTGGGGCTGTGGGCGGTCACCGACTCCGACGACGCCGCGGTCCGCAATCCGTGGCGCACCGACCGCACCGCGGGCGGCTCCTCCGGCGGCGCCGCCGCGGCGGTGGCCGCGGGGATCGTGCCGCTGGCCCAGGGCAACGACGGGCTCGGCTCGGTGCGGATCCCCGCCGCCTGCTGCGGCGTCGTGGGCGTCAAGCCCGGCCACGGGGTGCTGCCCGCGCGGGAGGACGACGCCTGGTACGGCCTGGTCGAGCACGGCGTGCTCGCCACCACGGTCGCCGACGCGGCCCTCGGGCTGGACGTGCTCAGCGGCGCCCGGCCGACCCCGCTGCGCCAGCCCGGCCGGCTGCGGGTGGCGGTGTCGATGCGCGCCCCGGCGGTCGGGGTGTGGCCGGACGCCGGCAACCGGACGGCCCTGGCCGACGCCGCGCGGGCACTGGTCGATGCCGGCCACGACACCGCGCTGGCCGACCCGCCGTACCCCGGCAGCCTGCGCACCGGCGCGCTGTGGACCGCCGTCGCGCACCGCGCCGTCGCCGCGCTCGGCGTCGCGCCCGCCCACCTCCAGCCGCGCAGCCGCTGGCACGCGGCCGTCGGCGGGGTGCTGGAGCGCTGGGGGCTGGCCGGGGAGGACGCGCAGCGGCGCTGGCGGGTCGGGGCCGCCGACTTCTTCGGCGGCGGGTTCGACATCCTGCTGACGCCGGTGCTGGCCGGCAGCCCGCCCCCGGCCGCCGGCTGGGCCGGGCGGTCCTGGCTGGCCAACGTGGCCGCGAGCGCGCGGCTGGCCCCGTACCCCGGGGTCTGGAACGTCGCCGGCCTACCGGCGCTCAGCGTCCCCGTCGGGATCCGCCCGGACGGAATTCCGGGCGCCGTCCAGCTCGTCGGACCGGCCGGCAGCGAGCGCACCCTGCTCGCCGTCGCCGGCCAGTTGGAGCTGCTGCGGCCCTGGCGGCGGCACGCCCCGACCTTCCCGCGGACGGACGCCCGCCTGGCCGGCCCCTGACCGCGCCGCCGTTCGGCCCACGGCGGGCGCGCCGGGCGTCCGGTGGGCCAACCGGGCGTGTCGTGGCAAGATTCGGCGCATGTCAGATCTGGTCACGCTCGCGGAGGTCGAGGCCGCGGCGAAGTTGCTCGTCGGCGTGGTGCGCGACACGCCGCTGGAGCACAGCTCGCCGCTGTCCGAGGCCGTCGGCGGCCCAGTCTGGCTCAAGTGCGAGAACCTGCAGCGCGCCGGCTCCTACAAGGTGCGCGGGGCGTACAACCGGATCGCCGGGCTCAGCGCGGCCGAGCGGGAGCGCGGCGTGGTCGCGGCGAGCGCCGGCAACCACGCCCAGGGGGTGGCGCTGGCCGCGGGCCTGCTGGGTACCACGGCGACGGTGTTCATGCCGACGGGCGCGCCGCTGCCGAAGGTCGCGGCCACCCGGGCGTACGGCGCGCGGGTGGAGCTGGTCGGCGACACGGTGGACGACGCGCTGGCCGCCGCGGTGTCGTTCGCCGCCCGCCGCGGCGCGGTCTTCATCCACCCCTTCGACCACCGGGACGTGATCGCCGGCCAGGGCACGGTCGCCCTGGAGATCCTGGCCGCCCGGCCCGAGGTCCGGACGATCGTCACCTCCGTCGGCGGCGGCGGGCTGGTCTCCGGGGTCGCGGTGGCGGCCAAGGCGCTGCGGCCGGACATCACGGTGATCGGCGTCCAGGCCGAAGGGGCGGCGGCGTTCCCGCCCTCGCTGAAGGCGGGCGCCCCCGTGCGGCTGCCCGGCATCCACACGATCGCCGACGGCATCGCCGTCGGCCAGCCGGGCCGGCTGACGTACGCGCACGTCGACGAACTGGTCGACGACATCGTGACGGTCAGCGACGAGGACATCTCCCGCGCGCTGCTGATGCTGCTGGAGCGGGCGAAGCTGGCCGCGGAGCCGGCCGGCGCGGCCGCCGCGGCGGCACTGCTGACCGGCCGGGTGCGCGTGGACTCCCCGACCGTGGCGGTCCTGTCCGGCGGCAACATCGACCCGCTGCTCATGGTGAAGCTGATCGAGCACGGCCTCACGGCCGCGGGCCGGTACCTGCGGATCACGATCCGCTGCGCCGACCGGCCGGGCCAGCTCGCCTCGATGCTGGGCCTGGTCTGCGGCACCCGGGCCAACGTCGCCGACATCGAGCACCGCCGGCACGACCCGCGCCTGTCCTTCGGCGAGGTCGAGGTGGTGCTGTCGGTGGAGACCCGCGGGGCCGAGCACTCGGCGGAGCTGATCGCGCTGCTGCGCGCCGCCGGCTACGACGTCACGCCGCACACCGAGGCGACCGCGAGCTGAGCCGCGGGGGGACCGTGAGCTGAGCCGCCGAGGCGGGTGGACCGGAAGCTCAGCCGGCGAGGCGGCCGGGAGCTGGGCCGCGGCGCGGCCCCGGGCTCAGCCGCTGAAGGGCGCGAACTCCAGGACGGTCACCGCGACGGCGGCGCCGCTGGGCGCGGTGTACGACACGGTCTGGCCCTTGGTGGCGCCGACGATCGCCTGGCCGAGCGCGGACTCCGGGCTGTAGACGGTGTGCTCCGTGGACGAGCTGATCTCGCGGGACCCCAGGACGAACGTCTCGGTGTCGGACTTGTCCTCGTCGAAGTGGATGGTGACCAACATGCCCGGGCCGACCGCGTCGGCGGACGGCACCTCGCCGACCCTGGCCGTGCGCAGCAGCTCCTGGAGGTACCGGATCTGGCCCTCCTGCTTGCCCTGCTCCTCGCGCGCGGCGTGGTACCCGCCGTTCTCGCGCAGGTCGCCCTCCTCGCGGCGGGCGTTGATCTCCGCGGCGATGGCCGGCCGGTTGGCGATGAGCTCGTCCAGCTCGGCCTGGAGGCGGTCGTAGGCGTCCTGCGAGAGCCAGGCAGCATTGTCGGGCTTGGTCACGGACGTCTCCTCTGATCGGCGGGCAGCCTCTGATCGGCGGGCAGGGACTCGGGGGTCGGGCTGTCCACGCGGGCCGGGTGTGTCGCCGGACCGGAAGCGTCATGCGACGTGTCCGGCGACGGAATTCGGACTAACGGCGTAGAATCCCCGAGTCTACCAGCGGGTTTCGATTCACGCCGGTCGGCAGCGGAGCACTTCGCCGACGAACGGGCGCCCCGTCGTGCGCAGCACGTACCGCTGCACAGGCGCCCCGGCCGGTACCGCGGCGTCGGCGCGCCCGACGACCGTACCGTCGCGGGACCGCGCGCGCACCGCGCAGACCGCCCCGGCACCGGAGCGCAGGTGGACCCGGTAGTGGATGGTGATGCTGGTGTCCGTGGCGTCGGTGTACGAGATCACCTGCGGGGTGAACGCCGGGTCGCCGAACTCCCGGTAGCCCCGCACCGCCAGCGCCACCCCGGCCGCGACCACGCAGGCGAGCCCCGCGGCCACCCACGGCGACCGGCGGACGTGGCGCGCCTCACGTCGGCGGCCGTACCGCCCGGGTGGGAATACCGGGGCGGGCGGGGCGTTGGAGCCGGTGGTGTCGGTCACCGTGGTTATCCTCCGCGGCATCGGAAACGGGACGGATCGGAGTACGGGACGGATCGGGGCCGATCCTGCCGGTCGGCGGCCAGCCGCCGGAAAGCGGGTCCCCGGATCCGGTCCGACGACCATGATGGCACCGAAGACGATCAGCGACGAAGGAGAGCCGGTGGCCGAGCGACTACGGCTGATGGCGGTGCACGCGCACCCGGACGACGAATCCAGCAAGGGCGCCGCCACCATGGCGCGCTATGTCCAGGAAGGGGTCGACGTCCTCGTCGTGACCTGCACCGGCGGGGAGCGCGGGAGCGTCCTGAACGCCAAGCTGGACACCCCCGAGGTGCGCGCGAACATCACCGAGATCCGCCGCGCGGAGATGGACCGCGCGCGCGACATCCTCGGGGTGCGGCAGGAGTGGCTCGGCTTCGTCGACTCCGGCCTGCCCGAGGGCGACCCGCTGCCGCCGCTGCCCGACGGCTGCTTCGCGCTGGTGGACACCCAGGCCGCCGCGGGCCGGCTGGTCGAGCTGATCCGCCGCGAGCGGCCGCACGTCATCCTCACCTACGACGAGGAGGGCGGCTACCCGCACCCGGACCACATCATGACCCACAAGATCAGCTACGTGGCGTTCGAGGCGGCGGGCGACCCGGAGCAGTTCCCGGAGGCCGGGCCGGTCTGGCAGCCGTCGAAGCTGTACTACCACCACACCTTCACCCGCGTGAAGATCACCGCCCTGCACGAGGGCATGATCGCCGAGGGGCTGGAGTCGCCGTACGGCGAGATGCTGGAGAAGTGGCTGACCCCCGAACGGGACAAGGGCCACCGCATCACCACCCGGGTCGAGTGCGGCAAGTACTTCGAGGTGCGCGACGACGCGCTGCGCGCCCACGCCACCCAGGTCGACCCGGACGGCATGTGGTTCCGGGCGCCGATGGAGGTGCAGCGCCGCTACTGGGCGACCGAGGACTACGAGCTGGCCCTCACCCGGATCGACAGTCCGCTGCCGGAGGACGACCTGTTCGCCGGCCTGCGCTGAGCGCCCGCCCCGACGCCCCTGCGCCCGCCGCGCGGGGGTGTCGGCGTACGGTGGGGCGGAAGGAAGGAGGGCCGCCATGACCGGTACCCCCGGCATCGCCCCCGCCGCCGCGACCGCCCCCGCCGCCGCGACCGTCGGCGTCGCGGTCGCCACCCCGGCCCCGCGGCCGCAGGTGAACAACTTCGGCGACACCCGCTCCGGCGGGCTGGCCGGCCCGATCGGCCTGCTCATCGTCGTCCTCCTCGCCGTCGCCACCGTCCTGCTGGTCCGCAACATGAACGGCCGGCTGCGCCGGCTGCCGCGCGAGTTCGGCGAGGCCCGACCCGTCCCGGGCGCACCGCCGACTGTGGAGTGAGTTACTCCGGGGTGCCTCTGTTGTCGGAAACCTGATTGGCTTAGCCTTCCGGCGGGGAGGGAACTGTCCTCCGATCCGGACTCGGAAGGAGGCACCGGCCACTGGCCGCGGCATCCGGCGCCACGCCGGCCGCCGCCACCGTAGGGCCGGGCGGTCGCGATGGTGCTGATCGGCGGAGCGGTCGTAGCGGCGTGCGCCGCCGTTGCCGCGTGCCTCACGCATCCGGCCGGCGCCGCCCTGCCGCTGTGGGAGCTGGCGCTGGTACTCGCCTTCACCGGCGCCGCGCAGGCCAGCGCGCTGCGGCTGCGGGTCGGCCCCGCGACCGTGACCGTGGGCTGGGTCGAGGCCGTCGTCGTCATCGGGCTGCACCTGCTGCCCTGGGGCTGGCTCGTCTTCGCCGTCGCCGCCGGGGCGGCCGCCGGCAGCGGGCTGCGCACGCTCGGCGGGCCGCGCGGATCCCCGGCCGGCCGGCCGGCCGCCGCGCTGGTGCTGGCCACCGCCGCCGTCGCGGCCGGCTACGCATTGGTGGCCGCGCACCTGGGCCGCGGCTGGTCGCCCGCCCGCGTGGCGGTACTGCTGGCCGCGGGCGTCCTGCTGCACCTCGCCGGCACCGCCGTCGCCGTCGCCGGCACCACCGGGCGGACGGGCCGGCGGCTGGTCGTCCTGACCGGCCGGGCGTGGCGGGCGACCGGGCCGGTGACCACCTGCGGTACCGCGCTGGCCGTCGGCGCGCTGGCCGTGGGGGCGGCGCAGCCGCAGTGGCTGGTGCTGCTGCCGCCGGTGGTGATCCTGCTGCACCAGACGTACGCCCACCGGCTGCGGGCCGCCGACGAGCGGCGGTCCTGGCAGGCGCTGGCCGAGGCCGCCGGCCGGCTGACCTCGGCCGACGAGCCCAGCGTGGCCCGCGCCGGTGTCCGCGGCGCCCGGGACGTGTTCGGCGCCCGGTGGGTCGAGCTGGACGTCGCCCGGCCGTACGGGCTGCGGCGCCGGTACATCGCCGGCCACCAGCCGCCGGACCCGTTCCGCACCGCCGCCATCGTCCGCCCGCTGGGCGGGGCCGGCGGCGAGATCGCCCAGCTCCGCATCCACCGCGACGGCCCGGCGCCCTCGGCCCGCGAGGAGCTGATGCTGCGGGCGTACGGCGACGCGCTCGCCGCGGCCCTCCAGCACGCCGCCACCCACCGGCAGCTACGCCTGGCCGAGGAGCGGTCGAGCTACGCCGCCGACCACGACCCGCTCACCGGTCTGATCAACCGCAGCGCGCTGCTCGCCGACGGCGACAGCGCGCTGCGCCGCCTCCCGGTCGACCAGTCGGTCGGGCTGCTGCTGCTGGACGTCAACGACTTCCACGACGTCAACGACGCCCTCGGCCACCGGGCCGGCGACGAGCTGCTGCGCCTGGTCGCCAGCCGGCTGCGGGACCTGACCCGCCCCGGCGAGCTGGTCGCCCGGCTCGGCGGGGACGAGTTCGCCCTGCTGGTCGCCCCGGGACCCGGCGTGCCGCCGACGGCGCTGCGCCGCCGCGCCGCCGACGGCGAGCGGGGCGCGCCGCGGGCGGCGACCCTGGAGCGGGCGCGCCAGATCGCCGAGCAGCTCGCCGTGCCGCTGGAGGTGGCCGGGGTGACGCTGTCGGTCGAGGCGGCCGTCGGGGTGGTGCTGGCCCCGGCCGGTACCGCGACGATGTGCGAGCTGGTCCGGCGGGCCGACCGGGCGATGCACCAGGCCAAGGCGGCCGGGGGCGGGATCGCCTGGTACGACAGTGCCCGCGACGCCGCCAGCACCGACCAGCTCGCCCTGCTGGCCGAGCTGCGCGATGCGCTCCAGGTCGACGACCAGCTCGTCCTGGCGCTCCAGCCGGCCGTCGACCTGTCCACCGGCGCCGCCACCGGGGTCGAGGCGCTGATCCGCTGGCGGCACCCGCGGCGGGGGATGCTGCCGCCCGACGAGTTCGTGCCGGTGGTCGAGGGCAGTGACCTGCTCGCCGACTTCACCCGGTACGTCGTCGACCGGGCGCTGGTCACCGCCGCGGAGTGGGCCTGCCACGGCGTACACCTGCCCATCTCGGTCAACATCTCCGCCCGCAGCCTGCTCGACCCCGGCCTGCCCGCCGACGTCGCCGAGCTGCTGCGCCGGCACGCCATGCCCGCCCGGCGGCTGGTCCTGGAGATCACCGAGACCGTGGTGATGAGCGAGCTGGAGATCATCGACGAGGTGCTGGGCGGGCTGCGGGCGCTCGGCGTGGGCCTGGCCGTGGACGACTTCGGCACCGGGTTCTCGTCGCTGACCTTCCTCACCCGGATCGCCGTGGACGAGCTGAAGGTGGACCGCGAGTTCGTGGCCGGAATGGTCGACTCGCCGGAGGCCGCCGCGATCGTCCGGGCCACCGTCGAGCTGGCGCGGCAGCTCGGGCTGCGGGTGGTCGCCGAGGGCGTGGAGACCGCCGACCAGCGGGCGGCGCTGGTGGAGCTGGGCTGTACGACGGCGCAGGGGTACCACTTCTTCCGCCCGATGCCGCCGGACAAGGTGCTGACCGTCCTGCGGTCGCTGCGCGACCGGGCCCAGGCCCGGATCCTGCCCCTGCGCGACGCCGGCGCCTCCTGAGCGCGGCACCGCGGCGGGGGTCCGGGGGCTAGGCTCGGAGTATGAACCGGCTCGGCGCGGCGACCTCCCCGTACCTGCTCCAGCACGCGGACAACCCGGTCGCCTGGTGGCCCTGGGGCGCCGAGGCGTTCGCGGAGGCCCGCCGGCGCGACGTCCCGGTGCTGATCTCGATCGGGTACGCGGCCTGCCACTGGTGCCACGTGATGGCGCACGAGTCGTTCGAGGACGACGGGATCGGCGCGCTGCTCGACGGCGGGTTCGTGGCGGTCAAGGTCGACCGCGAGGAGCACCCGGACGTCGACGCCGTGTACATGACCGCCACCCAGGCGATGACCGGCCAGGGCGGCTGGCCGATGACGGTGTTCGCCACCCCGGACGGGCAGCCGTTCTTCTGCGGCACGTACCTCCCGCGGGAGCAGTTCGCCCAGCTCCTCACCGCGATCGGCCAGGCGTGGCAGGACCAGCGGGAGGCGGTCCTCGCCCAGGGCGCCGCGCTGGTCGAGGCCGTCGCGGGCGCCCAGGCGGTCGCCGGCCGGCCGCAGCCGCTGACCGCCGACCTGCTGGACGGGGCCGTGGCCACGCTCGCCGGCCAGTACGACCGGGTGCGCGGCGGGTTCGGCGGCGCGCCGAAGTTCCCGCCCTCCATGGACCTCCCGTTCCTGATCCGGCACCACCAGCGCACGGGCAGCGCCGAGGCGCTGGAGATGGTCCGGCACACCGCCGAGTCGATGGCCCGCGGGGGGCTGTACGACCAGCTCGGCGGCGGGTTCGCCCGGTACAGCGTCGACGCCGCGTGGACGGTGCCGCACTTCGAGAAGATGCTGTACGACAACGCGCTGCTGCTGCGGGCGTACACCCAGCTCTGGCGGGTCGGCGGCGACCCGCTGGCCGCCCGGGTCGCCCACGAGACGGCCACCTTCCTGCGCCGCGACCTGGGGACCGCGGCCGGCGGGTTCGCCTCCGCGCTGGACGCCGACACCGACGGCGTCGAGGGCCTGACGTACGCGTGGACGCCGCGGCAGCTCGTCGAGGCCCTCGGCGAGGACGACGGCGCGTGGGCGGCGGACCTGTTCGGGGTGACGGCGGAGGGCACCTTCGAGGGCGGTACCAGCGTCCTGCGGCTCGCCCGCGACATCGACGACGCCCACCCGGACCTCCTCGGGCGGTGGACGCGGGTGCGCGACGGGCTGCTGTCGGTCCGCGCCCGCCGGCCGCAGCCGGCCCGCGACGACAAGGTGGTCGCCGCGTGGAACGGGCTCGTCGTGACGGCGCTGGCCGAGTACGCGATGCTCGGGCTGCCCGAGGCGGCCGACGCGGCGGACGCCGCCGTGGCGGCCGGCCGGCTGCTGGCCGGCACGCACCTGGTCGACGGGCGGCTGCGCCGGGTGTCGCGCGACGGCGTGGTCGGCGCGCCCGCCGGGGTGCTGGAGGACTACGGCTGCGTCGCCGAGGGGTTCGCCGCGCTGCACCAGCTCACCGCGGACGGGGCCTGGCTGACCCGCGCCGGCACGCTGCTGGACGCCGCGCTCACCCACTTCGCCGGCAAGGACGGCCACTACTTCGACACCGCGGACGACGCCGATGCGCTCATCACCCGCCCGGCCGACCCGACGGACAACGCCACGCCGTCGGGGCTGTCGTCGCTGTGCGCGGCGCTCGTGGCGTACGCGGCGCTGACCGGCCGGACCCGCTACCGGGAGGCCGCCGAGGCGGCGCTGGCGACGGTCGCCCCGGCGGTGGCGCGGCACCCGCGCGCGACCGGGTACAGCGCCGCGACGGGCGAGGCCCTGCTCGCGGGGCCGGTGGAGATCGCGGTGGCCCTGCCTACCCCGGCCGGCCGGTCCGGCGCCGAACTGGCGGCGGCGGCCCGCCGGCACGCCCCGCCGGGCGCCGTCGTCGTCGCCGGCCCGCCCGACGCCCCCGGCGTCCCCCTCCTGGCCGGGCGCCCGCTGGTGGACGGCGCCCCCACGGCGTACGTCTGCCGCGCCTTCACCTGCGCCGCCCCGGTGACCACCCCCGACGCCCTCGCCGCCAGCCTCGCCCCGCCCGCGACCTGACCCGCGCCTGGCCGGGACCTGACCTGTGCCCGGCTGCGACCTGGTCCGCGCGCGGCCGCGACCTGGCCTGCGGCGGGCCGTCGCGGGCGGTCAGGCCGTCGGCGGGAGCGCGGTCGGGCCTCGTCTAAGGTGTGCGGTGAGATGGATACGCGTACCGGACTTCCCGTGGTCGGCATGGTGGGCGGCGGGCAGCTCGCCCGGATGACCCACCAGGCGGCGATCGCCCTCGGACAATCACTCAAGGTGCTCGCCGCGTCACCCGAGGACGGGGCGGCCCGGGTGGCGGCCGACGTGGAGATCGGTGCGCACACCGACCTCGCCGCGCTGCGGACGTTCGCCAAGGGCTGCGACGTCGTGACGTTCGACCACGAGCACGTGCCGGGCGAGCACATCCGCGCGCTGGCCGCCGAGGGCATCACCGTGTACCCGCCCGCCGACGCCCTCCACTTCGCCCAGGACAAGCAGGCCATGCGCGAGCGCCTGGCCGACCTCGGCGCACCGGCGCCCCGCTGGGCGCCCGTGCACACCGCCGCCGACGTGGCCGCCTTCGCCGCCGAGGTCGGCTGGCCGGTGGTCGCCAAGGCCACCCGCGGCGGGTACGACGGCAAGGGCGTCTGGGTCCTGCCCGACGCCGCGGCGGCCGGCGCGCTCGTCGCCACCGGTACGGCGCTGATCGTCGAGGAGCGGATGCCGCTGCGCCGCGAGCTGGCGGTCATGGTGGCCCGGTCCCCGCACGGCCAGGTGGCGGCGTACCCCGTCGTGGAGACCGTCCAGCGCGACGGCGTCTGCGTCGAGGTGGTCGCCCCGGCGCCGGACCTGCCGCAGGAGCGGGCGGTCGCCGCGCAGCGGCTGGCGATCGACGTCGCCGGGGCGCTGGGTGTGGTCGGGGTGCTGGCGGTGGAGCTGTTCGAGACGGCCGACGGCCTGTACGTCAACGAGCTGGCGATGCGGCCGCACAACTCCGGCCACTGGTCGATCGAGGGCTCCCGCACCTCGCAGTTCGAGCAGCACCTGCGCGCCGTCCTCGACTACCCGATGGGCGACACCGCGCTGACCGCGCCGGTGGTCGTCATGGCCAACGTGCTCGGCGGCCCGGACGGCGGCCGGTCCATCGACGAGCGGCTGCACCACCTGTTCGCCGCGGACCCGGGCGCGAAGGTCCACCTGTACGGCAAGGGGGTCCGCCCCGGTCGCAAGATCGGGCACGTGACGGTCCTCGGCGACGACCTGGCAACGGTCCGGGCGCGGGCCGCCCGGGCCGCCCGATGGCTTCAGGAGGGGACGGCATGACCGTCGTCGGCGTGATCATGGGTAGCGACTCCGACTGGGCCACCATGCGGGCGGCCGCGGCGGCGCTGGACGAGTTCGGCGTGCCGCACGAGGTGCGGGTGGTCTCGGCCCACCGGACGCCCAACCTGATGGTCGAGTACGCGACCGCGGCGGCCGGCCGGGGGCTGCGGGTCCTCATCGCCGGGGCCGGCGGCGCGGCGGCCCTGCCGGGCATGGTCGCAAGCTGCACCCCCCTGCCGGTGGTGGGCGTACCGGTGCCGCTCAAGCACCTCGACGGCATGGACTCGCTGATGTCCATCGTCCAGATGCCCGCCGGGATCCCGGTGGCGACGGTGTCGATCGGCGGCGCCCGCAACGCCGGCCTGCTCGCGGTCAGGATGCTCGCCTCGGGCGAGGGCCCGGAGGCGGCGCGGCTGCGCGAGGCCATGGCGGCCTACCAGCGGGAACTCGTCGACCTGGTCGCCGCCAAGGAGGCGGCCCTGCACGCCTCCCTCGCCGGCTGACCTCCCCACCGGCCGCGCCTCACGACATCCGGCGGACGGCGCCGCGCAGCCGGCGGATGTCGCGGCGCCGCTTCTCGTTCGCCGCGCCGAACCACAGCAGCAGCACCCCGACCGGCAGCAGCACCAGCCACGGCCCGATCTGGACCAGCGCGTGCAGCGCGGCGACGGTGGTCACCACGGCGCCCACCACGACCGGCGCCTTCTTCTGCCGGACCGAGCCGAGGATCAGCGTCGCCACCGCCGCCAGCAGCAGCAGCACCTGGCGGATCGGGCTCGTGGTCGTCAGCACCAGGACCAGCGACGGGACGAACGCCGCGACCAGGGCCGGCCCGTAGGCGAGCCAGCTATCCAGGTCGGGGCGCTGGCGCGCCTCCAGGGCGCCGACCAGCAGCGCCACCGCGGCGAACGGCAGCGTGTACGCCTCCACCGCCGCGACGCCGCCGACCCACATCAGCAGCCACCACGCCACGACCTCGCAGCCGATGGCGAGCCAGAACAGGGTGCGGCGCTCGCTCTCGGGGCGCCCGCGGCGCGTGGCGGCCAGGCCCAGGACCGCGCCCCACGCCGCCAGCAGCGCGGCCAGGTGCCCGGTCGCCCCCGCGGCGAGCGCGAAGGCCAGGACGGCGGCGACGTACGCCGACCACTCGACGGTCGCCGCCTCGGCGCGCGCCTGCGGCCGGGCCAGCCGCGGCAGCGTCGCCGCGACGACCAGGAGCCCGGCACCGGCGGCCAGCACCCCGAACGCCGACCAGTGCGGCGGCCACCCGGCCGCCAGCCCGGCCGTGAGCGCCAGCGCCTGCGCCGCCGCCGCCGCGAACAGCCAGCCGAGGATCCGGGCCAGCGACGTGCGGCCGCCGAAGCCGGCGGCCGCCCCGACCGCCACCGCCCCGACGAGCGTGGTCAGGGTGAGCGGCCGGGTGGCGAGGCTGCCGGCCAGGCCCGCGCCGCCGGCCGCCAGCCCGAGCACGAACGCGGCCACCCGGCTGGCCCGGACCGGCTGCGCCGCCGCCACCGGCGGGGGCGGGGGCAGCAGCGCGACCCCGAGCATCAGCAGCGCGAAGACCGCCAGCGCGGCCAGGGTCGTCGCGGGCCAGGCCAGGTGCAGGCCCAGGGGCGCGACCAGCAGCGTCAGGCCGAGGCCGGGCAGGACCACGGGCGCGGCCTGGGCCGGGTGGCCGTCGCTGAACCCGACCGCCGCGGCGGCGGCCGTCGCCGTCACGATCAGCATCGCCAGGACGTCGGCGGGGCCCACGTCCGGGCGGTCGGCCAGCGCGAGCAGGGCGGGCGGCGGACCCTGCCAGACGCCGTCGAGGACGGCGACGGGGCCGGCGAGCGCCGCCCACAGCGGCGGGGCCAGGGCGGCGACGACGAGGAGCCCGGGCAGCGCCGCGGCGGCGAGCGCCCCCATCGGCGGCCGCAGCAGCCAGCGCCGGGACGACCGGTACACCCCGGTGGGCAGGGCCGGGGTGCGGTGGCGCAGCAGTTCGGCGGCCACGCCGAGCAGGACGGCACACGCGGCGTACAGGGCGACGCGGCCGGTCGGCAGGGCGGCGAGCGCCAGCGCCGTGGCACCCCCGGCGACGCCGGCCGAGGCGTACGGCAGGAGGTGCGCCACCGGGCGCCGCGCGGCGGCGACGGCCAGCAGGCAGCACGCGGAGGCGGCCAGGCCCAGCCCCAGCGTCGCGGGTACGGGCAGCCGGGCGCTCGCCGCGGCGCACGCGACCGCCCCGGGCGCGGCCAGCAGCGCGGCGGCCAGGCCGCCGCCGGCCAGCAGGCGGCGGCGCGGGTCGTCGCGGCTGAGTACGGCCACCACCAGGCCGAGGACCACCACCAGTGCGAGCGCCGCCGCGGTCGTCCACGGCCGGACCAGGCCCGCGGCCACCGCGTGCAGGGCGACGGCGGTACCGACGACGGCGCGGGCGCGGCCCGCCCGCGGGTCGCGGGCGACCACGGCGGCGAGGGCGTAGGCAACGGCGACGAGGCCGTCGATGACGATCGGGGACCACCACACCAGACCGAACGCCGCCGGGGTGGCGATCGTGGCGAGGCCGACCAGCCCCGCCGCGGCGTCGTACCGCGCGGGCGTGGGCAGCGCCAGCGCGGCCGCGGCGGCCAGCAGGACCGCCGCCAGCGGCGCCTGCCAGTGGTCCGGGCCGGGCTGGGGCCACGCGCCGAGGTCGCTGTGCCAGACCGGCCCCGGTGCGGCGAGCACCCGCAGTCCGCTGTAGAGCGTCGCTGCCGCCACCCAGAGTGCGATGACGCCGCCGGCGATCCCCAGCCCGAGCGCCGGGCCGCGCCGCCACCGCTGCGGGACGGTCCGCACGAGGCAGGCCAGCAGCAGCACGAACCCGGCCGCGGCGAGCAGCGGGGCGTGCGGCGCCGCCAGGGCGGCGGTCCGGGCCAGGACCGCGACCGTGGCGGCGATCGCGGCGGCCGCCGCGAGGTCGGCGCCGTCGTAGCTGCGGTCGCTGCGGATCCGCTCGTCCATGGCCGGCGCGAGCGGCAGCGCCGCGGCCGCGGCGACGAGCAGCACGCCCAGGGCGATGTCGACGCCGCCGGCGCCGTCGAGCCGGAACGCCGCCACCGTCACCCCGAGGCCGCCGACCGCGCCGGCCACGCTGAACGGCACGCTGACGGTGCGCCGCCGCACCTGCCGGAACGCCGCCAGGACCAGGCCGCCGCACACCGCCAGGGCCGCCCCCGCCAGCCGGGCCGGGGCGCTGGCGCCGCCGGCCGTGAGGATCGAGGCGACCGCGCCGACGACGCACAGGACGGTCGCCCCGGCGATCCACTCCGCCGCGTCGCCGGGCGCGGCCCGCCGCAGCGCGGCGCCGACCGGGTGCTCCCCGGCGCGCAGCGGGCGGGCGGTGGCCAGCAGGACGATCCCCGCGCAGGCCAGCGTGCCGAGGACCGCCGTCGACAGGTCCGGCCGGGCCAGCGCCGTGCCCGCCGCGAAGGCGGCCGCCAGCCCGGCGCCGCCCACCTGCGCGTACGCGGCGCGGGGCCGCGGCGCCACGCGGGCCGCCGCGGCGAGCAGCACCGCCGCCACCGCCGCGGGCCACGGCGTCACCGGCCACGGCAGGCCGAGCGCGGCCGGCGCGGCGAACGCCGCCAGCACCACCGGCACCGTGCTCCACTCCCGGCGCCACCCGGCCGGCGCGACCAGGACGGTGGCCACCACGAGGAGCAGGGCGGCCACCAGCAGGCCCGAGCCCAGCGGCGCCCCGGCCGCCAGCCGCGCGGCGTAGGCGTCCAGGTCGGCGTGCCAGGCCGGGCGCGCGGCGGCCAGGGCCGCGGCGGCGGCGCGCAGGGCAGCCGCGGCGACCGGCCCGCCGACGGCGACCAGCGCCACGGCGGCCCCGTATCGCGGACCGCGCCGCCGCCGGGCGGGCACGAACGCGAGCGCCACCGCGGCGACCGCCAGGATCGCGGCCGCCGCGACCAGCGCGGCGTCCGGCCGGGCGACCGCGGCCGTCCGCGCGGCGCCGCCGACCAGGACGAGGGTGAGCAGCCCGTGCGCGAGGTCCGGCAGGCTGGAGCGCGGGCGGGTCACGTGCGCGCCGACCACCGCCACGAGGGCGGCGGCGGTACCGGCGAGCAGCGCCCCGCCCGCGGCGAGGACGGTGCTGGCGAGGACCAGGGCGGAGACGGCGCTGGCGAGCGCGGCGCCGAGGGCCACCAGTACGAGCAGCCAGCCGAGCCGGCACAGCAGCCGGTTGGCCACCGGCCGGGCGGCGTCGGGCCGCGGCGCCGGGCGGGGCCGGGCCGCCGCGTCGGCCGGGCGCGGCGGGGGGTCGCCGAGGACGGCGTCCGGCTCTTCGGCGGCCGCTTCCGGCCGCGGTGCTCCGGGGCGGGCAACGTCGCGGGCGGCCGGCCCGGCCGGCTGCTGGGCGCGCGGCCGGTGGTGCACCCGCGCCCAGCCGGCCAGGCGGGTCGGCAGCGCGCGGGCCAGGAGCAGGTCCAGCGCGGCGACGGCCGCCAGCACGAGCGCCCAGCCGGCGTCGCCGGTGACCACGGGGTACGCGGCCAGCGGCAGCACCGGCTGGACCGCCAGCAGCGTGGCGAACCGCGGCGCGGCGAGCCCGCCCGCGGCGGCGTAGGCGGCGGCGACCGCGGCGCTGACGGCGAACACCGCGGCGGCGTACACGTGGCCGGACACGATCCCGGTCCACGGCCCGTCGACGCCCCACAGCGCCGCGCCGACCAGCGGTACCAGCAGCAGGCCGACCCCGGCCACGGTCTCGGCGGTGGCGACCAGGCCGCGCGCGGCGAGCCGGGGCGGCAGGGTGAGCGTCAGCGCCGACACGGCGGCGAGGACGACCGCGCGGGCGGCACCGCCGAGGCTGTCGATCGCCAGCCCGGCGTACACCGTCGCGGAGACCCCGAGCAGCAGCGCGCCGATGACCAGCAGGACGTTCTGCACAGAGCCGGAGGACGCCTCCGGCGGCGCGGCGGGGGCGGGGGACCGGCCCGGCCGCCCGCCCAGCGGGGCGACCCGCGGCGCGGCTCGCGTCGTCCACGACGGCGTCGGGGCGGCCCCGGGGTCGCCGGGGGCCGGGCGCGCGCCGGGGGCCGGGACGACCAGCCGCCGGCGGCGGCTGACCTGCGTGGGCGCGACCGGGTGCCGCCGGCGCAGGTCCTGGGCGTTGGCGAGCAGCGCGCGCCGGTGCATCGCCGCCTGCATCCGCTGGCTCAGCGCGGTGCGCTGCTCCTGGATGGACACGTCGCGGGCGGCGAGTTCGGCGATCTCCCGCTCCAGGTCGGCCAGCGCGGTGGCGACGGTGCCCGGCACCGCGCCGCAGTGCGGGCACGCGCGCGTGGGGTCGGCGGCACCGCCGCAGGTGGGGCAGGTCCCGGTACGCATCGCACCTCGTTCCTGGCCGGCGCCCGGGAGGCGGCGTCCCCGAGGTGGCGGTGCCGGGGTGGCAGCCGGTCCGTCGCGCGGGTGCCGCTGGGCGCAGCGGCGGATGGGTCTGTCGTGTCGCATCTCGCGGGCGCGCGCCCGGACGCCCCGGCCGGCCGCGCCGCCGGTGGGGGTCGACGCGCTCCCTGGGGCGACGCGGGTTCGCGTCACCCCATGAGCATGCCCAACCGGTACGACAATGAACAGCCCCCAGCCGCGGTGCGGTAGCTCACCCGCGGGAAGGCGCAGGTCAGGGGCGGCCCATCCCGCGGTACTTCCAGCCGGCCTGGGTCCACAGTGCCGGGTCGAGGCAGTTCCGGCCGTCGATCACGCGGCGCGCGGCGACCAGTTCGCCCAGTGCCGCGGGGTCGGCGTTGCGGAAGTCGGCCCACTCGGTCAGGACGCAGACCAGGTCGGCGCGCTCGACGGCCTCGTTGACGCTCTTGGCGTACGCCAGCTCCGGCTGGACCGCGCGGGCGTTGTCGGTGCCCTGCGGGTCGTACACGTGCACCTCGGCGCCGGCCTTGGCCAGCATCGCGGCGACGGCCAGGGCGGGCGCGTCGCGGACGTCGTCGGAGTTCGGCTTGAAGGTGGCCCCGAGTACCGCGATGCGGGTGTTGAACAGGTCCGGCCCGGCCGGCCCGACGCGGCGGTCGAGGAGTTCGGCGGCGAGCTGGAGGACCCGGGTGCGGCGGCGCAGGTTGATCAGGTCGACCTCGTGCAGGAACCGCAGCGCCTCGCCGGCCCCCAGCTCCCCGGCCCGGGCCTGGAACGCCCGGATGTCCTTGGGCAGGCAGCCGCCGCCGAAGCCGACGCCGGCCTGGAGGAAGCGGTTGCCGATCCGCGGGTCGTACCCGATCGCGCGGGCGAGCTGCGTGACGTCGCCGCCGGCCACCTCGCACACCTCGGCCATCGCGTTGATGAAGGAGATCTTGGTGGCGAGGAACGCGTTGGCCGCGACCTTGACCAGCTCCGCGGTGGCGAAGTCGGTGACGACGACGGGGACCTCGCGGTCCTCGGTGGCGGCGAGGTCGAAGACGCCCTTGTGCGCGGCGTACAGCATCGCGTTGGCCCAGTCGCTCTTCACGCCGACGACGATCCGGTTGGGGCGCAGCACGTCCTCGACGGCGAAGCCCTCCTGGAGGAACTCGGGGCTCCACGCCACCTCGACGTCCAGCGCCGGGTCGGCGTTGCGGGAGACGAGCTGCTCGACCCACTCCGCGGTGCCCACCGGGACGGTGGACTTGCCCACGATCAGGGCCTTGCGCCGCAGCTCCCGGGCCAGGTCGGTGACGGACTGCTCGACGTAGGTGAGGTCGGCGCCGAGGCCGTCGGCCTGCTGCGGGGTACCCACGCAGATGAAGTGCACGTCGCCGTGCTCGGCCACGGTGCCCATGTCGGTGGTGAAGCGCAGCCGCCCGGCGGCCAGGTTGCGGCGCAGCAGCTCGGGCAGGCCGGGCTCGTGGAACGGCACCTCGCCCGCGGCGAGCCGACTGATCTTGTCGGCGTCGACGTCGTACCCGACCACCTCGTAGCCCAGCTCGGCGAAGCAGATGGCGTAGGTGGCGCCGAGGTAGCCCGTACCGAGGAACGTCAGCCGCGGCCGGGCGCTGCCCGACGGTGGCGAGACCGGGGGGATGGGCGGCATCGACTGGCTGCTCGGGTACGGGATCGTCACGCTTGTACTCCACTCACGTGTCGTGCCGCGCGCCGCGCCGGTCGGCCCGGGCGCTGCCGTGGGGCCGCGGCGCGTCGCCGCTGGTTGGCTGCTGGGTATCCTCACATCCGGCGTACGGCGGAGGAAAGTGAGGGCTGGCGATGACGGCGGTTCAGGGTGAGAGTCTGTACCAATTGCCGGAAGAGCATCAGGAGATCCGGCAGGCGGTGCGGGCTGTCTGTGACGCCAAAGTCGCCCCTCATGCTGCCGAAGCGGATGAAAACAGTCAATTCCCCCAGGCGTCGTACGACGCCCTCCGCGCCGCGGACTTCCACGCCCCGCACGTCCCCGAGGAGTACGGCGGCGCCGGGGCCGACGCCCTGGCCACGGCCATCGTCATCGAGGAGGTGGCCCGCGCCTGCGCGGCGTCCTCGCTCATCCCCGCCGTCAACAAGCTCGGCACCATGCCGCTGCTGCTGGCCGGCTCCGCCGACCTGAAGGCGAAGTACCTGCCCCCGGTCGCCCGCGGCGACGCGATGTTCTCGTACTGCCTCTCCGAGCCCGAGGCCGGCAGCGACGCGGTCTCGATGACCACCAAGGCCACCCTCGACGGCGACCACTACGTCCTCAACGGCGTGAAGCGGTGGATCACCAACGCGGGCGAGTCGGCGTACTACACGGTCTTCGCGGTCACCGACCCCGGCGCCCGCTCCCGCGGCATCTCGGCGTTCGTGGTCGAGCGGGCCGACGAGGGTGTCAGCTTCGGCGCGCCGGAGCGCAAGCTGGGCATCAAGGGTTCACCCACCCGCGAGGTGTACCTCGACAACGTCCGCATCCCCGCCGACCGGATCATCGGCGAGCCCGGTACCGGCTTCGCCACCGCCATGCGGACCCTGGACCACACCCGGGTGACGATCGCCGCGCAGGCGCTCGGCATCGCCCAGGGGGCGCTGGACTACGCGCTCGGGTACGCCAAGGAGCGGCAGCAGTTCGGCAAGGCCATCGCCGACTTCCAGGGCATCCAGTTCATGCTCGCCGACATGGGGATGAAGCTGGAGGCCGCCCGGCAGCTCACCTACGCGGCGGCGGCGAAGTCGGAGCGGTCGGACGCGGACCTGACGTACTTCGGCGCGGCCGCCAAGTGCTTCGCCTCGGACGTGGCCATGGAGATCACCACCGACGCGGTGCAGGTGCTGGGCGGGTACGGCTACACGAAGGACTACCCGGTCGAGCGGATGATGCGCGACGCGAAGATCACCCAGATCTACGAGGGGACCAACCAGGTCCAGCGCATCGTCATGGCCCGCCAACTCCTCAAGGGCCTCGGCTGAGAAGAGCCCACCCAGTAGCGATCCTCTGCCAAAGTAACCGTCATGGCTGTTTGGGGCATACGCAACGATTCACTTTCCACCGAACTCGTCGACGGCGGGTTCGTCAGTATCGGCTGGAACAGGCTGGGCGACCTCCGTGACATCGGCCTCACCCGCGAGAAGCTGAAGGCTGCCCTGACCGAGGCATATCCCGACGCCAAACCGCGCGCTGTCGCGGGCTGGGCGGGCATTCTCCTGCGCTTCGCGAAGGAAATCAGCGTAGGCGACGTCGTCGTGGCTCCGTACCGGCCTGACAGCACGATCAACATCGGCGTTGTCACCGGTCCGTACGAGATCGCGCTCGACGCCCCGAATCACCGACACCGGCGGTCGGTGCAGTGGCAGAAGCTCGGTCTCTCCCGGACCTTGTTTTCGCAGGCCGCCTTGTACGAGATCGGTTCGCTGCTCACGGTTTTCGGAATTCGCAAGTACGCTTCCGAATTCCTCGCCGCACTCCGCGCCAGCGACGAGAGCGACGAGTCGACCGCCGCCCAGGCGCCTGCCGAGACCACCGAGGTCGACGAGGCGGCGGTGGTTGACGAGCCGCGCGCCTCGCGGATCGAACGGCACACGAGGGACTTCCTCCTGGAGCGGTTGAAGCACGACCTGAGCCACCGGGAGTTCGAGGAGTTCAGCGCCGACCTTCTGCGTGCGATGGGGTACGAGGCGCGTGTCACTGCTTACGCCGGGGATGGCGGCGTCGATGTCGTCGCCCACCGTGATCCGCTTGGTATAGAGCCTCCCCTGATCAAGGTTCAGTGCAAACACACGACAGCCACGGTCGGCGCACCGGTCGTACAGCAGTTGATCGGCACGCAGGCGGCCGAGGAGCTGAGCCTTCTCCTAACCTTGGGCGCGTATTCGCGGGAGGCGCTCTCGATCGAGCGAAGCCGTCAGGGGCTGCGGCTCGTCAATGGTGAGGAACTCGTCGACCTAGTGCTCCACAACTACGACCGCCTTCCGGCGGGTTGGCGGACCAGGATCCCGTTGCGAGCAGTACTCGCGGTCGACGACGCGGCCGGCCTCTGAGCGGTTGCGCGGCGGGCGTCCGGTCCGCGTCGACCGAGCCGCCAACGGTGGAGCATCCGTCAGCCATCCGCCATCCGGCCCCGCGGAATCAGGGGTACGCCTGGGGCCTCAGGCGCCCGTGGTCGCGCCGAGATAGCGCGGCGGGACGGCGGCCGTGAGCCAGACGCCGTTGGCGCTGCGGAAGAACGCGTGCCCGTCGGCGGCCATCCCGGCGGCGTCCACCCGGAGGACCACCGGGGGGCCGTGCCGGGCGCCGACGGCGCGGGCCGTGTCGGGGTCGGCGCTGAGGTGCACGTGGTGCCGGCGCCCCCGCACCAGTCCGTCGCGCGTGATGGAGGGCAGGTGCCGCGCCGCGGTGCCGTGGTGGAGCACCGGCGGCGGCGCGACCGCGGGGAGGTCGAGGTCCACAGCCACGGAGTGGCCCTGGCTGGCGCGGATCCGGTCGCCGTCCACGGCGAACCGCCGCTTGTCGTTGCCCTCGACCACGCGCGCGAGCCGGTCCCGGTCGATCGGCACGCCGTGGGCGCGGAAGGCGGACACGAGGGCGTCGACGTCGACCCATCCGCCGGGGCCGAGGGTCAGGCCCACGGTCTGCGGCGCGTGTCGCAGGACGTAGGAGAGCCGCTTGCTGAGCCGGGTGTCGTCCACGGCCCCACGGTAGCGGCGGGGCCGTCCCGCCTCGACCGGGTTGTGGTCCAGGCGGGCGCGGGCGGGTCAGACGCCGGACTTCTGGCGGATCCAGTCGCGGTACGCCGAGATCTTCGTGTAGGTGAACAGGCGGCCGAGCATGAGCGACTGCGAGCACACGCCCACCTGCTGGCCGTTCACCGTCGCCGGCCCGCCCGAGTCGCCGGGGGCGGGCTTGCCGTCGCCCCTGGACAGGCGCACCGCCTGGCCGCCGTGCCCGTCGGTGCCGGTCACCCCGTGGACCTTCGTGGTGGCGAGCTTGAGGTCGGGCGAGGACGGTCCGTTGCCGGCCGCGGTCCGGCCCCAGCCCCACACCAGCGGCTGGTCCTTCTCGGCCACCTCGGCGGCGGCCAGCTTCATCAGGGGCGTGTCGGCGCTCGGCGCGGCGAGTCTGATCAGGGCCAGGTCGGCCTGGTCGTGGACGACGTACGAGGCGTGGGTGACCTGCCTGCCGCCGCTGCCGAACTGGAGGCTGCCGACGCGCAGGCTGGTCGGCGGGCGGGGGACGCGGGGGCCGTTCGCGTCGTCGGGGTTCCTGCGGTAGATGCAGTGCCAGGCGGTGAGGACCCACTCGGCGCTGATCTGCGTGGCGGTGCAGTACTGGTCGCCGGTCTGGTCGAGCAGCGCGACGGCGCCGGGGTTCGTGTCGGCGACCCGGCCGTCGATGATCCGGGGTGCGGCCGCGGCAGGGGCGGTCAGCGCGGATGCGGTCAGCGCGCCGACGGCCGCGGCGGCGGCCGCGCGGGAGCGGTACGTCACGGGAGGTCCCTTCGACCGGCGGTGCCCGCGGGTGGGCGCGGGCACCGCCAGTGTCGGTGAGCAAGCGACGGCCGTCAATGTCGCGTGGTACCGGGCCGCCGGCCGGTACCGGGCACCGCGCCGCCGTCGCGGCCGGTCACTGCGCCGCGATGGCGGCCAGCACCTCCGTGCGGGCGGCGCGGCGGGCCGGCCACCAGGCGGCCAGCACCCCGGCGAGCACCAGCCCGCCCAGCGCGGCGGCGACGGTACCGACCGGAACCACCGCGTCGGTGACCGGCACCTCCAGGATCAGGTGCTGGATCACCGCGCCCACGCCCAGCCCCACGGCGACGCCCAGCACCGCGCCGTAGCCGGCGATGACGGTGCTCTCGCCGCGGACCGTCCTTCGCACGAGCCGCCGGCTGGCCCCGACCGCCCGGGCCACGCCGATTTCCCGGGTCCGCTCCAGCACTGACAGCGCCAGCGTGTTGACCACCCCGAAGACGGCGATGATCACGCCCATGCCGAGCAGGACGACGAGGATCTGGAGGGTCAGGGCGAACGCCTGGCGCAGGATCTTCATGTTCACCTCGCGGTCCTCGACGAGGACGTCGGGCCGGGCCGCGAAGGCGGTCCGCAGGCCCGCCCGGGCGGCTCCGGGGTCGTCGCCGGTGGCCAGGATGAGGTTCGGCGCCAGCGCGGCGGCGCCGGGGACCAGCGTGGCGTCCAGCAGGATGCCGGACACGGCCTGGTTGGCGCGGTACCGGCCGACCACCGGCACGGACAGGCGCGTGCCGTCCGCCAGGGTGACCGGCAGGGTGTCGCCGACGCGGTGCCGGTCGGCGGCCAGCGGGTCGTACGTCGTCAGGGCGCCGCCGCGGGGGTCGGCCGCACCGGCCGCGACGTCCAGGTGCACCAGCCCGCCCAGGGTCCCGGGGTCGACGGCGCGCAGGTGCGCGGGCGCGCCGTCGAGGGTGCCGGGCACGGGGCGCAGGACGGCCGTCCGGGTGACCCCGGCGGTCGCGCGGGCGGCCGCCGTGACGCCCGGGTCCAGGCTGCCGGCGAAGCCGGGCGCCCGCAGGATGGTCGTCCCGGCCGGCACGGTCCGGGCGATGTCGCCGACGAGCCGCTGCTCGGCGCTGGCGCCGATGGTGGCGTACGCGCAGACCAGCGCGACGCCGATCATCAGCGCCGAGGCCGTGGCGGCGGTCCGGCGCGGGTCGCGGGCCGCGTTGCGGACCGCCAGCCGCAGCCCGGTGCCGCCGACGTGCCGGGTCAGCGCCGCGAGCGGGCGCAGGACCAGCCCGACCAGCAGCGGGGCGGCGAGCATGACCCCCAGCCAGACGGCGAGGACCCCGCCGATGCCGAGCACGCGGTCGGTGTTCGTGGGGTGGTCGCCGACCGTGGCCAGGACCGCCCCGGCGCCGGCCGCGGCGGCCAGCGCCCCGGCGGTACCGCGCAGGACGAGCGAGCGGCGGCGCACGGCGGCGTCGGTGCGCAGCGCCGCGACGGGCGCGACGGTGGCCGCGCGGCGGGCCGAGCCGTAGGCGGCGAGGACGGTGACGAGCACCCCGATGGCGTACCCCGCGGCGACGGCCTCCGGCGTCAGCTCGAAGGTCATCGCCTCGCCCGCGTGGCGCAGCAGGACCAGGCCGCCGTGGGCGAGGCCGATGCCGCCGGCCGTCCCGAGCGTGGCGCCGAGCAGGCCCACGACGCCGGCCTCGGCGAGGATCGCGCGGCGGATCTGGCGGCGGCCGGCGCCGACGGCCCGCAGCAGCGCGAACTGCCGGGTGCGCTGCGCGACGAGGATGGTGAACGTGTTGGCGATGACGAGGGTTCCGACCAGGACCGCCACGGCGGCGAAGGCCAGCAGCAGCAGCCGGATGTCCTCGGCGCCCTCCCGGGCGGAGGCCCGCTGCGCGGCGGCGAGGTCGGCGCCCCGGGCGACCGCGGCGGCGGGCAGGCCGGGCACCGCCGCGCGGACCGCGGCGGCGATCGCGGCCGCGTCCGGCCCGTCCAGCTCGACCTCGGCGAAGCCGCCGCCGAGCAGCGTCAGCGCGGCCGGCTCCGGCAGGGCGAGCGCGGGGACGCCGCCGGTCAACATGCGGTAGGTGAACAGCCCGGTGACGGTCAGGTCCCGGGTCCGGCCGCCGGCCAGGTGGACCCGCACCCGGTCGCCGACGCGCTTGCCGCCGAGCCTGGCGGCCTCCTCCTCCAGCGCGACCTGGCCGTCGCCGGCCGGCGCCCGCCCGGCGACGAGGCTGAACCGGCGGGTGTCGTCCCAGTCGGTGCCGCCGCGGTGCATGTCGTAGATCTCGCCGATCTTGCCGTTGTCCTGGACGAACCCGGCCCGGCCCGTGACGACGCCGCGGGCGGCGGTGACCCCGGGCAGCGCGGCGAGCCGGTCGCGCTGGGCGGGGGTGAACGGCCGGTCCGGCGCGGACACGAGCACGGCGACGTCGTCGCGGGCGCGGCCCTCGGCGGCGGTCCGGCCCAGGGAGTCGGCGAAGACCCAGCTCGCCACCACGAACGCCACCGACAGGACGACCGCCAGCAGGGTCATGGCCAGGCGCCCGGGGTGCGCGCGCAGGTCGCGCAGCATCGACCTCAGCACGGGACGCCGTCCAGCGACTTGAGCGCGTCGAGGATGTCCTCGGCGCTCGCCCCGGTGCGCGCGGCGACCAGCCGGCCGTCGGCCAGGAACAGCACCCGGTCGGCGTACGCGGCGGCGGACGGCTCGTGGGTGACCATGACCACCGTCTGCCCCAGCTCGTCCACGCTGCGCCGCAGCAGGTCCAGGACCTCGCCGGAGGCGCGCGAGTCCAGCGCGCCGGTCGGCTCGTCGGCGAACACGACCGCGGGCCGGGTGATCAGCGCCCGCGCGCAGGCGACGCGCTGCTGCTGCCCCCCGGAGAGCTGGGAGGGCCGGTGGCCGAGCCGGTCGCGCAGCCCGACGGCGTCGACGATCGTGTCGAAGTGGCGCGGGTCGGGGCGGCGGCCCGCCAGGTCCAGCGGGAGGGTGATGTTCTCGGCGGCCGTCAGGGTGGGCAGCAGGTTGAACGCCTGGAACACGAAGCCGACGCGGTCCCGGCGCAGCGCGGTCAGCGCGTCGTCGCGCAGGCCCGCCAGGCTGGTGCCGCCGATGTGCACCTCGCCGCCGGACGGGGTGTCCAGGCCGGCCAGGCAGTGCATCAGGGTCGACTTGCCGGAGCCCGACGGCCCCATGACGGCGCAGAACTCGCCGCGGCTGATCGCCACGTCCACGCCGGCCAGCGCGGTGACCGTCGCGTCCCCGCTGCCGTAGGTCTTGGTGAGGCCGGTGCCTCGTACGGTGATCTCCATGCCGACGATGCTGGGGGCCGCGGCGCCGGCCGGGATCCGGCCGGAGTCGATCGCCACCCCCGACTTTCGTCGGTGGTCCGGCCGCCGAACGTCGCACCGGCACCGGGAGCCCGCGCCGTACGCTCGGGCCATGACGGGGACGCGCGCCGGGAGCGAGGTGATCTACCCGCCGATCTACCCGGCCGTCGCCCGCTGGTCGCGGCGCCTGGCGATGTGGGTAACCCTGCCGGCGGTGTTCTTCTCGACCTTCCTGACCGTGGCGGTGTCGCCGCTGCGCTGGTTCCAGGACACGCCGTGGGGGGAGGACCGCAACGCCGCCGCCGGCTGGCTGGTCGCCGGGGTGATGATCGCCGCCGCCTGCTGGGTGACGTGGTCCACCCACCGCGCCCGGCGCCGGCTCGGGCAGCTCTACCTGTGCGCGGCCGTGCTCTGGTGGGCGCTGAGCGTCTGGGTGCCGCTACCCGTCGCGGCGTACTACGCGGCGACCCGGCTGGGCCGGCGGACCGCGGTCGGGTTCCTCGTGCTCGCCGAGGGCGTCGTCGTGCTGCCGGTCATGGTCGCGGGGGCGTGGTCCGGCAACGCGACCGGCGCCGTGCTGTACGCGCTGCTGACGGCCGGCTTCGGGCTGGCGCTGCCGTTCGTGTTCGGCATGTGGGTGCAGGCGCGCCGGCAGGTGCTCGCCGGGCTGCACGAGCGGGCGCGGGCGCGGGAGCGCCAGGAGGCCGCGGCGGTGCGGGCGGCCCGCGCGCAGGAGCGGGCGCGGATCGCCCGGGAGATGCACGACGTCGTCGCGCACCGGGTGTCGCTGATCGTGCTCCAGGCCGGCGCGCTGGAGGTGAGCGCGCCGGACGCGCGGACCGCGGCGACCGCCGACCTGATCCGCACCACGGGCCGCGCCGCGCTGACCGAACTGCGCGCGGCGCTGGGCGTCCTGCGCGAGCCCGACGACGACGCGCCGCTGGCGCCGCAGCCGACGGTGGCGGAGGTGCCGCAGCTCGTGGCGCAGTCGCTGGCCGCCGGGGTGGCCGCCGACCTGCGCGTCGTCGGCCAGGCGCGGCCGCTGGCGCCGGTGGTCGGGCGGGCGGCGTACCGGGTGGTGCGGGAGGCGCTGACCAACGTGCACCGGCACGCGCCCGGGGCGCGGGTGGCGGTGACGCTGCGGTACGGGGCGGCGCTGCTGGAGGTCGCGGTGCGCAACACCCCGCCGCCGGTACCGCCGCCGGCCGCCCCGGACGCCGTGGGCGGGTACGGGCTGACCGGCCTCGCCGAGCGGGTGGACCTCGTGGCGGGGCGGCTGGAGTACGGGCCGGACCTGGCCGGCGGCTTCGCCGTCGTGGCCCGGCTGCCCGTCGGCGTGGGAGAGGCGGAGGCGGCGTGATCCGGGTGCTCGTGGTGGACGACGAGGAGCTGGTCCGGTCCGGGCTGCGGATGATCCTGGAGGCCAGCGACGACCTCAGCGTCGTGGCGGAGGCGCGCGACGGCGCCGAGGCGGTGGCGGCGGCCGGCCGGCACCGGCCGGACGTGGTGCTGATGGACGTGCGGATGCCCGGTACCGACGGCCTCGCCGCCGCGGCGGCGATCACGGCGCTGCCGGACGCGCCGAAGGTGGTGATGCTGACGACCTTCGACCTGGACGAGTACGTGCACGCCGCGCTGCGGGCCGGCGCGGTCGGGTTCCTGCTCAAGGACACCCCGCCGCGGGAGCTGGCCGGCGCGGTGCGCACGGTGGCGGCCGGGCACGCGATGCTCTCGCCGCAGGTGACCCGCCGGCTGATCAGCGCGTTCGCCCGCCGCGGGCCGACCCGCGCGCAGGCCGCCCGGCGGCGACTGGCGGGGTTGACCGCGCGCGAGGCGGCGGTGGTCCGCGCGGTCGGCGACGGGCTGTCCAACGCCGAGATCGGCCGCCGGCTGGCGATGCGGGAGGCCACGGTGAAGGCCCACGTCAGCCGGGCGCTGGCGAAGCTGTCGCTGACCAACCGGGTGCAGGCCGCGATCCTCGTCCACGAGGCGCAGGAGTGAGCGGTGCGGCGGTGTCGAGCACGCCTGTCGCGGGTAGGGGAGGCGGAGCGGCCGGCGGGGCCGTGTGCGGGCGCGGACGCCCGCGGAGAGTGCGGGAGGTCGACGGTGGAGGTCAGGGAGTTCGGCGCTGAGGCCGTGGCGAACGACGCGTTCCGGCGGGTGCTGGTGACCACCGACCACGTGCAGGTCGTGGTCATGGCACTGCGTCCGGGCGAGGAGATCGGATCGGAGGTGCACCCGGACAACGACCAGCTCCTGACGTTCGTCGAGGGCGTGGTCCGCGCCGAGGTCGGCGGCGAGACGGCGACGGTCACGGCCGGGCAGACGGTCGTCGTGCCGGCGGGCACGCGGCACAACTTCACCAACGTCGGGGACACCCCGGCGCGGCTGTACACCCTGTACGGGCCGCCGGACCACGACCCGGAGACGGTGCACGAGACCAGGGCGGACGCCGAGGCCGCGCACGCCTGACCGGCGCGTCCCGGGCGGCCCGCCGCGGCCGCGGCCCCGGCGCACCTACCCGGGTCGCCGGTCCGGCGGCCCTACCCGGGGCACCGGAACGGCGGGCCTAGCCGGGGTCGCCCGGGGCGGGCCTAGCCGGGGTCGCCTGGGGCGGGCCGCGCCACGGCGGCGAAGTGCCCGCGCGGCAGGACCGCGAAGTCCGCGCGCACCTTCTCCAGCGGCCGCGGCGCCTGCTCCAGGTGGTCGACGCCCAGGTACAGGTCGGTGCCGGTGGACCGTCCGCGCAGGTACGCGTCGGCGACCATCCGCCCGCCCTCGGGGTCGCCGGTGATTCCCCGGGCGCCCTCGCGGGCCAGCCCGCGGGCCGCGCGGGCGCCCTCCGGTGCCAGGCCGGGCCCGCCGGACATGGCGGTGACCATGCCGTACTCGAACATCAGCAGCACGATCAGCAGGTTGTGGAAGCCGTACCGGTGCCGGGTGGTGCCGCAGGCGAACGCGCCCACCTCGACCTCGCCGAGCGGCTCGGTGGTCGCGCCGATGTACACGTGCAGCCAGTCGTGCAGGGTCAGCGGCAGCGCCACCCCGCCGGGGGTGCCGGGCATCCGCCACCGGTGCGCGGCGTAGAAGTCGGCGAAGTGCCGCCCGGCCGAGCCGGGCGGCAGCGCGGCCAGCGCCGCGAAGGGGGCCGCCAGCCGCGGGTCCGGGGCGGTGCCGTGGATCGCCGCCGGGGGCAGGGCCAGGAACCGGGAGTACGCCGGCAGCAGGGCGAAGTCGCGCGGCAGTGGCGTGCGGTACGCGTCGAACTCCACTGTCCGCACCAGCGTCAGGGGCACCGCGTCGGCGGCGATCGCCGCGACGACGTCGACCGCCGGCTCGACGACCTCCAGGGCCGCGGCGGCCGCGGCCAGCCGTGCGTGGTCGGCGCCGGCCGGCTGTTCGCTGAGGACGACGAGGACGACCGCGGTGCGGACGACGTCGCGCCGGACCGCCGCCGGCAGCGCCCGCCCGGCGCCCGGGTCGGGAGTGCGGTCGGCGTAGTCGGCGACCCGCGGCGCGTCCGGCTGCGCCGCGAGGACGACGGCCAGGAAGTCGCGCGCGGCGGGGCCGAGCCGGTCGTGGCCGCCGGCCGCGGCGAGGGCGAGCGGTACGGCGACATCCCGGTCGGTACCGGCCAGCGAGAAGAACATCCGCGACTCCTGAACTTCGCCTAACACGCGTCATTCGTAGCTTAGGGTAACGACGTCACCTCAAACAGTGATTGCGCCACCACCACTGACACCGATCACGAGGGAGAACCATGCCGAACAGCGCGCTGACCGAGCGGGTCATCGAGAAGGCCCAGACCGACCCGTCGTTCCGCTCCAAGCTGATGTCCAACCCCAAGGCCGCCGTCGAGGGCGAGCTGGGAATCAGCATCCCGTCCGACCTCAACGTCAAGGTCGTCGAGGAGAAGTCGGACGAGTTCTACATCGTCCTGCCCCCCCAGGGCCAGAGCGGTCAGCTCAGCGACGAGCAGCTCGCCGGGGTGGCCGGCGGCGACTCCTCGACGTGGGGACCCAACTGCGCGACCTGCTGACGTACCGATCCAGGAGTCCGTCGGCCGTCCGCGGCCGACGGATTTCCACATGTCGCTGGAGTGGCCCGATGTACGCACTGGACGCTTTGCTGGAACGCCTCCCGCCCGCGCTGGTCGACGACCCCGCGGGCAAACGCCTGCGCCTGGTCGGCGACCGCCTGCCCGACGCGCTGAGCCACCGGATCGGGCTGGAGGCCCGCCTCGACGACACGCCGCGCGTCGACCTGCTCCTGCTCGCCGCGGACGCCCGCGAGCTGGCCGTCCTCGCCGGTACCGACCCGGCGGTGGCGATCGACCCGCAGCTCGCCGCCGCGCGGGGCTGGCAGGCCGGCGCCCGCCTGGCCCGGCGCGCCGCCCGACTGGGCGCCGGCCCGCTGCCGCCGGGCGTCTGGGTGGAGCTGGACACCGACAGCGCCGCCGCGCCGGCCCTGTTCACCGCCGCCGCCCCCGACCCCGGGCAGCCGGCGGCGGCCGGCTGGGACGCCGCGGCCACCGTCGCCGAGGTCCTGCACGAGGTCGCCGACCGGCCGCCGCCCGCGGCGCTGCTGGAGCGCGTCGCCGCGGTCGCCGCCAGCGCGCTGGCGGTCCGGCAGGTGGGGGTCTTCGGGGGCCGGCCGCACGCCGGGGTGCGGCTGTTCTGCGCCACGCCCGCCGGTCCGCCGCCGTCCGGCGCGGCGGTCGCGGAGCTGCTCGGCGCGCTCGGCTGGTCGGGGCACGCCGCCGCGCTGGCCCACTGGGCCGACGTCGCCGCCGCGCACGCCGACACCGTCCACCTGGGGCTCGACGTGACCGCCGACGGTCCGCTGCCGACGGTCGGCCTGGAGATCGCCATGGCCGACGCGGCGCAGCCGCACCAGGACCCGCGCTGGGTGCGGCTGCTCGACCGGCTCGTGGCCGACGGGCTGGCCACGGCCGCCAAGGCCGCCGCGGTGGCGCGGCTGGGCCGGGGGTACACCGTGCGGCTGCCGCACCCGCGGCACTTCCGGCAGGGGCTGCACCACCTCAAGATCAGCGTGGCCCCGTCGGGGGCGGCCGGGGCCAAGGCGTACTTCGGCGCGTACGAGACGCGGGGTGCGGCGTGACCGCGCTGTCGTCGGGGGCGCCGCCGGCGGCCGCCGGGCGGCTGCCGGCCCTGCTGTCGGTCCGCGGCCGGCCGGACGTGCCGCCCGGGGCCAGCCACCTCGTGGGCCTGGGCACCGGCGCCGACCCGGACCTGCTGCGGCACGCCGTCAAGCTCGGCACGGCCGCGTACCCCGCCGGGGACGCCCCTGCCGGCGGGCCGTGGAGCCGCTGGCTGGTCTGGCTCGGCGACGCCCGGCCGCCCGGCCCGCCCAGCCACTGGCGGTTCGGCCGGCTCGACGGCGGCGACGGCCTGCTGCTGCCGCTCGGCGGGGGGCCGGAGTGGACCGTCACGGTGGACGGCGGCGGCCGGACCGTCGTCGCCGACGGGCAGGGGCCGCGCTGGGCGGAGCTGCCGACGTTCACCGGTACGGCGGCGCCCGGCCGGGACTGGCGGCTGGCCGGCTGGGCCGCGGCCGCCCACCACGAGCAGCGGCTCGTGGGCGGCGCCCGGCAGGCGGTCCTCATCGTGCGGGCGGCGGCGTGACGCCCGACCTCGCCGTCGCGGCGGGCGTCGACTTCCTCCGGCGGGCCGCGGTGGCCGGCCGGTGGTCGGCGTTCCACCTCTACCCCGGCGTCAGCGACGAGTGGGTGACCGCCTACGTGGCCGCCCTGCTGGCCGAGGCGGAGGTACCCGGGACCGGCGGGCTGGTGGCCGCGGCGACCGCGGGGCTGCGCGGCCGGCAGCGGCGCGACGGGCGGTTCGGGTTCAACGCGCGGGCGATCGGCGACGCTGACAGCACGCTGTGGGTGCTGCGGCTCGCCGCCGCGACGGGCGAGTTCCCCGGCGACCGGCCGGCGGCGGTGGCCGCGGTGGGCGCGCACGTGCGCCGCGACGGAGTGGCCACGTACGCCGCCGACGAGCCGATCCGCACGATCATCGAGGCGGGGCCGGAGCGGTCCATGAAGGGCTGGTGCGGCGCGCACCCGTGCGTGACCGCCGTCGCCGCCGGCCTCGCCGACACGGCCGCGGCCGCGGGCGCGGCGCTGCGCGCGCAGCAGCGGCGCGACGGCTCCTGGCCGGCGTACTGGTGGACGGCGCCGGAGTACACCGCCGCCCACGCGGCCGAGGCGCTCGGCGATGACACCGCCGCCCGCGCGGGGGAGTGGGCGGCGGGCCGGCTGGCCGGCGGCGCGGCGGCGGGCGCCGACGGGGGACCGTTCGCGTCCGCACTCGCCCTGCGCGCGATGGTGGCCGGCGGCGCCCCGGCCGCGGCCGTCGATTCGGCGGTCGGCCGGCTGTGCCGGCAGATCCGGCTCGACGGGGCGTGGGCGGCGTCCGCGCAGCTCCGGGTGCCCGACCCGGACGACCCCGACCCCGACACCCCGGGCCTGACCCGCTGGGTGCCCGGCGGGCGCAAGGAGGGCGCGGTGGTCCGCGACCGGACCGGCGTCTTCACGACCGCCACCGTCGTCGCCGCGCTGGTCCGGGCCGGCGCCCGGTGACGCTGCTGGCGCCGCCGCCCCGGGCCGCGGCGGCGGAGCGGATCGTGGCCGGCGCCGCGTTTCCCGACGAGCCGCCGGCGGGCGACGCGCCGTGGGCGCGGCTGCTCACCGACCACCTCGGCGCCACCGACCGACCGGACCCGGCGGTCGACGTGCCGTACGGGTGGCTGCTCGGGCCGCTGGCCGCGCGGGCGTGGGCGGGCTGGACGCGGGACACCCTCCCGGCGGACCTGGCCGCGGCGACCCTGGCCGCCCACGTCCGCCGGGCGGCCTGGTGGCTGGCCCCGGCGCTGCACCACGACTTCGCCGCCGCCCGGGACCGCCGCCTGCACCGGCTCGACGTCGCGCTCGCCGCCCGCGCGGCGTCGCCGCCGACCGCCCACTACGCCGCGTACCGCCACGCCGCCGGCCCGGCCGGGGTGGCCGTCTGGCGGCGGCGCCCCGTGCTGGCCCGGCTGGCCGCGCAGCTCGCCCTCGACGAGGTCACCCTGCTCCGCCAGGTGTGGCGGCACCTCGCCGCCGACGGCCCGGCGCTGCGCGCGCTGCTCGGCGTACCGGCGTTGGCCCCGCTGGCCGGCGTCGCCACCGGGCTGGGCGACCGGCACGACGGCGGCCGCTCGGTGTGCCTGCTCACCTTCGCCGACGGCCGCCGGCTCGTCTACCGCCCGCGCCGGCACGACGGCCTCGACCTGCTCGCGGCCGCCCTCGCCGGCCGGGCGCCGCTGCCCGCCCAGGTCAGCCGGGACGACCACTGCTGGGTGTCGTTCGCGGCCGCGGCGCCGGTCCCGGACCCGGTGGCGTACCACGCCGCGGCCGGGCGGCTGCTCGGCGTCCTGGACGCGGCCGGCGCCACCGACATCCACCGCGACAACGTGGTGCGGACCGCCGCCGGCCCGGCCGTGGTCGACGCCGAGACGCTCGCGCACCCGGTGACGGCGTTCGAGACCGCCGCCGTCGACCCGCTCGCCGACCGCCCGCTGCCGCCGCGGGCGCTGGTCGACTCGCCGCTGCGCGTGGGCCTGCTGCCGGCCTGGGACTTCGCCGCCGACGGGTCGCTGCTCGACGGCGGGCACCTGCTGCCGGCGCTGCCCGGGGGCGGGCGGATCGCGGTACCGACCGTGCGGCACCCCGGTACCGACGCGGAGACGGTCACCTACGCCGCCGCGCCGCTGCCGGAGCGTGCGGACCTGCCGGTACCCGGCTACGACCCGGCGCCGTACGCCGACGTGGTGGCCGACGCCTACGCCGCGGCGGCCGGCGAGGCGGTCGGACCGCCGGCCGGGCACCGGGTGCGGCTGCTGCTGCGGTACACCCGCCGGTACGTCGACGTGCTGCTGCGGGCCCTCGCCCGGCCCGACCTGCGCACCGGGGCGGACCTCACCCGAGCGCTGGCCGCGCTGCCGCCCGGGGGCGCCGAGATCAGCCCCGCGGTCCGCGCCGCCGAGCTGGCCGACCTGCGCCGGCTCGACGTGCCGTACCTGGAGTGGGAGCCGGACACCGGGACGGTCCTGCACGCCGGCCGGCCGGTCGGCGCGCTGGCCGCCCCGGTCCGCCGCCGGCCCTCGGCCGCCACCGCCCGCGCGCTGGTGCGGACCACGCTGCGCGCCCGCGACGGCCGGCCCGACCTGCGCACCGACCCGGGGGCCGCGCCGGCCGACCGCGCGGCGGCGCTGGCCGCGGCGGTCCTGCGCGACCTGGCCGACCGGGCCGTCCCGCTCGCCCGGGGACTGACCTGGTGCGGCTCGGTGCACCGGCACGGCCGGTTCGTGCGGATGCCGGTCGGCTGGTCGCTGTACGACGGGCAGGCGGGGATCGCGCTGGGCCTGGCCGCCGGTGCCACGGTGGACGGTGCGCTCGCCGGCCCCGCGGCGGGCGCCGCGGAGCCCCTGCTGGACCGGGTGCTGGCCGACCCCGCCGGGCTGTGCCGCCTGCTCGGCCCGGGGTACCTGCACGGGGCGGCCGGCGTGCTGTGGGCGCTGCGCGCGCTGGCCCCGCTGACGCCCGAACCCGGGCGCGCCCGGGTCGCGGCCGCCGCGGACACGCTGACCCTGGCCCTGGCCGCGCACCTGACCGCCGCCAGCCGCACCACCAGCCGCGCCGGACGCGCCGCCGGCGCCGGACGCACCGACGGCAAGGGAGGTGCCGCGGGGACCGGCGACCTCGCCGACGGGCTCCCGGGCGCACTGGCTGTCCTGGCCGACACCGCCGAAACGGCCGACACCGCCGAAACGGCCGACACCGCCGAAACGGCCCACACCGCCGACGCGGTCGGTGCGGCCGCGGCCGTCGGCCGCCTCGGGGACGCGGCGCGGGAGGCGATCGCGCACGCGGCCGCCGCGGTGCGGTCCGACCTGGAGAGCGGCGGCCCGGGTGCCCACCGGCGCGACGGTCTGGCGCACGGCCGGTCCGGCGTCGCGCTCGGCCTGCGCCGGGCCGCGGCGGCCCTCGGCGGCGACACCGGCCGCGCGCTCGCCGGGGCGGCCGGGCGGCTGCTGGCCGCCGACGCGGCCACCGGCTGGACCTGGTGCTCCGGCGCCACCGGCGTCGCCCTGGTGGCCGGCGAGCCCCGGCGGGCCGCGCCCGCCCCGGCCGGGCTACCCGGCGGCGCGGTCGCGCTTCCCGGCGGCGCGCCGCACCACCTGTGCTGCGGCGTCCTCGGCGCCGCGGTCGCCGGGCGGGTGTCCGTCACCGCGGCCCTCGACCGGCTCGCCGCCGACGGGGCGCCGCGGTACCTGCGCCCGCTGCCCGCCGGGCTGCACCAGCCGGGACTGTTCCAGGGCGCGGCCGGGCTGGCGCTCGGCGCGCTGCTGGCCACCCGGACCGGCCTGCCCGACCCCCTGCGCATCGCCCTGGAGGCGCCGTGGCCACGATGACCGCCGCACCGCACACCGTGGACGCCGCCTACGCCCGGTTCGCCGCGGCGCCGCTGCTGCGCCTGGTGCACGGGCCGGCGTACCTGAACGTCGGCTGGCATCCCGCCCCGGACCCGCCGGCCGCCCTGGTCGACCACCTCCTCGCCGCCGCCGAGGGGACGGCCGCGACCTGGGCGCCCCGGGTGGCGTGCGACGTGGCGTGCGGGCGCGCGGCCGGCACCGCGCGGATCGCCGCGCGCTGGCCCGACGCCCGGGTGCTCGGCCTCGACCGCAGCCCTGCCATGCTGCCCGCGCCGCGCCCCGGCGGGCCGGCGCTGCTGCGCGCCGACGCCACGGCCCTGCCGGCGCGGACGGACAGCGCGGACCTCGTCTGCGCCGTCGAGGCCGCGCTGCACTTCCCCACCCGGCGGGCGTTCTTCGCCGAGGCCGCGCGGGTGCTGCGCCCCGGCGGCCGGCTGGCCCTCACCGACCTGCTGGTGGACCCCGCCGACTCGGGCTGGGCGCCGCTGGTTCCCGCGGGCAACACCGAGCGGACCCGGGCGGCGTACGAGGCGTCGCTCGCGGCGGCCGGCCTGAGGGTCCGGCACTTCGCCGACGTCACCGCGCACACCTGGACCCCGTACGTCGCCGCGCTGACCGCGGCCGCGGCGGCGGCCGGACCGGCGGGCGCGGGCGCGGCGGTCGCCCGGCTGCTGGCCGCCCGGCCCGTGGCCGCGTACGTCGAGGTGGTGGCCGTCCGGTGAGCCGGTTCGCGGTGGACCTGTCCAGCCCCCGCCTGCGCGGCGACAGCGCCGCGCACACCGACTGGCTGCGCACCGCCGTCGGACCGGTCCTGCCCTGCGCCCGGCCGCACGGCGTGCTGGTGCTCTCCGCCGCCCTCGTCCGGGAGGTGCTGACCGACCCGGCGCGGTACTCCTCCGCGATCATGTCCACGGCCGACACCCAGCTCCTCGGCGCGGACGGGGCCGCGCACCGCCGGGTGCGCCGCACGCTGGTCCGGGCGCTGCGGACCGCCGACGCCGCGGTCGCCCGGCGCCGGGCGCGGGCGCGGGCCGCGCGGCTGCTCGGGGCGTTCGCGGCGGCCGGCGGCGGGGACGCCGTCGCCGCGGTCGCCCGCCCGCTGGCCGTTTTCACCGCCGCCGAGGTGCTCGGCCTGCCGGTACCCGCGGTCCGCCGCCTCACCGCCTGGGCCGGGGCGGCGGTCGGCGCGGCGACGTCCGCCCGCGCGGGCGGGGACGTCGGCGCGCTCGGCGGCGAGGCCACCGCGGCCGTCCGCCGCGCGCTGGGCGGCGCCGGGCGCGGCCTGCTGGGCACGCTGCGCGCCGAGGTCGCCGCCGGCACCCAGACCGAGGACGGCGCGCTGGAGGTGGCGCTGCTGGTGCTGCTGGCGTCCCTGGACACGACGACGGCGCTGGTGGCCACCTGCCTGTCCGACCTGGCCGTCGGCCGGGAGCCCGCCGCCGACGGCGCCGGTCCCGACGCGGCCGCCGACGCGCGGGTCGGGCGGGTGCTGGCGCGCCGGCCGCCGGTGCGGTTCGTCCGCCGGGTCGCCACCGCGCCGCACGCGCTGGGCGCCCACCGGGTGCGGGCCGGCGAGCCGGTCCTGGTCCACCTGCACAGCGCCAACGCCGAGGAGGGCGGCTTCGCGTTCGGCGCCGGCCCGCACGCCTGCCCCGGGGCCCCGCTCGCCCGCGCGGTCGCCGCGGGCGCGCTCGCCGCCGCGGCCGGCCTGGACCTGCGCCCGGCCGGCCCGCCGGTGCCGCAGGACTCGGCGCAGATCGACGGGTACGCCGCCCTGCCGCTGCACGCCCGCCGACGCGAGGGGAGCCGCCGATGACCAGGACGCTGTTCCGCAGCAGCGCCATGTCCCGCAACGCCGGCCCGGAGAAGCTGGACGAGCGCATCCGGGTTGTCACGGTCGGCGGCTGGATCAGCCTGGCCATCGGCCTGGTAGTCGCGGTCTCGCTGCTGGCCTGGGCCTGGATCGGCACCACCCGCAGCCAGGTCTCCGGGACGGCGCTGTTGGTCCGCGCCCCCTACACCTTCACCGCCGAGGCGCCCGCGTACGGCTTCGTGGTCGAGGGGCCGCCGGCCGAGGGCGTCGGTGTGGTCCAGGGCCAGCGGCTCGCCCGGGTACGGGCGGCCGGCGCGCCCACGGGCGCCCCGCTGGTCGACGTCCTCTCCCCGGTCACCGGCACCGTGATCTCGCGGGCGGCCGAGCGGGGCACCACGGTCGTCCAGGGCCAGGACGTGGCGTACCTGGAGGTCACCGACGGCCCCCTGGTGGCCCAGGCGTTCGTGCCCACCGGCGCCGGCAAGCGCGTCGTCAAGGGCATGGCCGCGACCGTGGAGCCCAGTACCGCCCCCGCCGCCGTCTACGGCCTCCTGCGCGCCGAGGTCCTCGCCGTCAGCGGCTACTCCGTCTCGCCCGACCGCGTGCGGACCGTGGTCGGCCACGGCGCGCTCGCCGACCAGATCGTCAACGGCCCCCCGGTCCTGCTGGTCACCCTGGCCCTGGAGTCCGCGGGCGCGCCCGACCGGTTCTCCTGGACCTCCGGCGCCGGGCCGCCGTTCACGATCGGCAGCGGCACGCTGGCCGAGGCGACGATCACCGTCGCGTCGGCGCGGCCGATCGACGCGGTGTTCGGGCGGGCCGACCGGTGACCGCCGCCGCGCCGCCCGGCCGCCGGCACCGGCGCCCGGTGCGGGTGCCGACCGTGCTCCAGATGGAGGCGGTCGAGTGCGGGGCCGCCGCGCTGGCGATGGTCCTGCGGCACTTCGGCCGGCACGTGCCGCTGGAGGAGCTGCGGGTCGCCTGCCAGGTCTCCCGCGACGGGTCCAACGCCGTCAGCATCCTGCACGCGGCCCGCGCGTACGGGCTGACCGCGACCGGCGCCCGCCGCGAACTCGACGACCTGGCCGGCGCGGCCTTCCCGCTGATCGCGTTCTGGGACTTCAACCACTTCCTCGTCGTGGAGGGCACCTCCCGGGCGGGGCTGCACGTCAACGACCCCGCCTCCGGCCGGCGGCTGGTGCCCTGGGACGACGCCGACGCGCGGTTCACCGGCGTGGTGCTGGACCTGCACCCCGGGCCGGGGTTCGTCCGCGCGGGCCGCCCGCCGGGCACGCTGCGCAGCCTCGGCGGGCGGCTGCGCGGCTCGTGGGACGGCGTCCGGTACGTGCTGCTGGCCGGCGCCGCCCTGATCGTCCCGCTGATGGGCGCGCCGATCGCCACCCAGCTCTTCACCGACGAGGTGCTCGTACCGGCCGCCCCGAACCAGGCCGGCGCCCTGCTGGCCGCGCTCGCGGTGATGATCGCGCTCCAGCTCTGGCTCGCCTGGTGGCAGCGGACGGTGATCAACCGGTTCAACGTGCGCCTGTCGGTGATGATGGCCTCGGGCTTCCTGCGGCACGCGCTGCGGCTGCCGCTGACCTTCTACGCCCAGCGCAGCGTCGGCGACGTCGCCTACCGGCTGCAACTGGGCGGCGAGGTCGCGCAGGTGGTGTCCAGCCAGCTCGTCCCGGCCCTGCTCCAGGTCTTCACGGCCGTGCTGTACCTGGCGCTGATGCTCGTGCTCAGCCCCGCCCTCACCCTCATCGCCGTGGCCGCGGCGGTGATCGACGTGGTCGTGCTGCGCGCCGCGCAGCGGCACCGCGAGGACGCCAGCGGCGTGGTGGTGCGCGAGGAGTCCGCGCTGCACGCGACGTCGTACTACGGCCTGCGCACGATCGAGAGCGTGAAGGCCTCCGGCGGCGAGGACGACCTGTTCGGCAAGGTGACCGGCTTCCACGCCCGGGCGGCGAACGCCCGGCAGAAGCTGGAGCTGCCGTTCACGGTCATCTCCGCGGTGCCGGCGCTGACCGCCCAGCTCGCGACGATCGCGGTGATCGGCGTCGGTGCGCTGCTGGTCCTGCGCGACGCCCTGACGCTCGGGCAGCTCATGGCGTTCGCGGTGCTGGTGGCCGGGTTCCTGAACCCGATCGGCGTCCTGGTCAGCCTCGGCGGCGCGCTCCAGCAGGCGCGCGGGCACCTGGACCGCATCGACGACCTGCTGCGCTACCCGACGCCTCCGCCGCCACCGGCCGCCGACGCGCTGCCCGCGGGCCGGCTGCGGGGGGAGGTCGAGCTGCGCGGGGTCACCTTCGGGTACAGCCCGAACAAGCCGCCCCTGCTGGACAACTTCTCCCTGCACGTGCGGCCCGGCCAGCGGGTGGCGCTCGTCGGCGGCTCCGGCAGCGGCAAGACCACGGTCGCGCGGCTGGTCACCGGCCTGGTCGCGCCGTGGTCGGGGGAGATCGCGTTCGACGGCGTACCGCGGGACCGCCTGCCCGCCCCGCTGCTGGCCGCCAGCCTGGCACTGGTCGACCAGGAGATCGTCCTGTTCGCCGGCAGCGTCCGGGACAACATCTCGTTCCTGGACAGCACCCTGCCGGACAGTGCGGTGGTCGCGGCGGCGCGGGACGCGGCGATCCACGAGGACGTCAGCGTCCGGCCGGGCGGGTACGGGGCCCCGGTCGCCGACGGGGGCCGCAACTTCTCCGGCGGGCAGCAGCAGCGGATCGAGATCGCCCGCGCGCTCTCGGTCGACCCGACGATCCTCGTGCTGGACGAGGCCACCTCGGCGCTGGACCCCGGTACCGAGCAGCTCATCGACCAGGCCGTCCGGCGTCGGGCCTGCACGACGATCGTGGTGGCCCACCGGCTGTCCACGATCCGCGACTGCGACGAGATCATCGTGCTGGACCGCGGGCGGGTCGCCGAGCGGGGTACCCACGACGCGCTGATGCGCCGCGGCGGGGCGTACGCGGCGCTGGTGACGGCGTGACCGGCCGGCGCCGCGGGGCGGGGTCGGCGTGAGCCCCGGGAGCCCGGTCCCCGGCGCGGCGACGGCCGAGGGCAGCGCGCACGAGCTGGACGCGCACCGCCGGCTGTACCCCGACCCGGCCGACCTGGTCGCCGTGACCTCCGGCGTGGTGGAGGTGTTCCTGCTCAGCGACGCCGCGCCGCCGGTGGCCCCGCGGCACCTGGGGACGCTGGAGGTCGGCGAGGCGCTGCCCGGTACCGCCTGGGCCGGCCCGCCGGAGCCCGGGGAGCGGATCGCGCTGCTCGGCAACGGGCCGGCCACGGTCCGCCGGACTCCCGGCGCCGCCGACGGCCTGGAGGGGGCCGACGCCGACCTGCGCCGGGCCGCCCTGTCGGCCGCGCTGGGCCGGGCGCGCCGCCGCGACGACAACGGCGCCGGCATCGCCCGGCGGGTGGCCGCCGACGCCCGCCGCCACGACGAGGCCGACGACGCGCTCGGCGGCGTGCTGCGCCGCCGGGTCGGCCTCCGCGGCGCCGCCTACCTGGACGCCCCGCCGCGGCTGCGGGCGCTGCTGGTCGCCGCGCGGGCCGCCGGGCTGCGGCTGCCGGCCCGCGCCGTCGACACCGCGCGCACCCTGTCCGACCTGGAGCTGCCGCAGCTCGCCGGCCGGCTGCGGATCCCGCTGCGCGAGGTCGACCTGTCCGGGCAGTGGTGGGTCGACGACGGCCTGCCGCTGGTGGCGGCGGACGCCGAGGGCCAGACGTACGCGGTCGTCCGGCGCCGCGGGCGGTGGCAGATGTGGAGCGCCGGCACCGGCTGGCACCCGGTCCCCGACGGGCTGGCGGCCGCCGGCCCGGACGGCTTCGTCCGGGCCTGGTGCGTGTACCCGGCCCTGCCCGAGCGGCCGGTCGGGCCCCGGGACCTGCTGCGGGTGGGCCTGCCGCCGAGCGCGCGCCGCGACCTCACCCGGATCGGCGCCAGCGCCGTCGCCGTGATGGTGCTGGGCGCCAGCGTGCCCCTGGCCACCGCGCGGATCCTCGGCGACGCCGTACCGCGGGCCGAGGCCCGCAACGTGGGGGCCGTCGCGGTCCTCGTCGCCGGCCTGGTGCTCGCCTTCGCGGGCGCCACGATCGTCCAGGGTCTCCTGCTGCAACGCCTGGTCATGCAGCTCAACGTACGGACGACGGCCGCGCTGTGGGCGCGGGTGGTGCGCCTGGAGCCCCCGTTCTTCCGCGCCTACAACCCCGGCGAGCTGGCGCGGCGGGTGCTGGCCGTGGACGGCATCCGCGACCTGGTGACCGGCAGCGTGCTGACCGGCGGCATCGGCCTGCTGCTGGGCCTCACCGGCCTGGTCATCACCTGCGTGCTGGACCCGCCGATCGCGCTGGCCGTCGCGGTGGGGCTGGCCGCGTACGGCGCCTTCGCGTACTGGCAGCTCCGCCGGCTGGTCCGGGCGCGCCGGGGCGAGGTGACCGCCCGCAACGCGATCAGCGGCTTCGTCACCGCGGTGCTCACCGGCATCGTCAAGGTCCGGGTCGGCAACGCCGAGCAGCGCATGTACGCGCGCTGGGGCGCCATGTACGCCCGCGAGCAGGCCGCCGCCGTCCGCGCCAACGGCGCGCTGCGCCAGCTCACCGTCGTCACCGGCGTCGCCCCGGCGGCGGGGACGCTGACGGTGCTCGCGGCGGCCACCTGGGCGCACGGGGCGATGCTGGACGTGGCGACGTTCGTGGGCCTCATCGCGGCCCTGGGGCAGATCACCACGGCGCTGACGCTGATCACCCCCGCGCTGGGCCAGCTCGCGGACGCCGCGCCGCTGTACGACGCCGCCCGGCCGGTCTTCGCCACCGCGCCGCGGGCGGCCGTCGAGTCGGCGGACCCCGGCGTGCTCAGCGGCCGGGTCGAGGTCAGCAAGGTCTCGTTCGCCTACACCGAGGACGGCCCGCGCACCCTGCACCGCGTCGACCTGGCGGCGGCGCCGGGGGAGTTCGTCGCCGTCGTCGGGCCGTCCGGGGCCGGCAAGTCGACGCTGATCCGGCTGCTGCTGGGCTTCGACCGGCCGACCGCGGGCGCGGTCCTGTACGACGGCAAGCCGCTGGACACCCTGGACCCGGAGGCGGTCCGGCGGCAGGTCGGCGTGGTGATGCAGAACGCGCAGGTGCCGACCGGCAGCATCCTGACCTGCCTGACCGGCACCGGGAACCTGACCCAGGACGACGCGTGGGCGGCACTGGAGATGGCCGGCCTGGCCGACGACGTGCGGGCGATGCCGATGGGCATCCGCACCGTGGTCAGCGAGGGGGCGTCCACGTTCTCCGGCGGGCAGCGGCAGCGGCTGATGATCGCCCGGGCGCTGATCCGCCGGCCGCGGGTCCTCATCTTCGACGAGGCGACCAGCGCGCTGGACAACGTGACGCAGCGGACCGTGACGCAGAGCCTGGAGCGGCTCGACGCGACGCGGGTGGTGATCGCGCACCGGCTGTCCACGATCCGCGACGCGCACCGCATCTACGTGCTGGACCGCGGCGCGGTGGCCGAGCACGGCGACTACGGGTCGCTGATGGCCGCCGACGGGATGTTCGCCCGGCTCGCCCGCCGGCAGCTCACCTGACCCGCGCGGGCCGGTCCGGGCGACCGCGGCCCCCGGCGGCGGCGTGGCCGGCGCGGGACCGCGGTCGCGGGCGGACTCAGGGGGTCGCGGTGGCCGTGGCCGTCGCCGTGGCGGTGGGCGGCGGCGTCAGCGGCGTCGCCGAGGCCGCGCCGTCGGCCGGCAGGCTCAGGCAGGCGATCCGGGCACCGGCCGTGCCGGCCTTGCCCGGCTCGGTCTTGGTGGCCTCGGCGTGCAGGACCACCGAGCGCGGGGCGTCGGTGAACCGCCACGGCGTCGTCGACGCGCCGGTGCCGGTGCCGGTGGCGTCGGTGGTCAGGTCCAGCCACACCTCGTTGCCGGGGTTGGCGTAGTTGGGGTCGACCGAGGGGGGCGAGGCGGACGCGGCCGGGTCGGGCGTGTGCTGCAGGTGCGGGCCGGAGTCGGTGGCCTTCGCGCCGCAGGGCATGGCGTGCACGTGCGCGCCGTACGCGCGGGTCGGCTTCAGCCCGCCGGCCGTGAGGGAGACCGACAGGCCGGCCCCGGCGGGTGCCATGTCGATCTTCATGGTCGCCCCGACCGGCGCGAGCGCCGGGTCGTAGGTGATCGCGGTGACACCCGGCGCGTACGCCGCGAGCGTGCCGGAGACGCTGATGGGCGCGACGCTCGCCGAGGGGGTCGGCTCGCTGGGAGCCTCCTCCGCCGGCTTGTCGGACGTGCAGCCGGCGAGAGCCGGCAGAAGCAGCAGGGACAGCGCGGCGGTGCGGCGCATTGGTCCTCCTAGTTTCGGGCCATTGTAGAGTACAACGCGCGAACGGGACAGGTGGCTCACCGACCCTCCTCCGGGACGATGTGCATGGCCGCCTCCTCGGCGGTCGCCGCGCCTCCGGCGGCCCCGGCATCGACGGCCAGCGCCTCCGCCTCCCGGTCCAGCCCACTGCCGCCGTCGGGGGCGACGAGCCGGCCCACGGGCGGTGCGTCCCGGTCGTCGAGCGGCCGGTCGTACATGGACACCGGGTCGTGCGGGTCGTACTGCGGGGGCGGGTCGAGCACGTCGGTGTCGGGCCGCTCCTCGTCCGACCACTGCCGGGTCGGGTCGGTCAGCCGCACCTCCGGGTTCTCCCAGGTGAGCCGCTCGTCCAGCGGCGCCGGGTGGCGCTCCTCGGCGGCGGTGGTGCCGTGCGCGTCGAGGCCGAGCGGCCGGTCGCCGGGCAGTGCGGCCGGGTCCCGGCCGTCGGCCTCGCGGGCGGAGTGCCGCTCGTCGTCGGCGATGGAGTCGTGGTCGGCGGTGTCCGGTAGCCCGTCCGCGGCGGGCTCGCTGACCAGATGCGGAAAGTCGTCGGTACGCATGTCAGTGACTTACCCCGCGGCCCGGCCTTGAACCGCCGCCGGCCGGCACCCCCGCCGGGCGGCGGCGTCAGTGGTCGCGGCGGGCGGTGAAGGCGGTCAGCAGGCGCAGGGCGGCGGTGGCCGCCGGGTCGCCGTTCAGCCCGTCCAGAATCCGGTCACACTCGGTGAGCAGCTCGTCGGCGCGGGTCCGCGCCCAGTCCCGCCCGCCGGCCTCCGCCACCAGCGCCGCGGTCGCGGCCAGCTCCGCGTCGGTCAGGGGCCCGGTCCGGGCGTACCGCGCCGCCAGCGCCGCCCCCGCCGCGGTGCCCGAGTGCAGCGCGGCGACCACGGGCAGCGAGCGCTTGCGGGCCTGGAGGTCGGCGTACACCGCCTTGCCGGTCCGGGCGGGGTCGCCCCAGATGCCCAGCAGGTCGTCGGTGAGCTGGAAGGCCAGGCCGAGCCGTCGGCCGTACCCGGCACACGCCGCCACCAGGGCCGGCCCGGCCCCTGCGGACCAGGCGCCCAGCCCGCAGGCGTGGCCGAGCAGCGCCCCGGTCTTGGCCTCGGCCATCGCCACGCACTCGGCCAGGCTCACGTCGGCCCGGGTCTCGAAGGCCAGGTCGGCGTGCTGCCCGGCGAGCAGGCCCCGGACGGCGTCGCCGAGCATGGCGGTCCCGCCCGCGCGCGGGACGGCGCCGAGCGTGTCGTAGGCCAGCGCCAGCAGGGCGTCGCCGGCCAGGATCGCCGCGGAGGTGCCGAACACGCTCCACGCCGTCGCGCGGTGCCGGCGGGTCCGGTCCCGGTCCATCACGTCGTCGTGCAGCAGGGAGAAGTTGTGCAGGAGCTCGACGGCCACGGCGGGCGGCAGCGCCGCGTCCGTCCCGCCGCCGGCCGCCCGGGCCGCGAGCAGGGTCAGCGTCGGCCGCAGCGCCTTGCCGCCGGGGTCGTCGCCGCCCGCGCCCGCGGCGTCCCACCAGCCGAAGTGGTAGCCGGCGATGTGCCGGATCGGGGCCGGCAGGGTGTCGACGGCGGCGCGCAGGTGCGGCGTGACGAGGGCGCGCTGCGCGCGCAGGACGTCGGCGGCGGCGGTCCGGGTCGCGGTCTGCGTCACGGCGCCACGGCCGGGCGGGTCGGGCGGGTACGGCGACCCGCGGGTACGGCGGCAACCATGAATCAGACGCTACGGGACGTACCGCCGCGCCGCGCCCGATTCGCGCCAGTGCGCAGGCATAGGTGCGGGTACGCCGGGGTAGCCAACGGCACCCGCGACGAAGGGAGCCTCCGATGACCACGCAGCACCGCCGGCCGGCGGACAAGGACCTGGTGGACGTCCTGCTGACCGACCACCAGGAGGCGGAGAGCCTGTTCCGCCGCCTGGAGTCGCCGAGCCTGGACGCCGCCGAGCGGCGGGCGTTGGTGGACGTGACGACCGCCGCGCTCGTCCGGCACGCGGTCGCCGAGGAGGAGTACCTGTACCCGGCCGCCCGCGACCTGCTCACCGACGGCGACGCCGTCGCCGACCGGGGGCTGGCGGACCTCGCCGAGGCCGAGCAGCTCATGAAGACGCTGGAGGCGCTGGCGCCCGACGACCCGCGGTACCAGCCGCTGTGCCGGGAGCTGATCGGCCTCACCCGCGGGCACATCCGCGACGACGAGGCGCTGGTGTTCCCCGCCCTGCGGGCCGCCTGCGACGCGCCGACGCTCCAGCGGCTGGCGGGGATGGCCGAGATGGCGATGACCTCGGCGCCGACCCGCGCGCACCCGGCGGCCCCGGACACGCCGCCGTGGAACATGCTGGTCGCTCCGGGGGTCGGCATGGTCGACCGACTGCGCGACGCGATCCAGCACCGCCCCACCCGCGACATCTGAACCCGCCGACCGACCCCGGTGCGGCGCTGAGATCGCACCTCGTCGAAGGCCAACGAATCAAGCGGTACCGCGACGGTCCCGCCGGCGGTCACCGGGCCGGCGACCTCGACCGGGGATCCGGCGGTCTGGGGCGTTCGGGGCGGCCTGGCCGTTTGGCGCGGCGTCGGAGGGGAATGTTTGGCGCGGAGTGGAAGGAGCGCACCCATGGCGCAGTACGCCGACACCGACCGCCGGGTGGACCCGGACTCGACGGCCCACCTGATCCACCGGGCCACCGAACAGCTCTCCACGCTGATCCGGGACGAGCTGGCCCTGGCCAGGATAGAGATCGCCGAGAAGGGGCGCCGGCTCGGCCGCGGCGCCGGGCTGCTCGGTGGCGCCGGCCTGCTCAGCGTGTTCGCCGTGGGTGCCCTCGTGACCGCCGCCATCTGCGGCCTGGTCGCCGCGGGGATGCCCGCGTGGCTGTCCGCCCTGACCGTCGCCGTGGTCCTCCTCCTCCTGGCCGGGGGTGCGGTGCTGGTCGGCTGGGCGCAGTTGCGCAAGGCCGGCCCGCCGGTGCCGACCGACGTGATGGCCGGCGTGCGCGCCGACCTGGACACGGTGACCCACGCCATCCGGGGGGCCTGATGGACCGCACGGTGACCCCGCCCACGGCGGCGGCCCTGCGCGCGGAGATCACGCAGACGCGGGCCGAGCTGGGTGAGACCGTCCAGGCCCTGGCCGCCAAGGCCGACCTGAAGGCGCGCCTCGGCCACGCCGTGACGGTCCGCCGGGCGAAGGTGACCGGCGCGCTGGACCGGATGGCGCACCCGCTGCGCGACCCGCTGCACACCCCGCTGCCGGACGAGCGCGCGGTGCCGGTCGGGCGGGCGCCCGCGCGCCCGGCGAGCCGGCGGTACTGGTGGTTGATTCCCGCGGGGGCCGCGGCGCTGGCCGCCGTCGGCGCCCTGCTGACGCGGAGAGGATGAGCGCATGTCGTGGCAGCGGTTGGCGTACAAGCCGGTGGGGGTACTGGCGGGCGTCGGTGCCGGCGTGGTGGCCGGCGCGATCGTGAAGCGGATCTGGCAGGCCGTCGCCGGGATGCCGGACCCCCCGGACGCCCGCGACGAGCGGTACGGCTGGGGGCCGGTCCTCGCCGCGGCCGCCCTCCAGGGCGCCGTGTTCGCCGTGGTCAAGGCCGCGGTCGACCGCGGCGGCGCGGTGAGCGTGCGACGCCTGACCGGCGAGTGGCCGGACTGACCCACACCTGACTCGACCGGTGCTGCGGCGGCCCCGGGGCCGCCGCAGCACCGTTTCCGGTTGCATTCCGGTTGCGCACCACCTCGCAACGTAAGCAATCGCACACTCGCGGCGATGGTGGGGCCCGTGCCTCTCACCTCCCGCCGTCACCTGCTCCGCGGCGCTGCCGCCGCCGCGACCGTCGCCGCGGTGCCCGCCGTGCTCGCCGCCCCCGCGCCGGCCGTCGCCGCCGCGACCGTCAGCCCGCTGCACCACCTGCTGCGCCGGGCCACCTACGGCCCCACGCCCGCCAGCCTCGCCGAGGCCGCGACCCTGGGCGTCGGCGGCTGGCTCGACCGCCAGCTCAACCCGTCGGCGATCGCCGACCCCGTCGCCGACGCGCTCCTCGCCCGGCTGCCGCTGGCCCAGGCGAGCGTCGCGGGGGTCCGGGCCGCGGTCACCGCCGGCACGCTGAAGCGGTACGGCTGGGAGGCGATGTACCAGCTCGGCGTCGCCACGGTCGGCCGCGCCGCCTGGAGCAACCGGCAGCTCCTCGAAGCCGTGGTCGAGTTCTGGTCCAACCACCTGTGCGTCACCAACCCCTTCGACGAGGGCTGGGACAACCGGCCCGACTACGACCGCGCCGTCATCCGCCGGTACGCCCTCGGCCGGTACGCCGACCTGCTCAAGGCCAGCGCGACCCACCCGGCGATGCTGTCCTACCTGGACAACCGCCACTCGACGAAGTACAAGCCCAACGAGAACTACGCGCGCGAGCTGCTCGAACTGCACACCGTCGGCACCATCCACACCGAGGCCGACGTCGTCCAGGCGGCCCGGCTGCTCACCGGCCTGACGGTCGACTGGAAGACCGGCGCGTTCCAGTACGACGCGGCCACCCACGCGACCGGCGCCGTGAAGATCCTCGGCTACCGGCACGCGAACGCGACGGCTGCCGGGGGCCGGGCCGCCGCCCTCGGCCTGCTCGACTACCTCGCCCGGCACCCGGCCACGGCGCGCCGGATCGCCGAGAAGCTGTGCGTGCGGTTCGTCTCCGACACGCCGCCGCCCGCGCTCGTCGACCGGCTCGCGGCCCTGTACCTCGCCCGGGACACCGCCATCGCCCCGGTGCTGCGGGCGCTGTTCACGTCGGCGGAGTTCGCCGCGTCGGCCGGCGCGAAGGTGCGCGGTCCGTACGAGGACATGATCGCCACCGTGCGCACCCTCGGCCTCGGCCTGGACGCGGCCGGGGTCGAGGGGGTCCGGGCGCTGTACTGGATGGCGGAGTCGGTCGGGCAGGCGCCGCTGGCGTGGGGGCAGCCCGACGGGTACCCCGACACCGCGGCGGCCTGGGCCGCCCCCGCCGGCCTGCTCGGCCGCTGGAACAACCACCTCAACCTCGCCGCCGGCTGGTGGCCCGAGGAGCTGGTCCGGCCGGCGGCCTCGCTGACGGCCGCGCTCCTGCCGACCGTCCCGGCCACCTACGGCGAACTCGTCGACACCCTCACCGACCGGCTGGTCGGCGTGCGCTTCGCCGACAGCCACCGGGCGGCCCTGGCCGGCTTCTTCGGCAAGCAGCCGGCCAGCACGCTGCGGACCACCGACGGCGCGGCCAACGGCGCCCTGCCGTACCTGGTCGCCCTGATCCTCGACTCGCCCTACTTCGCGGAGCGCTGACATGAACCCCACCCCCACCTGCGGCTGCCCCGAGAACACCCGCGTCGCCGGCCTGACCCGGCGCGGGCTGCTCGGCCGGGCCGCCGCCGTCGGCGCGGCCGGCACCCTCGGCGGGCTCGCCGCCGACGGGCTGGCCAGCTCGCTGGCGTTCGCCGCGGCCCCGTACACCGGCGACACCCTCGTCGTCCTGTCGCTGCGCGGCGGGTTCGACGGGCTGTCCGCGGTGGTGCCGCACGGCGACCCGGCGTACTACCAGGCGCGCCCCGGCATCGGCGTGCCCAAGGCCCGGCTGGTCGGCGGCGACGCCATGTTCGGCCTGCACCCGGCGCTGGCCCCGGTCCTGCCGCTGTGGCGCGGCGGGCAGCTCGGCGCCGTGCACGCCGTCGGGCAGCCCAACCCCAGCCGGTCGCACTTCGCCGCGATGGAGGAGCTGGAGCGCGCCGCCGCCGGCACGTCGGTCCGCACCGGGTGGATCGACCGGATGCTCGGCGCGGCCGGCGCGACCAGCCCGTTCCAGGGCGTCGCCGTCGGGGACTCGCTGGCGCCGCGGTCCATGCGCGGGCCGGCCGTGGACCTGAGCCTGCGCAGCATCGACGGGTTCCAGCTCGCCGGGGAGGGGGCGCGGCGGCCGATGGCCGCGACGGTCCGCGCGCTGTACGACGGCGCGCCGTCGGTCCTGGCCGCCCCGGCGACCGCGGCGGTGGACGCCCTCGGCACGGCCGCGGCGCTGAAGGCCGCCGGGTACACGCCCGCCAACGGCGCGGTGTACCCCGCCGGCAAGCTGGGCGCCGCGCTGCGCGACGTGGCCCGGCTCGTCAAGGCGCAGGTCGGCCTGATGGTGGCCAGCGTCGACTTCGGCGACTGGGACATGCACGAGGGCCTGGGCACGCCGGTCGCGGGACAGTCGATGTACGACCAGCTCAGTACGCTCGCCAAGGCGCTCGCGGCCTTCGCCGCCGACCTGGGGCCCGAGGGCCTGGGCAACGTCACGCTGATCACGCTGTCGGAGTTCGGGCGGCGGGTCGCCGAGAACGGTTCGCGCGGCGCGGACCACGGCCACGGCAACGCCATGCTCCTGCTCGGCGGCGGGGTGCGCGGCGGGCGGGTGTACGGCCGCTGGCCCGGGCTGGCCCCGGCGAAACTGGTGGCCGGCGACCTCGCCGCGACGACCGACTACCGCGCGGTGATCGCGGAGGTCCTGGCCCGCCGGTGCGGGATGGCCAGCCCGGCGGCGGTGTTCCCGTCGCTGGCCCCCGCGCCGCTGGACGCCTTCACCGCACGCTGAGGCGCGCCGCGCCGAGGGCGGTCCGTGCCGGTGGGGGGGTTCAGGAGTCGTCGCGCGGCCGGCGCCGACGTAGCGGACCGTCCGCGTCGCGCTGCGCCGAGGTGTGGAACGGGTCCGGCCGGTACGCCGTGCGGACCGGGCTGCGGGGCGCCGGCTCGGCCCCGTCCCGGGCGCGCGCGGACGCCTCCCGGTGGCCGCCGGCCCGCCGCGACCGCAGGCCCGCCCGCTCGGTCCCGCCGACCGCGACCGGTGCGGCGTCCCCCGCGGAGTCCGCGGGGGCGGGTCCGGCCGGGGCCGGGTGGGGCGCGGCCCGCATGTGGTCGCGGCGCGGCCCGCCCGCGTCGCGCGGCCCGGGCTCCCGGCGGAAGACGGCGGTGCGCGCCGCGGCGACGCGCGCGACCGCCCCGCGGGTGGACCGGCCGCCGGCCGGCCGCTCGGTGTCGGGCCGGTCGCCGTCGGGCCGGTCCGCGTCGCCGGTGCTCCCCAGCCTGTCGTACGCGTTGGCGCCGGTCGGGCGGCGCAGGGGCACGGGCGGCGGGGTGTCCGCGGCGTCCACGCCGGGCGTGGCCCGGCGGTCCTCCGCCGCGTCGGCCCGCGGTGCGACCCCGGCCGCGCGGCGCCAGCGCGCCGGCGCCGCCGAGGCGCACAGCAGCCCCGCGGACAGCAGCAGCAGGGTCCCGTTGTTCACCGGCATCTCCAGCGGCAGCGCATGGCCGCCGACGCTGACCCCGCCGAGCGTCCGCTGCAGCGCCAGCGGCGACACGAACAGCATGACCTGGGGCGGCAGCAGCACGAGGCCGGCCGTCAGCGAGACCACGGGCGACACCCGCGGCAGGGCGAGCAGGGCGGCGCCCAGGACCGCCGCCAGCAGCAGCAGCGTCGCGGGCAGCAGCGACGCGGTGTGGAACGCGGCACTGCGCTGCCAGTCCACGACGATGCCCACGGACCAGCGCTGCCCGAGGGCCACGCACAACCAGATCCCGGCGGCCGCCCCGAGGCCGATCAGGGGACTCTTGAGATGTCGCATGAGGCGAAACCGTACCGTCGGAAGGCGGCCACCGGCATCCGCGAGGCCGTCCGGCATATTCACACCCGTGCGCGTCCAGCTCGGCGCCGCGTTCGCCGCGGCGGCGGATCAGCGCAGGTGGTGGGTGATTTTCTCGGCCTCCGCCCGGCCGGCGGGCGGCGGCGCGGTGCACAGCACGGTGCGCGCGCCGACCGCCAGCGGGGCGAGCAGCCAGTCCCGCGGATCCCGGTGGCGGGCGGTTTCGACCAGTACCCGGGAGCCGGCGGTCAGGCCGAGCGCGGCCGCGCGGGCGCGGGCGGCGGCGCAGAGCGCGGCGTGGTCCAGCCCGGGCCAGGCGGGGTCGGTCGGCGCGGTGGCCGCAGCGGGCGCGAACCGGTCGCCCTGGCCGCGGACGGCGGCGACGAAGTCGGTGCAGCCCGGCGGCGGCGCCTGCCGCATGGGCATCCCCAGCGGCGCCAGCCCGAGCACGTACCGGTCGGCCGCCCCCGGATCCAGCTCCCCGGCGGCGTCGACCGTCCCGAACACCACGTCGGCCGGACCGTCGACGGTCACCGCCAGCCCCGCCGACCAGCAGCCGAGCAGGACGACGGCGGTCTGCCAGTGCGGCGGCAGCAGGACCTGCGCGCGGTCGCCGGGTCCCAGGCCGCACTCGTCGACGAGCAGGTTGGCCGCCTTCGCGCGCCAGTTGTCCAGGGTGGCGCCGGAGAGTTCGACGCGCTCGCCGGTGGCGTCGTCGTACCAGGTCAGGACCGGCAGCGTCGCGTCGGCGGCGATCGCCGCGGCGAACAGGCCGTCTGCTGTTTCAGGACTTTTCACGACACGTCTTCCGTAGGGTGGGCTGGTCACCGCCGTCGAAGGCTGGGGGAGGCCGACGCCAGATGCGGACCAGGCGACCTTACCGACCGCGCCCCCCGTGGACCGCGGTGCCGACCGCGCTGCTCGGGGCGGTGGCGGTCCTCGCGGCCGCCGCACCCGGCGCCCCCTCGCCCCTGCCGTACCGGCTCCGCCTGGCGCCGCCCACCGCCCCCGCCGACGGCGCGACTGCTGGAGCCGCGACCTCTGGAGACGCGACCGCCGCCGCGACCGCGGACGCCGCGACCACGGACGCCGTGACCGCCGACGGCGTGACCGCGCCGGACCGCGCGGCCCGGACGACCCGGATCGCACTCGGCGACCCGGACCGGCCCGCGGCCGGCGTACGCCGCTCCCGCGACCTGCCGGCGGGCGCCGGGCTGAGCCGCGAGGCGACGGCGGACCAGCCCGCCGGGGCCGTTCGCCGCACGCTCGTGCTGCGCCGCGTGCGCACCCCGGAGTTCTCCGCGCTCGGCCTCACCTGGCGCGCCGCCCGGCCCGCCGCGGTGTCGGTGGCGGTCCGGGTGCGCCAGCAGGGACGCTGGACCGCCTGGTCGACGGTCGACCCCGGCGAGCCCGGCCGCCGGCCGGTCGCGGGCCGGCCGCTGCCCGAGGCGTCGGAGATGCAGTGGTACGGGCCGTCGACGGGGGTGGAGCTGGCCGTCACGGCCGTGGGCGCCGTCACGCCGCGCGACCTGGCCGTCGACCTGATCGACCCCGGCCGCCAGGCAGCCGCGGACGACGCCGCCGCCCGCCCCGCCGCCGCTCTGCCCACCAACGGCCGGGCCACCCACGGCCAGACCGCCACCGACCCGGCCGCGACCGGCGCGGTGGGCGGCGCGGCCGCAGCGACGCCGGGTGTCGGCTCCGGGCGGGTCGCCTCCGACGCCGGGGAGCTGGCCCTCGCCCGGGGTGCGGTCGCGCCCTACCTGAGCCCGCGGGTCCCGATGCCCCGGATCCACCGCCGCGCGAGCTGGGGCGCCGACCCCCGCCGGATGACCTGGCCGCCCGAGCTGCAACTCCCCCAGGTCAAGGCCGCCGCGCTCCACCACACCGCCACCACGAACCGGTACAGCCGCGGCCAGGTCCCGGCGATCCTGCGGGCGATCTACCACTTCCACGCGGTCAGCCGCGGCTGGGGCGACATCGGGTACAACGTGCTGGTCGACCGGTACGGGCGGCTCTGGGAGGGCCGGGCCGGCGGGCTGGCCTCGTCGGTCATCGGGGGCCACACCGGCGGCTTCAACTCGTACGTCGCCGGGGTCTCGATGATCGGCGACTTCGGCGCCGTCGGCGTCTCCCGCACCATGATCGAGTCGATCTCCCGGTACCTGGCCTGGAAGTTCACCCTCGGCCCGAACTTCGACCCGCGCGGCCGGGTCCGGCTCGTCGGCGGCGGGTACTCCGCGCGCTGGCGGCCCGGGACGGCGGTCACGGTGCCGCGGATCTTCCCCCACCGGCAGACCAACCACACGAGCTGCCCGGGCGCCCGGGGGGTGGCGGCGCTGCCCGCGATCCGCACCCGGACCGCCTCCATCATGGGCGGCTGGGTGGCGCCGGCCCGCCCGCGCGTGCGGTACAGCGTCTTCCGGCCCTCGACGGGCGCCTGGTCGGTCCGCGGCATCACCGGCGCCCTGGTTACCGGCGCCGTCGGCTACACGCCGGTGCCCGCCGACTACGACGGCGACGGCACCACCGACCTGGCGGTGTACCACCCCGCGAACCGCACCTGGCTGATCTGGCAGAGCCACACCCGCACCCTGCGCCGGGTGCTGCTGGGCGGCGTCGGCCAGTTGCCGGCGCCTGCGGACGTCAACGGCGACGGCGTGGCCGAGCCCATGACGTTCGCGCCCTCGACCGGGCTGTGGCGCCGGCCCGGGGCCGCGCCGGTGCGCTGGGGCGGCGCGCCGGGCGACCGGCCGGTGCCGGCCGACTACACCGGCGACGGGCGCGACGACCTGGCCGTGTTCCGGTCCGCGAGCCGGACCTGGTACGTGGCCCGGCGCGCCGGCGTCGGCTTCGGTTCGGTCGGCGACCGCGCGGTGCCGGCGGACTACGACAGCAACGGCCGGGTCGACTTCGGGGTCTGGACCGCGTCCACCGATCTGGTGAAGATGCGCCTCTCGCCGACCCGCGTCGTCAGCGTGCCGGCCGGCGACACGCCGCTGTGGGGGCAGTACAACGGTGACCTGATCGCCGACCCGCTGACCTGGGGGGTGCACGGCTCCGTCGCGCGGTTCCTCTACCAGGGCCGGTACCAGTACCGGTGGGGCACCACGGGGGACATCCCCCTGCCGCTGACCTGAACGGCCGGCGAACCTTGGCCCGACACCGCCGCCTCCGCCGCATCGGGGTCGCGACCGCCGACGCGCGGGGGCGTAACCTGGGAGAGCGGTGTGACGTTTCGCACGCGTGACCGGTGCGTCCGGGCCGGCGCCCACATCCGGGGCAGCCACCATGGAGGCGCCGCCCGCGCGTCGCGGCGCACCCGTGCCCGGCAGCAGTGACGCACCTGAAGAACCCGCCTCGCAGGAGCAGCCTCGTGACCTCTGGCCCATCGCCCCGCGTACTCGTCGACGCCACCAGCGTCCCGGCCGACCGTGGTGGCGTCGGCAGGTACGTCGACGGGCTGCTCGGCGCCCTCGGCGCGGCGGGACCGGCCGCGCTGGCGCTGACGGTGGTGGCCCAGCGCACCGATGTGGAGCGGTACAGCCGGGTGGTGCCGGACGCGCGGGTGATCGGCGCGCCCGCGGCGGCCGCGCACCGGCCGGCGCGCCTGGCCTGGGAGCAGACCGGGCTGCCGCTGCTGGCCCAGCAGGTCGGGGCGCAGCTCCTGCACTCGCCGTTCTACACGTGCCCGCTGCGGGTGGGCTGTCCGGTCACGGTCACCGTCCACGATGCGACTTTTTTCACGGAGCCCGAGCACTACGACAAGTCGCGGCGGGCGTTCTTCCGCAGTGCGACGAAGACCTCGCTGCGCCGGGCCGCGCGGGTGATCGTCCCGAGCAAGGCGACCCGGGACGAGCTGATCCGGCTGCTCGACGCCGACCCGACGCGCATCGACGTGGCGTACCACGGGGTGGACCGGGCGGCGTTCCACCCGCCCTCGGACGCCGAGAAGGCGCGGGTGCGCGCGCGCCTGGGCCTCGGCGACCAGGGGTACGTGGCGTTCCTCGGCGCCAAGGAGCCCCGCAAGAACGTGCCGAACCTGATCCGCGGCTGGGCCCGCGCGGTCACCGGCCGGATCGACCCGCCGGCGCTGGTCGTGGCGGGTGGCAGTGGCCACGACGACGAGATCGACCTGGCCGTCGCGGACGTCCCGGACCACCTGCGGGTGCTGCGGCCGGGCTACCTGCGGTACGCCGACCTGCCGGGTTTCCTGGGCGGCGCGCTGGTGGCGGCGTACCCGTCGCACGGCGAGGGCTTCGGGCTGCCGGTGCTGGAGGCGATGGCCTGCCGGGCGCCGGTGCTGACCACGCCGCGGCTGTCGCTGCCGGAGGTCGGGGGCGAGGCGGTGGCCTACACGGGCGAGGAGCCGGCGCAGATCGCGGCGGACCTGGCGGCGCTGCTGGACGACGCGCCGCGGCGCGAGCGGCTGGCCGCCGCGGGCCTGTCGCGGGCGGCGGAATTCACCTGGGCGTCCAGTGCGGACGTTCACCTGGCCTCGTGGCGGCGCGCAATCGGATAGTCACGCTGGGTGATTGCACTTGACCAGGGCCGTACAGGTGTGAAAGCAAGTGACGACGCATCTGCGTCCATCTTTGTCTTTACCGCCACAGGGGGACTCTGTGACACCGCTCATTCGGGGCCTGATCTATGCGTCGAGCGCCGTGCTCGCCGTGACGGCGACGTTCAGCGTCGCCCAGGCGGCCGCACCCGCCGATCCTGCGCTGCGCCTCGCCACCTTCGAGACGACGACCGAGGCCGAACTCGATCCCGAGACCAACCTCGCGTACGGCGACCTCGACATGTACCTGATCAACGGGGACAAGCCGCTGGAGCTGCACGTGCGGCGACCGGCCTACGACAAGCCCGTCGAGGTGCGGGTCATCCGGGACAAGGCCGACGGGACCAAGGACATGGTCCTGCCGCGCAACCTGGTCACCGACCTCAACCGCCTGCCCCACTTCTTCGACCTCGCCGTCAGCAACAGCAAGGGCGACGTCGTCGTCGAGCAGGAGCTGCCGCTGTGCCTCAACGGCGCCGACACCCGGATGGGGCCCGACGCCCCCGGCGCCAACCCGTACCCGGTGGCCTGCAAGGCCAACCCGTTCGGCCTGAGCAACCTGTGGGGGATGCCGCGCAAGTGGGGCCTGATGCCCTTCTTCGCCGAGGACAACAACGTGGCGCTGCCCCTGCGCCTGGGCCAGTACACGGCGCGGCTCTCCGTCGCCGAGAACTACCGCGAGATCTTCGGCATCCCGGCGGAGCACGCCGCCAAGACGATCAAGCTGCGGGTGGTCCGCCCGGCCAAGCCGGCCGACCCGGCCCTGTCCCCGCAGGAGCGGCGCAAGCTCGCGCTGGATGGGCCCCGGGGTGAGCAGCCCGGCCGCGTCCGGCGCCCGGTCGGCCCGGAGGGCGTGCCGGCCGGCGGCCTCCTGCCGGACCTGCGCGCGGTACCGGCCTGGGACATCTCCACCGACCACGGCACCACCGCCGACGGCGTGCCGGACCGGGACCTGGTGAAGTTCGGCTCGACCGTGTGGGCCGACGGCGACGCCCCGCTGTACGTGCAGGGCTTCCGCAACACCAACGAGCCGCTGATGGAGGCGTACCAGTACTTCTTCGACGCCGCCGGCAAGGAGACCGGGTACGTGCGCGTGGGCGGCATGGAGTGGGACCCGCGCCCGCTGCACCTGCACTGGCACTTCCAGGACTTCGCCGGGTACAAGCTGCTGAACCGGGACGGCTCGGTGGCGGTCAAGAGCGCCAAGGAGGCGTTCTGCATCGCCAACACCGACCAGGTCGACCTGCTCGGCGCGCACGCCGTCGCCCGCCCCGGCAACCTCGGGCTGCGGGTCAACGAGTGCGGCGGCGAGACGGAGATGGAGGTCAGCCAGCGGATGGACGTCGGCTGGGGCGACACCTACGGCCCCGAGCGGCCCGACCAGGAGTTCGACATCACCGACGTCGCCAACGGCACGTACCAGATCCAGGTGACCGCGAACCCCAACGGCAGCCTGCACGAGAAGACCCAGGACAACAACACGTCCCTGCGCACCGTCGTCCTCGGCGGCCGCCCGGGCGCCCGGACCGTCAGCGTGCCGCCCGTCGGCCAGGTCCAGGTCTCCAGCGAGACGCGCCGCTGAGCGGGACGCCCCGCTGAGCTACGCCGACACGTCGGCCCCGACCGCCCCCGGGCGGCCGGGGCCGACGTGCATAATGCGGCATAGCGCGCACATGTAATCATGGGCGCCATGCTGTACGCGGTCATCCCGGCCGGCGGCAGCGGCACGCGGCTGTGGCCGCTGTCCCGCGCCGGCCACCCCAAGTTCCTGCACCCGCTGACCGGGACGCCGGCCTCGCTGCTCCAGGCCACCGTCGACCGGCTCGCCCCGCTGGCCGGGGCCGACCGCACGTACGTCGTGACCGGCGCCGCGCATGCCGCCGCCGTGGCCCGCCAGCTCCCGGCGCTGCCCGAGGGCAACGTCGTCGTCGAGCCCTCGCCGCGCGACTCCTGCGCGGCGATCGGCCTGGCGGCCGCGCTGATCGCGCGCCGCGACCCGGACGCGGTGATGGGCGCCTTCGCCGCCGACCACCTGATCGCCGACCCGGCCGCGTTCCAGGCCGTGATCGGCCAGGCGGTCGAGGGCGCGCGCGCCGGCCACCTGATGACGGTCGGCATCACCCCCACCCGCGCCGAGACCGGGTACGGCTACCTCCAGCTCGGCGCCGCGCAGGGTCCGGTGCGCCGGGTGGCGGAGTTCCGGGAGAAGCCCGACGCGGCGACCGCGCAGCGGTACGTGCGCTCGGGCGACTACCTCTGGAACGCCAGCATGTTCGTCTGGCAGGTGCGGACCTTCCTGGCCGAGCTGGCGCGGCAGTGCCCCGACCTGCACGCCGGGCTGTCCCGGATCGCCGACGCGTGGGGCGGCCCGGAGCAGGACGCGGTCATGGGCGCCGTGTGGCCGACACTGCGCCGGATCTCCGTCGACTACGCGGTGATGGAGGGCGCCGCCGCGGCGGGCCTGGTCGCCACCGTGCCGGGGGACTTCGGCTGGAACGACGTCGGCGACTTCCACACCCTCGGCGACGTGCTGCCCGCCGACGCCGCGGGCAACGTCGTGCTCGGCGACGGCCCGACGCTGCTGGAGGACTGCGCCGGCACGGTGGTCGTCGCCGGGTCGGGCCGCCTGGTCAGCGCCGTCGGCGTCCGCGACCTCGTGGTCGTGGAAACCGCCGACGCGGTCATGGTGTGCCCGCGGGACCGGGCCCAGGACGTCAAACGCCTGGTCACCGCGCTGGACGGCCCGGACACCCGCGCCCTGCTCTAGCGCGGGGCGCCGATCGCCGCGCCGGGGCGGCTGCGCCGCGGGCGCCGGCCGGGTACCGTGCGCTCATGCGGACCGAGGTGGTGTTGACCGTCGGCGGCAACGAGGCCAGCGACCTGCTCCCGGTCCGGTCGCCCGCGGTGCTCGCCGCGCACGGCGCCCGGCGGGCATTCTGGACGGTGCTGGACGAGGGGCCCGTCGAGGAGTGCCTGGCCCTGCTGGTGGAGGGCGCCGACGGCCGGTGGGCCGGCCACCACCAGTGGGTCGACGCGGGCGCCGAGGAGGGCCGGACCGAGGACGGCGAGGCGCTGTCCCGGCACGACGGCTGGGTGTACGTCGTGGGGTCGCACTTCGGCTCCAAGCGCGGCCCGCTGCGCGCCAAGCGCGGCTTCGTCGCCCGGTTCCGGGAGGACGAGGCCGCCGACGGGGTGCCGCGGCTGCACGTGGTCCGCAACCGCTTCCGCCTGCACCGCACGATCAACGACGCGCTGCGCCGCAGCGGCCTGGCGCTGGCCACGCCGGGGGAGTGGGTCCGCGAGCGCTTCATCGTCGAGACGATCCGCCGCGGCCACGCGCGCGGCAAGCGGTGGGTGGCCCGGCTGGACCCGGCGGACCTGCCGGTCAATGTGGAGGCCGCGGCCTGGACCGCGCGCGGGACGCTGCTGCTCGGCCTGCGGTACCCGGTGGCCGCCGACGGCGCGCCGCTGCTGGTGGAGCTGGGCGGCGTGGCCGGGATGTTCGAGGCCGAGCAGACGTGGCCGCACGCGGTGGGCGTGTACGCCGTGACCGGGGTGACGCCGCCTGGCCAGCTCACCGGCTTCCGCGCGCTCGCCGACCGCCCCGACGGGGGGTTCGACGCGGTCGTCGGCTCGATCGACGCGCTCGGCAAGCAGTCGGCCCTGCTCGACGACCACCCCGAGGGCGGCGACGTGTACTGCCGGCACGTCCGCTTCCCGCTGCCCGACGCCTGTGCCGGCGCCGCGGTCCCGGGCCGGCTCGTCGCCGACCTGGCGCCCCTGCACCACGTCGAGGGGCTGGCCGAGGGCGACGGCCACCGCTACTACGTGACCGACGAGGACCACCGGATCGCCCTGCTGGTCGACTGCGACGAGGCCGCGGAACCCGGCGGGACCCCGCAACCCGACGGGGCCACCGGCCTCGCGGCGGCTCCTTAGGCGGTACGGCCGCCGGTGCCGTCGGGCAGCGACCAGTCGGCGAGGGCGGCCATCGGACGGGTCGCCACCGACTGGGGGGTCAGCCGGACGACCGCGTCGCGCAGGGCCGTGGCGAGCCGGCCGGTCACGTACGGCCCGAACCGGCCGGCCCGCACCGACGCCCGGGCCGCCGCCTGGCTGCGGGGCCGGCGGACCCGGTCGTAGACGTCGAGCGCGGTGTCGAGGTCGGGCTGCGTGCGGACCGCCCACACCAGCGTGGCCGCGTCCTCGATCGCCTGCGCGGCCCCCAGGCCCAGGAAGGGGACGGTCGCGTGGGCGGCGTCGCCGAGCAGGGCGACGCGGCCGTGCACGTAGGTGTCCAGCGGCGTGGCGAGGTGGTACAGGTCGAGGTGGATGACCTGTCCGGCCGGCGTCGACCGGATGGTGTCCAGGATCGGGGCGTGCCAGCCCCGGAACCGGTCCAGGACCGCGGCCTTCTCGTCGGCCGCGCGCTGGCCGGCCGGGGCGAGGGCGCCGGTGTACCAGTAGGTGCGCCCGTCGACCAGCGGCAGGATGCCGACCTCCCGGCCCTCGCCCCAGTACCCGCACGGGCCGTGGGCGGGCGGCTGCGGCGCGACGCCGAGCCACGCGGTGGTGCCGCTGTACACCGGGCCGGGGTGGCCGGGGACCAGGTGGCCGCGCAGGCGGCTGCGGATGCCGTCGGCGGCGACCACCAGGTCGGCCGGCGGCAGGTCCAGGTCGGCGTCGACCCGGCCGTCGGGGGTGGCGCCGCGCACCTCGGCGCCGGTGTGGAAGCAGTCCGCGGGCAGGGCCGCGCGCAGCAGGTCGTGGAGCTGGGGCCGGTACACGACGAGGACGGGGCCGCCCATGGCCGCCTCCAGGCGGCGGCCGTCCCAGCGGGTCAGCCAGCGGCCGGCGGCGGTGCGCAGGCCGCCGTCGCGCTGCGGTTCGGCGATGGCGGCGACCGCGTCGCCGAGGCCGAGGGTCCCCAGCGCGCGCAGGGCGTTGGGCCACAGCCCGATGCCCGCCCCGATCGCGCGGATCTCCGGCGCGCGCTCCAGGACGGTGACCCGCCACCCGGCCCGGTGCAGTCCGACGGCGGCGCTGAGCCCGCCGATCCCGCCGCCGACGACGATCGCGTTGCGCATGGCGTCTCCCTCCGCTGCCCTCTCCCGTAGCCAGGACTCTACGCCTGTAGAGGGCGGCTCTCTACGTCTGTAGAGCCATCGCCTACGATGTGTGAGTGGCATCACCGGACACCTCCCGCGCCGCCCGCCTGGGCGACGCCGCCATCGAGGTCATCGCGGCGCGGGGCCTGCGCGGGTTGACGCACCGCGCCGTCGACGCGGCGGCCGGCCTCCCGGCCGGGTCGACCTCGTACTACGCCCGCACCCGCCTGGCCCTGCTGGAGCTGGTGTGCGACCGCCTCGTCGCCCTGGACAGCGCCGAGGCCGGGCTCGCCGACGGCCGGCCGCTGCCCGCCGACCTCGACGCGGTCGTCGCGCTCGGCGCGGGCTTCGCCCACCACGCGCTGCACGCCGGCCGGTCCCGGATGCTCGCCCGGTGGGAGCTGGCGATGGAGGCGACCCGCAACCCGGCGCTGCGGGAGCGGTACAACGCGGCCGGCGCCCGGTTCCGCGCGCCGATCGCCGCGGTCCTCGCCGCGCTGGGCTCGCCCGCGCCGCGGCGGCACGGCGGCATCGTCCTGCACTGGATGGAGGGCGTCGTCTTCGACGCGATCGTCGGCGCGGGCAGCGCGGCGCCGCCGGACCTCCCGAAGCTGCGCGCCGGCTTCCGGGAGCTGCTGGTGTGCCTGCTGGGCGGTCCGGGCGCCCGCCGCCCCGACTGAGCGGAACCGCCGTCGCCGTGCCGCGTCGCGGAGAAACGGGCCTGCGGGTGTTAAACACCGCTAATGGGGTAATCCGGTCGAGTTACGGAGCGGGCCGGAGGTGGCGGTGGGCAGGCACTCAGCACGACGGCGGCGCGGCGCCGCCTGGCCGGCGGCGGCCCTGGCGGTGGCGGGGCTCGCCGCGCTCCTGCCCTGGCGCGCCGTCACCGCGCAGGACGTCCGGTCGGCCGCGGGCCCGCCGGTCCGCATCATGCCGATGGGCGACTCCATCACCTGGGGGACCGGCAGCCGCGACGGCGGCGGCTGGCGGGCGCCGCTGTACGCGCGGCTCACCGCCGCCGGCCACCGCGTCGACTTCGTCGGGCCGCTGCGGCACGGCGCCGGCCCCGACCCGGACCTGGCCGCCTACCCGGGCTGGCGGGTGGACCGGCTGCGCGAGCGGGTACCCACCCTGATGGCCGCGTACCGCCCCGACATCGTGCTGATCCACGTCGGGACGAACGACCTGCGCCGCGTCGACCGGCTCGACAGCGTCGCCGAGCGCCTCGCCGCGCTGCTCGGCGAGATCCGCGCCAACCGGCCGTCGACCGCCGTCGTCCTGGCCCGGCTGGCGCCCGCCGACGAGCCGGCCGTGCAGGAGCGGATCGGCTGGTACAACGACCGGGTCGTGCTCCTGGCCCGGCGGTACGGCGCCGCCGTCGCCGACATGACCGCGCTGGACCCCCGCCGCGACCTCGCCGACCCGCTGCACCCCAACGACCGCGGGTACGCCGAGATGGCCGCCCGGTGGGCGGCGGCGCTCGCCCCGGCCCTGCCGCCCCGGCGGGCGTAGCGGGCCGGCGCCGCGGTCGGCGCACTCAGCCGCCGGGGGACTCCGGGCGGCCGGCGCGGCCGTCGCGGTGGCCGCGGGCGTACGCCTCGGCCACGCCCTCGGCGAACATGTCCTCGCTGCGGGCGCGCAGCAGGGCGGCCACCCCGGGGCCGTCGGGTTCGTCGCCGGTCAGCGGGTAGCCGCGGACGACCGCCACCGGCACGCCCGCGCACTTGCCCTTGACCAGCTCGGCCGCGGCCGCCAGCTCGTCGGCGACGGCGATCTGCGTGACGGTGAGCGGGTTGCCGTAGGGGTCGGTCTCCCCGCGGTGGTCGCGCAGCGGCGGCAGGCCGGCGCAGCCCAGGGCGAGGTCGGTCTGGCCGATCCGCCAGGCCCGGCCCGCGGTGTCCGAGACGATCACCGCGACGCGCCGGGCGTACCGGTCGCGCAGCGCCGCCCGCAGCGCGCGGGCGGAGGCGTCGGGGTCCCGCGGCAGCAGGGCCAGGCGCCCGGGCGGCACGTTGGACGCGTCGATCCCGGCCCCGTTGAGGACGAAGCCGTGGCGGGTGCGGACGATCCGCGTGCCGCCGCGCACGGCCACCACGTCGGTGCTCTCGGCGCGCACGGCCGCGGCGCGGGCCCGGTCCCGGTCCGGCCCCGCGGCGGGTACCGCGACCAGCCGCCCCTCCGCCTTCGACACGATCTTGCTCGTGACCACCACGACGTCGCCGGCCGCCAGGTCGGGCGCCGCGCCGTGGACGAGCGCCGCCAGGTCGTCCCCGGCGCCGACCTCGCCGATGCCGGTGACCGGCAGGATCCGCAACGTCATGCGGCCATGATGCCGCCGCCGGCCGGGGTCGCGCGCGCGGGGCAGCGCCGGCCGCGCCGGAGTGACGCTCGGCTACCGCATATGCCCGGTTGACTCCGCGAACAGGGTTGCGTGCGCTCTGTCGACTATTGCAGATAGTGATTGATCGGGGACGTTCTGGAACTTCCGGTGCGCGGCGCCGACCGCCGCCGGCCTGCGGCACCCTCGACAAGGGATCGATCGTGACCGATAGGTGGAGGTGATGTCTGTCCATTCGGCTCAATCCCCCGCGGTGCGCGCCGTTGAACCCGTCGAGAACCCGTTGCTACGTTGCGTGCACTCGGCGACGGCGTGCTCACTACACGCGGTCGCCTTGCCGTATGTCGCGCGGACGGACGGGGGGTACCGCGCCCCGCCGGTCAGCCGCGCGGGCGCCCTCCCGCCGGGCCGGGCGGGCGCCGTTGCCACGGCTCGACAAGGGAGGACCACCCACCATGACTCTGGACCGTCGCGACCTGCTGCGGTACGGCGCCGCCTCCGCGGCCGCCGCCGCCACCGCCGCCGGAGCCTCGTACGTGACCTCGGGCGCCACCGCGGCCACCCCGGCGCCGGACGACCCGCGGGACTTCGACCAGGAGTACAAGGGCAAGAAGATCAAGGGTGTCCACGACAAGGGCAACAAGAAGCACAAGGTGTCCATCAACGGCAAGAAGCTCGGGATCATGGTGCTGCAGGTGCCGGTGGCCGAGGACAGCAGGGAGACGATGGACGTCGCCATCAGCGCCCTGACCCACTACGAGCCCTTCCCCATCGACGAGAGAGACAAGAAGGACGGGCTGCTCAAGCTTGCGAAGAAGGCGGTCGAAACCCTCGGCGACGCCGAGCTGACCGACCTGGCCGGCGACGACCACGACCACCGCTGACCAGCCCCTCCCTTCCGCAGAAAGGCAGCCCATCGTGGGTACCCGCAAGAACGCGCGCGACCTCACCGCCACCGAGAAGACGGCCTTCGTCGCCGCGGTCAAGGCCCTCAAGGCCCAGGCCGGCGGCCGCAACTACGACTGGTTCGTCTCGACCCACATGCAGTACTTCGCCGTGGTCAACAGCCACCGGTACGCCCACCAGTCGCCGTCCTTCCTGCCGTGGCACCGGCAGTACCTGATCGAGTTCGAGAACGCCCTCAAGGTGCACAACCCGGCCGTCGACCTGCCGTACTGGGACTGGACCGTCGACCGCACCACGACGTCGGCGCCCTGGACCTCGGACTTCCTGGGCGGCAACGGCTCCGGCGGCAACGGCCCCGTCACCACCGGGCCGTTCGCCGGGTCGGCCAACTGGCGGATCAACGTCAGCAGCAGTACGTCCACGTCGCTGCGGCGGGCCATGGGCGGCACCCTGCCGTCGGCGGCCAACGTCAGCACGGTGCTGGGCGTGTCCACGTACGACGCGTCGCCGTGGAACAGCTCCAGCGGCAGCGGGATGCGCAACCGCATGGAGGGTTGGGTCAGCCCCAACATCCACAACTCGGTGCACGTGTGGGTCGGCGGGCACATGGCTCTGCAGGACTCGCCCAACGACCCGGTCTTCTGGCTGCACCACGCCAACATCGACCGGCTGTGGTCGCAGTGGCAGACCCGGTGGGGGTACGACAGCACCCGCTACCTGCCGGGCAGCGGCACCTCCGGCGTCGTGGACCTCAACGAGGTCCTCCAGCCCTTCACGGGCGTGCGGCCGGCCGACGTCCTGGACCACCGCCCCCGCTACACCTACGCCTGACCGGCGCGAGGGGCGCCCGGCGCGGGCGCCCCTCCCCGGCCCGGGCCAGCCGACGGGCGGTTCAGCGGCTCTGGGCGGCGCGCAGGGCGGCGCGGACCATGGCCTCCGTCGCATCGTCGTCGGTCATCCACAGGGGGACCGGGTGCACCGCGACGCCCGGCACCGCGGCGTCGGCGTCCACCTCGTCCACCAGCCAGGCGTCGAGCAGCCCGCCCGCGGACCGCGCGCCGTACAGCGCCCCCACGCCCGCTGCCGAGCACTGCGCCCCCACCGCCGCCAGGCACTTGTCCGCCATCCCGCGCACCGGCGTGCCGTCGATGATCGGCGACACGCCCACCACCGGCGCCGGTCCGGCGACGACGGCCTCGCGCAGCCCCGGTACCGCGAGGACCGGCGCGATGCTGACCACCGGGTTGCTGGGGGCGATCAGGACGACGTCGGCCGCCGCCAGCGCCTCGCACACCCCGGGCGCGGGCTCGGCCTGGTCCGCCCCGACGAAGACGAACCGGCGCGCGGCGAGCTGCGCCCGGTGCCGCACCCACCACTCCTGGAAGTGGATCGCCCGCTGCCCGTCGCCGTCCTCGACGACGACGTGCGTCTCCAGCCGCTGGTCGGTGGCCGGCAGCAGGTCCACCCCCGGCTTCCAGCGCCGGCTCAGCGCCGCCGCGACGGCCGAGAGCGGGTACCCGGCGTTGAGCATCGTGGTCCGCACCAGGTGGGTCGCCAGGTCCCGGTCACCGAGGCTGAACCACTGCGGCTCCGCCCCGTACGCCGCCAGCTCGTCGGCGACCGTCCAGCTCTCGCCGGCCCGCCCCCAGCCGCGCTCCGGGTCGGCGCCGCCGCCCAGGGTGTAGAGGACGGAGTCCAGGTCCGGGCAGATCCGCAGCCCGTGCATGATCGCGTCGTCGCCGACGTTCACCACCGCGGTGACCGCGGCGCCGTCCGCCGCCGCGTACGCCCGGACGCCCCGCAGGAAGCGCGCGCCACCGATCCCGCCCGTCAAGACCACGATCCGCATGGCTCCATCTTCGCCTGCCGGCGGCGTCCCGCGCATCATCCCGCCCCCGGTTCACCGCCGCAGCCGCGCCGCCGCCTCGCCCAGCACCCCGACGGCGGCCGCGAGCTGCCCGTCGGACAGGTACGGCGCCGGGCCGAGCCGCAGGTGCGCGCCGCGGTGGTCCACCCGGACGCCGTGCGCGGCGAGGTCCGCCCGCAGCGCCGCGGCGTGCGGGGTGCGCAGCGCCAGGAACCCGCCGAACGCCGCCGCCGGCCGGCCGCGGTCCCGGTCGACGACCTCCGGCGGCAGGTCCAGCGCGTCGAACGCCGCCGTCAGCACGGCCCGCTGGCGCAGCGCGACGTCCCGCAGCAGGGCCGGCGTCAGCCCCTGCGCGGCGTGGAAGTCCAGCACCGCCGCCGCGCGGTAGTGGCTCACCGGGTCGTAGGTGGCGCCGGCGAAGCGGTCGTCGCCGGTGACGTACCCGACCGCCGGGGGCGCGGGCGGCGGCACCGGTTCGGCGAACCAGCCGGTCAGCACCGGCCGCGCCGCGGCGGCGTGCGCCGGTACCCGCAGGAAGCAGTTGCCGCCGCCGAGCTGGAGGTACTTCAGCCCGCCGCCGACGAGCCAGGCGGTCGGCAGCGCGGCGGCGTCGACCGGGGCGACCCCCAGCGCGTGGTACACGTCCAGCAGCAGCTCCGCCCCGTGCCGGGTGCAGGCCGCCGCCAGGTCGGGCAGGTCCGGGACGCGCAGCGAGGTCTCGTACAGGACCGTCGACAGCAGGACGGCCGCCGTCCGGCCGTCCACCTCGCCGGCCACCCGGGCCGCCAGCGACCCGACCGGCTCGGCCGGTACCCGCACCACGCGCAGGCCCGCCTCGGCGAGCCGGTCGAGCTGCCGGCGCAGGCTGTGGAACTCGCCGTTGGTCGTCACCAGCCGCGGCCGGCGGGCCAGGTCGAGGGTCGAGAGGAACCGCAGGACCAGCTCGTGGGTGTGCGGCGCCAGGGCGACCGTCCCCGCCGGGTCCCCCAGCAGCGCGCGGTAGCCGGCGCGCACCCGGTCGGCCTGTGCCGCGGCCGGCGCCCAGGCGCCGTCGAGCAGGTCGGCGGCGTCGTCGCACGCGGCGAGCACGGCCGCGCGGGCGACGTCCGGCCAGGCCTGGAACGCGTGCCCGGTGAGGGCGAGCCGGGTGGCGACCCCGGCCCGCGCGTAGTGCGGGGCGAGGCGGGCGGCGACGGTTCCGGCGTCCATCCCGCCACCCTACGAGGACGCGGTGACGTACGGCGGCGACAGCGGACAGCCGCGACGATGGGTGACCGGTGCCCGGCCGCCCGGCTTGCTCTCGACACCTACGCTGGCCTGGTGACATCTTCACCGGCAGCCGACTACACCGCGACCCTGGCCCGGAAGCGGGCGGCCGCCGCGGTCCTCTTCCACGACGCCCGGGGGCGGGTGCTGATCGTGGAACCGACGTACAAGGACTACTGGGAAATCCCGGGCGGTGCGGTGAATGCCGACGAGTCGCCCCGCGACGCGGCGGCGCGGGAGATCAAGGAAGAGCTCGGGCTCGTGGTGCGGCCCGGCCGACTGCTGGCCGTGGACTGGGTGCCGCCGCGCGAAGGCCGCACCGAAGGGCTGATGTTCGTCTTCGACGGCGGCACGCTGACCGCGGCTGCTGCGGCCGCGGTCAAGCTGCCCGCCGACGAGCTGCGGTCCTGGCGGTGGTGTAGCCGGCAGGAGGCTGCCGAGCGGCTGTCGCCGCTGCTGGCACGACGGGCGGCGGCGGCGTGGGAGGCCGCGCTGGCCGGATCGACGGTCTACCTGGAGAACGGCTACGCCTGACCGGAACACCAGTAGCCGGGGCGGCGCCACCGACGCCGCCCCGGCCGCTGGCTCAGGCCGCGCTCCTGATCCCTTCGATTCCCTTCGATTCGGGATCAGGAGCTCTGCCCGACGTGCCGTAAGCGGTCAGCAGGGTGCCGCCGGCCGAGCGATACAGGGCGTCGTGAATGCCGTCGGCGTACAGCAGCCCACCGAGGTCCGCGCGGGCCTTGGCGATCGGCGAGCCGGCAACGAATCCAGCAGCGCCGATCAAGGGCGCCAGTTCTGCGACGGCGCGATGTGCGACGTCAACGCCGACCGCCTTCCCGACTCGGGCGGCCAGATCAGCATGTGGGTGGCCGGTCGCCGCCAGTCGGCTGGTATGCAGGGTGGCCAGCAGCGCGGCGGTCAGCTCGCCGTGCGCGCGGCCCAATGCGATCAGCGCGTTGTCGCGGACGCGATCGATGACGCCGGCTGCGTGTCTGCCGGCAAGGGTCCGGCGGACCAGGGTGTGGACTCCGGCCGCGGCGCCCAATGCCGTAGCGCCGACCAGCGGCCGGAAGGCCGTGAAGTGCTGGCGGAACACCGCCAGGCCGGCGCCAGGACCTCCGAGGAGGTCAACGGTCGGGTCCACTGCGACGTCGCGCAGTTGCAGAGCGCCCCAGGACCAGCCGCCAAGCCCTACCGGTGGTGTGAGCTGCCGGGTGAGGCCCGGCCGGTCAGTGTCCACGACGGCGGCGGTGATCGCCGAGTGCGGGTCGCGGAAGAACACCACCAGCGCTGTCGCTTCGGCCAGCCGTGATACCCAGCACTTCTCGCCGGACAGCAGCCAGCGGCTGCCGACTTCCCGGGCGCTGGTGCTGATCTGGCGGATGCGTGACCCGCCGTGCCGCTCGGTAGCGGCGATGCCGACCAGCGCGCCGCCGTCGACGCGCTGCCGCCAGAGCGCCGCGGTCCCGGCGGGCGCGTGGCGCACGATCATCGCGGCGTGCCCGGCGCCGGTGGCGTCACGGAAGTCAAGGTCATGGAACCCGGCGACAAACTGGGCGAGGGTCTGCCACATCGGCCCGCCGCGGTACCCGCGACCGGCGAGCTCGGTGCGCAGCGCGAGCAACCACCGCGGCCTGTCCGGGGCTCCGGCCGGCGGCGCCGCCGACGCGAGGTCCGCGATCGAGTCGGCCAGCCCTGCCAGCCGATGCCAACCCCGAAGGTTGACTTCCGGCACCGCGTCGCGCAGCGGCTCCAGCCACTCCAGCGCAGCGGTCACCGGGTCGCTGCCGTCCTGGCCGGAACGCCGTAGACGACCGCGTCCGGGGCGACATTTCGGGTGACGACGGCGCCGGCGCCGACCAGCGCCCGCGCTCCGACAGTAATCCCGGCCATGACCACTACCCCGGAACCCACCCTGCATCCGTACTCGAAGTGCGGCGGCCGCAGCGGTTGCTCGTGGGCTGGATCACGCCAGATCAACTCCTTGTCGTTGACCGTGCGGACTCCGGCGCCGAGAAACACCCGGTCGGCGATCACCGTGTCGGCGGTGATGTGCGAGCCGGGCGAGCATCGCACCCCCGAGCCGATGCGGGCGCCGCGCTCGACGGTGAGGTTCGCCGCCAGCTGGCTGCTCGACCCCACCGTGACTCCGGTGCGCAGCAGCACGTGATGACCGAGGGTGCTGTCATCTCCCACCGTAACGCCGGCGTAGAGCACTGCCCCAGCGCGTAGCACCACCCCGGAACCGATCACGGTCTCGGCGGCAGCGCCGACATACACATTCCGCACCGCATAGCCGTACTCCGGTTCGCCCACAATCGCCCGGTGTCCTATTCGCGCGTCGGAGCCCAGCCTGACCCCGCCGTGGACGACCGCGCCCGCGCCGATCACCACGCGGTCGCCGAGGACTATCGGCCGTAGCTTGCCCGTCATGTCCTGCGGCCAGAACACCGACGACGGGTGGATCGTGCACTGCTCCCCGACGGCCAACAGCCCGGCATGGTGCAAGTCCGTGGCTGTCGCCGCGGCCTGCATGAACGAGTGGGTGTACATCACCGTGGCATCCCTTCAACCGAACCGGCTGAACCGCCGGCGGACCCCTACTGCACCGCCGTGACGGCCGCGGACACAGGCCCCGTGTGGACTGCGCAAGGCGCTTGCGTTACGTGCAACAGCCGGTCACGCTAATGGCGCGAACCTGCGTCGACGCGGAGGTGGCGTGTGGCTCAACAGGCACGATGGAGCGACCTTCCAACGGTCGGTGCTGCCATCGCTGACGGTCAGGTCGGCCCCGTCCTGCGGGCGGCCCGCACCGCGGCCGGCTGGACGCTGGAGCAGGTTGCCGCCCGGATGCAGCTGTCCGCCTCCGTGCTCTCGCGGCTCGAGTGCGGGCGGCGGGCGCCGCGTTCGATCGCGGAGCTGCGCCGCTTGGCCCGCGCGTACGGCGTGCCGGATGACCTGCTCGGCCTGTCGGCGACTGTCACCGCGGCCCAGCCGCCAGGCATGGTTAACCTGGAACCGGCCCGAGAAGACGGCGGTGATCGGATGCATCGACGTAACCTGCTCGGCGGCACCGTCGCAGTAGCCGCGGCCGCCGCCTTGCCCGCCGGCACCGCCGCTGCGGACCCCCTGAAAGATGTGATCTTCGGTCGGATCGCCGTCGAACCACTACCGCCAGCGCAGCTACACGTCCAGCTCGCCGCCGCAGCCGCCGACTTCCGCGCCTGCCGATACCAGCAACTCGCTCGCCGCCTGCCTCGGCTCGTGGCCCAGGCAACCGCCACCCACGCCGCAGCCGCGAGCGAGGAGCAAGCGGCCGCCGCCGGCGACGTGACCCGCGCCTACGGCATCGCGACCCAACTGCTCATCAAGCTTCACGACGACGGCATGGCATGGGCGACCGCCGACCGCGCCAGCCAGGCCGCGACCGCCAGCGACGATCCACTGCTGCGAGCTGAAGCGGCCCGACTGGCCGCCACTGTCGCGCGTCGTGGCCAACGCCGCGACTCCGCCCAACGCCTCATGCTGCGCGCCGCCGCCGAACTCAGCGCCGCCACCGGCCTGAACCGGCCCGTCGAAGCCACCGCATACGGACACCTGCTGGCCGCAGCCGCGTACACCGCCGCCATCCGCGATGACCGCGACACGGCGTGGAGCCTGCTCGACGAGGCCGAACACGCCCACCACCGCGCCGGCAGTCACCCCAGCGCGACGCTGGCGACAATCGATCTGTACGTCTACAGGATCAGCGTGGCGCGCAAACTGGGCGACTATGGAGCCGCCGTCGACTACGCCCGCCAGGTCGACCCATCAAAGATCAAAACCATTGAGCGGCGCGCACGTTACTGGGAGGACACCGCCCTTGCCTTGCACGGCCGTGGCCGTCCCGGCCCCGCCTTCCAGGCCCTCACGGCGGCCGAACGTAACGCTCCGCAAGAGGTCCGGTACCGCCCCTGGGCCACCAGCCTCACCGCCGAACTACTGCGTCAGCCACGGCACACCGTGCCCGGAATCGAGCAGTTCGCGCAGCGTGTGGGAGTGCGCTAGTCCCTGTACGGCGGTGCGACGCCACCAGCAGCGCGCCGCAGAGATCACCCCTCATTGCTCGGAGAATCCAGTGAGACGTGAGTTGTCGCAACGATCCGGAGTCCGAAACCGTGTATCAGACTGACCGGACCAGCTACGTCGTACGGGGTTGCGTGGGTGAGGACGCCGGGCGCTTGCGCCACGAACCTGCCGGAGGGGGAGACCGCTATGGAAATTCCCGCTCGCCTGATCCCGTTGTTCAAGACCCTGTAGGTCATCGTGCGGGACATCGACGTGGACTCCTTCGAGGCTTGTCTTCGGGGCATCCGTATCGGCTGGCGTCACCTGGAGTTGCGCGACTCCTACGGTGTGGCTGACGAGAACGAGGCGCTTCGCGCCTGGCAACGCGGCGAGGAGTACCAGTTGCAGGGTCTCGACAGCCTCTGCCAGTTCTTCGGTGACCTCGCGGCCAGGGGCAGGGTGCTGCAGCGTGTGAAGGTGGTGTCGGAGCCGCTGAGCGACTACCAACAGTGGTCGTTGAATGTCTCGCGTCGGGTGGCACGGTCGGGTGAGGAAATCCGGGTCGTGAACCGTAAGGTCGTGGCAACGCTGCTCGTCCCACCGGCCGACTTCTACGTGCTGGACGGCACGCGAGCCCTGTTCCTGCACCACGACGGGAACGGAGGCACCGGAACCTTCAGCATCACCGACGACCGGTCGGTCGTCCTACGGTGCATCGACAGCTTCAGTGCGGTGTGGGACGCTGCCGCACCTCTCGACAGCTACCTTGGACCCGGGTAGTGCGGCGGAACGCGGGCGCCGAGAACTAGGTGCACGGCTGCGTTCCCTCCGTCGTGCGGCAGGAGTGACAGCCCGGTCTCTGTCTGCGGAGATCGGGCTCCACTCCACCACCATGTCGAAGATCGAAAACGGTCGGCGTTTCCCTACGGAGGCGAACGTTGCGGCCTGGTGCGCCGCCTGTGGCTGTCCCGGAGAGGCGCCGGCGATCATCGAACGCCTGCAGACAATCGAGTCGGCCTACGAGGAGTGGGCGCGTGTCGTCCGGCGTAGTGGCCTACGCGTCCGCTCCGGCCTGCACTCTCAGGTGAGCTTCGAGAACACCAGGCTTTTCCGAATCGACGAGCCGATCGTCGTGCCAGGCCTGTTTCAGGTCCCGGCGTACACCCGACAGATGCACCGCTTCATGTTCCACCTCCTGGGGCGCTCCGAGGAGTCCCTCGAAGATGGGCTCACCTTCTGGGCGCAACGGACCGAAGCCACGCTCGACGCCCGTCGCCGTATCGTCGCAGTCCTCGGCGAGCAGGTGCTCTACACCCGCATCACGTCGGAGTCCGACCACGTCTTCCAGCTCACCCACCTGTTGAATCTCGCGGAGCGCCAGTACATCTCGCTGGGCATCATTCCCGCCGCCGCCGCGCGGTGGGGCGTGAGCAACATCGGCTTCTGGATCTACGACTCCTCCACTGTGGCGATGGAGACACCGACCGCCTGCATCCAGGTGAGAAGCGCAGCCGAAGTAGCGCTGTATGTGAAAATGTTCAACGATTTGCAGAGGGTGGCGGTTCACGGACGGGAAGCCCGCCGGCTCATCACGGAGGCGCTGGCGGAGCTGTAGTCCTCCGGCCGCCCGGGTCGCGGTCTCCGTCGCACCGTCGCCCCCGATCGTTACCCTTGGTGCCGCGCCCGGTCGCCCACCGCCGCCGACCGCCGTCCGACCGGGCAGCCAAGCGCCGATCCGCACCGCATGGGAGGCAGCACGTTGAGCCCGGAGACCGCACCGCCCACCGACCCCCGCGAGGCCGCCGCCGGGATGCGTGCGTGGTTCGCGTACGCGCTCGTCGGCGCCAACGCGGCACTCCTGCTGGCGGCCCTGGTCGGGCTGCTGCCCAGCGGCCGGGGGCCGTACTCGCTGTACGCGGCGGGCCGGTTCAGCAGCTTCATCAACGTGGCCACGATCGGCTTCCCGGTCGCCGCCGTGTACCTGGCCACCCACCGCCGCCCGCGCCTGCCCGGCGCCCGCCTGGTGACCCTGGCCGCCCTGGTCGAGCTGGGGGTGGCCGCCGCCTGCGGGACCCTGTTCGGCGCGATGATCGGCCTGTACGGCCTGGTCAGCTACGGACCCGGGGCGGCCGCCGGCCTCCAGGCGATGCTCACCTGGCTGGCCTACCTGGGGTTGCTGGCCGTGGCGGCGGTCTACGGGCTGCGGGTGTGGCGGGCGCTGTTCGCCCGGCGCCGCGGGCCCGCCGGCTCCCCGGCGGTGCCGACCGACCGGGCGGGCGGCCCGCCCGCGGACCGCACGACGTTCCTGCGCGCCGGTGGCGCGCCGCCCGAGCAGACCTCGTTCCTGCGGACCGGCGCCGCCCCAGGCGCCACCGCGGCCCCCGGCGGTGCGTCCGGCTCCCTGGGAGCGGCCGGTCGCCGCGGGATGTCCGGGCTCTCCGAACCGGCCGGTACCTCGATCGGCGGCCACGGCAACACCGCGCCGAGCGGCGCCACCGCGCCGATGGGCGGCCTCCCCGGGCCGGTCGTGCCCGCGCCGTCGGCCGCGGACGCACCGACCCGGGTCGACGCACCGGCGGCGGGCGCGGCACCGGGGCGTGCGCCCGGCGCGGCCGGGCCGTCGGGCGACGCGCCGACGGCCGCGGGCCAGCCCGCCCCGCCGCCGCCCGCACCCGAGCCGCCGACCGTGTTCGTCCCCGCCTCCGCGACGCCGTACCAGGGCGGCCCGCCCACGGTGGTCCCCGCCGCGCCCGTGGCCCGCCCGCCCCGTGCCGTCCCCCGCTCCGGCGCGGTGTACGGCGCGCCCTCGCGCCGCCCGTCCCCGGACGTCGCCGCGGCGCTCGCGGGCCAGGATCCGGACCGCGCGGCGCCCCCGCCCCCTGACGCGACCCAGGTGCTCAGCGGGCCGGAAGGCACCCAGATCCTGCCGAAGGCGACCCGCCCCGGCCCCGAGACCACCCACCTGCTGCCGCCGCACGAACGCTGAGCGCGACCACCCGACCGGTGACTATGGTCACTGGACCGCGGCGCGCCGGTACCGGCGGCGCCCGCTCCGGGGTGGACGGCCCTACCCTGCGAAGAATGGCGGGTGAGGCGGGGCTGCGCAGGGCGCTGCGGCGGGCGGCCGAGGGCCGGTCGCTCGATGTGGACGAGGCGGCGGTCCTGCTGGGCGCCCGGGGCGCCGCGCTCGACGAGCTCGCGGCGGCGGCCGGCGCGGTCCGGGACGCCGGCCTCGCCGCCGCGGGCCGGCCGGGGGTCGTCACCTACTCCCGCAAGGTGTTCGTGCCGCTGACCCGCCTGTGCCGGGACCGCTGCCACTACTGCACGTTCGCCACGGTGCCGCACCGCCTGCCGGCGCCGTACCTCGAACGCGACGAGGTACTGGCCATCGCCCGGGCGGGCGCCGCGGTCGGCGCGAAGGAGGCGCTGTTCACCCTCGGCGACCGGCCGGAGGCGCGCTGGCCGGCCGCGGGGGAGTGGCTGGCGGCGCGGGGGTACGCCTCCACACTCGACTACCTGCGGGCGTGCGCGATCGCGGTACTGGAGGAGACCGGGCTGCTGCCGCACCTGAACCCGGGCGTACTGAGCTGGTCCGAGCTGCACCGGCTGCGCCCGGTGGCGCCCAGCATGGGGATGATGCTGGAGACGACGGCGTCCCGGCTGTACACCGAGCCCGGCGGCCCGCACCACGGGTCCCCGGACAAGGACCCGGCCGTCCGGCTGCGGGTGCTGGAGGACGCCGGCCGGGTCGGGGTGCCGTTCACCACGGGCATCCTGGTCGGCATCGGCGAGACCGCGGCCGAGCGGGCCGAGTCGCTGTTCGCCGTCCGGGCGGTGGCCCGGCGGTACGGGCACGTCCAGGAGGTGATCATCCAGAACTTCCGCGCCAAGCCGGACACCGCGATGCGCGCGGCCCCCGACGCCGGGCTGGCGGCGCTGGCCGCGACGGTGGCCGTGGCGCGGCTGGTCCTGGGTCCGCGCGCGCGCATCCAGGCGCCGCCCAACCTCGTCAACGGCGCGTACGGGCTGCTGCTGCGGGCCGGCATCGACGACTGGGGCGGCGTCTCGCCGGTCACGCCGGACCACGTCAACCCCGAGCGGCCCTGGCCCGCCATCGACGTGCTGGCGGCGCGGACCGCGGCGGCCGGGTTCGCGCTGCGCGAGCGCCTCACGCTGTACCCGGAGTTCGTGGCCGCACCCGACGGCTGGCTGGACCCGCGCCTGCTGCCGCACGTGCGCGCCCTCGCCGCGCCGTCGGGCCTGGCCGACCCCGACGCCCGCCCGGTCGGCCTGCCCTGGCAGGAGCCAGAGGCCACCCCGACTGCCACCCGCGCCGGGGCCGGCGCCCCCCCGCGCCCCGCCCCGGACCCCCGCCGGCCGAACCGCCCGCCCGACCCCGCCCGCAGGTCCGACCAGGACGGGACGCCCGACCCGGACGGGGTGCCCGACCCGGACCGCGGGCGGGGGCCGGGCCGGCTGCGTGGTCCCGGGCGGGGGCTGCCGGCCGACGTCGCCGCCGGGCTGCGGCTGGCCGCCGAGGACCCGGCCCGGCTGCTCCTGCCGCAGTACGCCGACGCCGCCCTCGCGCTCCTGCACGCCGACGGGCCGGCCCTGGACGCGCTGGCCGCCGCGGCCGACGACGTGCGCCGCGACGCGGTCGGCGACGTGGTGACCTACGTGGTCAACCGCAACATCAACTTTTCGAACATCTGCTACGTGGGCTGCCGGTTCTGTGCGTTCGCCCAGCGCGAGCGGGACGCCGACGCGTACCGGCTGACGGTGGAGGAGGTCGCCCGGCGGGCCGTCGAGGCGCGCGCCGCCGGGGCGACCGAGGTCTGCCTGCAGGGCGGGATCGACCCCAAGCTGCCGGTGACGGTGTACCCGGACATGGTCCGCGCGATCAAGGCGGCCGTGCCCGGGATGCACGTGCACGCGTACTCGCCGATGGAGATCGTGACGGCCGCCGCGAAGGCCGGCGTCCCCGTCCGGGACTGGCTGGTCCGGCTGCGCGAGGCCGGCCTGGACACCATCCCGGGTACGGCGGCGGAGATCCTCGACGACGAGGTCCGCTGGGTGCTGACCAAGGGCAAGCTGCCGGCGGCCACCTGGGTCGAGGTGGTGACGACGGCGCACGAGCTGGGGCTGCGCTCGACGTCCACGATGATGTACGGCCACGTCGACCATCCCCGGCACTGGCTGACGCACTTCCGCGTACTCGCCGAAATCCAGGACGCCACGGGCGGCTTCACCGAGTTCGTGCCGCTGCCCTTCGTCCACACCCAGTCGCCGATCTACCTCGCCGGGGTCGCGCGGCCGGGCGCGACGTGGCGGGAGAGCCGCGCGGTGCACGCGATGGCCCGGCTGCTGCTGCACGGCCGTATCCGGCACGTCCAGGCGTCATGGGTCAAACTGGGGGACGACGCCACCGTCGCGCTGCTGCGCGGGGGCGTCGACGATGTCGGCGGGACGTTGATGGAGGAGAGCATTTCCCGGATGGCGGGTGCCGCGCACGGATCCGCGCGGTCGGCGGCCGACCTGCGCACGCTCGCCCACCGTGCAGGGTTTACGGTCAGGCAGCGTACGACGACGTACGGTGATGCGGAAGACCTGGATCGGACCTTTCCCTCCCGCGAGGATTTTTCCGGGGTGACTCGCGGGTAGAGGCGTTACCCAACGCCGGTTCGGTCGATAGGCAGCGGTGAGGGAGCACTCAGGCGGTCACCTTATTTATCAGGTTCCGCTTGACGACGCACGTATTACACGCGTGTAATTTCCTCGGGGCTGCTGTAGTGCGGGCGTGGGGTCCGGGGGGCACGGAGCGGGCGACCACCGGCTGGACCTGCGGCGGGGTGGTGCCGGCACCGGGGACGGGCGTCACGTCGATCGCCATCGGCAGAGCGGAATGTGGGGGATTTGCACCGGTTTAACCGCTGGTGCACCAGAAGGGGGCATGCTGATGGAGGGCCGTCCAGTCGTCGCCGATCTGCTCGGCGACGCGCCGGAATGGCAGGAGCGCGCACTGTGCTCCCAGACCGACCCGGAGGCATTCTTCCCGGAGAAGGGCGGGTCGACGCGCGAGGCGAAGCGGATCTGCTCGCGCTGCGAGGTCCGCAACGACTGCCTGGAGTACGCGCTCGGGCACGACGAGCGGTTCGGCATCTGGGGCGGGCTCAGCGAGCGGGAGCGGCGCAAGCTCAAGCGCCGCGTCGCGTAGCCGGCGGGCGGCCGACGGGGGCTGGCCGCCGCGGGCGGCTACTCCAACTCGTCGGGGTCGACGCCGAGGAGGTTGGCGAGCTGTTCGAGCACCACGTCGTGGATGAGGTCGGCCAGGTCCTCGCGGTCGGCCGCCCGGAACTCCAGGGGCCGGCGGTACAGGATGATCCGCGGGGGCATCGGCTGCCGGCCCGGCCGGCCGGGCAGCAGGCGGGCGAGGGGGACCTCGCCGTCCTCCAGGACGTCGGAGTCGTAGATGTTCAGCTCCGGCGGCACGTCCTCGACCGCGAACTCGACCGCCGTCAGCTCGCGGCCGTGCCGGCGTTCGAGGGACTCCACGGCGTCCAGGACCAGGTCGTCGAAGACCTCGGCGCGGGTGCGGGCCGACGGTACCGTCGCCGGCACGAGCCGGCCGCGCAGGCCGCGGCCGTGCCGGTCCCGGCGCCGGCGCGCGCCGCCGCGGCCGGAGCCCGGGCGCGTGCCGCCGCCGGGACCGCCGTCCGGGCCGGCGCCGCCGTCCCTGGCCGCGCCGGTGTCCCGGGCGGCGCCGCCGTCTCCGGGCGCGCTGTTGTCTCTGGCCGCGCTGCGCCGCGACTCGGCGTCGGACATGCTCACCCGGCCAGGCTAATCCACCCGCCCGCCGAACCGGCCGCGGCCCGATCCCGGGCATAGAGCGGCGAAACCGGCCTTACCTGTCCGAAAACTCCGCGATCGCGGCCGGGCGCGGCGACACCGGTGTTGTCGACCGTGTCGCAGGGCCGGCGTGTCGCGCCCGAACGGGACGCCGGGGCCCGGGCGGGACGATAACGTGCCCGCCGTGAGGTCACCACGACGCTGCTCCCGAAACGGCTGTCCGCGGCAGGCCGTCGCGACGTTGACCTACGTCTACGCGGAGTCCACCGCGGTGGTCGGCCCGCTGGCGGCCTACCCCGAGCCGCACACCTACGACCTGTGCGAGCTGCACGCCCGCAACCTGACCGCCCCGCGCGGCTGGGACCTGGTCCGGCACGAGGGCGAGTTCGAGCCGCCGCCGCCCACCACCGACGACCTGGTCGCGCTGGCCGAGGCGGTCCGCGAGGCCGGCCGGCCGGTCCCGCGCCAGGACGACGCCCCGCCCGACGGGCCGCACACCGGCCGCCGCGGCCACCTGCGCGTCATCCCGCCCGCCTAGCGCCACCCCGGGCGCCGCCGCGGTCAGGGGTCCGGGGTCCAGCCGCCGTCGTCGCGCACCCGCGCCGCGGGCGGGCCGCTGCCCAGCAGCGTGCCGAGCGCCGCGTCGAGCGTGCCGCCGAGGAACCACTCGCCACCCTGGTCGAGCGCGAAGACCCGGCCCGCGTCGTCGATGGCCAGCAGCGCCTCCCCGGCTCCCTCCACCCCGAGCGGGAACAGCCGCGCCCCGACCGCGGCGGCGGTCTCGGCCAGGATGTCGGCGGTGTGCGCCGCCGCGAGCGGGTCGACGTGCAGCGGCCGTACCCAGTGCCGCGTTCCCGCGTGGGCCGCGCGGGTGCGCAGGTCGGCGAACTCGGCCAGCGCCCGGACCGCGGCCGGGAACGCCGCGTGCCGGTACTCCTGGCCGACGACCGCGCAGACCTCGCCCACCAGCCGCTCGGCGCGCGCGTAGTGCGGCTCCCGCCCCGGCGCCCAGCCCGCCCCGGCCAGCGCCGCGGCGACCGGGGGCGGGAACCGGTCGCCCGGCAGGCCGCCGGCCGGCGCGTCGGCGGGGGCGCGGTCCGCCGGTCGGGTCCAGGGCAGGACGCCGAAGTGGACCAGCGCCCGCCCGCAGGTCGCGCAGGGCGCCGCCGCGGTACCCCCGGCCGGGTCGCCGGCCTCCCGGACGTGGAACAGCTCCAGGTGCGCCTCCGCCAGCAGCTCCCGGGCGTCCGCCTCGGTCAGCGGGCCGTCGTCGGCCCGGCCGTCGTCGGCGCGGTGCAGCAGGTCCGACAGGACGATCAGCTCGGCGTGCCGGTCGGCGCCGCGGACCCGCTCGCCCGCCGGCAGCTCGCGCAGGTACGCCCGGACCAGCGGGTGGTGCTGCAGGTGCTGGTCGCCCTTGGCGCCGAGCGCGTGGTGCTGCTGGTAACGGACCGTCAGGTGGGCGGCCACCGTCGGCGTCGGCCGGCGCAGGGCGCCGTGCCGCAGGGCCACGGCGGGGTCGACGGTCGAGGTCGCGCCGACCAGGTCGGGGCGGCGGCGCCGGTACAGGTCCTTGACGACGGCCGAGGGCAGGCTCGGCCAGGTCGAGGTGCGGCCGGTCTCCTTGTCGATCACGGTGGTGACGCTGTCGCCGGTGCGGGGCAGCCGGTCGCTGGGTTCGCGGGTCCACACGACGTACCCCACGTCGAACTCGGACACCATCGGCGTGCGCGGGTACCCCCGGCGCAGCGACTCGCGGCGGGCCCAGGTCGACGCGATCCGCTCGACCTCCTGGAGGCTGATCACTGTGGACTCCTCCCGCCGTCGTCACCGCGCTTTCCTGAACCTACCGGACCCTCGCCGGTGCCCCGCGCGGCCGGTAAGGTCCTCGCGGGGCGACGAGGCCCCCCGGGGAACCGGTGCGGGGCGGAGGAACCCGGTGCGGGGCGCGGAAACCCGGTGAGAGGCGGAGGAGACCGGTGAGAAGCAGCGGTGGTCGTGACGCCGACCGGGCTCTGGCGGCGCGCGTCGACGGTACGTACGCGCGTTTCCAGCGGATCCGGGAGGGCGCCGAGGCGCTGCGGCGGGAGCTGTCCTCGCTGCGGGTGAGCGTCAGCTCGCCGGACGCCTGCGTCCGGGCCACCGTGGACGCCCGCGGCCGGCTGGTCGACCTCCACCTCGACGGCTCCCGCTGCGTCGGCATCGACCCCGCGATCCTCGCCCGGCTGATCACCGCGACCGTCGGCGAGGCCGCCGCGCAGGCCACGGCGCAGGTCCGCAGCCACGTCGCCGCGCAACTGCCCGAGTCCCCGGCCGCCCCGGACCTGCTGGCCGACGGCGACGCCTCGGGTCTGCTGGGCCGGTACGCCCCCGGGGGCCCCCACTCCGCGGGGGGCCGGCCGTGATCCAGGGGGTGCGCGTCGACCCGCCCGCCGCGCGCGCCGCCGCCGCCGACCTGGTGGAGGTCGGCCACCGCTGGCGGCAGCTACGCGAGCGGGAGGCGGTCGCGGTCGCCGCCGACCGGCCGGCCTGGCGGGAGCCGGCGACGGCCGAGTTCGACGCGCGGTACGGCGACGCGCAGGAGCGCCTGCTCGCCCGCTGGGAGCAGGTCGCCGCCGAGCTGGTCGCCCTGGGCGACGCCGCCGCGCGGGCCGCGGAGACCGCCGCCCGCGCCGACGACTCCGGCGCGCTGCGGCTGCGGCGGGGGCTGCCGCAGGTCCGGGAGGAGCCGTGACCGGACTGCCGAGCCCGCTGGCGGATCCGCGGGAGTGGCCCTGGGGCGGTCCACCGTGGATCTCCGACGCGGTGGCCGCCGCGGCTGCCGGCTGGCCGGAGGTGGACGAGCGGCGGCTGTTCGCGCTGTCCGACCAGTGGCTGGGGCTGGCGATGGCGCTGCACGCCCCCCGCGTGGACGCGCTCGCGGCCGGCGGCCGGCTGCTGGAGGTCATGGGGGCGGGCCCGGCGGCCAACAGCGCCCGCGCCGCGTGGGCCCGGCTGACCGAGGGTGAGCCGGGCGCGCTGGACTCGGTACCGGAGGCGGCGCGCCAGCTCGGCGTCTGGGCCGAGCGGGCCGGCACCGCGGTGGAGGCGGCCAAGCTGACCGCCTGGGCGCTGCTCGCCGACCTCGCCGCCGACCTCGCCGTCGTGGACCTGGCGAGCGCGCTGACCGACGGCGCGGTCGCGCCGGTGGCGGAGGTGCTGGTCGGAGCGGTCCGCGAACGGGTCGACGCGGTGGTGCACGACCTGGCGGGGACGCTCGGCCGGACCGTCCCGGACGGTGCCGGCGACAGTGGTGCCGGCGACAGCCCCGACGGCAGCGGCGCGGCGTTCCGGGGTCCGGCGCGCCCCGGGGCGGCGGCCCCCGCCGAGGTTTCCGGCGTGGCGCCGGCCGGGCGCGGGCCGGCGGGGGCGTCCGGTCGCGCGCCGGTGGCGGCGGCGGAGCCGCGGCCCCTGTCCACGGCGAGCCGGCCGGTGATCCCGGCCCCGCGCACGCCGGTGCCGGACCACGCGCCGTGGCCCGCCCCGCCCACGCCCCGCCCGCCGGACGCCGCGGGTCCGGCGCGGAGCACCGGCGCCGCGGCCCGCACGGTCCCGACGGGCGCGGACCGGCCCGCCGATCAGGATCCGACCGGCCGCCCCGAAGCGGCAGCCGGGGCCACCGCCGAACGGCCCGCGGCGCCACCCGCCCCGCCCGCGGCGCCGTCCACCGCACCGGGCACACCGCCCGCGTCTGCCGCACCGCCCGTGCCGGCCGCACCGCCCGTGCCGGCCGCACCGCCCATGCCGGCCGCACCGTCCGCGCCGGCCGTGACCTCGACGGGCGGGACCTCGGCAGATCCGCCCGCCGTACCGGCCGCGCCGGCAGGGGCCGGTCCACGCGCGGCGCCCTCCGCTCCGCCCGCAGCACCTTCCGCTCCGCCCGTGGCGCCTTCCACTCCTGCCGTGGCGCCTTCCGCTCCTGCCGTGACGGCGTCGGGCGGGCTGGGCACCTCGCCCGCGTCGCCAGCCGCCCGGCCCGCGGCGGCGAGCCGGGCGCCCGCCGGCGACGCCGTCCGGGAGGCCGGTGACGCCGGAACCGACATCGGCGGCACCGGCGACGCCGACATCGGCGCCGGCGTAGGCAGCGGCAGCGGTGTCGACAGCGGCGGCGGTGTCCACAGCGGAGGCGGTGTCGGCAGCGACGCCAGCGGCGGCAACAGCGGCGTCAGCGGTGGCGCCGTCAGCGGCAGCGACGGCGACGCGTCGGGACCGGTCGCTCCCGGCGACGGCCCGCCCGCCGCGGCCGCCCCCGCGCCGGCACCGCGGGCCGGGAGCGGCCCCGGCCCGGCCGCGGCCCCGGAGACTGCCGGCGCGCCCCCTGCCGGCGGGGGAGCGGGTACGCCGCCGTCCCGCCGGTGGCGGGGCACGCCGCTGGCCGTGGACGACGACGACTCGGCCGTCAGCCGGACCCGCCGGTACGACGCCCCGGGCGGGCACCGCCGCCCGCCGGCCGCGCAGCAGCTAGCCGTCGAACTGGCCATCCCCCGGCAGGCGCACGGCGGCGCGCCGCGGATGACCGACCCGCGGGCCGCCGAGTACCTGCACCTGATCAACCCCGGCGGCGCCGCGCACGACCCCGGCCGCGCCGCCAACGCGGTCGACTGCGCCCTGGCGTTCTTCGAGACCTGGGCGCGGGGCCGCCCCCGCGTCGCGGCCCCGCGCACCCCCGACGGGTACCGGGGCGGCGACCCCGTCCGCGGCGGCGGGGTGTCCGACGACGGCGTGGCCCGGATCGCCGAGGTGACCGGCGGGGCTTTCCAGAACCTCTGCCCCCGCGTCGGGCAGGCCGAGGTGGCCGCGGCTCAGCGTGCCGTCAACCACGCCCTGCGCAACCTCCACGCGCACCTGCGGGCCGTCGGCCCGGGCGCGTTCGCGTTCCTCGTACACGGCTGGGAGGGCGGCAACGCGCACGTCTGGACGGCGGTCAACCAGGACGGCGCCGTCCTGTTCGTCGACGCGCTGACCGGCCAGGTCGCCGAGGACGCGCCGCTGTACGGGCACTACGGGCGCCCGTACGACGGCAACGTCACGGCCCTGGACGCGCTGGTGCTCGGACCCGACGGCGAACCCCGCCCGCTGCCGCGGCACCCGGCGGGCCTGTGGGGGGTGGCCGCCGGCCACGACCGGCCGGCGCGCGCCGACGCCGCCCCGGCGCCGACGCCCGCGACCGGCTGGGCCGCGCCGGCCCGGCCGCCGGAGCCGGACCTGGACCTGTTGATGCTGGACGCCCCCGAGCTGGCGGCGGCGATCGCCGCGGGCCCCGGGGTCCGGGACGCGCTGCGGGCGGAGTCCTCCGCCGTGGCGATGCTCTGGTGCGTGCGCGGCGAGCTGGCCGCCGGGGAGTGTGTGGCGAGCTGGCCGCCGGCCGCCGAGGCGGTGCAGCCGGACTTCGACCCCGCCCGGCGGCATGACCCGGCGTACGTGGCGGAATACCTGGACCGGGCCTACGCGGCCGCGGCGGCCGCCCGGCCCGCGCTGGCCGCCCTGGCCGCGCGGGTCGGCGCCGCGCCGGCCCGGGTGCGGCCCGCCGCCGCGCCGGACCGGGCGACGGCGGCGGCGCGGGTGCGGGGCTGGCACGGCGACGCGGCCCGGCTGGTCGACCTGGCCGGCGCCGTCGTGGAGGTGCCGGACGCGGACGCGCTGCGGGCGGTCCGGGAGGCGGTGTGCGCGGACCGCGAGGTCACGGTCGCGGCGGTGGAGGACGGGCTCGACGGCCCCGTCCCCGGCGGCTACCCCGACATCCGGATGGCGGTGCGCACCGGCGGCGGCCACGTCGGGCTGCTGCGGCTGTGCCTGCGCGACGTGGAGGACGCGGAGCGGTACGGCGCCGCCCTCGACGCGCTGCGCGCGGACGTCCTCGACGGCGGGCCCGGCCCGGTGGGCCGGCTGGTCGCCGGGGGGCTGCGGCGGCTCGCGGCGGACGCCGCCGCGCTCGCCGAGCCGGCGCCGCCGTCCGCGGCGCCGGCCGGCGCCCGGTACTTCCGCTGGCGGCTGACGCCGGTGAAGATCACGCCCGGCGACGGCCCGGCCGGCTGGCGGCTGTCGCTGGCCACGGGCGGGTGGGAGCGGATGCCCGACGCCGAGGTGGCGCTGCTGGCCGGCGGCCGGGACCGGCTGGCCCGCCGGCTGGACCGGGCGGCGTTCGTCCAGGAAGTCGAGGCCGAGCGGGCGCGGCTGCTGCGCGGCGTCGGGCCGGCGGCGGCGCTGTACGCGGTGGCCCGGGCGATCCGGCGGCGGGCGACGGCCGCGGACCGCACGCTCAGCGTCGAGGAGCGGGCGTGGGTCGTGGGGATCAGCCGGCGCACGTACGCGCTGACCGAGGCCGACCTGGCCGACCGGGCGCAGCCGGGCGCCGACCCGCGGCCGGAGGTCGGGGACCCGTCCTGAGCGGGGCGGCCGTGGCGGGCCGCCGGGGCGCGGCCGCGTTGGTTAGGCTCTGCCCGTTGTCGTCGTGCGGAACAGGAGCACCGTCGTGTCCGAGCTGTCCCACCCGGCCGTGGTCGACCTCGCGCCGTTCGTCAAGGCGTACGACGTCCGGGGCACCGTGCCCGACCAGCTCAACCCGCCGGTGGCCCGCGCGCTGGGCGCCGCGTTCGCGCAGACCCTGCGGGCCGGCGGCGACGACCGCGGCGCGGTGGTGGTCGCCTACGACATGCGCGACTCCTCCCCGGCCCTGGCCGCGGCGTTCGGCGACGGCGTGCGGGCGGAGGGCGTCGACGTGGTCGAGGCGGGGCTCGGCTCCACCGACCTGCTGTACTACGCCTCCGGCGCGCTGGACCTGCCGGGCGCGATGTTCACCGCGAGCCACAACCCCGCCCGGTACAACGGCATCAAGCTGTGCCGCGCCGGGGCCCGGCCGATCGGCCAGGACAGCGGCCTGACCGAGATCCGGGACCGCGCGCAGGCGCTGCTGGAGGGCGCCGCCCCGGCCGCCGGCGGCGCGGCCGCCCGCGAGGGCGTGGCCACCAGCCGGGACCTGCTCGCCGACTACGCCACCTACCTGCGCGGCCTGGTCGACCTGACGACGATCCGGCCGCTGACGGTCGTGGTGGACGCCGGCAACGGCATGGCCGGCCACACCGTGCCGGCGGTGCTGGGCGACGCGGTGCTGCCCACCCTCCCGCTGACGATCATCCCGATGTACTTCGAGCTGGACGGCACCTTCCCCAACCACGAGGCCAACCCGCTGGAGCCGGCGAACCTGGTGGACCTGCAGGCCGCCGTCCGCGCCCACGGCGCCGACCTGGGCCTGGCCTTCGACGGCGACGCCGACCGCTGCTTCGTGGTCGACGCCGACGGCGAGCCGGTCGCCCCGAGCACGATCACGGCGCTCGTCGCCGTCCGGGAGCTGGCCCGGCACCCCGGCGCCACGGTCATCCACAACCTGATCACCTCCAGCGCCGTCGCGGAGATCGTCGCCGAGAACGGCGGCCGGCCGGTGCGCACCCGGGTCGGCCACTCCTTCATCAAGGCCGAGATGGCCCGGACCGACGCGGTGTTCGGCGGCGAGCACTCGGCGCACTACTACTTCCGGGACTTCTGGTTCGCCGACACCGGGATGCTCGCGGCGATGCACGTGCTGGCCGCGCTCGGCGGGCAGAGCCGGCCGCTGGCCGAGCTGGTCGGCGACTACTCGCGGTACGCGGCGTCGGGCGAGATCAACTCGACGGTGACCGACCAGCGCGCGAAGCTGGCCGAGGTCCGCGCCCTGTTCGCCGGGGAGAAGTCCGACGACCTGGACGGCCTGACCGTGCTGTTCGCCGACGGCGCCTGGATCAACCTGCGCCCGTCGAACACCGAGCCGCTGCTGCGCCTCAACGTCGAGGCGCCCGACGCCGCGCGGATGAGTGCGTTGCGCGACCAGGTGTTGGCGGTCGTCCGCCGTTAGGCTCGTGATCGGGGACCCGTCGGTGGGTCCGCCACGCCCGTCGAGGGCGACCGCGTCGTGTGAAGGGAGTCGTCCGGTGTCCCTGGACCCCGCTCTGCTGGAGATCCTCGCCTGCCCGGACACGCACCACACCCCGCTGGCGTACGACGCCGCCGGTCAGACCCTGACCTGCGGCGAGTGCCGGCGGGTGTTCGAGGTGCGCGACGGCATCCCGGTCCTGCTGCTGGACGAGGCCCGCCCGGCCGCGGCCGGCGACGGGGACGCGCGGTGACGGCGCCGCTGGAGGGCAACGCCGGCCTCTCGGGCCGGCGGGAGCCGGACGAGAAGGTCCTGGACGACGAGCGGGCCATCGCCGCGGGCGACCCCGGCGACGCACTGATGGCGACGGCGTGGGCCGGCCGGCAGCTCCGCGAGGCCGCCACGCTGGCGGCCGAGGCGCACCTGACCGACCTCGCCGACGAGGGCCGGCCGCGCGCGGTCGTGGTGGCCGGGGTCGGCACCGCCGCGCGCACCGGCGAGATCCTGGCCATGGTCGCGGGGTCCCGCTGCCAGGTGCCGGTACTGGCACACCGCAGCGCGGGCGTACCGGGCTGGGTCGGCGCCGCCGACGTCGTGATCGCGGTGTCCGCGTCCGGCCGGTCGCCCGAGGCCATCCACGCCGCCGAGGCGGCCAGCCACCGCGGCGCCCGGCTCGTCGCGGTCGGCGCCCCGGAGTCCGAGCTGCACCAGCTCGCCGAGCGCGCGCGGGCGCCGTTCATCCCGGTGCCGCGGCGCGCGCCGGCCCGGTTCAGCATGTGGGGCCTGACGGTGCCGGTGCTGCTGGCGGCGCGGGCGCTGGGCCTGGTCAACGTCCGCGAGGCCGACCTGGCGGAGACCGCGAACCGCCTGGACATGGACGCCGAGCGCTGCCGCCCGGGCCTGGAGTCGTTCGTCAACCCGGCCAAGTCGCTGGCCATGGACCTGGCCTGCGCGCTGCCCGTCGTCTGGGGCTCCTCGCCGCTGGCGACCGTCGCCGCCCGCCGCTTCGGCGACGTGCTGGCCGCCAACGCCCGCTACCCGGCCATCGCCGGGGCGCTGGGCGAGGCCGGCCGCGGCCGGGTGGGCCTGCTCGACGGCGTCTTCGGCGGGCTCACCGAGTCGGCCCGGGACATCTTCGCCGACCCCGACGAGCACGCCGAGTCGACGCGGCTGCGCCTGGTGCTGCTGCGCGACGGCGGCCTGAGCCTCGACGACGAGGACCACGACGAGCCGCTGGCCGTCGAGGAGCGCCGCGCCGACGCGATCCAGTCCCTGGCCGAGCGGCGCGGGGTGCGGGTGAGCGTCGTCACGGCGGAGGGCGGCTCCGCGCTGGAGCGGCTAGCCTCGCTGATCGCGGTGCCCGACTTCGCCTCGCTGTACCTGGCCATCGCCCACGGTCTCGATCCGATGGCGGTCCCCGCCGTCTCGGAGATGAAGGAGCTGTCCACGCAATGAGCGCCGGAGGGGGTACGAAGGCGATCGTCGCCGCGCTGGTGGCCAACCTCGGCATCGCGGTCACGAAGTTCGTCGCCTTCGCGCTGACCGGGTCCTCGTCGATGCTGGCCGAGTCGATCCACTCGGTGGCGGACTCGGGTAACCAGGGGCTGCTCCTGGTGGGCGGCCGCCGGGCGCGGCGCGCGGCGACCCCGCGGCACCCCTTCGGCTACGGGCGCGAGCGCTACATCTACGCGTTCATCGTGGCGATCGTGCTGTTCAGCGTGGGCGGCCTGTTCGCGCTGTACGAGGCGTACCACAAGTGGCACGACCCGGAGCCGATCGACAGTTGGCAGTGGGTGCCGGTGGTCGTGCTCGTGGTGGCGATCGTGCTGGAGTCGTTCTCCTTCCGCACCGCGATCGTGGAGTCCCGGGCGGTCAAGGGCCGGGCGACGTGGACCCAGTTCATCCGCCGCGCCAAGGCGCCCGAGCTGCCCGTGGTGCTGCTGGAGGACCTCGGCGCCCTGGTCGGGCTGGTCCTGGCCCTAGTCGGCGTCGGGATGACCCTGATCACGGGCGACGGCCTGTGGGACGCCGCCGGTACCGCCGCGATCGGGGTCCTGCTGGTGGCCATCGCGGTGATCCTGGCGCTGGAGACCAAGAGCCTGCTGCTGGGCGAGGGGGCCACGGACGAGGACGTCGCGGCGATCGAGCGCGCCATCGTCGCCGGCCCCGAGGTCGCCGGCATCGTCCACATGAAGACGCTGCACCTGGGCCCCGAGGAGCTGCTCGTCGCCGTGAAGGTGGCCGTCCGGCACGACGAGAGCGCCGCCGACGTGGCCCGGGGGATCGACGCGGTCGAGGCGCGGGTACGCGCGGCCGTGCCGATCGCCCGGGTCATCTACGTCGAGCCCGCGCTGGTGCCGGCCGCGGCCGCCGCCGGCTGAGTCGGTGGAGGCGCTCGCCAACCCGGTGCAGGGGTACGCCTGGGGCTCCCGCTCGGTGATCGCGGCCCTCCAGGGCCGCCCGGTCCCGTCGCCGGGGCCGGAGGCGGAGCTGTGGATCGGCGCCCACCCGTCGGCGCCCTCGCTGGTGCGGCGCGCCGACGGCGACCGCCCGCTGACCGACGTGATCGCCGCGGACCCGGCGGCGGTCCTCGGCGACGCGGTGCTGGCCCGGTTCGGGGCGCGGCTGCCGTACCTGCTCAAGGTGCTGGCCGCGGAGCAGCCGCTGTCGTTGCAGGCCCACCCGGACCAGGCGCGGGCGCGGGCGCGCTTCGAGGCCGGCGACCCGTCCTACGTCGACCCGTTCCACAAGCCCGAGGTGCTGGTGGCGGTGACGGAGTTCCGCGGGCTGTGCGGCTTCCGCGAGCCGGGCCGCTCGGCGCGGCTGCTGGGCGCGCTGGCGGTGCCGGCGCTGGAGCCGGTCGTCGCCGCCCTGGCCGCGGGCGCGCTGCGCGCGGCCGTCGAGGCGCTGCTGACCTGGCCGGCGGGGGAGCGGGCGGCGCTGCTGGGGGCGGTGGGCGCCGCGCTGGCGGCGCGCCGGCCCGGCGACCGGTACGCCGAGGAGTACGCGACCGCCGCCGGGCTGCTGGCGCGCCACCCCGGGGACGTCGGGGTGGTGGTGGCGCTGCTGCTGCACCACGTGACGCTGGCGCCGGGCGAGGCGATCTGGATGCCGGCCGGTAACCTGCACGCCTACCTGTCCGGTACCGGCATCGAGCTGATGGCCGCCAGTGACAACGTGCTGCGCGGCGGCCTCACCCCGAAGCGGGTGGACGTGCCCGAGCTGCTGCACGTGCTGCGGTTCGCGCCGCTGGCCGACCCGGTCCTGCGGGCGGTGCCGGTGACCCGGGGGGTGCGCTGCTGGCCGGTGCCGGTGGAGGACTTCGCGCTGTACGAGGTGCGGCTGGACGCCGCCCACCCGGCGGTCGAGCTGGACGTGCCGGGCCCCCGCACGCTGCTGTGCCTGTCCGGCGCGGTCGAGGCCGACGACGGCGACAAGCCGCTGCGGCTGGCGGCGGGGGAGGCGGCGTTCGGCCCGGCGACGGCGCCGCCGCTGCGGCTGTCCGGCGCCGGCACGGTGTACCTGGCGACCCCGAACCTGGCCGCCCCGGCGGCCGTCGACCCGGCCGTCCCGGACCGGCGCTGAACGGCGGCCGGGTCCGCGGGCGGCGCTTCCCGCCGCGGACCCCGCCGCCGGGCGGTCAGCCGCGGGGGAGCCGCTGGCCGTAGATCTTGTTGTCGGTGCCGCGGACGAAGACGTACAGGAAGTTGCCCTGGGTCAGGGCGCCGGGGCCGGACAGCGTCGCGCCGCCGCCGGGGACCTCGGTCCACCGGGTCCACGCGCCGTCGGCGGTGTCGTTGCGGTAGATCTTGTTGTCGGTACCGCGGACCAGCAGGTGGAGCTGCTGCCGGTACGCCGCCAGGCCGGGCCCGTCGACGGTGGCGCCGCCGCCGGCCACCTCCTGCCAGGTCTGCCAGCCGCCCTTGCGGTCCCGCGACGCGGCGTAGACCTTGTTGTCGGTACCGCGGACGCTCACGTGCACCCGGCTGCCCGCGGCGGCCGCGGCCGGCCCGGACGGCGTGGCGCCCCCACCCGGGACCTCCTTCCAGCCGCCCCAGCCGCCGTTGGCGGCGCGGGTGTTCTCGTAGATCTTGTTGTCGGTGCCGCGGACGTAGCTGTGCAGTACCTGGCGGTCGGCGGCCAGCGCCGGCATGTCCGGGGTGGCCCCGCCGCCGGGCAGCTCCTTCCAGCCGCTCCACCGGCCGGCCGACAGGACGTTCTCGTAGATCCTGTTGTCGGTGCCCCGCACGACCAGGTGCAGGGCGCCGCCGACGACCGCCGCCGCCGGCCCGGACGTGGTCCGGCCCCCGCCGGCCACCTCGGCCCAGCCGCTCCAGCCGACCCCGTCGAACCGGTTGGCGTAGATCCTGTCGTCGGTGCCGCGGACGAACACCCAGGTGTCGTCCTCGTAGGCCACGCTGCCGGGCGCGGCGGTGGTGGCGCCGTTGCCGGGCAGTTCGGCCCAGCCGGCGGCGGTGGCGGTCAGCGGCGGCGGCGCGGGCGCCGCGGCACCGGCGGGCGCAGCGGCACCGGCGGGCGCCGCGGCGACGGCCGGGGCGAGCAGGGCGGCGGTGGAGAGCAGGACCGCGCCGACCCCGGCGGCCGTGCGTGGGCGGGACACTCCGAGCATGTCTATCCCCCTTGGACTGACGTGGCGTGTGGTCCCCCGTGATCGAACAAGGTGGATGCTAGGCCAGGTCGGTGCCGGGCGCTCGGCGAGCGCGGGGCCGTCGCGCAGTGTGTGCCGTGCGCCCTCCGGGGCGCCATGTCGTGTCCACCCGCGGCCGAATCTCCGTGAAATCCTTGACAATCCGACTGCGTAGGGTAATTTAAGAAGTACGCAGCGTCATTGAGGCCACTGGTCCGTGTCGCGTGCGGGGTACCACTACCGGGGGGATGCACAGGGCGGCCGACTATGTCGACCGCCCTGTGCGCACGCGCGCACCGGCGCCGCCCCGACGCCTGCCCCGCCCTCCCTGCTCGCGCGGTCGGGCCAACTCCCGTGCCGGGTCGCCGGTGAGTGCCGCAGGTCTCCTGGCGCCGCCGCCCGCGCGGCCGGACGGGGGCCGGGGCGCGCCCGGTCGGCGAAGTAGGGTGGGGGGCCGCCTCACCTGATGTCGTACCGACAGGAGATCCGATGACCAGCACGCTGACGCCGCGACCGCGGACCGTGCGCGAGGGTGACCACAAGGTCGCCGATCTGTCGCTCGCCGCGTTCGGCCGCAAGGAGATCCAGCTCGCCGAGCACGAGATGCCCGGCCTGATGGCCGTCCGGCGCGAGTTCGCCGCCGACCAGCCGCTGGCCGGCGCCCGGATCGCCGGCTCGCTGCACATGACCGTGCAGACGGCCGTCCTCATCGAGACCCTGGTGGCGCTCGGCGCCGACGTCCGGTGGGTGAGCTGCAACATCTTCTCGACCCAGGACCACGCCGCCGCCGCCGTGGTCGTCGGCCCCGAGGGCACGCCCGAGGCCCCGGCCGGCGTCCCGGTCTACGCCTGGAAGGGCGAGACGCTGGCCGAGTACTGGTGGTGCACCGAGCAGTTGTTCCGGTTCGCCGACGGCCAGGGCCCGAACATGATCCTCGACGACGGCGGCGACGCCACGCTGCTGGTGCACAAGGGCGCCGAGTTCGAGAAGGCCGGCGCCGTGCCGGCCACCGCGCCGACGGACAGCGAGGAGTACGGCGTCATCCTCGACGTCCTGCGCCGCTCGCTGACCGAGGAGCCGCGGCGCTTCACCGCGATCGCCGCCGGCATCAAGGGCGTGACCGAGGAGACCACCACCGGCGTCCACCGGCTGTACGAGATGCAGCGCGACGGGCACCTGCTGTTTCCGGCGATCAACGTCAACGACTCGGTGACCAAGAGCAAGTTCGACAACAAGTACGGCTGCCGGCACTCGCTCATCGACGGCATCAACCGGGCCACCGACGTGCTCATCGGCGGCAAGGTCGCCGTCGTGGCCGGGTACGGCGACGTCGGCAAGGGCTGCGCCGAGTCGCTGCGCGGCCAGGGCGCGCGGGTGATCGTCACCGAGATCGACCCGATCTGCGCGCTCCAGGCCGCCATGGACGGCTACCAGGTCGCCCGGATGGAGGACGTGGTCGCCACCGCCGACATCTTCATCACCGCCACCGGCAGCTTCAACGTGATCACCGCCGACCACATGGCGGCGATGAAGCACCAGGCGATCGTCGGCAACATCGGACACTTCGACAACGAGATCGACATGGCCGGCCTGTACGCCCGCAGCGACGTCGCCCGGGAGACGGTCAAGCCGCAGGTGGACGAGTTCCGCTTCCCCGACGGCCACACAGTGATCGTGCTGTCCGAGGGCCGGCTGCTGAATCTCGGCAACGCCACCGGGCACCCGAGCTTCGTCATGTCCAATTCGTTCACCAACCAGGTGATCGCGCAGATCGAACTGTTCACCAAGCCCGCGCAGTTCCCGCTCGGCGTGCACGTCCTGCCGAAGCACCTGGACGAGAAGGTCGCCCGGCTGCACCTGGACGCGCTCGGTGTCCGACTGACCGAACTGACCAAGGAGCAGGCGGACTATCTGGGCCTGCCGGTCGAGGGTCCGTATAAGTCGGAGCATTACCGGTACTGAGCATTTCGCGCTGACGGCACCGTCCCCGCCGGGGACGGTGCCGTCAGTCTTTTCGCCGGCCGGTGTGGATGGTTGCGGCGCGGGTAGAGCGTGCCGGGATACCCGCCCGGCGGCGGGAATCCTCTCAGGTTTCCCGTTCGGATCCCCCCTCGAACGGTGGGCGACCGGGCCAGGAGGGCGCGGCGAACAGTGAGGGAGATGGCAATGCGAATGTCTGTCAGGCTCGGTGGGTCCATTGCGGCGGTGCTGATGGCCGGCGCCGCGGTGCTCGCACCGGCCACGTCGGCGAGCGCGGCTCCGCAGCAGACGCAGTTGCAGCAGTCGGTGCGGCTGCGCAACGTGCTCACCGGCAACTGTCTGACTCGGACCGGATCGCCCGTCCCGGGGCTGCCCGTGTTCCAGAGCGGATGCACGTTCTTCTCGCCCCAGCAGCGCTGGGAACTCCAGCCGCGGTTCGGCGGCTTCTACACGGTCCGGTCGGCGACCGGCAACCGCTGCCTGGGCGTCAACTCGCTGTTCAACAACACGCCGGTCCGGTCGGAGATGTGCAACTTCTTCGCGCCCGACCAGCAGTGGTCGTTCACGAACACCTTCACCGGCCAGCAGGTCCGCAACCGGCTGACCAACCGGTGCCTCACGGCCCAGGGCTTCGGTCCGTTCGCGCCGGTGGTGCAGTCCAACTGCAGCTTCGTGTTCCCGCTCGCGCAGCGGTGGCGGCTGGTCTGACAGTGATCGACATACGACGATGGGCCGGCCCGCGATAGGCCGGTACCGGAAAGAGTGGGAGGGATTTGTGCGGCGGGTGGTTCTCTGCCCGCCGCACCCTTTTTGCCTGGCTTGACTGCGCTCCGCGCGCAGGGGTTAAGGTGTGGCTGCCCTTACCGTGGGCGACCTCGTCGACCGCCTACCCACGACCCGCGGCGCCGCCCCACCGGCGGCGCCGCCGCAGCCGGAGCACAGCATGAGTCAGGCATCGTTCGCCACATATCTCATCGGCCTCCGCGAAGGGCTGGAGGCCACGCTCGTCGTCAGCATCCTCGTCGCCTTCCTCGTCAAGTCCGACCGGCGGCGGGTGCTGCCCATGGTCTGGCTCGGCGCCGGTGTGGCGGTGCTGCTGTCGGTGGGCTTCGGCGCGCTGCTCACCTTCACCCAGGCGTCGGTCAGCGGCCGCAACCAGGAGCTGTTCGAGGCGGTCACGTCCGTGGCGGCGGTCTGCTTCGTCACCTGGATGATCTTCTGGATGCGCGGGGCGGCCCGGCGGATGGGCGGCGAGCTGCGCGCCGGGCTGGGGCAGGCGCTGGCGCTGGGGCCGGCCGCGGTGGCCGCGTTCAGCTTCCTGGCCGTGGTCCGCGAGGGCCTGGAGACCGCCCTGCTGTTCTTCACGGCGGCCCGGGGCGCCGCCACCGCGACGCCGCTCGTCGCGATCACCCTCGGCGTCCTCACCGCGATCGGCATGGGCTACCTGCTGTACGCCACCGCGGTGCGGATCAACCTGGGCACCTTCTTCCGCTGGACGGGCGCGCTGCTGGTCCTGGTCGCGGGCGGCATCCTCAAGTACGGCGTACACGACTTCCAGGAGGCCGGCGTCCTGCCGGGCCTGGGCACGCTGGCGTTCGACGTCACCGCGACCGTCGACCCCGGCTCGTGGTACGCCACGCTGCTGACCGGCATGGTCAACCTGACCCCGCGGGCGACCGTCCTGGAGATGGCCGCCTGGGCGGCCTACGTCGTCCCCACCATGATCCTTTTTCTGCGGCCCGCCGGCTCCCGCCCGGCGGCGCCGCCGGCCGACGCCGCGGCGACCGCGCCGGCCCAGGCCTGAACCGCACCACCGGAGGAGAACCATGCGCGCGACCCGAACCCTGGCCCTGCTCGCCGCCGGCGCCCTGCTCCCCGCCGCCGCCGCCGGCTGCGGCGGCGACGACCGGCCGGCGGCATCCGGCGGCGCCATCGCGGTGACCTCGACCGACGGCGGCTGCGAGATCGCCCGGACCGACGCGCCGGCTGGCACCGTGGTCTTCTCCGTCGCCAACAAGGGCGCCAAGGTCACCGAGTTCTACGTCCTGGCCGGCGCGGACAAGGTGGCCGGCGAGGTGGAGAACATCGCCCCCGGCCTCACCCGGGAGCTACGCGTCGAACTGGCCGCGGGCGCCTACCAGACCGCGTGCAAGCCGGGCATGGTCGGCGACGGCATCCGGGGCGCGTTCACGGTGACCGCGGCGGGCGCCGGTCCCGCCGTCGACCCGGAGCTGACCGCGGCCGTGGCGCGCTACCGGGCGTACGTCAAGGGCCAGACCGCCGCGCTGCTCACCCTGACCACCCAGTTCGTCGCCGCGGTCAAGGGCGGCCGGATCACCGAGGCCAAGGCACTGTTCCCGAAGGCCCGCGAGCCCTGGGAGCGGATCGAGCCGGTCGCCGAGATCTTCGGCGACCTCGACCCCAGGATCGACGCGCGCGAGGCGGACCTGGAGCCCGGCCAGGCGTTTACCGGTTTCCACAAGCTGGAGAAGGACCTGTGGGTGACGAAGTCGGTCGCCGGCTCCGGCCCCACCGCCGACCAGCTCATGGCCGACATCAAGGAGATCGCCGCGAAGGCCGAGGCCGAGGCGCTGACGCCGCTCCAGCTCGCCAATGGCGCCAAGGAACTGCTCGACGAGGTGGCCACCGGCAAGATCACCGGCGAGGAGGACTTCTTCTCGCACACCGACCTGTGGGACTTCAAGGCGAACCTGGACGGCAGCAGGGCGGCCGTCGAGGCGCTGCGCCCGGTCCTCGTCGCCCGGGACCCGGCCCTGGTGGCCCAGCTCGACGCGGCGTTCGCCGCGGCCTCGGCCGCGCTGGACCGGCACCGGGCCGGTACCGGCTGGAAGCTGCACAACCAGCTCACCAAGGCCGACCTCAAGCTGCTCTCCGACGCCATCAACTCCCTCGGCGAGCCGGTGAGCCGGGTCGCCGCCGCCGTCAGCCGCTGACGCACTCCCCGAGGAGCGACATGGCCGCGCAGACTCCGCACCAGGGCGACCGGAGCACCGTGCCCGCCGCCGCCGCCGTCAGCCGCCGCCGGGTCCTGGCGGCCACCGGGATCGCCGGTGTCGCCGGTCTGGCTGCCGCGGGCGGCGCCGTCGCCCGCGACGCCTTCGCCCAGGACGCGGCCCCGGCCGCCGACGCGGTCGCCTTCCGCGGCGCGCACCAGGCCGGCATCGTGACGGCCGCCCAGGACCGGCTGCACTTCGCCGCCTTCGACGTGGTGACCCGCGACCGCGACCACCTGGTCGCGCTGCTGCGGCAGTGGACGGCCGCCGCGGCCCGGATGACCGCGGGCCAGGCCGCGGGCGGGTCCGGGGCGGTCGGCGGGCCCGCGCAGGCGCCGCCGGAGGACACGGGGGAGGCGCTTGACCTGCCGCCGGCCCAGCTCACCCTCACGGTGGGGTTCGGCGCCTCGCTGTTCCGGGACGCGGCCGGCCGGGACCGGTTCGGCATCGCCGCCCACCTGCCCCCCGCCCTCGCGCCGCTCCCGCACTTCCCGGGCGACCAGTTGCGGCCCGAGCTGTCCGGCGGCGACCTGTGCGTCCAGGCGTGCGCCAACGACCCGCAGGTGGCCGTCCACGCGATCCGCAACCTGGCCCGGATCGGGTTCGGGACCGTCTCGCTGCGCTGGTCGCAGCTCGGCTTCGGACGGACGTCGGCGACCACCCGGGCGCAGTCCACGCCGCGGAACCTGATGGGCTTCAAGGACGGCACGGCCAACCTCCGCGCCGAGGACGGCGCGCTGCTGGAGGAGCAGCTCTGGGTCCAGCCCGGCGACGGTCCGCAGTGGCTGGCCGGCGGCACCTACCTGGTCTCGCGGAAGATCAAGATGCTGGTGGAGACCTGGGACCGGACCTCCCTGGCCGAGCAGGAGGCGATCTTCGGCCGGACCAAGGGCTCGGGCGCCCCGCTGACCGGCCGCGACGAGTTCGACCGCCCCGACTTCGCCGCCACCGGCGCCGACGGCCGCCCGGTGATCGCGCCCGAGGCGCACGTCCGGCTCGCCCACCCCGACCAGCACGGGGGCGCCCGGATGCTGCGGCGCGGGTACCACTTCGTGGACGGCTCCGACGGGCTGGGCCGGATGGACGCCGGGCTGTTCTTCCTCGCCTTCCAGCGCGACCCGCGGCGGCAGTTCGTCCCGGTCCAGCGGGCGCTGGCCCGGTCGGACGTCCTCAACGAGTACATCCGGCACGTCGGCAGCGCCGTCTTCGCCTGCCCGCCCGGGGTCCGCGACGCCGGGGACCACTGGGGCCGGACGCTGTTCGGCTGAGCCGCCGGGGCGCCGGGCACCATCGGCGCGGGCCGGGATGGAATATTGGACGCCATGAGAGCGCGCGTTCTGGTCGTCGACGACGACCCCGCCCTGGCCGAGATGCTCGGTATCGTGCTGCGCAGCGAGGGCTTCCAGCCCGCCTTCGTCGCTGACGGCGAACGGGCGCTCGCCGCGTTCCGCGAGGCGCGGCCCGACATCGTCCTGCTCGACCTGATGCTGCCGGGGATGAGCGGCATCGACGTGTGCCGGGCGATCCGCGCCGAGTCGGGCCTGCCGATCGTCATGCTGACCGCCAAGAGCGACACCGTGGACGTGGTCCTGGGCCTGGAGTCCGGCGCCGACGACTATGTGGTGAAGCCCTTCAAGCCCAAGGAGCTGGTCGCCCGGATGCGGGCGCGCCTGCGCCGCGGGGAGGACGTCGCCCCCGAGGTCCTCGTCGTCGGCCCGCCCGGCAACCAGATCACCATCGACGTGCCGGCGCACACGGTCACCCGGGACGACGGCGAGGTGAAACTGACCCCGCTGGAGTTCGACCTGCTGGTGGCGCTCGCCCGCAAGCCCCGGCAGGTGTTCACCCGGGAGGTGCTGCTGGAGCAGGTCTGGGGGTACCGGCACGCCGCCGACACCCGCCTGGTCAACGTGCACGTCCAGCGCCTCCGCGCCAAGATCGAACCGGACCCGGAGCGACCCGAGATCATCTTGACCGTGCGGGGCGTGGGGTACAAGGCCGGCACGGGTTAGCCTGTGGGCACCGTGAGCCCGACCGTCGACCCCGCCGTGCCGGCCGCCGCGTCGCCCGAGCCGGCCGGGTCGCCCGCACCCGTACCGCCCGAGGCGCCACCGGCGCCGGCCGCGCCGCTGCGCCGACCCGCCCGCCGCCGGCCGCCCGCCCGCCGGCTGGTCCGGCTCGGCCTGCGGTACCTGCGCCTGGGCTGGCGGTCGGCCCGGCGCGGCGCGCGCCAGCTCACCGTCGGGGTCCGCACGGTCTGGCGGCGCTCGCTCAGCTTCCGCATGGTCTCGATCACCACGGCCGCGGCGACGGTCCTGGTGGCCTCGTTCGGGTACCTGCTGGCGTGGAGCTCCGGGCGGATCCTCATCGAGGGCACGGCCGCCGACGTCCGCACCCGGATCGCCAGCGGCGTCACGTACGCCGAGGGCCAGCTCTCGGTGCACGGCCACCCGGCCGACCCGCGGCTGCCCGGCACCCTCAGCCAGACCGCGTACTTCCTGGCCGGCAGCCCGAGCCGCCCCAGCCAGCCGGGCGGCCCGATCGTCGCCTTCAAGGCCCGCAACCTGCCCGACCTGCGTCCGACCTCCTCCGAGCAGGCCCTCGACGTCACCCCGCTGATCAGCGCGGAGCTGGAGCGCCAGGTCGCGCAGGAGAGCCGGCTGGCGTACCAGGTGCGCACCGGCACGGTCACCGGCAGGCCGGTCAAGTACCTGGTGTACGGCGCCCCGCTGGTCACCCGCTTCGGCACGATGCAGCTCTACTACATCTGGCCGTTGAGCACCCAGGACGACTTCGCCCGGCAGATCCAGTTCACCGTCCTGGTCACCGGCCTGGCCCTCATCGCCCTGCTCGCCGTCCTGGCCAACCTGGTCACCCGGATGGTGGTGAACCCGGTCCGCGTCGCCGCCCGCACCGCCCAGCGCCTGTCGGCCGGCCTGCTCGACCAGCGGATGAGCGTCCGCGGCGAGGACGACCTGGCCCTGCTGGCCGCGTCGTTCAACCAGATGGCCGGCAACCTGCAGCGGCAGATCGTCCGGCTGGAAGAGATGTCCCGGCTCCAGCGGCGGTTCACCTCCGACGTCTCGCACGAGCTGCGCACGCCGCTGACCACCGTGCGGATGGCCGCCGACCTGATCTTCAGCGAGCGGGACGAGTTCTCGCCCGCGGTCACCCGCAGCGCCGAGCTGCTCCAGGCCGAACTGGACCGGTTCGAGAGCCTGCTGTCGGACCTGCTGGAGATCAGCCGGTTCGACGCGGGCTTCGCGGTGCTCGACCTGGAGCCGACCGACCTCGTGCCGATGCTGCGCCGCGTCGCCGACCAGTTCGCCGGGCTGGCGCGCTCGGCCGGGGCACCGGTCCGGCTCGACGTGCCCGAGTCCGCCGTCATCGCCGACGTCGACCCCCGCCGGATCGAACGGGTGCTGCGTAACCTGGTCGGCAACGCCATCGAGCACGCCGAGGGCGCCCCCGTCGAGGTGACGCTGGCGGCCGGCGACGCCGCGGTGGCCATCGCGGTCCGGGACCGCGGCGTCGGCCTGAAGCCGGGAGAGGAGAAGCTCGTGTTCAGCCGGTTCTGGCGCGCCGACCCCTCCCGCGCCCGGCAGACCGGGGGGACCGGCCTCGGCCTGTCCATCAGCCTGGAGGACGCCCGGCTGCACGGCGGCTGGCTGGAGGCCTGGGGGACCCCCGGCGGCGGCGCCCAGTTCCGGCTCACCCTGCCGCTGCGCGGCGGCGACCGGCTGATCGCCGCGCCGCTGCCGCTGGTCCCCGCCGACGCGGCCGTCACGGAGGGCATCGGCCCGGCGCCGGAGGCGGCGCCGTGAACCGCGCGCGGCCCCGGACCCGCGCCGCCCTGTCCGCCCTGTCCTGCCTCGCCCTGCTGTCCGGCCTCGCCGGCTGCGGGCTGCCCGGGACCAGCGACGTCGTCGTCCAGGAGCGGGTCGGCGACGCGGCCCTGCCGGCCGGCGACGAGGGCACCTGGCCGCTGGCGCAGCGGGCGTCCGTCCGGGACCCGAAGGAGTTCATGCGGACCATGCTGTCCGCGGCCGCGGGCGACCCGGTGGAGGCGGCGAAGCGGGTCCGCTCGTTCGGGGACGCGCCGCTGCGCTCGCGCTGGGAGCCCCCGGCGACGGTGCACGTCGTCGACCTCGACGAGGACATGGCCATCGACCCGCGGCCCGGCGGCTTCGAGGCGACGATCAACGTGACGTTCCTCGGCGAGCTGGCCGACCACGGCGTCGTGCTGCCCCGGCCGCGGCGGGCGGCGACGTACAAGTTCGACATCGCCGAGGGCCCCGACGGCCTGTACCTGACCGCCGCGCCCCCGGTGATCCTGCTGCCCGCGGCCGACCTGCGGCAGTACTTCGAGCAGCGCACGCTGTACTTCTGGTCCGCCGACGGCGCCTACCTGGTGCCCGACGTGCGCTACGTCCCCCGCCGGGACATGCCCCGCAACCAGTGGCCGACCCTGCTGGTGCAGTGGCTGCTGCGCGGCCCGTCGCCGCTGCTGCGGCCGGTCGTCCGGGCGCTGCCCACCGACGCCGACCTCGTCGGCAACGTGCTGTCGCAGGACAGCCGCTGGAGCGTCAACCTGACCCAGGCCCCGGACACCGACGGCCGCCGCCTGGCCACCCAGCTCCGCTGGACCCTCGCCGGCCCGACCGGCCGGGCCGACGCGGTGACGGTCCGGGTGGACCGGGACAGGTTCGGCGACGAGGACAGCCGGTACCTGGTGGCCAACCCCGCGTACCGCGCGGAGCAGGAGCCCGCCCGGCTGTGCCTGCTCGCCGGCCGGGTCCAGCAGATCGGCGGCCCGTCCCCGGGCGCGGTCTCGGTGCCGTACCTGCCGGCCGGCTACCGGGGACTGGTCCGGGCGGCGTACCAGCGGTTCGGCAGCCGGCGGTACGGCGTGCTGGTGCGCGACGCCGGCCGCGGCCGGCTCGCGGTCGACGTGGCCACCGCCGACGCCAACCGGTTCCACCGGATCCTGCCCACGGCGCTGCGCGCGCGGGTGGTCGGCCAGCCCACCTGGGTGCCGACGCGCGAGTTCGGCCTCGTCCCGGTCGACGGCGCGCTGCGGCTGGTGCGGCCCTCGGCCGCCGCCGCGCCCGTCCTGCCCGGCGCGCCGGGCGGGGTGACCGCGGTGGCGGTCGCGCCGGACGGCCGGCGGGTGGTCCTCGTCGCGGGCGGCCAGCTCTACGCCGCCGCCCTCGTCGCCGACGGCACCGCCATCAGCCTGACCGCCCGCACCCCGCTGCCGCTCAGCGAGCTGACCGGCCCCACCGCGGTCGCCTGGACCGCGCAGGGCGCCGTCGCCGTCGCCGGCCGGCAGCCGCGGATCGGCCAGACGCAGGTGTGGTCGGTGAGCGTCGACGGCGCCGTCCAGGAGCCGCTGCAACTGCCCAACCAGGGCCTGGGCACCCAGCCCATCACCCAGCTCTCCGCCGTCGTCGACGACCCGTCCGACACCAGCCCCGCGGACCCGGTCATGTACGAGGCCAACAAGCTCAGCTACGACACCGTCGGCGGTTCGCCGGTGACCGTCGCCGAACTCCTCGACCCCGGCCCCGGCGCCGACCGGCGCGGGTACCCGACCGCGCCGTTCTACCTGGGCTGAGCGCGTGGGCCTGCCGGAGTGGATGCACGACGCCTGGGAGCTGCTGCTGCCCGACGGGTGCGCCGGCTGCGGCGGTCCCGGGCGCCTGCGGTACCAGGCGTGCCCGGCGTGCGTCGCGGCGTGCGCGGCGGCCGTGCCCCGGGCGGCCCGGCCCGCGCCCGCGCCGCCCGGCCTGCCGCCGGTGGTCGCGGTCGACCGGTACGCCGGCGCGCTGCGCGGGCTGCTGCTGGCGTACAAGGAGCGCGGCGCGCACCGGCTCGCCGTACCGCTGGGCGCCCTGCTCGCCGACGCCGTCCGGCACGTCGCCCCGGAGCCGGGGCCGGTGTGCCTGGTGCCGGTGCCGAGCACCGCGCGGGCCGCCCGCGCCCGGTACGGCGACCACCTGGTGCGGGTGGCCCGGCACGCCGTGCGCCGGCTGCGCGCGGCCGGCCGCCCGGCCGTCCTCGCCCGCCCGCTGCGCACCGCCGACCGCCCCGACTCCGCCGGCCTCGGCCTCGCCGAGCGCCGGGCCGTGGCCGCGGCCGCGATCCGGCTCCGCCGACCCCTGCCGGCCGGCGCCGGGCCGGTGGTGCTGGTCGACGACGTGGTCACCACCGGCGCCACCCTGGCCGCCTGCGCGGCGGCGCTGGCCGCCGCCGGCAGCCCGGTGCGGGGCGCGGCGGTCCTGGCGGCCACCGCCCGGCGCGCGGCGGGCGCGCTGCCGCCCGACCCGTTCATCATCCCGCCACCTCGCCGGGGGATACGGGCGGATCAGGAGAGATTTCCCGCGAAACTCATGCGAACTTGGGATGACGATCGTCCTACCGCGGGCTAGCGTCGGAGGTACGGGTTCCGCCCCGGCTCGGTTCCGCACCTGCCGCTACCGCCCCGGCCGCCGCTCGCGAGGGAGGTACGCAGGTTCCCCCGAGCCCGGTCACTAGCGAGCGGGAGGTCACGTGGAGATTGTCGTCAAGGGCCGTAATGTCGAGGTGCCCGAGCACTACCGGGAGCACGTCGCGGAGAAGCTGCACAAGGTCGAACGGTACGACCAGAAGCTCAGCCGCATCGACGTCGAGCTCTACCACGAACGCAACCCCCGGCAGGCGGACAACTGCCAACGCATCGAGATCACGTGCTACACCCGCGGCCCGGTGATCCGCGCCGAGGCCGCCGCGAAGGACTTCTACAGCGCCCTGGACGTGGCGATCGCCAAGGTCGACACCCGGATGCGGCGCTCGGCCGACCGGCGCCGCCTGGAGCGCCGCCACCGGCTGCCCGTCGCCCAGGTCGCCGCGACCGTGGGCGCCCCGCCGCAGGTACCGGCGATGGCGCCGGCCCCGGAGCCGCACGACGACCAGCCGTGGCACCTGGTGCGCGAGAAGGAGCACCCGGCCGATCCCATGACGGTCGACGACGCCCTGTTCCAGATGGAGCTGGTCGGCCACGACTTCTACCTGTTCCTGGACAAGGAGAGCGGCCGCCCGAGCGTCGTGTACCGGCGCCGCGGCTACGACTACGGCGTGATGTCCCTGGCGGCACCCGCCTGAGCGCGTGCCGGGGGGCGGGGCACGCCCCCCGGCACCGCTGCGGGTCAGGTCAGGTAGGTGGGCAGCAGTCCGTACAGGATGTCGTCGGTGCGGCCGCCGCCCGGTCCGGGCAGCCGGTCGGGGGAGCGGCCCTCGCGCCGGAAGCCGACCCGCTCCAGCGTCCGCTGCGAACCGACGTTGTCCGGCGCCGCGCCGGCCACGAGCCGCCGGACCCCGATGTCGAAGGCCCAGCGTGCCAGCAGGACCGTGGCCCGGCCGGCGTACCCGCGCCCGCGCCACCGCGGGAACAGTGAGCAGCCCACCATCGCCTGCCCGGTGAGCGGCTCCTGGTAGTACAGGCCCAGGTCCCCGGCGACCTCGCCCGAGGCGGCGTCGAGGATCACCAGGTCGGCCCGGGTGCCCGCCAGCCAGTGGCCGGCGGCCCGGACGCACCGCCGCGTCACGTCCTCGGCGGTCGGCGGCTCCGGCGGCACGCCGCTGGCCACCACGTCGGGCACCCGGCGCAGGGCGTGCAGGACCGCCGCGTCGCCCTCGGCGAGGGGCCGCAGGCGCACCACGCCGTCCTCCAGCGCGCCGCCGGGCAGGTCGGGCAGCAGGCGCGGCGTCGGCGCGCCGTCGTCAGTGGCCAGCCGCGCCCACGCGACGACGTCGTGCCGCGTGCCGTCCGGGCCGGGCAGGACGCCGCGGCGCTCGCCCTCGCGCCGGTACCCGGCGGCCAGCGCCACCCGCTGGCTGCCCACGTTGGCCCACATGTTGAGCAGCTCCAGCCGGGCGATCCCGTGCGCGAAGGCGAGGTCGGTGAGCGCCCGGGTGGCCGCGGTGGCCACCCCGCGGCCGCGCGCATCGGGCACGGTCCAGTAGCCGACCTCGGCGATGTTGCGGCCGTTGTCGGACACCCGCATCCCGGCGCCGGCCAGCAGCCGGTCGGTGGCCGGGTCGGCGACGGCCCAGCTGTACCCGCCGTGGGCCGCCCGCTCGCGCAGCCCCGTGCGGATCCAGGCGCGGGCCGTCTCCTCGTCGTAGCCGCGCGGCATCAGGGGCATGAACCGCTGGGTGAGCGGGTCGCCGCAGCCGGCGACGATCGCCGGCACGTCGTCCTCGCGGTACCGGCGCAGCCGCACGCCGTACGCCAGCGCCTCGGACGGGTACTCCACAGGTCAGTCCTCTCCGTCGGTGCGCAGCCGGGCTGCCCGCCAGCAGTCCCGGCGCCGCCCCAGGTCGACGAACCGGGACACGCCCTCCTCGCGGAAGCCGGCCCGGGCGGCCACGGCGCGCGAGGCGTCGTTGCCGACGTAGGCGTACCACTCCAGCCGGTCCAGCGCCAGGTGCCGCATCGCCCAGTCGGCGCCCGCGCGCAGGGCCGCCGTCGCGTACCCCCGCCCCCGGGCCGCGGGCGCGACGGCGTACCCGCAGCCCATCTCGTCGGGGTACGCGGACGCGGGCTGCCAGAACTTCAGGTAGCCCAGGCACCGGTCCGCCGCGTCGGCGACGATCATGGTCACCGCCTCGCCCCGCGCCCACCCCTGCGCCGCGTGGGCGAGGGTCCGCTCCGCGCGGACCCGGGGGGACAGCGGCGAGTCCTGGAGCCAGGCCGCGCTCTCGGGGTCGGCGAAGGTGGCCGCGAGCGCGTCCCGGTCCCCGTCCCGGGCGGGCCGCAGCGTGAACGGCGTGCCGTCGCGGGTCCGGGCGGCGAGGGTGGGCTGTGCGCCGCCGAACGTCGCGGCGCGCCGGGCCTCGGCGCTGCCGGGGGCGCCGGGGCGGTCCGGGGCGGGGGCGGCCAGCTCGCCGGGCAGCAGGACGGCGGTCCACATGTCCCGCCGCCGGTCGCCGCCGCGGGCGGCCCGGTCGACGCCGCCGAGCTGGAAGCCCAGCCGCAGCGCGACCAGCCGGGAGGCGTGGTTGCCGACCTCGGCGCGCCAGGTCACCCGCTCCAGGCCCAGGGTGCCGAAGCCCCAGCCGAGCAGCGCGCGGGCGGCCCGCTCGGCCACGCCGCGCCCGCGGGCGGCGGCGACTGTCCAGTATCCGACCTCGGCCTCCCCGGCGGCGCGGTCGAGGGCGACGAAACCGCAGGAGGCGAGCAGGTCGCCGGAGTCGGCGTCGAAGGCGCCCAGCGGTGCGGCGGTGCCCGCGGCGTACTGCGCGGGGCACTGCTCCTCGATCCACTCCCGGGCGTGTTCCCGCCGGTAGGGGCTGGGTACGTCGGTCCAGCGGGGGATCAGGGGGTCCTGGCAGGCGGCGGTCACGGCCGCCACGTCGGTCGATCTCCACGGGCGCAGGACGAGGCCGTCCGCGCTGATCCGTCCCGGCTCCATCCCCCGATCCTGGCGGGAATGGCCGGGCATCTCCACCTGTTTATCGACCGACGGCCGGGGAGTCCCCCGTGTCGGGTTCCGGCCGCGGTGGACGCGCGCCGCCGAACTCCGCCTACGATGGGGCCGTTGACAGGGTAGGGAGTGCAGAGCCGTGACGATCTTGGAAAAGCTCCTCAGTGCCGGTGAGGGCCGTATGCTGCGCCGGCTGAAAGCCGTCGCCACCGCGGTCAACTCGATCGAGGACGACTACACCGGCATGACGGACGGGGAGCTGCGGGAGCAGACCGACCAGTTCCGGTCCCGGTACGCCGACGGCGAGTCCCTGGACTCCCTCCTGCCCGAGGCGTTCGCGGTGGCCCGCGAGGCGGCCTCCCGGGTGCTCGGCCAGCGGCACTACGACGTGCAGGTCATGGGCGGCGCGGCCCTGCACTTCGGCAACATCGCCGAGATGAAGACCGGTGAGGGCAAGACCCTGACCTGCGTCCTGCCCGCGTACCTCAACGCGCTGTCCGGCGACGGGGTGCACGTCATCACCGTCAACGACTACCTGGCCAAGCGCGACGCGGAGTGGATGGGCCGGATCCACCAGTTCCTCGGCCTGTCGGTCGGCGTCATCCTGCCGAACCAGACGCCGGCCGAGCACCGCGCCGCGTACGAGTGCGACATCACGTACGGCACGAACAACGAGTTCGGCTTCGACTACCTGCGCGACAACATGGCGTGGTCGGCCGAGGACCTGGTCCAGCGCGCGCACAACTTCGCGATCGTCGACGAGGTCGACTCGATCCTCATCGACGAGGCCCGCACCCCGCTGATCATCTCCGGCCCGGCCGAGCACTCGGCCCGCTGGTACGGCGAGTTCGCCGCGGTCGTGAAGCGGCTGGAGCGCGGCGAGGCCGGCAAGGACGGCCAGCCGGGCACCGGCGACTACGAGGTCGACGAGGCCAAGCGCACCATCGCCGTCACCGAGCGCGGCGTCGCCAAGGTCGAGGACCGGCTCGGCATCGACAACCTGTACGAGTCGGTGAACACCCCGCTCGTGGGCTACCTGAACAACGCCATCAAGGCCAAGGAGCTCTACAAGAAGGACAAGGACTACATCGTCAGCGACGACGGCGAGGTCCTCATCGTCGACGAGTTCACCGGGCGCATCCTGCACGGCCGCCGGTACAACGAGGGCATGCACCAGGCCATCGAGGCCAAGGAGGGGGTGGAGATCAAGCAGGAGAACCAGACCCTGGCCACGATCACCCTCCAGAACTACTTCCGGCTGTACAGCAAGCTCTCGGGCATGACCGGCACCGCGCAGACCGAGGCCAGCGAGTTCAACAAGGTCTACGACGTCGGCGTCGTCAGCATCCCGACCCACCGCGACATGCAGCGCCTCGACCGCTCGGACGTCATCTACCGCACGGAGAAGGCCAAGTACGAGGCCGTCGTGGAGGACATCGCCGAGCGGCACGCCGAGGGACAGCCGGTGCTGGTCGGCACGGTGTCGGTGGAGAAGTCGGAGATCCTCAGCCAGCTCCTGCGCCGCCGCGGCGTCCAGCACAACGTCCTCAACGCCAAGTTCCACGCCCGCGAGGCCGAGATCATCGCCCAGGCCGGGCGGAAGGCGGCGGTCACCGTCGCCACGAACATGGCCGGCCGCGGTACCGACATCCTGCTCGGCGGCAACCCCGAGTACCTGGCCACCTCCGAGCTGCACCACCGGGGGATCAACGCCGAGGAGCACCCGGAGGAGTACGCCAAGGCGATGGAGGAGGTGCTGCCCCGGTTCAAGGAGCAGTGCCGCGCCGAGGCCGAGGAGGTCACCGACGCGGGCGGCCTGTACGTGCTGGGCACCGAGCGGCACGACTCGCGCCGGATCGACAACCAGCTCCGCGGCCGGTCCGGCCGGCAGGGCGACCCGGGCGAGTCCCGCTTCTACCTCTCCCTCCAGGACGAGCTGATGCGCCGGTTCCGCTCGGGCGCCGTCGAGGCGATCATGTCGCGGCTGAATGTGCCCGACGACGTCCCGATCGAGTCCAAGATGGTCTCCAAGCAGATCAAGAACGCGCAGACCCAGATCGAGGCGCAGAACGCCGAGATCCGCAAGAACGTCCTCAAGTACGACGAGGTCATGAACAAGCAGCGCGTCGTCATCTACAAGGAGCGCCGCCGGGTGCTCGACGGCGAGGACATGCACGCCCAGGTCCAGCCGATGGTCGACGACGTGGTCGAGGGGTACGTGCAGGGCGCCGTCGCCGACAAGTACCCCGAGGACTGGGACCTCGACCAGCTCTGGACGGCGCTGAAGCAGATCTACCCGGTCGGCGTGACGGTCGAGGAGCTGGAGGAGGAGACCGGCGACCGCGCCGCGATGGACGCCGACTTCCTCGTCGCCCGCCTCAAGACCGACGCCCAGGAGGCGTACGCGCGCCGCGAGGAGGAGCTGGGCCCCGAGGCGCTGCGCGAACTGGAGCGCCAGGTGCTGCTGTCGGTCATCGACCGCAAGTGGCGCGAGCACCTGTACGAGATGGACTACCTCCAGGAGGGCGTCGGCCTGCGCGCGTACGCCCAGCGCGACCCGGTGGTGGAGTACCAGCGCGAGGGCTTCGACATGTTCGCCCAGATGATGGAGGGCATCAAGGAGGAGGCCGTCGGCTTCCTGTTCAACCTTGAGGTCAAGGTCGAGGAGGCGCCGGCGATCTCCCTGGACCCGGAGCAGGCCGTGGACCTGGCGGAGGAGTCGCCCGTCGGGATCCAGGCCAAGGGCCTCGGCGCGGACCGCCGGCAGCCGCGCAACCTGCAGTACACCGCGCCGACGATCGACGGGGAGGCCGGCAGCGGAGCCCCGCAGATCGCCCGGCCGGCCCCGGCGCTGCTCGGCGGCGGCGAGGACGGCGCCGGTCCGGCGCGGGCCAGCGGCGGCGGCGGTCCGTCGCGCAACGCGCCCTGCTACTGCGGTTCGGGCAAGAAGTACAAGCGCTGCCACGGCGCCTCGGCGTAGTTCCGCCTGCGACCCACGCGGCCGGTACCCCTTTCCCGGGGTGCCGGCCGCAGTCGCTGTGGCGTCGGAGCCGCCGCCGTGGCGGCGGGTGCCTCGCGCGGGGTCGGGCGCCGAGGGGTGTACCGGCCGGGACTCCGCGCCCGCCGTCCGGCCGGTCCGGCGGGTGGATCACGGACTGGTGGCGGCGTCCCGCGGCGGGGTGGCGCCCACCAGGGTGGCTTCGGACGCCCGCCAGGCGCCCGCGTCGTACCGGAGCCGGAAGGCCAGCGACCGCGCGGCCCCCGAACGCAGGCGGAGCACCACCACGGCGTCGAGCACGCCCGCGCAGGGGCGGGACACGAGCGGCCGTCCCGCGGTGACCGTGGCCGCCGGCCTGCCCGCGGGACGCCGCCCCGCGCGCCCGCCCCCGGGGCGCCGGGCGGCGGCGAGGTCCCGCAGGTGGGCGCGGGCGTGCAGCGCGTCGGCCATGAGCTGCGCCAGGGCGGCGGGACAGGCCACCGGCCCGAGGTGCCCGACCGGCCGCCGCTCGTCGAGGATCTCGGCGTACCGCGCCGCGAACCGCCAGGCGGCCAGCCGCGCCCCGGCAGCACCGACATCGGCAGCACCGACATCGGCAGCACCGACATCGGCAGTACCGACATCGGCAGCACCGACATCGGCAGTACCGACACCGGCAGTACCGACACCGGCGTCGGCGGCCCCGGCGGCGCCCGTTCCGGAGAGGTCCGTGCGGGGACGCGGCGCCGCCGGTGCCCACGGCAGGCGGAGCTGCCCCGGCAGGGCGGGCGGCGCGTCGCACTCGTCGTCGTAGGGCGGTTCGGTGCGCGGCGTCGGCAGTACCCGGATGAGCGGCCCGGACCGCACCGGTGGATGGACAGCCGTCATGGCGCCCCCGTCAACCTCGGTGGAGTCGGCCTGGGGAGCCGCCGATCCCTGCGTTTACCTACGTTTGCCTTCGACAAGCTACCAACGCATGTCCATTTTGGTCAACGCCGACCGATCCGACCGGGACGGTGGGAGAGCGGGGCGGCTACTCGTCGGCGCCGAGCGGGTTGTCGCGCACCCAGCTCGCCGTCTCCACGTACTTGCGCGCGATGTACTCCTCCAACTGCGCGCGCTCGACCCGCCACTGGCCGCGTCCGCCGATCTTGATCGCGGGCAGCTCGCCGCTGCGCACCATGTGGTAGACCTGCGAGTCCGAGACGTTCAGCTCGGCGGCCACCTCGGCCAGCAGCAGGAACCTCGGCGTCATCGCCTCGCCCTCCCCGCTCCGCCCGACATCCCGCCGGGCGCGTCGCCCGGCGCCGCCGCCACCGGGCGACGGGACCACTAGTGTCGCACTGGGCCGGCGGTGCTCCCGCCGTCGGCCGTGCACGCGGCGCCCGTCCGGCCCCGCCCGAGGACACGAGGTGAGACATGGCGGCAGACCGGGTCCGCGTCTACCTGCCGGCGACCACGGCCACCCTGGCCGCCCTCCGCGACGGCGGCGAGCTGGCCGTGGCGGGGCTGCGCCCGCACGCGGTGACCCCGGCGCTGCGCGAGTGGTACGCCGAGGGCGACGAGGAGGAGCTGGAGTACGTCGCCTTCACCCGCGCGGCCCAGGCCGCCCTGCCGCTGCTGGCCGCCGCCCCGGGCACGCCCTGCCGGCGGGCCGTGGTCGCCGTCGACCTGCCGGCCGCGGCCGTGGACGCGCGCGGCCGGGACCTGGGCACCAGCGACGTCACCGTGTCGGCGCCGGTGCCGCTGGCGGCCGTGGCGGCGGTCCACCTGGACACCGAGGAGGCGGTCGCCGACGTGACGGCGGCCGTGGCGGCGCTCCCGGCGGCGGAGGCCGGCGACGAGGACGCGCGCTTCACGGTGGACGCCACCGAGGACCACGAGCTGGCGTGGTACGACCCCAGCGAACTGCCGCACCTGCCCTGACCGCGGTCGGGGTCAGGCGGGGTCGGGGTCAGCCGGGCCCGGCCGGGGGAGGGCCCGGCCGGCGCAGAGCAGGGCGGTGATCGCGCCGAGGAACAGCACCACGAGCGCGTTGTTCAGGCGGGAGCCGTCCAGCCAGCTCTGCAGGGTGGCGTCCGCGTCGCTGATCTGGCGGGTCATCGTCACCAGCGACGCCCCGCCGACCCGGACGATCACCTCGCCGAGCAGGAGGACCAGCCCCGGCGTGGCGCCGGCCAGCAGGTACCGCGACCAGTGCCCGGCCCGCCGCCCGAGCCAGCCGTAGGCCACCAGCCCCGCCACCACGCCGCTGAGCACCGCCGCCAGGATGGCGGACCGCCCCTCCGCGGTGATCCGCCCGGCCGCGTCGTCGCCGCCGCCGAGGAACCCCTGTACCGGCCCCTTCGCCAGGCTCAGCCCCCACCCGACGGCGAACGCCCCGAGCGCCGCCGCCACCCCGGCGGCCACCACCTCGGCGGCGCGCGGCCAGCCCCAGGCGCCGCCGACCGTCGCGGCGGCCGCGAGCGTGGCGGCCACCAGCGTGCGGTGCGGCGCGGTCGGCGCCGCGGCCAGGAACGCCGCCGCGGCCGCCGCGCCCACGCCGACCCCGGCGGCCAGCGCCACTGCGCACCGGGCGCCGGCGGCCCGCGCGGCGGGCGGGTCCCAGGCCCGCAGGGCGATCAGCGCCGCCGCCGCGCCCGCCACCAGCGCCGCCGCGACGACGCCGGGCAGCGCGTACGCCGCCGCCGTCAGCGCCACCGCCCCCGTCTCCCCGGCGATGGTGACGTGCGCGGAGAACGCCGTGCCGGCCAGCCACGCGACCGCGAGCGCGCCGAGTCCGGCCAGCGCCGCGCGGCGCCGCGTCGGCGGCGTCCTGGTCTGCTGCTGCACGCTGCTGAGCTGCTGCACGCTGCGGTCCTCCCGTGCTCGGTGTCCGGTGGATCCGGCCAGGCTACGTGGGTCCGGCGGCGGCCCGGCCGCACCCCGGCGCGGGGTCGGACGAACAGCCGGCAACCGGACGCGCGCGGACGATCCGGCCGGCGTGTCGCAGGCCCGGCCGGGCGGGCTACCAGGGCGTGGCCTGCATGGCAGGATGGAGGTCGTCGCCGCGTGAAGTCATAGGAGTATCTGAATGGACGCCGTCATTGCCGTGCCCGAACCGCGCAACGAGCCGGTGCGCGACTACGCGCCCGGCAGCGCGCAGCAGGCCAGCCTCGCCGCCCGACTGAGAACGCTCGCCAGCGAGCGGATCGACCTGCCGATGACGATCGCGGGCGCGCAGCGGATGGCCGGGGGCCACCGGATCGACGTCGTCCAGCCGCACCGGCACGCGCACGTCCTCGGCGTCACGGGCAACGCCACCGCCGCCGACGCGCAGGCCGCCGTCGCCGCGGCCAAGGAGGCCGCCCCGGCGTGGCGCCGGCTGTCGTTCGAGGACCGGGCCGCGATTTTCCTGCGGGCCGCGGACCTGCTCGCCGGTACCTGGCGGGACACGCTCAACGCCGCCACCATGCTCGGGCAGTCCAAGACATGCCTCCAGGCCGAGATCGACGCCGCCTGCGAGCTGATCGACTTCCTGCGGTTCAACGTCGCCTTCGGCCGCCGGCTGCTCGCCGAGCAGCCGCTGTCCTCGCCGGGCGTGTGGAACCAGTTCGACCACCGGCCGCTGGAGGGGTTCGTCTACGCGATCACCCCGTTCAACTTCACCGCCATCGCCGCGAACCTGCCCGCCGCCCCGGCCCTGCTGGGCAACACCGTCGTCTGGAAGCCGGGCGCGACGCAGCAGTTCTCCGCGCACTTCACGATGCGCCTGTTCGAGGCGGCCGGCCTGCCCCCGGGCGTGATCAACATGGTGACCGGCGACGGCATCGCCGTCTCCGACGTGGCGCTGGCCGACGCCGACCTGGCCGGCATCCACTTCACCGGTTCGACCCGGGTGTTCCAGCACCTGTGGAAGACGGTCGGGGAGAACATCTCCCGGTACCGCACCTATCCGCGCCTGGTCGGCGAGACCGGCGGCAAGGACTTCGTCTTCGCCCACGCCAGCGCCGACGCCGACGCGCTGCACACCGCACTGATCCGCGGCGCCTTCGAGTACCAGGGCCAGAAGTGCTCGGCCGCCTCCCGGGCGTACGTGCCGCGCTCGCTCTGGGAGGGCGGCCTGCGCGACCGGCTGGCCGCCACCGCCGAGAGCCTGACCTACGGCGACGTCGCCGATTTCGGCAACTTCGGCGGCGCGGTCATCGACGCCCGCTCGTTCGCCCGCAACTCCGACGCCCTGGACCGGATCCGCAAGTCGGCCGAGTGCACGGTCGTGGCCGGGGGGACCGCCGACGACAGCGAGGGCTGGTTCGTGCGGCCCACGGTCGTCGAGGGCACCGACCCGACGCACGAGATCTTCACGACCGAGTACTTCGGGCCGATCCTGGGCGTCCACGTCTACGACGACGCCCGCTGGCGCGAGACCCTGACCCAGGCGGAGTCGGCGGCGCCGTACGCGCTGACCGGTTCGATCTTCGCCACCGACCGGCAGATCGTCGCCGAGGCCAGCGAGTCCCTGCGCTTCGCGGCCGGCAACTTCTACATCAACGACAAGCCCACCGGCGCCGTGGTGGGGCAGCAGCCGTTCGGCGGCGGCCGCGCCTCCGGCACCAACGACAAAGCCGGCTCCTGGCACAACCTGGCCCGCTGGATCTCCCCCCGGACGATCAAGGAGACCTTCGCCGCGCCGACCGACCACCGCTACCCGCACATGGGCTGACCAGGCCGTAAACGGCGGCGCCCGGGTCCGGGCGCCGCCGTTTGTGATCTCTTTCTCACTGACCTCGGGGGCGGCCGACGGCGTAGCGTCACGGTCATGAGCACTGGTGAGAGCGGGTACGGCGGCGCCGCGAACGAGGGCCTGGTCGACTTCGGCGAGCAGGGCGGCCGGCTGACCTACGGCTCGTACCTGCGGGTGCGGGAGCTGCTGGACCAGCAGGTCCTGGAGTCGGACCCGGCGGCCCACGACGAGCTGCTGTTCATCACGATCCACCAGGTGTACGAGCTGTGGTTCAAGCTCATGCTGCACGAGCTGGACGACGCCCGCGACCGGATGCTGACCGGCGAGGCGTACCTGCCGCGGGTCCGCCTCGAACGGTGCCTGGTCATCCAGCGCACCCTCGTCGGCCAGGTCGACGTCATCGACACGATGACCCCGCAGGACTTCGTCGTGTTCCGGCACAAGCTGGCCCCGGCCTCCGGCTTCCAGTCGGCGCAGTTCCGGGAGATCGAGTTCCTGTCCGGGGCGAAGGATCCGGGGTACCTGCGCCGGTTCAAGGGCCTGTCCGAGGCCGAGCGGACCCGGCTGCGGCGCCGGCTGGAGGAGCCCAGCCTCTGGGACGGGTTCCTGGCGGTACTGGCGAAGGCGGGCTTCGCCGTGGACAGCGGGCAGGAGCGGATCGCGGCGTACACGGCGATCGCGGGCGACCGGGAGCGGTACGGCGCGCTGTGGGACCTGGCCGAGGCGATGGTGGCCCACGACCAGGCGTGCGCGCTCTGGCGGGCGCGGCACGTGGTGATGGCGGAGCGGCAGATCGGCATGAAGGCGGGCACCGGCGGCTCGGCCGGCGGCGACTACCTGCGCTCCCGCACCCCGATCCGCTTCTACCCGGAACTCTGGGAACTGCGCACCCACCTCTGACCCACCCACCTCAACCGTCGAACCCGGGCCCCGGGACCCGCGTGTCCCGCCGGCGGCCCGTCGGTTTCTGCCGGGCGGGCCGGCCTGAGCGACAGAAATCCACGGGCGAGGGGTCCGCTGTCGGTTAGGTGACTGCGGCAGGGGGCGCGGGGGTGCAGGGTGGGCGGACGTGGTGGTTGGTGGTGCCGCACGCGGCCCCCGGGGTGGGGACCTTCCCCGGGGGCCGCGTGCGCGGTGGGCGCGTGCGCGGCCGGTGCCGGCAGTGGCCCGCCCGGGCGGGGTGAGGGGTGGGGCCGGTGCGGGGACAGGCGGGCGGTTTCCGGGGCGGGCGGCCCGTGCGGGTGGGGGCGGCCGTGGCGGCGGGGGTACCGGCCGGGGTGCTGCGGGGCCCCCGGTGGCGGCGCCTGCTGCCGGGCGTGGCCATCGGGTCCGACGTACCGCTGGACTACCGCACCTGGTGCGAGGCGGCGGCGCTGGTCCTGCCGGCCGGCGGGGTGCTGGCGGAGTGGACCGCGGCGTTCCTGTGGGGCGCGGCCGAGCCGCCGCGGTCCGGCCGGGTGGCCGTCGCCGTACCGCCGGACCGGCGGTTGACCGCGCACGCCCGGCTGGCGGTCCGGCACTCCCCGGTGCCGGAGGCGGACCGCGCGACGTGCGCCGGCCTGCCCGTGACCACCCCGCTGCGGACGGCCTTCGACCTGGCCCGGCGGCTCCCGCTGGGGGACGCCGTGGCGACGTTGGACACGTTCACCCACCGCGCGCTCGTGTCCCTGCCCGCGCTGGCCGCGTACGCCGCCGCGCGGGCGGGCTGGCCGGGCCTGCCGGGCCTGCGGGCGGCGCTGGCGCTGGCGGAGCCGCTGGCCGAGTCTCCGATGGAGACCCGGCTGCGCCTGCTGCTGTGCCAGGCCGGGCTGCCGCGCCCGGTCGCCCAGCACGAGGTCCGGCACGGCGCGCTGCGCACCCGGCTGGACCTGGCGTACCCCGACCGGCGGCTGGGCCTGGAGTACGACGGCGGGCACCGCCGCGACCGCGCGACGTCCGCCCGGGACCTGCGCCGGGCCCACGCGCTGCACCTGGCCGGCTGGACGCTGCTGCGCTTCACCGCCCCGGACCTGCTGGCCCGTCCGGCGCGCACGCTGGCGACGGTCCGCGCCGCCCTGCTGGCCGACCCGGCGACGGGCCCGCCCGGCGCCGCCTGCGCGGACGACCCTGCTGTCCGAATCCCGGCGGAGCCGCGCCCGCGACCCCGGGTCACGCCCCGGGAGGCCGGCGCCGCCCCGCGGTACCAGACCCGACCGGCCCGCCGACCTCCGCGCCGCGGGATAATCGGACGAAATACCCCAAAGAGGTCCGTCTGTCATCCCTCAGGGGGCTGGTCCTACGGCGACTGTGGGGTGTTGACAGTCCTATGGGGAAAACGCCTAAAGGAAAAAATCGGATATCTTGGACCTTGTTCCTAAATTATGGCAATTTGGAGCCATGGCAGATTCTGTGATCAACCCGACCGCTGCGGCCCTGCTGGGCCTGCTGCACAGCGGTCCGATGACCGGCGGCCAGCTCATGGCCGAGGCCGAGCGCCGTCTCGGCCCGTACTGGTCGATGACCCGCAGCCAGGTGTACCGGGAGCTCCCGGTCCTGGCCGATCTCGGCTACGTCCGGCTCGGCAAGCCCGGGCCGCGCTCCTCCCAGCCCTACGCGATCACCGCGTCGGGCAAGCGGGCCTTCAGCAAGTGGCTCGGCGAGCAGCCCGGCCGGGACGCCCTGCGCAACCCGACGGCGCTGCGGGTGGCCTTCGCCGCCCAGCACAGCGCCAGTCAGCTCAAGCAGCTCAAGGAGGGCGCGCAGGAGTACCACACCGACGCCGTCAGCCGGGTCCGCGACCAGGCGAAGGAGGCCCGCAAGGGCGGCGACGAGCACGGCGCCGCGGCGCTGGAGTTCGCGGTGGCGTACCACAAGGCGGCGCTGTCCTGGCTCAAGACCGTCTAGTCCGCGCACCCGCCGGGCGGACCGGCGCCCGTGGCCCCGCTGTGGGCCGCGGCACGGGTCCGCCCGGGCGTGCCGGCGCGCAAGCCGGCTGCCGGTAGGCTGGTCGGCTGTGACCGCTGCTGACTTCGCCGACACGCTCAAGGCCCTGGACGCCACGATGCGCACCATCGAGGCCGTCCTGGACCTGGACAGCCTCCGCCGCGAGAAGGTGGCCCTGGAGGAGCAGGCCTCCGAGCCCGGCCTGTGGGACGACCAGGCGCGCGCCCAGGAGGTCACCTCCAAGCTCTCGTACGTCAACGGCGAGATCGGCCGGCTGGCGGGGCTGCGCGGGCGGCTGGACGACGCCGCGATCCTGCTGGAGCTGGCGGAGGACGCGGGCGACGCCGGCTCGCTGGACGAGGTCGCCGCCGAGCTGGCGTCGCTGGGCAAGGCCATCGAGGAGATGGAGGTCCGCACCCTGCTCTCCGGCGAGTACGACTCCCGGGAGGCGCTGGTGGCCATCCGGGCGGGCGCCGGGGGCGTCGACGCCGCGGACTTCGCCGAGATGCTGATGCGGATGTACCTGCGCTGGGCCGAGCGCCACGGCTACGCCACCGAGGTCTTCGAGACCTCCTACGCCGAGGAGGCCGGCCTGAAGTCGGCGACCTTCGCGGTGAAGGCGCCGTACGCGTACGGGACGCTGAGCGTGGAGTCCGGTACGCACCGGCTGGTGCGGATCAGCCCGTTCGACAACCAGGGGCGCCGGCAGACCAGCTTCGCCGGGGTCGAGGTCCTGCCCGTGGTCGCGCAGACCGACCACATCGACATCCCGGAGAACGAGATCCGGGTGGACGTGTACCGCTCGTCCGGCCCGGGCGGCCAGTCGGTCAACACGACCGACTCCGCGGTCCGGTTGACCCACGTGCCCACGGGCATCGTGGTCACCTGCCAGAACGAGAAGTCGCAGCTCCAGAACAAGGCCAGCGCCATGCGGGTCCTCCAGGCCCGGCTGCTGGAGCGCAAGCGCCAGGAGGAGCAGGCCCGGATGGAGGGCCTGAAGGCGGACGCGGCCGGCTCGTGGGGCGACCAGATGCGCTCGTACGTCATGCACCCCTACCAGATGGTCAAGGACCTGCGGACCGAGCACGAGACGGGCAACCCCAGCGGGGTCCTCGACGGGGACCTCGACGGGTTCATCGAGGCGGGCATCCGCTGGCGCAAGCAGCGCCAGATCGCCGGCTCCTGATCAGCCCATTGGCGCGGCGGGATCACCCTGTGTGCCGAACATGTCGGTCACCCCACGCATAAGCGTCGATTGGTCGCCGCCGGACTTGGCGTTCGCGTGACACCGCGTAGACTCCACTCCCGTGATTCAGCTTGAGCGTGTGACGAAGACGTACCCCAAGGCGTCGCGGCCATCGCTGGACGACGTGAGCGTGGCCATCGAGAAGGGCGAGTTCGTCTTCTTCATCGGCCCGTCCGGCTCCGGCAAGTCGACCATAATCAAGCTGCTGCTGCACGAGGTCGCGCCGAGCAGTGGTCGGGTGGTCGTCAACGGCAAGGACGTGACCACGATGCGCTCCTGGCGGGTGCCGTCGTTCCGCCGGACGATCGGCTGCGTGTTCCAGGACTTCCGCCTGCTGCCGAACCGGACGGCGTACGAGAACGTGGCGTTCGCCCTGGAGGTCATCGGCAAGACGAAGGCCGTGGCCCGCCGGGTGGTCCCGGAGGTGCTGGAGCTGGTCGGCCTCGGCGGCAAGGAGCACCGGTACCCGCACGAGCTGTCCGGCGGCGAGCAGCAGCGGGTGGCCGTGGCCCGGGCGTTCGTCAACCGGCCGCTGATCCTGCTGGCCGACGAGCCGACCGGAAACCTCGACCCGGACACCTCGGTCGAGATCATGCGGCTGCTGGACCGGATCAACCGGACCGGCACGACGGTCGTGATGGTCACCCACGACTCGAACATCGTGAACCAGATGCGCCGCCGCGTCATCGAGATCGACACGGGCCGGATCGTCCGCGACCAGGCGCGCGGCGTCTACGGCTGAGCCGTCCGACCACCACAGACTTGCCCGGCCGGGGTCGCCTGACCCGCGGACCGCGGATCGCAACGGAAGGAAAGCCCGATGCGCGCGAAGTACGTCCTGTCCGAGGTCCTGGTCGGACTGTGGCGCAACGTGACGATGACCGTCGCCATGATCATCACCATGGCGGTGTCGCTGACGATGGTCGGTGCCAGCTACATCATGTACCGGCAGGTCGGCCAGATGGAGGAGTACTACTACGCCAAGCTGGAAGTCTCCATCTTCCTGTCACCGACCGTCACCGAGGAGCAGCGGCTCAACCTGCGCTCCCAGCTCGACGGCGACCCGCTGGTCCGCGCGCAGGACACGGTGCACGAGACCCGCGAGATGGCGCTGGAGAACTTCAAGCGCATCTTCAGCGACGCCCCCGACCTGGTCAGCGCGGTCACCGCGCAGGACCTGCCGGAGTCGTACCGGGTCAAGCTGAAGGACCCGCAGCAGTTCGAGCAGGTCTTCAACCGGTACAACGGCCAGCCGGGGATCGACCAGATCGTCGACCAGCGGCGCCTGCTGGACAAGATCTTCAAGATTCTGGGGGCGGTCCAGAAGCTGGCGCTGGTCGCCGCGACGGTCATGGCGCTGGCGGCGCTGATGCTCGTCGGCAACACGATCCAGGTGGCGGCGTTCAACAAGCGGCGCGAGGTCGCGGTCATGAAGCTGGTCGGCGCCTCGAACTGGTTCATCCAGTCCCCGTTCGTGCTGGAGGCGGTCTTCGCCGGCCTGTTCGGCTCGATCCTGGCCTTCCTGGCGCTGGTGGCCGCCCAGTTCCTCCTGTTCCAGGGCTCGCTCCAGTCGCTGACGGAGCTGCTGACGCCGGTCAACTGGTCCACGGTCTGGGAGGCGTTCGGCCTGATGACCGGGGTCGGTGCGCTGGTCAGCGCGGTCACCGCCTGGGTGACCCTGCGCTTCTACCTGCGCGTGTAGCCGGCAGCGATGGTGCTGGATTCGGCGGAAGTTCCCTGACGGACGCAAGTGACTCGGCTACCGTCGGGGCGTGACTTCGCGGCGGGAGCGGGCGCGGCGGTACATCGGGGCGGCGCTGGCCGGCGCCGTCGCCGGCACGGCCGTGCTCGGCCCCGCCCCGCCCGGCGCCGCCGACCCGCGGGCGGACGCCGAGCGCCTGCACCGCCAGGCGGTCCGCGCGTCGTCGGTGCTGGAGGGCGCGACGGCCCGGGCACAGGCGGCGTTCCAGCAGCTCGGGGCGGCCGAGGCCGCCCTGCCCGGGGCGCGGATGAAGGTGGCCTCCGCCCGCGGCGTGGTCGCCGGGGCCAGCGCCAAGGCCGCCACCGCCCGCCGCCGGGCCGCGGACGCCGCGGCCAAGGTGGCCGCGGCCGAGCAGCGGTACGCGCTGCGGCAGGCCGAGGTCGAGGCGGCCCGGGCCAAGTCCAGCGAAATGATCAGCCTGACGTACCGCGGCGCCGGCCTGGTCCGGTTCAACGCCCTGCTCGACGCCACCTCGCCGCAGGACCTCTCCGTGCGCTCGGGCTACGCCGACCGCATCGTCGCCGAGCAGCACGCCGCCGTCCAGCGGCTCCTCGGGATGCGGATGCGCGCCCGCCAGGCCGCCAACGGGGCCGAACTGCTGCGCCGGGTCGCCGTCACCGCCCGCCGGCAGGCCGACGCGGCGCTGGCCGTCGCCCGCGCCGCCGAGGCGGCCGCCGAGTCCGCCGCCGCCGCGGTCGCGGTGCTGGTCCGCCGCCGGACCGCGGCACTGGCCGTGGCCCGGCAGGAGCGGCGGGCCAGCCTCGCCCGGTACGCCGCCGTCCGCGCGGAGGAAGCGCGGATCGCCGCGCAGCTCCGCGGCTGGCGGGGCGGCCCGCGGCTCCAGGTGGGCGGCCGGCTGATGATGCCCGTCGCGGGCTGGAAGAGCAGCGACTTCGGGATGCGGTACGACCCGTACTTCCGGGTCTGGCAACTGCACGCCGGTGTCGACCTCGCGGCCGGCGGGGGCGCCCCGATCGCCGCCGCGGCGACCGGGCAGGTGATCCGCGCCGGCTGGAACGGCGGGTACGGCAACTTCACCTGCATCGGGCACGGGTCGCGCGGCGGCCGGTACGTCAGCACCTGCTACGGCCACCAGTCGCAGATCCTGGTCTCGGCCGGCCGGTGGGTCCGCGCCGGCCAGCTCATCGGCCGGGTCGGCACCACCGGCGCCTCCACCGGCAACCACCTGCACTTCGAGGTCCGGCTCGACGGCCAGCCGGTGGACCCGCTGGGCTACCTGCCCGGCTGCCTCTGCTGACCGCCCGCCGCGCCGTCCCCGACGGCGCCACCCCGGCCGCCCGAGCGCACGGTTATCCGGGTGACGGCCCTCGGGCCCGCCGGTAGCGTCGGCGGGATGGAGCTCAGCACGGCCCGGCTGCGGCTGCGGGAGTGGGCGGACCGGGACGCGGCGCGCTGCCTCGACCTGTACCGCCGCGACGAGGTCGTCCGGTGGATCGGCGGCGCCGCGCGGGCGGTCACCGACCTGGACCAGGCGCGGGCCCGGATCGCCGAGTACCAACAGCGCAACGCCGCGGCGGCCGACCCCTGCGGGATCTGGGCGGCCGCCGACCCGGAGACCGACGTCGTGCGCGGGTGCGTCCTGCTCAAGGTGCTGCCGCGCACCGACGGCGCGGTGGGCCCGGACATCGAGGTGGGCTGGCACCTGCACCCCGACTCGTGGGGCCGGGGCTACGCCACCGAGCTGGGCCGGTGGGCGCTGGACCGGGCGTTCGCCGCCGGCCTGCCCGAGGTGTACGCGGTCGTCTTCCCGGACAACGCCGCGTCGGTCGCGGTGGCCCGGCGGCTCGGCATGAGGGCCGAGGGCACGACCGACCGGTGGTACGGCGAGACGCTCGCGGTGTTCCGGCTGGGGCGCGCCGCGGCCGGGTAAGGTTGCCCGGCGCCGTCGGTCGGGCCGGGCGCGGGTGTGGTGGACAGCGGCGTCGCCGGTGGCGGCGCGGCGTGTGGAGAGGTCGGGTGGGGTCGGTGCCGCGGGAGAAGGGGCGCAAGGTCGTCGCCTCGCACAAGCGAGCCCGGCACGACTACGAGATCCTCGACACCTACGAGGCGGGCCTGGCGCTGACCGGGACCGAGGTCAAGTCGCTGCGGGCCGGCCGGGCGTCGCTGGTGGACGCGTTCGCCCAGGACCGGGGCCGGGAGCTGTTCCTGTACGGGATGCACATCCCGGTGTACGACCACGGCACCTGGACCAACCACGAACCGCGCCGCACCCGCAAGCTGCTGCTCAAGCGGCTGGAGATCGACCGGCTGGTCACCCGGGTCCGGGAGAACGGCCTGACGCTGGTCCCCCTCCAGCTCTACTTCTCCGACGGCTGGGCGAAGGTCGAGATCGGACTGGCCCGCGGCAAGAAGGCGTACGACAAGCGACAGGATCTCGCCAAGCGCGACGCGCAGCGGGAGATTTCGCGCGAACTCGGTCGGTACCGCAAAGGTATGCGTTGACATCTATGCTGGGCGGATGGCGGAGATTGTCATCGACACCCCGCTCCGGCACCCGCCGGAGCGGGTCTGGCGGGCACTGACGGAGCCGTCGGCGCTCAGCGCCTGGTTCATGGCCACGGACTTCCGGGCCGTGCCGGACGCCACGTTCACCCTCACGCCGCACGGCCTGGACGGCTTCGACGGGCCGATCGCCGGCCAGGTCCGGCAGCTCATCGAGGGCCGGCTGCTCGTCGTCTCCTGGCAGGAGGCCGAGGCGCAGTCCAGCGTGACCTGGGAGATCGTACCCACGGCCGAAGGCTGCCAGCTCACCATGCGGCAGAACGGCTTCTTCGGCGTCCAGGGCTCGCGGCGGCGGCGCCGGCTGCGGCGCACCTACGCGCTGCTGCTGCAGACCCGCCTGCCGGCGATGCTCGACCGCCTCGCCGAGGACGTGACCGCGCCCGTCCCGGTGTGGGCCGGCGCCGCGCCCGGCTGGCCCGACGCCTCCGAGCTGGACGCCGTACCGGCCGTCGACCCGACGACCGGCGGCTGGTCGGGCCACCAGGAGTGGGCGGGGCCGACCGGGTGGGCCGGAGCGGGTGAGGAGAGCGGGCCGGGCGGGTCCGCCGACGCACCGCCCCCGCCCCTGGTCCCGGTCGCGCCGCCGGAGGTACGCCGCGAGCGCCGCCGGTACGCGGTGGCCGGCGCCAGCGTCGGCGCCGTCCTGGCCGTGTCGGCCACCGCGGGCGCGCTGTACGTGGCGTCCCCCGGCTTCCTCAGCAACCTGGGGGCGGCCGCGCGCACCGACCGCGGCGCCGTGGTGGGCTCCGGCGGCGTGGGCCGCGCGGAGGTCGCCGACGGCCGCGCCGCGGCCCCGTCGCCGACCGCGGGGACACCCGTCGCCGTCCCGACCCCCGCCGCCGGTACCGGCGGCCGGCCAGGCGCGACGACGCCGCCCGCGCGCCCCGGCGGCGGCTCCGGCGGCCGGCCGGGCGGCGGCAACCCGGGCGGGGGCGGCAACCCCGGCGGCGGGGACGGCGCCGGCAGGCCCGCCTGGACCGCCGCGTACCGGATCACCGGCCGCAAGACCGAGGTCCTGGTAGGCAACGGCAGTGACACCCCGGCCAAGGGCTGGCGGGTCGTCATCACGGTCCCCGACGGGGTCTCGGTCGACGACGTGCGCGGCGCCGACTACACCGAGGACGGCGACCGGGTGGAGTTCCGGGCCGAGAGCGGCCGGGCCGTACCACCGCACGAGGCGGTCTCGTTCCGGTTCAAGTTCCGCGGCCGCGAGTGGGACATCCACTCGTGTGCGGTCAACGGGGTCCGGTGCCAGGCGGGGGACGGTGGAATAATCGTTGACCGCACGCGTTACGCTGGAGACAACATGCGCCGACCCCAACCCAACATGCGCCAACCCAGGGGGTGACTGGTTTCGACTTCGTTCGTGGAGACAGGGGAAGCGAGCCGAGGAAGCCGACGTCGTCTCGTGAATCGGTCGTCGGAACTTTATAAGCGCCAAGCCTAGTGCTCAGCGCTTCGCTCTCGCCGCCTGAGTGGTGTAGAGCGAGCTGTCGGTCTGGGATCGCCTTCGGCCCAGTTGCCGGCATCATTGAGAAGGCTGGCCAACACGCCCCGGTCGCGGGGGCGTCGCGGTGAGATCAATCTGCGACTGGGCCCGTCACACCAACTTGCTCGCGTGAGCGGTGGGGCCGAGTAGAGACATAGCGAGCTGCGCTCGGAGAAGCCCTGACGAAGCAACGAAGGACCCGGGTTCGATTCCCGGCACCTCCACCCCTGAACGTGCAGCGGGGCGGTCCCACACCTGGGGCCGCCCCGCTGCACGCGTGCGGACACCGGGAACGCCGGGGTTCCCGGGAGAGTCGAAGTGGGTATGGCGCGACCCGTGGTGATGACGAGACGAGCGGCCCGCGGGCGGTACGCCCTCCCGGCGACGGCCCTGCTGACGATGCTGACCATGGGTTGCGTGGCACCCGCCGACCAGGCCGCCCCGGGCGGCCCGACGGGCGGGGCCAGCACCGGCCCTTCGGCCACCCCGACCGCGAACACCCCCGCCGCCCGCGCGGCGGCCCTCGTGGCCGGCTGGCGTGCCGGCCCCGGCCCCGGCGCGTGGCGCGGCGGCTTCGTCCCGCTGGAAGGGTTGAGCGTCCCCCCGCCGAACGTCGCCTTCACGCCGGCGACCCGGGCCGCCTTCGACGCCGGCCGGTACACCTTCACCGGCGCGCTCCCGTCGGCGGCCCCGGTCCAGCGCGACAAGATCACCTTCCACCAGGGCGGTGTCCAGGACGTCGACGTCGTCCCGGCCGCCGAGGCGTACCGGCAGCTCTCCACGGGCGGGTCGCCTGACTGCGGCACCTTCGACAAGGCGGTGCTGCCCGAGAGCCCCGCCCCCTGCCAGCCGTTGACCATCACCGGGGTCCGGTACGGCCTCGTCGACCTGCGCACCAGCCGCGGCACCGCCGCCGTCCCGGCGTGGCGCTTCACCGTCACCGAGCTGGGCGGCGAGGTCGCCCGGGTGGCGGTCGCCCCGTCGGCGGTCACGGCCGTACCCGAGGTGCCCACCGGCCCGCCGCCGGCGGAGCTGATGCCCGTGGCCCAGGTGGTGGCCATCGACGGCGCGCAGGTGACGTACCTCGCCGAAGGCACCGCCTGCGACCGGGACGTGCGCCCGTTCGTCGCCCAGGAGGCCGACGTCGTGGTCCTCGGCGCCACCGCCACCCGCGGCAGCGGCACGTGCAGCCGGCAGCTCGTCACCCACCGGGTGACCGGGACGCTGACCCAGGCGCTCGCCGAGCGGGCCGTCCTGGACGCGCACAGCGGGCGTCTGCTGACGCCGGGGCGCCGCGTCGGCTGAGCCGCCCGACCCCCGCCGGCCGGCCCTGGAGGGCCGGCCCGTCGGCTGGCGCCGGGCGGCCGCCGGGGCGCGGCGTCCGGGGGCGGGGGAGGCGTCCCGGGAACACGATCGGCGCCGCACGCCACCCGGCCGGCAGGCTATGGTGCGTGGCATGGCTCTGAGTGCGCGGATGGTGACCATCGACTGCCGGGACCCGCGGTCGCTCGCGGCATTCTGGACGGCCGCGACCGGGTACGCCGTCGCCGGTGACCACGACGGCTTCGTCCTGCTGGCGCCGGCGGCCGGCGACGGGGTCCGCATCGGCCTGCAACAGGTGCCCGAACCCCGCGCGGGCAAGAACCGGGTCCACATCGACTTCCATGCCGACGATCGCGCCGCCGAGCTGGCCCGGCTGGCGGCACTGGGCGCCACCGTGCACGGCGCGCACTCCGTACCGGGCCTGAGCTGGACCGTCGTCACCGACCCCGAGGGCAACGAGTTCTGCGTCGCCCAGGGCGACTAGGGGCGCCGGTGGAGCAGCCGCGCGTCGGACGCCGGATGGAGTCGCTGACCGGGCGTCTCCTCGTCGCCGCGCCCGCGTTGAAGGACCCGAACTTCGACCGTACGGTCGTGATGCTCGTCGCCCACGAGGACGACGGCGCCCTCGGTGTCGTCCTCAACCGCGCCACCGAGGTACCGGTGGGGGAGGTGCTGGACGGCTGGGACGGCCTGGCCATCGAGCCCGGCGTGCTGTTCGAGGGCGGCCCGGTCCAGCCGGACTCGGCGATCTGCCTGGCCCGGACCCGCCCCGAGGCCCCGATGCCGCCCGGGTTCCAGCAGGTCAGCGGCGCGGTCGGGACGGTGGACCTGTCGGCGGACCCGGCGGCGCTCATCGGGGCCCTGGTCGGGATCCGGGTCTTCGCCGGCTACTCGGGCTGGTCAGCGGGCCAGGTGGAGGAGGAGATCGCCGAAGGCTCGTGGTTCGTCCTCGACGCCCTGCCGGGCGATCCGCTGGCCGGGCGCCCGGACGACCTGTGGCCGATGGTCCTGCGCCGGCAGGGCGGAATGCTGGCGGCGGTGGCGCACTTCCCCGCCGACCCGGCGGCGAACTGATCCGCGCACCCCTGCCACGCGCGGTGCCGGCAGGTGTGTACTATTTCCGAGTGCCCGCGAGAGCGGGGACGAGCTGGGGCCGTGGCGCAGCTGGTAGCGCACCACACTGGCAGTGTGGGGGTCAGGGGTTCGAGTCCCCTCGGCTCCACCCAGACGAGACAGCGGGCTGACGCCCTGGTCGACGGCACTCCGCCGCAGACCAGGGCGTCGACTGTTTCCGGTCGCCGCGTGCGTCGGCGGTCGATCTGACCGCCGGTCCGCCCCGCCGTCGGCAGCCAGGGCGCGGACCTGCGGGAGCACCTCCGCCTTCGATGTGGACCGCGGCACCGGTTGGCGCGCCGGGCTGTCGGATTTGCGACTGCGATCTACGGATGCCGCCTGTTACCTTCCGGTCGCGGGCGGGACGCCTGCGGGATTTCCGGGGGCGGCAATGGTGGTGTACGGCAGGCGGGCGCTTCTCGGCCTCGCGGTCGCCGGGACGGGCGTCGGGGCGGCGGCCGCGCTCCTCACCCGTCCGACCTCGACGGTGGCCCAGGTCCGCGACGTCGCGCACGACGACGACGCCGCGCCCGCGCCGCGCCGGCCCTCCGCCGCGGGCCAGGCCCACGTGCGGGAGGAGAACGCCCGCGCCGGTTCGGACGGCTGGCGGCACACCCGCGGCCTGCGGCCGAGCGACGACATCGGCCACCAGGTCCAGGGCTACGCCGACGCCTCCAGCGTCGCGCCCGGTGGCACGATCAGCTTCCACGTCTCGGCGCGCACGGACCGCGAGTGCCGGATCGAGGTGTACCGGCTCGGCCACTACGGCGGGCGCGGCGGCCGGCTGATGCAGCTCCGGGCGGGCGTGCCGGTGGCGCTCCGGCCGGCGCCCGCCAACCCGGACCGCCGCCGGTCGGTCGCGTGCCGGTGGCCGGCGTCGTGGCGGCTCGCGGTGCCCCGCACCTGGCCGTCCGGCCTGTACGTCGCGGTGTTCGCCACCGGTACGCACCGGGCGGCGGCGCCCTTCGTCGTGCGGGACCCGCAGCGGGCCGCCGCCCTGTGCGTCGTGGTGCCCACGGCCACCTACCAGGCGTACAACCTCTGGCCCGACGACCGGGTGCGCGGCCGCAGCCTGTACCGGGGGGTCGACGCGGCGGGCGCCTTCACCCCCGGGGGCCGCGCGGCCTACGTCTCGTTCGACCGGCCGTACCGGGGCGAGGGCCTGCCGTTCCGGTTCGGCGACGACGTCGAGTTCGTCCGGTGGGGGGAGGAGGCCGGGTACGACCTGGCGTACGCCACGAGCGAGGACCTGCACCGGGGCCGGGTGGACGTGCGGCGGTACCGGGGGCTGGTCTTCTCGGGTCACGACGAGTACTGGACGGCGCCCATGCGGCGGCGGGTGGAGGAGGCCGTCGCCGACGGGACGAGCCTGGCGTTCCTGTCGGCGAACAACATCTACTGGCACGTGCGGCTGGTGCCGGCCGCGGTCGACGCCGGGCGCGCCGACCGGGTCGTCGGCTGCGCGAAGTCGGTGGACGACCCGGGTCGCGGCCACGGTGCGGCGACGGGCAAGTGGCGGCAGGCCGCGCCCGCGCCGGCCGAGCCGGAGCAGCGGCTGACCGGCACGCAGTACCGCAGCGTCGTGCGGGGCGCGGCGCCGCTGGTGGTCCGCGCGGCCCGGCACTGGCTGTGGCGCGACTGCGGGGTGCGCGCGGGCACCCGGATCCCGCACGTGGTGGTCGGCGAGGCCGACAGCTTCGACGAGCGGGTGGGGGTGGCGCGGTCGGCGCGGCACACCCTGGTCTCGGCCTCGCCGTACCCGGGGCCGTCCGGCCGACGGTGGACGCAGCACACGAGCGTCCGGGAGCTGGCCAACGGCGCGGTGGTCTTCACGGCGGGGACGTTCGGCTGGACGCGGGCGCTGGGCCCCGGGCGGTTCGGGGACCCGCGGATCCAGCAGGCGACGCGCAACCTGCTCGACCGCATCTGCCTCGGCCCGGCCTGATCCGCGGCCGGCGGGGCGCCGGTCGCCTCCCACGCGCGAGGCGAATTGTCGGTCCTTCGGCGGGGCGGTGCCGGTGAGCTGGCCGCATTCCCGGCAAGTCGGCGCGGACGACCTACTTATCGATGACGGTAACTCCCCTGGCGTCGGCTGGATCGGTAGCCTTTGACTGCGAAAACAATCCTGTGGGGAAGGAAGTACCGATGCGGACGCGGTCGCTCGGACACGCCCTGGTCACGCTGGCCGTGACCGCCGCGGTGGTCGGCCCGATGACCGCCTCGGCCGCGCCGACCCAGGCGGAGGTCGCCCTCCACCTCGCCGGCACGACCGTCGCGGTCGGCGGCCCCGCGAAGACGCTGACCCTCGGCGTGGACACCCGCGGCAGGTTCGTGACCCTCGCGCAGGCCGTGGTGACGTTCGAGTTCCGCCGCGCCGCCGCGGCGCTGCGGCTGGCCGCGGTCGACGGCGGGTGGAAGTCCTGCACCCCCGGCCCGGGCCGGCTGGTGTGCGTGCTGCCCGCGGACTGGGACCTGTACGGCGACCGCGACGTCCTGCCCGCCGTGGCCGTGACGGCGCCGGCCGGCGCGCCGGTCGGCGGTACGGCCGCGGTCGCGGCGACGCTGACCGACCGGGGCATCGGCAGCGTGACCACGGCGGCGAAGGTCCGGCTCACCGAACACCTCGCGCTCGCCGTCGGGGTCGACGAGGAGGTCGCGGCGGCACCGGACAGCGGGTTCAGCCGCACGCTCGTGGTGCGCAACAACGGGCGCAAGCCGATCGCCGGGCTGGTGGCCGAGTTCGACGGCAGCTACAACGTCGACTCGGCGGAGACCAGCTTCCGCAACTGCCGGTACGACGAGGACGGGTACCTGCTGAGCTGCTCCTTCGACAGGGTCCTGGCGCCGGGCCGCAGCTACCGGGCGGTGGTGCCGATGTGGGTGGACGGCGCCGCGCACGCGCCCGGGCGGCAGTTGAGCCGGGTCACCTGGCTGACGGCCGCCGAGGCGGCCGACGAGCAGTCCCCGGCGGTGGGCGCCGCCCCCGGCACCGGCCCCGAACTGGTCCTGGCGGAGGTGACCGGCCCGGCGCCGCGGACCCGCGCGGGCGACGCGGGCGCCCCGGCCCACGTGTCCCGGACGCACGTGACGGTCACCGGCCGGCACGGCGCCGACGTGGCGGTCGTGGGCTCGGCCGTGCCCGGCCGGGTGGGGCGCACGGTCGACCTGACGGTGACGCTGGCCAACCACGGTCCGGCGGACCTGGAGACGCTGACCGACGACGCGGCGGTCGCGGCCGTCGACGTGACGCTGCCGGCCGGCGTGACGCTGGTGGAGGAGCCCGAGGCGTTCTGCGAGACGCGCGACACCGGCGCGTACCGCTGTTACAGCGCCGAGCCGGTGCTGGCGGCCGGGGACATCGAGGAGATCGTCTTCACGGTCCGGGTGGACGCGCTGGTGGGCGACGGCGGGGGCCGGGCGGTGCTGGTCACCGACGACCCCGACCTGGTGCTGCACCAGGACCTGGACTCGATCAACGACGTCGGTTCGCTGGTGGTCACCGGATAGCGCCGTCTGGGGCGTTTGTCCCGCCGGTACCGGGGCATCCGGTGAGGGTCTTCCGATCCCGGGTGAGGTAGGACATGCGCGACGCGCCGCACGGCGCCCGGCCGGCCGTCCGGCGTACCACCGTCGGCGCGGCCGCGCTGCTGCTCGCCCTGGGGGTGGCCGGCTTCGTGCCCGGGGCGACCGAGAACCTGGACCGGATGACGCTCACCGGCCCGGACTCGGCGGCGATGCTGTTCGGGCTGTTCCCCGTCTCGGTCCTGCACAACGTGCTGCACCTGCTCGTGGGACTGGTCGGGCTGATGGCCGGCCGGGAGCGGTACGCGCCGCGGTACTTCCTGCTCGGGGCCGGCGGGCTGGCGGTCCTGGCCGGGGTGTGGGGGCTGGTGGTGCCCGATGGGGCAGCGGCCAACGTCCTGCCGTCGAATGTTCCCGCGGATCTGCTCCACCTGGGCCTCGGACTGGGCATGGTGGGGGTGGGCCGAACCGCGGAGCGGCCGTATGCGGCGCTCGCGCGGCGACCCGCCGCGGCGCCCGCGCGGAACCGGGCGGAGCCGGGGTGAGACGACGCGCCCTGGTTCCCACCCCGTGCCGCCGGGGGACCCCTGGCGGGCTATCCTGCGTCGTCAGGTACACCTCGCACACCCACGGGTGTACCACTGCGGACGCGGCGACGCGGTCGTGGGGACGCAGGCGGGACAACGACCAGACGGAGGCCGCGTGACCACCGACGACGCCATGATGGGCAAACCTGACGTCATGAGCTTCGAACCGAGGCCGATCGTGGCCCGGCCGTGGCCGGTGCGCGAGACGGTCAAGGGTTCGGCGTTCGCCCGCATCCTGCGCACCACCGACGCGAAGCAGATCGGGATCATGTACATGATCACCGCTTTCGGCTTCTTCCTGGTCGGCGGGGTCATGGCCCTGTTCATGCGGGCGGAGCTGGCGCGGCCGGGCGGGCAGTTCCTGTCCCCGGAGCAGTTCAACCAGCTCTTCACGATGCACGGCACGATCATGCTGCTGTTCTTCGCGACGCCGATCGTCTTCGCCTTCGCGAACTACATCACGCCGATCCAGATCGGCGCGCCCGACGTGGCGTTCCCGCGGCTGAACTCCTTCGCCTACTGGCTGTACCTGTTCGGCGGACTGCTCACCCTCGGCGGCGCGGTGACCCCCGGCGGCATGGCGGACTTCGGCTGGTTCGCCTACACGCCACTGTCCAGCGTGCAGCACTCGCCGGGTGTCGGCGCGAGCCTGTGGGTAGTCGGGCTGGCGGTCTCCGGCCTGGGCACCATCCTCGGCGCCGTCAACATGATCACCACGATCCTGACGCTGCGCGCCCCCGGCATGACGATGTTCCGGATGCCGGTGTTCACCTGGAACATCCTCGTCACCAGCCTGCTCGTGATCCTGGTCTTCCCGCTGCTGGCCGCGGCGCTGTTCGCGCTCCTCGCGGACCGGAACCTCGGCGCGCACGTGTACGACGTGGCGCACGGCGGGCCCATGCTCTGGCAGCACCTGTTCTGGTTCTTCGGCCACCCCGAGGTGTACGTCGTCGCGCTGCCGTTCTTCGGCATCGTGTCGGAGATCTTCCCGGTGTTCAGCCGCAAGCCGATCTTCGGGTACACGATGCTGGTCGGCGCGACGATCGGCATCGCCGGCCTGTCGATGAGCGTGTGGGCGCACCACATGTTCGCCACCGGCCAGGTGCTGCTGCCGTTCTTCAGCTTCCTGAGCTTCATGATCGCGGTACCGACGGGCGTGAAGTTCTTCAACTGGATCGGCACCATGTGGCGCGGCCAGTTGACCTTCGAGACCCCGATGCTGTTCTCGCTCGGCTTCCTCGTCACGTTCCTGTTCGGCGGCCTGTCCGGGGTGCTGCTGGCCAGCCCCCCCATCGACTTCCACGTCTCCGACTCGTACTTCGTCGTGGCGCACTTCCACTACGTACTGTTCGGCACCATCGTGTTCGCCGTGTACGCCGGCATCTACTTCTGGTTCCCGAAGATGACCGGCCGGATGCTCGACGAGCGGCTGGGCAAGGTGCACTTCTGGCTGACGATGGTCGGCTTCCACACCACGTTCCTCGTGCAGCACTGGCTCGGCACCCAGGGGATGCCGCGGCGGTACTACGACTACCTGGCCTCCGACGGCTTCACCACGCTCAACACGGTGTCGACGATCGGCGCGTTCGTCCTGGGCCTGTCGACGCTGCCCTTCCTGTACAACGTGTGGAAGTCGTACAGGACCGGCGAGGTCGTCACGGTCAACGACCCCTGGGGCTACGGCAACTCGCTGGAGTGGGCGACCTCGTGCCCCCCGCCGCTGCGCAACTTCGACCGGATGCCGCGAATCCGCTCCGAGCGCCCGGCGTTCGACGAGAAGTTCCCCGAGCTGGCCCCGTACGCCGTGGAGCGCTCGGCCGACGTCGACGAGGAGGTCACGCCGGGCGAGTCGGAGACCGCCGGGGGCGACTTCAGGATCACCGGCAAGTAGCCGCCGCACGCGCCTGTCCGGGCGGGTCCGGGAGCCCTCAGGGGTTCTCGGACCCGCCCGGCGGCGTCTCCGGCTCCGGCGTCGGGGACGGCTGCTCGGGGCCGGGCTCCGGCGCGGCCGGCGTCGGCGGCGCCGTCGGCTCGCCGACCGGGGCCCCCGCCGGCGGCGGTACCCCGCAGCCGGCCGCGTCCGCGCAGGCCGGGGTGGTGGGGGAGGGCGTCGGCTCCGGCGCGGCGGGCTGGCCGGGCGCGGCCGGAGCAGCCGGGGCGGGCCCGCCTCCGGGCGGCGCGGGCGCGGCGGGCGCGGCCTGGCCGGGCGGCGGCGCCCCGGGCGCCGGCCCGGGCGTGGGGGTGGCCGTGGGCTCCGGCCCGCCGAACAGGGCCGCGACCGGGTTCTCGCCGCGGACCAGGCCCGCGATGCCGCCGCGGCCGAGGAAGCTGCTCCCGCCCCCGCCCTCGGCGTCCGGGCCCGGCCGGGCGACCCCCCAGCCGGCCGCGGCCAGGGTGCCGGCGGCGAGCGCCGCGATGAGGGCGGAATGGCGTGCGGTCACGAAGGGCTCCCCGGCTCGGTGTGCCCCCGCACCCTACGAGCCGGGGCGTCGCCGCGGCGGCCGTGCCGCGCCGGACCCACCCGGACGCGCCGCGCGCCGCGGCCGCTGTCCGCCGTGTCGGCGCTGGTCAGGCGCCGCGGGCGAGGGTGACGCCGGCCGCGCGCATCGTCGCCAGGGCGGCCTCGGTGCTGGCCGGCGCGACGCCCGCGGTGTAGTCGCCCAGGACGGTCGTGGCGAAGCCGGCGCGGACCGCGTCGCAGGCCGTGGCCCGGACGCAGTGGTCGGTGGCGATGCCGACGACGTCGACCGCGTCCACGCCCCGGTCGCGCAGCCAGGTGGCCAGGTCGACGCCGTCGGCGTCCCCCTCGAACCCGGAGTAGGCCGCGGCGTAGGCGCCCTTGCGGAAGTACGCCTCGATCCGCGCGGTGTCCAGCGCCGGGTGCAGGTCGACGCCCGGGGTGCCCGCGACGCAGTGCCGCGGCCACGAGTCGACGTAGTCGGGGGTGTCGCTGAAGTGGGCGCCGGGGTCGATGTGGTGGTCCTGGGTGGCGACCACGTGGTCCCACCGGTCGCCCGCCGCCAGCAGCGCGGTGAGCCGGCCGGCGAGCGCCGCGCCGCCGGCCACGGCCAGCGAGCCGCCCTCGCAGAAGTCCCGCTGTACGTCGACGATCACGAGCGCGCGCACGGCGCCTCCTCTGCCGGGGCCGGAGATGCTGGTCAGGGGCTGGGGACGACGGTCACGGGGACGGCCGGGTCGCCGGCCGAGAGCTTGAGGCCCTCCCACGGGATGGAGATCAGGCACTGCCGCAGGTGGGCCCGCGCCTCCGCGAGGGCGGGCCGGGGCACCGCCTCGCCGCCGGCCACGTAGCTGTGCTGGAGGAGGCGGTCGTGCGGGGAGTGGTCGGGGACGCCGCGGGAGAAGACGATCTCCTCGGTGGCGGTGCCGGTGGGCTTGTGGCGGCGGACCGCGGTCTTGCGCCCGCCGATGGTGGCCTTGTTCTCCGACCGTTTGACGACCGGCCGCCCCTCGACCTCGACCAGCTTGTAGACCAGCCCGGCCGTCGGCGCCCCGGAGCCGGTGACGACGGAGGTGCCCGCGCCGTACAGGTCGACGGGCTCGGCGGCCAGAGCGGCGATGGCGTTCTCGTCCAGGTCGCCCGAGACGATGATCTTGGTCTCGGTAGCGCCGAGGGAGTCCAGCAGCTCCCGGGACTGGTGGGCCAGCACCGACAGGTCGCCGGAGTCGATGCGGATCGCCCGCAGGCTCGGGCCGGCGGCGGCGATCGCGTGCCGGATGCCCTGGCTGATGTCGTAGGTGTCGACCAGCAGGGTGGTGTCCGCGCCCAGCGTCGCCACCTGGCCGGCGAACGCGGTCGGCTCGTCGTCGTGCAGCAGCGTGTACGCGTGCGCGGCCGTGCCCGCCGTGGGGATGCCGTACCGGGCGCCGGCCGCCAGGTTCGAGGTGTAGGTGAAGCCCGCCAGGTACGCCGCGCGGGCCGCCGCCACGGCGGCCTCCTCGTGGGTGCGCCGGGACCCCATCTCGATCAGCCCCCGGCCGCGCGCCGCCGTCACCATCCGGGCGGCCGCGGCGGCGACCGCGCAGTCGTGGTTGAGCACGGACAGGACCAGCGTCTCCAGCAGCACGCACTCGGCGAACGTGCCGGAGACGGTCAGGATGGGCGATCCGGGGAAGAACAGCTCACCCTCGGCGTAGCCGTCGATGTCGCCGCGGAACCGGTACGCCTTCAGCCAGGCCGCCGTGTCGTCATCCACCACGCCGCGTTCCCGCAGGTGGGACACCACCTCGGGGGCGAAGCGGAAGTCCCGCAGCAGCTCCACGAGGCGGGCCATGCCCGCCACGACGCCGTACCGCCGGCCGGGCGGCAGCCGCCGCGCGAACACCTCGAAGACGCACCGCCGGTCGGCGGTGCCGTCGGCGCGGGCGGCGCGGACCATCGTCAGCTCGTAGTGGTCGGTCAGCAGCCCCGGGGTGCTCCACATCACCGGAGTCACGATAGTGCCGATCCGGCCCGGACGCGGCCCGGCCGGCGCTGCCGCCGCGCGCGGGTCGTGGCACCATGGGGGCATGGCGTCGCCGCTGTCTGTGTCAGCCCCCGGGGCCGCCGCGCCCGAGGCGCCGGCCGCGCCCCAGGTCGCGCCGCTGCCCCGGAGCGCGGCCGGGACGAGCCTGGACGCCGGCTGGCAGACCATCGTGTGGGACGACCCCGTCAACCTGATGACCTACGTCACATGGGTGTTCCAGAAGCTGTTCGGCTACAGCCGCGAGCGCGCCGAGGAGCTGATGCTCGACGTCCACGAGCAGGGCCGCGCCGTGGTGTCGCATGGCGTCCGGGAGCGGATGGAGTACGACGCCTCGCGCCTGCACTCCTACGGCCTGTGGGCCACGGTGGACAGGCCGTGAGCGGCGAGGCGGTCACCGTCTTCCGGCGCGACGGCGACGAGTGCGTCGCGGTGTTCGCCGTCGACGAGGTGCGGGTCCTGCGCCGGGTGACCAGCGAGCTGGTCGAACTGCTCAGCGGCCGCCCCGACCACAGCGACCCGGTGGTGCGCCGGCTGTTCCCCGACGCCTACCCCGACCGGCCCGACGACGCCGCCGACTACCGCCGGTACACCGAGGGCGAGCTGAAGGCGGCCAAACTCGCCCACGCCGGGGAGGTGCTGGCCGGCCTCAGCGGTGCCGAGCACCGGGAACTGCGGCTGGACCCCGACGCCGCCGACGCCTGGCTGCGCGGCCTCACCGACCTGCGGCTGGCGCTCGCCGTCCGGCTCGGGATCGGCGCCGACACCGACCTCGCGGCCGAGATCGACGCGGCCGCCCGGGAGTCGCCGACCTCGCCGCTGGCCTTCCAGCTCTCGGTCTACGCCTACCTCGGGTTCCTCCAGGAGAGCCTGCTGGAGGCCCTCGCCGGCTAGTCGCGCGGCGCCCCGAGGCGTCTGTAGGTCATCGGCCCGGTGCGGCGTAGGCTGCGCACCGTGACGGACGCGCCAATCGGGATCTTCGACTCCGGGGTCGGGGGGCTGACGGTGGCGCGCGCCGTCGTGGACCAGTTGCCGCACGAACGGGTCGTCTACCTGGGCGACACCGCGCACGTGCCGTACGGTCCCAAGCCCCTGGCCGACGTGCGCCGGTACGCCCTTGCCGCCCTCGACCAACTCGTCGCCCGCGACGTGAAAGCCCTGGTCATCGCCTGCAACAGTGCCCTGGCGGCGTGCCTGCACGACGTGCGCGAGCGGTACGACGTGCCCGTCGTCGAGGTGATCCGGCCGGCCGTCCGGCGGGCCGCCAGCGCCACCCGCAACGGGCGCGTCGGGGTGGTCGGCACCACCGCGACGATCGGCAGCGGCGTCTACGTCGACGCCTTCGCCGCGGCGCCGCACGTCACGGTGAGCAGCGCCGCCTGCCCCCAGTTCGTGGACTTCGTCGAGCGGGGCGTCACCTCGGGGCGGGCCCTGCTCGGGCTGGCCAGCGCCTACCTCGAACCGCTGCAGCGGGCGCAGGTCGACACGCTCATCCTCGGCTGCACCCACTACCCGCTGCTGGCCGGCCTCCTCGGCCTGGTGATGGGCGACGAGGTGACGCTCGTGTCCAGCGCCGACGAGACCGCCCGCGAGCTGTACCGGGTCCTCACCGGGCACGACCTGCTGCGGCCGGTCGACGCCCCGCCCGCGGCCCACGAGCTGCTGACCACCGGCGACGCCGCGACCTTCCGCCGGCTGGCCCGCCGCTTCCTCGGCGCGGAGTTCCTGGCGGACACGCCGGTCGCCGCGCTCGCGGAGGCCGACCGATGAGGATGACCGTGCTCGGGTGCGCGGGCAGCTTCCCCGGACCCGAGTCCGCCTGCTCCGCGTACGTGGTCGAGGCCGACGGCTTCCGGCTGCTCGTGGACTTCGGCAGCGGCGCGCTGTCGGCGCTGCAGCGGTACGGCGGGATGCACCGGATCGACGCGATCCTGCTCAGCCACCTGCACGGCGACCACATGCTGGACGCCTGCGCGTACGTGGTAGTGCGGCGGTACGACCCGGCGGGGCGGCATCCGCGGGTGCCGCTGTACGGGCCGGCCGGCACCGAGCAGCGGATCGCCGCGGCGTACGGGCCGGAGGAGGGCGGGGTCGACGACGTGTACGAGTTCCACGACCTCAAGCCGGGCACGTTCCCGCTGGGCCCGTTCGCCGCGACGGTGGAGCGGATGGAGCACCCGGTGGAGACGTACGGGGTGCGGCTGGAGCACGCGGGGCGGGTGTTCGCGTACTCGGCCGACACCGCCGTCTGCGACGCGGTCGTCCGGCTGGCGGCCGACGCCGACCTGTTCCTGTGCGAGGCCAGCTACCTCGACGGCCGGGACAACCCGCCGGGCCTGCACCTGACCGGCGGCGAGGCGGGTCGGATCGCCGCGGACGCCGGTGCGGCCCACCTCGTCCTCACCCACCTGGTGGACGCGTGGGGCAGCGAGTCGGAGACCCACGCCGCCGCCCGGACGGCCTTCGCGGGCGAGATCACCGTGGCCCGGCCGGGCGCCCAGTTCGCCGTCTGAGTTCGTCGTCCAAGTTCGACGTCTGGGGTGCCGGCACCGGGTCGGCGACGGGCACGGTGTGCGATGCCGGGCCGGGCGAAGGAGCAGGATTCCGGGCGGACCGGGCGGCTGGCGTAGGGTCGGCGCATGACGTCTGCTGTGTCCGCGCGCCCCGACGCGCGCCGTCCCGACCAATTGCGTCCTGTGCGGCTGCAGCGGGGGTGGAGCGTGCACCCCGAGGGGTCGGTGCTGGTCGAGTTCGGCGCGACCCGGGTGCTGTGTACCGCGAGCGTCACCGAGGGCGTGCCGCGCTGGCGCAAGGGCACCGGGCTGGGCTGGGTGACCGCCGAGTACGCGATGCTGCCGCGGGCGACCACGACCCGGTCGGACCGCGAGAGCGTGCGCGGCAAGGTGGGCGGCCGGACCCAGGAGATCTCCCGGCTGATCGGCCGCAGCCTGCGCGCCTGCGTCGACTTCAAGGCCCTGGGCGAGAACACCGTGGTGCTGGACTGCGACGTACTCCAGGCCGACGGCGGCACCCGGACCGCGGCGATCACCGGCGCGTACGTCGCGCTGCACGACGCCGTGGCGGTGCTGGCGGCCCGCAGGGCGCTGGCCGGCGACGTGGCCGCGGCGCTGCCGCGGTCGGTGGCGGCGGTCAGTGTCGGCGTCATCGACGGCGAGCCGCGGCTGGACCTGTGCTACCTGGAGGACGCCACCGCGCACGTGGACATGAACGTCGTCTGCACCGGCGTCGGTGACTTCGTCGAGGTACAGGGCACCGGCGAGGCCGCCGTGTTCGGCCGCCGGGACCTGGACGCCATGCTCGACCTGGCCGTCGGCGGCTGCGCCGACCTCACCGCCGCCCAGTCCGCGGCCATGGCGCTGCCGCTGCCGGCGGCGTCGTGAAGGTCCTGCTCGCCAGCCGCAACGCCAAGAAGCTCGTGGAGCTGCGGCGGGTCCTGGCCGGGGCCGCCCCGGCGGTGACGCTGCTGGGGCTCGACGACGTGCCGGCGTACGACGAACTGCCCGAGACCGGGCTGACGTTCGCCGACAACGCGCTGCTCAAGGCGCGCGAAGGGGTCCGGCACACGGGCCTGCCGACGGTGGCCGACGACTCGGGCCTGGCGGTCGACGTGCTCGGCGGGTCGCCGGGGATCTTCTCCGCCCGGTGGAGCGGCCGGCACGGCGCCGACGACGCGAACCTGGACCTGCTGCTCGCCCAGCTCGGCGACGTGGCCGACCCGCACCGCGGGGCGGCGTTCGTCTGCGCGGCGGCCTGCGTGCTGCCCTCGGGCGCGGAGCGGGTGTGGCACGGCGAGCTGCGCGGCAGGCTGCTGCCGGCCCGCCGCGGCACCGGTGGTTTCGGGTACGACCCGATCTTCGTCGCGGACGGGCAGACGGCGACGAACGCGGAGCTGGACCCGGCGGCCAAGGACGCGATCAGCCACCGCGGCATCGCCTTCCGCGCCCTGGCCACCCACCTGTCCACCCTTCCCTGACCCGCTCCGAGGCCGCCTGCCTCCCAGCGGTCGGCGACAGCTCTGGACGTTTGTCGGTAACAAGGTCACGACAAGGCTGCGGCGTACCCGAGAAGGCCTCGGCGAGTTCAAAAATTCACGGCAAGAATCCAGATTCTCGCCGTATCTGTTTCGATCATGGCGCGGTTCGGCTACTGTTGCCATACGCCACCTGGGTCGGCTGGGATGGTCGGTGTCCGGCGAGGAATGGGAGACCGCGAGTATGGATGTCAACGCCGCCGGGGTGGCGACGGTGGAGAGCAAGGTGACCGGCGGGCGGGTGCAGATCCCGGCCTCGGTGCGCCGCACCCTCGGACTGGCCGACGACGACCGGCTGCTCTGGGTCTCCGACAGCAGCGGCGTGCGGGTAACCACCCGGCGGGCACTCACCGAGGAGGTGTGGGCGGCCAACACCGGCGGCGACGCCATCGACACCGCCGCCGAGGTCCGGGAGATGCGCCGCGGCGACGTCGCCCAGGAGCGCCGCGGCGGCGGCGCACGGGCGTGGGAAGGCGTCGACACCGACGACGCCGTGCTGGACGAGTTGTTCGGCGCGTGAACACCTCCGCTCCGATCCCGATGGTGTTCGACAGCTCGGCCGTGCTGTCCTGGCTGCTGCAGGAGTGCGGCCGCTGGCAGAAGGTTGACAAGCTGCTGCGCAGCGACCGGATCGACCGGGTGCTCCCCACGGCCGCGCTCACCGAGGTGATCTACAAGGCGGCCGAGGCCGGCAACACCGCCGGCCCGGACCGCATCGCCGCCCTGATGAGTTCCTACCTGCGGCTGGCCGACATCACCACTGCCGACGCCCAGTGGGCCGGTGACCGGATCGCCGAGTCGCGCCGCAACCCGGTGCCGGCCGAGTCCGGCGGCCAGCCGCACACGCTATCGCTGGGCGACGGCCTGGTACTCGCGGTCGCCGACCGGCTGCAGGCCCCGGCGGTCACCTTCGACGACGTGTGGGGCCGCTTCCCGACGATGAAGTTCCGGCTGATCAGCCCGTACAAGGTGCCCTGACCGACCGTCAGGGCGACTCTCCGTCAGTTCAGAGTCGGGGCCGGTAGTCGTGGTGATCGGTCGCCAGTGGCCAGGCGTCCTCGAACACAGCCTGCTGTGGCGGGAAGGCGAAACGTCGTCAGCTTCTGTCTGTCGCACCAACGGGTGAGTTCGCAGTCCCCGCCATGCAACGCGGGCGCTCGGACGGGGAGTGAACCGGGTCGGCGGTCTCAGGAGAGGGGGCCGACGGCGTTCTCGATCTGGGTACGCAGCTCCGGGGAGGTGACGACCGCGCGGGCGTGCTCCATCGCCGGGGCCAGGTACACGTCCGGCCCCGGCGTGCCGCCCACCGCGGCGATCGCCGCCTGCCCGGCCGGTGAGGGGACCAGCGGCGCGCGCAACTGGAGCCCGCGCACCCCGGCCAGCAGCTCCACGGCCAGGATGCTGGTCAGGTTGTCCAGGACCCGGCGCAGCTTCACGGCGGCCGCCCAGCCCATCGAGACGTGGTCCTCCTGCATCCCGGAGGTCGGCAGCGAGTCCACCGAGGCGGGCGAGGCGAGGCGGCGGTTCTCGGCGACGATGCCCGCGGCGGTGTACTGGGCGATCATCAGCCCGGAGTTGACGCCCGCGTCGGGGGACAGGAACGGCGGCAGGCCGCGGGAGCGGGTGACGTCCAGGAGCCGGTCGACCCGCCGCTCGGCGATCGCGCCCACCTCGGCGGCGGCGATGGCGAGGAAGTCGGCGGCGAAGCCCAGCGGCGCGCCGTGGAAGTTGCCGGTCGACTCGACCCGCCCGTCGGGCAGCACCACCGGGTTGTCCACGACCGCGCGCAGCTCCCGCTCCGCGATCTGGGCGGCGAAGTCGCGCGTGTCGCGGGCCGCGCCGGCCACCTGCGCGGCGCACCGCATCGAGTACGCGTCCTGGACGGCATGCAGCGCGTCGTCGCGGTGGGAGTCCATCACGGCCGAGCCCTGGAGCAGCCGGTGGACGTTCGCCGCCGCGAGCGCCTGCCCCGGGTGGGGCCGGATGGCGTGCAGCTCCGGCTGGAACGGGCGGTCCGAGCCGAGCATCGCCTCGATGGCCAGCGCGGTGGTGACGTCGGCCATGGTGAACAGGTGCGCCGCGTCGTGCAGGGCGAGCAGCAGCATCCCGAGCATGCCGTCGGTACCGTTGATCAGCGCCAGGCCCTCCTTCGCGGCCAGCGCCAGCGGCTTGAGGCCGGCGGCGGCCAGCGCCTGCCCGCCGTCCGTCCGCGACCCCGACGGCGAGCGCACCCAGCCCTCGCCCATCAGCACCAGCGCGCAGTGCGCCAGCGGCGCCAGGTCGCCGGAGGCGCCCAGCGAGCCGTGCTCCGGCACCCACGGCGTGATGTCGGCGTTGAGCAGGTCCACGAGGGACTGCGCGACCTCCGGCCGGACGCCCGAGCGGCCCAGCGCCAGCGAGCGGACCCGCAGCAGCAGCATCGCCCGGACGACCTCCCGCGGCATCGGCGCGCCCACCCCGGCGGCGTGCGAGCGGATCAGCGCGTGCTGCAGCTCCGAGCGTCGCTCGGGGGCGATCTGGGTGTTGGCGAGCGCGCCGAAGCCGGTGGAGACGCCGTACACCGGGCGGCCGTCCGCCTCGATCCGGTCCACGATCGCGCGGCTGGTGGCCATGGCGTCGCGGGCGTCGTCGTCGACGACGACGCGGGCGGTGCCGCGGGCCACGGCGCGGACGTCGTCGGGGGTGACCCCGCGGGCGGTGACGGTGACGGTGCTCATGTCGGTTCTCCGGCTCGGATGACGTCGCGGATCAGGGGTACCCCCGGCCGGTAGGCCAGGTGCAGGTGGGACGGGGCGTCCAGGACGACCAGGTCGGCGCGCGCGCCGGGGCGGATCACGCCGACGTCGTCGCGGCGCAGCGCCCGCGCCCCGCCGGCCGTGGCGGACCAGACCGCCTCCGCGGGGGTCAGGCCCATCTCGCGGACGGCGAGCGCCACGCAGAACGGCATGGACGAGGTGAACGACGAGCCGGGGTTGCAGTCGGTGGCCAGCGCGACGGTGACGCCCGCGTCCCACAGCCGGCGCCCGTCGGGGTACGGCGACCGGGTGGAGAACTCGGCCCCGGGCAGCAGCGTGGCCACCGTGGCGGAGCCGGCCAGCGCGTCCACGTCGGCGTCGGACAGGTGCGTGCAGTGGTCGGCGCTGGCGGCGCCGAGGTCGACGGCGAGCTGGACGCCCGGTCCCGGCCCGAGCTGGTTGGCGTGCACCCGCAGCCCGAGCCCGGCGGCGCGGCCGGCGGTGAGTACGGCGCGGGACTGGTCGGCGTCGAACGCGCCGCGGTCGCAGAACACGTCGACCCAGGCGGCGTACGCGCGGGCGGCGTCCATCATCTCGCCGCAGACCAGCGCGGTGTACGCGTCGGCGTCGGCGCCGGCCGGCACCACGTGGGCGCCGAGGAACGTCACCTCGTCGGTGAAGCCGGCCGCCACGCGCAGGGACCGGCGCTCGTCGGCGACGGTCAGGCCGTACCCGCTCTTGATCTCAATGGTCGTCGTGCCCTGGCGCAGCGCCTCGCCGACCAGGCGGGCGGTGTGCGCGCGCAGGGCGTCGTCGTCGGCGGCGCGGGTCGCCTCGACGGTCGTGCGGATGCCCCCGCCGGTGTACCGCTGCCCGGCCATCCGCGCCGCGAACTCGGCCGCCCGGTCTCCGGCGAACACGAGGTGCGCGTGGCTGTCGACGAACCCGGGCAGGACGGCGCCGCCGCCCGCGTCGAGGTACCGGTCGGCGGCCGGGGCGTCCCCGCTGTGCCCGACCCAGACGATCTCGGTGTCCGCCACGACGACCGCCGCGTCGGTCCGCAGGCCCAGCGGGCCGTCGCCGCGCCGCGGGTCGCAGGTGACCAGTTCGCCGCAGTTGTCGATGAGCAGGCTCACGCGGTACCCCCGGTCCACTGCGCGGCGAGGGCGGCGGACAGGCCGGCCCGGTCCAGCAGGCGGCCGTCGCAGACGGTCGCGGTGACGTCGGCGGCGGTGGCCGCGGCCAGGATCGCGGCCGGGTCGACCCCGGCCGTGCGGGGGGAGTCGAGGCGGACGGCCACCAGGTCGGCGCGCCGGCCGGCGGCGATCGCGCCCGCGTCGGGCCAGCCGCACGCGGCGTGGCCCGCGGTGGCGGCCGCGAGCAGCGCGGCCGGGTCGAAGTGGCCGCGCCGCCCGGTGGCGAGCCGCTCGTGCTCCTCGACGCCGCGGGCCTCGGCGAACAGGTCGAGGACCGTGTGCGAGTCGGAGCCGAGGCTGAGGGTCGCCCCGGCGTCGGCGAGCGCCCGGCCGGGGCCGATGCCGTCGGCGAGTTCCCGCTCGGTGGTGGGGCACAGGCACACGCCGGTGCGGCTAGCGCCGAGCAGCGCGACGTCGGCCGGGGTGAGGTGCGTGGCGTGGACGGCGGTGGTGTCGGGTCCGAGGAGCCCGTGCGCGTCCAGCAGCGCGGCGGGGGTGCGGCCGTGCGCGGCCAGGCACGCCTCGTTCTCGGCCGGCTGCTCGGACAGGTGTACGTGCAGCGGGCCGCCCGGTACCGCGGCGGCGACCTCGGGCAGCAGCGCCGCCGGTACCGCCCGCACCGAGTGCACGGCCGCCGCCCGGCGCGCGTGCGCGGGGGCCGGCGCGGCGGCCCGCTGCCGCCACCCGTCCAGCCCGCCGCCGCGGAAGCGGCGCTGGACCCCGGTCAGCGGGGCGCCGTCCACGCCGGCCGTCAGGTAGAGGGTGTCGAGCAGCGTGATGCGGATGCCGACCCGCCGGGCGGCCTCGACCAGCGCGTCGCCCATGGCGCCCGGCGCGCCGTACGGGCGGCCGTCGGGGTCGTCGTGCAGGTAGTGGAACTCGCCGACGCAGGTGATGCCGGCCAGCGCCATCTCGGCGTAGACGGCGGTGGCCAGCCGCAGGTAGCGGTCGGGGTCCAGGTCGGCGGCGACGGCGTACATCGCGGTGCGCCAGGACCAGAAGTCGCCGCCGACGTGGGCGGTGCGGCCGCGCAGCGCCCGGTGGAAGGCGTGCGAGTGCGCGTTGGCCAGCCCGGGCAGGACGACCCCGTCCAGCCGGACGGCCCCCGGGGGCGGCGTCGCGCCGGGGGTGACGGCGGTGATCCGGCCCGCCGCCACCTCGACGAGCACGTCGCGGGCGAGCCCGCCCGGCAGGTGCGCGTACGGCGCGACGTACGCGGTCGCCCCGATCTCGGTACCGCGCGACCGGGCGCCGCCCCCGTCAGCCCCGCTCGCGTCAGTGCCGCTCACGTCAGCCCCGCCAGGACGCTGGCCAGCGCGTCCACGCCGGCGACGCAGTCGGCGTCGTCGGCGTGCTCGGCCGGCGAGTGCGACACCCCGGTGTGGTTGCGGACGAACAGCATGGCGGTCGGCAGGTGCGCGGACAGCACCCCGGCGTCGTGGCCGGCGGCGGTGGGCAGCAGCGGCGCCCCGTCCAGCAGCGCGGCCAGCCGGGCGGCCAGCGCCGGGTCGAAGCCGACCTCGGCGGTGACCGACTCGGCCGCCCACCCGACCTCGGTACCGTCGCGGACCGCCCGCTCGGCGACCTGCGCCGTCAGGCCCTCCACCAGGGCGGTCAGCGTGGCGGTGTCGGCGGCGCGGGCGTCCAGCCAGGCGGTGACCCGCTCGGGGATGGCGTTGGTGGCGTTCGGGCGGACCTGGACCCGGCCGACCGTGGCGCGGGCCGCGCGCAGCCGGGCCTGCTTGTTGGCGGCCAGCACCAGGAACGCGGCGGTCAGCATCGGGTCGCGCCGGTCGGCCATCGCGGTCGTGCCGGCGTGGTTGGGCTCCCCGGTCAGCGTGACCCGCCACCGGCCGTGCGGCCAGATCGCCGTGCCCACGCCCACGGCGGCGCCCACCTCGGCCAGGCCCCGGCCCTGCTCGACGTGCAGCTCGACGGCCGTGCCGAAGCGGGCCAGCAGGTCGGGCCGCGCGCCCGCCGGCGCGCCGCCGTGCGCCTGCGCGAAGCTCACCCCGTCGGCGTCGCGCAGGGCGCCGGCCGCGTCGGCGTCGACCGCGCCGGTGAGCAGCCGCGAACCCAGGCAGGGCACCCCGAACCGCGCCCCCTCCTCCTCCACGAACGCCGCGACCGCGACCGGCCGCGCGGGCCGGTGCCCGCGCGCGCGCAGGGCGTCCACGGCGAGGAAGGCGCTGACGATCCCCAGCGGCCCGTCGTACGCGCCGCCGTGGGGTACGGAGTCGAAGTGGCTGCCGGTCAGGACGGCGTCCCCGGCGGCCGGGTCGCCCCACCAGGCGAACAGGTTGCCGTTGCCGTCGGCCTCCACCGGCAGGTCCCGCGCCGCGGCCTGGGCGGCGAACCAGTCCCGGCACGCCCGCTCGGCCGGCGAGTACGCGTACCGCAGGTAGCCGCCCGTGCCCCGGTCCCGGCCCAGCGTCGCCAACTCGTCCCAGAGCGCGCGGAACGCCGTCACCGCTGGTCCCGCATCGGCACGCGCACGCCCCGGTCGGCGGCGACCCGCTCGGCCTCGGGGTACCCGGCGTCCACGTGCCGGATCACGCCCATGCCCGGGTCGTTGGTCAGCACCCGCTCGATTTTCTGGCCCGCCAGCGGCGTGCCGTCGGCGACGCAGACCTGCCCGGCGTGCAGGGAGCGGCCGATGCCCACCCCGCCGCCGTGGTGCAGCGACACCCACGAGGCGCCACTGGCGGTGTTGACCAGGGCGTTGAGCAGCGGCCAGTCGGCGATGGCGTCCGAGCCGTCGGCCATGGACTCGGTCTCCCGGTACGGCGAGGCGACGCTGCCGCAGTCCAGGTGGTCCCGGCCGATCACCACGGGGGCGGACAGCTCGCCGCGGGCGACCATGTCGTTGAACCGCGCACCGGCGACGTCCCGCTCGCCGTACCCGAGCCAGCAGATCCGCGCCGGCAGCCCCTGGAACGCCACCCGCTCGCCGGCCATCCGCATCCAGCGGGCCAGCGGCTCGTTGTCGGGGAACAGGTCCAGGATCGCCCGGTCGGTGGCGGCGATGTCCTTCGGGTCGCCCGACAGCGCCGCCCAGCGGAACGGGCCGCGCCCCGCGCAGAACAGCGGCCGGATGTACGCGGGCACGAAGCCGGGGAACGCGAACGCCCGGTCGAAGCCGCCGAGCCGCGCCTCGTCGCGGATGGAGTTGCCGTAGTCGAAGACCTCGGCGCCGCCGTCCAGGAACCCGACCATCGCCGCGACGTGCGCCGCCATCGAGGCCCGCGCCCGGTCGGTGAACTCCTCCGGCTTGGCCGCGGCGTAGTCGCCCGCGTCGCCCGGGTCCACGCCCTCGGGTACGTAGGACAGCGGGTCGTGGGCGCTGGTCTGGTCGGTGACGATGTCGACCGGCACCCCGCGCCGCAGCAGCTCCGGAAACACGGCCGCGGCGTTGCCGGCCACGCCGACCGACAGCGGGCGGCGCTCGCGCCGGGCGGCGAGCACCCGGGCGACGGCGTCGTCGAGGGAGTCGGCGACCTCGTCCAGGTACCGGGTGTCGACGCGGCGGCGCAGCCGGGCCGGGTCGACGTCCACGATCAGGCACACGCCGTCGTTCATCGTGACCGCCAGCGGCTGCGCGCCGCCCATCCCGCCGCAGCCGGCGGTCAGGGTGAGCGTGCCGGCCAGGGTGCCGCCGAAGCGCTTCGCGGCGACCGCGGCGAACGTCTCGTACGTGCCCTGCAGGATGCCCTGGGTACCGATGTAGATCCACGAGCCGGCGGTCATCTGCCCGTACATCGTCAGCCCCTGCGCCTCCAGCCGGCGGAACTCCGGCCAGGTCGCCCAGTCGCCGACCAGGTTGCTGTTGGCGATCAACACCCGCGGCGCCCACTCGTGGGTCCGCATCACGCCGACGGGCCGCCCCGACTGCACCAGCAGGGTCTCGTCGTCGCGCAGGTCGGTCAGCTCGCGGACGATCGCGTGGTACGAGGGCCAGTCGCGGGCGGCCCGGCCGGTGCCGCCGTAGACGACCAGGTCGTCGGGGCGCTCGGCGACGTCCGGGTCCAGGTTGTTCATGAGCATCCGCACGGCCGCCTCCTGGGGCCAGGCGCGGGCGGTCAGCGTGGTGCCGCGGGCGGCGCGGACGGTCATGCTCACTCCTCAGTCGACGAAGATGCCGCGTCGGTCCGCCGACGCGTCGAACGCTTCCAGCCGCCGCTGCGCCCCGGTGCCCCCCGCGTCGCAGACGGCCTGTAGCAGCACCATCGTCAACGCCAGCGGCGCGGCGTGCAGGTCGAACACCAGATCCGTACCCACGGGCGCGACCAGCGTGAGGTCGGCGTGGGCGGCGGCCGGCGCCACCGGCGAGTCGGTGACCAGGACGACCCGCAGGCCGGCCGCCCGCGCGACCGCCAGGGCGTCCACGGCCTCGCGCGGGTACCGCGGCAGCACCACCGCGAGCAGTGCCGCGGCCCCGGCCGCCCGGCCCTGCTCCAGGGCGTCGGCGAGCTGGCTGCCGCCGTGGTCGAGTACCCGGACGTCCGGGTGTACCTTGCGCCCGAAGTGCCCGACGTACGCGGCCAGCGGCGCCGCGGTGCGCAGCCCGAGGACCAGTAGCGGCGACGACCCGGCCAGCAGCGCGGCGGCGGCGGCGACGGCGCCGGGGTCGGCGAGCGCGTCGGCGAGCCGGTCCAGGTTCGCCCGCTCGGCGCGCACGGCCGCCTGCCAGGGGTGCTCGTCGCCCGCGGCGGCCGGCGGCGCGGCGGCGAGGTCGCGCAGGCGGCGCCGCAGCGCCGGGTAGCCGTCGAGGCCGAGCGCGACCGCGAACCGGGTGACCGAGGGCTGGCTGACGCCCGCGGCCTCGGCGAGTTCGGCGGCCGACAGGAAGGCCGAGCCCGCCGGGCGGGCGGCGAGGACGTGCGCGATCCGCCGCTGGGCCGGCGTGAGCCGCACGCCCCGCCACAGCACGTTGATCTCGTCCTCATTCACGCCGGTACTCTATGCATGAAAACTTTCAGAACACAACGACGACGGTTCAGGGCAAGCCGAGCACCAGCTTCAACGCCCGGTCGATAGCGATCATCTCCGGGCCGTGGGCTGGAAGGTGTCCGACCTGTTCGCCGAGCCGGGACCGGTCGACCGCCATCGCCTGCTCCGCCAACACCCGGGTGTCGCCGTCACCCCAGTCGATCAGGGGCCGGTGTGCCGAGGCCGCCGCGCTGGCCGAGGTCGGGCACACGATGCAGGTCGACAGGCCCGACAGAGCCGTGGCCTGCACCACGATGGCGTACCGTTCGCCCCGCTGCTCCCGGCCGACCGCGTCGCGGGGGCGTCTGACCTGGTGGACGTCACCACGCACGCAGCGACTCCATGTCGTGCTGTACCGCCTCGACCTCGGCCCGGTCGACCGGGTCGGCGGACAACTGCTTCGCGTCGGCACGCAGTTGTTCCGGGTCGGCGTCCAGCGTGGCGAAGGCGGATCGGAAGGCATCCAGGTGCCTCTCGTCCATCACGAAGCCGGACGTGCGTTGGTACGAGGTCGCGGCGGAGTCGTACTGTGCGACGACCGGTGCCGGCATCCCCTCGGGCAGCCATCCGGCACGCACGCCCCGGGTGATCGCCTTCGTGATCGATCCGGTCTGTCCGCGCAGCGTCCCGCCGTCCTCGCCCCGCAGTACCGCCGCCGAGCACGAACCGCCGCGGTCGACGACCTCCCGCAGGATCAACCGCGCCCGGTACGGCAAATCGCGCAGCAGGGACACCGCCCGCCCCGGTGTCCACTCGTGGGTCACCTGCGCTGCGGTCACCCCGCGGTCGGCGAGCATCTGGAACAGCTCCCGGCCGAGTTCGTCGGATACGTCTTCCAGCACAATCCGCACCGGATCACCTTCCTTCAAAGACCTTGCTTTAAGCACTATTAGACCCGCGAAAACTCATCTTAGTCAACGGGTCTGTCCAAGGATCAGTTAAAGATTCACGGCCGGGAGGGTGGCCGACCCCCGGCACGGCCGTGCGACGATCGGGGGCGTGCGGCTGGCGGAGATTTACACGTACCCGATCAAGGGCGGCTACCGGCGCGCCCAGGCCGAGGCGGTCGTCGAGCCGTGGGGCCTGGCCGGCGACCGCCGCTGGCTGGTCACCGACCCCGGCGGGCGGTTCCTCAGCCAGCGGCAGGACCCGGCGATGGCGCTGGTCCGCCCGGAGGCCGACCCCGAGGGACTGCTCCTGCGCGCGCCGGGCCAGCCCGACCTGCGGGTGCCCGTACCGCGCGGCGCCGCGGACAGCCAGGTCACGGTCTGGCAGTCGACCGTCGCGGCCACCCCGGCCGGCCCGGACGCCGACGCCTGGCTGGGCGGCGTCCTCGGCCGGCCCGTCCGGCTGGCCTACGGCGACGACCCCACCCGGCGCCCGGTGAAGCCCGCCCACTCCCGGCCCGGCGACGTCGTCAGCTTCGCCGACAGTTGCCCGGTGACCGTGGCCAACGCCGCGTCCCTCGACGCGCTCAACGCCTGGCTGACCGGTGCCGGCCAGGACCCCGTGCCGGTGACCCGGTTCCGGCCCAACCTGGTCGTGGCGGACGCCCCCGCCTGGGCCGAGGACGGGTGGGTCGGCCGCCGCCTCGCCGTCGGGTCGGCGGTGTTCCGGGCGGTCAAGCCCGCCGGCCGCTGCCTGGTCGTCGACACCGACCAGGAGACGGGCGTGCGGCGCGGCGGTGTCCTCAGGACCCTCGCCGGCCGGCGGACCAGGGACCGGGAGATCCTGTTCGCGGTCCACCTGATCCCCGACGGGCCGGGCCGGGTGGCCGTCGGGGACCGGGTCACGGTGCGCTGACCGCGGGCTCCTCCCGCCACCGGCCCAGCAGGTCGCGGTAGAGCGGCGAGCGGGCGGCGACCTCGGCGGGGGTGCCGACGACCGCGGTGACGCCGTCGAGTACCAGCACCCGCCCGGCGCGCAGGGCCGAGCTGACCCGGTGCGCCACGACCACCACGGCGCCCGGCCGGGCCGCGAACGCCTCCTCCGCCCGCCGCTCCGCCGCCGCGTCCAGGTGCGAGGTCGCCTCGTCGAGGACGGCCAGGCCGGCGGGGGACAGGTACGCCCGGGTCAGCGCGACGAGCTGCCGCTCGCCGAGGGACAGCGCGGCCGGCGTGACGGTGGCGCGCAGTCCGCCGAGCCGCTCCAGCAGGGGCAGCGCGCCGACAGCGGCCGCGGCCGCGGCCACCTCGTCCGCCGTGGCGGCCGGGCGCAGGTAGGTGAGGTTGGCGCCCAGCGAGCCGGCGAAGACGTACGCCTCCTGCGGGATGAGCACCCGCCGCGCGGCGAGGTCGGCGGGGTGCAGGGAGCCGACCGGGAGGCCGCCCAGCCGTACGGTGCCGACGACGGGGCGCAGCAGGCCGCAGACGAGCCCGGCCAGGGTGGACTTGCCGATGCCGCTGGGGCCGACGACGACGAGGTGGTCGCCCCGGGCGACCGTGAGGTGCAGGTCGCGCAGCACCGGCGCCGCGCCCGGCCCGTAGGCGAAGGTGAGCCCGTCCACGGTGAGGTGGCTCGGGTCGGCCGCCGGGGGCAGGCGGGTCGCGCGCGTGGCGGCGGCCCGCCCGCGGGCGCCGCCGGCCGGCCGCGGGACGCTGGGCACACCGGGCGGGGGCAGACCGGGCGGGGGCGAGCCGGGCCGGGGCGGACCGGGCGGAGGCGCACCGGGCGGGGGCGCACCGGCGTCGAGGAGCCGGCCGACCGTGACGACGTACCGCAGCCCGGCGCCGCCGACGCCGCTGACGAGCTGCGCCAGCGCCGGCTGCAGTGCGGCGACGACGTAGGTGAGCCCGCCCAGCAGCGCTCCGGCGCTGAGCCCGTCCGCGGCGAGGCGGGGGCTGGCGGCCAGCAGGGCCACCAGCGGACCCCAGCCGCCCACGGCCTGGCAGCCGGTCCGCAGCGCCGCGACGCGGGCGAGGGCGCGCTCGGCGGCGGCCTGCGCCGCGGCCGGCTCGGCCACCAGGTCGGCGGCGAACGGGCGGGCGCCGTGCGCGGCGACGTCGCGCGCCCCGTCCAGGACCGCCCCCGCGCGGGCGGCGAGCGCCTCGTCGGCCGCCACGTACGCCCGCTGCCGCGCGGCGGCCATCGGCAGCGTGCCGGCGAACAGCGCGAGTCCGACCAGGAACGGCGGCAGGACCAGCGCCGCGGCGGCCGGGGACAGGGCGAACAGGCCGACCGCCGCGCCGACGACGCTCACGACGAACCCGCGGACCACCATGATCAGTCCGCCGTAGGTGTCGCGGGCGATCTCGACCTGGTGGGTCAGGCGGGCGACCGCGCCGTCGTCGCGGTCGCCCCGCACCGCGCGGGCCAGAGCGCCGTCAACGACCCGGCCGACCAGGTCGTCGCGGAAGGGCTCCACGAGGTCGCCGAGGCGGTGGTACACCTGGCGGGCGCCCCGGGCGCCGACGGCCGCGGCCAGCAGCAGCACGGCCAGCCAGGTGAGCCCGACCAGCGGCCGGCCGCGCAGGAAGCCGTCGTCCAGGGACCGGGCCACGGCCGCCCCGGAGACGGCGGCGGGCAGCATCTCGGGCAGGGACCAGCCGGCCAGGCCGCGCAGCGCCCGCCGGTCGAGCCGGCCGACACCGAACCGCAGCTCCCGCTTCACGCCGGCCCACCCACCCCGCCGAGAGCGCCCGCACGACCGCGAGCGCCCGCACCGTCGCGAGCGCCCGCACCGTCGCGGGGGTGGGCGCCGTCGGTGGTGTCCGGCGGGTCGGCGGCGAAGACCGCGCGGTAGGCGGGGTCCCGCCACAGGGTCCGGTGCGGGGCGAGCGCGCGCAGCCGGCCCGCGTCGAGCCAGGCGACCGCGTCGGCCCGCGCGGCGGTGCCGGCGCGGTGGGTGACCAGCAGGCGGGTCCCGCCCGCGGCGGCCACGGCCGCGGCGACCCGTGCCTCGGTGAGCAGGTCGAGGCTGGACGTGGCGTCGTCCAGGACCAGCAGGCGCCGGCCGGGGCCGCCGTCCAGCAGGGTGCGGGCCAGGCCCAGCCGCTGCGCCTCGCCGCCGGACAGCGGCGCGTCCGCCAGCGGCGTGGCGTAGCCGGCCGGCAGGCGCAGGACCACGTCGTGTACCTGCGCGCGGGCCGCCGCGGCGGCCACCGCCTCCGCCGCGGCGCCGAGCCCGACGGCCTCGCCGACGGTCCGACCGACGAGGACCGGGCGCGCGAAGCCGGCGGCGACGGCGTCGCGCAGCGCGCGCTCGGACAGGGCGGCCAGCGGTACGCCGTCGAGCAGGACCGCCCCCTCGTCGGGGTCGCGCAGCCGCGCCGCGAGCGCCGCGAGCAGGGACTTGCCGGCCCCGGAGGCGCCGACTACGGCGAGGCAGGACCCCGCCGGCAGGACCAGGTCCAGCGGCTCCAGCAGGTACCGCCCGCCCTCGGCGACCGCCGCCGCGCGGAACTCCAGCACCCCGCCCGCGGCCGCCTCCCGGCGCGGCGCCGGGGGCAGGCCGGCGGTACCGTGGCGGACCGCCGGCGCGGCCAGCACCTCGCGCGTGCGCCGGGTGCCCGAGCGCGCCCGCGCCAGCCCGTTGAGGGCGGCGGTGATCCCGCCGAGCCCCGACCCGAGGACCGCGTACTGCTGCGCCGCGAACAGTTCGCCGGGCGTGATCCGCCCGCCCAGCAGCGCCCACCCGGCGGTGGCCAGGACGCTCACCTCGATCACCGGCCCGACGACGGCCGCCTGCCCGGTGGCCCGGGCCAGCGCGCGCCAGGTCATCCGCCCGTGCCCGCGCAGCGGCGGGAGCAGCGCGAGGATCCGGCGCCGCTCCTGCGCGGCGGTGCCGGCGGCGGCGATGGTCCGGGCGCCGGCCAGCGCCTCGGTGAGCCGGGCGGCGAGGCCGCCCTGGATCCGCTGGTAGTCGGTGAGGATCTCGGCGTTGCGCCGGGTGAACCCGACGAGGACGGCGGCCGCCAGCGCCAGCCCGCCGACGAAGGAGACCGCGAGCCACCCGTCGACGAGCGCGAGCAGCACGAGGCTGCCGACCGGGGGCAGGACGCCGACGAGGACCCCGACGGCGGCGGGGCCGGTGCGGGCGGCGTCGGCGGCCCCGGCGGCGACGCGGCTGACGAGGTCCCCGGTGCCGAACGCGGCGACCCGGCGCGGCGCGACGGCGAGCAGGTGGGAGACGAGCAGGCCGCGCAGGGCAGCGGTGCGGCCGGCGAGGTACCGGCCGGCGACCAGGGTGTCGACGACGTCGACGGCGACGAGGCCGGCCACGAGCGCGGCGGTGAGGAGCACCCAGTGCCGGGTGTCACCGCCGCCGACGACGGCGTCGACGGTCCGGCCCAGGACGGTCGGCAGGGCGAGGCGGCCGGCGGCCTCCGCGAGGGCGCACGCGGTGAGTCCGGCCAGGGAGGCCAGCGCGGCGCGGGGGGCACGCCGGGGGTGCGGCATGGGGGTGGATGAACCGCGGTCCCGGTCGGCGGAAGCCGACCGGGACCGCGCCCGCCACGTCAGTTGCAGGTGGTCAGGCTGAGCGAGCTGTCCCCGCAGAGCAGCAGGCTGGCCCGGCTGTTGTACCCGCCGTCGCCGTAGCCCGACAGGTCCATCGCCTGGAGGTCCAGAAGCGCCATTTCGTCTCCTTCGAAGGTGTACCGACCGCGCCCTTATGGCACGGCGTTCAGGAACCGCGCCGGGGTCGCCAGCAGCGGTAGGTGGACCGGGCGGTCGTGCTGCGCCGCGCCGATCGCGAGCAGGACACCGGCGGTACCGGTGGCCAGGTCCATGGAGAGCCGCAGGAGCTGCTCCCCGGGGAAGGCGGTGCCGCCGCGGTAGGGCAGCGCGTGCCAGCCGAGCGCCGCGCACTGCGCCGCCACGGCGTCGTCGACCTCCCGGGCGGCGTCGCCGTCGAGCTGGCGGCGGCGGTCGGCCAGGTAGTAGACGATGCCGGCGCGGCCGGCGAACAGGCCGGACTGGACGTACAGGGGGGACAGGGCCGCCCCGTGGATCTGCGCGGCGGCCGCGGCGAACTCCTCGTCGGGGCGCCGGTCGAGGTACCGGCCCAGCGCCAGGCCGATGCCGACGCTGCCGGCGGCCAGGTACGGCATGGTCCGCCAGCCCTCGTCCACCACCAGGTCGCCGCCCGCGTCGCGCCGGCAGCGGCGCAGGTCCTGGCGCAGCGCCGTGGCGGCGGCGTCGAGGTACGCCGGGTCGCCGGTGTCGTCGCAGGCGCGCAGCAGCAGCAGGGCCGCACCGGCGCCGCCGCGCAGCAGCCCGGCGTGCGGGTGCCGGCCGCCGCTGACCTGCGGTACCCCCTCGACCGGCCCGAGCCGTTCGGCGACCAGGTCGGCGGCGTCGCGGGCGGCGGCGCGCAGGGCGGCGTCGCCGGTGCGGTCGGCGAAGTGGGCGAGGTTGAGGCCGATGCCGGCCAGCCCGCCGTACAGGTCGCTGCCCAGGCTGCGCCAGTTGGCGTCCAGGCACCGGTCGAGGACCGCGCGCGCCGCCTGCTCGTGCCCGAGGTGGTCGAGCACGTGCGCGACCCCGTGCAGGCCGTCGTACATCCCGATCATGGTGCCGTTGCCCGCCTGCCGGGCGCCGGTGAGCAGCCACTGCTCGTGCTCCGGGGACCGCGCGCCGCCGGTGACGTCGAGGGCGTACAGCACCCCGGCCGCCCCGTGGGCCAGGCCGAGCCCGCCCACCTCGAACTGCCGGACGTCACCGGGGAACAGCCGGTCCGAGCGCCGCGGGCTGGCGCTGGCGGTGATCGCCCGGCGCAGATCCCCGCCGGTGGCCGCCCACCCGCCGGCCGCGGGCCAGCGGGTCGGCCCGTCCGCGCGGGTCTGCGGAGGCGCTGCCGGACCGGCCAGCCGGTCGATCGTGGCCAGGGCGTCGGTGAGGTAGTCCGGCGGTACCGGGAACTGCGCGGCGACGATCTCGGCCAGGTGCGCCGCCTTGCCCGGCGCCAGCCACAGCAGCGGCGTCAGCGGCAGGAAGACCGCCAGCCGCAGGCAGGCCAGCGCGTACCGGTCCAGGTCGGGCCCGCGCACGGCCGGCGGCGGGGCGAACCCCTGGTTGCCGAGGCCGGGCCGGGCGTCGTCGGCGGCGAGGCTGGCGACCTCGAAGTCGAGCAGCCGGACGCTGTCGTCGGGCCGGACGAAGATGTTGAACAGGTGCAGGTCCCCGTGGACCACGCCCCGGTCGTGCATCGCGGCGACCGCGGCGTCGACCTGCTCCACGATCGACAGCGCCCAGCGGGTGTACGCGGCGCGGGCGGCGGGACCGCCGTCGGCCACCATGGGGTGCCGGGCGACGACCTCCTTGTTGAGCGCCGCGCCGTCGAGGAACTCCATGGCCAGGAACTGGTGCTCGCCGATCGTGAACAGGTCCCGCACCTCGGGGACGCCGGGCGCGCCGGCCAGCCGGGTGAGGAACGCGTGCTCGATGCGCACCCGGGTCGCGGCGTCGGTGCCGTCGGCGTCCAGGCCGGCGTACGGGCGGCCCTCCTTCAGGACGACCGCGGCGCCGGTGCGCGTGTCCCGGCCGCGGTACAGCCCCCCGCCGTTCGAGAAGTGGATCACCTGCTCGATCGCGTACGGGGTGTCGGCCGTGGTCACCGCGTTGCGGGCGGCCAGGTGCGGGGCGAGGAAGTCGGGCACGGCGACCCACGGCGGCACCCGGAAGACCGGGTCGCGGGGGTCCGGCACTAGGACGCCCCGGTCGTCCTCGATCGCCGCGACGACGTCGCCGTTGCCGGTGACGCAGTACCGCCCGGCGAAGCCGCCGTACCGCACGTAGAGCGGCCCGGCGCCGATGCGCAGGTCGCTGAGGATGTACGGGCCCGGCTCGCCGTCGAGGGCGGGCACCAGCGCGTCGAGGATCGCCGCGCACTCCGCCTCGTCCTCGGGGTAGACGGTGACGAGCTTGCCGCTGTGGCCGCGGGGCGCGTACTTGGCGCTGCGCAGGAAGTGGGCGCGCGGCGAGCGCAGCACCTTGCACTCGATGCCGCGGGGCAGGCAGTGGTCCAGGACGGCGGCGAGGACCCGCTCGGCGTTGTCCGGCGTGGCGGAGGCGTGGATCTTCCAGCCCTGCGCGGGCACCCGCCGCCGCGGCGGGACGAACGCCAGCCAGTCGGCCCTGACCTCGCGGCGCCAGCCCTCGGGCAGGGGGCGGTCGGCGGCGGCGAAGCCGCGGGCGGCGTTCTCGCCGGTGCTGGTGTCGCCGCCCTGGAGGGCGTCGAAGAACAGCCGGTCCGCCACGCAGAACACTTCGTACCGGTCGTCCATATCGCTCTCGCCTCCTCCACTCGGCCGGATTGTTCTGGGCTCGCGGAGGAAAACGATGGCTGCTCTGGGGACGCAACGCCCTATTGAGCTACCTGCGGCTATCTCACCCGTTTGGTGTACTGCACGTTAAATAAAGAAATTGTCTGACCTGCACGAATACTGATCGCGCTCCCACGGTAGTAACCGGCGGGTCGCCTCCGCCGTTACGCGGCGTCCACCGAATTGCCGCCCGATGCGGACGCGCAGTAACGATTGCCCCCCCGAAAGGGTGCGCCGCGGCTCGCTGGGCGCCCGCAATCGGTGCTATATGGCATTTGACCTGTGTCTACATCGTCGCCGATTGGGCGGGTGCCCGAAGCCGTGGAGATCAACAACTCGGCGGCGGGTCGGAAATGGTTTTCGAATTCGGTCGCACGCCGCTCCGGGCGGCGTTCGGGAAAGCGAAAGCGCCGGCCGCGGTAGCGCGGCCGGCGCCGGTGCTGCCGGTGGTAGGGCCGGCGGGAGTCGAACCCGCACTGGCACGGACCTAAACCGTGTGCCTCTGCCGTTGGGCTACGGCCCCTCTGCCACCGGTCACCCTACGTCCCCCGGCGGCGCGGCCGGCGCCGCACCCGCGCGGAGCCGGCGACGGCGACGGGGCGTCAGCCCAGGCCCAGGTCGCGGCGCAGCTTGGCCACGTGGCCCGTCGCCTTCACGTTGTACTGCGCCAGCACGATCCGGCCCTCGGCGTCGATGACGAACGTCGACCGGATCACGCCCGTGACCGTCTTGCCGTACAGCTTCTTCTCGCCGTACGCGCCGTAGGCGGTCAGCACGGCGCGGTCGGGGTCCGACACCAGGGGGAAGGTCAGCGCGTCCCGGTCGCGGAACTTCGCCAGCGCGGCCGGCTCGTCGGGGGAGATGCCGACCACCTCGTAGCCGGCGGCCTTCAGCGAGGCCAGCGAGTCGCGGAAGTCGCACGCCTGGGTGGTGCAGCCGGGGGTCATCGCCGCCGGGTAGGCGTACAGGACGACGCGGCGGCCGCGCAGGTCGGTCAGGGCCAGCTTGTCCCCGGTGTCCGTGGTGAGCGTGAAGTCCGGTGCGGGGTCGCCGGGGTGCAGGCGCACGTTGTCGGTCATGACCGCACCCTACCGCCGCCCGTCGGCCCGGCCGGCCCCATGGGGGCGACGGAGGGTCCGCGAGGTGGTTGGCGGGCACGGGCCCCGCCCTTAGGGTGACCGGTAAGGACCCAGACTACCCGGAGGCGCTTATGCGGACGCTGGCCCTGCACATCTCCAACGGCATCGTGGACGGCCCCACCTCGCTGGCGTTCCTGCTGTTCGCGCTGGCCGCCGGGGCCTGGTGCGTCCACCGCGCCCGGCGCGACCTCGACGACCGCCTCGTCCCGCTGGCCGGCCTCGTCGCCGCGTTCGTCTTCGCCGTGCAGATGCTCAACTTCCCCGTCCTGCCCGGTGTCAGCGGGCACCTGTTCGGCGGCGCGCTCGCCGCCGCCCTCGTCGGGCCGTGGATCGGCGCGCTGTGCGTGAGCGTCGTACTCGTCGTGCAGGCGCTGGTCTTCGCCGACGGCGGGGTGACCGCCATCGGCCTCAACGTCACCAACATGGCGCTGCTGCACACCGCCGTCGCCTACGGCGTCCTGGTCCTGGCCGCCCGGCTGCTGCCCCGCACCCCCGGCGCGGTGGCCGCCGCGGCCGGCGTCGCGGCCTGGCTGGCGACGGTGGTGGCCTCGCAGGGCTTCGTCCTCCAGTACTGGCTCGGCGGCGCCGCCCCGCTGCCCGGCGGCGGCCTCGGCGCGCTCGCGGCGACCATGGGCGGCCTGCACGCCCTCATCGGCGTCGGCGAGGGCCTGATCACGGCCGTGACGGTCGCGGCCGTGGCCCGCAGCCGCCCCGACCTGGTGTACGCGCTGCGCGGCCGGCCGCTGCCGGTCCGCACGAGTGTCGGGAGCCCCGCGTGAGCGCCGCTGACCGGCCCGCCGCACCGGCCCGCGCGGCCGACCGGCCCGCCGCACCCGCCCGCGCCGCCGACCGGCCCGGGGGCGCGGCGCCCGGCGCGGCCGACCCCGCGCCCCGACCGGTGCGGCGGGGGCTGCTGCTGGGCGGGCTGGCGGTCGCCCTGGTGCTGGCCGGCCTGGTCAGCGCCGTGGCCTCCGGCGCGCCCGACGGCCTGGAGGCGGCCCTGAGCGCCGGGTGCACCGTCGACGACGCCGGTGAGGTCGTCGCCGGCACCTGCCCGGCGACCGCGGCCCGCCCGCACGAGTGGGGCGGGCCGTTCGCCGACTACGCCGTCGCCGGGCTCGGCCCCGGCTGGGGGACGGCGCTGGCGGGAGTCGGCGGGGTACTGCTCACCTTCGCCTGCGGCGCCGGCCTGTTCCGGCTGGCCCGGCGGCGGCGGGCCGGATGACCGGCGCGGCGCTGTACCTGCGCCGCGACAGCCCCCTGCACCGGGCCGCGCCGGAGCGCAAGCTCGTCGCCGCCGTCGCGTTCACGGTGCTCGTGGTGCTGACCCCCCGGACGGTGCTGTGGCCCTACCCCCTCTACGCCGCCGCGGTCGCCGCGGGCGTCGCGGCCGCGCGCGTGCCGGTGGGGTGGCTGCTGCGGCGCTCGGCGATCGAACTGCCGTTCGTGGCGTTCGCGGTCCTGCTGCCCTGGCTCGGCGGTGGGCCGCGGGTGGCCTGGGCGGGGCTGGAGCTGTCGGTCGCCGGTCTCTACACGGCGTGGGGCATCCTCGCCAAGGGCACGCTCGGCGTCTGGGCCGCGCTGCTGCTGGCCGCCTCCACCACCGGCCGGGACCTCGTCGCCGGGCTCGGCCGGCTGCGCTGCCCGCCCGTCCTCACCCAGATCGCTGCCTCCATGCTGCGCTTCCTGGAGGTACTGGCCGGCGAGGCCGCCCGGATGCGGGTGGCCCGGCTGAGCCGCGCCGACGACCCGCGGCTGCTCTGGCAGGCGCGCGGCTTCGCCGTCGGCGTGGGGGCGCTGTTCGTCCGCGCGTACGCCCGCGGGGAGCGGGTGCACCACGCCATGCTGTCGCGCGCCTACGCGCCGCTGCCGGAGGGCCGTCCGGCCGGCGGCGCGACAGCACGCGGGCGGCCTGCCGGCCCGCCGGCCGCCGACGCCGCGCCGGCACTGGCCGTGCGCGACCTCGCCTTCACCTACCCCGACGGCCGGGAGGTGCTGCGCGGCGTCGACCTCACCGTCGCGCCGGGGGAGCGGGTCGCCCTGCTCGGCCCGAACGGCGCCGGCAAGACCACCCTCGTCCTGCACCTCAACGGCGTCCTGCGCCCCTCCGCCGGGCAGGTCGCCGTCGGCGGCCTGCGGGTCGGCGGCGACCGGGCCGTCCTGCGCGAGGTCCGGCGCCGGGTGGGGATCGTCTTCCAGGACCCCGACGACCAGCTCTTCATGCCGACGGTCGCCGACGACGTGGGCTTCGGGCCGGCCAACCTCGGCCTGAGCGGCGCGGACCTCGACGCGCGCGTCGACGAGGCGCTCGCCGCGGTCGGCATGTCCGGGCACCGGGACCGCCCGCCGCACCACCTCTCCCTCGGCGAGCGCCGCCGGGTCGCGGTGGCCACCGTCCTGGCGATGCGCCCGCAGGTCCTGGTCCTGGACGAACCGTCGGCGAACCTCGACCCGGCGGCCCGCCGCGAACTGGCCGCGATCCTCGCCGACCTGCCGGTGACGATCCTGCTGGTGACCCACGACCTGCCGTACGCCCACCAGCTCTGCCCCCGCGCCGTCGTCCTCGACGGCGGGCGGATCGCCGCGGACGCCCCGACGGGCGCGCTGCTGGCCGATTCGGCCCGCCTGGCCGCCCACCGGCTGGAGCTGCCCTACGGCTTCCGGCTCTGAGCGGCGCGGGGCGGCGCCGCGGCGATGGCGGTGCGCAGGCGCAGGGCGCCGGCCAGCGCGAGCCCCAGCCCGACCGCGGTGACGGCGGCGACGGCGACGCGGGCGGCCGGCCCGCCCCACGTGGCCGGCGGCACGGCGCGGGCGAAGACGGCGGCGTTGGCGATCCCGGGGAACAGCCCGACGCAGGCGCCGGCCAGCGCGAGCGCGAAGTCGGCGGCGGGCCGCCGCAGCAGCGCGTACCCGCCCGCCGCGATCCCGCCGAGCGCGGTCAGGACCGGCCACACCTGCGCCTGCGCCAGGGCCAGGGCCAGCTCACCCACGGTGGCGGCGCCGGCGTCGCGCTCCCGGGCCACGGCGTAGGCCAGCGCGCCGCACCCGGCGCCGGCCGACAGGACGGCCAGCGTGACGGTGCCGAGCCGTCCGTACCAGCGCCGCGCCCCGGTCGTGCCGGGCGCCCCGGTCAGTCCGAGCAGGGCCACCAGGCCGACCCCGACGAGGGTGAGCAGCCACCACAGCGGGGCGGTCGGCGGCACCTGCGGCGTGACGGTGCCGGTGACGCTGGCGACGGTACCCGCGGCGGCAGTGCCGCCCACGGCCGCGACGGGTACCGACCAGGCCCGCGCCGGCCCGGCGCGCGGGAGGTCGGCGGGCCAGGTGGCGCGGGGTTCGTGCCATCTGGCGACCGGCCGCGGGCTGACCCGCCGCCACTGCGGCGCGGCGCCGGGGTCGGCCTCGGCCGGCACGGGTGCCCCGGCGAGGGTCCGGTTCCGGTACGTGCTGGGGGAGCGGCTGTTCTCGTACGCGCCGTCGGGCCGGACCTGCAGGTACGGCTCGCCGGCCTCGCCGCGGACCTCCACCGTGGCCGGTCCGCGGTTGGTCAGTTGCAGCCGCGCCCCGGCCTCGATCGCGGTGACGGTGACGCCCGGCAGCGCGGGGGTGACGGCGAGGACGGCGACGCGGACGTCGGAGCCGCCGGGCGCCTCGTCCGAGTGCGCCGCCGCCGGGCCGGCCGCGCCGCCGGCCAGGACGAGGGCCGCGGCCAGCACCGCGCCGAGGCGGCGGCACGCGTCGGCCGCACGGCCGCGCCGGGCACCGGTCGGGCCCGGGGTGCGGCCGTGCGGCCGGGGGGTCACTGGCTGGCCGCCACCGCGGCGGTGATCGCCGCCGAGTTCGACTCCACCTTCTTGTCGTTGACGGTCACGTGCGGGGTGCTCTGCAACCCGCGGCGGGAGGCGGTCTCGGTGACGTGCCGGGCCCAGCCGCGGTACCGCTTGCTCTCGATACAGGTGGTGAAGTCCGGGCCGAGGCCGACGCCGCGGCCCAGCTCCGCGAGGGTGTCGTTGGGCAGGCCCGGGGTCAGCTCCTCCGGCTGCCGGGCGAACAGGACGTCGGTGTACTCGACGAACTTGCCGCCGTCCGCCGCGCAGCCCAGGGCCGCCGAGGCGCGCGTCGAGTACTCGGTGCCCTTGCTGGCGTGGTCGAGGATCGCCACGGGGTGCGTCACGAGCGTGATCTTCTTCTCGTCGACCAGCTTGTTCAGGGTCGCCTTGGCCTCGGCCTCGAACTGCCTGCACGCCGGGCACATGAAGTCGACGTACACGTCCACCTTCACCTTGCCGGAGCCGCGCGGGATCCCGGTGTCGTCGCCCTGCGCCGTGCCCTTGGGCACGTTCACCTCGTCGACCTTGTTGCTGGCGTACACGCCGTAGCCGACGATCCCGGCGACCAGCAGCACCGCGACGGCGATGAGTGAGGCCCAGAACGTGCGCTGTCGGCGCTTCTCCGCGGCGAGGGTGGCGGCCATGGCCTGGCCGGCGGAACGCTTGCTCATCGGTTCTCCTGTCGGGATGTGCGGTGTGGATCGTCGTCGCTGTCCGCCCACCCGGCCGGGGGCACGGCGGCGCCGGTCGGGAGCTGGGGGTCGCCGCGCAGCCAGTTGTCCGCGGCCAGCCACCCGCGCGGCCAGCGCAGGAGGAAGGCGCTCATGGCGAGGAAGCCGGCGTCGCGCAGCAGGTCCGCCAGGTAGGACGGGGACTGGCCGGCCGCCAGCTCGCCGCCGCCGCCGAAGCAGCCGCAGTCGATCGTCAGGCCCTTGCTCCAGGCCCAGATGATGCCGCCGACGAACGCGAGCAGCATGGCGGTGGACAGCGCCGCCGTCAGCCGCGTGGCGAGTCCGGCCAGCAGGAGCAGGCCGACGCCCAGCTCCACGAACGGCAGGACCGCCCCGACGGCCATGGCGACGTCGTAGGGCATGAGCTGGTAGGCGTGCACCACCCGCCCGGAGTGGTCCAGGTCGCCGACCTTCGCGCCGCCGGCCACCAGCCACACCGCGGTGAGCCCGAGCCGGACGAGGACGGTGAGCCAGGGCTGCGCGAGCCTCCAGCGACCGGCGGCGGACGCGCGGTCGGGGGCGGGGGTACCGGTCACACTGGTTGGTCGTTCGTGGTCGGTCATCGGTTCCCCAGGTCGAGTTAGCTGGCGATCGCCTCCGCGTGCGCCGCCACCAGGTGGATGCGCGCCCGCGCCACCCGAGACCGGATCGTACCCACCGGCACACCCTCCACGCTGGCCGCCTCGGCGTACGACAGCCCCAGCACCTGGGTGAGGGTGAACGCGCTGCGCCGGTCCTCGGGCAGCCGGCGCAGCAGGTCGGCCGAACTGTACCCGCCCGCCGGGTCGGGCGCCGGGGCGCTCGTGGCGGCCGCGCCCACCAGCCGGTCGAACAGCCGGCGGCGCCGGGTCAGCGCGCGCAGGTGGTCGGCGCAGGTCCGGCGCGCGATGCCCAGCAGCCAGGTCCGCGCGGTGGAACGCCCCGCGAAGTCCGGTAGCGCCCGGAACGCCCGCAGGTACGTCTCCTGGGTCAGGTCGTCGGCGGCGCCCGGGTCGATCAGGGCGGCGACGAACCGCCACACCTCCGCCTGGGTCGCCCGGACGAAGGCGGCCTGCGCCACCGGGTCGCCGTCGCGGGCGGCCAGCGCCCACTCGGTGGCCGGGTCCGCCGGCCCGGGCGGCGGCGCGGGGACGCCGGCCGGCCCCGGGGCGGGGACGTCCGCGGCGGGGAGCTGCCAGGCGACCATGGCTGTCGAGACTACGCGGCCGCCCCCGCGGCGTCGCCACCCACACCGCCGGGAACTTTCCGACGATGGTCGGCGACTACCCACCCATGAGCTGTGCACAGATCAGGGAAGGGCTGTCGGCCCGCCTCGACGGCGAGTCCGACGGGTACCCGGCCGGCGTGGTCGACGCGCACCTCGCCGGGTGCCCGGCCTGCGCGTCCTGGCTCACGCGGGCCCAGCGGGTGACCCGCGTGGTGCGGATCCGACCCGCCGCCGTACCCGACCTCACGGCCTCCGTCCTCGCGGCGGTCGCCGCCGACGCCCGGTCGCCCCGGCCGGCCGGGGCGCTGCCCGGCTGGCGGCAGATCCTGCGGCTGGCGGTGGGCGTCGCGGCCTTCGGCCAGCTTGTGATCGCCCTGCCGGCGCTGCTGCTCGGCGGCGCCGGGCTGACCGGCGACCTGCACACCGGGCGGGAGATGGCGTCCTTCGACGTGGCCCTCGCCGTCGGGTTCGCGCTGGCGGCGTGGCGGCCGCAGCGGGTCCGCGCGGTCCTGCCCGTGGCCCTGGTGCTGGCCGCCCTGCTGGCCGGGACGAGCCTGGTCGACCTGGTCCGCGCCCAGGCGGCCCCCTGGCAGGAGGTCGGCCACCTGGTGACCGTCGTCCAGGCGGCCCTGCTGTGGGCGCTGGGCCGCGCCGAGCGTCACCGCGCCCCCGCCGCCGCGACGCGCCCGGTGGCCGTCTGAGCCGACGCGACTTGCGCCGGCCACCCGATCAGAGAGCATGACGGCATGACAGATTCCACCCGGTCGCTCCCGCGCGGCCCCGGTCCCGCGCCGCGCGGGCCGCGGCGCGGGCTCCGCCGCGTCCTCGCCCTGCTCGGCGCGGCCGCGGCGCTCGCCGTCGCCGCCCTGCTGCCCGCCACGCCGGCCAGCGCCCACGCGACGGTCGTCGGGACCAACCCGAAGGCCGGTTCGGTGATCCCCACGGCGCCGGCGCAGGTGACGGTGGAGTTCAGCGAGCCCGTCTCCATGGTGTCGGAGAAGATCCGGGTGATCGGCCCCGACGGCAAGCGGCACGACGCCGAGGACCCGCGGACCGAGGGCAGCCGGGTCACCATCCCCATGCGCCCGGACGCACCCAACGGCACCTACCTGGTCTCGTACCGGATCATCTCGGCGGACAGCCACCCGGTCCCGGGCGGCTTCACCTACAGCGTCGGCGCCCCCTCGGCCAACCCGCCGAAGTTGACGGACGCCGCCGCCGAGGTGGACCCGTGGGTCCGCGGGGCGGTGTCGCTGAGCAAGTTCGCCGGGTACGCCGGCCTGGTCCTGGTCGTCGGCGCCACCCTCGTGCTGGGGCTGCTGTGGCCGCAGCGCCTGGACCGCCGGAGTCCGACCCGGCTCGCCTGGTGGGGCCTCGGGACGGTCGCCTTCGCCACCGTGCTGGCGCTGGTGGTCCAGGCGCCCTACCGGTCCGGCCGGGGCCTGTTCAGCGTGTCAGCGGCGGACCTGCAACAGGTCCTGGCGAACGAGTTCGGCACCGGGCACCTGATCCGGCTCGGCGTCATCGCCGCGGTCGCCTTCCTGCTGCCGCCGATCCTGGGCGGCCGGGCGACGAAGGTCGACGCGATCCCCGCCGTCGTCCTGGCGATCATCGGCATGGGCACCTGGCCGATCTCGGGCCACGCCGCCGCGTCGGTGCTGCCGTACGTCTCGGTGATCGCCGACTCGTTCCACGTCGCGGGCGCCGCCATCTGGATCGGCGGCCTGGTGATGCTGTTCGGGTACCTGCTGCGCCAGGCCAACGAGGTGGAGCTTGGCGCGATCCTGCCGATCTGGTCGCGCTGGGCGATGCTCGCCGTCGCCGCGGTGGTACTGGCGGGGACGGTCCAGGGGCTGCTGGAGGTCAGCAGCCTGGACGGGCTGTTCGGCACGGCGTACGGCCAGCTCCTGCTCGTCAAGATCGTGCTCTTCCTGCTGGTCGTCGGCGCGGCCACCTACGCCCGGCGGCTGGTCGACGAGGCCGGGACCGCGGCGGCGCCGCGCCGGCTGCGGCAGGTCGTCCTGGCCGAGGTGGTCGGCACCGTGCTGGTGCTCGGGGTCAGCTCCGTGCTCGTGCAGACCGCCCCGGCCCGCAGCGCCACCGCGGAGGGCGAGCTGGGCGCGGGCCTGCCGTTCAGCGGTACGGCCGTCACCTCGCTGTTCACCCTCCAGGTCGAGTTGAGCCCCGCCCGCCCGGGCCCCAACGACCTGCATCTCTATGCCTACACCGCCGACGGCCAGGCGAAGAACGTGATCGAGTGGAAGGCGACCGCCACGCTCCCGTCGGCGGGGGTCGAGGAGGTGGCGATCCCGATGGTGAAGCTCACCGACAACCACGCGAGCGGGCAGTTCTCGCCGCCGACCGCCGGGCAGTGGCGGATGAAGTTCACGGCGCGCACCTCCGACATCGACGAGGCAACCGTGACCGTTACGGTGCCGGTCTCGTAACAGGTCTCGTAACACCGAGGAAAGGGAAAGTCCATGCTCCGTCTCCGCTCCGCGCTCCCCGCGGTGCTGCTCGCGGCCTCGGCCTCGGCCGGCGCCGTGCTGCTCGCCGGCGGGCCGGCCCTCGCCCACGTGACGGTGAGCGCCGACAAGCCCGTCCAGGGCGGGTTCGCCCGGGTCGGCGTCCGCGTGCCGAACGAGAGCGCCACGGCCCGCACGGTCAAGCTGGAGGTCACGCTCCCGACCGACCAGCCGATCGCCTCGGTCGCCACCCAGCCGGTGCCGGGCTGGACCGCCGCGGCCGTCAAGGGTGCGCCGGCCAAGCCGGTCAACTCCCACGGCCGCGAGATCAAGGAGGTCGTCACCAAGATCACCTGGACGGCTGTCGGGGCGGGCGGCGTGGCGCCGGGCGAGTTCCAGGAGTTCCCGGTCTCCATGGGGCCGCTGCCGCACGCCGACCAGCTCGTCTTCAAGGCGGTGCAGACGTACTCCGACGGCACCGTCGCCCGGTGGATCCAGGAGTCGGCGGCCGGTGCGGAGGAGCCGGAGAACCCGGCGCCGGTGCTGCGGCTGGCCGCGGCCGCCGAGGGCGACGAGCACGGCGACGGCGCCGCCAAGAAGGACGACCACGACAAGTCCTCCGGCAGCGGCGCCGCGCTCGGCTTCGGGATCGCCGGCTTAGCCCTGGGCATCGTCGGCGCGGTGCTCGGCGGCCTCGCCCTGGCCCGCACCCGGCGCAGTACGCCTGCCGCCTGACGCCCACCGTCTGACCGCCGCGGACCCCGCACCCGTCGAGGGGCGGGGTCCGCGCGTGCACGCGGGAAGGGTTGTGAGCTATTTGGGGTGATTGGGACTTTCGTGGGTTGTATGTTCCGCTCTGTACTTGCTACAGGGGGGAAGTACTATGCGGGTGCTGCGGACGGTCGCGGGAATACTGCTGCTCGTGGTCGGGATGCCGATCGTGCTGGGCGGCGTCGCGTTGGTCATGATCGGCGGACACCGGGGGGCCGGGGGTGCGTTCACCGCGCCGGTCCAGCGGATCGACACGGCCGGGTACGCACTGCTGGTACCCGACCTGGACGGCCTGCTCGGCGCGCAGGCGCCGTTCGCCCGGGTGGACGAGACCCGACTGCGCATCGTCGCGCGGACCGCCGCCGGTCCCGCCTTCGTCGGTCTCACCACCGACCGCCAGGCCGCCGACTACCTCGGCCCGATCCGGCACACCCGGCTCAGCGAGGTGCGGCTCACCCGCGGCGAGCTGCCCACCCGGGTCAACTACCTCAGCGGCGCCGCGGTCCCGGTCGCGCCGCCCAGCGCGCAGGGCTTCTGGACCCGCGCGGCCACCGGCGCGATCGACGTCACCCCCGCCGCGCACCGCGGTTCCGCGATGGCGCTGGTGGTGATGGCACCCGACGGCGGACTCCCGCGCCACATCTGGCTCACCGCCGAACTCCGGCCCGGCTGGCTCGACTCCACCGCGTGGGGCCTGGCCGTCCTCGGCCTGACCCTGCTGGCCTTCGGCGTCCTGCTGCTGGCCTGGCCGGCCAAGCCGCGCGAGGTCGTGTACGTGGTGGACCCCCAGCAGGTCGCGGAGGTCGCGGCGCACCTGGGCATTCCGCTGCCGCCGGCCGAGTCGCTGTCCGGCCGGTACGCGGTGGCCGTCCCGGACCCGGCCGCGCCGGGGCCGGTCGCGCCTGTCACCGCCGCACCGTCCGAGGGCGCGTCCTCGGCGGAGGCGTCGTCCGCGGCGCTGTGCGCGGACGCGGGCGCTTCGGGGTCGGGCGTTTCGGGGTCGGGGGCCTCGGGATCGGGGTCCACCGAGGCGGGGGCGACCGGCGGCGCGGGGAGCGGGCGGGTGGCGGCGGTACCTCCGCAACCTGTCCCCGCCATCTTGCCGGGCGCCTACTCCCCGTTGATTAAGGCCACGACCGGCTCCGGTGGCTCGGCGTTCTCCGGCCCGGCGTTCTCCGGCGTGGCGCCTGCCGCGCCGCGGGTCCCCTCGTCCGCGACGATCACGCCGCCGACGGCCTCGACCGCGGATCTGCTCGCGCCGCCCGTAGAGGAGGCCACCGCGCCGCCCGACGCGGAGAGGCTCCTCCGCGCCGCCGGTTCCGCGGAGCCGGCGGCCGACGAGTCGCCGGCCGTCGCTGCGGCGGTGGTGGCACCCGGATCCGCCGCACCGCGCGAGGGGGAGCTGCCCGACGGCGCATCGGTCGACCGCACCGGCGACCGCGACGCCTCGAACGGCCTCGGCTTGGCGAACAACCTCGACATGTCGAACGACCTTGACATGTCGAACGACCTTGACATGTCGGACGACCTTGACATGTCGGACGACCTTGGCAAGCCGAGCGACCTTGGCAGGTCGAGCGACATCCGAACGTTGAGTGATCTCGATGCCTTGAGCGGTCGGGGCACGTTGACCGATCTGGGAACGCTGAGCGACCTTGGCTTCGTCGACGAGGTCGACGGGCCGAGCGATCCCGACGGTGCCTACGGGCTCGGTGCGCCACTCGGTGCGCAAACCCCGGGTGACTTCGGCGGCGTCGGCGAGGACCGCCCAATGGCATCCCTCACGGTGGCCGACCCGGGTGCCACCGTCGACCCGGGTGCCGCGGCCGACGCTGCGGCACCCGGCGGCAGGACACCCGGCAGCGCCCCTCCCGCTGTTCACGCCGCCGACAACGTGTCCGGCGACAGCTCGATCACCAACGCCGGCGTCACCGGTGTCGCTGGCGCGGCCGCGGCGGACCGCGTCCCTGCGGTGACGGGCGCGACCGCGGTGAACGGTCCGTCCGAGGGCGGCGAGACAACCGCCGATGAGGAAATGACCGCGTGCGTTGAAGCGAGCACGGCCGATGCTGTGGGCGCGATCGCCGCCGCCGGGCCACGCGCGGTCGACCTGGTCACGCCGGTCGGCGCCTCCGGCGATACGGCGGCCGCCGACGGCGCCGAGCCGGGCTGCGACGCGGCGGTCGGTGGGGCGGCGGGACCTTCCCACCTGTCCCCGGCAGTCGACGCCGCTCCAGGTCTGCCCGGCGCACACCTTTCCGGAGCGGGCTGCGCCGGACTGTCCGACCTGGAGGACGACCGCGCCGCGCCGACGGGAACGGTTCTCGATCAGGGACCTGTCGCCGCCGACCCGGGCGGTACCTCAGCGGCAACCGCGGTGTCGGCCACCCCGGCCGACCTGTCCGCGGACCAGAGCGAGGACACGCCGTACTCCCGCGCAACCGCGTCCGCGGACGGCGCCGCCGCAGGCGCCGAGCAGTTCGCCGATCCCGTGGACCTCCTGACGGACTCCGCCGTCCTGGATCCGGCCGCCCCGCTGCGCGCGTACGCGGTCGCGGCCGGTTCGGATGACCCGCCACTGGCGACGGCCGCCCTCACCGCCATCGGCTCCCACCGCCACCCGCGCGCCGGCACCATAACGGAGGCGGCCCCTGACGCGATGACAGCCTGTGCGGCGAACCCCGACACCGCCGGGACCGCCGAGGCGAAGGAACCCGGCGCGGAGAATTCCGTGGTTGCCGCCGTGGTTGCGGACCCCGTGGTTGCGGACGCCGCGGTTGCCTGTGTCGATCCCGTGGCCGCAGATGCCGTGGCCGCCGGCAGCGCCGGCGAGGCCGTCGTGAAGGCCGAGTCGTCCCCCGCCACGGCCGACCCGGCGCCGTCCGAGGTCGGCGCCCTTCAACCCGCCGCCGAGGTGTCCCGCCCTGCTCCACGTCAGCCCCGCGCCGCCCGTGCGGTACCGCCGGCCGCCGACCAGGACGCCCCGGCCGGCAGCGGCCAACCGGACTCCCCGACCGACCCGCTCCGTCTGACACCGGCCACCGATCCGGCGGGCGACGCCGCCCCGACGGTTTCGCCGTCGACCGCCATCGCCGCGCTGCCCGGCGCCGTCCCCGCGGTGGCAACGGCCGCCGCGCCGACGGCGGTTTCGCCGCGGCTCGTCGGCCCCCGGCCGGGCCCGGCCGAGCCGGACGGCGCGGTGCTGGTGACCGCCGAGCCCCCCTCGTCGGCGCCCCGCGCCTCGCAGGACGCGGCGCCCCGGGCCCCGCAGCACGACGACGTGCCGCCCGCACCGGCGCCCGCCGCCGTACCGGCCCCGAAGCGGCGTGTCCCCGGAATGCCGGCCGACACCGCCGCGGCGCTCGCGGCGGTGGCCGAGCTGATGGGGCCGGGCCGGGCGACCGCGCGACCCAAGCGTGCCCCCAGGAAGCGCGCGTCCCCCCAACCCGCCATCGACACCACTCCATGAACTCTTCCGGCCTATCCGTCGGCCTGGTGGACGCGGCAGAACTCCGGTCGCCCGTGGACTTCTGCTGCGTCCACCCTGCGGAGAACAGCAATCAACGGGCGGCGGAGCCGATGTCGACGGGCGGACGGCAGTAGCGCGAGGGCGGGTAGCCCGCAGTGGCGGGCGGGCGGCGCTGCGGTGCCCCGGACACGGCTGTGGCCCCCGCGTCTGCCATCGCGAGGGCCACTGCGCCGTTCGGCCGGAGCACCCTGCCGCGTCTGCCGTCGCGGCGTGCCGGGTGGCGGCCGATGGCGGTGCGACCCACGCGTCTGCCGTAGCGGGGTCGCTTCACCGGGGGAACGGTGTGCCGGAAAGCTGTCGACGGACGTACGGCCAGGTGACTGTCGGGCTACGGATGGTGCACCTGTCCGGGAAAGTCCGGTTAGATGGAACCATAGCCCAATAGGTGTCGGCCGAACAGTCCTGTAATTTTTCGGCAACCTGTGATAGCGGCCACGTTCGGAGATGGGTGCGCTGTGGGCGGCGGGCGTTTGCTCGGCGAATCCCAAGGCGGCGGACGGTCGGCAACGGTACGTGGGGGAGGTGTCGGCTGAGTAGGCTGATCGCCGTGGCTGATCTTCTTGTCTGGATCGACTGTGAGATGACCGGGCTCGACCTGCGCGGTGACGCGCTCATCGAGGTCGCGGCGCTGGTGACCGACCCCGACCTCAACGTCCTCGGCGACGGCGTCGACGTCGTGATCTCCGCCGACGAGGCGCAGCTCGCCGGTATGCCCGAGGTGGTGCGGGACATGCACGCGCGCTCCGGGCTCACCGAGGAGGTCCGCGAGTCCACCGTGAGCCTGCGCGACGCCGAGCGGATGGTGCTGGACTACATCACCGCCCACGTCCCCGACCCCCGGACCGCCCCCCTGTGCGGCAACTCGATCGCCACCGACCGCGGCTTCATCGCCCGGGACATGCCGACCCTGGACGCGCACCTCCACTACCGCATGATCGACGTCTCGTCGATCAAGGAGCTGTGCCGGCGGTGGTACCCGCGGGTCTACTTCGGGCAGCCGCCCAAGGGCCTGGCGCACCGGGCGCTGGCCGACATCCGGGAGAGCATCCGCGAGCTGGAGTACTACCGGCGCACGGTCTTCGTCCCGCTGCCGGGCCCGGACGTCAGCGCCGCCAAGGCGATCGCCGCCGAACTCTGACAGTGCGGATTCAAGGGCGGACCTGCCGCCGTCCATGCCCCGCCCGAGCCCGGGTCCGCCCGACCCTGCCGGTCGACCTGCCCGGACCGGGTCCCCGGCCGCGGACGGTGCCCGGAGGCGGTTATGATGGGTCGTCGCCGCGGCGGTAGTACTGCGGCGTGCGGTCATGTCGCAGGTTCACTCCGGCGCTGACGCATGGTGGTCGTAGCTCAGCTGGTAGAGCACCGGGTTGTGGTCCCGGGGGTCGCGGGTTCAAGTCCCGTCGATCACCCCATGCGAGAACGGCCGACCCCCGCGGGTCGGCCGTTCTGCCGTCTTCCGAAGTCGCCCACGGCCACCGGCGCGCCCGCGGGCGGCCGCGCCGGCCAGGTCAGCCCTTGACGGGCAGCGCGCTCCCGTTGGCGTACTGCGACCAGCTCACGTTCCAGTGCGTCCACCCGTTGCCGGAGCGCAGCGGCACCTCGGTGCCCTTGACCGTCACCGGATCGCCGATCTTGGTGAGACCGAACAGCCACTTGGCGTTGGCGGGGGACATGTTCACGCACCCGTGCGAGACGTTGCGCTTGCCCTGGTCCTTCACCGACCACGGCGCCGAGTGGATGAACTCCCCGCCCCAGGTCAGCCGCTGGGCATAATCGATCTTGGTGCGATACCCCTCCTTGGGGCCCAGCTCCTCGAACGTGTCGAAGACCGTCTTCGCCAGCTTCTCCATCACGACCATCGTGCCGTACGACGACGGGCTCTTGGGCTTGCCGAGGCTGACCGGAATCTTGCGGACCACCGCCCCGTCCTGGGTCACGGTCATGGTCTTCGTCCTGTTGTCCACGTTCATGACCACGGCCGAGCCGATGTTCACGTGCACCTTGAGGTCGTTGGCCCCGTACCAGCCGCCGCCCAGCGGCAGGCCGCGCAGCGCCACCCGGTACGTGATCCTGGATCCGGCCTGCCAGAAGACCTTGGGCCGGTAGTGCACGGTCTGGCCGTCCTGCCAGCTCCAGGCGCCGGCCTGGACCGGGGACGAGGCCACCGCCATCCGCCGCTGTACGTCGTCGCGCTTCTCCTGCGGGATCGTCCGCCCGAACCGGATCATCAGCGGCATCCCGACGCCGACCGTGGCGCCGTCGCCCAGGTGGCTCGTGGCGCTGACCAGCGTCGAGGGCTCCTTCATCACAGTGAACGACGAGCCGGCGGTGGCGGTCTGGCCGTCCGCGCCGGTCACGGTGACGGTGGCCGTGTACTTCGTGCCCCAGCGCAGCGGCCCCGCGGGCACCCAGCGGCCGCCGTCCCCCGAGAGCTTGCCGGCCACCGCCGCGCCCTTGGCGTCGGCCACGGTGACGGCGGCCTTGTCGGCCAGTTCGGTGGTGAAGGTGACCGGCGTCATCGGCGGCACGTTGACGGCGTCCGCGGCGGGCGCGGTCACGACGGCACCGAGGTGGGGGCCGGTGGGCGAGGCGGCGGGGGCGCCGGCCCCGGCACCGCCGCTCTTGCCGTCCCGGCAGCCGGCGGCGGGGGCGGTCAGCAGGGCGGCGAGCGCCACCGCGACGATCCCGCGAACGACCGGCCGCTGCGGACCTCGTCCGCCCGGCACGCTGATCTCGTCGCTGCGCATCGGCTCCTCACCTGCCCTCGGTCGCACCAACCCGGGCTGCCCGGCCGGATTCCCGCGTGGGCTGTCCCCGTACCCGCGGCAGGCCGTTCCCATGTGACGGGCGGGACCTACCTGGGGCGGGGGCACCCCTGGCGACAATGGTGCCTCACGTCCGCCAGGTCTGGCGGCCCACAGGGCGCCAGGTGCAGCCGAACCGACGGGGCTCCACTCTCACATTCGGGAGTCAACCGAGTGAACTGAGTTCCGCGGCTCCACCTTTCGGTCAGCATTTCGCAGGGCCGCGGGCACCGGGAGGGCGCTGGCTCTGACGTACTCCCGCCAGGTCAGGTTCCACGGGGTCCAGCCGTTGCCGTGACCGATGCGGCGCTCGGTGCCCCGGACGGTGACCGGATCGCCCACGAGGGTCTGCCCGAACAGCCAGGAGGCGTTGTCGGGGCCGACGTTCACGCATCCGTGTGACACGTTGCGGTACCCCTGGTCGCCCACCGACCACGGCGCGGAGTGGATGAACTCCCCGCCCCACGTCAGGCGCTGGGCGAAGGCGATCCGCGTCCGGTAGGCCTCGCCCGGCGGCAGCTCGTCGGTCGTGTCGAAGATCGTCGACGCGAGTTTCTCCATCACCACGAGCGTCCCGCTCGACGACGGGGTACTGCTCTTGCCCAGGCTCACCGGCATCGTCCGCACCACCTTGCCGGCGCGGCGGACGGTCATCCGCTTGGTCCGGTTGTCGACCGCCATCTCCAGCTTCCGGCCGATCGTGACCGTCGCCCGCCGGTCCACGGCCGCGTACCGCCCGTTCGACAGCCGCATACCCGCCAGCCCCAGCCGGACGGCGAGCTTCGTACCCGGCCGCCAGTAGGTCGGCGGCCGGTAGAAGACCTGGGAGCCGTCGCCGACCCAGTGCCAGACCCCGGGCTGCGCCGGCGTGCTGGTCACGAACAGCCGCCGCTGCACGGCGGCCCGGTCCCGCTGGGGCACGCCGGGAATGAACTCCACCGCCACGGGCATCGCCACGCCGTAGGTGTTGCCGTTGAACAGGTACAGGCCGCTGCCCTGCTCCGGCGCGTCGGGTCTGCGTGCGGCTGTGGTGAAGGTCGTCCGGGCCTGGGCGGTCCGCCCGTCGTCGGCAGCGGCGGTGACCACGGCGGTGTACTCCCGGCCGTAGGCCAGCGGGGCGCCCGGTACCCACGTCGGCCCCTCGGGCCGCAGCGCCCCGGGAACGACCGTGCCCTTGTCGTCCACCAGTCGGACGCTGCGCACGGTACCGCCGGCCACCTTCGCGCCGATCTCCGCGCTGACCGGAACCCCGGTGGCCCGCGCCACCGGGGCGGTGACGGCGACGGTGAGCGGCGGTAGCGACGGGCTCGGCGACGCGGCCAGCTCCGCGGACCGGCCGACGCTGTCGCAGCCCGCCAGCGCCAGCGGCGCGACGGCCGCCAGCAGGACCACACCCGCGTGGCTCCGGCTTACGTGGATCATGTCTTAACCCTTCCGCTACTACACACGGGTGGGATGCCGCCACGGTTCGCTCGGCCTGAATGATCCGAAGCGCCTGATTCGAACATATTTTCTGGTTTGAGGGGTTTTACGGGCTGCGCGACGCGCCCGGCAGATGCCCAAGAGTGATGCGGGCCGGGCTGGGGTGGCTCGCGGCGCGCATGTTAGGGTTTCCCCCGTTGTCAGCGAGCGCCGCTAGCTCAACTGGCAGAGCAGCGGACTCTTAATCCGCGGGTTCGGGGTTCGAGTCCCTGGCGGCGCACAGACGTAAACAGGCCCTGACCTGGGAAAACTCCCGTGGTCAGGGCCTGTTTTTGTCGCATGTGGATCTTTGTGTGATCGACGTGTGATCGACGGTCGGGGACACCCCTGTTCGGGCCGGATGTGGGGTGTCGCCGGGTGGCTGGCGGCGTGATCTGCCCATCAGCGGCCTGTGGGCCGTGGCCTGGGGTTCTGCTGTGGGTTGGGGGTGTGTGCCCGTCAGCCGGCTATGCGGCCCTCGGCCACTGGTAGGACTCGGCGGGGGATGATCGCGGCGGTCTTCTCCGCGGCGGCGGTAGCGATTTCGGGTAAGACGCTGGCGTAGGTGTCGGCGGTGACCTTGTATGAGGAGTGCCGCAGCATCTCTTGCACGGTCTTCATGTCCACCCCGGCGGCTAGCGCCAACGTCGCGGCGCCGTGGCGCAGGTCGTGGAGCCCGATCGGCGGCAGGCCGGCCTGTCGGCCCAGGTGTTGGAAGTGGTCGGTCACGTCGGCGGGGTGCAGCGCGGCCCCGATTGAACCGCCCTGGGTCTTTCGGAGGGTGTGATGTAGCAAGGAGACTGCTGTCATGCCCGCCCCTCGGAAGTTTGATGATGAGACCCGTGCTCGTGCGGTCCGCTTGTATCAAGATCGGATTCGGGAGAACGGGGACTCGAAGGTCGAGGCCCGCCGTCAGGTCGGCGCGCTGCTGGGAATCAACCCGGCGACGCTGCGTAACTGGATCGAGCGTGACGAGGTAGACACCGGCATGCGACCCGGGATCCCGAGCGAGGTGGATGCCGAGGTCAAGGCCCTACGCCGGCGGGTCGTGGAGTTGGAACGGGCTAACGAGATTTTGAAGACGGCGTCGGCGTTTTTCGCCCAGGCGGAGCTCGACCGCCGACTCAAGTGATCGTGTCGTTCATCGACCGGTACCGCCGTCGGTTCGGCGTCGAGCCGATCTGCGCCGTGCTCACCTTGCATGGCTGCTCGATCGCGCCGTCCACCTACTACGCCCGCCGCGGGTGTCGGGTGAGCCCGGCGGTGTTGGCCGAGGCGTATCTGGTGAACACGCTGGTGGACCTGTTCGTGGCCAACCGGCGGGTGTATGGGGTGCGTAAGTTGTGGCATGCGATGCGCCGCGCCGGCCACCAGATCGGCCGTGACGCGGTCGCCAGGTTGATGCGCATCGCCGGGATCCGCGGCGCGGTCCGCGGACGCCACCGGATCCGCACCACCGACAGCGACCGCACGGCGGCGCGGCATCCTGACCTGGTCGGCCGGAACTGGGCCGGCCCCAGCGCACCCGATCAGCTGTGGGTGGCCGACTTCACCTACGTGTGGACACTGGCCGGGTTCGTCTACGTCGCCCTGCTCACCGACGTGTACTCCCGCCGGATCCTCGGCTGGCGCGTGTCCACGTCGAAGGCCACGCCCTTGGTGACCTCAGTGCTGGAACAAGCGGTGTTCACCCGGCGTCGCCACAACATGCAGTTCACCCCGACGGGGCTGGTCCACCACTCCGATGCAGGCAGCCAATACGTTTCGTTGGCCTTCACCGAAGCTCTGGTCGAGGCGGGGATCGCCGGGTCGATCGGTAGTGTCGGCGACGCCCTCGATAACGCCCTGATGGAGTCCACGATCGGGCTGTACAAAACCGAGCTGATCGACAACCACCACCGCACCTGGACCGGCCGGGCCGAAGTCGAACGCGAAACCGCCGCCTGGGTCCACTGGTACAACACCAGCCGACTGCACTCAGCAACCGGCTACACCCCACCCATCGAGTTCGAACACCACCACCATCCCCACCAACCGGCCACCCAGCACACCGCCGCGGCCTAAACCAACCCCCCGGCCGATCCAGGACGGTTCACTCCTCCTACAAAGTCACCGCAGACACCTACGCCAGCGTCCTGCCTGAGATCGCCACCGCCGCCGCAGAGAAAACCGCCGCGATCATCCCCCGCCGAGTCCCATCTCTGGCCGAGGACCGCACGGCCGGCTGACACCCCGCCCACCTCACAGGGGTAGGCAGCACCCAGCACCACCGCACGACGGGTCGTAGGTGGGCAACGAACGCTACAACCGGCCCGAACCGCGCCCCGGATCCCCTGCCAGGGGGTGTCCCGAACCGTCGATCACACGTCGATCACACAAAGATCCACATGCGACAAAAAACATGCCCTGACCACGAGAGTTTTCCCAGTTCAGGGCATGTTTACGTTGGTGCGCCGCCAGGGACTCGAACCCCGAACCCGCGGATTAAGAGAATGCTAGATTGGCGTTAGCTGATGTCACGTAGTGATGCCCGATGCCATTCAAATCGCAATACTAAGCGCCACCATGCCCTTGGTTACCATCCAGTGTCGCCCTGTGTCAGGACCGTCGATCACACGTCGATCACAGCAGCAGGTGCACCGCTGCCGACCAACGACCGCCGGAGCGCCAGTAGAACGTCCGAACATGCCGAGATCCGGATGTCCGTCAAGACCGTCAACCGGTGAGCTGAACCGCATGTGAACCCGGCACGCCTCGCGGTGGTGACCCTGGTCCTTTGTGGCGGGGGTCATGCGGAAGGCTGACGGCGGTGCGATCTTGGCTTGATCAACGCCCTGCTGCCGGAGCTGTCGTCGCTGGTCATCCGTGATGTGATCGCCCAGGACGGGGTCGTTAGGGTGCTCGCGCGGACGCAGGTGCGGCCGGTGGCGTGCCCGCTGTGTGCCCAGCCAACGAGGCGGGTGCACGCCTATCACCGTCGGCAGATCGCCGCCCTGCCGGTAGCTGGTCGCGGCGTCGTGGTCGACGTGCAGGTCCGGCGGCTGCAGTGCTCGACCACGCAGTGCCCGCGGCGAACGTTCCGGGAGCAGATGCCGCTGCTGGCGGGCCGGTGGGCGCGACGGACCCGGGGCTTGAGCGCTCTGGTCGGTGACCTTGCGGTCATCATGGCAGGTCGGGCTGGTGCGGCGGTGCTGCAACGTCTTGGTGTCCGAATTTCGCGCTGCACTGTGCTGCGCGTGCTGCTGGGCCTGCCGCTGCCCGAACAACCGTTCCCGGCGGTGCTGAGCGTTAATGACTTCGCGCTGCGTCGTGGCCGCCGGTATGCGACGTTGCTGATCGACGCAGTCACCCACCGCCGAGTCGAGGTGCTGCCCGACCGCAAGGCGAACACCCTCGCCGCATGGCTGCGCGAGCATCCCGGAGTGCAGGTCGTATGCCGGGACGGATCCGCCGCGTACGCCGAGGCGATCCGCACCGGAGCACCCCGGGCAGTCCAGGTCAGCGACCGTTGGCACCTGTGGGCGCACCTGGCCAAGCAGTCGAGAAGACCTTGATCGCCCACAGCCGCTGCTGGCGCGACGGCCTGATCCGACCTGACCAGCCACTGGATGACCACACCCGCGACCGTCACCGGGCCGTCCACGCGTTGCTCGGTCAAGGCCACGGCCTACTGGAATGCGCCCGCCGCCTCGGCTGGGCCCTGAACACCGTGAAGCGCTACGCCCGCGCGGCATCGGCCGAGGAACTGAAACGCCCGCCGCGCTACCGCCACACCCTGGTCGACCCGTTCCGGGATCACCTACGTCGCCGACGCGCCGAAGACCCCGCCGTGGCGGTCACTCGACTACTGGCCGAGATCCGCGAACTCGGCTATACCAGCAGCGCTAACCTACTGGTCCGCTACCTCAACCAGGGCGCGCGGACACGGCACGCAAACCACCCTCGCCGCGCCGGCTGGTCTCGTGGCTAATGACCAGCCCCGCTGACCTGCCGGCCGGCCACCGGGAGCACCTGGAGGATCTCCTCACAGCATGCGCGCACCTGACTGTTCTCGCCGAGCGCGTCACGCAGTTCGCCGACCTACTCACCGGCCGACGCGGCGAGGACCTCGACGCCTGGATAAGCCTCGTCGACGCCGACGACCTACCAGCCCTGCACAGATTCGTCCACGGCCCGCGAAGGGACCTGCCCGCCCTCGTGGCTGACCTGATGCTGACCTACAGCAACGGACCGATCGAAGACGCCAACACCAAGGTCAAATTCCTGAAGCGGCAGATGTACGGCAGAACCGGATTCGCACTACTCCGCCAGCGGATCCTCCTCACGCAGCCCCACGCTGCGTGAGGACCGGATGTGTGCCAGAGTCTTCATCGGACACTACCAGTGTCGGATATCTCACAGACCGTGATGATGATCGATCTGCTGGTCGGTGGACGTCATTGTGGTGCCTCCCCCACAGTCATGCCAGGTCCTCCGTCCAGATCAGGCGTCGCCTTCGCCAGGGTCGCCGTGTGCACGATGCAGGTGGTCAACTGGCACGCGAGGGACTTGTCGGATTGCCGACACATGCAGCGGATGCGCCTGGATGAGCCGGTATAAGTTCCGGTATGGACACGACAACGCACAAGATCACCGGTTTGCGCCGCGCACTTCGGACGGTCGCCGGAGGCGTGGCGGTGGCTGCGGCAGTGGTGGCGGTAGCACCGGCACCCGCAGCGGCTCGGCCGGGCGCAGGCGAAATGACCTTCGGCGAGGTTCTTTGGCGCGGCGAGACACTTGACTCCGAGTGCAACACGACTCCCGGTAAAGTGAGCCTGCGGTCTGATGGCACGGTGGCGGCGGACTGGACTCCGACCGATTGGAAGGTGCCCAACGCCAACGGCCCGCGCTACATTCACGGCTGCTTCCTGGTGATCTCGGTTACCACGCCCGCCGGCTACACCTGGGCGGTCGACGCACCTGTCGCTCGCGGCACGCTGAAGAAGTCTGAGGGGGGACTACAGGCATCGGTTAAGGTGCAGGCAACCGTCGGCATGCTGCAAAGCACCTCCAACGGAATGGACTGGCGGCCGTACGAGCCCGGCAGTCGTGCCACCTATTCCCTCACCGATCAGTCGTCTCCCTCTGAAGGCCCCTGGGTAACCCAGCCGGTCGGTGACCAAAGCGCGGTCTCCCGGCCTTGCAATACCACCAAGGACCTCCGGCTGCTCATCTATACGCAGTACCTGGTCACCGTAGCCGGACAGAAGCCTACCCACTTCACCAACGATGGCGGCGGACAGCCGAACGTCCAGGCTAGACTCAAGCTCGCGCCCTGCTAAACGGCATCATCGATACACATCGGTACTAAGACCGTGTGTCATTTGGGGGTGTTGGCTGGTCTGGTCGCTCGTTGATGTGGGTGTGAGTGACGTGGAGAAGTACTGCCCGGATGCGTTGTGGCGGTTGGCCGGTCCGTTGTTGCCGGAGCATCCGAAACGGCATCAGTGTGGTGGGCGGGCCCGTACCGACGACCGGGTGGTGCTGGCGGCGATCTTGTACGTGTTGGAGTCGGGGTGTGCGTGGCGTAAGTTGCCGGGATCGTTTCCGGTGCACTGGCGTACCGCGCATCGCCGGTTCGCCGAGTGGGGCCAGCAGGGTGTCCTGGCCGCGTTGCACCGGGCGGTGCTGGACGTGCTCGGCGCCGCGGGCGCGATCGACTGGACGCGGGCGTCGGTGGATGCGATGCATGTGCGGGCGGTAAAAGGGGCGACCTGATCGGGCCCAGCCCGGTGGACCGGGGCAAGCCCGGCTCCAAAATCCATGCGGTGGGTGACCGGCAGGGCCTGCCGCTGCACGTGGTGGTGTCCGCCGCCAATGTTAACGATCATCTGCTGCTCACCGACGTGGTCGACGGGGTGGCACCGGTGCGGCAACCGGTCGGGCGGCCGCGGCGTCGGCCGGGCAAGCTGCACGCTGACAAGGCCTATGACTACCGGTCCTGCCCGGCAACTGCTGGCCCGGCGGGGCATCACTGCCCGGATCGCCCGCCGGGGCATCGAATCCTCGACCCGGCTCGGTCGCCACCGGTACGTCATCGAGCGCAGCCTGGAATGGATCAGCCGGTTCCGGCGCCTGGCCCGCCGCTACGAACGCAAGGCTTCCCACTTCCTCGGATTCCTGCGTCTGGCATGTGCTGTGATCTGCTACCGCCGCGCGGTCAAACTGAACCTGTTGAGCAGCACCAAACCCAACTGACACACAGTCTAAGGATGATCATGGGATACGAGTACGACGACTGTCGGCTCTTCGTGGACGTGTGCGGCGATATCTCGGACGTCCGGGAGGCACTGGTACGTACTGGACGGTACGCCGCTATCGGGCAGTCGCTCGTCCACCGAGGGGCGTTCGTCGACGTCCGGCGGAACAAGAGCACGCCGGACGGCCCCGACCGGGCCGCCGTGCTCGCCGAATATGGTGAGTGGTTTGGCTGGCCGGTCAGCGTCGAGATCTGGCGGGGGGAGCCCGGCGAGGTCCCCGACGCCGACATGGTGACCGCCGCCCGGGAGGTCCGCGATGATCTGCTCGCCCTCGGTGCGAGGGTGATGGTCATGGCCGACTTCGCCGACGAGTTGTAGTAAGGCAAATCTGGGATGGTCGCGGTGGTAGACCGCGACCATCCCAGATGTGCTGACGATTCCACCGCCCCGACCGGTGACGTCGCGCTTCTGGCTCGTGCCGACGCTGGTGAGGTGTCGCTGTGTTACCTGCGTGATGTTCGGTTGTGCCCTACGCCTCAGGCGGTTAGCACTCGCGCCACGTCAGGTGGAACTTCTCGCCGATGTCGACGTGCGGGGAGGCCATCGCTATCTGGTCCATGGTAGGTCGCACAGTGTCGCCGGAGTCGATCGACATGACGGTCTCAAGGTCCCAGCGCCGGGACTTGCCGCACTCACCGAAGGTCGGCGGGTCGGCCTTCAGCTCGTGCGCGTACATGCCGTCCATCGGGCCGGCGAGATGGCGGGTGCCCCCCAGCGGTTCCGCGGCACCGGTGACGGTGTGCACCTTGGTGTGCCGCGCGGTGGTGCCGGCGGCGAGGGTGGCGAGACCCCGCGAGTTGGCCGATTCGAGTGCGAAGGTCCAGCCGGACCGGTAGCTCATCGTCAGGGTGATGTGGCAGCTCTTGCGCGCCTGCGGGACCCAGGTCGTCGTGCCGTCACCGGCTGGCACGGCACCGGACTTGACCACGAAGCCCCCGTACAAGATGTCCATGGCCTTGTTGCCGTTGGACAGGATGAGGCTGGTCTCCTTCTTGGAACAGCCGGTTCCGTCGAGCCGAACGTTGCTGATCTTGACATCAGGGTCACGCGGCGTGACGCGGACGGCGGTGGCCGGCAGGGCGGTGCCGGCGAGGACGGCGGCGGTGGCCGCCGCGACGACGATGGCGTGCTTCATGGTGTCCCCCATTTAGAGTTGGCGGTAGTACGGCCATTGTGCGGCGGCTTCAGGCCACATTGTGTGGCGCCTCATCCCCGCGGACTGGTCGCGCGTGATCGTGCTCAGGAGTCCCTCGCGCCTCCGTGACATCGGGCCGGACGCCGAGTGTTCAGCGGGTGCCCTCAGGCGGTGCACCCGCCCACATCACGGCGCCACACCGATGACCCAGTACCGGCCCGGCGGTTCCCGTGGGGACGCCGGGCCGAGCGGTTCAGCAGAGCTTCCATTCCAGGCTGGCGGTCGTCGAGCCGATGGTCATTGTGCTCAGGGAGTCGCGGTTGGCTTTGCTGGCGTCGACCTGAAGTTTGGAGTTGATGTTCAGCGCCCGGGTGTTGCCGCACTCGGACCAGCTCGGTGTATCGACCTTGTCGAAGTAGCTGTAGGTGCCTGGGCGCGTTGCGCCTGTCACGTTGTAGAACCCGCCGGTCTCGGCGGTGCCGGCGAAGTGGTACGCGCCAATGTGCCGGCCGTTGGCGTCTCGGGCGATGTCGGCGTAGCCGCTGCCTCCCGCCTCGGTCACCGCGAAGCTCCAGCCCTCGGAGTAGGTCAGCCGAATGTTCGTCTGACAACTTCTGTTGGCCTTGGAGACCCAAACCAAAGATCCGTCGTCGTTCGGGACCTGCCCGGCCTCAGCTTCGAAAGCGGGGAATTCCACGGTGAGCCGCTGCCCGTTGCTGTCCAGTTGCACCCTCGGCTCCTTGCCCTTCTGACAGCCTGTTCCGGTGGAGACAACCTCGCTGATCTTCACTTCCGGCGGGTTGCCTGCGGTGGCGGCCTGGGCTGGTACCGCTTGTCCCGTGAGCGTCAGGACCGCGGCAGCGCCGAGGGTGCCCAGCGCGGTGAGTCGGATCGAGTTCATAGGTGCCTCCTTGAAATTATGTCGACATGGCCGCATCGAAGGAACGGCCATGGGCCGGAAGGAGACACACGCGTCCACGACCCGGATCTGTAGCGTCCCCGTTGATCCCGCCACGGTCCACTTTGTCAGTGCATAGTGCCGCGTCGTATCGGCCATCCGGTGGAGTCGTCCCGGTCGATCGCACCGCAGGGCGTTGCCACGCCTCGTGCTCCGCCACCCCGGATGAGGGTGGCTGGACAGCCTCGCCGGAGCGGAATAGGCATGAACGACAAGATCGGGCAGTCCGGCGCGTCCGGGTGAGGCGCTGTCGGGGTGGAACTGGGCGGGCACTAGGCGGCGAACCTGAGTGTGGCGGGGTGGATCCGGCAGGGACCCAGCCGTCACACCGGTGTCGCTCTTGCCGGGCAGTCTGCAGTCGCGGCGGTCGGCGCGCAACCCTTCCATCACGCCGAGGCCGGACAGCGCATATGGGGCCGGCGCCAGAAGATCCGGTGCCTTCGACAGCGAAGATCAGATTTTTCGCGGCGAAGGCGGCAACCCAGTCCGGGAGTTTTGGTAGCCGCCTCGGGCGGCCGGAACGAGCGACGTCGAGGCGACCGCCGATGTCGTCCAGGGTGACAGCGACGTGGACGTGCTTGTGGGTGTCAACGCCGATGACGACTCGACGCGGCTGGGGTCGGGGTTCATGCTTGACACTGTGATCCACTCCAGCATGTACCAGGGCGAACGGGATTCGTGACGCTGGCCGGCCGGGTGGACGGGACTGTGACGGACCTGCTGCGATCAAGCTCTGATGAGGTCACTGCCGGACCAGCCGCACCACCGGTGGTACACCAGCCAGGCAGACGACAGGTCGACAGCAAGGACACCCAACCGCGGGGTTAGTCGTAGGCAGGGGTCAGGCCGCCCGGAGGTATCTCGAAGTCTCACAGTCAGGCTGCCGCTCGCCGATCCCATGGAGCCAGCCGTCGGTGGGCCATGGTCTGCCCCCGAGCCGAATCGGGGTGTTGCCCCGCGGCACTCGTGGCCGGCCCGGCGGTAATGGTGAGGGAGCCGTCGGCGGATGACCGAGCTGTACGGGCTGGCCGGGTGTCTGGCATCCGACAGTTCGGTGTCACCGGAGTGTCTCTCGTCCTAGGCTCCGGTCACCTGTGATTGACGCCCAGCTCGCACCGTTCACACCCATGAAAGGTGATGTTCCATACGCCATGTCGGACTGTTATCCGCCGCCCTCGCCGTCTCAGCTGCTGCGGTTCTGGCCGGCGTACCTGCCGTTGCCGTGCCTGTTGTCGACGATCCGATCCGGGTTGGCCCATTCTCGGGTCGCGGGCCGTCGTGCTCGGGCCCGGACCTGCGGGTCTTCATCGTCGGTGACCGCCTGGTCGTCGACCACGAGTGGTTCCGCGCCGAACTCGGGCCCATGTTCGACCCGCCGAGGAAGCGCGCCGATGTCACCTGCACCGCCACGATCCAGCTCGACGCAGGCCCGGGGCGCCGAGTCGTCCTCGACGACGCCACTCACACGCAAACCCGGCAGATCTCGCCGCGCTCGGAGTTGCGGAGCACGGCGACGGTCGAGTTCGGCGGCGGCACAGCACCGTTCGACACGACTGTCAGGACGGCTGCGACGCCAGTAAGTGACGACGTAGTGCTGCCCCAGTCGTTCCCGGCGCCGCTGACCGGGGCATGCGGCCGCGCCACGCTGAAGCTCACCTCGCAGATGGTCTTCCAGACTCAGGACGCCACCCAGCCCAGCGGCGTGAGGTGGACCGAAAGCCGGCTAGGTGCCCGCACGGTACCCTGCTGACTCGGCGGCACCACGAGCGGAAGAGCCACGCATGGGCAAGGGTCCAGGCGGCCGACACTCTTGAGGGAGCTGCCTGGGCTCGACCCGGTTCCTCGATCCACTCGGGTTGGGTTGGGTCTTCACGCGGCCGCGGGGCGAGGAACTGTTGTTCGTAGTCGATCGGGCGCAGGTTGCCACCGGCGGCGGGTATTGCGCCAGGCCTTAATCCACTCGGAGATTGCATTGCCAACTACTGCCCGAGGGTCCAAGCCTGGCGGTTGAATAGTTGGCTGCATGGTGCCGAAGGACGACTCGACCATGCACTAGTCGTAGCGGTCCCCGGCGCTGCTCATCGAGGATATGTCGCCTTCTGCGTTGAACCGGCATCGACTGGTCGCCAAGCTGGGTGCGGCGCGACGGGCGGTACCGGCCCGCGGCGGCACTGCGCGGCAACTGGATGCCATCGACGCCGCCAGCGGCCACCCGGTGATCATGTGAGCGACGGCCTGGGGGCGCGGCAGGCCGCCTGGTCGCCGCGCTGACGGGCGCGGGGCCAGGCCGGCGGGCTTCGACGCGGAGCGGTTCGCCGCGGCGCGGGCGGCGTTGGCGGGCACGCGCGGCGACGCCATCGCGGACAGGTGGCCGGAGGTCGCCCGCGACTGCGGCCCGCGGTGGCGGGACCTATTCGGACAGTGGGCCGTAGGGCGGCCCCCGCCGGCGCATACGCCGACGGGTGGGGTTCGCCCGGCAGTGGCTGGCGACCGGCGCGCTCGTTCCGCCGCGGTCGAACTGGCAGTGGCCGCTGCCCGCCACGGCAGGCCGGGCCACGTCCAGCGTTTCACCCGTTGGGTACGGGCGGGCGGGGCCGCCGTACTCCGCGTGGGTCGGCGCGTCTGGCTGGTGCGCCGCCCCTGGCGGCCGCACGGGTGGGGCGCTGGATCCGCGCCACGGTCCGGGCATGATGGCGGCCCGGACTCCGACCCTACGGACGCGGACAGTCGCTCGATGGGTGCTCGGTCGAGGCCTTACTGAGTCCGGCGCGGCGGTGGGGAGGCCGCGCCTACCCACGGCGCTAGGGCAACGGGTAGGCGCAGACGCTCGACCCTCCCGTGGCGGCGTAGATCCAGGAACCGTCGGTGACGGCGCCGCGGTCAATCTTCCACGCCGGCGCCGTCTGGACGCCGGTGCGCAGGTCCAGCGGGTAGACGCGCTCGTCGGCGACGACGGCCAGGCGGTCGGCCACGACCATCAGGTCCAGGCTGGGGAACGGTGCCGGGCCGACCCAGCTCCAGCGTGCCTTGCCGGTGGCGGTGTCGACAGCCTGGATGTCGCCGGTGCCGCTACCGGTGTAGGCGGTCGGTCCGTGGACCAGCAGTTGGCGGGTACCCGGCGGGGTCGGCGCCTCCCAGCGGATGGCACCGGAGGCGGCGTCGAAGTGGCGC
>NZ_BMQC01000002.1 GCF_014647915.1 Pilimelia terevasa
CTACCACCGGCGCCGACGACAACGGTCGCTGGCCCGGTTGACCCCTATCGAGTACGAGACCATCATGACTCCACCGGCCAGTCAGGCCGCCTGACTAGAACTGTCACCAGTTGGTGCAGCAGACCCTAATGCCCCATTAGTCGTTGGACAGTGGGATCGGCTCTCTGAGGATAGAAAAATGAGTTGTAGTTGGTTGATTACGGGCTGTTCGTCGGGCCTTGGTGCGGCGCTCGCCGACGCCGTCGCCGCCGCGGGTGACCGGGTGCTGGCGACCGCCCGTCGTCCCGAGAGCCTCACCCCGCTGACCGACCGGTACCCGCACCTGGTCCGGACCGCCGCCTGCGACGTCCGGGACACCGCCGCCTGCGAGGCCGCCGTGGCCGCCGCGATCGACGCGTTCGGTCGGATCGACGTCCTGGTCAACAACGCCGGCTACGGCGTCTTCGGCGCGGTCGAGGAGATCGACGACGAGGCGCTGGCCGCGCAGCTGGACACCAACCTCGGCGGCGCCTGGCGGATCACCCGGGCGGCGTTGCCGCACCTGCGCGCGGCCGGCTCCGGTCACATCCTGATGGTCTCCTCCACGGCCGCCGGTATCGCCTACCCGGGACTGGGCGCCTACAACGCGTCGAAGGCCGCGCTGGAGGGGCTGGCCGAGACCCTGGCCGGCGAGGTCGCCGCCTTCGGCATCGGCGTGACGATTCTCGAACCCGGCGGCTACGCCACTGGCTACGGCGCCTCCCTGGACAGCCGCCGCACGCCGGTCGAGGCCTACGCGCCGATCACGCAGGCCATGGAGGCCGGCATCGCGTCGTTGGCCGGCGGGGGCCCGGGGGTCGGGCAGCCGCAGGAGTTCGCCGCCGTGGTGCGGGAGCTGGTCGAGTCGGGGGCGCGGCCGATGCGGCTGCCGATCGGCGCGGGCGTCGCCACCGAACTGCTACAGGCGTGGGACCGCCGCCGCGAGGACATGCTCGACGCCGAACGCCCCCGCGCGGCCGCACCCACGACCGCCCCCGCCAAGCCCACGACCACCCCGGCCACGCCGAGGCGCTGACGCTCCACGCCGCCGAGGTTCTGCATCGCCCGGAGCCCTCTGACATCGGGATGAGGAACACGCGGGGCCCGAATGTAGGACCCTGGCGGCGGCCTTCTGCCGACAATCTCCTGAGGCACTCCCCGCGCGCCCGATCAGAATCGAGGCCGATCCCAGCTTCGACGCCCCCGCGTCCGTACCGGAACGTCAGCCCCTTCGACGCACCTCCACAGGCAGTGCTACCGCACCGGTAGGTGGCACCCGAGATGCCTGCCCCTCTTGGACACGGTTGAGGGATGCCATCGCCGTCACCCCCCGCCACGGGCTCGGGTACGCAAGTGCGGCCACGAGCAGGGTGATCCCGCCGCCTCGGCGGGCACGGGCGACGTTCGCCGCGACGTCGAGCGCGCCCGCGTCGGCTGGTACGTCTGCGAGTTCATGGGCCGCCGGGGCGGTGCCGGACTCGATCAGTGCCTCCAGAGGGCGGTACGCCGCAGGTGGCGCCGGCCTGACCTGCGCCGGTGCGTCCCGAACTGGTCGAGCGCTTCGCGCTTGGTGAGACCGTTAGCGGTATTCGGGCTGTTCGCCGGAGGGGTCGGCTCGGATGACATCCAGTGTTGTTTGGGCGTTGAGCGCGTCGATGGCTGCCGGAGACGCGCCGATCCCGGCCCAGTGTGGGTCGACGTCGCTGGCCAGGCACCAGCGCTGGTCGGCTGGCCATACGAGCGCTGGCGGGGCGATGGGCCCCCCACTGCCCAGTGCGGCTTCCCAACCGTCGATGTCACCGATGCAGCCGTGAAGGAGCCCGTACCGGCGGTGGGGCAGCTCCAACAACGCGCCGCTTCGTACATGAGTCGGTAGCGGGATGTCGGAGTACCCCTCCCAGACGCAGAAGTAGCAGTCCTGTGCAGAGGAGGTGAACCGTGCGAGCAGGTGCAGGGCGCGTCTGGTCTGCTCGATGTCGAGAAGATGATCGTCGCCAACTTCGACGTCGGCCTCCTGCTGGCCGGGTCGGATGGGGTCGGGGATGAACCGGAGGCGGGCGTACGCTTCGAACCCCGCGGGCCCGAACGTGATCAACTGCCCGGGCGGGGTGCCCACCCGGGAAAGCCAGTCGGCCGGGGTGAGGTCCCTACACCATGTAAGTGCCACGCCGCGTCCACCGCCTCTTCGAAGAACCCAACGATACTGGGGGTGGACACGCGCCGACGACGCCGCGCGGGGCATGGCCCCGCCGACCGCGTTTGGGGTGCTTCACCGACGGCGCGGGACGGACAGAAGTTCGCGGCCTCTCCCCTGGGTGATGACCGCCTGCAGGAGCGGCTCGGCGAGCAGGACCACGGGGGCGATGTGGTTGTCGCTGACCGGCCGCCACAGCCGCATGGCGTCCATCACCGCGCGCCACGCCACGTCGCATGCCTTCGTCGACGGCGCAGGCCCCCGCATAGGCGCTCGCTCTGGCGCGGGTGCCGGCGCCGGTTCGGATCCGGCCGCCGTCGCGGGTGCAGATGTGGGTGGGTGGTCGCGCGGCGCAGGCCAGGACATCACGGTCATGATGAGCTTGGCGTTGGTCGCGGTGGGTGCCGGGCTGGGGTCGGACCGGATGGCTGCCTGCTCGGCGACATCAGCGGCGAGTCCGGCGATGATGTCCTTGACGGCCTGGTCGAATTCGGGGACACCGAAGCGGAGAGTGACTGCTCCGGCAGCGCCTTGCCTGTCCAGAGCGTAGATGAGGTCCCGGGTTCGTGGGTGGCCGCGCAGGTGCCCGGCGACGTAGTCGTCACCATGATGCGCGTAGCCGGGGTCGGCGTAGACCAGCGGCACGATCTCGGCGAACACCGGATCGTCGAACAAGGCGGGGTCGACCGGCATCAGGTGGCTCAGCGGCAGCTTGTACCAGTTTGCCTGCATGATCCACAGCTGGAACCGCAGCAGCCGGGCCCGGTCGCGGCCGAACTCCTGAGCCGCGGCAAGGACAGTCTCGGCCTCGTCGAACTCGCCGTCCAGCGCCAGGACACGCGCCCGCTCGACCTCGGCGTCCCACGCGTCACGCGTCTCGCCGACCGGCTGGCGTAGGGCGTGGAAGCCGGCGTACAGGTCGCGCATCAGCGCCTCGAAGGAGTCGAAGCGCTCCGGCCCCATGCCGGACCAGGAGCTCAGCGAGTAGGCAGCCCATTCACCGTCGCTGCCGACATCGTCGGGGTCCAGCAGCAGGATCGAGGCGTCCCCGGCCAAGGACAGCCGCAGCGTCCGCGCCAACACCGCCGCCTCTTCCTCCTCCGGCGCCTCGGCCCAGTACGCGTCGTCGGTGTCGCGGAGCCAGGCCAACTCCGCGGTGGCCGGCGAGCCGGTAGACGAAGTTGCCGGCGTCCTTCCACCCGTCGGTGAGGGACAGAAACGCACGCAGCGAGGGCGGCAGCCGGCACCCCAACCGCCGCTCGGCCCGCTCCAGGTCAGCCTCGCTGGCCGGCCCGAAGCCGAGCCACCCGCCGCGCACCTCGTCGTCGAGCGGCCGGTCTTGCCCAGGGTCGTGAGCGACAACCCATTCAGCGCTCCACCGCTCCAGAAAGGTCCTGTCCATGATGGGCACGCTAGGCCAGCCGTGCGACATCCCCATCGCGCCACCGGGCACCCCTCAGGCACGGCTCGCCGCCCCACAGCCGGCAGGCACGTCCCGAGAAGGCGCCGAGAGGGCCGAGGACGAAGCACCTTCGTCCGGCCGACGACCCACCTCACCCGCCCGCATGAGCGGTCGCCTCGATCAACAACCGCGGTTCATCCTTACGACCACAACCCTGACTCGGCCGTGATCATGGTGCCCAAACTCACGACCAACGGTGCCGCATCTCGCGACCGAAGCCAGACGAAGATGGGCGGCGTGGTCACCACGCTGACCTGGCAGCAGGCGGTCGACGAGGCGCTGTGCTTCGGCTGGATCGATGGGCAGGCCCGGAAACGGGATCAGGGGAGCTCGTGGATCCGGTTCACCCCTCGTAGGCACCGCAGCGCCTGGTCACAACGCAACGTCGCCAATGTGGCCCGGCTGGAAGCACAAGGGCGAATGCTGCCGCCGGGCCGTGCCGCGGTAGATGCCGCGAAGGCGGACGGGCGGTGGGCGGCGGCCTACGCCCCGTCGTCGGAAGCCGAGCCACCGGCTGACCTTCACGCCGCCATCGCCGCTGTCCCGGCCGCCCAAGCCATGTTCGACGTACTCACCAAGACCAACCGGTTCGCGCTCATCTACCGTGTCAATGCCGTGAAACGGGCGCAGACCCGCGAACGGAAGATCGGCGAGTTCGTCGCTATGCTGGCTCGCCACGAGGCGATCTTCCCGCAGAAGGCCAAGCCTCCGAACTCACCGTAATCGGCGCTTTTCCCTATGCGCTGCACTGACATGCGCACAGATCATGCCGCACTACGAGCTGATCTGTAGCCACTCGATCGGTTCGTTGGCCACCTGCTCCACCCGAGCCGCCATCGTGACAACGTGTTGCCACGCGACATCCCCTGGCATCGGGCCGGCAAACGTGATCACCAAGCCAACGTCCTCGGCGGAAAACCCGATACGGGTCTCCCCGCAACGCGCTGAAAGTCGCCGTAACCTCAGGGTCGTGAACGCAGCTGCAGTAGGCGGGGATGATGACGTTTGGGACCTGGTCGGCAGGCACCGAGGGCCAGGCGTGGGTGTCGCGCGTCCGGAAGATGTACTCGATCACGTGACCCATCCTGCTCGCGGTGACACCTCGCCTCGGCGCGCGGAGCGGACGCTCAGTAGCCGCGTACGGGGCGCTCACTCGCCCTTTGGTGAGCGTGACGGGGCAGGTTGAGTTCGCTCAGGGTCGGCAGCCGGCCACCCTTCCAGTCGGGCTGAGACACGCTCGCGCAGGAGGAGGTACTCGGCGTGGCGGCGTTTGGTCGGGCCGGTGGGGCGCAGAACTGATCGGATAGCGCTGATTGTCTGGCCTCTACGAAACTGCTCACGTGTCAGGTCGATCTCGACGCCGCTGGGCAGGCGGTTCTACCAGTGGAAGCCATGCTGCTGACCGTTGGCGTGTACTTCGCCGACCATGAGGTCACCGCCGAGAATGTCATGTAGGACTAGGGCTGTGACGTCGCAGTGCCCCCAGGCTGGATTGTCGGCCTGCCAGCCGCTCCGTTCTAGATCATCAGGTGAGCAGGTGTCAGCTGACCAACTGGCGCGCAAGGCGTCCTGAATATCGCTCAAGGTCCATGTAGGCATCACCAGAGCGTAGAAGGCGCCCCTGACATCCGCTTCTGCCGCTGATCGTCTCCGTAGATGGGGGCGAGGGGCACGTGGGGTGTGTCGGGAAGGGCCACCGTGATCGACTGGCCCGGCACGACCTCGCCGCCGCGTTCGACGACCGCCATCACTCCGGCCTTGCGAAGGGTCTACCGGTCCGGTCCGGTTCGCGGAGCCAGATCCTGATCGAGGCGATGGTGACGGGTGGCGTGTTCGGTGGATGCCTCCCGCGTGATCATTCGGACGCGGTCTGCCCGCATCTCGTCACGTTCTGGAATGGTGTGTGGAATACGCGGCGCGTATCGGGTCCGCAGGCGCTGCCGTTGTCGCCGCCGGGCGCGGCCCTCGAGTGCTGCTTTTCGGCCCGACGGCGCGCGGAGCGCGCCGCCGTACAGCGAGCCGTTCATGGCGATGGCGCCTGTGCGGGCGATGCGAGCTTGTCGTGGTCGGCGCGGCGGACGACACCGGCGGCGGCCAGGCCCGCTATCGCCACCAGCAAAATCAACCATCCCTGCCAGCCGCTGAGCCCAGTGAACCAAGCATTGATCGACGGCTTCGCGTCCCGGTCGGCGGTCACCATCTGGACGAATCCGATCACCACGGTGTTGTTCACGGCGTGGCCCACCACAGCCGGCCAGATCGATCCGCCGGCCAGCCGCAACAAGCCGAGCAGGACGCCGAACAGCGCGCAGAAGATCGTGAACGGGATGATGGACTCCCGGGCGTCGGCCCCCATCGACAGCCCTGGTCCGAGGTAGAACGGTAGATGCCACAGTCCGCAGATCAGTCCGATCGTGATCAACGCCGGCCAGATACCGAAGCGGTCCCGCAGGCGGTTGAGCAAGTAACCGCGCCACCCCCACTCCTCGCAGAACATGACCGGCAGGATCAGCAGCAGCTGCACCAGGTTGACCCCCAGCGCCCGCAGCGCGACCCCCCAGGGAAACCCAGCCTGCCCCACGGACTCCGGAGCATAGCCCTCCCGCAGCGAAGAGAAGCCGGTCAGGTCAGCCCGGTAGATGCCGGTGACGGCATTGAGCACCACGGTAGGGCCGCCGCCGCGACAAAAACGCCCGCTGCCAGCAAGCACCAGCGCAGCAGGCGACCGAACGGCCGCACCGGCACCATCGCGGTAGCCCGAGGGATGCTCCAGGGCCGCCGAACCCACCGGACCGCAACCAACGTCGCCACCGCCACAGCCAGCGGCGCCGCAACGAACAGGACACGGACACCGGTGACCTGCTCCACCACCCACACCAGCCAAGGCAACGCGAACGCGACGGCGAGGAAGACGCCGACATCGCGGTAGGAGTCACCGGCACCTGGCCGGGTCGGGCCATACGGCGCGCCGATCGCAGCGCGCGGCGGGGATGAAGGCATGCCGACCAGTCTCACCCATCACCGCCAACGCCGGACCCACCCACGGTCGGCTGCCCGGGCGTCGCCCGGCTGCCTGGGCTTGACCCGTTTCGAGGACGCTTCTACCCCGACGGGCGCGTCGTGCGCTATCGGGAGCCGATACTGGCCGGCGTGACGAAGCCACGCACCTCCAACACCGTCGGAGGTAAGGTCGACCTGGACCGGGTCGAGAAGGTCATCCATCGCCGATACTTGAGCCTGCTGGAGCGCGAGCAGCTGTCTGACCTGCGTCGCTCCGGGATGTCGATCCGGATGATCGCCGCCCAGCTGCGGCGATCTCCGTCAACCGTCAGCCGTGAGCTGCGCCGCAACACGACTACCGCACGCGGCTACCTGCCCCATACGGCGCATCGGACGTCGGTCCAACGACGCCTACGACCCAGGAAGCCGAAACTCCTGACACACCCTGAGCTGCGAACATACGTACAGCATCGGCTGGGCAAGAAATGGTCGCCGCAGCAAGTCAGCTTCGACCAGCCGAAACGGTTCACCACCGAGACGGCCTACGCCATCGCCAGCCTGCTCACCCCACCAGGCCAAGCCGGCGCGGCTGGCTGCCTGGATCTGCGGTCAATGGCACATCGAAAACAAGATCCACTGGGTGCGTGGCGTAACCTACAACGAGGACCGATCCAAATCCGCACCGGAACCGGCCCCAAGTCATGGCAGCCCGGCGCAACGCCGCCATCGGCGCTCTACGCGCCGCCGGCACCACCAACATCACCGCCGCCAACCGCTACCACGCCCGCGACAGCACCCGGCCGCTGGCCCTACTCGGCATCATCTAACGACTTTGCCGGGACCTGGATCGGCGGCCGCCCGGCCTGTCGGCTCAGGTCGCCGAACTCCACGGCGGCGAGTTCACGATGGTCGAGGCGCCCGACGGCGGGCGCTGGCCACCCTGCGGCCGCCCGGCGCCGCAGCGCGCCCCACCCGGGCCTGACCGGACGGCCGGACACAGTCTCGGGCTTCGCTGACGCCGACGAGGGCCGTGCGTGCCCGAGCGCGGGCGACCTGCACCCCGGCACCCGGAATATCCGCCGAGGTCGCACGACGAAGCGCCAGCTCGCCACCCCCGGCGCACGCGTTCCCCATATCGGTACACCTGATGACCAGGGCGACACCGATAGTTGGCTCCCGGCGCGACCGGGTCGCCGGCAGAGGCTTCGTCGCCGCGATTCTGTCCCCAGGCCATTCCGGGTCGCGGCTCGGAGATCCTTGCGGAATTGCGCATGAGTTTTATGTAGGCGGCGGCCTGCCGCCTACACGCCAGCTGGGCAACCGATGCAGAATCGGCGTCGTACGCCGGTGGCTGCCCGGTACGGGCGCCTCGACGACTCGGGTCAGCTGATTCTGCTGTTCGCTTTTGCGCAACCGCTGTGGCACATCGGAGTCGCCTGCGCCAGGATCGATTCGCGTCCACAGTGATGCAGATTCCCGCCAACCTACGAAGGAGGCCAGGCCGATGCGCGGCGCGCCCCATCATCGCCATCTCGCCCTCGAAGGGGTCGACGGCGCAGGTAAATCGACTCTGGGCAGGCTTATCGCCACGCACGTCCGTGCCCAGGGCATCCCGCTGTCACGCATCGGGCAGCATTCATGGCTCTCTCCGGACGCGACCAGAGTAATTGTGGACCTCCGGGAGGGACGGGCCTGCGAATATTCGGTCGAAACAATCGTCGACGCGTATGTCAGAGATAAGCAGCTGTTGTCGCGGTCCATCGGGAACCTGCTGGAAACGCGGAACGTGCTCTCGGACCGATACATCGTCAGCGACGCCGTGTATATGGACGCACTCTACGGCATTCCCTACCGCGACACTCTCGACCGCCACCGGGCCGCGGGTACGCGGTTCCCGGGTCTGCTCATCTACCTCGATGTCCCGGCCAGCGTGGCGTCGGCGCGCGTCCTCAAGCGCGGCAAGTCCATGCGCCATTACGAGAACACCTACACCCTGGCCGCCGTGCAACGCGTCTACCAGCGCCTGCTCTTCGAGGACCCGCCGCCCTACCTGCCGCCGGTCGTCGTCTTCGGCAACGAGGACGGTGCGCATGACGACGGGCGGGCCCAGCCGGTACTGGCCGCCGTGGACGCGTACCTCGCCGACGCCCCGATCCCGGGCACGGGCCTTCGCGATATGACGCGGGTGTGAGGTGAGCGCCGTGGACGCCGCCATCGTCATTCCGTGCCGCAATGCCACGGCCGTGATCGGCCGGCAGTTGCGGGCCCTGTCCCGGCAGGTGACCGACAGGTCGTGGACCGTCGTTGTCGTCGACGACGGCTCCCACGACGACCTCGCCGCGGTCGTCGACGCCCACCGGCACGTGTTGCCGCAGATTCTGTACCTCAGGCGAGACCGCGGTGGCGGAACGGGCTCGGCCCGCAACGTCGGGGCCCGCGCCACGGACACCACGGCCCTGTTGTTCCTGGATGCCGACGACGAAGTGGCCGAGGACTACGTGGACGCCATGCTGCGCGCACTCGACGCGTCGCCGCTGGTGTGTGCCCGCATCGACTACACGCGGCTCAACAGTCAGCGCGTGCTCGGCCGGCTGCCGAATGGGCACGCCGGGCGGACGCCCGCGGAGAGCGACTTCCTGCCGTTCATCCCGGGCGGCCTCATGGGCATGTCCCGCGCCCTGTTCGACGAGCTGGGCGGCATGAGTGAGGAGCTGCCAGCTCTCGCGGACGTCGACATGTCGTGGCGGGCCCAGCTCGCCGGGCATGCGGTGGCCCTGGCGGAGACCACGGTGGCCGTCGAGATGCGCTCGACCGCTCTCGGACAGCTTCGTCGGGGCCGCTTCCAGGGGCGCGATGTCGTCGAGCTGTACGACCGCTTCGCCGATTCAGGCGCTCCCCGGCACGCGGTGCTGTCACACGTGGCTGGCTGGCTCCGACTGGTTGCCCGGCTGCCGGCCGCGGCACTGCCGGGATGTCGGACCAAGGTGTCGTGGGAACTCGGTTGGCTGGTCGGCGTCGCTGCGGGCCTGTCGGCACGTCGACGGACGGTGACCGGGGCTCGCGGCAAAGCGTGGGCGTCGTGTGAAGGGGTGGACGGTCGTGCTGGATGATCCGACCCGGTCGGCCGCGCCGATTCTCGTCGCTGGTGGCTGCGGCTTCATCGGCAGCGTGGTGACCCGCTCGCTGTCGCATCTCGGGCGAACCGTGCGGGTACTCGACGACCTGTCCACAGGCAGTGCGCACTCGGTGGCCGGATTACCGAACGTGCGCCTGATCCGGGGCAGCGTACTGGACCGCACCGCGGTGGCCGCGGCGGCCGACGGTGTCGGCGCGGTGCTCAACTTCGCCGGGGTTGTCGGTATGCGACTGGCAGCGTCCCAGGCGGCCCATGCTTACGCGGTCGCTACGACCGGTACCGCCAATCTGCTCGCCGCTGGCGGCGATGCGCCGGTTGCGCTGTGCTCAAGCTCGGCGGTCTACGGCCTCTCCGATGGCAGCGTCTCTCTGCACGAGCGGCTGGTGATCCCGCGGTCGGTGCCGCGCGCCTACGACGGCTCCGATGACGGCTACGCCACCGGCAAATGGGAGATGGAGCAACTCGGCCTGCGGGCCAGCGACGATCGCCCGGTCCTGATCGTGCGCCCGTTCAACGTTGTCGGCCCGGGCCAGACTGCCCGCTACGGGATGGTGGTGCCCTCCTTCGTCCGGCACGCGCTCGCCGGCGAAGCGCTGCCGGTTTTCGGCGACGGCACGCAGCGTCGGTGCTTCAGCGAGGTGAACGAGTTCGTCCACCTGTTCCTCCGCCTGCTCCGTAACCCGGCGGCCTGGTCGCCCGGCATGAACATCATCAATGTGGGCTCTACAACGGAGACCAGCATCAACCAGTTGGCGGCGGCCACCCTCGCGGCCACGGGAAGCGTGGCCGGGGTCGTCTACCAACCGTATGGGCAGATCTTCCCGGGCCGACGCGACGTCATGGCGCGCCTGCCCGTCGTCGACCGCATGTGCGAACTGGCTGGACGGCCCGACTGGCCCGGACTCGGCAGCGTCATCGACCAACTGATCGGAAAGAGGGCGGGCCGTGCCGTCGCCTAGCCGCATCTGCGACACGGTGCCCGGCCGCAGTTGCGGACCGACTGCCGTGCCGAACTCCCGGAGGACCGCATGAAGCTCACGCTGCCCAGCGCCGACGACGGCATCCTGGTGATGCTCAAACTGCCCGGTGAGCGATGCAACATCAACTGTCACTACTGCTACGAGCGGCGCAAGCCGTACGACAATCCGGTCTCGTTGGAGCCTGAGGTGCTGCAACGGTTCCTTGACCGATGTGGCACCCGCCCCCTGTCGGTGATGCTGCACGGCGGCGAGCCGTTGCTCGTAGGAAGGCAGCGGATGGCCCGCCTGCTGGAGGTCCTGCGCGCCTATCCGGGTCCCGTAACCCTGTCTATGCAGACAAATGGAATCATGCTGGACGACCGGTGGCTTGACTTTTTCGATCACGAGTGGCCGGATATTGAGATAGGCATCAGTATCGACGGCGACAGCGCGGGCAGTGCGCACCGTGTCGACTTCGCCGACCGACCGACGTACCCACTGGTGGTGCGGGCGTTGGAGCGACTGGGCCGGCGGGGGCGGAACGTCGGGGTCATCGTCGTCGTCACCCGCCTGCTTCTCGGGCGTGCGTCCGAGGTCCTCGACTCGTTGACTGCCCACCCGTGCGTGCGTGTGGTCAAGCTCTCCAGTTGCCTGGACTTCAACGTCGTCAGCAAGGACTACAACACGCCAAACCGCAGGTCGCTGCAGATTCTCAACCCCACCGGCGAGGGGATGCCCGGTTGGGCGACAACCCCGGCCGAGTACGCCGCGTTTCTCGCGGAGGCGTTCGACCACTGGGTCGCGAGCAGGTTGTTCGACCGGGTGCTCATCGAGCCGTTCTTCAGCATCATCCGTTCCGTCTCGGGGCAACCGAACGCCTACACCGGCTACAGCGAACGCAAGGAGCCGTTCATCCTGACGCTCTACCCCGACGGGCGGATCGGCTCCTCGGACGAGCTGTCGATGCCAGGTGCGCTGCTGGGGACGGTGGACGGCACGGCCAGCATCGACGACCTGCTCAGTCTCCGATCCAATGAGGCCCTCCACCGGGATCTGTCGGGTCTGCTGCGGCAGTGCGCGGGCTGCTCACACGAGAGCACGTGCCGGGGCGGTGCACTGCCGGACCGGCTCCGCTTCGCCGGCTCCGGATTCGAGGAGTCGTACTGCGACTCCCGCAAAGCAACTGTCGACCATGTTTCCGCGGCAATGTCCGCGGTACCGGCTTAGGGGACACCGTGGGGCTGCTACCGGTTATCGACTTCGACGTCAGCGACAACGAGACGTGGGCGGACTTCCTCGACGGGCGCGCCATCTACTTCCACCGGCTGTGGATCGAGCCGGCCAACACGGAGCGCGTCAATCAAATCACCCGCAGGAATGAGCGGTACGTCGCCCCGGTGCCGCGCAGTATTGCGGCCCTGGGCGGCAGCGCAGCGGCGGTCGCTGCCGCGGTCAGCGCGCAGCCGGCCCTCGCTCGGCGCAGCGGTGAGGCAGGCGAGCCGCCCGTGGTGTGCAACCTGCGCGATGGCGCGCTCGCGGTGGCGGGGACACCGGAGCACGGCGCGGTGTCCGCCGCGCTGGCCGTACTGGCGGGCGCGCACATGCGCTTCCTCGTGGACCTGGCCGCCGGTGTCGTGGTCCAGGCGGCGCAGCCGACCGACCCCACCCCCGACGTGCTGTACGTAGCGGACCTCGCCGGAGACCCCGGGGCAATCGCCCACCGCCTCCTCGACGCCGCCGCCGAGTGCTGGGTGTCGCAGTGGCTGTGGGCGGAGCGCAACGCGGGAATCCGGGACGAGCCGTTGGCCCCGCCGCAGCACCGTTGGCTGGTGTCGATGTTGGCGGAGTCGTTCAACCACCGGCTGCGGGATCTGCGGTCGGGAGCTGCCGCGCCGGCTGGACTGGAGCCAGTGGGACGCATCGCACGCGGAAGCCAGCTTGCGGCTGGACTGGACGAGGTTGCCGGTCTGACCCCTGTGGCGGAGCTGGTCGCGTTCATGTACCCGCACTGGAATCGCCGACAGTTCGCCACCAAGTCACCCTTCGACTACATGCGAACTCTCGCGCCGCTGACCCAGGACGAGATCCGCGAGCACCGCCGCCGTTGGTCGGACCCCGCCGCGGTCCGCTGAGCCGTCCGACGATCCGCCAGCCCGGAGGAGGAACCCACGATGACCTCAGCAATGCCCACGCTCGCCGTCGAGGAGGAGCTGACCGCCCGGATGCTCGCCCAGCGGCCGGCCCGTGCGTCACGGATGCTGCAGGCGCTACATGCGCTGGCCCCGGAAGCCGGCCTCCACGCGGACACCGGGGCCATTGACACCTTTGACTACGCCGTGCTGCATCACTGCTTCGAGCGGGCTCGGCTCGGCGCGGCCGGTCGCAGCGAGAGCGGATGCCGCGATGCTCTGACGATGTGGCAGCGGCGCGCGACGCTGCGGGCTGCGGCGGTCAGCACCGCGGTCGGTGCCGTCCTGGTCGTGGACAGTCGCCGGTGCGTGGCCGTCAACGACAGCCGGCTGGCCAGTACCCTGCATCTGCTGCCGGCCGACCCGCCGTACCCGGGCGAGCTGGCGACCGGCCTGGTCGAGGCCGTGGACGCCGGCCTGGCCGTCGGCATGGAGGTGCTGCGCACCTCCACCGCCGCGGTCATCTGGACGGACCGGTGCGGTCTTGCGGACCATTCCGTCAGCTACACGCTGGACTTCCTCCCGGCCACCGTCGTGACGAGCTGGGCCACACACCCACTGCGCCTGGCTGAGACGCTGGTGCACGAGGCGACCCATTCATGGCTCAACGAGTGCCTGGCAGCCGACGAGGTCGCGGTGGGCGACGGCCCGTGGCTCTACTCGCCCTGGCGAGGTGAACAACGGCCCGTCTATGGCATCATCCACGCTGCGTTGGCGTTCGCCAAGGTGATCGAGTACCTGACCCAGGTGCAGCAGCGCATCGGCCAGGGCGGCGTCGACGGCGAGATGGTCGCTGCGCGGCTGCTTCAGGAGCGGGCATCGATGGCCGAAGGCCGGGAGTCCATCCGTCAGGCCCTGGACTACATGGCCGGTACCCGAATCGGACGCTATGTCGAGGCGGCTGTCGAACACTGCGCGCCACCAGCGTGAAAGGCGGGGATCCGGGCCCGCCATACCAGCCGCGCAGTGCCGGTCAGCTCGACACGGTCCGTGTCCGCGCGGCGGTGCGCCGGCTCCTCGCCGACCCGACCGCGAAGCTGGTCACGTGGCGGGCCACGCCGATCAGCTACCTGAGCTGGAGTCGCAGCAGCGGCGGCCTGCTGCTTATCGGTGGCACCGCCGTGACCGGGTCCGGCGGCGAACAACCCTGGCAGATCATCGTCAAGGACGTCCGCTACCGACCGTGGACACCCGACGCCAGCCAGATGGTCCGCCAGTGTGACCACGGCGGCGACCGGCCCGACGACTGGGGGTACTGGCGGCGGGAGCCGCAGGCCGTCTCGGCTGGCCTCCTGGCCAGCCTGCCCGGGGTCTTCCGCGGGCCGCCCTGGCTGGGCGTCGAACGGCTCGACGCCACCCGGTACCGGATGTGGCAGGGCTTCGTCGCGGGGCTGCCGGGCGAGAGCTGGGCGGCGGGGACGCTGACCGCCGCGGCGGCGAACCTCGCCGTCATGCACGCCCAGTTCCTCGCCCGGCCCCCGGCACCTCGTCCCTGGTACTGCCGCTCGTTCGTGGAGCAGCCGGCCCTGCGCGCCCGGGCCTCCTACATCGACGCGGTGCGGGAGGCGGCGAGCGACCCCCGGGTGCGACGGCTGGTGCCGCGCGCGCTTCACCGGGGCCTGCGGCGGCTGTGGGCCACCCACCCGCTGGCCGTCGGGTGGCTCCGGTCCGTGCCGCAGACCCTGTGCCATCGGGACCTTCACCCCGGGAACCTGCGGCAGACGAGTGCGGGCGCGACGGTGGCGCTGGACTGGGCGCAGGTGGGCGTCGGACCGCCGGGGGAAGACCTGGCCACGATGCTGTACTGCTGGGCGCTGACAGCCGCGGTCTCTCCCGCCGAGGCGGTAGGGGCCATGGCGGCGGCCGAGCGGCGCTACTACGACGGACTGCCAGCGGTGGCGGGCGTGGCCCGCACCGCGTTCCGACTCACGGCGGCGTACCACTACGGCCTGCCGCTGGGGGTGCAGCTGGGAGAGCTGCTTTCGCTTCCCGCCCAGCGGCGCGCCGAGAGGGTCGCAGGACCGCGGTGGCGCGCCCGGCTGGAGCTGGCAGTCCAGAGCGTGGAGGCTGTGCAGGCCGACTTGGACCTACTGACCCGCGGCGCTGCTCTCGCAGGGCCGACGGGAGCGGAGTTGTCCGCACCATGATCACGCCCGAGCCGCTGCTTTCGCCTGCCCTCCGTGACCTCGCCGCAGGCTTCCTGGCGCACGGCGCGCGCGCCGTGCTTCCCCGTCTGGCCGACCTCAGCACCTGCACCGCGGCCGAGCTGGACGCGCTGCCTATGTTGCCCTTCGGGTCCGCGGACTTCTCCCGCCGCCTGCTCCGACAGCAGTTGGACGAGTCCACCAACGACTCCTCGCGCCGTGCGGACCTCGTGGCGCACCAGCTCGCCCGCGTGTTCGCGGAGCCGTCGGTGGCGCTGCCGCGGGCCGTGCATCATCCGATGTGCGGCCCGGGGCGTTACGCGGCGGCGCTGGCAACGTTGGGGGTGCGCCGGTACCGGGGAGTTGACGCCGCTCCCGCGGTCGTGCACCACGCACGGCGGAACTGTCGGCGCCTGGCCGGATACGACTTCGCGGTCGGGGAGGCCACCGCGGAGGGGTCCCTGCCCCCGGCGGGCGTGTTCGACACCGTACTGCTCTCCTACGACGCCGCGAACTTCCTGCCCCCGGCACGCCGGACGCGGTTCACCGCCGCACTGGCTGACCGGCTCCCGGCCGGCGGTCAGATCATTTTCGATCTGCGGCTGCGGGAGGACGGCCCGGCCGGCTTCCTCGACGGCCGCAGCGTCACGCGGCGCGCGGGCGGCTCCCTCTTCGGCGAGCGCGACCACCTCCTCCTGCAGGAGGGCGTCAGCCGGGACGGCGGTGCCGTGCTCGGCCACCGGTTCCTCGCCGTACGGCTGCAACCGCCGCACCGGGTCTCGGTGTTCCACTCCATACTGTGGGTTCCGTCGCTGAGTGAGTTCACCGCCGACCTGGACGCAGTCGGCCTCACCGTGACCTGGGTGGCGCAACCGTTCGCCGGGCTGTCCGACCCGGACCTGCAGGCCCACCTTGTCGTGGCTGTCAAGAATGAGCGAGGCGCACCGTGAAGATCACTTTCCTTGGTCATGCCGGCGTCCACATCGCCGCCGGCGCCACCCGACTGGTCTGCGACCCGTGGTTCAGTGCGCACGGCGCCTTCCTCGGTGGCTGGCATCCTCTGCCCGACAACGGCGACTGCGCCCCACTCGTCGATGACGCCACGCACGTGTACGTCTCCCACGGCCACGAGGATCACCTGGACCGCGACGTCCTTGCCAGCCTGCCGGCCGGTGTCCCGGTGTTCCTGCCCCACTTCCGGCGTCCCGGGTGGCGCCGCCTGCTGCGCGCGCTCGGGCGCGGCCTCGACGTCCAGCCGCTGGTAGACGGCGCGGTGGTGGAGGCGGGGCAGCTACGGCTACGCCTCGTCCTGTCTCCGACGGCCCGGCACGAGGACTCGGCGCTGGTCGTGGAGGACCGGGTGACCGGGCTCGTCGCGGTCAACCTCAACGACTGCCAGCTCGACGCCGACCAGTTGCGGGCGATCCGAGCCGCGTATCCCCGGGTTGATGTCGCCCTGTCGCAGTACTCCGGCGCGACGTGGTTCCCGTTCGCCTACGACTTCCCGGTCGCCGACCGGGTAGCCGCCGCTGCGCAGAAGAAGATGAATTCCATGCGGCGGTGGCACCGTGCGATGAGCATCCTGCAGCCGAACACGGCGATCGCGTTCGCCGGGCCACCCATGCCGTTGGACCCGGCGCTCACGCCCTTCTTCTTCGGCCCGGATTCGATCTTCACGACGCCGTCGGAGCTTCGGGACTGGCTCGACGCGACGGACCCGGACCTTTCCCGGCGCTGCCACATCCCGATGCCCGGAGATGTCCTCGATCTGGACGGGGAGGTCTTCGTGCCCGACCCGGACGGTCCGCGGCTGGACTGGGCCGACCTGAACGCCTATGTGACCGAGTACGCGAAGCGGCGCGCACCGGCGATCGAGGCGCAGTTGGCGGCGCTCCCCAGCCCGACGCCCGACCTGTTCGCGCGGTTCGCCGGTCATTTCGGCCGCCTGTTCGTGGCTGCGCCCTCGGTGTGCCGTGGCGTCGACGCCCTCGTGGCGTTCGACATCACCGGCGCACACGGCGGGTGCTGGCTGGTGGACTTCCGGCGCCTTGAAGTCACGGCCTCCAGCGACGGCTTCGGCGATGCCGGCACCCGCCCGGACTACCGCTTCGGCATCGACTCGCGGTTCCTCCCCACCATCCTGTCTGGTGGCATGAGCTTCGAGGACTTCTTCTTCTCATTCCGGTTCCGTGCCTCGCGGCCCAGCATCGGGGCGTACAACGAGGAGCTGATGTCGGTCCTGCGGTTCAGTAACCCAGCCGACCTCGTCTTCTACGGGCGGAGCCTCGACCAGGAGCAGCAGCCGACCAGTTCCTTCCGGCTCTGCACCCCGCTGGGGACTTACGACGTCCCCGACCGGTGCCCCCACAACGGAGCCCGGCTCGGCCCCGAGGACTACCAGCCCGGTGACCACACGGTGGTGTGCGGACAGCACGGGTGGCGCTTCCGCCTGCCATCCGGCGAGTGCCTCAACGGACGGGCGACGCTCGCCGTGCGCGAGGTCACCGCGGCATCGGAGCCCGATTCCGTCATCACGAAGACGTCATAGAACGATCGCTACCCTTCCTCGCATCTGTACGGGGCGGCCCGGCGCGCGGGCCGCCCCGACCGGCCAGAGCCGAGGGGAGCCATCTCGATGGACGAGCACCGACACGCCGCCGCCGGTACCACCGTGAAGCCGCCCGATCGTCGGCTGGACGCGCGCGAGCGCGCCCTGATCCGACTGCTGCTCGACGGGCACACGGACGCGAGCGCGGCGAGGCGCCTGTGCGTCAGCGCCCGTACGGTGACGAACATCCTGCGGTCGCTCATGGACCGGCTCGGCGTCAACAACCGGTTCCAGCTTGGCGTGGCCGTCGGTCTCCGGATGCCGCCGAAGCCCGTCGCGCCTCAGCCCTCCCCCGTCAGTCAGTGCTCGGCGCAGTGTGTCAGCGCGGTGCGTACCGCGGTAGGCGTCACCTCGGCCGTACTGGTCATGAGGAAGCACCCGATCGGGCTGGACAGCAGCACCTGACCCTCGTGTTCGGTGAGGCGCGGCCCGGCAGTCCGCCGCGAACAGTCGAGGGGGTAGCCGTAGCGGATGCTCACCGTGGCGTCGGGAGCGGTCGAGCGCCGCGCCTGTTCGCGTTCGGCGGACGGAGTGAGTGCTGTCGCCAGGCGGGCGGCGCAGCAGTGATCGTCGAGGCCTTGTACCGCGGCCACGGCCGCCAGTAGCGTCCGCAGCTCGGGCGCCAGCCGACATGCGTCCGCGGCGGCGTGGAGGGCCGACATTTCGTCGGCCGGCACTGCGTCCAGCAGGATGGCGGCGTCGAGGATGTCCCGCCCGCGGACCTCCTGTTCGAAGAGCTCTTCGGCGAGCAGGAGCAGGTTCGCGTGGACGGTGCCAGCCGGCAGGTTCGACCGCACGCCCACCGCGGCGGCGCCACTGCTCAGCGGCACGGTCATCAGCTCCACGCCGTAGGGCTTTTCAAGCGCGGAGGAAGGGGAGACCCAGTCGAGCCCCACCGCCCAGTCCCGTCGCCCCGTGCTGTCGATGACGCTCACCCTCGCCTCGGCGTGCCGGTACAAGGCCGCCAGTTCGCCCACCGCCCCCCAGAGCGCGGCAGGGTCGGGGATCCACACGTCGACGTCGCGGCTCCAGCGTTCGACGGCCGGGGGGTACAGGGCGGCGATGGCCGACCCCTTGAGCACTGTGGTCGCGCCGTGTCCCCGGCACACGCCGACGATGCGCTCGTACGTCTGCCGCCGTAGCTCCTCCAGCTTGTCCAGCACGTCCCCGAGCTCGCCGACCGGCTCCCCCGCTGCCCGGGCCACGCTACGGACGGTGGAGCCCAGGCGGTGCTGGCAGCGGCCGGCGCGGCTCTCGACAGCGGACAGCGCCGTATCGTGGTCAAGGTCCAGAATCCGCCGCAGCAGATCCATGCTGATGTCCATCGGTTCCTCGCCGTCGTCGTCGTTTGTGGCCATTTAATAGACCCCGCAAGGATGATTGCGCCGCGCGTGAGATATGGGCAACGCGAACCTCGGTAAATGCGGAAAAGAGCAGGGAGGCGGCTTTTCCGGCGTCATGTTTTGTATTCTGGGATCAAATTCGGATAGTCGCGGTCGGTGGTGTGCGCGTGGAGGATGACATGTCCACAGAAGGGACGGCAGGGGGCGTGCTGCGCGAGGATTGCGGGCGTGTTCGGTGGCATGAGCGGACGCCGAATGTCATGCCTGACGTCGAGCTTTTTCGCCGTAGCTGGAATCGGGCGGACGTTGAGCGCCCACCCGCCCGGATATCAGTCAGCCGCGACGGCAACATCAATACCGTGGGCCGGCCGGGCGTCCATGAGGCCGACGACCTCGATCCGCGGCACCCGTCCTGGCGCGAGGCCATCGAGCCAGGCGTGTGGCCGCTGGTCGACACCCTGACCACCTCGGCGTGGTCGCTGGTGACGTATGACAGTTGCGCGGGCCACGCCTACCGGGACCCCGCCCTGCGGCCGGTCGGGCGTCGGGTGGGGCTACTGCCGCGGAGCGTGGCCGAGCGGAGCCGGGTGGAGGCCGCGCTGTGCCGTGCGGTCACCTCGGCGGCCGGCGCGCTGCCGCCGCCGGTGACCGTGGCGGTGAGCCGCACCCACCTGTGGTGCGGCCGGACCGGCGGCGCACATGTTGTCCTTGACCTGTCGCTCGACCGGGCGCCCGGGTCCTCGTGGGCGCAGTACTTTCCGGCGCTGGACGCCGCCACGGCGGCGCTCCGGAAGGCGCTGGTGGCGCAGGCGCCCGTCGCCGGTCAGCCCTGCGGCTGCGTGCCTGCCCGGGCCCGGTGCGCGGACACCCACTCCATGGCTTCGCCCATGACCTGCGCCATGGACGAGTAGGTCCAGTTCCCGTATCGACCGAGCGGTGTCACGCCATGGTCGGAGAGGAACGCCCGGGCACGCTCCACAACCTCCTGGGCGGCGGGCGTGAACACGACGTAGGCGGGGTCGACGGTGAACACCTGTGCGTCGACGAGTTCGGCTCCGCCGGTACGGAGGCCGATGCGGTTCAGGCCGTCCCACACGTCGGCGATGAGCGTGTCGGCCGGGGCGCCGGGCTCGTCGGACCTCTCGATCACCTCAGCGAGCATCCCCCAGCCGTCGTCCGGGGCGAGCTGCGGATCGAACTCCGTCATGAGGACGAGCCGGGTGAAGGGCAACGCCGGGTCGGCGTAGTACCGCCAGTGCCCGAAGTCCGCCGGCCGGCGCCCGCGTACCGCGAGGGCGACGGTGCGCACGCGGTTGTACGGCAGGCTGCGGCACTGGTCGGCGAGCCGGCGGGGCGCCTGGTCACACATCTGCACCAGGCGGGGCAGGGGCAGGGTGGACACACACGCATCCCGGTAGTGGAGCTGCCGGCGCCGGCGGCCGGCGCGCACGTGTGCCACCTGGGACGCGACGTCCACGCGCTCGACGGTATGCCGCAGCCGCAGGTCGGGCACTTTCGCGGCCAGCGCGCGGGAGAGCACCTCCATGCCCCTGCCGCGGGGTGAAGTCAGCGGCGGCCGGGGGTAGAAGCCGCGGCTGTTGTAGCCGGGGGTGCGCGACGTCGGTTCGGCGCCGCGGACCACGTCGGCCAACGGGGGCCGGGTGAGGTTCCAGTGGAATCCGGAGGTGGCGAGCTCCGCGAGCGGACGCCGCCACATCTTCCCGTTGTAGGGGAAGAAGAACAGCTCGCAGAGGGTGCGGCCGAACGCGTGCAGGAGTAGCTGACCATAGTCCTGGGGTGACTGCCGGCTTGCGTGAGCGGCGCGGATGTCGGCCAGGCAGGCGGCCCGCGCCGCCGGCTTCAACGCACCGAGGTGTAGCTGGATCGGGAAGCGCGTGGCTCCCGCAGCGGTCTCCACCCAGGAGACGGGCGGGCACGGCGCCAGATCGGCGCCGAGTAGGTCCGTGACCAGGCGCTCCACCTCGGGGGTATGGAAGTACAGCAGGTGGATCACATGGTCGAACCAGTAGTCGCCGACCCGTTCGGTGCGCACGAGTCCACCGGCGCGGTCGGCTGCTTCGACGACGGTGGCGCCGTCGCCGAGCAGAGCGCCGACGGTGAGGCCGCTCAGCCCGGCGCCGAGAACGAGTACATCGCGGGCATCGGCGCGATCGGTTTGTCGGTTCATTTCCCCCGCCCTGATTGCGGCGTGTGGTCGCGGCGCCGTACCGGCGCGCCGCGACCACACCTCGGCGTGCCTACGAGACGGTGGCGCCAGTCTGCTCGGCCACGTGCATCCACGGCTTCACCGAGACCGCCGACGAATGAGCGGTCTCACGGACAGCGGCCGACTCCAGATCGAACGACTGGACCGCGGACACGAACTCGTCGAACCGCATCTTCGTTTCTTCAGCCATTGCACTTCCTTTCGTGAGGTTAGAACACGCGGCGACGTTAGCAATGTGCGAGCGGACCCTTCAATGGGCTTTCGCTATCCCGCAAGGTTCCCGGCGCGGTGACAGGTAATCGGCATCGGCGCTGTTAGCGTCCCAGTCATCCACACCAGGTCTCGGTCTATCCAGGACGCGATACCTGTCGCGTGCCGCTGCGCGTCGCCGGCTCCGCCTGCGCCGTCAGCGGACCAGAGGGAGCCCTGGTATTCATTGAGAAAGGAGCGCAGCCATGATTCGTCGCCACGCCGGCCTGCTTCGTCCGCGTCTGAGCACGGACCGACTGGGTCGCTGACCCGCCAGGCGCCGCGGCCGGAATTCGGCCGCGGCGCCGCCTCACCGCCTGTCGCGGCGGACCTGCCGGTACTAGCCGAATATGGGGCTTCGCATGACCGACACCATGACGCGTCACCGCCTCGATGGCGGTGTCCCCGTCCTCTCTGTCACCCGGCCGGGCCACCGGCTCACCGCCATCAGCCTGACGCTCGGGTCGGGGGCCCGCCACGACCCACCGCAGGCGGCCGGGGCGTTCCACCTGCTGGAGCACCTCCTCATGTCCGCCCCGCTGCGCGGCGGCCGGTCCGTCGCCGAGCGGATCGAGCGGCTGGGCGGTGTGTGCAATGCGCAGACCGGACCGGAGTCGCTGGTCCTGCACGCCCAGATCCTCACCGACCACGCCCCGACGGTAGCCACGATGCTGTGTGAGGCGCTGGTGTCGCCTGTCATCGATGACGCCATCCTCGACAGCGAACGCCGGGTGGTACTCCAGGAGATCGCGGCCGCCTCAGCGGACCCCGCCGACGTCGTCCAGGACGCCATTCTCGGGGCGCTGTTCCCGCGCCACCCCCTGGGGTCCCCCGTCGCCGGTGATGTCGCCTCCGTCAGGTCCGTCACCCTCGGGCAGCTCATTGCCGCGCGGCAGGGCGCCCTGGACCACGGGCCCGTCGTCGTGTCCTGCGTCGGCGGGCTGCCCGCCGACGAGCTGCACGCCGCACTCGACGCCGGTGGCCTGACCGGGTGCCGTCCCGGCGCACCGGTTGTCCGGGCGGCTGGCGGCCGGCCCGCCCCGCTGCGCTGCGCGCCCGAGCCTGCCTGGCCGCCCACATTCGCCTGGATGATCGCTGGCGCGCGGGCACCTGCCGCCCACGACCCGGACCGCTTCGCCTCGATCCTGCTGGGCCACCTCCTCGGCAGTAGCCCGTGCTCGCTGCTCTACCGGCGGCTGCGTGGGGAGCAGGGGCTGGCGTACGCGTTCCGCGCCTGGTCGCGCAGCTACAGCGACTGCGGCGCCTGGCGGTTCATGGCCGGGGTCGACGTGGGCAACGGCCCCCGACTGCTGGACACCGTGCGGCAGACACTGGCCGAGGTCGCGCAGCAGGGACCGGACAGCGAGTCGCACCGCGCGGCCGTGCAACAGGCCTCCACACAGGTGCTGATGGAGGCGGAGAGCTCCATCGACCGCTCCCTGTCCTCCGGAATCCACTACACGCTGACCGGACAGATGTGGGACCCCGCCGAGGACATCAGCCACCTGCGCCGCGTGACGGCCGAAGAGGTCGCCGCCGCGGCGGCGAGCGTCCTCGACTCGCTCGTCGTCGTCACCAGGAGCGGTGGCGCGTAGTGGCCGAGGTCAGTTTCGCCGTCGCAGACGCGTACCTGGTGACCGCCGCCGCCGCCGGCCACGTCCGACACGTCGGCGACCACGCATACAGCGCCGGGCGGTACGTGGACCCGATATCGCTGTCTCGCCAGTGCCTCATCGAGCACGCCCCACCCGTCCTGCTCGCTGACATCGGCCCGCTCGGCGCCGCTCTGCGTCAGGCCTTCCCCGACACCGACACCCTTGTGGTGCGCGCGACAGCGGACGCTGTGGTCGACGACCGGCTCCAGCCCCTGATCACCTACGTCCGCTTCGCCGGCCCGGCCGGGAGCGGTCCGGCCGGGCCACCCGGCCCGCCGCTGCCGGCCGGCCTGGCGCTGGGCCAGGACACTCGCGACGACGACGCGGTCCGCGGCTGGCTCGTCACGGCGCTCGCCGCCGGCAACCGAAGCCGTGGCCGGCCAGTAGACGAGGACCGGCTGGCCGAGGCGGCGGACGCGGTCCTCGCCACGCCGGGGCGACAAAGCATCGTGCTGCGTGCCGGCACCGCCGCGATCGGCCATGCCACCATGCTCTGCGACCAGGTGGACGAAGTCAGCGGTCAGGCATACGTCGAACTGTTCGACTCCCTGGTTGACGACGACGCCGCCCGCCGACCCGGTCTGGCGGCCCTGGTGCGGGCGTGCGCCGCGGTCGCCGCTGAGCGGAACCTTCCGCTGATCGGAAACGTGATCCACCCGTCTGACAGTGCGGGCTTCGACCACAGCCGCCGGGTACTTGCCAGGCTGGTCGCGACCGGATGGCGGCCCGAGTACGTCTACTACGAGTGCCCGTGGTCGGCCGTAGGAGGCCGGCCATGACGGGCACCGGCGGGTCGATGCTTGCGGTCCGTGGCCTGAGCCGGCGCTTCGAGAGCCGCAAGGCACCCCGGCTGGCGCTGGACGACGTGACTTTCGACGTCGCCCGGGGCGAGGTGCTGGGCCTGCTCGGGCCGAACGGTGCCGGCAAGACGACGCTCGTGCGGATCATCACCACGCTGCTACTGCCCACCTCCGGCGGCGCCACCGTGGCGGGGCACGACGTCGTCCGCGACGCGCGCGCGGTGCGTCGCACCGTAGGGCTGCTACTTGGCGGCGAGCGCGGCCTCTACAGCCGGCTGACCGCCCGCCAGAACCTGCGGTACTGGGCGGCGCTGCACGGGTTGGACACCCGTACGGGGCGGCGGCGGGTCACCGAGCTGCTAGAGGAACTGGGCCTGTCCGACCGAGCGGACGAGCAGGTGAGGACCTACTCCCGCGGCATGCTGCAGCGGGTACACCTCGCCCGAGCGCTGCTCAGCCGCGCCGAACTACTGATCATGGACGAGCCGACCAACGGAATGGACCCCCACGCGGCCGCCGCCTTCGACGACCTCGTCCGACGGCAACGAGCCGAGGGAACGACCGTACTGCTCGCCACCCACGACATGCGTCAGGCGCAGTCACTGTGTGACCGGGTCGCGCTCATCGACGGCGGCAGGCTGCGTGCCATCGGCGCGCCGGACACACTGCTGACCGACGCCCAACTGCTGCGGACCGTCACGGCGCGGGGGTTCCGTGCCGAGCTGACGCCGGCCGTCAGGGCCATCGGCGGAGTGCTCGTCCAGTCCGACGACGACAGTGAGCTCGTCGCCCGCGTGACCGATGGTGCCGCGCTCGGCGCACTCCTCAACGCCCTGGTCACCGTGGGCATCAACGAGATCTCGGTGACGCCGCCTTCCCTGACCGAGTTGTACCGCGCTCGGATCAGCGACCGGGACTTCCAGCTCCGGTGACGACATACCTCTCGACCCAGTGGCGCCTCGTCGCCAGCCAACCCGGCCTGTTCGCCACCTTGGCCATCATGCCGCTCTACTCTCTGGTCTTCTACACGACACTGCGTGCACAGGACCGGCCCGACCTGGCGCCCATCGTCGCGCTGACGACCTTCGGCATGAGCATGTGGGCGCACGGCATGTTCGTCGCCTCAAACATCGTGGAGAACGACCGCCGCGAAGGGGTCATCCAGCAAGGCCTGCTCACCCCGGCCGCCTACCAATGGTCGATGGTCATCCGCATCATCGGGACCACCGCCCTCAGCCTGGTGGCCCTCGCCGAGGTGGTCGTCATCGGCGTCCTCCTGGGGTTTTCGACGGTCCCGGAGTCGGTGACGTTGTGCGTCCTGGTCGCGATGCTGCTGGTGCTGGGGACCGCTGGCGCGGCGCTGCTGGTCAGTGCGCTGGGCGTCCGCGTCCAGGCCATTCGGTCGCTCCAGAACGCGTTGACCTACCCCTTCTACCTGCTCGGCGGGCTCATCCTGCCCGCGGACTGGCTGCCCGAACCGGTGCATTGGCTCACGCGAATCTTCTTCCTCAGTCACGGATTCCGCCTGTTGCAGGACGCCGCTGCCGGACACGTCACCGACGTGACCTCCCGCCTGGCTGTGCTCCTGCTGCTGGTACTGGCGCAGCTGTTGGTCGGCGCCTGTGCGCTGGCGGTCGTACTGCGCGCAGCGCGCGCCGGTCGAGTACCGCTGTACGGGTGAGACGGCGATGTGGGACAACCACGGAGGGCGGGGAAGCCGCGTGAGCTGGCGCGGATCGGCGACCCTCTGCGCGGCCGGCTACGGGGTGCTTACCGGCTGGCGGGACTACCGGGCAATGTTCACCTGGCAGAGCTGGCTGTTCGGCTGGTTGGCGCGGCTGCTGTGCCAGGTGCTCTTCTTCTCCTCCCTCGGCGTCCTGCTCGGATCCGAGAGCGCCCGCGCGTACCTGGCGGTCGGCCATGCGGCGGCGCTCGCCGCGCTGGGTGCCTTCGGTGTGGTGTCCTCCACCGTGGGGGAGCGGCGCAGCGGCACGCTGGCCTTCCTGCTGGTCAGCGATTCGAATGTCTACGTCGCCTTGGCGGCGCGGGGGGCGTACTGGCTTGTCGACGGTGTGGTCACTGCGGCCATCGCCCTCGCACTGGTCCCTCTCGCGGTAGGGGTACCGGTGTCCGGCGCATACGCGGGACCCATCCTCCTTCTGCTCGCCACCATGGGTCTCGCCGCCTACCAGTTGGGCCTTGCGCTGGCGACTCTCAGCCTGCGGTGGCCCGAGGCCCGCACCTACCTGTCCGCGGGCGCGACTATCGCCCTGCTGCTGTTCGCCGGAGTGAACCGGCCGGTGGCGGACTCAGGACTCCCAGCGGCAGTCGCTCATGTCCTGCCGGTCACCCACGGCCTGTCCGCGCTGCGCGGTGTGCTGTCCGGCGATGGGCTCCACTGGGGCGGGCTTCTCGCCGAGGCGTGCGTGGCTCTGGGCTGGGGTGCCGTCGCCTATCTGTCGCTGAACCGCTCACTGCGCCACGCGGCCCGCCGTGGATCGCTGGCCGTCGGCTAGTCCCTGAATGTCTCCACCAGAAGAGGTGAAAGCGGCATGACCGTGGACCTGGCCGTCGTCGGCCTCGGCTACGTCGGGCTGTCACTGGCGCATGCGGCGGTCGCTGCCGGACTCACCGTGGCCGGGGTCGACACGGATCCGGTGGTGGTCAGCGAGCTCGGCGCGGGACGTTCGCGAGCGGACGACATGTCTGCCGCCGAAGTGGGCCGCATGTTCTCCCACGGGTTTCGGGCGACCACCCACCCGGCAGTGCTGGGAGAAGCGGCGGCCGTGGCCATCTGCGTGCCGACGCCTCTGGACGGCGACGGCGCCCCGGACCTTGCGGCGGTACGGGCGGCGGCGACCACAGTCGGAGCCCACATCCGGCCCGACACGCTCGTGCTGCTGGAGTCCACCGTGTGCCCGGGGACGACAGAGGAAGTCGTCCTGCCGATCCTCGAACGGTCCGGGCTGCGGGCCGGTACCGACGTCTTCCTCGCGTTCTCGCCCGAGCGGGTGGACCCGGGTAACCGCCGCTTCCACACCAAGAACACCCCGAAGATCATCGGGGGCTACACCGGCCGTTGCACCGAGCTGGCCGCGGCGTTCTACGGGCGGATCGTCGACTCCGTGGTGAAGACCAGGGGTACGCGAGAGGCGGAGATGGCCAAGTTGCTTGAGAACACGTACCGCCAGGTCAACATCGCCCTGGTGAATGAGCTCAGCCGCTTCTGCCATGCTCTCGACATCGACGTCTGGGACGTCGTCAGCGCGGCCGGCACCAAGCCGTTCGGATTCCAACCATTCCGCCCGGGAGTCGGTGTGGGCGGCCACTGCATCCCTGTGGACCCGAGCTACCTCGGCCACGGGGTGCGCACAAAGCTGGGGATGCCGTTCCGGTTCGTGGAACTGGCCAACGAAATCAACGGCGACATGCCACGGTACGTGGCCCAACGGGCCCAGAACATCCTCAACGATGACGGGCTCGCCATCAACGGCGCCGAGGTCCTCCTACTCGGCATCGCCTACAAGCCCGATGTCTCCGACCACCGCGAAACGCCCGCAGCGCCCCTGGCGCGGCACCTTCGGGACCTGGGCGCGCGATTGACCTACCACGATCCGCTGGTGGAGGAGTGGTCAGTGCCCAGTGTTGATCTGCGGCGGGCAACTGATCTCTACGCCGCCGCGGCGGCCGCCGATCTCGTGGTGTTACTCCAGCCGCATCGCAGCTACGACACCGACGCGCTGGTGCAGACGTCGAAACGCCTTTTCGACACGTGCGGTGCAACCGCAGGCGATTCGAATCATCGTCTGTAGTTCATGGGCAACATGCAGACTCACGCCAGCCGGTAGCTCTCAGCGGGCACCTGATTCGTGTCAGCCACGGCCCAATAGATCATCGCCCGGGATCGCTGCGGCACGGTCTCGTAGTCGCGGGCAAGGCGGCGGTGCTGCATCAGCAGCCGAAGGTTCGCTCGACGACCCAGCGCCGAACGCCGGCTGGTGACCAGAATTCGCTCGACGGTATGACCGCGTTTGGCGGATATCAAGTACGACTGGTTGGCTGGGTGTCTCTGCCCGCACGCCAGCCATCAGGGAGTCCAAACAGCATGCGCCTGACCTGCCGAACCGTGACCGTCGCGACCGCGGGCCTGACCGCCGTCGGACTCCTCACCGCTGGAGTCACCGCTGCGTACGCGGTGGCGGAGCCGGCCCCACCCGGCGTGAACGTCGTGGCCGCCAAATGCGGCGCCACCGGCAGCCACTGGATGGCTATGCGCTTCACTGCCGGCGCCACCGCTGTGCGGCTGCTCAGCAACAGCAACCCGGGTAACCTCGGCGCCCGGCTCGTGTCAAACCCCGGCTACGAGCAGGGCCCCGGCCGGACGCTGGTGATGAACGTGGCCGAGGACCTGCACGATGTGGTCAATATCGTGCTGGAGGTAACCGGTGCTGCGGCTGCCGCGCACATCGCGGTCCGGGTCCACACCGGCCATAAAGGGGGCGTTGGCGGCCCCGGCATCGACTTTATGCTCGGGTCCGACGCTGACTCGAACGCCTTCGACGGCGGTGAGGGCCAGGACGTGTTGTGCGGGATGGGGAGCCATGACAGCCTGAACGGCGGGCCAGGCGACGACCTGGTGTTCGGGGGTGCCGGCAACGACCGTACGGTCGGCGCGGACGGCAACGACCTGCTTTTGGGCGAGGCCGGCGATGACTACGTCGAGGGCGGCGCGGGCGACGATTTCATGTGCGGCGGCCCAGCCGGTGCCGGGGCGGGGGACAACGATGAGATTCAGGGCGGCCCCGGCCGGGACGTGGTCGGGGCGGTGCACGGCGGGGACAAAGTGTACGGCGGCGCAGACGCCGACTCCATCGCTGTCGCGGGCGGCGCCCGGGTTCTGGACCGCGAGGACGGAGATCGCGTGGTCGTGACACCACTGCCGTGAGCAGGAGTCTGTCGCGGTATCCGCCGTCGGCGGTAACCGCTGGTCAACCGCGAACCGATGACCGGCGGGTGCCCAATGGGCTCATGGGAAATCTCGGCGCGGCGACACGGGGAATGTCCACCCGCTACGGATTGGAGCAGCCATCTATGCCCGTCTCCGGAGGGCCGCTCGACGGCAGGTTCAGGCAGGTGCTCGCCGGAGTCCGGGCTGACGCGGATGGAGCCGGAGATTTCGACTGGCTGGCGTTGACGCCCTCGGTGGGGCCGTTGCTACAGGGGAGCGTGAGCGCGGCGCCGCCGCGTACGCCGCCGTCCTGTCAGGTCACCGGCGATCCTCGGTTCGCCGCTGCCCGGATTTCCCCGTGCCGCAGCAGGTCAACGCGGCTCGTCATCGGCTACCTCGGCCCGCACCTACCCACCAACTGACTACCCCACCCCGGCTGAGGCCGTAGCGGTGCAGCGGGTCAGCGCCCGCGGCGACCAGCGCGATGGCGGTTCAAGTGGAGCGGCGACGGACCTTGCTCTTGAACATCGCCCAAACCCCGAAACTCGCACCCACGTCACCGGTGATCGCGCCGGCGGCGGACCCCATGGCCAGGGCGTTCGCGCAGTCCGGGCAGACCTTCCGCCCAGTCATCGTCTTCTGGAGAGGCCTGCTGACGCGCCGACCGCAGTCAGGGCAATTCCGGCCTGACAAAGCCATACCTACCTCCGTTGCTCGGTCAGTCCGAATAGTACGACCGCCGTGCCCGCCTGGCGCTGCCGGATAGACGTCGGACCTGGTTCCTGGACTTCGGCCCGCGGGTGTTGCCGCGGCTGGTGGGCTGATCAGGATGAGGGTGCCGAGGTCGATGGAAGGATGGCGGTAACCGCGCGGACAGGGACTGGTCCGGTCCTGTTGTGCGCGATCCGGGAGCCGCTGTCGGCCTTGCCACCCGATACGCGAGGCGGGACGGTCGCGCTGGCGGTATTCGTACTTGACGTGGGCGTGGCTGTAGGGAGTCGGGTCGGCGTTACGCCGGCTGCGCCGGCTTGGGGTGTGGGTGTCGCGGGTGATCGTGCTGCGGGCGATGATGGCCAGCACCGCTGCGTGGGATGTCCATGCCGGCGGTGGTGAGCGTCGACGACTTCGCCGTGCGTCGCGGTCGCCGCGACGCACGGCGCACCTGATGCGGTCCAGGTGGGTGACCATTCTGACTGCAGAAACCTTCCGAAGTACTCACCCGAACTGATCAGCTCAGATGCCTCCACCGGCTGAACCTGTCGCCCGCTGCCGATCAACTCCTGACCACGCCGGGTGTAGATCGTCTGTTAATTGATCTGAAGATCACAGATGAGTTTGGCGCACCGTGACCAGTCACCGGCTACTTGGTCCGAAACGGTGGAGATCGAACTCTCGGCCGAGATCGGCACGGCCTCGGTCGTGGGCGCTGCGTGCGAGCATCGAGGGCGATGGAAGTATTGACTCTGTGCCCGGAGTTACTATGTGGAGTGCTCAGCACATCAACGGCTACGAAAGGATCATCATGGACATGCGATGCTTTCACGTTCCGAGGGCTCGCGTTCCTGCGAGGTTCGTTTCGGTGCTTGTGGTGTCCATGGCGATGATCCTGTTCACCGCCGCTCCCGCTGTCGGCAGGAACGGGCCACCGTCTGGGGCGCGGCTCGCCGTGGCGGCCTTCGGGACTGCAGATTGCGACGAATCCAATACGATAATTGACGTCCTCTCTGGCGGTACCCATGTCCGCGGCGCGTTCAGCAACATGCTGGCGATCAATGGTGTTGATCCGAACGTGTATGGCAAGCAGTGCTTCATCAAACTCCGTGTCACCGCTCCCGAAGGCTGGGCATACCGGCCCCGACAGATTCGCATATCGGGCAGCGCGCGCGTGGACGGCGGCGGTGTCGTGGCCGTGAAGACCTTCGTCATGACGCACCAGCAGAGCCCGACCGCTGAGGATCGCACGGAGTTCCGCGTCGAGGACAGCCACGACTGGACCCGGCAGCAACATCCTGCGCCCGCCAGCTATTCAGATTGCAGTAGTACGACCTATGTCAAGATTTACCTCTTCACCTGGGCCAGGCAGCAAGATAAGCCGAAGCTGGCGGCGAGCGTGGACTTGACTCGCTTTGACGTTACTCTGTCAGATTTCGACTGGGCGAAGTGTTAGTGCGTTGACCGCGAACGTTCACCGGGTTTGGGTGGTCAGGTCGGCCTTCGTCAGGTCGCCCCCAGCGGTGTTGGCATTGGCTGCGGACGCGGGCTCGTTCGGATCTGGCGGCAGTTGCAGGCCCGCGCCGATTTCGCCGGGGAGCTGGACTGGCGCGGCCAGGTCGACTCCACCATCGTGCGCCCACCCCTGACCGCGGAAATGCCTACGGTCCCGCGCCAACCGGCGTTCGTTGTGGGCGCTGGGTACCCCACACACCATCCCCGAACGCGACGACGTGCAGGCCGGCCGCGTCCGTAGAGGATCGCGTGGCGGGCGTCCGCCGAACTTCGACCCGGTGACATATCGGGACCGGACCAGGTCGAGCGGGGCTTCGGCCGGCTCAAACAGCTCCGGGCCGTGGCCACCCGCTACGGCAAGTTCAAAGACCGCTACCACGCCACGATCACCATCGCCTCGATCATGATCTGGCTCCGTACCAAACGACCGCCCGACTCAGACCCATCAGATGCGCAGTAGCGGCCGGTACCTCGCCGGCCGGTGGCTGGCACTGCGGCCACCTTCGGCGAAGGGTCCGCCGCACCGACAGGTGGCCAGGCCAGGTCGCGTCCTGGTGGGCCGGTGGGTCGCTGGTGCGCCGCGCGGCGACCCGTTCTCCGTCGTGGTCGGGACACTGAGGCGGGGTCCTCCGCTGTGATCTACGATGGCGCTGACATCGACAGTGTGTGGCGGAGGGAATTTGATGGCTCGACAGACGATCACCGTACTGACCGACGACCTCGACGGTGCGACGGCCGACGAGAGCGTCAGTTTCGCGCTCGACGGTGTCCAGTACGAGATCGACCTGTCGGCGAAGAACGCCGAGAGGCTGCGCAAGGCTCTGGCTCCGTACGTGGAGAAGGGCACGCGGGTCGGCCGCGGCGGGATGGAGTCGGGCCGTCGTGGCCGTTCGGTGCGTGGCTCCGGTCCGGCCGGCGGCGACCGGGAGCAGAACAAGGCCATCCGCGACTGGGCCAAGGAGACCGGCAAGGACGTCAGCGAGCGCGGACGCATCCCGGCGTCGCTGGTGGCCGAGTTCCAGGCGGCGCACTGAGGCGGTACCCGTCCGGGTGACCTCCCCGGGCCGTCGGCCGGGGGAGGTTCGCGGCTTTCCGCGCCCGCCACTGTGCATACGGAGAAAATTGCGGGAGAGCCGCTGATCGACGGTTCTCGCGGTACGGGATTAGATTGGCCTGCATCGATGAAATGCGATTCGGGCCCGTCTACTTTCCCCACCCGCAACCCGGAGGTCACGACATGGGCAGCAGCCCGCGCCGGACGTTCTGTGCCATCACCGCCGTCGTCACCAGCGCCGCGCTGGTGGCTGTCTCGCCCCCGGCGGGCGCCGGGAGCGTCGCCGACCCGCGCACCCCGCTGCCGGCCGCGGCCGCGTCGGCGGCCGCCGACGCGGCGCTGACCGGCCTGCGCCGGGCCGACGCCGACCGCGCGTTCGTCCGCCTCGACACCTACCGCGGCCCCTCGGGGACCCGGTACGTCTCGTACGCCAGCACCTACCGCGGCCTGCCGGTCGTCGGCGGCGACTTCGTGGTCGCGGTGGACGGCAGCGGCGCGGTGCTCGACCTGCCCGAGGCGCTGCCGCGGATCAGCCTGGACACCGCCGCCCGCGTCCCCGCCGCGCGGGCCGAGCGGACCGCCCGCGGCCTGCTGACCCGCGTGCGGCGCACCGTCGCCGCCCCGCAGCTCGTGGTGTTCACCTACGACGGTGCCCGGCGGCTCGCGTACAAGGTCGTGGTCGAGGGCGCCGACCGGGACGGGCCGAGCATCCGGCACGTCGTGGTGGACGCGCGCGACGGCGGCGTCCTCGCCGACTGGGACCAGATCGCCCGCGGTACGGGCAGGGGCTTCCACCAGGGCGAGGTCGCGCTGGACACCCGCCCCGCGGGCGGCGGCTTCGAGATGGCCGACCCCAGGCGTACCGGGCTGTTCTGCTCCGCCGAGGGCAACGGCCCGATCAAGGGTGCCGACGACTCGTGGGGCAGCGGCGGCTCGGACAAGGAGAGCGGCTGCGCCGACGGGCTCTACGCCGCGCAGAAGTTCTGGGACATGCTGCGCGACTGGCTCGGCCGCGACGGTTTCGACGGCAAGGGCAAGGGCTTCCCGATGGTGTTGAACATCAACGACGTCAACGCCTACTGGAACGGGCACAACACCGCGTTCGGGGTCAGCAAGGACAAGGCGCGGGTGCTGACGGAGATCGATATCGTGGCGCACGAGTTCGGCCATGCGGTGTTCCAGTTCACGCCCGGCGGATTCAACGGCGTCGAGGAGACGTTCCAGCTCAACGAGGCCAACGGCGACATCTTCGGCGCGCTGACCGAGCACTACGCGAACAACGCGAAGAACCGGCCGGACTACGACTACTCCGAGTCCTCGAATCCGTTCGGCCGCGGGCCGGAGCGCAACGGCTACGACCCGTCGAAGGCGCCCCGCAAGATGCCCAACTGCTGGTCGCCGAAGCTGAAGGACGTCGAGATCCACGACGGTTCGGGCCCGGCCAGCCACATGTTCTACCTGATGGCCGAGGGGTCGCACCCGACCAACGGCAATCCGCAGAGCCCGGTCTGTGCCGGCGGCCCGGAGAAGGTGGCCGGCCTGGGCATCAGGGACGCCGGGCGGGTCTGGATGGAGTCGCTGCTGCTGAAGACCGAGAACTGGACGTACGCGGCCGCGCGCGCCGCGGCGCTCAAGGCGGCGACCCGGCTGTTCCCCGGCGACTGCGCCAAGTTCGCCACGGTCAGGGGCGCCTGGGACGGCATCGCCGTCCCCGCCCGCGACGGCGAGCCCACCTGCGGTGCCCCGCAGCGGCGCGTCATCGGCGGCGAGGAGGTCACGGTGGACGTGCCGTGGGCGGCGGGCCTGGGCAACTGCAGCGCCTCCCTGGTCGCCCCGCAGTGGGTACTCACCGCCAAGCACTGCGTGCCGCTGACGACGCGCCGGCCGGAGCTGTCCATCGGGCACCGGGAGAAGGCCAAGGGGGCACGGTACAAGACGGTCGAGGTCCGGCTGGGCGGCAAGGCCGACCTGACGCTGCTGAAGCTGGACCGGCCCGTGCCGGACGCCCAGCCGGTGCGGCTGGCGGACGCCAATCCCGCGATCGGCAGCGAGGTGGACATCTACGGCTGGGGTGCCACCTGCGAGAACTGCCCGGTGAGCCCGGTGCTGCGGACCGCCCGGATGCGGTACGACGCCGACAAGCTCGACCACGCCAAGGGGCCGGCGCTGTACCTGACGAAGGTCACCGGCAGCGCCTGGAAGGGCGACTCGGGCGGACCGGCGTTCCACCAGGGCGTCCAGGTCGGCGTCGCCTCGACGGCCAACCCGGACAAGGACGCCTGGTACGCCAGCGTCGCCGCCAGCCGCGAGTGGATCAGGTCCGTCACGGGGGTGTGAGGCCGCTGCCGGGTCCGGTCCGTGTGCGTCGCGCGGGTCGGACCTCCGGCGGGAAATCCTGGCCGTCCGGGCACCCACTGTGGATGCCGCGCCCACTACGCTGACCCACGCGCGGACCCCGCAGGGGTGCGGGGGTACTGACGGGGGGACAGCGTGCCGACGGACGCTCTGGCGACGATGCTCACGGACCTGAAGCGGCGCAGCGGCCTCAGCTACGACGTGATCGGCCGGCGTACGCACATCAGCAAGTCCACGATCCACCGGTACTGCCGGGGCGAGTCGGTGCCGCCGGACTTCGCCACCGTGGAGCGCATCGCCGCGCTCTGCGGCGCGACGTCCGCCGAGCGCGGCCGGCTCTACGCGAGCTGGAGCAGCGCGGCGACCGGTGCCGCCGCGGAGCCGGCCGGCGCCGGGGAAGCGGGCAGCGCCGCGGAGGCCGGCGCCCTCGCCGGATCTGGCAGTGGCGTCCGATCTGCGAGCGTCGCCCGGTCAGGCAGTGTGGCCCGGTCTGCCGGTGGCATCGGATCTGCCAGCGTCGCCCGGTCAGGCGCGGGTGCGGAGAGCGGCGGTGCCGCGGGCGCCGGCAGCGTCGCGGGGAGCGGCGGTGTCGGGGAAGCTGGCGGAGTGGCGTTCACCGCGTCGGTGTCGGGGGTGGCGGGGCTGGGGTCGCGGCGCGTGCCGCCGGGCCGGTGGCGCCTGCGCCGCCGCGCCGCCCTCGCCGCCGTGGCAGTCCTGGCGCTGGCCGTGGCCGGCTTCTGGTGGCCGCACGACTCGCCCCGCGCACAGACCCGGGCGCCGCTGCTGAACGGCGAGTGCACCGCTCCGGTCGCCCTCGGCCAGACCAACGGCTGCGTCAGCGTGCTGCAGGGGCTGCTCGCCCGGGCCGGCGCCGAGATCGTGGTCGACGGCAGCTTCGGCCCGATCACCCAGGGCAAGCTCACGGCGTTCCAGTTCCTCGCCGACCTGCCGGTGACCGGAGTCGCGGACGTCGCCACCCGGAAGGCCCTGCACGCGGGCGTCGCGCCGCTGCGGTCCTGGCCCCGCGACCAGGTGGAGGCGCGGATCCGCGCGGTCTTCGTCGAGGCGCCGGACGAGGCCGTCCGGGTCGCCGAGTGCCGCTCGCACCTCGACGCCATGTCCGTCACGCCCGGGGGCGACGGCACCCGCAACTGGGGCGTGTTCCAGCTCTCCGACCGGCTGCTGGCGGAGATCGGCGGCACGCCCCGCCAGGCGCTGGACCCGGAGTGGAACATCCAGGCGGCCCACCGCCGCTACCGCACACACGGCGACTTCGGGGACCGCTCCTGCGACCCGGTGAACGGCACCGTGGTGCGCGCCGCGCCCGCCGCCGCAGGGCGGGCGGCGCCCACCGGACCGGGCCGGCCGTCGTGACCGGGGCGGGCGTCCGGGCCGCCGCGGGTCGCGGTCAGCGCGGGCGGCGGCGCAGCGCCACGAGCACCAGGCCGGCCAGGCCGACCACGCCGAGCGCGACGGCACCGATCCAGTAGGCGGCATCGGGTCTCGCGGACGCCGCGGGCACCGGGTCGGCGGCGCGCGCCGACGGGGCGGCGCCGCTCCCTGAGCCTGCGGCGTCCGCACCGGGCTCCGCGGCGGAATCCCCGCGGGCCGGCGGCTGCCCGGTGCCGGTGCCGGTGCCGGTGCCGGTGCCGAAGTCGACGTCGGAGCACGAGTAGTAGGTGTCCGGGGTGTCGGAGTTCTGCCAGATCGTGTAGATGAGCTGGCGCCCGGTCCGGTCGGCGGGGAGCCGGCCCGAGAGGGTGTACGCGCCGTCGACCACCGCCGGGTCGGTCGCCGACAGGAACGGCCGCGTCTCCAGGTCCGACCAGCGCAGCGGGCGGGTGGGGGAGTACCGGTCGTTCGTCACGTACAGGCGGAAGGTCCCGCGGTGCGGGATCGTCGTGCGGTACCGCACGGTCAGCGCCGCCCCGGGCGAGAGCCGGGAGGCGGGCCAGTCGGCGCGGGCCAGGTCGAGTCCGCGGTACCGGTCGATGCCCGCGCTGCACAGCCGCCCGTCCGGGATGACCTCGCGGTCGCGGCCGGCGACATCCGCGACGCGCAGGTTGTCCCAGTCCTGTACGTCCGCCGCGGCGCGGGCGGCGGCGCATGCGGCCGCGCCGGACGCCGCGCCCTCGGGCCCGCACGCGTAGCCCCGGCTGGCGGGGCGCTGGACCGCGCCGTGCGCGGCGGCGGGCAGGGCGGGGCCGAGGGCGGTGAGACCCACGACCCCGACGACGGCGGCGGCGCGCCAGGAGCGCATGAGGGACCTCCGGGGTGCATGCGGGCGGACAGGCGTGGGTACGGACCGGACCGCCCAGCCGTTCAATCCGGGCGTCGGCGGCGGATGGCCTGACGCCCGCCCGGGGGCAGCCGCCGGCCGCCGGCGGGTGCGGGGTACCGGCACCGGTAGCATCGCGGCGGCACCGGGGGACAGGGAGTGGTGGCGCATGGGGGAGGCACCGCGGCCGCGGCTGCGCGGGGTGGCCGAGGTGGCCGCGCTGGCGCTGCTGTGGGGCTCCGGCTTTCTGTGGATCAAGTTGGCCCTGCGCGGGTTCACGCCCGTACAGATCGTGTTCGTCCGGCTGCTGCTCGGCGCGCTCGTCCTCGCCCCGATCGCCGTGGCGCTGCGCCAGCGCTTCCCGCGGGACCCGCGCACCTGGGCCCACCTGGCGGTCGCGGCGCTGGTCGCCAACGCCGTGCCGTACGTGCTGTTCGGGATCGGCGAGCGGACCATCGGCTCCCACGTGGCCGGCCTGATCAACGCCACCACGCCGCTGTGGACGCTGCTGCTGGCGTTCGTCGCCGGCACCGACCGGACGGCCGGGGCGCGGCGGGTCGCCGGGTTCGGGCTGGGGTTCGCCGGCACGGTGGTGATGTTCACGCCGTGGGACCGGACGGGGGAGTTCGCGACCTGGGGCGGGCTGGCGATCCTCGGGGCGGCGTGCTGCTACGGCATCAGCTACGTGTACATGGGCCGCTTCCTGACCAACCGCGGCATCCCGCCGCTGACGCTGGCCACCGGCCAGCTCGGGGTCGGCACCGTGCTGCTGGCCCTGGCGATGCCGGTGGGTGGGCTGGTCGCGCCGGTCTGGCGGGCGGACGCCGTGCTGAGCCTGCTGGCGCTCGGCGTGCTGGGCACCGCGGCGGCGTACGTGCTGAACTACCGGATCATCACCGCGGACGGGCCGGCGGTGGCCTCCACGGTCACCTACCTGCTGCCGGTGGTCGCCGTGGCGCTGGGCTGGCTGGTCCTGGGCGAGACCCTCACCTGGACGGCCGCCGCCGGGGTGGTCCTGGTCCTGGGCGGGGTCGCGCTGACCCGGCGCTGACGTGCGCGGGCGCCAGCGCGGTGCGCGGGTGCCGGCCCGACGCCCGGGTGCCCGGCGAGGTGCCCGGTGCCGGCGCGGTGGCCGGGCACCGGGCACCGGGGTCAGCGGCCCTCGGCGGCGAGGATCGCCTGGAGCCGGGCGATGGCGGCCCGCAGGTCGGGCAGCGGCCCGATCTGGCCGCCGGTGCCGACCTGCGCCTGGCCGGTGCCGCGCAGGATGTCCCGGATCTCGGTCGGCCGGAGGGTCCGGCCCCGCTCCCGGGCGATGCTGGACAGTGCCGCCGCGGCCCCCGTGACGATCGGCGAGGCGCTGGACGTGCCGCTGAACCGGGCCGTGTACTTGACGGTGTCGGCGCCGCCCTGCAGGTCGCCGCTGCCCGTGGTGACCACGCACTCGCCCCACGCCTGGACGTCGATGCGCCGGCCGTACGTGGAGAAGCCCAGCTTCTGCCGCGGCGGGCTGCACTTCTGCCCCGCCCCGGCCCCGCCCGCCCCGACGATGATCGCGCCGGAGTCCGGCTTGCCGCGCGGGAACGGGTTTCCGTTGCAGGGCGCGTCCAGGTTCTGGTTGCCGTTGCCCGCGGCCTGGACGACGGCGATTCCCGCCGAGGTGGCGGCCACGATCGCGTCGTAGGTGGCCGGCTCCCACTCGACCGGCCCGTACCCGCCGCCGCAGGTGTTCATCTGCTGCTCCAGCAGCATGACGTCGCCGGGGCGCAGGGCCCGGGCGGCGGTGGTGATGGCGCCGGCGACGTTGTGCCCGGTGGTGGTACCGACGTTGGTGAGCTGCGGGGTGGCGTCCGGGACCAGGCCGGTGACCCCGAAGGCGTTGTCGTTGGCGATCAGCTCGCCCATCACGGCGGTGCCGTGGGACTCGAACGACGAACTCGGCCGGCCCTGCGGCACCATCGCGCCGGGGGCGGTCAGCTTCGTCAGGTCCTCGTGGTTGACGTGCCAGCCGTACTCGATGTCGTGCACGCGGACGTGGCGCCCGGTGCCGCCGGGCACCGTCCGGGCGAAGGCCGCGTCGATGCCGTCGCCGGGCAGCGCGTACCGCTGCCGGTCCGCGAAGTTGGGCGTGGCGGCGGTTGTCCCGGGGCGCGCCGGCCGCGCGGCGGCGGCGCCGGGCGGCGGGGCGGGCAGCGGCTCCGGGTAGGCGATCTCCACGACGGGCAGGGCGTTGAGGGCGTCGAGGACGGCCGCGGGGTCGGTGCCGGGCCGCAGCGCGACGCGGTAGTACTGGTCGAGGTCGGCCTGGACCCGGCCGGAGCGGCGCCGCGCCGCCGCGGTCAGGTCCGCCAGCTCCTGTTCGGACTGGGGGAACAGCCGGCTGACGGTGCCGGCGGCCAGCGCGGCGCGGACGGCCGGCGCGTCGGCCGGGCCGGTCAGCCGGCCGTCGCGCAGCCGGACCGGGGCGCCTTCCGCGAACTTCACCCGCACCGCGGTCCGGCTGTCCCCGGGGCCGAGGACGGTGTGCGCGGGCTTCGGGTTGGCGACGTACGGCTGCGGGGCGGGGGTGGCGGCGGCCGCGGTGCCGGGGGTGGCGGCGAGGCCGAGCAGCAGGGCGACAACGGTGGGTGGGGCGAACATAGGGCGCTGATCCCTTCGTGCGTCGCACGGGGAGATGCGTCGGGTGGCGGACGGGCGAAGGAGCGTCGTGCCGGGAGTGTCGGCGGGCGCCGACCTCGGGGTCGGCACCCGCGGTCGCGGGCGCCGACCCAATACCTCAGGGGCGCGCGGTGGTCCGCGTGCCGGCCAGCTTCCACATGACGGTGGCGGCCGCGTTGGCCCCGATGCCGATCGTCCTGCCGTCGACGTTGGTGAAGGTGTCGCAGGCCTTGTGGTAGCAGGGGTCGAGCTGCTGGAGGTTGGAGTCCGAGCCGATGCCGGTCACCGGGATTCCGACGCGGGCGAACGACGAGTGGTCGGACATGCCGGTCGGGTCGATCGTGGCGGTCGGAATGCCCTTCTTGTCGAAGTACTCCTTGAAGTGCGCGTTCAGCGCCGGGCCCTCCTTGTAGATGCCCCACTTCTTGGTGTTCTTCATGCCGACCATGTCGAAGTTCAGGTACGCGGTGATCTTGCTCTTCTCGGCGCCCAGGCTGCCGGCGTAGTGCTTCGAGCCGAGCAGGCCGATCTCCTCGGCGCCCCAGAAGCCGAACCGCATCCGCTGGTCGGACTGCGCCTTGGTCCGGGCGACCGTCAGCGCGTTCTCCAGGACGGTGGCCACGCCCGAGCCGTCGTCGTTGATGCCGGGGCCGGCCGGCACGGAGTCGGTGTGCGCGCCGATCATCACGATCCTGTTGGCGTCGCCGGAGGGCCAGTCCGCGATGACGTTCCAGCTCTGCGCGCCGCTGGCGGTGAACGGCTGGACGGTGACCTGGAAGCCGGCCGCCTTGAGGGTCGTCTCCAGGTAGTCGACGGTGGCCTTGAAGCCGGGCCGGCCGTTCGCCCGGGTGCCGCCGTTGGCCTCGGCGATCTGCTGGAACTTGCGGAGGTGGGCCAGGCCCGCGTCGTCGGCGATGACGGGCGGGTCGGCGACCGCGGCGGCCCCGGCGGCGGGGGCGGCGGTGTCCGCCCAGGCGGTCGCCGCCGTGAGGGTCGCGCTGACGGCGACGGCAAGGCCGCCGACGGCGAGCGTACGGAGCCGCATGGTTCCTCCTGGGGTGGTCGTGCGTGGTGACCTGGTGGGTGGTGTGCGGGGGACGACATTGCACACGGTGAATACGTACGCTAGTCCGGCGGACGGTCGCCGTAAAGACATGTATCGATGTGCTGTCCGCGTCGGGGCAGCGGGGTCCCGGGGCGGATTGCTACCGTCCCGGCCATGGGCGACCGGGCGGGGCGGCGCGGACTACAGGTACTGGTGGCGGTACTGGCCTGCGTGCCGGTCGGGACGGGGCTGCTCGACGTCCTCGGCGGCGTGGCGGTCCTGCCCGGTCCGCCGCCCTCGACCAGTCCGGACCTGGAGAGCAACTACCGGTTCTTCGCCACCGTCTGGTGCGGCGTGGGCCTCACCCTGGCCTGGACCGTCCCGCGGGTCGAGCGGGCCGGGGCGGTCCTGCGCGCGATCGGCGGCGCGATCTTCGTCGGCGGGCTGGTCCGGCTGCTGGCGGCGGCGCTGCACGGGCTGCCGCACCCGATCTTCGTGACCGCGGCCGCCGTGGAGCTGGCCGCGCCGCCGCTGGTGGTGTGGTGGCAGGCCCAGGTGGCGCGGGCGACGCGCGCGGCGCCCGCAATGCCGATCGGGGGGCCGGGCCGCCCTTAGCATCCGCACATGCGGACAAAGTGGGCAGCAGGTCTCTCCGTCGCGGTCGTCCTCGCCGGTCCCGTCCCGGCTCGGGCGGGCGCGGCCCCGGCGCCCGGCCGGCCGGCGCCGCTGGTCGTCGGCGGCGAGCAGGTCCCGCGGGCGTACCCGTGGATGGTCTCGCTGTCCGTGGGCTGCGGCGGCAGCCTGGTCTCGCCCCGGCACGTCCTGACCGCGGCGCACTGCGTCGACGGCGGGGTGCGGCCGGCGGAGGTGGCCGTGCGGGCCGGTACCGCCGACCGGCACCGCGGCGGGCTGCGGGCCGGCGTGGCGGACATCCGCCTGGCGGCGGGCTTCCGCTCGGCGCTCGCCGGCAGCGACTGGGCCGTGCTCACCCTGGACCGGCGGCTGCCGCTGGCCCCGCTGCGGCTCGCGGACCGGCCGGTCCCGCCGGACACCAAGCTGCTGGTCCTCGGCTGGGGCGCGGTCCGCGAGGAGGGCGGCGCCCAGCGCCGGCTGCGCGGCGCCTGGGTGCCCTCGGTGTCCGACGGGGCGTGCGCCCGCGCCTACCGGACCCTCGACCTGCCCATCCGGCGCGCCGACATGCTCTGTGCGGGCGACGTGCGTGACGGCGGCGTCGACTCGTGCCAGGGCGACTCGGGTGGTCCGCTGGTCCGGCCCGCGGGCGCGGGCTGGGCGCAGGTCGGCATCGTGAGCTGGGGCAACGGCTGCGGGCAGGCCGCCTATCCGGGCGTCTACACCCGGGTGGAGACCTTCCGCAGGGCCATCATGGCCGCGGCCCGGGGCTGACCCGGTCCGGCCGGGCGGCCACCGCCACGCCGGCCAGGGCGAGGGCGACGCCGACGTAGATGCCGGCGCCGGGTGGCCCGGCGGCGCCGGGCAGGGCGAGGTCCAGCAGCAGCGCGCCGGTGAGCTGCCCGGCGATCACCGCCAGCCCGAGCAGCAGCACGCCGGTGTACCGGACGGTGGCCGCCGCGACCGTGATGAACACGACCCCGAGCGGCCCGCCCAGGTACAGCCACGGGGCGGCCGGCAGGTCCTGCGGCGGGCCGCGCAGCGCGACGTCGGCGCCGAGGACCACGAGCAGTGCAGCCGTACCGACGGCGAAGTTCAGCAGCGTCGCCGGCAGCGCGCCGCCGGCCGCCTCGCGGACCCGTCCGTTGACCGCCGCCTGGACCCCCACGCCGAGGCCGGCCACCGCCGGCACCAGGGCCAGCCACACCGGCGCCCCGCCCGGCGGCCGCCCGGCGGCCACCGCCACGGCGAGCACCGTGAGGGCCGCGCCGCACAGCCGGAAGCCGGTGACCGCCTGCCGGCCCCGCGGGCCGAGGCCGAGGCGGTCGGCGGCCAGACCGCTGATCGCCTGGCCGGCCACGATGGAGACGGTGAAGATCGCCACGCCGAGCGCCGCGGCCGTGAGGCTCTGGCTGGCCACGAACGCCGCGCCCCCGAGCCCGCCCAGGCACTCCCACCAGCGCAGCGGCCGCGGCCCGCCCGGCGGCCGGGGCGTGCCCGGCGGCGGCCCGACCGCGCCGGCCAGGCGCCGGACGCCGCGGCGGCCGGCCGGCAGCGCCGCGCAGGCCGCGGCGACGAGCACCAGCCCGACGCCGAAGCTGGTGGCCGCCGCGGCGACGCCGTCGCCGAGCCGGACGGCCAGCTCGCCGTTGATCCGGGTCTGCGCGGCCGAGCCCACGCCGGACAGGGCCGCCAGGGCCAGCCCCAGCAGGCGCAGTCGGCGCAGTCGGCGGGCCGAGGCGGTCAGGCGGTGGGCCGCCCGTCGAAGTCGACTGCGGAGTACATGCTCAGCTTCTCCAGGCGGTGGTACGAGTCGATGACCCGGATCGTCCCGCTCTTGGAGCGCATCACGATCGACTGGGTGTACGCGCCGCCGGAGCGGTACCGGACGCCCTTGAGCAGGTCGCCGGAGGTGACGCCGGTGGCGACGAAGAACATGTTGTCACCGCGCACGAGGTCGTCGGTGGCCAGTACGCGGGTCAGGTCGTGGCCGGCGGCCAGGGCCTTCTCCCGCTCCTGCGCGTCGCGCGGCCACAGCCGGGCCTGGATCGCCCCGCCCATGCACTTGAGGGCCACGGCCGCCACGATGCCCTCGGGCGTGCCGCCGATGCCGACGAGCATGTCCACCTCGGAGGCCTCGCGGGCCGCGCTGATCGCCCCGGCGATGTCGCCGTCGCTGATGAACCGGATCCGCGCCCCGGCGTCGCGGACCTCCTTGACGATCTCGCTGTGCCGGGACCGGTCCAGGATGCAGACGGTCACGTCGGAGACGCTGGTGTTCTTCACCTTGGCCACGCGGCGGATGTTCTCCCGGATGCCGGCGTCCAGGTCGATGACGTCGGCGCAGTCGGGGCCGACGGCCAGCTTCTCCATGTAGAAGACGGCGCTGGGGTCGTACATGGCGCCGCGCTCGGCCACGGCGAGGACGGCCAGGGCGTTGGGCATCCCCTTGCTCATCAGCGTGGTGCCGTCGACCGGGTCGACCGCGACGTCGACCTCGGGGCCGGTGCCGTCGCCGACGCGCTCGCCGTTGTACAGCATCGGCGCGTTGTCCTTCTCGCCCTCGCCGATCACCACGACCCCGGTCATCTGGATCGCGTTGATCAGCTTGCGCATCGCGTCGACCGCGGCGCCGTCCCCGCCCTCCTTGTCGCCGCGGCCGACCCAGCGGCCGGCGGCCATGGCGGCGGCCTCGGTGACCCGGACCAGGTCCAGGGCCAGGTTGCGGTCGAGGTCCTGGGGTGTGCGGCTCGTCATGGGGCGCTCCTCCTCGCGTGCGGCGGGGCCACGGACCGGCCGTCGCCCGACGCGCGCGGGGCGCGGGCCGTGGCGCTCCGGCGGGTCCGACCGGAGGTCAAATCCTGCCAGGTGGGCGCCCCGGTGGCCCCGGCGGGTCGCCGATCGGTGAGGATGGTGCCGTGTCGTCCGTACCCGCCCCGCCGCCGCCCGCGGATCCGCCGCCGGCCGCCGCCTCCCCGGTCCCGCCGGCCGCCGCGGCGGTGCCCGTGCGCCCCGCCGGCCGCCGGCCGCGGGACATGGTGCTCTCGCTGGTCGTCCTGCTGGTCCCGATCCTGCTGTTCGCGGTGGTCTACCGGGTGTTCCAGGACGGCGACGCGCCGGTCGCGGTCGACGCCGCGGCGGTGGTCGACCAGGCGCGCCGGGCCGGGGACTTCCCGCCCGCGCCGCCGGCCGTGCTCCCGGCCGGCTGGCGGGCGGCCAGCGCCACGTACACCCGCGGGCAGGACTGGGGGGCGCTGCGGATCGGGTACGTGGCCGCGTCCGGCACCGGCCTGCAGCTCGTGGAGAGCGACCGGCCGGTCGCCGAGCTGCTCGGCGCGGAGCTGGGCGCGAGCCGGCCGGCGGGTGTCGTGCCGGTGGCCGGCCGCCCGTGGCAGCGGTACCCCGGGCGCCCTGGGGAGGAGGCGCTGGTCCTGCTGACCCCGGCGCGGACCCTGCTGGTCCTCGGCCCGGTCGCGGCGCCCGACGCGGCCGTACTGGCCGGGTCGCTGACCGAGATTTAATCCTCATGTCAATAATTGACGTAGCAAATTAACTGCGGTACGGTGGTGGCACGCGCAACCACCGGAGGCGATCGCCATGGTTACCGTCCACCAGCCCGGCGCCGCGTACGACGCGTTCCTGCGCGCGGCCGGCCCCGCCAGCGCCGCCCAGCCCCGCTGGACCCCCGCCGACGGCCCGCTGCCCTCGATCTACCTCAGCCACGGCGCCCCGCCCCTGTTCGACGACGCCGTGTTCCTGCGCGAACTCGGCGACTGGGCGCTGCGGATGCCCAAGCCGAGGGCGATCCTCATCGTCTCCGCGCACTGGGAGCACGCGCCGCTGAGCCTGTCCAGCGCCGCCGCGGCGCCCACCCCCGTGTACGACTTCGGCGGGTTCGCCCGCCGCTTCTTCACCATGCGCTACGACACCCCGGACGCCCACGACCTCGCCGCCCGGGTCGCCGCCCTCGTGCCCGACGGCACCGACCTGCACGAACACCGCAGCCGCGGACTCGACCACGGCGCGTGGGTGCCGTTGAAGGTGATGTACCCGCACGCCGACGTCCCGACCCTCCAGCTCAGCCTGCCCACCGCCGACCCCGGCGCGCTGCTGGCGCTCGGCGCCCGGCTCCGGCCGCTGCGCGAGGAGGGGGTACTGGTGATCGGGTCGGGCTTCCTCACCCACGGGCTGCCGTTCGTCACTTCGGCGATGGTGACCCGCAACGAGGCACCCGGCTGGTCGGCGGAGTTCGACGCCTGGGCCGCCGACGCGCTGGCCCGCGGCGCGGTCGACGAGCTGGCCGCGTACGCCGACCGGGCGCCCGGGATGCCCTACGCCCACCCGACCGTCGAGCACTTCCTCCCGCTGTTCGTGACCCTCGGCGCCGCCGCCGACCCGGCCGCCGCGGCCACCACCCAGATCGAGGGCTACATGTGGGGCCTGTCGAAGCGGTCCTTCTCCCTCGCCTGAGCCCGCCGCGGCCCGTGCGGCGTCAGTCCCCGGCCGGACGCCGTTCGCGCGCGGCGGCGAGGCGGGCGCGGGCGCCGTCGAGCCACCCCTGGCAGACCGCCGCCAGCTCCTCGCCCCGCTCCCACAGCGCCAGCGACTCCTCCAGCGTGCCGGCCCCGGACTCCAGGCGCTCGACCACCTGGGCCAGCTCCGCGCGGGCCTGCTCGTACGTCAACTCGCTCATCCCCGGCACCCTACGCGGCACCGCCGTCGGCGACGGTCGCACCGACGGTGCCGTCGGCCAGCCGCAGCCGCAGCGCGTCGCCGGGGGCGACGTCGGCCGCCGCCCGGACGATCCGGCCGTCGGCGTGCTGCACGATCGCGTACCCGCGCGACAGCGTGGCGTGCGGCGACAGCGCGCGCAGCCGCGCCGCGGTGTGGGTCAGCCCGTCCGCCGCCCGGTGCACCCGGTGGTCCAGGACCCGCGCCGCCCGGTCGCGCAGTGCCGCCACCTCGGCCCCGTGCCGGTCGTACCACTGCTCGGGCCGGGCCAGCACCGGCCGGGACCGCACGGCCGCGAGCCGCTGGTACTCCCGGTCCAGCAGGTGGTCGGCGGCGCGGTCGAGCCGGTGCCGCGCCTGCTCCAGCCCGCGCCGCTCCTCGGCCAGGTCGGGGACGACCCGCTTGGCCGCGTCCGTCGGCGTGGACGCCCGCACGTCGGCCACGTAGTCCAGCAGCGGCGTGTCGCTCTCGTGCCCGACGGCGCTGACCACCGGCGTACCGCAGGCGAAGACGGCCCGGCACAGCCCCTCGTCGGAAAACGGCAGCAGATCCTCGGTGGAGCCGCCGCCGCGGGCGATGACGATCACCTCGACGCTGGCGTCGGCGTCCAGCACCGCGAGGGCGTCCACGATCTGCTGCGCGGCGCCCGCGCCCTGGACGGCAACGTTCACCGTGCGGAACTCCACCGCCGGCCAGCGCCGGGCGGCGTTGGTGAGCACGTCGCGCTCGGCGGCGCTGGCCCGGCCCGTGATCAGCCCGACCCGGGCGGGCAGGAACGGCAGCCGCCGCTTGCGCTCGCGGGCGAACAGCCCCTCGGCGGCCAGGAGCCGCTTCAGCTTCTCGATGCGCGCCAGCAGCTCGCCGATGCCGACCTGGCGGATCTCGTCGGCGCGCAGGTTGAGGGTCCCCCGGGCGGGGTAGAACTCCGGCCTGGCCCGGGCCACCACCCGCGCGCCCTCGGCCAGCCCGGGCGCGCCCCGGTCCAGGACGTCGCGGTGGCTGGTGACGGTCAGGCTGAGGTCGGCCGCCGGGTCCCGCAGGGTCAGGAAGACGGTCTGCGTACCGGGCCGGCGGCTGAGCTGCGCCACCTGCCCCTCGACCCACACCCACCCCAGCCGGGCGACCCAGGCGCCGATCTTCTGGCTGACGACCCGGACCGGCCACGGCTCCTCGGACGTACTGCGCGACGCCTCCATCCGGCCACCCTAGCCGCGGCCGCCGCGGCGCCCGGCGCCCGCCGGGACCGGGTGGTCCGGGCGGCGCGGGAGGAAACGGACGCGGGCGCGGGTGGCCGGGGTGCGTACCATGGGGGCGTGAGTGCTGGCCAGGGTAAGCGGGTGTTGTTGGCGCAGCCGCGCGGGTACTGCGCGGGTGTGGACCGGGCGGTGCAGACCGTCGAGGAGGCCCTGACCCTCTACGGGGCGCCGGTCTACGTCCGCAAGGAGATCGTGCACAACAAGCACGTCGTCACCACGCTGGAGGAGCGCGGCGCGATCTTCGTGGAGGAGAACGACGAGGTGCCCGAGGGCGCCACGGTGATCTTCTCGGCGCACGGGGTCGCGCCCGAGGTGCACGCGCAGGCGCGGGCCCGGTCGCTGAAGGCGATCGACGCCACCTGCCCGCTGGTCACCAAGGTCCACCAGGAGGCGAAGCGGTACGCCGCCGCCGACTACGACATCCTGCTCATCGGCCACGAGGGCCACGAGGAGGTCGTCGGCACCGCCGGTGAGGCGCCCCGGCACATCCAGCTCGTGGACGGCCCCGACGACGTGGACGCGGTGACGGTCCGCGACCCGGCCAAGGTCGTCTGGCTGTCCCAGACCACGCTGTCGGTCGACGAGACCATGGCCACGGTCGAGCGGCTCAAGCGCCGGCTGCCGCTGCTGGAGTCCCCGCCCAGCGACGACATCTGCTACGCCACGCAGAACCGCCAGGTGGCCGTGAAAGAGATCGCCCCGGAGTGCGACGTCGTCCTGGTGGTCGGCTCGCGCAACTCCTCGAACTCGGTCCGGCTCACCGAGGTGGCGCTCGACCACGGCGCCCGCGCCTCGTACCTGATCGACTTCGCCCGCGAGATCGACGAGGCGTGGCTGGCCGGCGCGAGCACGGTCGGCCTGACCTCCGGGGCGAGCGTGCCCGAGGAGCTGGTGCAGGACGTCCTGGCCTTCCTGGCGGCGCGGGGCTTCACCGACGTCACCGCGGTCGACACCGCGCAGGAGCACCTCACGTTCGCGCTGCCGCCGGAGCTGCGCCGCGACATGAAGGCGGCCGCGGAGGCGGCCGCGGCCCGCTCGGCCGGCTGAGCGCCGCCCCGGCGGCCCGCCGGCTGCCCTCCCGCCGGACCGCCGGGTCACGCGCGACCGGCGGCGGTCAGCGCGTGCGGTGCCAGGGGCCGGTGATCGCCAGGAGGTGGCCCGGCACCTGGATGTTCGCGAACAGCACGGACCCGTCGGCGGAGAACGTCGGCCCGCAGAACTCGCTGTCGTTGAGGTCGTTGCGGGCCATCGGGTACGTCCGGCCGGACTCGGTCACGCCGACCAGGTGCGAGACCCCGTTGCCGTCCTCGGCGAGGATCAGGCCGCCGTACGGCGAGACCGTGATGTTGTCCGGGCCGTCGTAGTTGGCGCCGTCGGTACCCGGCTCCGTGTTCACGCCGAAGATCGTGGTCAGCGTGAGCGTCTCCCGCCGCGGGTCGTAGTGCCACACCTGGCCGTCGTGCGCCCGCGGGCTGCCGTCGGCGGTCCGGGCGAAGCTGGCGACGAGGTAGGCGCCGTGCCCGCCCCACCACTGGCCCTCCAGCTTGTTGCTGTGGGTCACGGCACCGGCGGCGAACTGCCTGCGGACCGAGGTCTGGCGGGCGTCCCGGTCGGCGACGTCCACCCAGGTCACCTCGTACCGGGTGCCCGGCTCGGTGGCCTCGGCCAGGTCCGCGACGGGGACCCCGTCGCGGGTGCACCGCATCGCCTGGAGCCTGCCGGCGGTGTCGCCGCCGGGGGAGAGCGCCAGCGCGCGCAGCGCGCCCCGGCCGCCCGTGAAGTGCCGGGGCGGCACCCAGCGGTAGTACAGGCCGTGCGGGGCGCCCGCGTCCTCGGTCAGGTAGATCTCGTGGTTGTGCGGGTTGACCACGACCGCCTCGTGGGCGTAGCGGCCGAGGAACGTCAGCGGCACCGGGTCGGCGTTGGCGGCCATGTCGTAGGGGTCCACCTCGAACACGTACCCGTGGTCCCGGGTGAACTGGCCGCCCTTCTTCTGCTCGGTCTCCTCGCAGGTCAGCCACGTGCCCCACGGCGTGACACCGCCCGCGCAGTTGTTGTGCGTACCGGCGAGGCTGACGTAGTGCCGCTGCCGCGCGCCGGCCGCGTCGACCTCGACGGTGGTGGTGCCGCCGCGCGCGCCCGGGTCGTAGGTGAGGCCGGGCAGCGGCGGCACGCCGTGCGGCTCGCTGCCGCCGACCTCGTGGTTGGTGACCAGCACCGAGCCCCCGTGGCCGCGCCCGCGTCCCCGGGCCGGGAAGCAGCCGATGCCGTCGGGGTCGTCGGGGCACGGGTGGCCGCTGTCCAGGGTGGTCACGCCGGTCTTCGCCACCACCCGGTACGCGAAGCCCTGGGGCAGCGCCAGCACCCCGGCGGGGTCGGCGACCAGCGGGCCGTAGCCGGTCGGCGGGCGGGCGGCGCCCAGGGCGTGGGCGGGGCCGGCGAGGATCTCCAGGTTGCCGGCGAGGGCGATGCCCAGGCCCCCGGCGGCGCCGGCCCGCAGCAGGTGGCGGCGGGACAGCGGGGAGAAGGCAGGTGAGGTCATGGCGGTACCTTCCGTCGGGCGCGCGGTCACCTGCCACCCCAGCAGGCGCAACCCAACAGCGGCCCACGGCCGGGGGAACCCCGGCGGAACGTCCGCGGCCGGACTACGGGCGCAGCCCGCTCAGCTCCTGCGCCTGCGGCTGGCGCGGCGCCAGCTCCACCTGCGCGGGGGCGGGCAGCGGATCGGCGCTGACCCCGAGGTCGGCGAGCCGGCGGGCGCTGACCAGGACCCGCGACTCCAGCGAGCCCACCGCCCGGTTGTACGCGGTCACCGCGCCGCCCAGCGCGCCGCCGAGCTTGCCGACGTGCTCGCCCAGGGTGGACAGCCGCCCGTACAGCTCCCGGGCCAGCGCGTGCACCTGCTGGGCGTTGCGGGCCAGGGCGTCCTGCCGCCACGAGTACGCGACCGTGCGCAGCAGCGCCACCAGCGTGGCGGGGGTGGCGAGCACGACGTCGCGGGCGAACGCGTGCTCCATCAGCGTGGCGTCCCGCTGGAGGGCCACGTCCAGGAAGGTGTCGGCCGGCACGAACAGCACCACGAACTCCGGCGCCGGGCTGAACGCCGCCCAGTACGACTTCGCCGCGAGCGCGTCGACGTGGGCGCGCAGTTGGCGGGCGTGGGCGTCCAGGTGCCGGCTGCGGGTCTGCTCGTCGCGGGCCTCCATCGCCGTCAGGTAGCCGTCGAACGGCGCCTTGGCGTCGACCACCACCGACCGGCCGCCGTGCAGGCGCACGACGAGGTCGGGCCGCACGGCGCCGTCGTCGGTGACGGTGTGGGCCTGTTCGGTGAAGTCGCAGTGCTCCAGCAGGCCGGCGGCCTCGACGACGCGGCGGAGCTGGTGCTCGCCCCAGCGCCCGCGGACCTGCGGGGCGCGCAGCGCGGCCACGAGCTGCCGGGTTTCGGTACGCAGCTCCCCGGAGACGGTCGCCATGGCCTCGATCTGGGTCCGCAGCTCCGCATAGGAGCCGACGCGGGCGCGCTCCAGGTCGGCCACCCGCTGCTCGTACCGCAGCAGGGTCTCGTGCAGCGGCGCGACCGCCCGGGCGACGGCCTCCTGCGACTGGTGGGTGGCCTCGTAGGACAGCGCGCGCAGCGACTGCTCCAGGCGCGCCTCGCCCTGCTCGCGGACGGCGACGGTGGCGGTCAGCTCGGCGAGCCGCGTGGCGCCGCGGGCCCGCGCCGCGAACCAGCCCAGGGCCGCCCCCACCCCCAGGCAGACGAGGACCACCAGCACGGTTGCGAAGGTCATGACACGGCCGCGAAGGTCATGCCGACACTGTGCCACCCCGCCCCGACAGTCCGCCGGCCGTCCCCGCGGTCGGGCGGTCAGAGGCCGCAGGCGATCACCAGGTCGTCGGTGCGGCCCGGGCGCAGCTCCAGCGTGCCGATCCGGCCGGCCGCGCGCAGGTCGTCCAGCGCGCTGGCCAGGACCGCCAGCGCGGCGTCCGGGCCGAGCGCCTCGGCGACCGGGACCGCCGCCTTCATCGAGAGCTGCCGCTGCGACTTGGCCCGGCGCACCTGGCCCAGCGCCTCGCGCACCGTGTCGAAGACCGCCGTGTCCCCGGTGCCGCCGAACCGGGCCACCTCGTGCGTCGTCGGCCACGGCGCGGTGTGCACCGAGCCGCCGCGCCACCAGGACCAGACCTCCTCGGTCACGTACGGCAGGTACGGCGCGAACAGCCGCAGCAGCACCGACAGCGCGTTGGCCAGCGCCGCCCGCGCCGACTCGGCGCCCGGGTCGCCGGCCGGCCCGTACGCGCGGTCCTTGACCAGTTCGATGTAGTCGTCGCAGAAGGTCCAGAAGAACTGCTCGGCGGCCGTCAGCCCGCCCGTGTGGTCGTACCGCGCCAGCGCCGTCGTCGCCGCGTCCACGGCGGCGGCCAGCGCGGCGAGCATCCCCCGGTCCAGCGGGGCGGTCGCCGGGCGGCGCAGGGCGTCGGCGGCCCCGAGCCCGAGCACGAACCGGGAGGCGTGCAGCAGCTTGGTGGCCAGCCGCCGGCCGACCTTCATCTGCCCCTCGTCGAACGCCAGGTCGGTCCCCGGCCGCCCGCACGCCGCCCAGTACCGCACCGCGTCGGCGCCGTGCCGCTCCAGCAGGTCCACCGGCGTCGTCGCGTTGCCCCGGGACTTGGACATCTTCTTGCGGTCGGGGTCCAGGATCCAGCCGGAGAGGACGGCGTGCCGCCACGGCAGGACGTCCAGCTCGGCGTGCGCGCGCAGGACCGTGGCGAACAGCCAGGTCCTGATGATCTCGTGTGCCTGGGGGCGCAGGTCCATCGGGAACACCCGCGCGAACAGGTCGGGGTCGCGCTCCCAGCCGCCCGCGATCTGCGGCGTCAGCGACGACGTCGCCCAGGTGTCCAGGACGTCGGGGTCGGCCACGAACCCGCCCGGCTGGCCGCGGTCGCCCGCGGTGAACCCCGGCGGCACGTCCGCGGCCGGGTCGACCGGCAGCGCCGACTCGTGCGGCAGGATCGGCCGCGCGTACTCGGGCACGCCGTCGTCGCCCAGCCGGTACCAGACCGGGATCGGCACCCCGAAGAAGCGCTGCCGGCTGACCAGCCAGTCGCCGGTCAGCCCCTGCACCCAGTGGGCGTACCGGTGCCGCATGTGCTCCGGCGTCCAGGCCAGTTCCCGCCCGCGGGCCAGCAGCGCGTCGCGCAGCCCGGCGTCCCGGCCGCCGTTGCGCAGGTACCACTGGCGGCTCGCCACGATCTCCAGCGGCCGGTCGCCCTTCTCGTAGAACTTCACCGGGTGGGTGAGCGCCCGCGGCTCCCCGATGAGCGCCAGCGCCTCCGCCAGCGCGCTGACGATCTCGCGGCGGGCGCGGTTGACGGTGGCGCCGGCCAGCGGCGCGTACACCGCGGCCGGCACCCCCGGCGGCGGCTCGGCGACGAAGTGCCCGTCCCGGCCGACGACCACGCGGGTCTCCAGGTCCAGCTCCCGCCACCAGGTGACGTCGGCCAGGTCGCCGAACGTGCACACCATCACCAGCCCGGTGCCCTTGTCGGGGTCGGCCAGCGGGTGCGCCCGGACCGGGACCTCCACGTCGAACAGCGGGGTCCGCGCCACCCCGCCGACCAGCAGCGCGTACCGCGGGTCGTCGGGGTGGCAGACCAGCGCCACGCAGGCGGGCAGCAGCTCGGGGCGGGTGGTGTCGGCGAAGATCGGGCCGGTCGGGCCGGCGAACTTGAGCCGGTGGTAGGCGCCGGGGCGCTCGCGGTCCTCCAACTCGGCCTGCGCGACCGCGGTCTGGAAGCCGACGTCCCACAGGGTGGGCGCCTCGGCGGTGTACGCCTCGCCCCGGCCGGCCGCCCGCAGGAAGGCCCGCTGCGCCGCGGCCCGCGCCGCCGCGCCGATGGTGGTGTACGACAGCGACCAGTCCACGGACAGCCCGAGCCGTTGCCACAGGTCCTCGAAGACGGCCTCGTCGGCGACGGTGAGCTGGCCGCACAGGTCGACGAAGTTGCGCCGGGAGACGGCCCGCGGCGGGTCGAACGGCGCGTCGGGAGCGGTCAGCTCCGGGTCGTGGGGCAGCGACGGGTCGCACCGGACGCCGTACACGGCCTGGACGCGGCGCTCGGTCGGCAGCCCGTTGTCGTCCCAGCCCATCGGGTAGAAGACGGCCTTGCCGCGCATCCGCTGGAAGCGGGCGACGATGTCGGTGTGGGTGTAGGAGTACACGTGCCCGATGTGCAGCGAGCCGGAGACCGTGGGCGGCGGGGTGTCGATGCTGAACACCTCGGCGCGCGGGCGGGTGCGGTCGAAGGCGTACGTGCCGTCCTCCCGCCAGCGGCGGGACCACGTCTCCTCCAGGCCGTCGACCGTGGGGCGCTCCGGCGGCTGGCCGGGTCGCCGGGGCGTCGCATCCGTCATGCCGGGATGGTACGGGCGGGCGGGGCGCCGGGCGGGTGATTAAACCCGGCACCGCGCCCGCGGGTGACGCGGCGCGTCGTCGTGGCGACCTGTACCCCGGCGACCAGAGGGGAGAGCGCGGGGGGCGGCGCAGGGCCCCGTCGGCGCGCCTGCCGTGGGAGCCCCGCGCCGCCCGGTGATGCGGGCCACGCGATGGGTGGGTGGGTGGCCCGCAGGTCCGTGCCGGCCGGGTGGCCCGCCGACGTGGGGACGCGTCCCTGCCGCCGCCCGTCCACGCCGAGGTCACCTCGGATTTAGGTAGAGCGATATATTCGGCGATGCACCTCGCCCGTGTCGATGCGGGGCGCTCCGGCCGTCGCCTCCGGCCCCCGGTTCACAGAATGGACGTCGCGCTGACGGTCCCGGTGAGCTGCGCGGACTCTAGCGGTTCACAGTCTCGTGGGTAAGTAGCCAAGTTTTCACTGATGTACCCCAGCGGTAGCCGCCGAGGGAGCCGTCGCTGCGCAGTACCCGGTGACAAGGGACGAAAAGGGCGGCCGCGTTGCGGGCGCAGGCAGCCGCCGCCGCCCGCACGGCCGCCGGGCGCCCGGCCCGCGCCGCGAAGGCGGTGTAGCTCTCCGGCTCCCCGGCCCGGATGTCGCGCATCACGTCCCACGCGCGCGCCATGAAGTCGCCGCCCGCGCGCTGCCGGACCCGTACCCGGTCGAGCGCGGCCAGGTCGCCGTCGAAGTACGCGGCCACCTCCGCGCCGACCGCGCCGGCGTCGCCGCACGGGCGCAGCGCGCCGCGCAGCGCCGGGTGGACCAGGTGCAGCAGGTCCGCCGGCTCGCCGGTGAACCCCGACGCGCGCACCTCGCCGCCGGAGGCCAGGACGGTCAGCGGGCCGAGCGGCGTCGGCACGGTCAGCAGGTCGAGGGTCATCGGGTGCTCCCGTTCGTCGGTCATGCGGCTCTCCAGAGGTGCATCAGGGCGTAGCCGCGCCACGGCCGCCAGGCGGCGGCGCGGTCGGCGAGCGCGGCGGGGGAGTCGGGCAGCCCCAGCGCCCGCGCGCCGCGCCGGGCGCCCAGGTCGGTGGGGAGGAAGGCGTCCGGGTCGCCGAGCGCGCGCAGCGCCACGTAGCCGGCGGTCCACGGCCCGATGCCGGGCAGGGCCAGCAGGCCGGCGCGCACCTCGTCCCGGTCGGCGCCGGGGTCCAGGCGCAGGCGGCCCTCGGCGACGGCGGCGGCCAGTGCCCGGACGCCCGCCCGCCGCGCCGCCGGCATCCGCAGGGCGGCGTCGGGCAGGCCGGCCACCTGCGCCGCGGCCGGGAACGCCGCCAGCGCCGCCGCACCTGCCGGCCCCGCGTCCGCCGGCTCCGTGCCTGCCGGCTCTGTGCCTGCCGGCTTCGCACCTGCCGGGTCCGTGCCCGCCGGCTCCGCACCGGCCGGCTCGGCGCGGGGGGTGCCGGCCGCCGCCGCGACGATCCGGGCCAGGACCGCCCGGGCCGCGGACACGGCGACCTGCTGGCCGACGATGGCCCGGACCGCCAGCTCGAACCCGTCCGCCGCCCGGGGAACCCGCACCCCGGGGGCCGCGGCGACCGCGGCGGCGAGCGCCGGGTCGGCGGCCAGCACGTGGTCGACCGCCACCGGGTCGGCGTCCAGGTCGCACAGCCGCCGGCAGCGCGCCACGGCCGGCGCGAGGTCGCGGACGTCGGCCAGGCGCAGCGTCGCGCCGACGTGGCCCTCGCCGGGCGTCAGGCTCACCTCGGCCGGCCCGTGCGGCAGGGCCAGCGCGCGCCGGTACGTGCCCGGTGTCACCTGCTCCACGCCCGGGACCGCCCGCGCGCCGAGGTAGGCCAGCAGCGCGTCGGCGTGCAGCGGGGCGCGGTGGGCCAGGCGGAGGGTGAGCGTCCCCGGCGCCGGTACCGCCGCCCGCCGCCGGGCCGCCTCCCGCAGCGCCGAGGGCGTGGCCGCGTACACCGCCGCGACCGTCTCGTTGAACTGCCGCACACTGCCGAACCCGGCCGCGAACGCGATCTCGGCGAGTCCCAGGTCCGTGGACTCGATCAGCGTGCGGGCCGTCTGCGCCCGCTGGGACCGGGCCAGCGCCAGCGGCCCCGCGCCCAGCTCCTCGGTGAGCAGCCGGTGCAGGTGCCGGGTCGTGTAGCCGAGCCGGGCGGCGAGCCCCGGCACGCCCTCGCGGTCGACCAGGCCGTCCCCGATCAGCCGCATCGCCCGCCCCACCGTGTCGGCCCGCCCGTCCCACTCGGGCGAGCCGGGCGCGGCGTCCGGGCGGCAGCGCCGGCAGGCGCGGAAGCCGGCCCGCTGGGCCGCCGCGGCCGAGGGGTAGAAGCGCACGTTGCGCTCCTGCGGCGTCGTCGCCGGGCAGGACGGCCGGCAGTAGATCCGGGTCGAGGTCACGGCCGTGTAGAACCAGCCGTCGAACCGGGGGTCCCGGCTGTCGACGGCCCGGTAGCAGCGGGCGAAATCCAACTCCACGACACCGATACTGCCCGGCCCGGCCCCCCGGTGGCTCGCGGGATTCGGACGTGACCGTGCGCGGCGCCCGCGGCTAGGCTCGACCGGCGGGGTGCACGGGCGGCGCGCTGCTGTGCCCCCAACCACGCGGCCCGCACCCGGGGGAGGTCAGCGATGCGCCTGGCGGCCGGCGTCGGCGGTCTCCTGCTCGCGGCGGGCCTGCTCGGCATGGTCGTCGCCGACCTGTCGGCCGGGCTGCCCGCCTTCGTCAGCGAGGCCGGCACCGCGCTCGCCCCGGCCCCGGCGCTGTACCGGCACGGCCTGCTGGCCGCCGCCCTCGGCATCGCCGGGCTCGCCTACGCCCTGCACCGCGCCGCCGTCGCCGGCCCCGGCACCGCGGGCCGGGCCGCGCCGGCCGCCCTCGCCCTGGCCGCCCCCCTCGCCGCCGTCTCCGGCGCGGTGGCGTGCAGCGCGCGCTGCCCCCTGCCGCCGTACGAGCGCACCACCGCCGCCGACCTCGTCCACGCGGGCGCCAGCATCGCCGCCTGCGCCGCCATCGCGCTCGCCATGCTCGTCCTGGCCCGGCAGGCCGCCGACGCCGCGCTCCGCCGCCGCACGGCCGCCGCCGCCGCGGTCGCTGTGCCGCTGTTCGCGGCGGTGGCGGTGTGCCTGCTGGCCGTCGGCCGGGCGACGGTCACGGGGCTGTGCGAGCGCGCCGCGCTGGGCGCCGCGGTCGCCTGGCTGCTGTACCTCGCCTGGCATCTCGCGCGGCGCCGCCACCCGGCCGCGCGCCGGGTCGGCCCGGCCCAGGTCGGCGCGGCCCCGTAAGCTCGTCCGACGTGAGCCTCACCATCGGTATCGTCGGCCTGCCCAACGTCGGCAAGAGCACGCTGTTCAACGCGCTGACCCGCAACGACGTGCTCGCGGCGAACTACCCGTTCGCCACCATCGAGCCCAACGTCGGCGTCGTCGGCCTGCCCGACGCGCGACTGGACCGGCTCGCCGAGATCTTCGGCTCCGAGAAGATCGTGCCCGCCCCGGTGTCGTTCGTCGACATCGCCGGCCTGGTGCGCGGCGCCTCGCAGGGGCAGGGCCGCGGCAACGCGTTCCTGGCCAACATCCGCGACGCCAGCGCGATCTGCCAGGTGGTCCGCGCCTTCTCCGACCCCAACGTCGTCCACGTCGACGGCAAGGTCTCGCCCGCCGACGACATCGAGACGATCAACACGGAGCTGATCCTCGCCGACCTCCAGACCGTCGAGAAGGCCCTGCCCCGCCTCCAGAAGGAGGCCAAGCTCCGCAAGGACCGGGCGGCCGTGGTCGCCGCCGCCGAGGCCGCCGCCGCGCTCCTGGACTCCGGCCGCACCCTGTACGCCGGGGCGGCCGAGGCGGGCATCGACGTCGAGGCGCTGCGCGAGCTGCACCTGCTGACCACCAAGCCGTTCCTGTACGTCTTCAACGTCGACGAGGACGAACTGGGCAACGCCGCCTTCCTGGACGAACTGCGCGCCCTCGTGGCCCCCGCGGAGGCGGTCTTCATGGACGCCAAGGTCGAGTCCGAACTCATCGACCTCCCCGACGCCGAGGCGCGGGAGCTGCTGGAGTCGATCGGCCAGAGCGAGCCCGGGCTCCACCAGCTCATCCGCGTCGGCTTCGGCACCCTGGGCCTCCAGACCTACCTGACGGCCGGGCCGAAGGAGGCCCGCGCGTGGACGGTACCGGTCGGCGCGACCGCCCCCGAGGCGGCCGGAGTGATCCACTCCGACTTCCAGCGCGGGTTCATCAAGGCGGAGATCGTGTCGTACGACGACCTGGTGGCGGCAGGGTCGATGGCGGCGGCCAAGGCGGCGGGCAAGGTCCGCATGGAGGGCAAGGATTACACGATGCGCGACGGCGACGTGGTCGAGTTCCGCAGCGGACTAACGTCCGGCGCGAAGAAGTGAGCGACGCGGCCGTCCACGTCGATCGGGTGTCCGAGCTCGCGTCGAGGGTCCAAGCATGACGACCCAGGCTGCTTCCGAGATCGGCCTCGACCTAGAGCCTGTTGCCGGCGACAGACTGGAGACCCGGTACGACGCGACCTTTGTGGCTCGCCTCGCACTGCGCGAAAAGCAGGTGCAACAGTCGTATCGGCCGATCATCCAGATCCACAAGTGGTTCGCGCGGCGGCCCGGGTCGGTCTTCCGTTCTCTGCTCCTGTCTGAGTTCGGTGACGGTCCCCTCGCCTCCGGCTACTTCACCGGGCATGCGATCCCCGGCGTGGTGGCCGACCCGTTCATGGGAGGCGGGACCACTGTGTTTGAGGCCGCGCGCCTCGGACTGAGCATCGTCGGCGGTGACGTGAACCCGATGGCCTTTTGGACCGTCCGCCAAGCGGTGTCCCCTCTTGACCTGGATGCCTTCCGCCTTCAAGCGAGCCGGGTCATCGCCGACGTCGAGGAGCAGATCGGGAATCTGTACAAGACGACGTGCACCGAGTGCGCGGGGCCTGCCGAGGTCAAGTACTTCCACCACGTCAAGACTTGCGCCTGCCCGTCTTGCGGCGAGGAGGTGAACCTCTTCCCGGGTCTGCGGCTAGCGGAGGCCGTGCGGCACCCGCGGGAGGTGTATCACTGCCTCGGCTGCGACGCCCTCCGCGAGGTCGAGAAGGGCGACGCCGCCCGTTGCCCCGAGTGCGACTTCGACCTGAAAGAGCGTCCTACGAGCCGCGGCACGGCAACTTGCCGCCACTGCGGGGAGCGGTTCAAGTTCGCGTCCCTGCTGCAGCACCCACCGAAGCACCGCATGTTCGGCATGGAGTACCGGTGCGAGAACTGCTACCACACGGTCCAGGGCCGGCAGTTCAAGACCCCGGGCGCAGACGACCTCGCCCGGCTCGAGCGAGCGTCCGCGCTGTTGGAACAGTGGGGTGATGACCTCGTGATCCCGGACGACGCCGTCCAGCCCGGCGATGAGACCAACCGCCTGCACCGCTGGGGCTACAAGCGCTGGCGCGAGCTCTTCAGCGACCGCCAGCTTGTCGGACTCGGACTGCTCATGCAGCGTATTGGTAGGGTCGAGAACGAAGAGGTCAGGTACGCCCTTGCCACGGTATTCAGCGATTTCCTCCGGTACCAGAACCTGCTGTGCCGCTACGACAGCTACGCCCTCAAATGCCAGGACATCTTTGCCGTACACGGCTTCCCTGTCGCGCTGCTCGCGTGCGAGAACAGCCTTCTCGGCATCCCGAAGGTCGGCTCCGGGTCCTTCGTTCACTTCGTCGCCAAGTACGCGAAGGCCAAGGAGTACGCGAAGAGCCCCTACGAGACCGAGTACGTCGGCAATCGTAAGAGGGTGGTACCAATTAAAGAAGAGTCCATCGAGGCGCCCCTCATGGACTCCGAGCCGCCTGCGGCCCCTCAGGGGGCGTGGCTCGCGGCAGCACCGTCCCAGGAGTTGGCGCTCCGACCGGACTCGTTGGATGGTGTCTTCACGGACCCGCCGTACTTCGACATGGTTCAGTACGCCGAGCTGATGGACTTTTGCTACGTCTGGCTTCGCAAATTCATGGGTGCGCGCGCCGAGTTCGCCGCGGAGTCGACGCGGACCGATGACGAGCTGACCGGCAACACGACGCGCCTGCGCGGCATGCAGGAGTTTGCCGGGGGTCTCAGCTTGGTCTTCTGCCGTATGTCGGAGGCGATGAAGCCAGGCGCACCCCTAGTCTTCACTTACCACCACAACGACTCGGAGGCCTACGTCCCGCTGATCATCGCGATTCTCGACGCCGGTCTCACCTGCACGGCGACCTTGGTTGCCCCAGGAGAGATGTCGGCGTCGCTTCACATCGCCGGAACGAAGTCGTCGATCCTCGACTCCGTGTTTGTCTGTCGCGCCGAGGATCCGTCCTCACAGATCGGGAGCGTGGAGCAGAGGGTGGCGGCGGACGTCGAGGCCATGCGCAGGGTGCCTCACGAGCCCACGGAGGGCGACATCCTCTGCCTCCAGGCCGGGCACATCGCGGCGAGCGCAATTCGACTTCTCCGGGCCACGTGGGACAGGAATGAGCCGCTCGAGCGGCGATTCAAGATCGCGACCGAAGGGGTACGTACGGTACGAGCCGCCGAGGAGAAAATCATCAGATGAGCACGTTGCGACCCTACGAGGTCGAACCGACTGACATCCCGATTCACCTCAGAGAGTTGGTCCAATCCACCTTCGACGACCTGACGTCGCAGTTCATGCTGCTCCCGAGAGGAGCGAGCTTCCTCGAGTACCCGGAGTTCCGTGCGGGATACGAAGCCCTGCGCAAGCACACCGATGGCTTCAAGGTGCTGGACGTTGATCGATGCTGGAGCGCATTGCGGCAGAACGCCATCGCCGGCATCGTGCTGCGCACCATCGTCGGGGTGACTCCGCCCGAGTGGCAGGACCTGGCCAAAGAGGAGACGGACGCGCAGTTTCCGAACAATTGGGCGCGCGGGCTCGACAAGAGCATGAAGACCAACCCAAACTACTTCGGCACTCGGGGCGGCTCCTCAGAACTAACGGTCGGGCGCGTCACGTCGTTGCTCCAGGCGGCGTGCAATGCTCTGGTCGAGGGCGCGGTGGACATGACCCAGGACGGCATGATCCACCGACTCGACAAGATCGACACCAGGGAGGGTCTCGACTCGGTCCGATACGTCTCCCAGAACCACATCCCGTATGGGGTGCTGCTCTATGAGCGCTACCTCGGCAGGCCGTTCGCGAGTCACCGAGACGGAGTGTCCGAGCTCGTGGGCGATGTGATGGAGAGCGCCATCGAGGACCTGCTTTCGGCCGCGCGGGTACCGTTCCGTAAGACCAAGCGCGCCGAGCGCGTGCCGGGCTTCGATCAGGCACCCGACTTCATCACGCCCGACGAGATCGACCCGACGGTGATCATTGAGGCGAAGATCACCGGCGATGACGGCACGGCCCGGGACAAGGTCTCCCGCATTCTGCGGCTCGCGGCCATGCGCGATGAGCGCGAGCGCGGGGGACGATCGACGTTCGAGGTCGTGGCCTGCATCGACGGTCGGGGGTTCGGTGTCCGCCGCGGAGACATGGGGCAGATGATTACCGCTACGCGCGGAAAGGTGTTCACCGCCCACTCACTGAAGGACCTGATCGAACACACCCGCCTCTCGGAGTTCCTCCCGACACCGTGACGCCTGTCGGGAGCCGAGGGCAACGTGGTGGAATTCCGCTTCAACGTCTGAACGCGCCCGCCCGGGTGCGCTGTGGCCCTGAGTGAGTTGGCCATTTGCGTATGTGCGGCCGCCGGGGCCGCCCAGAATCGGGGCATGAGGCCACTGCCGCGTCCGGCGGGCCCGGTGACCGTCGGCCGGGCCGTGCTGACGTCCTCGCTCATCGTCGGCCTGTACTACGTGGTCCCCGTCGAACCCGGCGTCACCGGCCTGCAGTTGGTCGTCCGGTTGGCGGTGACCCTGTGCGTGGGCGTTCTGATCACGTGGCTGATCGCACGACAGGTCGTCGCGTATCTCAGCAGGAGCACGGCGGCGTCGCTGAGCCGGCTGTTCACCGTCACCACGGCGGGCGTGGTGACGCTCGCCCTCACCGACTACGTCGTCGCCGTCTCCTACCCCGGCCAGTTCGTGGGGCTGGCCACCAGGACCGACGCGCTGTACTTCGCCGTCGCGACCCTCCTGACCGTCGGCTTCGGCGACGTACACGCCGACGGGCAGCTCGCCCGGGCCGTCGTCATCGTGCAAATGATCTTCAACGTGGGCGTGCTGACCGGGGCGGGCTCGATCCTCGGCCACGCCGTGAGCGACCGCATCTCCGCGCGCCACCACGCCACCCGCTGAGCCCCGGCCAAGGCGCACAGCCCCACGCACGGGACGGCGGCGGAGACGTCGCCCGAGTACGGTCAGGCCGGTGATGACCGGTGCGGAGATGGGCGGGCGTGTCGCACGGGGGCAACCGTGCCCCGCGCCGGGGGCGCGCGTGGCCCCAGCGGGTGGAGAGGCGGCCGGTGGCGCGCCCGGTCGCTGAGGTGGCCCGGGGCGCGGCCGCGGTGCTGCTGGACTTCGACGGGTCGGTCTGCGACCTCTTCCGGGCCTACCCTGCGCACGACATCGCGTGCCACCTGCGCGAGGACCCCGCCTCGGCCGACCTGCGCCTTCCGCGGGCCGCGGATCCGCTGGAGCTGCTGCGGAGGGCGGCGGACGTGGCGGACCGCGACCGGGTGCGGGCACTCGCGGGCCTGCTGGCGGGATTCGAGATCACCGCGAGCTACCTGGCGGTGCCGACTCCGCATGTCGGTGACGTGCTCGCGGCCGCCGCCGGTACCGGGCGCCGAGTCGCGATCGTCAGCAACAGGTCGACCGCGGTGGTGGCCCACTACCTCAGGCACGCCGGCCTGCCTCCCTTCGCGCACGTCAGTGCCCGGGACGATGACCTGGACCCGGCGTTGCTGAAGCCCGCCACCCACCTGCTGGACGGCGCGGTCCGCCACCTGGGGCTGACACCCGGGGACTGCGTACTCGTCGGCAACTCGGTGACCGACGTCTACGCCGCCGCCCGGGCCGGTGCGCGGTCCGTCGGATACGCCGACAGGCCGGGCGCGGCGGCAGCGTTGGCCGCCGCCCGGGCCGACGCCGTCGTCGACACCCTGGCCGCGCTCGCCGCCGCGCTCCGCGCGACACCGGTCCGCGCCCGGTAGGCGGGCACCCGTCGGACGTCAGCGGGTGGCGCTGGCGAGTTTCCAGGCGACGCATTGGTGCGCGCAGAAATGGTTCTTCCTCGCCGCTTGTACGCGACGACCTGGTCGGCCGGCTCAGAACCCGAGGATCCCCCGGGCGTAGGCGGCCTGGCCGGCGTGCTGGAGGCCGTCGTCGGCGACGCTCACCAGCCGCACGCCCAGCGTGACGGGCGGGTCCCAGCTCGCGTCGACGACCCGGTCCAGGTCGCCGGTGTCCAGGCTGCCGAGGTAGGCGTCCGTGCGGGCGGACACGGCCCCGAGGTACCCGGTCAGCGCCTGCCAGCTCTCCGGGCGGACCTCGGCCACCTCGGGGGCGGTGTGCCCGTACCCCGTGTTCTCGGGGTCGGCGGGCAGGCCGAAGCGGGCCGCCTGGTCGCCTTCCGTCCACACCTGGTCCTCGGCGAGCAGGTCGGCGACGTGGTGGTCCTGGACCCGCGCCAGGTGCCAGCCGAGCCAGCCGACGGGGTTCGCGTCGGCAGCCGGGCGGGCGACGAGCTGGGCGGGGGTCAGTCCCTCGACCGCGCCGTGGACCAGCGCGGGCAGGCGGCCGTACAGCTCGCGGAGCAGGTGCGCGACGTCCATGGGGCGGCCCTCCGGTCCGGCGGTCGGGATCTGGCCCCGGATACCCGCGCGGAGCCGCGGCACACCGGCGCGGACGCGCAGAACCGGGCGGAGCCGCAGCGACCCGCGACCGGGGAACAGCCTCGACCAGGGGGAACAGCCGCAACGTGAGAGACCCGGCCGCGGCACCCGCGGCCGGGTCTCTCACGCTCAGGTCAGCGGGTGGCGCCGGCGAGCTTCCAGGTGACGTGGGCGATGGCGTTGGTGGTGATCCCCATCGTCTTCGCGTCGACGTTGCTCGTCGTGTCGCACGCCTTGTGGTAGCAGGAGTCCGAGCCGGAGCCGATGCCGCTCACCTTGACGCCGATCCGCAGGAACGAGCCGTGGTCGGAGCGGTCGCCGTAGTTGACGTTGCGGGTGGGGACGTTCTTGCTCGTGAAGTAGTCCTTCCACACGGCGTTGTACTCCGCGGACTGCTCGTACACGCCCCACGTGCTGGTGCCCTTGGCCCCGACCATGTCGAAGTTGAGGTACACGTTGATCTTCTTGCGCTCGTCGGCGGGCAGGTTCTTCGTGTAGTGCGCCGAGCCGACCAGGCCCAGTTCCTCGGCGCCCCACCAGCCGAAGCGCAGCCGCTTGGTCGGCTTGAGCTGGGACTTGGCGACCTGGAGGGCGACGGCGAGCTGCGCGGAGGTACCGGAGCCGTCGTCGTTGATGCCGGGGCCGGCCGGCACGCTGTCGAGGTGGGCGCCCAGGAAGACGACGTTGCTGGGGTCGCCCTGCGGCCAGTCGGCGATCAGGTTGTAGCCGGTGGCCCCGTTGTGGGTGAAGTTCTGCACGGTGGTGGTGAAGCCGGCCGCGTCGAGCTGCCCCTTCACGTAGTCGATCGAGGCCTTGAAGCCGGGGCGGCCGTGGGCGCGGTTGCCGCCGTTGGCGTCGGCGACCTTCTGCAGGCCCTGGATGTGCTCCATCGGCGCCGACTCGGGGATGGCCGGGGGGTCGGCGGCGAGGGCGGTCGCCGGGGCGGTGCCCGCCCAGGCGCCGGTGGTGAGCAGGGCCGCGGCCAGTGCGGTGGTGAGGCCGGCGGCGGTGACTGTGCGGTACAGCATGGAATTACTCCCGGAACGGGTGGGTGTCAGGGGATGGGGGTCTTCACGCCGGCCAGCTTCCACGAAACCGCGGCGATGGCGTTGGCGCTGACGCCGAGCGTCTCGACCGAGACGTTGGCGACGGTGTCGCAGGCCTTGTGGTAGCAGGCGTCGTCGCTTTTGCCGCCGAAGCCCGATACCTTTATCTTCGCGCTCTTGAATGAGAGCTGATCGGAACTGGCCTGATAGTCCTCAGTGGTGATGCTCTTGGCGCGGAAGTGTTCCTTCCACGTGGCGGCGACATCCGGGGACTCCTTGTAGATCCGCCACTTCTTGAGGTTCTTCACGCCGACCATGTCGAAGTTGAGGTAGAGCGAGATCCGCTTCTTGTCGTCGGCGGCGAGTTGCTTGAGGTACTGCTCCGAGCCGACCAGGCCCAGCTCCTCGGCGCCCCACCAGGCGAACCGGAGCCGCTTGTCGGGCCTGGCGTCCGACCGGGCCAGCAGCAGTGCGTTCTCCAGCAGCGCGGCGCTGCCGGAGCCGTTGTCGTTGATGCCGGGGCCGGCCGGGACGCCGTCGAGGTGGGCACCGAGCATCACGGTCTGGCCGGCGTCGCCGTGGGGCCACTCGGCGATGACGTTCCAGCCGGTGGCGCCCTGGTGCGTGAAGGTCTGCAGGGTCGTGGTGTAGCCGGCGGCGTCGAGGGCGGCCTTCACGTAGTCGACCGAGGACCTGAAGCCGGGGCGGCCGTGAGCGCGGTTGCCGCCGTTGGCGTCGGCGATCTTCTGGAACTCCCGGACGTGGGCCATGAGCGCGTCGCCGGGAATTGCCGGCGGATCGGCGGGGACCAGCCGCCCGGCGGCGGACTGCGGCGTCGCCTGGGCGGTACCGACGACGCCGGCCACGGCGACGGCGAGAACCGCCGCCGCGCCGGCGGTCAGCGAGGCACGAAAACGCATGTTTCCTCCACGGAGGTCGGGGCGATACGCCGGGGGTGGCGCAACCTCCTGGCACCGGTACGGTACGCGGGGAAACAGTTATTGGAAAGATCAATCTCGATTGATCCGCTAGCGTTCGGGCGTCTCCGTGACGACTTTGTACGCGTTCTCGATTCGTGCCGCCATAGCCACCGTCACCGCATTCAACGCGTCGTCGGGAGATAACAGGCGGATCAGTGTGCAACCGTCATGGCGGTGGACATGCGGACGTACCTGGAGTACGTCGGCGAGTACCGTGATCCGCTCGGTGAGGGCGGCGTGCTGGCTGTCGTCCAGCGGCAGCGCCCGCTGTATCTCGCGGCCCTGCCGCGTCCATCCGGCGAGCAGGGCGAGTGCGTCGGAGAGGTAGTCCGGCCGCCGGCTGACGCTCCAGGGCACGCGCACAGCCACTTCCTCTCTCCGGGCGGCTGCCGACATGTGTGTCGAACGGCCGACCCGACGGCGTGGCGCTGGCCCCTACGATGGCTGCGCGCCCGCGCGGCCGCGGGGACGCGGCCGCACCCCCCGACCCGGGGTGCAGCGGATCTGATGCGGCACATCCATCTGGTGTGGCACATCCATCTGGTGTGGCAGATCTGATGCGGGGGCGTCGCCGTACCGTCATGAAAACGTGCTAACAGTGTGCCGGCCTGCGCGGTGCGTGTCCATGCCCGGTTGTTTCGTGTTCTGAGAGCCCTACGGCTGATGTCACTTCCCCGGAACCGGGGAGGTCTGGCAATGTAGTCGTACGTGCCCACCAGTAGGACTGCCCGTACTGCGCGTGATGACCGGTTCCCCGGCCCGCGCAGCCCCGACGCCGTAGCCGTGCCCGTGATCGTCGGTGCGGCCATTGTGGCGGACGGCCGCGTGCTGGCGTGCGAGCGCGCCGCGCCGGCCGAGGTCGCCGGCATGTGGGAGTTCCCCGGCGGCAAGGTCGACCCCGGCGAGAGCGAGGTGGCCGCGCTGATCCGCGAGTGCGAGGAGGAGCTGGCGGTCGACGTCGAGGTGGGGGACCGCGTCGGCGACGACATCCCGCTGGCCGGCCGCGACTACGTGCTGAAGGTGTACCTGGCCCGGCTGCGCGGCGACCGCCGGCCGCAGGCGCTGGAGCACAGCGACCTGCGCTGGCTGGCCGCCGACGAACTGCTCACGGTGCCGTGGCTGCCGGCGGACGCGCCCATCGTCGCGGCCCTCCCCCCGCACCTGGCTGTCTGAGCGCCGCGGCCGGCCGCGCCCGCCCCCGGGAAACGCGTCAGGGCTCAGGCGCCGGGGAGACCCGGTGCCTGAGCCCTGACGTGGCGCGCGACGCGCCTCAGCGGTCCTTGTGGTGGTAGTTCAGGCCCTCCGGCGGCAGCGGGAACTCCTGGTCGTCGCCGAACGGCGACGCCGCGGCCGGCCGGTTGAACGTCAGTTCCGTCAGGTCCATGTGGCCGTCCTCGCCCAGAGCGGCCGCCTGCGGCGCCGGCTTGGGCCGGCCCCAGTGCACGCCCTCGTGCGGCTCCTCCGCGTGTACCCGACCCACCGAGCTGTCCACCGCGCCCTCCAGTTGATCGCGTCGGAAGATCTTCCGACCGAGCCATACCAGGGGATCGTACTTCCGGTCGACGACGCGCTCCTTCATCGGGATGATCGCGTTGTCAGTGATCTTGATGTGCTCGGGGCACACCTCGGTGCAGCACTTGGTGATGTTGCAGTAGCCCAGGCCCATGTCCTCCTGGGCGTACGCCTTGCGGTCCTCGCGGGCGTCCAGCGGGTGCATGTCCAGCTCGGCGGCGCGGATGAAGAACCGCGGCCCGGAGAAGGCCGGCTTGTTCTCCTCGTGGTCGCGGATCACGTGGCACACGTTCTGGCACAGGAAGCACTCGATGCACTTGCGGAACTCCTGCGAGCGCTCCACGTCGATCTGCTGCATCCGGTAGTCGCCCGGGGCGACCCCCTCCGGCGGGGCGAAGGCCGGCGTCTCGCGCGCCTTGGTGTAGTTGAACGCGACGTCGGTGACCAGGTCCCGGATGATCGGGAAGGTGCGGATCGGGGTGACGGTGACCGTCTCGTCCTCCTCGAAGGTGGACATCCGGGTCATGCAGCTCAGCCGCGGCTTGCCGTTGATCTCCACCGAGCACGAGCCGCACTTGCCGGCCTTGCAGTTCCAGCGGCAGGCCAGGTCGGGCTCCTGGGTGGCCTGGAGCCGGTGGACGATGTCGAGGACGACCTCGCCCTCGTTGACCTCGACCTCGTAGTGCTTCAGCTCGCCGCCGGCCGCGTCGCCGCGCCAGACCCGGAATTTGCGGATACCCATTACTCGCCCGCCTCCTCGGCAAGAGCGTCGAACGCCGCCAGCTCTTCGTCGGTCATGTACTTGGACAGCTCGGTCCGGTCGAACAGCCGGATCAGCTCGGGGCGCATGGTCGGCACCGGCTTGTGGGTCAGCACGACTTGGTCGCCGTCCAGGGCGCAGACCAGGTTCTTCGTCCGCCACTGCGGGTTCATGCCGGGGGCGTCCTCGCGGGTGTGGCCCCCGCGCGACTCCTCCCGCTCCAGCGCCGCCTTCGCGGTGCACTCGGAGACGACCAGCATGTTGCGCAGGTCCAGGGCCAGGTGCCAGCCCGGGTTGTACTTGCGCCCGCCGGTGGCGCCGACGTTGCCGACCCGCTTGCGCAGGGCGGCCAGGCGGACCAGCGCGTCCTCCAGCTCGCCGCGGCGGCGGATGATGCCGACCAGGTCGCCCATGACGACCTGCAGCTCGGACTGGAGGGCGTACGGGTTCTCGCCCTCGGGGTTCGCCAGCGGCGCCAGCGCCGTGCGCAGCGCGTCCGCCACGGCCGCGTCGGCGACCCTGGGGCGCGTCGACAGGCTGTCGGCGTGCGCGGCGGCGTGCTCGCCCGCCCGCTTGCCGAAGACCAGCAGGTCGGACAGCGAGTTGCCGCCCAGCCGGTTCGAGCCGTGCATCCCGCCGGAGACCTCACCGGCGGCGAACAGGCCGCGGACGGTGCCGGTGGCGTGCGCCGAGTCGGGCTCGACCTCCACGCCGCCCATCACGTAGTGGCAGGTCGGGCCGACCTCCATCGGCTGCTTGGTGATGTCGACGTCGGCCAGCTCCTTGAACTGGTGGTACATCGACGGCAGCCGCTTGCGGATCGTCTCGGCGGGCATCCGGGTGGAGACGTCGAGGAAGACGCCGCCGGCCTTGGTGCCGCGGCCGGCCTTGACCTCCGAGTTGATCGCCCGGGCGACCTCGTCGCGGGGCAGCAGCTCGGGGGGACGCCGGTTGTTGTCGGCGTCGGTGTACCAGCGGTCGGCCTCCTCCTCGGTGTCGGCGTACATCTTGCGGAAGACGTCGGGGACGTAGGAGAACATGAACCGCTTGCCCTCGGAGTTCTTCAGCACGCCGCCGTCGCCGCGGACCGACTCCGTCACCAGGATGCCCTTGACCGACGGCGGCCAGACCATCCCGGTGGGGTGGAACTGGAGGAACTCCATGTTGATCAGGTTGGCGCCGGCGCGCAGGGCCAGCGCGTGGCCGTCGCCGGTGTACTCCCACGAGTTCGAGGTGACCTTGTAGGACTTGCCGACGCCGCCGGTGGCCAGCACGACCGCGGGCGCCTCCAGCAGGATGAACCCGCCGGTCTCGCGGTAGTAGCCGAAGCAGCCGGCGACCTGGTCGCCGTCGAGGATCAGCTCGGTGACCGTGGTCTCGGCGAACACCTTGATCCGCGCCTCGTAGTCGCCGAACTCCTTCTTGTCCTCCTGCTGGAGCGACACGATCTTCTGCTGGAGGGTGCGGATCAGCTCCAGGCCGGTGCGGTCCCCGACGTGCGCCAGGCGGGGGTACTCGTGGCCGCCGAAGTTGCGCTGGCTGATCTTGCCGTCCTTGGTGCGGTCGAACAGCGCGCCGTAGGTCTCCAGCTCCCAGATCCGGCTCGGCGACTCCTTGGCGTGGAGTTCGGCCATGCGGAAGTTGTTGAGGAACTTCCCGCCGCGCATGGTGTCGCGGAAGTGGACCATCCAGTTGTCGTTGCTGTTGACGTTGCCCATCGCCGCCGCGGCGCCGCCCTCGGCCATGACCGTGTGGGCCTTGCCGAACAGCGACTTGGAGATGATCGCGGTCTTCTTGCCGGCGAGCCGGGCCTCGATCGCCGCGCGCAGGCCGGCGCCGCCGGCCCCGATCACGACGACGTCGTACTGGTGTCGTTCGATTCGCTCAGTCATCTGTGCCCGCGCCTTAGTTGAAGAACCGGAGGTCGGAGAACCAGCCCGCGGAGACCGCCATGATGTAGAAGTCGGTCGCCATGACCGTCCACAGCGAGACCATCGCGTAGAAGCCGTGTTTCGGGTTGAGCTTGGAGATGAGAACCCACATCCGGTACCGCAGCGGGTGCTTGGAGAAGTGCTTCAGCTTCCCCCCGAAGGCGTGCCGGCAGGCGTGGCAGGAGGCCGTGTACCCGGCCAGCGCCAGCACGTTGATCCAGATGATCAGCGTGCCCAGGCCCATGCCGAAGTGGCCGTCCGCGCCCCGGAAGGTGTGCAGGGCGTCCCAGACGTTGATCGCCAGCACGACGGCGGCGAGGTAGAAGAAGAAGCGGTGCGAGTTCTGGAGGATCAGCGGGAACCGGGTCTCGCCGGTGTACTTCTTGTGCGGCTCCTGCACGGCGCACGCCTGCGGCGACAGCCACAGCGACCGGTAGTAGGCCTTGCGGTAGTAGTAGCAGGTGAGCCGGAAGCCCGCGACGACCGGGAAGACGATCGCGCCGAGCGGGATGAAGAACGGCATCGCCGGCAGCGGCTGTCCGAAGTGTGACGCCGCCGGTACACAGTCCTTGAACAGACACGGTGAGTACAGTGGCGTGAGGTAGCCGTAGTCACCGACGACGTAGTACCTGCCCATGAACAGGCGCACCGTCGAGTACACGATGAAGAGCAGCAGGATCGCGCCGATGGTCAGCGGCGGTGTCCGCCACTTGTCGGTACGCAGTGTCTTCGCCGCGATTGCGGCGCGCGGCCGGGCCTTGCTCGGCCGCATTGCCGTCGTCGTCATTGTCACATCTCCCTGGCGGGCGCCTGTCATCTCCGGCGGCGCGCGGCGGGGGCCGGACTGCCCGGGCGTCCCCGTGCCACGCGCGAGCGCGCCGAAGTGATCGACGCGCGGTGCACACGTTACGCCGTAACTCGCGGTCGACGTGCGCAGGGAGTCTCGCGCGTGGCCAACGGGTTACGAAAGCCCACACGTCACATCCGGGCCCGGTTGTGGAGAACCTCACTTGCGGCGACGCCGGGAGCGGACGTCGGCCGGGGCGGAATGAGGTTAGCCTAACTTATCCGCGGGGCGGGTGGGAGTGCGGGCGCGTCAGCCGGCGGCGCCGCCGGTGAAGTGCCAGTGGGCCAGGTGCAGCGCGGGGGAGTTCATCCAGCCGCCGAGCCACTCCCGGGGTACCCGGGTCGGCGTGCCGCCGACGGCGCGGACGTTGCCCGGCGCCAGCGCGCGGGGGTACGCCTGGGTGAAGCGCAGGTTCGTCACCGGGCGGACCACCTGGCCGTCCTCGATCAGCCACACGCCGTTGCGGGTGAGGCCGGTGATGACCAGCGACCGGGTGTCCAGGATCCGCGTGTACCAGAAGTCGGTGACCAGCAGCCCGCGCGCGACGCCGGCCACCAGGGCGGCGGCCGCCGGGTCCACCGCCGGGTGCGCCGGCCCGGCGCCGCCGGCCGGCCCCGGCTCCAGGCCCAGGTACAGCGGGAACGGACCCCAGCTCGAACCGGCCACGGCGTAGCCGTTGGCGGCGGCGCCCACCTCCGCGGCCGAGCGGCGGTCGTGCGCGACGCCCGCGGTGGTGCCGGCGTCGACCAGCGCCAGCCGCCCGCGGGGCGTGCCCTCGCTGTCGAAGGGAAGCCCGCCCTCGGCCACGTCCGCGACCATGGTCACGGCGGGGTCGAACTGCGCGGCGCCCAGCTCGGCGAAGCTGCGCCGCTCGGCGAAGGTCTTGCCGTTGAAGCCGTGCGCCCCGAAGTTCTCCAGGATGTCGGCGACGGCGCCGGCCTCCAGGACGACCTCGTAGTCGCCGGGCGGCAGGTCGACCGGGTCGCCCAGCGCCCGCACCTTCCCCGCGGCCCGCGCCCCGAGGACCGCGCCGTCCAGGTCGGCGACGCGCACCGCCGCGTCCCGGGCCACCGCGTCCGCGCCGCCGAGTCGGGCGATGCCGTCGATGCCGGCCTCGGACACGGCGCCGGTGACCGCCTGGCCGGCGCTGTTGGCGAACGCGCCGACGTGGGCGGTGGTGCGGCAGTAGCCGGCGGTCGACAGTCCGCCCGCCGCGTCCACGAACGCCCGCACCTGGGCCGCGCGGACCGCGGGCTCCGCACCGGCGGTCGCCTCGTCGCACGGGGCCGAGCCGGTCAGCGGCGTCGGCGGCGCCAGGCCCGGCCAGGTGGCGTCCGGCGGGCACAGGGCCGCGGCGGCGCGGGTGCGGGCGACGAGCGCCGCGAGCCCGTCCGGCGTCGTCAGCGTGGTCGAGCCGGAGGCCGTCCGCCCCTGGGCGTGCAGCGTCAGCAGCACCGTGGTCGTCTCGTCCGCGACGTTCTGGTGGATCACCGAGTTGGCGAACCGGGTCAGCGCGTTCGCCGTCCGCCGGACCGCCACGGCCGCCTCGCCGCCGCCGGTGGCGGCCACCTCGGCGAGGACCCGGGTGGCGTGGTCGAGTTCCTGCGTCATCCTGAGACCCCCACCCGTACGTTGCGGAACCGGGCCGGCGCCGCCGGGTGCCCGGTGTGGCCGATCTGGCCCGGCTGGCCCTTGCCGCAGTTCGGCGTGCCGTAGGGCACCGTCTCCGACGAGAGCATGTCCATGGACCCCCAGAACACCGGCCCGATGCCGGTGTAGGTGGGGTTGCGCAGCAGCCGCCCGCGGCGGCCGTTCCTGATCTCGTAGCCGACCTCGCAGCCGAACTGGAAGTTCAGCCGCCGGTCGTCGATCGACCAGGACCGGTTGGTCTCCATGAGGACGCCGTCGTCGGTCGCGGCGATGATCTCGTCAAGCGTGTGCGGCCCGGGTTCGAGGCCGACGTTGGTCATCCGCACCATCGGCAGCCGGGCCCACCCGTCGGCGCGCACGCTGCCGGCGTAGTCCAGGCCCGCCGCCGCGGCCGAGTCGCGGCCGGCCAGCACGCCCGTCCACACCCCTTCGCGGACCGCGTACCGGGCCGCCGCCGCCGTGCCCTCGTCGTCGAAGCCGAAGCTGCCCAGGGCACCCGGGATCGTCGGGTCGATGGTGATGTTCATCAGCGGCGAGCCGTACCGCAGGTTGCCCAGCTTCGCCAGGTCCAGCCACGAGGTGCCGGCGAAGGCGGCCTCCCAGCCGAGGATCCGGTCCAGCTCGATCGCGTGGCCGACCGACTCGTGGATCTGGAGGGCGAGCTGCTCGCCGCCCAGGATCAGCGTGGTCTCGCCCGCCGGGCAGGCCGGCGCGGTCAGCAGCGCGCGCGCCTCGGCGGCGACCCGGTCGGCGTGCGCCGGCAGGTCCAGCGCGTCGACGAACTCCCAGCCGGCCGTGCGGAAGTCGCCGCGGGCGCCGGGGTACGACCGGATCTGCGTCTCGCCCTCGCCGATGGCCGTGGCCGACATGGCGGCCCCGCACTCGCGGATCCGCTGGTCGATCCGGTGCCCCTCGGACGAGACGAACCACTTCGCGGTGTCCCAGACCTCGTACAGCGCCGTGGCCAGGTCGGCCCCCGCCCGCCGCATCGCCGCGGTGACGCCGACCAGCAGGTCGCCCTTGGTCGACAGCGGGACCTCCAGCGGGTCGACCTCGCACGCCGAGGCCCACGAGGCCACCGCCGGGGTGCCGGGCGTGAGGTCCGTCGGCGGGCCGGCCACGGCGGCGCCCGCGGCCGCGATGGCGGCCGCCCGGCGGCCGGCGGCCCGCGCCCCCGCGGTCGTCGGCTCCGGGACCGCGAAGAAGCCCCACGAGCTGCCGACCAGCGCCCGGACCCCCACGCCGGAGTCCTCGCTCTGGTGGAGCTGCTCGACCTCGCCGTTGCGGGCGTGCATCGCCTCGTGCCGGCGGTGCATCACCCGCGCGTCGGCGTACCGCGCCCCCGCGTCCAGCGCCCCCTGTACGGCGGCCTCTGCCACCTCGAACTCAGTCACCGCCCGACCCTATGTGAACCGGCCGGCCCGCCGCTGCCCCGCGCGCGCCGCCCGCCGGAGCCCCGCCGCCCGCGTCGCGGCGCGCCCGGGTCACGGCGCCTGGGTCAAGGCGCGCCTGGGTCGGCGCCTGGGTCGTGGCGCCTGGGTCGCGGGGTCAGGGTCGCGAGCGTCCGGGTCGCGGGCGTCCGGGCCGCGGGCGTCGGGTCGCCGGGCGTCCGGGTCAGGGCGTCAGGTGGCGGACCAGGAAGTCGCGCTCCAGCCGCAGCAGGCGCGCCCCGACCCCGCCGGCCGCCATGTGCGAGGCGCCCGGCAGCGGCAGAACGGCGTGCGGCCGGCCGGTGCGCAGCAGGGCCGCCGACAGCCGCAGCGTGTGCGCGGCCACCACGTTGTCGTCGGCGAGCCCGTGGGTGAGCAGCAGCGGGCTGACCTCGTCCGGCCGGGCCGGCGGCTCGGCGGCCAGGTCGAGCAGGTTGTGGTGGGCGTACACGTCCGCGCCGTCCTCGGGCGGCCCCAGGTAGCGCTCGGTGTACGCGGTGTCGTACAGCGACCAGTCGGTCACCGGGGCCCCGGCGATGCCGCACTTGAACAGGTCCGGCCGGCGCAGGACCGCCAGCCCGGCCAGCCAGCCGCCGTAGGACCAGCCGCGGATGCCGACCCGGTCCAGGTCCAGGTCCGGGTGTTTGTCGGCGAGCGCCCGCAGCCCGTCCACCTGGTCGGCCAGGACCACGTCGGCCATCCGGCGGTAGATCGCCTTCTCGAACGACGGCGCCACGCCGGGGGTGCCGCGGTTGTCGATCGACACGACCGCGAGTCCGGCGTCGGCGAACCACTGCCGGGCCAGCCACCACGACCGGACCGCCAGCACCTCCTGCCCGCCCGGCCCGCCGTAGATGTCGAGCAGCACCGGCAGGCGCCGCCCGGCGACGTGGCCCGAGGGGTACAGCACGGCCGCCGGCAGCGCCCGGTCGGTGACCCGCTCCAGCAGCGGCCGCGGCGCGTAGGGCGGGGTCGCGCTCCGGTCGGGCAGGGTGCCCAGCTCGGCGCCGCCGCGGTACAGGGTCCACCGGACGCCGGTGTAGTCCAGGCAGGCCCGGCCGACAGCCAGCACGCCCCCGCCGACGGCCGCGACGTGCCAGCCCGGCTCGTGGGTCAGCCGCCGGGCCTCGACACCGGCCGTGGCCACCGCGGTCCGCACCCGGAACAGGTGCTGCTCGCTGGGCTCGCCGTCGCCGCCCTCGACCAGCAGATCGCCCTCGAACGTGCCGACGACCCGGCGGACGTACAGCGTCGGCGGGGTGAGCAGGGTGCCGTCGGCGAACAGGCAGCGGGCGTCGTACCCGTCGTGCAGCAGCTCCCCGCCGACCAGGACCCGGCCGTCGGGCAGGTGCAGCGGCGTGCCGTCGATCGGCTCGACCCAGCGCGTGTCGGTCAGCTCGGCGTGCACCTGGGTCTCGCCGGTGCGCGCGTCGATGGCCAGCACCAGGCCGTGCTGCTGGCTGCGCCGCAGCACGGTGATCAGCGGCCCGCCGTCGGCCCACCGGACGGCCACCAGGTACGGGTACCGCTCGCGGTCCCAGCGCACGTCGACCCAGCCGCCGTCGAGGTCGAGCAGGTGCAGCGACACCTCGGCGTTGGCGGTGCCGGCGCGGGGGTAGGCGATCTCCCGCGGCGGCGCGTCCGGCTCCGAGGGGTCGTGCAGGATCCACCGGGCGACCCGGGTGTTGTCGACCCGGGCGGCGAGCACGCTGCGCCCGTCGGGCGCCCACCACCAGCCGCGGTGCCGGCCGAACTCCTCGGCGGCCACGTGGTCGGCCAGCCCCCAGGTGATCGACTCGCCGGGCTCGCTGGCAAGCAGGGTGTCGCGCCTGTCGGCGTCGACGACCCGCAGGGCGCCGTCGGTCACGTACCCGATCCGCCGGCCGGTCGGGTCCGGCCGCGGGTCGACGACCGGCCCGGCCGTCGCCACCGCGGTCACCTCCCCGGTGCGCGGGTCCGCGCGGTGCAGGCGGCCCGCCAGCGTGAACGCGGCCACCGTCGCGCCGGGGTCCGCCGCGTACCCGCCGATGCCGCCGGTGGCCAGCCGCATCCGCTCGCGCAGGGCGCGCTCGTGCGCGGGCAGCTCGCCGCCGGCCTCCAGCGCGGCCGGGTCCGCGACGAGCCTGGTCTCGCCCGTGGCCACCTCGTACGCCCAGAGGCGGTCGACCGGGTCCTCGGGGCCGTCCGCGCGCAGGTACAGCACGCGCGAGCCGTCCGCCGCCACGGTGACCGCCCGCACCATGCCGTACCGAAAACGATGGGTTCTTGCCGCCAGCTCCGGGAAGTCCACCCTCCGATGGTGCCCCATCACCGGCGCGTCGGTACGGCCGGCACCGCAACTCGTCGGTACGGTCCCGCCACCCGGGGTGACGGGGCCCGGCCCGGACTACAGTGGCGCCCGTGACCAGCGAGCGCAGCATTCTGTTCGTCCACGCCCACCCCGACGACGAGGTCATCGGCACGGGCGCCACGATGGCCCGCTACGCCGCGGCCGGCGCACGGGTCACTCTGGTGACGTGCACCCTCGGCGAGGAGGGCGAGATCCACGTACCCGCGCTGGCGGGGCTCGCGGCGGCCGAGGCCGACCAGCTCGGCGGCTACCGGATCGGCGAGCTGGCCGCCTCCTGCGCCGCGCTCGGCGTCGCCGACCACCGCTTCCTCGGCGGCGCCGGCCGGTACCGCGACTCGGGCATGATGGGCGACCCCGCCAACGACGCCCCGCGCTGCTTCTGGCGGGCCGACCTCGACGAGGCCGCCGGGCACCTGGTGGCGGTGCTGCGCGAGGTCCGCCCGCAGGTGCTGGTGACCTACGACCCGAACGGCTTCTACGGCCACCCGGACCACATCCAGGCGCACCGGGTCGCGATGCGGGCCGCCGAGCTGGCCGGGCCGGACGCCCCGCGCAAGATCTACTGGACCGCGGTGCCGCTGAGCGCCCTCCAGGCCGGGATCGAGAACTTCCGCGGCGCCAGCGACAACCCGTTCGCGGGCGTCGAGCGGGCCGAGGACCTGCCGTTCGGCACGCCGGACGCCGAGGTGCACGCCGCGGTGGCCGCGCCCGAGCACCAGGAGGCGAAGCTGGCCGCGCTGCGCGCCCACGCCACCCAGGTGCCGGCCAGCTCCTGGCTGTTCTCGATGGCGACGAACTTCGGCGCCGGCTTCCTCGGCGTCGAGCACTACCGGCTGGCGGCCGGCACCCCCGGCGCGGGCGCCGGCCCGCACGGCTGGGAGACGGACCTGTTCGCCGGACTGGACACGTGAGCGACCCGACGGCGCCCCCGGACCCCGCCGCCGACGGCGCCCGGGGCGCCGAGGACGCTGACCCCGCCGGGTCCGACGGCGAGGGCGGGCCGGCCGCGCCGCCGGGGCGGTGGCGGGAGCCGGCGGACCGGGCGCTGCGCGTCGCCGGGGTGCTGGTCACCGTGGCCCTGGCGGTACTGACCGGGGTGCTCGAACTCGTCCTGGTACCGCTGCGGATCGGCGGCGTGCCCGCCTTCCTCTGCGTCGTGCTGGCCGTCGTCGTCAACTACCGGCTGCCGCGCTTCGCCGACCTCGCCACCGGCGCCCGCTGGCCGGCCCTGGTCGGGTTCGGCGCCTGGCTGCTGCTCATGCTCGCGGGCGCCGGCCGGACCAGCGAGGGCGACGTACTGGTGCACGGCGGCGTCGGGATCATGGTCAACATCGGCGGCTCGCTGGCCTTCGGCGTGGCGATGTACCGGCTGATGGTCTCCTCGGACACCCGGGCGGGGCGGCCCGCCCCGGCGGCGCCCGACCCCGCCTGACCGGCCGGCCGGCGGCGCCGGGACGGCCCGACCGGACCCCGGTGGGCGCGGGGGCTGGCGTCGGCGGCGCAGACCGGCTAAGACAGTGCCATGGCGCAGCGTTGGCGGACGGTCGCGGCGATTGCCGGCGGCCTCTTCGCGGTGAATGTGGTGGCCCGGCTGGTCGTCCGCTGGGGCTATCCGGGCGACGACTACGCGGCCGACGCCGCGACCCTGGCGATGCTCGCCGCGGTCGGCGTCGGCTGCCTCGCGGTCGCGGCCTGGTGGACCCCGTCGCGGCCGGCCGGCGCCTGGGCCGCGGACCTCGCCGCGGCCAGCGCCGCCGGCCTGCTGCTGGCGATCCTGGTCGGCCCGCTGCTCAGCGGTACGGGGCCGTTCAGCTACGGCGCCGGGGAGTTCTTCAAGCAGGTCTGGCAGTGGGCCGGGGTCTCGGTGGTCGGCGCGCTGGTCGGGACGGGGGCGGTCACGGCCCTGGGTCAGGACCACCGGTCGCGCGGTCTGGCGCGGTTCGCCCGGGAGCGGCTGGCCGGCGCCCGGAAGCCGCGCCGCTGACCGGCGGCGGTACCCGCTTGGCCCGGTGCACGTCGGCGCGCGCGACGGTGACGGGCCCGCCCCGGGTGGCGATCGTCCACGACGTATCCGACATCGACAGCAGCGTCCCGAGGTGGTCGCGGAACACCGGGCGCCCCTCGCGCAGCCCCGCCCGGACGCGCACCACCACCCGATGTCCGACATCGCCGTCTCCGAGCATCGCAGTACCCCCTCCGGCGGCCGGCCGACCACGCCTGACGGGCGCGACGCCGCAGCGGGATACTAGGCTGGAAGCCGTCGCGGTGGACGCCGCGACCCGCACCCCGCGTACGGGCCCGCCCCAGGGCCGCCCTCGCCCGGACCGGCCACACCAGGGCCGCCCCGGCCGGGGCCGACAGCGTACGGGCACGTGAAGGGAAGACCCGTGACTTACATCATCGCCGAACCGTGCGTCGATGTGCTCGACAAGGCCTGCATCGAGGAGTGCCCGGTCGACTGCATCTACGAGGGCGGCCGGATGCTGTACATCCACCCCGACGAGTGCGTCGACTGCGGGGCGTGCGAACCGGTCTGCCCCGTCGAGGCGATCTTCTACGAGGACGACGTGCCGGAGCAGTGGAAGGACTACACCAACGCCAACTACGAGTTCTTCGAGGAGCTCGGGTCGCCCGGCGGCGCCTCCAAGGTCGGCAAGATCGAGAAGGACACGCCGTTCGTGGCCGGCCAGCCGCCGAAGGAGGGGGAACACTGAGCCCCGTCTCGGCGCTCCTGCCCGATTTCCCCTGGGACCAGCTCGCCCCCGCCAAGCGGCGGGCCGCCGCCCACCCCGACGGCATGGTCGACCTGTCGATGGGCGCCCCGGTCGACCCGGTCCCGGACTTCGTGCGGCAGGCGCTCGCCGCCGCCAGCGACGCCCCCGGCTACCCGCTGACCGCCGGTACCCCGCAGCTACGGGCGGCCCTCGCCGCCTGGTGCGTGCGCGAGTGCCGGGCGGCGCCCGGCTTCGGCGTCCTGCCCACGGTCGGCTCGAAGGAGCTGGTCGCCTGGCTGCCGACGCTGCTCGGCGTCGGCCCCGGCGACGTCGTCGTGTTCCCCGAGGTCAGCTACCCGACGTACGAGGTCGGGGCGCGGCTGGCGGGGGCGGTGCCGGTGCGCGCGGACTCGCTGACGGCACTCGGGCCGGACACCCGGGTGAAGCTCGTGTGGGTCAACTCCCCGGGCAACCCGACCGGCCGGGTCCTGCCGGCGGTGCACCTGCGCAAGGTCGTCGACTGGGCGCGCGAGCGCGGCGCCGTCGTCGCCTCCGACGAGTGCTACCTGCCGCTGGGCTGGGAGGAGACGCCGGTCTCGGTCCTCGACCCGCAGGTCAACGGCGGCGACCACCGGGGCGTGCTCGCCGTGCACTCGCTGTCCAAGCGGTCCAACCTGGCGGGGTACCGGGCGGCCTTCGTCGCCGGGGATTCGGCGCTGGTGGACGAGCTGCTGCTGGTCCGCAAGCACGCCGGGCTGATCGTGCCCGCGCCGGTGCAGGCGGCGATGGTCGCGGCGCTCGGCGACGAGGAGCACGTGGCTGTCCAGCGGGAGCGGTACGCGGCCCGGCGGGCCCTGCTGCGGCCCGCGCTGGAGGCGGCCGGCTTCCGGGTCGACCACTCCGCGGCGGGGCTGTACCTGTGGGTGACCCGCGGGGAGCCGGCGGCCTCCACGGTGGAGTGGTTCGCCGCGCGGGGCCTGCTGACCGCCCCGGGCACGTTCTACGGCCCCGGCGGCGGCGCGCACGTGCGGGTGGCGCTGACGGCCAGCGACGCGGACACGGTCACGGCGGCCCGCCGGCTCAGCGACCGCTGAGCGCGGCGCCCGGCCGTCGGCTAGCGTCGGGGCATGAGTGAGACCCCGATCGTCGCCGTCCGCGGCGAGGCCTCCGTGGAGGCCGACCCCGAACTCGCCAAGCTGTCCGTGACGGTGACCACCCGCGCGGACACGCGCGAGTCGGCGCTCCAGACCCTGCACACCCGCACCGCCGACGTCCGCGCCGAGCTGGACCGGCACGGCGCGGCCATCGAGCGCCGGGAGAGCAGCGCCCTCCAGGTGCACCCCGAGCTGACCAAGGACAACCAGCGCGTGGCCGCGTACGTGGCCAGCCTCGGCACCACCGTCACGGTGACCGACTTCGCGGCGCTCGGCGACCTGCTGGTGGCCCTCGGCCGGATCGAGCACGCCGCCGTGTACGGGCCGTGGTGGGAGCTGCGCCCGCACAGCCCGATCGCGGGGGCGGCCCGGCGGGCGGCGGTGGACGACGCGGTGGTCCGCGCGCGGGAGTACGCGGCGGCCGTGGGCGCCCAGCTCGACCAGCTCCTCAGCATCTCCGACTCGGGCCTGACCGCCGGCGGGTACGGCGGCGGCACCCGGATGGCGCTGGCCGAGATCAGCGCCCCGGAGCTGGAGCCGGCGCGGCAGACGGTGTCCGCGTCGGTGGAGATGCGGTTCACGATGACGGCGCCGACGGTCGTGTGACGCCCGCCCCGGCCGCTGGTCACCAGCCGGGGTAGCGGTCCCACCAGTACGGGTCGGCCGGCGTCGAGCCGTCGGTGCCGGCCGGGCTCTGGCTGATCTGGCGGACCAGGTCGCGGCTGAGCAGGTCCGCGACCCACACCAGCTCCACCCGCGACAGCCAGTCGACCGGCAGCGCCTCCGGCCCGTGCCACGCCCCGAGCAGCGCCCCGACGATCGTGGCGATGTGCCCGCCGTCGCCGGCCGCCGCGGCGAACAGCACGGCGTCCCGGATGCGGTCGCGCTCGGGGTGGGAGGCGACGACGTACAGCGCGCCGGCCACCGCGCCGACGGCCGTGCCCGGCGCGGCCCACCCGGCGAGCGCCCGCGCGTCGCCGGGGCGGGCGGCGGCGGCGTCCAGGGCGTCCCGGAACGCCTGCGGCACCGGCCCGAAGCCCAGCCGCACCGCGCGCTCCTGGGCGACCGTCGCGGTGTGCGCCAGGGAGGCGTCCTCGCTGAACAGGTGCACGGCGGTCGCGGTGTAGCCGGCCGCGACCAGCGCCTCCGCGCGGTGGGTCAGCGCGGCGATGTCGGCGGCGAGCCGGGCGGCCTGGCCGGCGCGCGCGTACATGCCCACGGGCAGCGTGCGCACGACCGCGCGCGGCCCGTGGGTGGTCTGCGGCGGGGTCTCGCCGACCGGGGTGTCGCCGCGCGCGCGCAGGGCGGCGATCGTGGCGGGCGCCGGTCCGCGGACCTGCGCCAGCGCGGGTACCTCCGCCAGCCAGCCGTCGAGGAAGGGCTCCCCGGCGCTGTCCGCGTCGATCACGCCCTGGAGGGCGGCCCAGCGGCGGTACGCCCGCCAGACGGCGCTCGGCGGGTCGAGCGGCCCGCGCAGCGCGGCGCGCACGTCGGCCCGGATCAGCCCGTCCACGGTGAAGCAGGCGAGCTGACCGCCGCTGGTGGCGGGCAGCGCGCCCGCGTCCGGGACGAGGCCGGCCGCGCCGCCGACGGCGTCGCCGAGGACGAGGCCGAGCAGGCAGCCCCGCGCCGCCGCCACCGCTCCAGCCGCCACCGCCGACCGCCTCCCCACGTTGGTCCGCCCATGGTCGACGGGTCCGTCGGCGGGCGCAAGCGTGCGTCCACCTTCTCGCACCCACGGGTGTACCCGGTGCCCGGGCCGCCGAAATCCCCTGACTGGACGGGGCACGGTCATGGATATTTAGGCACGAATTCAGAGTATTAGAGCGATTTGTTCCATATTTGATTTTAAGGTGAACGGGGAACAGGGCGTGTGAGGCACCAGGAGGAGGACCAGATGAGTGGCGCGAACGACAGTCCACTTCGGATCGCCCTGGTGGTGCCGCCGTACTTCGACGTGCCGCCGGCGGCGTACGGCGGCGTCGAGGCCGTCGTCGCCGACCTGGCGGACGCGCTCGTGGCCCGCGGCCACCGGGTGGTGCTCATCGGCGCGGGCCGGCCCGGCACCTCGGCGGAGTTCCTGCCGGTCTGGGACCGGACCATCCCCGAGCGCCTCGGCGAACCCTTCCCCGAACTGGTGCACGCCGCCGTCACCCGCCGCGCCGTCGAGCACCTCGTGCTGCGCGACGGGCTGGACGTCGTGCACGACCACACGATGTCCGGGCCGCTGAACGCCCCCGCGTACGCGGCCCTCGGCCTGCCGACCGTCGTCACCATGCACGGACCCGTCGACAGCGACCTGCACCGGTACTACCGGTCGCTGGGCACCGACATCGACATCGTCGCCATCAGCGACCGGCAGCGCGCGATGGCGCCCGACCTCAACTGGGCCGGCACCGTGCACAACGCGCTGACCTTGGAAACGTGGCCGTTCGAGGAGAGCAAGGACGACTACGCCCTGTTCCTGGGCCGGTTCCACCCGACGAAGGCGCCGCACCTGGCCGTGGAGGCCGCCCACGCCGCCGGGGTGCCGCTGATCCTGGCCGGCAAGTGCGCCGAGGCCCCCGAGCTGGCCTACTTCCACGCCGAGGTCGAACCGCGGCTGCGCGACACCGACTCGGTGTTCGGGGTCGCCGACGCCACCGCCAAGCGGGCGCTGCTCGCCCACGCCCGCTGCCTGCTGTTCCCGATCCAGTGGGAGGAGCCGTTCGGGATGGTCATGATCGAGGCGATGGCGTGCGGTACGCCGGTCGTGGCGCTGCGCGGCGGGGCGGTCCCCGAGGTGCTCGTGGACGGCGAGACGGGCTTCATCGTGGACGACCCCGCCGACCTGTCGGCGGCGATGGCGCGGGTCGGCGAGATCGACCCGGCGGCGTGCCGGGCGCGGGTCGCCGCGCACTTCAGCGTGGACCGGCTGGCGCACGGGTACGAGGCCGCGTACCGCACGGCGCTCGCCCGGCGCGAGGCGCTGCACTCGGCGACCGACCTGGCGACGCTGACCACCGAACTGGACGCGCTGGACACGCTGACCGCCGCGAGCCCGGCCGCCCCGCGCCGCCGCCCCACCCGGTCGGTCTGACCGTCCGCGGCCGGCCGGCCCTCCGGCACGTTCGCGGCGCGCCTCCCGCGGGCGCGCCTGTCGGCCGTTCGGACCGCCGGGCGCCATTGCCGCCCGCGCGGAGGGCAGGCCCGCCGACACTGGGCTGATGACGTCCGCGGCCTGGTGGCGCACCCCGGTTCCCGAGTCCGTCGCGCGCCGTCCGCGCGCGGTCCGGTACCGCCCGGGCGGGCGGGCGAGGGCACTCGGGGCGACAGTGTCGCTGTGCTGCTGTCTCGTCGTGACGAGTGCGTGCGAGCCGCGCACCGCCGAGGAAGCCGCGGCCGGCCGGGTCGACACCCTCAGCTCGGCCGCCGCCGCGGACGCCACCCCGCCGCCGGACCCGTCGCCGCCGGCCTCGACGCCGACCGCCTCGCCATCACCCACACCCACGCCGACGGCCGCGACCCGGCTGGTCAACGTCCGGCGCGGCGTGCCGTTCGCCCGGCGGACCGTGTCCGACCCGAGCGCGGCGGCGGGCTCCCGGCGGGTGCGGACCGAGGGGGTGCGGGGGACGGCCGTCCTCACCTACCGGGTGCGCTACTCGGGAGGCCGGGCCGGGACGCGGGTCCTGGTCCGGCGGGTGGTGGTGCGGCAGCCGGTCACCGAGGTGGTCGCCGTGGGTACCCGGGCGGCCATGTCCTGCGACCCGAACTACGCCGGCGCCTGCGTACCCGTGGCCCGCGACGTCGACTGCCGCGGCGGCAGCGGCGACGGCCCCGCCTACGTCAGCGGGCCGGTCCGGGTGGTCGGCAACGACATCTACGGCCTGGACCGCGACGGCGACGGCACCGGCTGCGACTCGTCCTGACCGCCGCCGCACCCCGCGTCGGGTGCCCGCCGCGGCGGGCACCCGGGGGACGCCCGCCGCGGCGGCGCGTCAGTTGTGGGCGTGCAGGTCGGTGTTCAGGGTGATGCCGCCGCCCTGCCGCGGCCGGGCCTCCAGCGCCCCGGACTGGGCGTTGCGCCAGAACTGGAGGTTCGGCACCCCCGACAGCTCGCGGGCCTTCACCACCCGGCCGTCCGGCAGGCTGATCTTCGAGCCGGCGGTGACGTAGCACCCGGCCTCCACGACGCAGTCGTCGCCGAGGGAGATGCCCACGCCCGCGTTGGCGCCGAGCAGGCAGCGCTCGCCGACCGTGATGGTCTCCGTACCGCCGCCGGACAGCGTGCCCATCACCGACGCGCCGCCGCCGATGTCGGAGCCGTCGCCGACCACGACCCCGGCGCTGATCCGCCCCTCCACCATCGAGACGCCCAGCGTGCCGGCGTTGAAGTTGCAGAAGCCCTCGTGCATCACCGTCGTACCTTCGGCCAGGTGCGCCCCGAGCCGCACCCGGTCGGCGTCGCCGATCCGCACGCCGGAGGGCGTCACGTAGTCGACCATCCGCGGGAACTTGTCGATGCCGTACGTCACCAGCGTGCCGCCGGCCGCGCGGACCAGGCCGCGCAGCTCGTCCACCCGGTCGACCGGGCAGGGGCCGGCGCTGGTCCAGGCCACGTTGGCCAGCAGGCCGAACTGGCCGTCGAGGTTGGCCTGGTGCGGGCGGACCAGGCGGTGCGAGAGCAGGTGCAGGCGCAGGTACACGTCCGCGGCGTCGGCCGGCGCGTCGGCCAGCGACGCCACGACCGTCACCACCACCCGGGTCCGCAGCCCCGGCAGCGGCCGGTCGCCGACCACCGCGGCGGGCAGGCCCAGCAGCGCTGCGCCCGCCGGACCGTCCAGCGGCCCCGGGCCGGCGTCGCCCGCGGCGCTGTCGGCGGCGGCCGCCGCGACGGCCGCCGGCGCGGGCCCCAGGCCCAGCCTGCCGGTCGGGTACCACGTGTCGAGGAGCTGCCCGTCCGCGGTGACGGTGGCCAGCCCGATGCCCCAGGCGGGGGAGTCCAGTGCGGTCATGGCACGTGACGGTACCGTGCCAGGCATGGGCAACCCGCTGACCCCTGAGGTGCTGGCCGATCCGGTGGCGCTGACCCGGACACTGGTGGACATCGAGTCGGTCTCCCGCAACGAGGCGGAGATCGCCGACTGCGTGGAGGGGGCGCTGCGCCGCGTCCCGTGGCTGACCGTCGACCGGCACAGCCACACCGTCATGGCCCGCACCGACCTCGGCCGCCCCCAGCGGGTGGTCCTGGCCGGCCACCTCGACACGGTGCCGCTGGCCGACAACTGGCCCAGCCGCACCGAGGGCGACCTGATGTGGGGCTGCGGCACCTCGGACATGAAGTCGGGCGCGGCGCTCGCCCTGCACCTGGCGGCGACGCTGCCCGCACCCCGGCACGACGTGACGTACCTGTTCTACGAGGCGGAGGAGATCGAGGCCGAGTACAACGGGCTCACGCTGGTCGCCACCGCCCACCCCGACTGGCTCGCGGCCGACTTCGCGGTGCTGTTGGAGCCGACCTACGGGCGGGTGGAGGCCGGCTGCCAGGGGACCCTGCGGGTGCGGGTCGACCTGGCGGGCGTGCGGGCGCACTCGGCGCGCTCCTGGCTGGGCAGCAACGCGATCCACGCCGCGGCCGTACCGCTGGCCCGGCTCGCCGCCTACGAGGCGCGGGAGGTGGACATCGACGGCTGCCGGTACCGCGAGGGCCTCAACGCCGTGGCGGTCGAGGGCGGTGTGGCCGGCAACGTCATCCCCGACCACTGCGCCGTGGTGGTCAACTTCCGGTTCGCCCCCGACCGCTCGGTGGAGAACGCCCTGGCGCACGTGCGGGAGGTCTTCGCCGGCTACCCGGTGGCGGTGGTCGACGTGGCGGGCGGCGCGCTGCCCGGCCTGGACCAGCCGGCGGCCCGGGACTTCCTCGCCGCGGTCGGCGACGCGCCCGCCGCGAAGCTGGGCTGGACCGACGTGTCCCGGTTCTCGGCGCGCGGCGTGCCGGCGGTCAACTTCGGCCCCGGCGACCCGAACCTGGCGCACCGGCGCGACGAGCACGTCGAGATTCCGCGGATCGTCGAGGGGGCCCGGGTGCTGCGGGCGTGGCTGGCGGGCTGAGGTCGCTCTGTCCACGGTGGACCCGCCGCCTCGGGCGGGGGACACCGGTCGGCCCGGGCAGGGGAGTGCCTGAGGCGGGCCGGTTCAGGCGACCGCGGGGACCCGCTCCTCGGGCGCGAGGGCCTTGGCGTCGAGGTCCCGGACGGCGGCAGCCAGCCGACGGGCCGCGACGGCCGCGCGGATGCGGCGATTCAGGACACGGCGTCGCCGGACCAGGCTGGTACGGGTCATCGGTGGTGCCCCCCTTCCCCCGGTTCGGGTACGCGCCGGCATACCCGCGTCTTTACGTTATAGACGCTTCAGGGGCGGAAAAGGTTGCGGTCTGCGACGATACAGTCCCCGGACACTACGGTAATGACCATGAATGATGCTCTGGGCGGCGCCGGGGAGCCGGCGCGCGAGGCACCGGCAACCGAGGCGGCGGCGCACGCGCGCCGCGAACGGGCGGCGGTGCGCCGGGGGCGCGAACGGCACAGCGGCGCGGTCCTGACCCGCCGCGACGCGATCCCGCCCAGCACGGCCGACCAGCGCCTGCTCGACTCCCGCTCCCGCGAGGACTGGAAGACGAAGGACTCGTGGCGCGCGCTGCGGATCCTGTCGGAGTTCGTCGAGGGCTTCGACACCATGGCGGACCTGCCGGCGGCGGTCAGCGTCTTCGGCTCGGCCCGCAGCAAGCCGGGCAGCGACGAGTGGCGGCTCGGCGAGCGGATCGGCGAGGCGCTGGCCCGGGCCGGGTTCGCGGTCATCACCGGCGGCGGGCCGGGCGTCATGGCCGCGGCGAACAAAGGCGCCGCCGAGGCCGGCGGGCTGTCGGTCGGGCTCGGCATCGAGCTGCCCTTCGAGCAGGGCATGAACGAGTGGGTCGACCTCGGCATCGACTTCCGGTACTTCTTCGCCCGCAAGACCATGTTCGTCAAGTACGCCCAGGCGTTCATCGTGCTGCCCGGCGGCTTCGGCACCATGGACGAACTGTTCGAGGCACTGACGCTGGTGCAGACCCGGAAGGTGACCCGCTTCCCGGTGGTCCTGATGGGAACGGCGTACTGGGGCGGCCTGGTCGACTGGCTGCGCACGACGATGGCGACCGCCGGCAAGATCGCCGAGGCGGACCTCGAACTGCTGACCGTCACCGACGACGTCGACGAGGCGCTGCAGCACGTCGTGGCCGCCGACTCCGCGATCACGGCCCAGGAGCAGGCCGAGCGCGCCGCGGCCGCCCGGCTCGTCCGCGACCAGCAGGAGGCCGCCGACCGGCTGTGACGCCGCCCGGGCTGAGCCCTCCGGCGCGGCTGAGCCCCCGCGGGGGCTCAGCCGCGCCACACCGGGGCTTCAGGGGCCGCTGCTAGAACACTGCCTTCGACATCCGTGGCCGAAGGGGGTGCTGTGGGCGCGAGCAGCCAGCCGCCGCGCGGTACCCGCGTGCTCGTGGTCGACGACGAGCCGCACATCTCCGCCCTGCTGTCGGCGACGCTGCGGCTCCTCCAGTTCGACGTCCGGGTCGCCGGGACCGGGCACGCCGCGCTGATCGCGGCGGAGGAGTACGCGCCGGACCTGGTGATCCTCGACGTGATGCTGCCCGATCTGGACGGCTTCCAGGTCGCCCGCCGGCTGCGCCAGGCCGGCCACGGGACGCCGGTACTGTTCCTCACCGCCCGCGACGCCGTCGGCGACCGGATCGCCGGGCTCGACGCGGGCGCCGACGACTACGTGACCAAGCCGTTCAGCCTGGAGGAGGTCGTGCTGCGGATCCGGGCGATCCTGCGCCGGTCCGGCACGGAGGCCGCCGACGAGCCCGCGGCCGAGCAGACCGTCCTCAGCTACGCGGACCTGCAACTCGACGTCGAGGCGTACGAGGTGCGGCGGGGCGGGCAGCGGATCGACCTGTCGCCGACGGAGTTCCGGCTGCTGCGGTACCTGCTGGCCAACGCCGGCCGGGTGGTCAGCAAGGCGCAGATCCTGGACCGGGTGTGGGAGTACGACTTCGGCGGCGACGGCCGGATCGTGGAGTCGTACGTCTACTACCTGCGCCGCAAGATCGACCGGACGGGACCGCCGCTGATCCACACGGTGCGCGGGGTGGGGTACGCGCTGCGGCTGCCGCGGGGCGCGGAGGCGTGACCGCGCCGCGCCCGACGCGGCGCCGGTGGTGGGCGCGCCGACCGTGGCCCGCGTGGGCGCGTCCGGCGTGGCGGTCATGGCCCGCGTGGGCGCGTCCGGCGTGGACGCGGCCGGCGTGGCGGCCGTGGACCCTGCGCGCCCGGCTGGCCGCGGCGCTGATCCTGCTGTCCGCGGTCGGGCTCGTCGCCGCCAACGCCGCGGGCGTGGTGCTGCTGCGCACGTACCTCGTCGACCAGGTCGACGAGCGGCTGACCGCGATGGGCCACCGCGCCGCCCGCGGTACGCCGCCCCCGGCGGGCCGGGACCGCGCCGGGACCCTCGGCGCCGACGTCGCGCTGTACTTCTACGGCGCCGACGGGGTGCTGGCCGGCCGCAGCGAGGTCGACCCGGCGCTGCGGGCGCCGACGCTGCCCGACTACCCCGCCCTGCGGGCGCGCGCCGCGACCGGCCGGCCGTTCACCGTCGCCGCCGACGGCACCTGGCGGGCGGTGGCCCGGAGCCGGGAGGGGGGCGGCGTCGTCGTGCTGGCCGCGTCCCTGCGGGAGGTCGCCGCCACCACCCGGTCGCTGCTGCTCATCGACGCCGCGGCCGGCGGCGTGGTGCTGGTCGCACTCGGGCTGGTCGGCTTCTGGGTGGTGCGGATCGGGCTCAGCCCGCTGACCCGGATGGGCGAGGTCGCGGCGCGGATCACGGTCGGGGACCTGTCCCGGCGGGTACCGGGCGGCGACCCGCACACCGAGCCCGGGCGGCTCGGCGCCACCCTCAACGGGATGCTCGCGCGGCTGGAGGCGGAGGTCGCCGCGCGGGCGCAGTCCGAGCACCGGCTGCGCAGGTTCCTCGGCGACGCCTCCCACGAGCTGCGCACGCCGCTGACGTCGATCCGCGGCTTCGCCGAGCTGTACCGCCGCGGCGGCGCCCCGCCCGGGCCGGCGCTGGACGAGACCATCGGCCGGATCGAGGACGAGGCGGTGCGGATGGGCCTGCTCGTCGACGACCTGCTCCTGCTCGCGCGGCTCGACGTCCAGCGCCCGATGGCCCGCGAGCGGGTCGACCTGACGGCCGTGGTCGCCGACACCGTCCGGGACGCCCGGGCGCGCGCGCCGCAGCGGACCGTCCGCCTGGAGCCGGTCGCCGGGGACCTCGGCCCGGTCCTGGTCGACGGCGACGAGCACCGGCTGCGCCAGGTCGCGGCGAACCTCGTCGACAACGCCCTCCGGCACGCGGGCGCGCACGCGACGGTGACCGTCCGGGTGGGCAGCCGGGACGCGCCGACCGACGCCGACCCGCCGGACCGGCCGGACGGCCCGGTGGCGGTCCTGGAGGTGTCCGACACCGGTGTCGGCATCGCGCCCGCGCACGCCGACCGGGTGTTCGAGCGGCTGTACCGGGTCGACGCCAGCCGGACCCGGTCGCTCGGCGGGGGCGCGGGCCTCGGGCTGGCGATCGTGTCGGCGATCGTGCACGGCCACGGCGGTACCGTCGCCCTGGACTCGACGCCCGGCCGCGGCGCCACCTTCCGGGTGCTCCTGCCCGCGGCCGACACCGACGACTCCTGAGCCGCGCACCCGGGGCGGTGCTGGTGCGGCGGCGGACGGCGGGGGAGGACCGGCGCCCCCGGTCGGGCCGCCTGGCAGCCGTCGGCCGGCGAACCGGATCGGCACCTCCGCGAACCGGAACCCGGCCGGGAACGCCCGCCACGACAGCGCAGGGGTCGGGTCCGATTCCGAGGAAACTCCGAGTCGCGTCCCACCTGGCGCTGAGCTGAGGCGCGTTGGCTGACCGGACCGCGGCCCGCAGGGCGGCTCCACCGACCGCCGCGCACCCTCGCAGGAGGCACCGGTGTGGCGTAGCGCGAGGTCGGGGAGTGCCGCGGCGGCTGTCCTGGTGGCCGGCGCCCTGGTGCTCGGCGGGTGCTGCGGCGCGGACGCGGAGCCGCGGCCCGCCGCGGGTGGCGGCCGGGACGGCCAGTTCAGGGCGTACCTCGACTGCCTGCGCGACAACGGCGTGGTGCTCACCCGCCCGTCCGGCCGCCCCGCCCGCAGCCCGGGCGCGGGCCGCTCGCACCCCGGCGGCACGCCGCCGGCCGACCGCCCCGCCCGCCGGTCCGGCGGGGTGTTCGGCAAGCCGCCGGGCGTCGACGACGCCACCTGGGAGAAGGCCCGGCACGCGTGCGGGCCGCTGCGCCCGGCGCGGCGACCCGGCGCGCGCGGCCCCGGCGCGGCCTACCGTAGCTGCCTGCGCGACCGGGGCGTCCCGCCCGGCGACCCGGACCGGACCGGGGACCCGGGGACGGCCGCGGCGCTGGCCCGGTGCGCCCCGCTGCGGCCGGGTGGCGCCCCGCGCGCCGACTGACCACCGGTCGGGTGTGGTGCGGGGCGGCACCCCCGCGGGGCGTGCCGGTGTCCCGCCGTCGTACCGGCGTGGTCTCATACCGGCGTGAGCACGCCGCAGTTCCGGCTGGTGCGCCGCCCGACCGACGGCGGCGCCCCCCCTGGCGGGCCCGCCGCCGCGGCGCCGGCGCCGCGGCCCGCCGCCGACGCCGCCCAGCAGCGGGTCGTCGACCACGGCGCGGGCGCGCTGCTGGTCCTCGGCGCGCCCGGCACCGGCAAGACCCGGGTGCTGGTGGAGGCCGTGGCCGCCCGCGTCGCCACCGGCGTCGACCCCGAGCGGATCCTCGTGCTCACCTTCGGCCGGCGGGCCGCCGGGGCGCTGCGGCACCGGATCGAGGCGCGGGTGACCGGCGCCGCCGACGCGGTGCACGAGCCGCTGGTGCGGACCTTCCACGCGTACGCCTTCGGGCTGCTGTGCCGGGCCGCGGGCGCGGCCGGCGAGCCGGCGCCGCGGCTGCTCAGCGGCCCCGAGCAGGACCTCGTCATCCGCGAGCTGCTGGAGCCCGGCGACGGCGTGCCGACGGTGCCCTGGCCGGCCGGGCTGGCCGCGGCGCTGGGCACCCGCGCGTTCGCCGGCCAGCTCCGCGACCTGCTCCTGCGGACCGCCGAGCGCGGCATCGACGCCGCCGAGCTGGCGAGGCTGGGGCGGGACCTCGGCCGCCCGGACTGGGTCAGCGCCGCCGACTTCGTCGACCAGTACGTCGAGGTGCTCGCCCTGCGCGAGGCGACCACCCGCGGCGCCCCGGCGTACGACCACGCGGAGCTGATCCGCGCCGCCGCGGACCTGCTGCGCGCCGACCCGGAGCTGCTGGCGGCCGAGCGCCGCCGGCTGGCGTACGTCTACGTCGACGAGTACGCCGAGACCGACCCCGCCCAGCGGGAGCTGCTGGCGCTCGTGGCCGGCGGCGGCGCCCCGGTGGTGGCCTTCGCCGACCCGGACAGCGCGATCTACGGCTTCCGCGGCGCCGACCCGGCGGGGGTCCGCGACTTCGGCGACCGGTTCGCCGGCCCGGGGTCCCCGGCGGCGACCGCGGTGCTGGACACCGTCCACCGGTGCGGCGGCGAGCTGTGGGCCGCGAGCCGGCGGGTCGCCGCCCGCCTGCGCGGCCCCGGCCCGCACCGGCACCCCACCCCGGCCGACCCCGCGGCCACCCCGGTCGGCCCCGCGGGCGGCGCGGTCGGCGTCCCGGGCGGCCCCGCGGCCGGCCAGCCCGGCGCGGAGGGGCGGCCGCCGGTGGAGGTCGCTACCTTCCGCACCGCCACCAGCGAGGCCGCCTACGCTGCCCACGTGCTGCGCGAGGCGCACCTGCGCGACGGTGTGCCCTGGTCCCGGATGGCGGTCCTGGTCCGGTCGGCGCGGGGCCAGCTCCCGGCGATCCAGCGCGCCCTGCACGTGGCCGGCGTGCCCACGTCCACCCAGGTCGAGGAGTCGCCGCTGCACCGGCAGCCGGCCGTCGCGCCGCTGCTGCGGGTGCTGCGCTGCGCCGTGGACCCGGCGGCGCTGGACGAGGACGCCGCCGTCGCCCTCCTGCACTCGCCGCTGGGCGGCGCCGACCCGCTGGCCGAGCGGCGGCTGCGGCAGGGCCTGCGCGCCCTGGCGCTCGCCGCGGGCGACGACCGGTCCACCGGCGACCTGCTGGTGGAGGCGCTGCGCGACCCGACCGAGCTGGCCGCGGTCGAGCGGCGCTGGGCGGAGCCGGCGCGCGCGGTGGCCGACGCGCTGGCGGCCGCGCGGCGGGCGCACGAGGCACCCGGCTCGACGGTCGAGGACGTCCTGTGGGCGCTCTGGCAGCGCACCGGGCTGGCCGAGCGCTGGGCGGCCCTGGCCACCCGGCCGCCGCGCGAGGGGGAGGCCGGGCACGTGCAGCGGCGGCGGGCCGCGGCCGCCGACCAGGACCTGGACGCCGTGGTCGCGCTGTTCGCGCTGGCGGCCCGCTTCGTCGACCGGCTGCCCGGCGCGCGCACCGAGGTGTTCCTCGACCACGTACTGGGCCAGCAGGTGGCGGCCGACAGCCTGGCGCCGACGGCGGTCCGGGAGGAGACGGTCGCGCTGCTGTCCGCGCACGCGGCCAAGGGCCTGGAGTGGGACGTGGTCGTCGTGGCCGGCGTCCAGGAGGGCGTGTGGCCGGACCTGCGGCTGCGCGGCAGCCTGCTGGGCGCCGAGCGGCTGGTCGACCTCGTGGCCGGGCGGGCCGGTACCGGCGGGGCGGCCGCGGCGGCCGGCCAGGTGTCGGCACTGCTGGACGACGAGCGCCGGCTGTTCCACGTCGCGGTCAGCCGCGCCCGGCGGCGGCTGGTGGCGACGGCGGTCGCCTCCGGGGCGGTCGGCGGCGCCGACGGCGAGGAGCAGCCCAGCCGGTTCCTGCACGAGCTGGGCGCCGGGGCGGCCGGTGCCGGCGAGGCGGTGCCGGCGCTGCCGGTCCGGCGGCTGCCCCGGGCGCTGACGCTGCCGGCCCTGGTGGCCGAGCTGCGGGCCGCCGTCGCCGACCCCGCCGCGCCGGAGCCGCGCCGCCGGGCGGCGGCCGACCAGTTGGCCCAGCTCGCCGCCGCGGGGGTCCCCGGCGCGCACCCCGACCAGTGGTGGGGGCTGCCCGCGCTGTCCGACGCCGGCCCGCTGTACGCCGAGGACGACGCCGTGCGCGTCACGCCCTCCACGATGGAGAGCGTGCTGCGGTGCAGCCTGCGCTGGCTCCTGGAGCGCCACGGCGGCGCCGCGGCGGCCAGCGCCGCCCAGGGGGTCGGCAACCTGGTGCACAACGCGGCCATGCTGGCCGAGGACGCGCAGGCCGACCGCGCCGCGCTGCTCGGCTACGTCGCCTCCCGGTTCGACGCGATCGAGCTGGCGGCGCGCTGGCTGGCCGGTCGGGAGCGGCGCCGGGCCGAGGTGATGGTGGACAAGCTGCTGGGCTGGCTGGCCGGCAACCCGCGGCGGCTGCTGGCGATCGAGCGGGAGTTCGCGGTCCGGCTCGACGACGCGACGCCGGTGGTCGAGCTGACCGGCCGGGTGGACCGGCTGGAGGTCGACGCGCAGGGCCGGCTGGTGGTCGTCGACCTCAAGACCGGCCGGACCACCTCGGTGACCGCCCCGGAGCTGGCGGCGCACCCGCAGCTTGGCGCCTACCAGGTGGCGGTGGAGGAGGGGGCGTTCGCCGAGTACGGACAGGAGTCCGGCGGCGCGGCGCTCGTCCAGCTCGGCACCCCGGCGGCGACGGCCCGGGAGCAGGCGCAGCCGCCGGTGGCCGAGACCGAGGATCCAAGCTGGGCGCGGGAGATGGTGGCGCGCACGGCGCGGACGATGGCCGCGTCGACCTTCGCCGCTGTGGCCAACGCCCGCTGCCAGACCTGCCCCGTCCGGGTCTGCTGCCCGGTCTCGGGCAAGGGCCGCCAGGTGGTGGCGCCCCCCGGGGGCGCGGCCGGGGCCGGCGGGGGCGCGGATGGGTGAGGCGAGCGCCGGGCCGCGGTACACCCCCGTCGAGCTGGCGGAGCTGCTCGGACTGGAGCACCCGCCCACCGACGAGCAGGCCGCGATCATCTCCGCGCCGGTCGCGCCGCTGCTCGTGGTGGCCGGCGCGGGTTCGGGCAAGACCGAGACGATGGCGGGCCGGGTCGTCTGGCTGGTCGCCAACGACCACGTGCGCGCGGACGAGATCCTCGGCCTGACGTTCACCCGCAAGGCGGCCGGTGAACTGGCGCACCGGGTCCGGACCCGGCTGCACCAGCTCGACCGGCGGCTGGGCCACCCGGCCCGCGAACCCGACGCGGGCGTCGGCGGGGAGCCGACGGTGGCCACCTACCACTCGTACGCCGCCCGGATCGTCACCGAGCACGGCCTGCGCGGCGGCTTCGAGCCCGCCGTCCGGCTGCTCACCGAGGCGAGCTGCTGGCAGCTCGCCGACACCGTCGTGCGTACGTACGACGGCGACCTGTCCGAGGTGGAGCGCGCGCCGGCCACCGTGGTCGCCGACGTGCTCAAGCTGGCCGGGGAGCTGGCCGAGCACCTCGTCGCCCCGGCCGACCTGGCGGAGTGGACCGGCGAGTTCCTCGCCCGGGTCGAGCGGCTTCCCGGGCGGGTGTACGCCGACGTGCGGGAGCTGCTGAGCCGGCAGGGCGCCCGGCGCGCGCTGCTGCCGCTGCTGCACCGGTACGCCGCCCGCAAGCGCGACCTGGAGGCGATGGACTTCGGCGACCAGCTCGCCCGCGCGGCCGCCGTCGCCCGCGACCACTCCGACGTGGGGCGCGCCGAGCGGGAGCGGTTCCGGGTGGTGCTGCTGGACGAGTACCAGGACACCTCGCACGCCCAGGTGGTGCTGCTGCGGGCACTGTTCGGCGGCGGGCACCCGGTGACCGCCGTCGGCGACCCCTGCCAGGCGATCTACGGCTGGCGCGGGGCGAGCGCGGGCACCCTGGACAGGTTCCCCGCCGCGTTCCCCGACGCCGCCGGCCGGCCCGCGCCGGTGCGGCAGCTCCGGACGAGCTGGCGGAACCGGCCGGAGATCCTGGCGGTGGCCAACACGCTGTCCGGCCCGCTGCGGGCGGCCGGCGCGCGGGTCGCCGCGCTGGCCGCCGCCCCCCGGGTCGCCGACACCGTCGGCGGCCGCACCGCCCGCGGGCACCGGGGCGCCACCGTCCACTGCGCGCTGCTGGCCACGTACGCCGACGAGGCCGACTGGATCGCCGACGGCGTGGCGCACGCGTGGCGCGCCGCCGCCCGCGTGCGGCCGGACACGCCGCCGCAGGCGATCCCGGTGGCGCGGCGGCCCACTACGGCGGTCCTCATCCGGGTGCGCAAGATGATCCCGGCGATCGAGGCGGCCCTGCGCGCCCGGGGCCTGCCGGTCGAGGTGGTGGGACTGGGCGGCCTGCTGGACACCCCGGAGGTCCGCGACGTCGTCTGCACGCTGCGCGCCCTGGCCGACCCGGCCGACGGGGCGGCGCTGCTGCGCGGCCTGACCGGCGCGCGGTGGCGGCTCGGGCCGCGCGACCTGGTCGCCCTGCACCGGCGGTCCCGCCGGCTGGCCGCCGAGCGGCGCGGCCCGGCGGCCGCCGACGAGCCGGAGGTGGTCACCGACCGGCTCGACGACGCGACCCTCAGCGAGGCACTGGCCGACCTGGGCGAGCCCGGCGCCTACTCGCCGGCCGGCCACGCCCGGCTCACCGCGTACGCCCGGGAGTTGGCGGCCCTGCGCCGCCGGCTCGACCAGCCGCTGTCGGACCTCGTCGCCGACGTCGAGCGCACCATCGGACTGGACGTGGAGGTCGCGGTCCGGGCCGGCGCCGGTACCGACGGCGACGCCGGCCTGGCCCGCGCCCACCTGGACGCGCTCGGCGACGCGGCGGCCCGGTTCGCGGCGGAGTCGGACGCGCCGACGCTGACCGCGTTCCTGTCCTACCTGGCCGCCGCCGAGGACGAGGAGCGCGGCCTCAGTCCGGGGGAGGTGGACGTCGCCGAGGGCGCCGTGCAGATCCTGACCGCGCACGCCGCCAAGGGCCTGGAGTGGGACGTCGTGGCCGTCGCCGGGCTCACCCGGCACGTCTGGCCGGGCCGGGTCCAGGGCGCCGACCACTTCCTCAAGGGCGTCGGCGCGCTGCCGTTCCCGCTGCGCGGCGACGCCGACGGCCTGCCGGCCCTGGACGTCACCACCCCGGCGGACCAGAAGGAGCTGAACGAGTCGCGCAAGGCGTTCCTCGCCGACTGGGAGGCCCACGACGAGCGGGAGGAGCGGCGCCTGGCGTACGTCGCCGTCACCCGGCCCCGCCGGCTGCTGCTGGCCTCCGGCCACTGGTGGGGCGAGGACGTCAAGCGGCCGCGGGGGCCGTCGGCGTTCCTGGCGGAGGTGCGCGCGGCGTGCGCCGCCGGGGCGGGGGTGGTCGACCACTGGGAGCCGGACCCGGCCGACGACGCGGTACACCCGCTGGAGGCCGCCGCGACGGCCGGCGTGTGGCCCGCGGACCCGCTGGGCGCCCGCCGCCCCGACCTGGAGGCCGCCGCGGAACTCGTCCGCGCCGCCCTCGCCGCCGGGCGCCCCGACACCCCGGGCGGACCCGCGGCGGCGGGGGAGGAGGAAGCCGAGAGCCCGGACCCGGTGGTCCGGCGGTGGCGGGCGGACACGCTGCTGCTGCTGGCCGAGCGGGAGCGCCGGTCCCGCCGGGCGGGAGCGGTCGCGGTGCCGCTGCCGGCGCACCTGTCGGTGTCCCAGCTCGTCGCGCTCCGCCACGACCCGCAGGCGCTCGCCCGCTCCCTGCGCCGGCCGCTGCCCCGCCGCCCCGACCCGTACGCCCGCCGCGGGACGGCCTTCCACGCCTGGCTGGAGCGCCGCTTCGGCGGGGACCGGCTGTGGGACGTCGAGGAACTGCCCGGCGCCGCCGACGAGGGCGCCGCCGGGGACGCGGCGCTGGCCGGGCTGCGCACGGCGTTCCTGGCCAGCGAGTGGGCGGACCGCACCCCGGCCGACGTCGAGGTCCCGTTCGCCACCGTGGTCGGCGGCGTGGTGCTGCGCGGGCGGATGGACGCGGTCTTCGCCGACGCCGACGGCGGGTTCGACGTCGTCGACTGGAAGACGGGCCGCCGGCCCGCCGGGCCGGCGGCCGAGGCGGCGGCGGTCCAGCTCGCGGCGTACCGGCTGGCCTGGTCCCAGCTCGCCCGGGTCGATGTGGCGCGGGTCCGCGCGGCGTTCCACTACGTCGCGGAGGGGGTGACCGTCCGGCCGGCGGACCTGCTGGACGCCGCGGGACTCGCCGCCCTGGTCACCCAGGTACCGCAGGAGTGAATCGATGGGTCACCGAGGAGTCCGGAGACCTCGCTATTTCCTATCGCATCGCTAGGATTACCCGGCAGCGGTCAGCGGGTCGGCGGGCCGCCTTCCCACGGAGGTCGGCATGGCAGGATCCGCGACGGACACCGGCGAGGTCGTCGCCGTCATCGGCGGCGGCGCCAGTGGCGTCCTGGTCAGCAGGGAGCTGCTGCGCCGCACCTCGGCGCGGGTGCGCCTGCTCGCCGCCGAGCCCGCCCCCGGCCCGGGCGTCGCCTACGGCGCGGCGGCGCCGTGGCACCTGCTGAACTCCCCGGCCGCCGCGATGAGCGCCGACCCCGACGACGTGGGCCACTTCCTGGACTGGTCGGCGGCCCGCGGCCGCCCGGTCGAGCCGGGCGCCTTCGTCGCCCGCCAGTGGTTCGGCGCCTACCTGCGCGACGTCTTCTCGGACCTGCGCGGCGGGTACGCCGACCGGTTCGGCGTCGCCCAGGCCACCGTCGACCACGTGGCCGTCGACGGGCCGGGGCACGCGCGGCTGCTGCTGCGCGACGGCGCCCAGGTCGCCGCCGACCGGGTCGTCCTGGCCGTCGGCAACGCCACCCCGGGCATCCCGGCCTGCATCGGCCCCCATCTGTACGGGCACCCGGCGGTCATCACCGACCCGTGGGCCGCCCACGCCCTCACCCAGATTCCGACCGACCGGCCCGTGCTGCTGCTGGGCAGCGGCCTCACCGCGGTGGACGTGGCCCTGACCCTCACCCGCGGCGGCCACCAGGCGCCGGTGGTGATGACCTCGCGGCACGGCCTCCTGCCCCGCACCCACCGCCGCGGCGGCCAGCCCGCCGCACTGCCGGCGGGCTGGCCGCCGGCAGCCCGGTCGCTGTCGGCGCTGGTCCGGGCCGTGCGGTCCGCGGCCGCCGAGACCGGCGACTGGCGCGCCGTGGTCGACGGCCTGCGGCCGCACCTCGACGGCTACTGGCGCGGTTTCACCGCCGCCGAGCGGGAGCGTTTCCTGCGGCACGTCGCCCGGTACTGGGAGGTGCACCGGCACCGGATGGCCCCCGTCGTGGCCGACGACCTCGACGAGCTCCGCCGCTCCGGCGCGCTGGTCGTGCGTACGGGCCGGCTGCGGCACCTGTGGGCGGACGCCGACAGCGTCCTGCGGGCCAACCTGTCGGACGCGCCGGAGACCGACGAGCGGTTCGGCGCCGTGATCAACTGCACCGGCCCCGGCCTGTGGCCGGCGCACGCCGCGCCGGTGGTCCGCAGCCTGGTGGCGGCCGGCCTCGCCCGACCCGGGCCGTACGGGCTGGGGCTGGACGTCGGCGCGGACGGCGCGATCGTGGACAGCACGGGCAGTCCGCAGGACACGCTGTGGGCGGTCGGCCCGGCCCGGCGCGGCTGCTTCTGGGAGACCACGGCACTGCCGGAGATCCGCCGCCAGGCCCGGACCCTCGCCGACACCCTGGTGGCCCGCGCCAACCAACCGGCCTGACCGCCGGCCGCGCAGCGGGCGCGCCACCCGACCCGCCGGGCGGGACCGTGCCCGGCAGGTCTCCTGCGGTCGGCCATCGAGTCGCGCCACAGCACGTCAGCCCTCAATGGAACGTAGGGAGGTCGCGGCGGGCGGAGTCGGCGCCCGAGACCGGCTGGTGGTCGGGTCAGGTCGATCCCTCGGTCACACAAGCCCGCTTACCCCTACGGGTGGCGGGTGTCAGGCACGCGCGCACCGTGCTGGACGGCATCGGTGCGTTGCTTCCCGTGCGTCCCGGCGGCGGGCCGGCGTCGCTCGCCGGGGCAATCCTCGGGTGAGTGACGTGGTCGGGGAGCGCGGCAGGCTAGGGTCGGGGGGTGGCAGGGCGGATGAAGACAGTGAAAGTACCGGTGACCCGGTACCCCGCGGAGCGGTTCACCTTGGACAACGGCCTGCGGGTGGTGCTCAGCCCCGACCGCAGCGCGCCGGTCGTCGGGGTCGCGGTCGTCTACGACGTGGGCATCCGGTCGGAGCCCGAGGGCCGCACGGGCTTCGCGCACCTGTTCGAGCACCTCATGTTCCAGGGCTCGGCGAACCTGGAGAAGCTGGCCCACTTCCGGCACGTACAGGGTTCGGGCGGCAGCTTCAACGGCTCCACCCACCTGGACTACACCGACTACTTCGAGATCATGCCGAGCAACGCCCTGGAGCGCGCGCTGTTCCTGGAGGCCGACCGGATGCGCGGCCCGGCGCTGACCGAGGAGAATCTGCGCAACCAGGTGGACGTGGTCAAGGAGGAGATCCGGGTCAACGTCCTCAACCGCCCGTACGGCGGCTTCCCGTGGCTGAAGCTGCCGCCGGTGATGTTCGAGACGTTCCCGAACGCCCACGACGGGTACGGCTCGTTCGTCGACCTGGAGAGCGCGACCGTCGACGACGCCGCCGAGTTCTTCCACCGGTACTACGCGTGCGGCAACGCAGTGCTGACCGTCTCCGGCGACTTCGACGTGGCAGCCTGCACCGCGCTCGTGGAGCGGCACTTCGGCAGCGTCGAGGCCCGGCCGGCGCCGGAGCGCCCGGACTTCGACGAGCCGGACCTGACCGCCGAGCGGCGGGCGGCGTACACCGACGCGCTCGCGCCGCTGCCGATGATCGCGGCGGGCTGGCGGGTGCCGGACCCGGTGGCGGATCTGGCCGCCTACCTGCCCTACGTGGTGCTGGCCGAGGTCCTCACCGACGGCGACGCCTCCCGGCTCGTCCGGCGGCTGGTGCAGGACGACCGGTCGGCGACGCAGGTCGGCGCGTACCTGGGCTTCATGGGCGACCCGTTCGACGCGCGCAACCCGACGGCCCTGCTGATGCAGGCGGGCCTGCCGCCGGGCGGCAGCACGGACGCGGTGCTGACCGCGGCCGACGAGGAGCTGGACCGGGTGGCCACCGGCGGAGTGCCGGCCGACGAGCTGGCCCGGGTCAGCGCCCGGATGTGTACCCACCTGCTGCGCGACACCGACTCGGTCCTCCAGCGCTCGCTGCGGATGGCGGTGCTGGAGCAGCAGCGCGGCGCCCCGGAGCTGCTCAACGCGCTACCCGGACTGGTGTCGGAGGTGACCGCGGAGCAGGTGTCCGCGGCGGCGGCGACGCTGCGCCCGCAGCGTCGCGCGGTGGTCGAGGCGATGCCCGGAGGTGCGCGGTGACGGTGACGGAGCTGCCGGCGCTGGGCCGGCCGACGAAGTTGAAGATCCCGGCCACGGCGGAGCGCCGGCTGCGCAGCGGCCTCACGGTGATCGCCGTGCGCCGCCCGGCGGTACCGCTGGTGGAGATCCGGCTGCGGATCCCCTTCGCCAGGGCGCCGCTGGCCCGGGCCAGCGTCCTGGCCTCGGCGCTGTTCACCGGCACCTCGCAGCGCTCGGCCGTCGAGCTGGCCGCTGCGCTCCAGGCCGTCGGCGGCGGCTTCGGCGCCGACCACGACCCCGACTGGCTGACCGTCTCGGGCAACTGCCTGGCCAGCGGGCTGGACACCACGCTGGAGCTGCTGCACGAGGTGCTCGCCGACGCGGCGTACCCGGCGCACGAGGTGACCACCGAGCGCGAGCGGCTGGCCGACCACATCGAGATCGCCGAGACCCAGCCGGGACACCTCGCGCGGGCGGCGCTGCTGCGCCGCCGGTTCGGCGGCCACCCGTACGCCGTGGAGGTGCCGGGGGCGGCCCAGGTCCGCGCGGTCGGGGCGGGGCACCTGCGCGGACTGCACGCGCTGCGGGTCACCCCGCGGGGGGCGTACCTCGTGGTCGTGGGCGACATCCGCCCGGAGCAGGCCCTCGACCGCGTCGAAGCCGCGCTCGGGCGGTGGAGGGGCGAGGCGGCCGGCAAGGCGATACCGGCGATCCCCGGGCCGCCGGAGGCGCCGCTGCTGCTGGTCGACCGGCCCGGCGCGGTGCAGTCCTCGCTGCGGCTGGCGCTGCCGGCGGTGGGGCGCAGCCACCCGGAGCACGCGGCGATGCAGTTGGCCAACCTGGTCTTCGGCGGGTACTTCTCCTCCCGCTGGGTGGAGAACATCCGCGAGGACAAGGGGTACACCTACAGCCCGTTCGCCAGCGTCGAGCACGGCGCGGCCGGTTCGATGATCGTGCTGTCGGCCGAGGTCGCCACGGAGGTCACCGCCCCGGCGATGCTGGAGACGATGTACGAGCTGGGCCGGGCGGCGAGCCTGCCGGCGGAGCCGCACGAGCTGGAGCAGGCGCGCAACTACGTCCTCGGCGCGCTGCGGATCCAGATGTCGACGCAGGCGGGCCTCGCGGGCCTGGTCACCGCGTACGCGGGGCTGGGGCTGCGGATCGACCACGTGGCGACGTACAGCGAGGCGCTGGCGTCGGCGACCCGCGAGCAGGTGGCCGAGGCGGCGGCGCGGTACCTGGCGCCGTCGCGGGCGGTCGGCATCGTGCTCGGCGAGGTCGCGCGGATCGAGCCGGGGCTGGCGGCGCTGCTGCCGGTGGAGCGGGCCGCGTAGGCGCAGGCGGCGCGGCCGCCCCGCCGGGGGCGCCGGGCCGGGAGCAGACGGGACGGGGTAGTTGGCCGACATTCCACTGGCGCGCGCGGTCCTGGACCGGGCCGCGCACCGCCGCGCCGACGACGAGTGGCTGGCGGCGGCCTGGTCCCGCGCCCGGCTCGTGGTGGTCGACACCGGCGCCGGGGTCGCGGCGGTCGACGAGGCCGACGGGCTGGTCCTGCGGGGCACCGGCGAGGCGCCTACGGCGGCCGCGCCGGGCGTCGGCGCGTGGTTCCTGGGCGTCGACGGCGAGGGGACGCCGTACTTCGCGGTCGACGCCCCGCTGGCGCCCTCCGCCGGTCAGCGGCTGGCCGGCCTGCGGGACGCGGCGCACGTGCTGTCCCCGTTGCACGCCGACCTTCTGGTCACCGCGCTGGGCATCGCCCACTGGCACGCCCGCCACCGGTACGCCGCCCGGTCCGGTACGCCGACGACGGCCGGCGAGGCCGGCTGGTCCCACGTGGACGCCGAGGGTGCCCGCTCCTGGCCGCGGACCGACCCGGCGGTGATCATGCTGCTCTGGGACGGCCGGCCAGGTACGCAGGGGCAGTGTCTGCTGGCCGTGGGTGCAGGGTGGGACAACGCGGAGGTGAAGCGCTTCTCCTGCCTCGCCGGCTTCGTGGAGCCGGGGGAGTCGGCCGAGTCGGCGGTGGCCCGCGAGGTCGGGGAGGAGGTGGGGGTCGCGGTGGGCGACATCCGGTACGTCGGTTCGCAGCCCTGGCCGTACCCGTCGTCGCTGATGCTCGGCTTCCTGGCCGAGGCCGATCCCGCGACGCCGCTGCGCCCGGACCCGGCCGAGATCGCGGAGGCGCGCTGGTTCACCCGCGCGGAGGTGGCGGCGGTCCGGGCGGGGGAGACGCTGCGGCTGCCCGACGGCGCGCGCGTCGCCGTCACCGACAACGCCTCGATCTCGGCCTCGCTGGTCAACCACTGGCTGGCCGGCTGAACCGGGTGGCCGGCTGGCACCGGCTGGCCGGCTGGCGCCGGACACGGCGGTGGGGGCGGCCTGACGGGCCGCCCCCACCGTGTCGTGCGGTCAGGCGTGTCGTGCGATCAGGTCAGGCGCGGTCGAAGTCGCCCGCGCGGATGCCGGCGACGAAGCCCTGCCAGGCGTCGCGGCCGAAGAAGAGGACGGGGCCGCCGCGGTCCTTGCTGTCGCGGACGGCGACGTTGGCGCGGTCCAGGGTGGCGACCTCGACACAGTTCGTCGAGGCGCTCCGGGTGGCCGTCCGCCAGTGCGCGTCGCGGAGCAGGCCGGTGAGCTCGGGCGTGGTCATTGTCGGTAACTCCTGGTGAGGTTGGTTTCGCGTGCGGCCGCCGTCGGCCGTGCTCACGCTGTGGGTGCGGTGATGCGGCTGTCGGGGCCGCGTGGTGCAGGGGGTTTCGCCGGACGGCCGGCGGATTCGCCGTCTGGGGAGGACGGCGAGTCCAACTGGGGGGTGGAGGGTGCGGACGCGCGGGCAGCTCTCGCCGCCTGTGCGAACCATTCGCGGGTGGCCGCCGGGGAGCGGGCGGCCTCCCGCAGCCAGCCGAACGCGCTCAGGTACTCGCGTAGGCTGCTGCCGTCGCTGAGGAGGTGGTCCCGGGCCAGCGCCTCGACGGCGACGGTCCCGGGGTCGTCGGGGTCGACGAACTGGTAGATCGAGAACGAGGTCGCCGGCACGTACCACGGTCCGACGACGACCTCCGGGGCGAGCAGCCGGAGGGTCACGTGCGGCAGGTCGGCCAGCGCGTGCAGGTGTTCGAGCTGGTCGGCGAGGACGTCGGGCGGCGCCACGCGGCGGGAGAAGGCGGACTCCTCCAGGATCGCCTCGTACACCGGCGGGTCGTTCTCGACGTGCAGCAGGCTGGTGCGGGCGGCCCGCGCGGCGACCTCGGCCTCCAGGTCGTCCGGGCCGGACGGTCGGCCGCCGAGGATCCGCCATCGGGCGTATCCGGGAGTCTGGATGAGACCGGGGAGGATCTGTTGCGCGTACTCGCGGATCATGGAGCAGCCGACTTCGAGTTCGGCGTACGAACGCTGCTGCGGCGTCATCGACGGGTACGCGCGCATCCACCCACGACTGTTACCCGCGTCACGCGCGATGGCCACGAGTTGCTCGCGCAGCGGCCCCGTGGTGCCGTACAGGTCGAGCAGGTCGAGAATGTCGCCCAGGTCGGCGCGGCTGCGACCGTTCTCGATCCGGGAGATCTTCGACGAGGAGGCCCAGCCGATCATCTCCACGACCTGATCGCCGGTCAGCCCGGCCCCCTCGCGGAGGCGGCGCAGTTCCGCGCCGAGTCGGCGGCGGCGCACGCTGGGGCTGGCTGCGCGGGGCACCGGCGGAACCTCCTTGGCGACAAGGTGTTGACGACCACGTTGGACAGTTGGAAGATCACCGACGGTCGGAACATGGGACAAGCTCGTGATCTTCGCAAGGAACCTTTCTAAAGATACCTTGCGGGCCGTACGCTGGCCGGGTGACCGGCGTCCAGAGAGTGAACGATTTAGAAGTGCATGAGGTGCGGGATCCACAGGAACTGCGTGCAATTGCTCATCCGGTCCGACTCCAACTCCTGGACGAACTGTTCCTCGGCGGTCCGGCGACCGCCACCGAACTCGCCGAACGGCTCTCCCAGAGTCCGGCCAACTGCTCCTGGCACCTCCGTCAACTGGCCCGCTACGGCTACGTCGAGGAGGCCGGCGGCGGTGCCGGCCGCCGACGCCCCTGGCGGGCGATCTTCCGTCCGCGGCGCTGGGGCGCCGCGGACGACTCCGCCGCGCTGGCCCACGCCGGCAGCGCCGTCAGCGAACTGCTGCTGCGCCGCGAGCTCGACCAGTTGAGCGACTGGCGCGCCGCCCGGCGCGCCGAGCCCGCCGCGTGGCGCGACAACGGTTTCGTCAATCAGGCGATCGGGTGGCTGACCGCCGACGAGCTGGCCGCGGTCTCCGCCGAGATCGAGGCCATCCTGCTGCGCTACGCGGGCCGTGCGGCCCTACCCGCCGACCGGCCGGAGGGTGCCCGTCCGATCCGCTTCGTCGCCTGGGGGGTGCCGGTGCCCGCGGCCCCACAGTAGACGCTTTCCGCGCACCAGGCGGCCCCCCACCGACCGCCGCGGCACCGCCACCCCTCCCCCCTCGACCGGAGTGCCCCTGAATGCGCACCGTCCTCAAGCTCCCCGAGTTCCGCCGACTCTTCGCCGGGCTGGTCGCCAACCTGGTCGCCGACTCGGTACTGGTCCTGGCGCTCGCGATCTGGGTCAAGGACCTCACCCGGTCGGACGGCCTCGCGGGGGTGACGCTGTTCGCCGTCGCGGCGCCGATGGCGCTGGCCCCGCTGGTGGGCTGGCTGGTGGACCGCTTCCCGCGGCGCCCGTTCTTCGCCGCGGTGAACGTCGGCGCCGCGGCCGCGCTGCTGCCGCTGCTGCTGGTCGGCGGCGCCGCCGACGTGTGGGTGATCTACGTGGTGGCCGGGCTGTACGGGCTGGCGGGCATCGCCGGCAACGCCACCCTCAACGCGCTGCTGCGCGAGATGCTGCCGGCCCCGCTGCTCGTCGAGGCCAACGGTGCCGTGCAGACCGTCAAGCAGGGGCTGCGGATGTGCGGGCCGCTGGTCGGCGCCGGCCTGTACGTCGCCATCGGACCGTGGTCGCTGGCCGTCGTGGCGGGCACCGGGTTCCTGGTGGCCGCCGGTGCGGTGGCGACGCTGCCGCCGGCGCGGCTGCGGCTGTACGTGCCGCGCCAGCCGCTGCGCGAGGAGCTGATGGCCGGGTACAGCCACCTCATCGGCCGGGCCGCGCTGCGCCGTACGGTGATGGGCGCGGCGGTGGCGATGCTGGCGCTGGGCTTCGGCGAGGCACTGATCTTCGCGTACGTCGACAAGGGCCTGCGGCTGACCGACCCCGGCTTCGTCGGCGTCCTCATGGCGGTCCAGGGGGTGGGCGGCCTGCTGGGCGGGCTCACCGCGCCGACGGTGATCAACCGGTACGGCGAGATCGGCGGCGCGGCGCTGGGGCTGCTGCTGTTCGTCCCGGCCACCCTCGCGCTCACCGTGCCGGTGCTGCCCGTGGGCATGGTCGCGGTGGCGGTCTTCGGCGCCGGGGTGCCGATGGCGATCGTCGGCATCACCACCCTCGTCCAGCGGTTCACCCCGGCGTGGCTGCTCGGCCGGGTGACGGCGGTGAACGACGCGATGATCATGGGGCCGCAGGCCGCCTCGATCGGCATCGGGGCGGTCCTGGTGTCCTTCGTCGACTACCGCGTCCTGTACCTGGGCATCGCGCTCGTTGTCGCCGTCGCCGGGACGTACCTGTGGCGGGGCCGGCGGCTGTCCCCGCCGATGTCCCGGCTGCGGCCCATCGACCCGCCGGCCCGTCCCCAGGCGCCGGCCGCCAGCCGCGCGACCGCGGCCTGAGCGGCCCGGACGGAACCGGACAACCACCACGGGGCACGTCAGACAGGCGGAGCCTGTTGAATTGAGTTTCGCCGGTGGGCCGCATGAGCGCTACGACTGGTGAGACTTGTTTCCGTAGCGCCTACTCACCCTGTCCGCACTTTGTGGGCATCAGCATTGGCGGCCCTACCCAAACCGGCACCCGTTTCCGATGCGGCCGCCTATTCGGCTGAATTTCGGGCGTATCGCCAGTGCGTGTTTTCCGGCTGTGAGGAGGTGGGTGGAATTACGACCTCGTTCAGCTTTCGATTCCTGCGAGTGGGTCAGCGGATCGACGCACCTTGTTCGTGGTCGCCTTGTCGCGGCGGGCCCGTCGCGGGTTCCACGCCAAGGAACTCCAGCCCGCCCGCGGCCCCAGGAACAGGAGAGTCCATGCCTGCAACCTCCGCCGTGCCCGCTGCGCCGCGCCGCTGCGCCCCGCCCGGCCACGCTGGTTCTCCGTACTGGCGGCGGTGCTGCTCGGCGCGGCATCGTTGGCGCTGCCGGCCGCCCCGGCCGTGGCCGCCGCCGGGTTCGCCTACGTCAGCATCAACGGCGGCTCGGTCGCCGTCCTCGACACCGCGACCAACACGGTCGTCACGACGATCCCGGTGGGCTCGGGTCCGGAGGGACTGGCGGCCACCCCGGACGAGGCGTTCGTCTACGTGGCGAACCGCTTCTCCGACAGCGTGTCGGTGATCGACACGGCGACCGACACCGTTACCGCGACCGTCGCCGTGGGGGCCCGCCCCGTCGCGGTGGCGATCACCCCGGACGGCGCCTTCGCGTACGTCGCCAACGTCTCCGACAGCGTGTCGGTGATCGACACGGCGACCAACACGGTGGTCGCCACCGTGGGGGGCATCAGCAACCCCCGCGACCTGGCCTTCACCCCGGACGGGTCGACCCTGTACGTGGCCGCGACCAGCACCGGGACCGCCGTGGTGGACACCGCCACCCACACGGTCACCGCCACCCTCGCCACCGGCACCACGTTCGCGGTGGCCGTCTCACCGGACGGCGCGACCGCGTACTCCGGGCAGGGCGGCAACCCCGGCCAGGTGTCGGTGATCAGCACCGGGACCAACACGGTGACCGCCACGATCACGGGCACCGGCACCCCCAACGACCTGGCCGTCCACCCGGACGGGAGCACGCTGTACGTCGGCTTCGGCCAGCAGTTCGGCGGCCTCAGGGTGATCGACCTTGCCTCCAACACGGTGACGGCGACCGTCACCGGCTTCGGGTTCGGCGCCCCGACCGGTGTCGTGTTCGCCGGTGGCACGGCCGCCCCGACCGCCGATCTGGGCGTCACGACGTCCTCGACGCCCAACCCCGCCGCGTTGGGCGGCACCTACACGCTGACCGTGACCGTGACCAACGACGGCCCCGGCGCCGCGACCGGCGTCACCAGCGGCACCGTGTTCGCCGGCGCCGCGGTCGCGCTGTCCGGGGCCAGCACCACGCAGGGCTCCTGCGTCACGGGTGCGACCCTCGCCTGCACCCTCGGCAACCTGCCCGTCGGCGGCGCCGCCACCATCACCGTGACAGTGGAGCCGCAGACCACCGGTACCGTCACCGCCACCTCCACCGGTTCGGGCGCCGAGTCCGACCCGAACACCGCCGACAACACGGCGGCGAACAGCACCGCGGTCACCAACCCGGCCGGCTGCACCGTCATCGGCACCGCGGGCGACGACACGTTGACCGGGACCAACGGAGACGACGTCCTCTGCGGCCTCGGCGGCAGCGACACCGTCAACGCCGGCAACGGAAACGACACTGTCAACGGCGGCTCGGGCAACGACACCGTCAACGCCGGCAACGGAAACGACACTGTCAACGGCGGCTCGGGCAACGACACCATCAACGGCGGCAACGGGAACGACATCATGTCGGACACCGATTCCGGTGACGTCGACACCCTGACCGGCAACAACGGCGACGACACCATCAACGTCCAGGACGGCGCCGGCGATGACACGGCCCACGGCGACAACGGCGCGGACGCCTGCACCACCGACCCCGGCGACTCCGCCACCGGTTGCTGACGGCACCACACCGTCTCCGCCGGCCCTCTCCGGCGGCGGCGCACAGAACGAACTGAACAAGTCCCACAAAGGCAGGTCCGACCTGAGAGCGGTGCTCAGGTCGGACCTGACCGCGATCGCCACCCGGCAGAAACCACGCGGTACGCCGGGCCGTGTCCGTTGCCCGGTGGCGGGGCGCCCGTGGTTAGCCGGTGACGCCCGATCCGGCCAGCGCTTCCTTCACCTGGACGATCGACGGATTCGTCAGGACGATCTCGTCTCCACCGGCCGCGGGACGTATGCGCACCGTCGGTACCGTCGCGTTGCCGCCGTTGATCTTCATCACGAAGTCGGCGGCCGCCGGGTCCTGCTCGATGTCGACCACGGTGTGCGCGATGTTCGCCCGCTCCATCTGCTGCTTGAGCCGCCGGCAGTAGCCGCACCAGGGGGTGGAGTACATCGTCACCATGTCGGGGTCACCTCGTCGGTCGGAGGGGGTGGGGCGTCCGGTTGCCCGCCCCCGGGGGAACGTCGGGGGCGCCTGGGACAATTCCGGGTGTGACCGAGACCTCCGCCGCCGCGCCGCACCCCCGCGCCCCCGGCGGCGGCACCGGGCCGGACGGGGTGCTGGCCGGCCTGGACCCGGACCAGCGCGCCGCCGTCGCGGCACCGGCCGGCCCCGTCTGCATCCTGGCGGGCGCCGGCACCGGCAAGACCCGGGCGATCACCTCCCGGATCGCCTACCGCGCCCTGGCCGGCCTCATCTCCGCCCGCCACGTCCTCGCGGTCACCTTCACCGCCCGCGCCGCCGGGGAGCTGCGGGCGCGGCTGGCCGCGCTCGGCGTCGGCGGCGTCCAGGCCCGCACGTTCCACGCCGCCGCCCTGCGGCAGGTCCGCTACTTCGCGCCCCGCCTGCTCGCCGGCCGCCCGGTGCCCGACCTGCTCGACAGCAAGGTCCGGCTGGTCACGCTCGCCGCCGCCCAGGCCGGCGTCCGCGCCGACCGGACCCAGGCCCGCGACCTGGCGGCCGAGATCGAGTGGGCCAAGTCCAGCCTCGTCGAACCCGACGCGTACGCCGTGGCCGCCGCGAAGGCCGCCCGGGACACCCCGCTGGAGGCCGGCCGGGTCGCGCAGGTGTTCGCGGCGTACGAGCGCGCCAAGCGCGCCCAGGGCGTGATCGACTTCGAGGACCTGCTCCGCGCCGCCGTCTGGGGCATCGAGGAGCACCCGGACGTCGCCGCCCAGGTCCGCGGCCAGTACCGCCACTTCGTGGTGGACGAGTACCAGGACGTCAACCCCCTCCAGCAGCGCCTGCTGACGGCCTGGCTCGGCGGCCGGGACGACCTCACGGTCGTCGGCGACGCCAGCCAGACGATCTACTCGTTCACCGGCGCGACCTCGGCGTACCTGGTCGACTTCCCCCGCACCCACCCCGGCGCCACGGTCGTGCGCCTGGTCCGCGACTACCGCTCCACCCCCCAGGTCGTCGGGCTGGCCAACGCCGTGATCGGCCAGGCCCGCGGCGGCGAGGCGCGGCTGCGGCTGGCGCTGCAGGGGCAGCGGCCGCCCGGCGCCGACCCGCAGTGGCGGATCTTCTCCGACGAGGCCGCCGAGGCCGCCGCCGTCGCCCGGCGCTGCGCCGCGCTGGTCGCCGCGGGTACGCCGGCCAGCGAACTCGCCGTACTGTTCCGCGCCAACGCCCAGTCCCCGGCCTACGAGGAGGCGCTGGCCGGCGCGGGCGTGCCGTACGTGGTCCGCGGCGCCGAGCGGTACTTCGAGCGCCAGGAGGTCAGGGCGGCGGTGGCGGCGCTGCGGACGGCCGCGCGCCACGCCGACCCCAAGGTGCCGCTGGCCGAGGCCGCCACCGCCGCCCTGTCGGCGACCGGCTGGCAGCCGACGTCCCCGCCCCGCGGCGGGGCGGCGCGGGAGCGCTGGGAGGCGCTGGCCGCGCTGGTGGCCCTGGCGCAGGAGTACGCGGACCGCGCCCCCCCGGAGCCGACCCTGGCCGGGTTCTGCGCCGAGCTGGTCGCGCGGGCCGCCGCCGCGCACGCGCCGACGCTGGCCGGCGTCACCCTGGCCTCCCTGCACGCGGCCAAGGGGCTGGAGTGGGACGCCGTCTTCCTGGTGGGCCTGTCCGAGGGCACGCTGCCCACGGCGTACGCGCGCACCCCGGCGGCGGTCGAGGAGGAGCGGCGGCTGTTGTACGTCGGCGTGACGCGCGCGCGGGAGCTGCTCTGGCTCTCCTACGCGCAGGCCCGGTCGGCGGGCGGCCGCACGCGCCGGCCCAGCCGGTTCCTGCCGCAGTTCGCGGGACCGACGCAGGCGACGCCAGCCGCCCCGGCCGAGAAAAGTCGGAAACCCGACAGGCGGGTGCGGATCGCGACCTGCCGCTGCTGCGGGGCGACCCTGCTGGCTGGCGCCGACCGCAAGCTCGGGCGGTGCGCGGGCTGCCCCTCCGACATCGACGAGGTCCTGCTGGACACGCTGCGCCGGTGGCGCGAGGACATTGCCGGTGAGCAGGGAATCCCTGCCTACGTGGTGTTCACCGACGCCACCCTCGCGGCGCTGGCCGAGCGCCGCCCGGGGTCGGAGTCCGGGCTGCGCGAGATCCCCGGCCTCGGGCCACGCAAGATCGGCCAGTACGGCCCGGCCGTCCTGGCCCTCATCGGCCGCGCAACGGTCGGCGAAGAAACCCCGGAAATACGTTTGCCCCGGGCGGCGGATTCGTCATAGCCTCGTGGCACGCCCCTCAGGGAGCCGCGTTACCCCAGCTCACAGGCCTGCACATCTGTGCCGAGGGGATCGCGCGGCAAGCGCCGGGGCGGTACTCTGAACCGGGCGTCCCGCCAGGGTCGCCACCTTGTTCAGGCTCCACCGAGCCTGCGCCGACAGCAGACAGGAGGTGTTTCACGATGAAGATCACCATGACGAACGCGCGTCTGGTGCACGTCGCCGCGTGGACGCCGTCCGACGCTGTCCAGGCGCCGGTGACCGCTGGCACACCGCTGCCGAGCGCGGGCACCGTACTGCCGCTGATGCCCGCCGCCCGCGAGCGCGGCATCGCGTACCACGCCCCGACCCGTCAGGGCCGCACTCTGCCCGTCAGCAATGCCCAGCGTTTCAGCTCCGATCTCCGTAACGGTGTCCCACCTCGAAGTAGGCCCGCCTGACCCGCTCAGGCCGACGGCTCACTTCGAGGCCGTGGAACCCGTTCACCGGGATCCACGGCCTCGATTCTTTTTGCCCAGAAAAGGTGACCCGTTGACTTCGTCGACCATCCGTGAGCACGCCGACCGCGGTGCGACTCCCGCCTGCCCGACGCACCGCCCGACCGACGCCCCCCGCCGTCCGTACGAGAAAGAGGTGATCAGCACCATGACCCTGACCCTGGCTCCACCGCCGCGGGTGGAGCTCGACACGCTGCCGTGCCGCTCCTTCGACCCCGACCTGTGGTTCGCCGACGCCCCGGCCGAGCTGGAGTTGGCCAAGTCGCTGTGCGGGGACTGCCCCGTCCGGCGCGAGTGCCTGGCCGGCGCCGTCGAGCGGGCCGAGCCCTGGGGAGTCTGGGGCGGCGAGATCTTCGAACGGGGATCGGTCGTCGCCCGCAAGCGGCCGCGCGGCCGGCCACGCAAGACCGATGTCGCCCGCGACGTCACCCTCAAGGTCGAGGTGGAGGCCCGCCTCCTCGCCTGCGGCCTGACCGGTACCCCGGTCGCAGCCTGATCCACCGACCCGTAGCTCTGTGAAGGGAACACTGCAATGAGCAGCTCGCTGACCGGCCTGTACCTACTCCACCAAGCGTTGTCGAGGGCGCGAACGCGTCGGCCTCAGTCCGTCTCCGACATGACAACTGAGGCACCCCGCTCCGCGCTCCGCACCGCCGTCCGTTCCCGTCGCCAGGAGGCGACGCGACTGCTGTACGGCTGAGTCGTACCAGCACCGGTGGGGGACGTCCACGACGTCCCCCACCCCGGACACCTACCCGCACGTCTCTCCCCGGCGCGTGCGCAGTGACCCAGAAAGGACTTACTTCATATACGGGGTGAGAACATGATGTGGATTCGTGGTTGGGCCGGCCCTGGCTGAGCCCCGGTACGTCCCTTGTCTGACGACGACACCACACACCACCAAAGACTCGCGCCCGTGCGTCTCCCCGCGTACGGGCGCGTCCCGCGTTCGCTCCCAGGCGGACTGACGCTGGCGCCTTGTCGCACCGGCCGTTGCCGGCGCCGCGGGTCATCCGCGTTGTCGCGCGTCCGTCCTCAGGTAGCGAAGCCGGGTAGCCAGTCGTGGACGACCGCCCGGTACGGCGCCCGGGCCTCCAACTGGCAGAGCACGCCGATCGAGCCCAGCGTCACGCGGTGGATCAACATGTAGGACGGGGGAAGGTTCAACTGCCGGCTGAGCTGGTATGCCGGGCTGCGGGGATTGCCCAGCCGGACCGCCTCGGCACGCAACCACGCCCGGGTGAAGTGGAACTCGTCGACCGCGATCGGTTCCAGCATCGGCAGTAGGAAGTCGAGAACCGCAGTGGCGTCGATCGGCCCGCCGCTGACGAACCCCTCCTCGCGCAGCCCGGCGACGACGGCCTCGGCCTCACCGGCGAGCGCCAACCGCACGAGTCGGCCGATCGGCGCGGGCAGCCCGCCGGGCAGCCTGGCCACCGCGCCGAAGTCGATGACCCCGAGCCGCCCGTCGGGCAGTACGCGGAAGTTTCCCGGGTGGGGGTCGGCGTGCAGCAGCCCCGCCCGGGCGGGACCGGAGAAGTGGAGAGTCGCCAGGAGGCGGCCGGCGCGGTCGCGCTCCTCGGCCGTACCGTCGGCGATGACGGCGGACAGGGGCGTGCCCTCCACCCATTCGGTGACCAGGACCCGCGGCGTACCGGCCACCACCCGCGGCACGTGGATCTCCGGGTCGTCGGCGAAGCCCTCGGCGAACGCGGCCTGCGCCCGCGCCTCCATCTCGTAGTCCAGCTCCTCGGTGATCCGGGCGCGCAGCTCGGTCACCAGCGGTTTGATCTCCATCCCCGGTTGAATGATCTTGAACAGGCTGGCCAGGCGGGAGAGCTGGTTGAGGTCGGCCACCAGGGCGTCGCCGGCCCCCGGGTACTGGATCTTCACCGCGACCTCGGTGCCGTCCCGCCACGTCGCGCGGTGTACCTGGCCGATGCTGGCCGCCGCCGCGGGCCGGTCCGAGAACTCGCGGAACTTGCGTCGCCACTGCCGCCCGAGCTGCTCGCCGAGCACCCGGTGCACCGTCGCCGCCGGCAGCGGCGGCGCTGCCTCCTGGAGTTTGGTCAGCGCCTGCCGGTACGGACCGGCGAGGTCCTCGGGCAGCGCTGCCTCGAAGACGCTCAGCGCCTGTCCGAACTTCATCGCGCCGCCCTTGAGCTGGCCGAGCACGCTGAACACCTGCTCGGCGGTGCGCTGCTGGAGCTCGGCGGTGACCACCTCGGAGGCCAGGCCGGTGACGCGCTTCCCGAGCCCGAGCACCGCCCGTCCGGCGAACCCCAGCGGCAGCGAGGCCAGCTTGGCGGTGCGGGCGACGGCCCGACGGGGGATATCGGTCATGGCTAGATTGTTGCCCACACGGGCCCCGCGCGTACCCCCGTGGGGGTCGGGGGTGACCCGGTGCACGGACACCAGGGGTGCCGGTCCCACCGGCGCCGCCGCGGCACGCCGTCGCGGTCGAACTCGACGACCGCCCCGATCGTGTGCGGGGCCCGCCCGTCGACGACGGCGAGGACCTGCCCGGCCGCGTACGCGGCACCCGCGCCGAGGGCGACCGCGCCGGCCGGCCCGGCGCCCACGCCGAGCTGGCCGGCGAGCCGCGGCCAGCCCGGGTCCCGGTCGGCCCGGTGCCGGTCGAGGCACTCCAGGCAGGGACCGCCGGACGGCGGTACCAGCGGCCCCACTGCCACCACGGACCCGCGGACGCCGACCAGCAGGTGCGGCTGGCGGCGCCGCGCGTGGCCGAGCGCCACCAACGCCGCCGGCCCGACCAGTCCGACGTGCACCACGACGGTCGGATCCCGCGCCAGCGGCGCGCAGTCGACATCTGGCGCTGCCGCGGCGATCTCGGCGCAGACGGCGACGCGGCGGGAGCGCACGGCGGGGACGGGGTCGAGCCGGCCCAGGCCGGCCCGGGCCAGCTCCCGGGCGACCCCCGACAGCAGCGGTCCGTCGCCGGTGAGGCGGACCCGGGCGGCGGACCTGGCCTGGAGGGCGGCCGCGGGGGAGCGCCAGGGTTCGGCGAGGGCCAGCGCGGCCGCCTCGGCGGTCAGTCGGCGCCGCCGGGCGGGCGGCAGCCGCGCCGGGTAGAGGTGCGCGGCCGGCACCAGCACCCCCGCGTGCGTCAGCGCCTCCAGCAGGGCGTGGACGTACGCGGCCGGTACGCCGTCGTGCGCCGCGCGGGTGACGAGCGCCGGGACCGTCAGGGCACCGTCGAGCAGGTCCACGACCCGGCCGAGCGCGGGGTGGGGAAGCACGACGACGCAGGTGGGACCGGGCTCGACGCCCAACTGCAGCACGTCCGGGCCGCGCCACACGCGGGCCAGACCGGGGATCAGCGTCGGGCGCGCCGGCGGCGGGGCGCGCCGCACCCTCGGGGCCGCACCAGCGGGCGGTTCCGTGACCGGGCCGGTCGCCTCACCGGCGGACGGGCCGGCGCCGACCGGAGCAGCGCCGGTCGCGCTCGCGGCCGAGTGGTCGGCGCGGAGAGCAGCGGTGGATGCGGGCGTGATGGACGGGCTCGCGGTCGGCATGGGCGGCACCCTGCCAGGTTCGCCTGCTCGCGGGTGCCGGTTGTCCACAGGACGAACGCAACCAACGGGATATACCGGTCTGCGCCCGGGGTTGTCCACAACCGCGCGCGGCGTTCAGCGGCGCGGCGGCGTGTCGGAAACACGACAGAAGGGGAGTCGCCCGTCCGGGCGCTCCCCTGCTGTCGCGGGTACGTCAGGCCTTCGCCTTGGCCTTGCCCAGAATCCGGTTGACGGTGGTCCCGCAGACCGGGCACTTGCCCTTCGCCATCTCCATGCCGGTCTTGGACACCGTGACGTTGCCCTCGAACGTGCGCTTCTCCTTGCACTTGACGCAGTAACCCTCGTAGTTCTGGGCCACGGTGTCCTCCTCGTCTCGTCCGCCATCGCACCCCGCGCCCGGTGGGACGCCGCGGTGCGCCGGCGGCTGGTGCGTCCACGACTGACGCGTGGTCGCCGGTCCGCGTCCCGGGGTACCCCGTGCGACGCGTTTTCATGTCGTAGCCGGGTGGGAGCCCCGGCCAATTGAGTGTGCATGTCCTGATAGTGCCTGTATGCGAACTTCGACAGGACACGCCGTATAGAGGACCGAACAGTGCGTGGCGGCTACCCGGTCGGAGAAAAATTCGGACGAGCGACGCAACAAGGCCGAATCCGCGTCGCCACCGGAGTGTCGCGTCTTGCGGCACCCCGCCCCTTACCGGCTAGCGTGCCAGCGTGGACGTCGTTCGGAGTCGCGCGGAGCACTGATGGGCGGGGCGCGCAAGCCGGTGGTCGAAGTGCGGCGCAGCGTGCGCCGCCGCCGCACGGTGTCCGCATACCGCGACGGCGAGCGCGTGGTGGTCCTGATACCGGACCGGTTCTCCCGTGCCGAGGAGTCCGAGTGGGTGGAGAAGATGCTCGCCCGGCTGGCCGCACGCGAACGGCGCACCCGCCGCACCGACACCGAACTCGCCACCCGGGCCCGGCGCCTCATCGCCCAGTATCTCGACGAACACGGCGAGGCCGCGATGCCGGCCAGCGTCCGCTGGGTCCGCAACCAGTACGGGCGCTGGGGCTCCTGCACCCCGGCCGACCGCTCGATCCGGCTCTCCCACCGGATCCAGGAGATGCCGGACTGGGTGGTCGACTACGTCCTGCTCCACGAACTGGCCCACCTGGTGGTGCCCAGCCACAACGCCGCCTTCTGGTCCCTGGTCGGCCGGTACCCGCGGGCCGAGCGCGCCCGCGGCTACCTGGAGGGCGTCGCCGCGGCCGCGGCCCTGCCGGCCGGCTAGCGCCCCGACCCCCGGCGCCGCCGGACACCAGCCGGCCGCGCCCGGCGGGTGCGGGGCCCCGACGGGGCCGGTACGGTTCCGATGTGGTCGATCGGGTGGTCGTGGCGGTGCTGGAGGACGTCGGCTGGACGCCGCCCGGGGTGCCGTCGGACGACTGGCGCGCGGCGCTCGCCGAGGATGCCGTGGACCTGGTCAGCACGCTCGCCGGGGTGCGGGTGGCCGTCGCCGTGCACCCGGCCCGCCGGGCGCTCGCGCAGGCCGTGACCTGGCCGGGCACGACCGTGTACGCCCTGCCCGAGCTGGCCGCGCCGGCCGTGCTCGCGGCGGCTGCCGCCGACGGCGCCACGCACGCGGCCCTGGTCGGCGCCGACCTGCCGGACCTGCCCGCGCTCCTGGTCGGCAAGCTGCTGCGGCCCCTGACGACGCGGCCCGTCGCCGTCGCCCCGGCCGACGGCGCGGACCAGCCGGCCGGACTGGCCGGGCTGGCCTGCGCGCTTCCGGCCCCGGCCTGGCTGCCGGCGGCGCCGCTGACCGCCCTGTCGGTGGCCGCCGTCCGGGCCGCGGCGCCGCGGCCCGGCCAGGTCGCCGTGTCGGCGGGTTGGCGCCGCCTCCGCGGCCCCGCCGACCTGGCGACACTGACCACCGCGCTCGCCGGGGCCGAGGCGACCCGCGCCCTGCTGGCCGCGGCGGCCGGCTGACGCCCGCGACGGGCCGACGCCCACGACGCGCGGCGGTTGACGCCGGCGGTGCCGAGCGCCGGGCGGACGTTCGGCGTCGGCTGGCGCCGAGGGTGCCGGGCAGACGTACCGCGTCGGATCAGGCGCCGGTCGGCGGGTCCGCGGGCGGCGGCGCGTCGGGGGAGTCGCCGCGCGGCCGCGTCAGCGCGTCGAAGTCGATCTCCTCACTGGTGGCCGTGGCGAACTCCGTCGGCGAGGCGAAGTCCTCGGCTCCGGGTAGCAGGTCGGGGTGCCCCCAGACCGCGTCGCGCCCGGCGACTCCGCGGTGCGTCGTCAGCGCGTCCCACAGGGCGGCGGCCTCGCGCAGGCGCCGCGGCCGCAGCTCCAGGCCGACCAGTGCGGCGAACATCTGCTCCGCCGGCCCCCCGGCCGCCCGGCGGCGCCGGAACGCCTCGGCCAGCTTGTCCACCTGCGTGATCCGGCCGTCGACGGCGGCGTCGACGACGTGGCAGACCCAGCCCTCCACCAGCGCGAGCGCCGTCTCCAGTCGGGCCAGCGTCGCCGCCTGGGCGGGACTGTCGGCCGGGCGGAAGACTCCGCCGAGGTCGAGCTCCTGCATCGAGGCGGGGTCGACCGGGTTGATCCGGCCCATGGCCTCCTCGATCGCCGCCTGGTCGACCCGGATCCCCGCGGCGTAGTTCTCGACGGCGGTCAGCACGTGGCCGCGCAGCCACGGGACGTGCTCGAACAGCCGCTGGTGGGCCGCCTCGCGCAGCGCGACGTACAGCCGCACCTCGTCGGCCGGCAGCTCCAGCCCGGCGCCGTACTTCTCGATGTTCGCCGGGACCAGCGCCGCGGTCCCCGCCGGCCCGAGCGGCAGCCCGATGTCGCCCGCCGAGAGCACCTCGCCGGCCAGCGAGGCGAGCGCCTGGCCGAGCTGTCCGCCGAACATGGCGCCGCCCAGGCTGGACATCATGGCCTGCATCGGGGCGAACTGCGCCTTGGCCTCCGGCGGCACGAGGTCGCCCATCGCGGCGACCATCCGGCCGGCGACGGGGTCGCACAGCTTCTTCCAGACGTCGAGCGTGCGGAAGATCCACTCGTTGCGGTTCCAGGCGACGGTCGTCTGGACGCCCGAGGGCAGCGCGCACACCGGCTCCAGCCACAGGTCGGCGAGCCGGATCGCCTCGTCGACCGACTGCCGCTGCGCCGGGTTCGGCGCGGGGTCGCCCTCCTGGGCCAGCGTGCTCGCGGCGAGCTGCCGGGCCAGGTCCCAGTTGACCGGGCCGCCGCCGGGGGTGGCCAGCATCTGCTGGAGCTGGCTCATCATGGCCTGGAGCTGCGCGGGGTCGGCCGGGTCCGGGCCGGAGGCGCCGAAGGGGCTGAAGCCGAAAGGAATGTCGGGCACGCTCCCACGGTACGCCGCCGACGCAGTACCGCCACGCTCCCCGGCCGGCGGGGAGCGGATAGGCTCGCGGCCATGAGACGTCGCGGACTGACGGTGCTGGTGGGGGCGATCCTGGTCGGCGTCCTCCTGGCCGGCCTGCTCTCCGCGCCGGTGCCGTACGTGATCCTGGGCGCCGGCCCGACCGTCAACACGGTCGGCGACGCCGACGGCAAGCCGGTGATCGAGGTGTCCGGCGTGCCCACCTCCGCCTCCGCCGGCCAGCTCCGGCTCACCACGGTCGGCGTCCAGGGCCGGACCGACCTGATCGCGGCGATCGCGGCCTGGTTCGACGACCGCGAGGCCGTCGTCCCGCGCGAGCTGATCTACCCGCCGGGCCGGGACGAGAAGGAGGTCGACAAGCAGAACGCGGAGGAGTTCACCCGTTCGCAGACCAGCGCGGAGACCGTCGCGCTGCGCAAGCTCGGCCACCCGCTGCGGATCACCGTCACCCAGGTGCTGCCCGACGGCGCGGCGGCCGGGGTGCTGCGCGACGGCGACGTCATCACCGCCGTGGACGGCGCGCCGGTCACCAGCGGGCAGGCGCTGACCGCGGCGGTTCTGGCCAAGCCCGCCGGTACGGCGTTCCGCGTGGGGTACACCCGCGACGGCCGGCCCGCGACGGCGGCGGTCACCAGCAGGGCGGTCGACGGCAAGCCGCGGATCGGGGTGCAGATCGAACCGCGGCCGCCGTTCAGCCTCAAGATCCAGGTCGGGGACGACATCGGCGGCCCCAGCGCGGGCCTGATGTTCGCCCTCGGGATCATCGACAAGCTCACCCCGGAGGACCTGACCGGCGGCAAGGTCATCGCCGGTACCGGCACGATCGACGACGACGGCAAGGTCGGGCCGATCGGCGGCATCCCGCAGAAGCTCGTCGGCGCCCGGGCCGCCGGCGCCACGTACTTCCTGGCTCCCGCCGACAACTGCGCCGAGGCCGCCGCCAACCCGGTCGCCGGTCTGACGCTCGCCCGCGTCTCCACGCTGGACGAGGCCCTCGCCGCATTGACCGACATCCGCGCGGGCCGCACCCCCCGGCCCTGCTGACCCGGACCGGCCCACATCGGCGCGTCGCGCCGCCGACCGTTGTCGGCACCGCGTCGTAGGGTGGGGGCGTGGTCATGCGAAACGCACCCCTGCCCCGCGTCAACCGCCGGGGCCGCGCCGGCATCGTGGTCGTCGCCGGCGCCTTCCTGCTGTTCACCGTGCTCGGCTGGGTGGTGCAGGCGTACACGGACTGGCTGTGGTTCGACGAGGTCAGGTTCACCGACGTCTTCTCCCGGACCCTCACCACCCGGACGCTGCTGTTCCTGAGCTTCGGCCTCGGGATGGGCGCCGTCGTGGGCGCCAACCTCTACCTGGCGTACCGGCTGCGGCCCCTGCTGCGGCCGCACTCCGACGAGCAGGCCACGCTGGAGCGGTACCGGATGCTGCTCACCCCGCGCATCGCCACCTGGATCGCGCTGCCCGCGGCCGCCGTCGGCGTGTTCGCCGGCCTGTCCGCGCAGAGCCAGTGGGGGCAGTGGCTGCTGTTCCGGCACGGCGGCGACTTCGGCGTCGCCGACCCGGAGTTCGGCGTCGACGTCGGCTTCTACGTCTTCGCGTACCCGTTCTGGCGCTACCTGGTCGGCACCGTCTTCACCGCGCTGGTCCTGGCGCTGATCGGCGCGCTGGCCGTGCACTACGTCTTCGGCGGGGTCCGGCTGCAGGGCGTGGGCGACCGGATGACCAACGGCGCCCGGGCGCACCTGACGACGCTGGTGGCCCTGTTCGTCGCCACCAAGGCCGTCGCCTACCTGCTGGACCGCCGCGGCCTGCTGCTGGGCCACAACGAGGCGACGAACCTGTACGGCGCCGGCTACACCGACGTCAACGCGCTGCTGCCCGCCAAGGAGATCCTGGCCTACATCTCGGTGCTGGTGGCCATCGCGATCCTCGTCTTCTCCCACGCGATCATGCGCAACCTGCTCTGGCCGGGCATCGCGCTGGCCCTGCTCGGCGTCTCCGCCGTCGCCATCGGCGGCCTGTACCCGGCCGGCGTGCAGTACTTCTCGGTCCGCCCCAGCGTGCCGAGCAAGGAGGCCACGTACATCGACCGCAGTATCAAGGCGACCCAGGCCGCGTTCGGGATGACCGACGTGCGCTCCACGGGGTACGCCGGGCGCAACACCGCCCCGCGGGAGGCGATGTTCAAGAACGACAAGGCCGTCGTCCCCCACATCCGCCTGCTCGACCCGGACCTCGTGTCGGAGACCTTCACGGCCCTCCAGCAGGTGCGCAGCGTGTACGACTTCGGCGAGAAGCTCGACATCGACCGGTACACCGTCGACAACCGGACGCAGGACTACGTGGTCGGCGTCCGCGAGGTCGCCGACCGGCACCTGACCGGCCAGCAGCGCGTCTGGCAGAACCGGCACACCGTCTACACCCACGGGTACGGTCTCGTCGCCGCGCCGGCCAACCAGATCTGCAACGGCCAGCCGGCGTTCGTCTCCGGCTTCCTCACCGACGACCCCAACACCGGCGGCGACAGCCAGTGCAACGCCACCGTGGAGAAGATCCCGGTCAAGGAGCCGCGGGTGTACTACGGCGAGCAGTTGCCGCCGTACGCGGTCGTCGGTAAGGAGGACGGCGGGCGCGATGTCGAGTTCGACCGCCCGACGAGCACCCGGCAGACCGACACCGGCGAGGAGCAGGTCAACTTCACGTACGCCGGCACCGGCGGCATCGAGGTCGGCTCCTTCGCCCGCCGGCTGCTCTACGCCATCCGGTTCACCGAGGGCAACTTCCTGCTCTCCAACGCCGTCAACGAGAACTCCAAGCTGCTCTACGTCCGGGACCCGCGCTCGCGCGTGCAGAAGGTCGCCCCGTTCCTGACCCTCGACGGCGACCCGTACCCCGCGGTCGTCGACGGCCGGATCCAGTGGATCGTGGACGGGTACACGACCGCCGCGACCTACCCGTACGCCCAGCAGGTCGACCTGGCGGCGGCGACCAGCGACGCCTCGACCGGCCGCGGCACCGTCGCCCAGCAGCGGCAGGACGTCAACTACATCCGCAACTCGGTCAAGGCGACCGTGGACGCCTACGACGGCACCGTCAACCTGTACGCCTTCGACGAGGACGACCCGGTGCTCAAGGCGTGGAACGCCGCGTTCGGCGGAGACCTGGTCAAGCCGCGCAGCGCCATCCCGCCGGCGCTCATGCAGCACCTGCGGTACCCGGCGGACCTGTTCAAGGTCCAGCGCAACCTGTTCAGCCGGTTCCACGTCACCGACAGCGGCGCCTTCTACCGCGAGTCGGACCTGTGGCAGGTGCCCAACTCGCCCGCCGCCCCCGACGCGGGCGTCAAGCAGCCGCCGTACTACCTGCTCACCCAGCTCCCCGGCCAGACCGCGCCGCGGTTCCAGCTCACCGCGGCGCTGAGCCCCAAGGACCGGCAGAACCTGGCCGCGGTGATGGCCGGTTCGTACGACGCCGACGGCCGCCCGACGCTGCAGGTCAGCGAACTGCCGTCCTCGTCGGTCGTGGCCGGCCCGATCCAGGTGCACCAGGAGATGGTCAACGACGGCCAGATCAGACCCGTGCTGGTCAGCCTCGGTGCGGACAACAAGGCGATCGTGGAGTTCGGCAACCTGCTGTCGCTGCCCTTCGACGACGGGATGCTCTACGTCGAACCGGTGTACGTCAAGAGCACGGCGAACCTGCGCGCCTATCCGACGCTCCAGTTCGTCATGCTCAGCTACGGCGACACCAAGGCCATCGCGCCGACGCTGGCCGAGGGCATCGCCAAGCTCATCGCCGCCGGCAGGAACAAGCCGGGCGGCGGCACGCCACCGGGCCCCGGCCCGACGCCCACCCCCACGCCCACGGCCACCCCGGGACCGACCACGCCGGCACCGCTGCCGGCCGACCTCGCGGCGGCGGCGGCGGAGGTCGACCGGGCCATCGCCGAGGTGCGGTCGGCGCAGCAGGCCGGCGACTTCGTCCGGTACGGGCGGGCGCTGCAGCAGTTGGAGACGGCGATGCAGCGCTTCCAGGCGGTACGGGCGGCGGCCTCCCCGGGCTCGCGCTGAGCCTGCGGCACGGGGCCGGCACCGCGACGACGGTGGCGGCCCCGCCCGCGGCAGGTGGTTTGAGCTGGGCATTCGTCGGGCGAAGGCGCCAGGGCGGAGCCCGTTTTGGCGTGTGGTGGGCGGGCGCGCTAGGCTTACCGGGCCGACGCGGGGTGGAGCAGCTCGGTAGCTCGCTGGGCTCATAACCCAGAGGTCGCAGGTTCAAATCCTGTCCCCGCTACGAAACAAACGGTCACCTAGAGAATCTCTAGGTGACCGTTTGCGTAGGGCTTTGTAACACGGGACCCCCCACACGCCGACCACGTTCCAGACCGGCGTCCTCGCCTCGTAGTGAATCGTGCGCCTTCTGGATGCTCGGCAGGTTGTCGTTGCTCCGGCCTCTCGGTTCCGTGGCCGTCAGGCGCCGGTCGTGGGCGATCGCGGAGCACAGCCAGGACTTCGACGCGCCTGGGGAGTCCGTTTTGGCGTCGGGGAGCAGGCACGCTAAGCTTGCCGAGCCGACGCGGGGTGGAGCAGCTCGGTAGCTCGCTGGGCTCATAACCCAGAGGTCGCAGGTTCAAATCCTGTCCCCGCTACAAAGCCAGAAGGCCGCCTAGGTATCTCTAGGCGGCCTTCTGCGTCAAGTAGAATCCGTACCCGTTCGGGGCGGCCGCGTGGACGGTCAGCCCCACTCCCAGCCCACGCCCACCAGGCCCGCCGGTACCTGGTGCAGGTTGGTGTGGACGCTGTGGTGCGGACCGACGGGCATCTCCTCGTGGGTGGCGTCGGGCGCTCCCTCGCTGGGTCGCGTGAACCGCCACGCCAGCAGCGGCAGCCGGTGCGGGGAGAACCTGACCTGCGTGATCACATGCCGGGCGGGGACGACCACGGTACGGAAGTACTGGTTGGCGGGCGGGGGATTGGCGTCCCGCACGGTGTACCGGAGCAGGTGGGTCTGGCCCACCTGGAGCCGGAAGTCGAACAGCAGTTCGGCGGCGATGAGGTTGGCGGCCGGGTCTCGCCGCAGCCGGCCGATGCGGCAGCCGTCGCCGACGTCGACGCTCAGGAGCTGCGCGTCGCCCCCGGGCTCGCTGGAGTACGTCACGACGTGGCGGTCGGTCGGCTGCTGCGCCTGGACCACGCAGGTGGTGTCGACGGTGGCGATGCCGCCGGAGTCCGAGAGGGTCACGACGTCGACGGCCACCTGCAACCGCAGGGGCGGCGCCTGCCCCCGCAGGTCGTGCAGCAACGTCACCATGGGTTCGGGGTCCAGGAGCAGGTCGGAGATCGGGCGCGGGATGCCGGAGACCGGCCGCGCCTCGCCGCGCCTGCGCGGGTCGAGGAGCCGGAGCAGGGCATCGGTCGGCAGGCCCAGGATCGCCTCCAGCGCCGCCACGGCCTGGAGCGAGGTCGGGCGCTCGGGGCGGCGCTGGCCGGACCTCCAGTAGCTCAGCGTGCCGGTGCCCACGCGTAGGTCCTGCGCGTCGAGCTGCTGCTGGAGGCACTGGAGGGACAGGCCGCGGGCTTCGATGGCCGCGCGCAGCGCCCGGTGGAAGGGTCCGCGGGCCAGGGCGACCGCCAGCGCGGCATCGTTCATCTCACCCTCCGGCCGGGAAGTGGCCGCACCCTGGCGTGGGCGGGGTGGGCCGCGAGCGTCCGCCTGCCGGGCCGGCGCCGCGGGCGGGCCGCCCGCCGCCGCGCCGCGGCAAGCGTGGAGAAGGAGCGTCCGACGTATCCGGGCCGATACGTCGGACGGGCACTGGAGCGCCTGCGCGGTGCGGGGGCGCCGGAGGCGGTCGGTCGCCGGCTGCCGGTCGACCGGGCTGGCTGGGGCCGTCCGCGTCCGAGGCTCCTCGGCCGCTGACGCGGATCGATGTTACGCCGGGCCGTCACGTGTGCATGACCTCCTTCACACCACTTCTGTGGGAAAACTGTGTCGCGCCGTCCGCCGGGCGTGGGGCCGCCAGGGTGGCGCAATCGGGGGCGGGGCGTGTTCGTGCTGGTGAAGATGTGGGCGACGGGTCGAGGTTAGTGTCCTGTGCCGGTACCTGGTCTGCGGTGACGACGGTGTGGACAGGTGTGAAGTGTGAAAGGACCGTGCCGAACGACCCGACCGGCGCTCAGCCCCGGCCGCCGAAGAAGACCTGGATCTGCGTCACCCTGCCCTCCCGGACCGGCCGGCGCGGCCGCCAGGATCTCGTGCGCGGCGAACCGGTCGGCGGTCGGGAAGCACCGCGCGGAGTACGCGGCGCGGTCGAGGCGGTCGTCCTGTGGACTGGTGAAGGCCAGGTCCGGGCCGATGAGCCGCTCCGCGGCCCGGTGGTCCTGCGCGAGGTAGGCGGCGCACAGCGCCCGTATGGTGTCGACTGGGTCATGGGGATCGGGTACCCGGATCCGGCCCGCCCGCACCGCGGCGGTCCGGTCCGGCGCCGCCGGCCTAGGAGGTGACCGGCTGGCTCCGCGGCGACCACGGGTCGTGGACGGCGAAGCAGTGGCGGCCCTGCCGCCTGGCGGCCGACAGCGCCTCCGCACCGGCGCGCATGAGGTCCGCCGCCTCCCGGCCCGCCGCCGCCGCGATGCCGATGCTGGCCCGCAGGTGCACCGGCTGCCCGGCCACCACGACCGGGCGGGCGAGGGCGTCGAGCAGGCGGCGGGCGACCAGCGTCGCCTCGCCGGCCGTGGTGTCGGGCAGCAGCAGGGCGAACTCGTCGCCGCCGAGCCGCGCGGCCAGGTCGCGGTGCCGGACACAGCCGCGCAGGACGTCGGCGAACGCGGCGAGCGCCTCGTCGCCGGCCGCCAGGCCGTGGGCGTCGTTGATGCCGCGGAAGTCGTCCAGGTTGACGAGCACCACCGTGGCCGCCGGCGGCGCGCCGTCGCCGGCCAGGGCGAGGGTGACCCGCTCCAGGAAGGCCGCCCGGTTGGCGAGCCGGGTGACCGGGTCGTGGGCGGCCTCGTGGCGGAGCCGGTGCTGGAGTTCCCGGGCCTGGGTGATCTCGCGGGAGTTGCTGACCAGGCCGGCGACCGTGGGGTCGTCCATCCGGTTCGTGGCGGTGACCTCCAGCCAGCGCCAGGAGCCGTCCGCGTGGCGGTAGCGGGCCTGGTACCGCGCGGTGTGGCCGGGCGTCCGGCGCAGGTGGCGCATCAGCGGCCGGAGCTGTATCCGGTCCTCGGGGTGCATGAACGTGTGGGCCGGGCGGCCCACGATCTCGTCCAGGGGGAAGCCCAGGATCCGGGTGACGGCGGGACTGGCGAAGGTGAAGCGCAGGTCCCGGCCGATGATGGAGGTGATGTCCGAGGAGTACTGGAGCAGGGCGTGCTGCAACTGCTGGTGGCGCTCCAGCTCCGCCAGCCGCCGCTCGGCCTCCCGCTGGAGCCGGACCGCGTCGCGGGTGCTCAGGACGTACCGGGTGGAGATCAGCGCCGCGACCGCGATGCCGCCGGCCAGGACACCCACGCTGCGCAGGGGCAGCGGCGGCAGGCTGATCACCAGGACCGAGGTCACGACCGCGATCATGACGATCGGCAGGACCGGGTACCGCACGGCCGGGGCGGGGCGGACGCCCGGCGTGCCCTGCCGGACCGCGCCGAGCTGCACCACGCCGGCCAGGGCCAGCAGCAGCGCGGGCAGCAGCCGGGCCAGGTGCAGCAGCCCGTAGCCGCTCGCGGTCGAGGCGTCCGGCAGCGGCAGCACCACGTCGAAGAAGACCTCGCCGGCGGCGCCCGCGACGAGCAGGTACGCCGGTGTGCGGGCGGCGGCCGGGCGGTCGCTGGCGATGATCCGGCCGCCCGCGAAGACCGCCACGAGCAGGACGCCCGCGGTGGCGGTCGTGTGGGCGAGCTGCCCGTTCGTCGCGCCCTCGGGCACCCCGAGGTACCAGCGCACCACGCTGGCGCCGACGAGCACGGTGGCGGCGTCCAGCCAGAACGCGAACCCGGCGCGGCCGGTGCCGCGCCCGACGGGGTAGATCAGCATCGTCCACAGCAGCGCGCCGCCGCCCATCAGCAGCGCCAGCTCCCGGGTCAGGCTGAGCTGCGCCGCCAGGCCCGGCAGGTAGCCGGTCTCACCGAGGCCGAAGCCCACGTCGCCGACGAGGAAGAGCTGCGAGGCGCCGGAGAGCATCCGCCAGAACCGCCGCACGTGCGGGTCGGTCATCCGCCCGGCGACCAGGTAGGCGGCGAGGGCGGCGGCCAGGTCGAGGACGGCGATGGCGCCCCAGAACAGCAGGAGCTGGCCGCGGGCGCCCCCGGCGTGGGTGGCGAACAGCGGCGCCAGCGCCAGGGTCGCCAGGACCAGGCCGGCGGTGGCCCACCGGGGCCAGCGCGGACCGTCCGACGGGCGCGGGGCGCCGGCCGGTGCGGTGTCGGGGTGCTGCCTGCCCACGGGGCTCCTCACGGTCCCGGCGATCCACTGTCGGGCACCTTGATCGGCGGCGGCGCGCGGCGTCTGAGGGAAGTAATCCGGCGCGCTGGTGCCGGGGCGGGGCAGCGCGCCCGGACCGGCGGTCGGGGGGACGAACCCGACAGGGTGGAAGATCGGCCAGCCGGCCGCGGCGCCGGATCGCGCAGTCCGGCGTTCTTGGGCGCCTGCTGCCAGACTTCTCCCATGACTGAGATGACCCCGGCCCAGACCGCAGCCGCCCTGCTCGCCGACCTCGGCGCCACCGACGGCACCGACCGGGTCGCGCTCGCGCAGGCGTGGGCGACCCTGGCGGTCGCCGAGGAGCTGGCCGCCCTGCGCGCGCAGGGCGGCGGGATCGCCGCCGCCGTCGACCGGCTCGACGGCACCGACAGCAGCATCCGGCAGATCGTGAACACCCTGCACGCCATGGCCAACCGCCCGTAGGGCCGGGGCGGGCTGTCGGGTATCCGCCAGTGCCGATCCCGTCACAGTCCGCCGCCGCTCCGCGGGACCTAGCGTCGCCCACACGGGGGAGGCGCGCCACAGGACGCCTCCAGACAGTGCAGGAGACGTCTGATGAGCATTGCCGAGTCCGTCTCGGCGGGCTGTCCGCCGGAGTCATGGCGTTGACCACCCCCGCGGCCGCCCGCGACCCCGATCCCGGACTGGCCGTCGGCGACGCCACGGTCACGGGGGCCGGGGACGACAGCTTCGTCTCGCCCGTGGTGGCGCCCGGGCTCCACGCGTTCGGCGTCACCCTGTCGCTGTAGCGCTGCTGAACCGGCCGCCACCCGGCCGCCGGGCGCCCGCCCGCGTCCCGCCGGTGCGGCCGCCGGGACGCGCCGCCCGCGCGGTCGATCGTCCTGGTGAGAGACACGTCATCTTTACGTCGCGCGCCGGAGGACACCTCGGCGGCGGTCGGGTAACTTCATCACCGCCGATCCGTCGGGTGGCGCGGACGGTCCACAAACCTGAGTGCGGGCGGCGGGGTGGCGCGGGTGACGTCGACGGCGGTTCCATGCTGACCCGACTGCGGATCCGCGGCAAACTCGCCCTGCTGACCGCCGTGCCGCTGCTGGCCGTGGTGGCCCTCGCGGCGGTCGTGGCCGCCGACCGCGTCGCCGCGGCCGACCGGGCGGCGGCGACGGCCGCGCGGGCGAGCCTCGCCGCGGATGTCGGCCAGCTCGTCCAGGCCCTCCAGCAGGAACGCCTGGTGATCTTCGGGGTGGCGCTGGACGCCGCCCCGGCGGCGCAGTTGCCGGTCCAGAACGAACTGGTCCAGCGGCGGCTGTCCGCCCTGCGGGCGCGCGCCCTCCCCGAGGGCGTCGCGCTGGGGCGGGCGCTGGACGCCGTCGACGCGTACGCCCCCCGGCGGGCGCCCGCCGCGGGCGCGGACCCGGTACCGGTGGTCGACGGGTACGCGCAGCTCGTCGGCCAGCTCACCGACGCGCTGCGCCTCCAGGACGGCGTCGACGGCGGGGCCGGACCCGGGCGGCAGCTCGTGGCGCTGGACGCCGCCCTGCGGACCGACGAGGCGCTCGCCGTCACCGGCGTCTACGCGCTGCTGCTGAGCGCGCCGCGGTTCGACCACCTGGTGCCGTGGTACCACGGGGCGCAGGCGGCGTTCGCCACGCAGCTCCAGCGGTTCCGGCACTTCGCCACCGGCCCCCAGCAGACCCTGTACACGCAGGTGGCGCGCGTCGGCGAGGTGGTCGCCGGGCAGCCCGGCGCCGACCCGCGGCCGGCGCTGCGCGCCCAGCGGCCGCCGGACCTGCTGCGCGCGCTGTACTACCGCGGCAGCGCCGACCGGCTGGTCGGCGAGCGCATCGTCGGCGACGTCACGGCGGCGGCCGACAGCGCGTACCGCGCACAGGTCCTCGGCGCCGTGCTCGTCGGCGGCGCCGTCCTCGGCCTGGTCCTGCTGGTGGTGGCGCTGTGCGTCGTGGTCGGACAGCTCGTGGTGCGGCCGCTCACCCGGCTGACGGCGTCCGCCGAGCGGATCGTGACGATCACCGAGGACGAGCTGCTGCGGGTCGTGGACGACGAGCTGGAGGCCGTGCGGCCGGTCCGGCTGGATCCGGTGGCGACCGACTCGCGCGACGAGATCGGCGACCTCGCCCGGGCGATCGAGGCGGTCCAGCGCACCGCGGTCAGCCTGGTGCACCGGCAGGTGGCGGTACGCCGCAACGTGGCGCAGATGTTCGGCCACGTCGGACGGCGGACCCAGAGCCTGGTCGCCCGCCAGGCCGCCGGCCTGGCCGCGCTCGCCGCCGCCGAGGGCGACCCCGTCCGCCGGGCCGACCTGGTCCGGCTCCAGCACGTCACCCACCGCCTGCGCCGCAACGCCGGCAGCCTCGTGGTGATCTCCGGCGAGCCCGGCGCCGAGGGGCACACCGCGCCGATGGGCCTGCGCGAGGTCGCCCGGCTCGCGCTGGCGGTGGTCGAGGACGGCGACCGGGTGGACCTGGAGATCCCGGCCGACCTCGGCCTGGCCCCGGGGGTCGTCGGCGACGCCGTCCTGCTGCTCGGCGAGCTGATCGAGAACGCCTGCGTCTTCTCCCCGCCGAACCGCCGGGTGACCGTGGCGGCGCAGCGGACCCGCGGCGGCGCGCGGATCCGGGTGGTGGACGGCGGCATCGGCATGGCCGAGGCGCAGCGCGCCACCGAGAACACGCGCCTGCGCCACCGGGAGCGGCTGGATCTGGCGCCGACCGGCGCGCTGGGCCTGTTCGTGGTCGGGCGGCTGGCGCGCCGGCACCGCCTGCGGGTGGGCCTGGCCGGCAGCCCCGGCGGCGGTACGACGGCCATCGTGGAGCTGCCCGCGCGCCTGCTCGCCGGCCCGGCGCCCGAACCGCCGGAGGCCGTCGCGGCCATACCCCCGGCCGCGCCCCCGGGCGCGGCACTGGACCGGGCCCGGGCCGCCGTGGTCGAGGGGCGCCCGTGGAGCGGTTTCATCCCGGCGCAGCGCCAGGGGGAGGACCGGGTACCCTCCCCCGAAACACTTCTTTCGACGGACGGCGTCCAACCAGGGAAAGGGGCACCGGTGCCCGCGCCACAGCCGATGCGGACCGGGACGCTCCCCGGCAGTCCGCCGCCCACCCGCCGGCCCGGGTCCGCCCCCGGCGCCCCGGCGACCCCCGCCCGGGCGACCGCTGTCCGGGCCACCGCCGTCCGGGCGACCGCCGCCGGTCCGCCCCCCGGCGACGGCCCGCTGGCGCGGCGGGTGCCCGGCGCCACGCTGGCGACCCGCCCCCGCCCCGCGGCCCCGGCACCCGGCGCGCCGCAGCACGACCCCGGGGCCGTGCGGGCGCTGGTGGAGCAGTTCGAGTCGGGCGTGACGCGCGCGCTCCGGGAGTACGGCGCGGAGGGTGCGCGGTGACCGACACGTGGAGCCGCGGCGGTACCGCGGAGGAGTCCGGAGTGGAGCTGAGCCGCGAGGCGGCGGCCTTCCACTGGCTGCTCGACAACTTCACCGCCCGGTCGGTGGGGGTGCGGGAGGCGGTCGCCGTCTCGTCGGACGGGCTGCTGATGGCGATGTCGGCGGTCCGCGACCGGGAGGACGCCGAGCGGCTCGCCGCGGTCATCGCGGGCATGACCGGCCTGGCCTACGGGGTGGCGGGGGCGTACGCGCTCGGCGCCCTGAACCGGGTGATCATCGACATGGCCGACGGGTACCTGCTGCTGACGGCCATCAGCGTCGGCAGCGTGCTGGGCGTCATCGCCGACCGCGGGGTGGACCTGGGCACGGTCGCGTACGAGATGACGCGGTTCGCCGCCAGCGCGGGGCCGACCCTGACACCGGCGCTGATCGCCGAGCTGAAGGCCGCCGTCCAGTCCTGACGCCGCCGCGCCGCCCGGGTGCGCCGCCGGCCGGCTGTCGGCGGCGCCGGGCATACTGGCCGCCGTGACCGACACCGTCGCCGCCGCGCTGGCCCGCGTCCGCGGGCCCGCCGCCCCCGTCCGGCACAACGCCCGGACGATCGCCGCGCTCACCGGCAACCCGGACTGCCGCCGCCGCGCCGTCCTCGACGCCGCCGGGGTGGACAAGACCGCGCTCGCTCAGTACGTCGGGCACCCCGCCCGGTACGGGCAGTCGCCGTTCGCGATCATCCGCGGCCACGCCTTCGAGGCCCGGGTGAAGGCAGACGGGTACGCCGCCCTGCGCGCGCTCGTCGCCGCGAAGCTGCCCGGCGCCGACGTCGCCGGGCCGGCCGTCGACCTGGGCGACGGCGGCGCCGACAACGCCGCCCGGTACGCCCGCACCCGGGCGGTCCTCGGCGGCGACGAGGTCGCGCTCGCGGACCACCCGCTGCTGCGCCTGTCGGTCGCCGGCCAGCACGTGTACCTGGAGCCCGACCTCGTGGCCTGCCGGGTCGCCGGCCGGCTGCACGTCGTCGAGGTCAAGTCGTTCCCCGTGCTGGACGGGCGCGCCGACCCGGCCAAGGTCGCCGCGGCGGCGGTGCAGGCGGCGGTGTACGTGCTCGGGCTGCGGGAGCTGCGCGCGGCCGGCGGCGCCGACCCGGACGCCGTCGCCACCGACGCGCTGCTGGTCTGCCCGCGCGACTTCGGGCACGAGCCGACCGTCGCTGTCCTGGACCTGCGCCGGCAGGTCGCCGTCCTGCGCCGGCAACTGCGCCGGCTGGCCCGCGTGGCCGACCTGCTCGCCGACCTGCCGGCGGACTTCACCGTCGACCTCGGCGGCGAGGGCGGGGCGCCGGCCCGGCCGCCGGGCGCGGTCGCCGCGGCGCTGGCCCGGCTGGCGGCCCGGTACACACCGGACTGCCTGGCCGCCTGCGAGCTGGCGTACCACTGCCGGGCCGAGGCCGCCGGCAGCACCGCCGCGCTCGGGCCGGCGGTGCGCGAGGAGCTGGGCGGGGTCCCGGACGTGGCCGCCGTGCTGGCGTACGCCGACGGTGCGCCGCCGGCCGACCCAACCCAGGCCGAGGCCGCCGCGGTGCTGCGCCGGGCGGCGCGGCTGCGCGCCGAGGCGCTGGCGGGGGCGGCCGTGTGGGAGTGCTGAGCGCCCTGGCCCGGGCACAGGCGGCGGCCACCGGCGTGGCCCAGCCGCTCACCACCGTCGGCCACCTGCACGCGGCCGCCGCGCCGCTGGTGTGTGTACCGCTGGCCCTGGCGGGCGAGACGCTCGCGCCGCTCGCCGCGCTCGTGGGCACGGACCGCGCCGCGCCGCGCCTGCTGGTGGTGCCGCAGCCGCGCAACCGGGACCTGCGGTTCGCCTTCGCCGCGGCGCTCGCCGCCGAGGTGCTGCCCTATCTCGACGCCCGCCGGGGCGCCACCGAGGACGTGCCCGCCGACCGCGGGCGGCAGGTCCGGGTGCGGTACCTGGACGCCCCGCAGGTGTGGGTGCCCAACCCCGGCGGCGTGGAGTTCGTCCGGCTGCTGGGCCGGTCGCTGCGGTTCCGGCGCACCGACGGGGAACACCCCGTGCCGGCGGCGGTACCGCGGCTGGGCTGCTGGCTGACGTTCCTCGCCGACCGGGCGGAGCTGCCCGGCTCGGCCCTGCTGGTGGCCGCCACCGCGGCGCTGGGCGCGCACTGGGCGACCGGGCAGAGCGCCGTGGAGGACGCGCACCTGCCGGCCCTGCTGGCCTGGATCGACCCGCCGGAGGGCCGCACCGGGGCGGGTGCCGCCGCGGCGGCCGAGGACCCTGCCGTCACCCCGCCGGCCGGCCCGGCGACGGACCCGGCGTTCGACCGCGACGTGCTGGCGCCGCTGGTCGCGGCGTACGACCGCGGCGCCCCCGACGCGCCCGGCCGGCTGGCGGCGGCGCTGCGCGGCCAGTTGACTCCGGCCTGGGACGCGGTGTGGCGGGCGTACGACCTGCTGGCCGCCCTGCCGCCGGGCGCCACGGTCGCCGCCCGCTGGGGGCAGGACCGGGACGCCTTCACCGGCTACGCCGCCCACCTGGACGAGGGCGGCCTGCCGCAGCCGCGCCACGACTCGGCGGTGGCCGCCGCGGCCCGCCTGCACCGGCTGGAGCGGGCGGCGGCGACCTACGCGCTCCAGCGGGCGTACGACGACCCGCTCGTGCTCGCCGACCACCGGCTGGCGGGGGAGGCGTTCCGCGGCGAGGTGGTGCTCGCCGACCCGACCCGGGTCGACGACAGCGGCCGCCGGCCCGTGCTGCGACCCCGGATCACGGTGCGGTCGGCGGACCCGCTGCACCTGGCCCCCGGTACCGCGCTGTGCGCCCCCGGCCGCCCGAAGCAGCGGGCGACGCTGGTCTCGGTCGAGGGCCGCGACGCCGTCCTCGAACTGCGCGGCGGCATGGGGCGCGGCCGGACGCCCGAGGCGGGCTCGGTACCGGAGGTGGGCGAGGTCGTCACGTACACGACGCTCACCGACGCCTTCGCCCCCGCACCGGCGTTCCCGGCCCCCGAGGACACCCCGTGGACACACGGCGGCCCGCCGGCCGACCCCGCCGGCGGCGACCCGCGGGGCGGTGCCGAGGTACCGGGCGACCCGCCGGCCGGCGCGCCACCCGAGCCGGTGCCGGCCGGCTGACCGCCCGGTCGACGCCCGGCCGGCGGGCGGGCGCGCGGGCGGCGCGGTGCCGGCCGGTCGGCGGGCCGCGCCGGTGCGGCGGGCCGGTGTGGCAGGCTGCCGGGATGGAATCGACCGCCGCGGCGCGCGCCCGGGAGGTGACCGACGCGGTCCTCGCCGACCTGGCCGCGGGCGTCCACCGCGGCGTGGTCGTGGACTCGCCGCCGGGCGCCGGCAAGTCCACCCTCGTCGTGCGCGCCGCCCGGGAACTCGCCGCCACCGGCGCCGCGACGATGATCGTGGCGCAGACCAACGAGCAGGTCGACGACCTCGTCGACCGCATCGCCGGTGCCGACGACCGGCTGCGGCTGGGCCGGCTGTCCGCCGCCGACTACCGGCCGACGCCGCGGGTGGCCCGGCACCGCAACGTCCGCGTCGCCGCCAAGCCCGCCGACCTCGACGCGCCGGCCGTGACCGTGGGTACCGCCGCCAAGTGGGCGACCGTCGCCGAGGGCACCTGGCCGTGGGCGATCGTGGACGAGGCGTACCAGATGCGCGCCGACGCCCTGCTGCGCGTGGCCCCCCGCTTCGACCGCGCGCTCTTCGTCGGCGACCCCGGCCAGCTCGACCCGTTCTCCACCGTGGACACCGGCCGGTGGACCGGCGTGAGCTGGGACCCGATGCAGAGCGCCGTCGCCGTCCTGCTGCGGCACAACCCGGACCTGCCGCTCCACCGGCTGCCGGTGTCGTGGCGGCTGCCGCCCTCGGCGGCGGCGGTCGTGGCCGAGGCGTTCTACCCCGACGCCCCGTTCACCGCCGGCACCGCGCCGGGGGTGCGGCGCTGGGCGCTGGACGGCCCCCCGGTCGACGCGTACGACGACACCCTCGACACCGCCGCGCGGACGGGCTGGGCGCTGCACTCCCTGCCGCCCGCGTTCACGCCGCGCACCGACGCGGAGGCCGCCGCCGCCTGCGCCGCGCTCGCCGGTCGGCTGCTGAGCCGCGGCGCCACGGCCACCTGCGAGCGGACCACCGCGCCGGTCACCGCGGAGCGGATCGCGGTCGGCGCGGCCCACCGGGACCAGGTCGCCGCCATCCGGTCCGCCCTGCCGCCGCACGCCGCGCAGGTCACGGTGGACACCGCCAACCGGCTCCAGGGCCGGGAGTACGACGTGACGATCGTGCTGCACCCGCTGTCGGGCCGGCGGGACGCGACCGCGTTCCACCTGGAGGCCGGCCGGCTGTGCGTGCTGACGAGCCGGCACCGGCAGGCGTGCGTGGTGGTGGCCAGGGCGGGGATCCCCGCCCTGCTGGACGCGTACCCGTCGCGGGAGCCGGTGCACCTGGACACGCCGGTCCGCTTCCCGGACGGCTGGGCCGCCCACCACGCGCTCCTGGAGCACCTGGCGGCCACCGCCCACTGACGGCCACCCCAGATTAACTGCCGCTCGAACACGACCGATCGATGCCACTCGTCGTAATGATGGGGCGATCGGTGACCAGGATCTGGAGGCTCTGAGTGGAAAGTTGGCAACTACATCTAGGTGTTCTACGTGAGCGCCGCATGTACTGGTTCTTGCTGGTCGCCCATCGATTTCTGCTCTTGGGTCTCGCGCTGACGTTAATGGTTGGCGTATCGGCAGCATCCGGTAACCGATGGTCGTGGATGGAGCCGGTATTCTTCGTTGCCTTTGCCATGGTGGGAGCTGGTGTCGTGTTGGCGTGGACTAGTAGTATCTCTTTGAACAATGAAATGCGCGTCATAATCGCGCAGTTTGGAAATTCTACAACAATCCAGTTGGCCTACTACCGAATGCTTTTTCGTGATGTGTTTTGCCTGCCGGGCGGGTCGCCTGGTCGGCGGTAGTCCCCAACCGCTGAGCCTTACGTAGGGTCGGCCGGCGTTTGAGTGGGTCAGTCACGCATGGATCGACAGATGGAACTGGGTGCAATGGCGATAGTTGACGCAGTTGAGGAAGTGCGCAACAACAGCAGGTACTACATACGACAAATTGCGGCGTTGAGGCTAGCGTTCGGCGCTTTCTTGGGTGCCATGCTCGGCATTCCGTTGATGGGTCTCGTCGGTATCCGGGGTCTTCCGCTCGGCCTTGTTTTCGGGATCCTTTTTATCGTCGCTATCATTGGAATAATAATTATTGTGACTGCCGTGCGTCGTGTCACCTTGCTGTCAAGGTCGGTGTTTCGTCGTGAGGGTGTAGATGCCCCGGAGGGGTCGGTGGCCATGTTTCGAATGGCCTTGCGGGATCTGATTCCGGGGCAGCGCCGCCGAAACCGTTAGGATGGTGCAACAAGTACGGCAGGCAATTGGCCATAGCAATTTGTTTATGAAGCTTCTCTGTCGTGAGGGGGAGTGCTCGGTCAAGGTCACGGGCTGCGGGAATGTACCCGCCGCTTCGGCTGGGCACTGAACACCGTGAGGCGTTACGCCCGCGCGAGCGCAAATCTACTGGTCCGCTACGTCGACCAAGGCCACGCGGCCGCGGTACGTAACCACCCTCGCCACGCGAGATGGTCTCGTGGCTGACAGCCAGCCCGCTGATCTGCCGGCGCGCTATCGCAATATCCGGAAGATCTCCTCACCGCGCACGGACACCTGACTGCCCTCGCCGAGCGCGTGAAGCAATTCGTCGACCTGCTCACCGACCGCCGCGACGACGGCCTCGACGCCTGGATGAGCGCGTCGTCAACGCCGACGACTCACCAGCCCTCTTCAGCTTCGCGATCGCCTATTCTGCGCCAGAGCCGTCAACTTGACAGACCTTGGCGGCTCCCTAAGCGGGGGCGAGGTCGCCGGGCGGGCCCTGGGTGGGGATGCGCGGGCGGCCCTGCGCGGTGTTCCGCGGCCGGCCCTGTGCCGTGACGGCCGGCGGCGGTGTGGCCACGCGCATCGCCGGCTCGGCCGGCGGCGTCGGTGCGATGCCGGCGAGGTGCGCGGCCATGACCGAGATCAGCTCGTACGACACCCGGGCGCCGGCCATGCCGGTGATCTCCGCGTGGTCGTACGCCGGGGCGACCTCGACCAGGTCGGCGGAGACGACGTTCAGCCCGGCCATGCCGCGCAGGATCGCGAGCAGTTCGCGGCTGCTCAGGCCGCCGCACTCGGGGGTGCCGGTACCGGGGGCGAAGGCGGGGTCGAGGACGTCGATGTCGACCGAGACGTAGACGGGGCGGTCGCCGAGGCGGGCGCGCATCCGCTCGACGACGCCGTCGATGCCCAGGTCGTCGATCCACTCGCCGTAGACGATCTCGAAACCGAGGTCGGCGTCGGCGGTCAGGTCGGCCTTGTCGAACTGCGGGCCGCGGATGCCGATGTGCAGGCAGTGGTCGCGGTCCAGGTAGCCGGCCTCGGCGGCGCGGCGGAACGGCGTGCCGTGCGAGTGGCACTGGCCGAAGTCGATGTCCCACGTGTCGAGGTGGGCGTCGAAGTGCACGACGGCCACGGGGCCGTGCTTCTCGGCCACGGCGCGCAGCAGGGGGAAGGCGATCGAGTGGTCGCCGCCGATGGTCATGAGGCGGGCGCCGGTGGCGAGCAGGTCGCGGGCGCCCTGCGTGATCGACTCGATGGTCTCGGCCATGTCGAACGGGTTGACCGGGATGTCCCCGGCGTCCGCGATCTGGAACTCCGTCAGCGGCGCGAGGTCCAGCATGTGGTGGTACGGCCGCAGCAGCATGGAGGACTGCCGGACGTGGTTCGGGCCGAACCGTGCGCCGGGGCGGTAGGTCACGCCCGAGTCGAACGGGACGCCGACGACGGCGATGTCCGCGCGCGGCACCTGGTCGAGCCGGGGGAGCCGGGCGAAGGTGGTCGCGTTGACGTACCGGGGCGAGTGCGTGGCGTCCGGCGGGCCGACGGGGGTGGGGCGGCCGTTGATCATCGTTGCCCTTCGGGGGTCGTGCGAGGGGGTCGGTGCCGGCGTCACGGGGGCCGGCGATCGGGACGCTAGCACGACTGTCACTGCGCGCGGACCGGTCGGGTGCGCGCAACGTGGCGCCCGTACGGCGTCGGCTGCCGCCTGGTCGGCGGGTGCACGACACCGGCCGGCCGACGGCCCCGCGGACGGCGCTGCGGGCGGCGGCGGAACCCCGGGGGCGGCGGGGCGGGGCCGGTGCGCCGCGCGGCCGGAAGTGGCCACGGCCGCGCGGGCACCGGCGCGGGTCAGTCCAGGATCTTGACGTCGCGGGTGAAGTACACGCGGTCGGCGATGGTCCGGGCGTCCGGTTTGGGCTCGGGATAGTAGACGACGGCGTTCTCGGCGTGTTCGCCGTCCAGTTCCAGGGAGTAGTACGACGCGCGCCCCTTCCACAGGCACACGGTGTGCTTCTCGGACGGACGGAGGACATCCTCGCGCACCGAGGCGCGCGGGAAGTACTTGTTGCCCTCCAACACCACGATGTCATCGCTCTCGGCGATGACCACGTCGTTCCACACGGCCTTCGGCATCCTTCAACGCTAACGCGCTCCGGCGCCCTCTGCCCCTAATCACCCCGAATTGCCCGAAGCCCCCTGCCGGTCGACCCGGGGACGCCCCCGCGATGGCAGGACGCGCGGGCGGAAACCGCCGAAAATTCCCGGAGAACCGCCGCTCACACCGTCGGCACGGGGGGCGCGAGCTGCTGCTCGACCGCCGCCAGCAGGTCCTCCGGGGTGAACGGCTTGACCAGGACGGCGCTGGCGCCGACCTCCCGGGCCCGGTGGTCCTGCGGGTTGATCACGCCCGTGACGAGCACGACGGGGGTGTCCGGGCGGGCCGGGTCCCGGCGGATCTCGTCGCAGAGCAGGAAGCCGTTGATCAGCGGCATGTCGACGTCGGTGAGGACCAGGTCCGGGCGGTGCTCCCGGAAGTCCCGCAGGGCGGTCTCGCCGTCCGGGGCGGTGACCACCTGGTGGCCCGCCCGGCCCAGGACCCGCGCGAGCACCTCCCGCGCGGCCGGCTCGTCGTCCGCGGCCAGGATCAACGCCATCGCGTGCCCCTCTCGCCCGGCCGCCCGTGTCGTGCGGCACGGCGGTCGGCTCATACAGTACCGCGGTAAAACTACGAGATGTAGTGGCGCACCTACTTAACGTGTGTCTAGGTTTGTCTGACCGCACCGTGTACCAGCGCCGCAGGAGGTGGCTCATGGCCACGCCGCAGAGCCCGCCGCAGCCCCCGGACGAGGCCGCCCGCATCGACCGACTGCGGGAACTGGACATCCTCGACACCCCGCCCGACGAGGAGTTCGACCAGATCGTCGCGCTGGCGGCGCGGGTCTGCGGGACCCCGGTGTCGCTGGTCAGCCTGGTGGACGCCGACCGCCAGTGGTTCAAGGCCCGGATCGGCGTGGACGCCCAGGAGACGACCCGGGACCTGTCGTTCTGCGCGTACGCGATCCTCGGCAAGGACCTCATGGTGGTGCCCGATGTGCGCAGGGACGCCCGGTTCGCGGGCAACCCCGCCGTCACGAAGGAGCACGGCATCCGGTTCTACGCCGGGGCGCCACTGGTGACGACCGACGGGTTCTCCCTCGGGACGCTCTGCGTCGTCGACGGCGAGCCGCGCCGGCTCACCATCGACCAACTGCGCGCCATGCGCGCCCTGGCCCGCCAGGTCACGGCCCAACTGGAGCTGCGCCACTGCGCGAACCAGATCACCCAGGTCAGCCGGTACCGGCAGGAGGCCGACCGGCGGCTCGCCGACGTGATCAGCCTGGTCCGGGCGCAGTTGCGCGGCCCGCTGGCGGAGGTGCGCACGTACCTCGACCACCTGGCCGCCGGCGGGCAGGTGGACGCGGAGGTCGCCGCGCGGGCGGCCACGGCGGTCCACGACCACGCCTCGGGGCTGCGGGAACTGGTGGACGACCTCCTGGCGGTGGTCGGCGAGGAGGGGTCCGGCCTGCGGATGCGGCCCGTCGACCTCACCCGGCTCACCGCGCGGGCGGTCGACGCGGTCCGGCCGATCGCCGACGCCAAGGGCATCGGCATCCTGCACCGGGCCGGCCCCGAGCTGCCGATCCTGGCCGACCCGGTCCGGCTGGAGCAGGCGCTCGCCCACCTGCTGTTCTCCGCGGTCAAGTTCACCCCCGACGGCGGGCGGGTGAAGATCTCCACCGAGGCCAACCCCGGGCCCGGACTCCGGCTGGACGACCTGGAAGCGCCCGGCGGCGGACACCCGCACCTGTTCGAGCACCTGTACCGCGGCGCGATCGGCTCCCCGGGCTCGCTGACGGTCGACGCCGGGCTCGCCGTCACCAAGCAGATCCTGGACGTCCACCACGTCACCCTGGCGCTGTCCGACCGGCCCGGCGACGGGACGAGTCTGCACCTGGTCTTCCCGCCCGGACCCGCCGTCGGTTGACGGCCGGTTGCGCGACGGTTGTTTAGGGCGTCGATGCCGGCTGTTCCCTTCAGGTCGTCCGACCCGGACCGATGACTCACTCAACCCCCGGCGACCACCCCGGCGGAGGTGAGGAACGCAGGAATACCGGACGGCCACCCAGGCCGTGCGGTGCGGACCCTTTCCCCCGGAGGAGCACGGATGCGCCCCCTTTACCGGTTGACTATCGGTTTGTTCGCCGCAGTGGTCCTGGCGCCCCTCGCGCCGGTGGCCGCCTCCGCGGCACCCGCCACACCCCGAGCGAAGACACCCGCCGCCGCGCCGAAGGTGGGCGGGTACGTCAAGACCGTCGGCCGCGTCGCGGCCAGAAAGCCCAGCGGCAAGGCATCCGAGGTCCTCCCGGACTCGGTCGACCTGCGGCAGTGGGCGCCCGCGATCGGCAACCAGGGCCAGATCGGCTCCTGCGTCTCCTGGTCGATCGCCCACCAGATCATGGGGTACTGGGCCAACCGCACCAGCGGTGCCGGCGCCCCGTACGCGCCGCTGTACCTCTACATGCGCACCGTCGCGCCGGGCGGTGCCCCGAGTGCCGGCACCAACCCCGACAACGCGCTGTCGGTGGCCGCCAACTCCGGAGTGGACACCCAGGCGGACTACTTCCAGGGCTACTACAACTACCAGACGGCGCCGACCACGGCCCAGATCGCCAACGCGGCCAACTACCGCGTCAGCGGGTACACCCGGCTGTGGCTGGGCGCCGGCCAGACGACCACGGCCAAGGAGGCCATGATGGCCGCCCTGGCCTCCGGCAACCCGGTCGCGATCGGGATGCCGGTGTACTCCAACTTCTCCGCGCTCGGCGCCCACACCCTGTACAGCACCTCCTCCGGGAGCCTGCTGGGCGGGCACATGATGGCGGCGTTCGGGTACGACGCGCAGGGCATCTTCGTCCGCAACTCGTGGGGGACCGGCTGGGGCAACAGCGGCGAGACCAAGCTGTCCTGGTCCTGGGTGTTGGGCAAGATCGACGCGGCGTACTCGGTCCGCGGCATCACCACCCCGGCCAACCCGGCGGCGATCGCGCCGACCATCGCCTCGATGTCGGTGGCGAAGGGCTCGAACCTCGGCGGTACGCAGGTGACGGTGACGGGCTCCGGCCTGGCCGACGTCACGTCGGTGACCGTCGGCGGCGCCGCGGCCACCGGCCTGAGCACCGCGCTGGTGGGCGGCTCGACCAAGCTGACCTTCACGACCCCGGCCGGCACCAACGGCGTCGTGGACGTCCTGGCCACGAGTCCGGGCGGCACGAGTCCGGCGTCCGCCGCGACGAAGTTCACCTACCACTCGCCGCCGCCGACGCTGACGTCCCTGGACACCGGCACCGGCACGATCTTCGGCGGCACCGTGGTGACGGCGACCGGGGCGGGCTTCCTGCCCACGGCGCCGAAGGTGACGGTCGGGCTCAAGGCGGCCACGGGCGTGAAGGTGCTCTCGGCGACCTCGCTGACCTTCGTGACCCCGGCGCAGGTGGCCGGCTCGTACGACGTGAAGCTGACCAACGCCAACGGGCCGAGCGCGACCCGCTCGTACACCTACACCAACCCGCCCGCCCCGCAGGTGACGGCGGCGACGCCGAGTCAGGTGCCGTACTACAAGTCCACCGTCGTGAGCCTCACGGGCCAGGCGCTGACCGGCGTCAGCCTGGCGACGCTGGGCGGGGTGAAGGTGGCCTACACCAAGGTGTCCGACACCGCCGGCAAGGTCACCATCCCGGCCGGTACGGCGGGCACCTACGGGCTGGTGCTCACCACGCCCGGCGGGACCAGCCAGTCGGTGTCGCTGACCCGGGTGGTCCCGGCGGCGCCGGTGGCCAGCACGCTGAGCGCCACCAGCGGCTGGAACTACGTCGCCAACACCGTCACGGTCAACGGCAGCAACTTCACCGACGCCACGATGGCGACGTCGAACGGGGTCAAGGTCACCATGACGCGGATCTCCGCGACCCAGGTGAAGGTGACCCTGCCCAAGGCGTCGGCCGCGGGCACGGTGCCGGTGCGGGTGGTGACGCCGGGCGGTACGAGCAACGCCCTGACCTTCACCTACAACCGGCCGGCGGCGCCGACGGTGTCCACGCTGAGTGCCTCCAGCGCGGCGACGACGGCCAGCACGGCGGTCACGATCACGGGGGCGAACCTGACGGCGGCCACCCTGGTGACCGTCGGCGGGGTCAAGGTCAGCTACACGCGGCTGTCCGACACCCAGATCCGGGCGACGTTCGGCAAGCGGACGGCCGGCACGTACCACGTGCAGGTGACGACGCCGGGCGGGTCCTCGACGACCTACGGCGCGACGGCCTTCCGGTACCTGTGAGGTTCCTGGTCTGACCGAAGGTAGGGACCCGGTGCGCCCCAGGCGTACCGGGTCCCGCTGTCTGTGCACTCCGGGCACACCGGCCTAATCGGGGTGGCGGAAAAATGTGATCCTGATCACATCACGTGGGTTCAACCACCTCCCTGACCTGCGCGTACTCCCGGGCAGCCAACGTCCTGTCCTCCCCCTCTGGGACGTGGCCGGAAGGAGGCCGCGATGGACCGCAGGCAGGCAGTGACCTCGGCGGTGTGCGGCGTGGTGGTGGCAGCGGCGGCGGCGGTGACGGTACCGGCGCTGGCCGCCCAGGAGCGGCCCAGGTCGAGCAAGGCGTCGCCGTACGTCCAGCTCCTGGCCCGGGACATGAGGATGTCCGAGGACCAGGCGCAGGAGCGCGTGGACCGCGAGGCCGCGCTCGGCGGTGTCGGCGCCGGCCTCAGCGAGAACCTGGGCAACTTCGCCAACGCCTCCGGCGGCGGGCTCCCCGGCGTCGAGGCCCCAGGGGCCGACGCCATCGGGCAGGGCGTGGACGCCCAGCAGATCGCGGACCTCGTCGGCGCCATCTCGCAGGCCAACGGCGGCGATGGCGACGGTGGCGGCGGGTTCGACCCCGCGCTGATCGCCCAGATCGCCCAACTGGGCAGCGCGGCCGCGGCCGCCAACGGCGGCGGCGGCGGTGCCGGTGCCGGCGCCGCGGCCGGCAACGTCGACCCGGCCCAGGCCGCGGCCGCGGCCTCCAGCATCGCGGGCCTGATCTCCGCCTTCGGCGGCGGCGCGGGCGGCGGGGCCGCGAACGGCGGCGGGGCGGGCGGCGGCGCCGCCGGTCTCGGCGTGCCGGGGGTCTTCGCCGGGACCTGGATCGACAAGAAGAGCCAGAAGCTCAAGGTCGGGATCACCGACCCCGACGCCGCCTCCGCCGTCCGCCGCGCGGGCGCCGAACCGAAGCTGATGACCTACAACGCCGCGCAGCTCGCCACCGTCAAGGCGGACCTGGACCAGCGCGCCCGGGCGATCGCCCCGGCCAGCGCCGCGAGCTGGTACGTCGACCCGGCCAGCAACAGCGTCGTCGTGCTGGCCGCCCCGGGCCAGGAGAACCGCGCCCGCAGGTGGGCGCTGAAGAACGGCGCCCCGGCCGACAGCGTGCGGATCACCCGGTCGACCGTGCGCCCGCGTCCGCTGGTGGACGTGCGCGGCGCCGACCCGTTCCTGGTCAACAACCTGGGCCGCTGCTCCGTCGGGTTCGCCGTGCGCGGCGGCTTCGTCAGCGCCGGGCACTGCGGTCAGGACGGCGCGAAGACCTCCGCGGGGGCCGAGGACGCGTTCCAGGGCACCTTCGCCGCCTCCTCGTTCCCGGGCGACGACTACAGCTTCGTCCGTACCGCCTCGACCTTCACGCCGACCTCGGCCGTGGCGACCGAGCGCGGGGACATCAACGTCACCGGCAGCCGGGAGATGCCGGTCGGCGCCTCCGTCTGCCGCTCGGGCTCCACCACCGGCACCCGGTGCGGGCTCATCCTCGCCAAGAACGCGACCGTCAACTACGCCGAGGGCGCCGTCACCGGCCTGACCCAGACCGACGTCTGCGCCGAGCCCGGCGACTCCGGCGGCCCGTTCGTCTCCGGGTCCCAGGCCCAGGGCATCACCTCGGGCGGCTCCGGCGACTGCGTGGCCGGCGGGTCCACCTTCTTCCAGCCGGTGAACGAGCCGCTGCAGCGGCTGAACCTGACCCTGCTGACCAGCACGCCGGAGACCGCCGCGGCGCCGAGCACCCCCCAGCCCGCGCCCACCACGGCCCGGCCGGCCGCGCAGCCGAGCGAGGCGGACACCCCGCCGGCCGCCCCGACGCGGTCCGCCGTGCCGGACGCCACGGAGGAGCTGCCGCGCGGCGGCACCCGCAGCACCAGCGCGCCGGCGGCCTGCGCCGACCCCGACGTCAGCTACACCGGGACCCTGGTCAACGACGGGGTGGCGATCGAGCCCGAGGGCCGCAGCTACCGGGCCGAGGCGGGCACCCAGACCGTGTGCCTCACCGGGCCGGCGGACGCCAACTTCGACGTCGCGGTACAGAAGTGGAGCGGCCTGAAGTGGGACACGGTCGCCAGCGGCACCAGCGCCGACGCCGCGGAGACCGTCCGCGTCGACGGGACCGCCGGGCTGTACCGGATCGAGATCACCGCCGAGGAGGGAACCGGCGGGTACACGGTCGACGTCGGATAGGTATTCGGCCGGTGATCATCGATCCGAAACCGGCCCCGGAACGTACTACCTGATAAGAAGGCAACACCCCCGGTACCTGGCACCACACAACTCCACACTCCCGGCGTCCTTGGTGTGCCGGTCGGCCGTCCCCCACGGCCGGTACACCAAGGCTCCGGTCGGTCGGCAATGTGCCTTGGTGAGGGAGGCGCACGGTGGATCGGCCGGTTCCCCATAGAGGTGTCGGCGCTTTCTCCTGGTAGTTGCGGGCCGGGAGGAAGCGCCGACACCGCTTTGTGCGTACGCCCTCGGCCGCAGGCCGCGCCTCAGACGTAGAGCCGGGTCACCGTCGAGGCGACACAGCAGGGCTTGCCGCCGCCGCGCGGCTCGACGGTCACCGTCAGCTCCAGGTGCAGCCCGCCCGGGACCTCCCGCACCGCGGCGACCTCGACACCCGCGCGGACCGCGTCCCCGACGCGCAGCGGCGCGGGGAACCGCACCTTCTCCAGGCCGTAGTTGACCCGCAGCCGGACGCCGTCGACCGCGAGGACCTGCGTCACCAGGCGGGGGAGCAGCGCCAGCACGAGGTAGCCGTGCGCGACCGTGCCGCTGTACGGGCCGTCGGCCGCGCGCGCCGGGTCGGTGTGGATCCACTGGTGGTCGCCGGTGGCGTCGGCGAACTGGTCGACCTGGGCCTGGGTCACCGTCAGCCAGTCGCTGTGCCCCAGGTGGGTGCCGACGGCGTCCTGGAGGGCGCCGGGGCCGGGGAAGGTGTGCACCGGTCAGGCCTCCGAAAGCTGGATCATGATGCGGACCGTCGTCCCGGCCGCGCCGGTGGTCACCGACATCGCGGTGCTCAGCCGCCGGGCCAGCCACATGCCCCAGCCACCGGCCACGTCCGTGCGCGGCCGGGACCGGCCGACCGGGTGGTCCCGGGAGAGGCCCGCCCCGGTGTCGGCGACCTCGCAGCACAGACCCTCCGCCGCCCGCCACAGCCGCAGCCGGCCGGCGCCGCCGCCGTGCCGGACCGCGTTGGTGACCAGCTCGTTGACGGCGAGGACGAAGTCGTCCAGCGGCTGGCCGACCAGCCCGGCCTCGCGGGCGGCGTTGACGATGAGATGGCGGACCGAGGTGACGTCGGTGTCCGCGAACTGCTGGTCGAGCAGGCTCTCGCCCGGCAGCGGCGCGGGGACCGGCTGGGTCGACGCGGAACCTGTACTGGCCACGGTTTCCTTCGGACGCGACGGGTACGACGGACGGGTGGACCGCCGGGGGCGGACGCGGGGGCGGGTGTCGCGGCGGGCCGCGACGGACAGCCGCCCGGCGCCGCGTCCGGCCCCACCCTACGGTGCCCCGACCGCCCGCGCATCAACCACCACCGCCGCGCCGCCCGTAGGCTGGCGCCCATGCGGCTCACCCCCACCCACCCGGACGGGCTGCGGGAGGCGCTGTGGCGCGCCGTCGCGGTGTTCCGGGCCTGCGCGTGGGTGTACGTCGCCTACCTGACGGCGGCCAACAGCGCCGGGTACCAGCACCCCGGGTACGCCTGGCTCGCCCTGGCCGTGATGGCCGGCTGGACCGCCGCGACCACCTGGGCCTACGCCCGGCCGGCGCTGCGCCGGTGGCCGCTGCTGGCCGCCGACCTGGCGCTCACCGCCGGGGTCGAGCTGAGCACCGTGTGGGTCGTGGGCAGCGACCCGCTGCGGCACCACCTGTCGACCCTGGCCCCGGCCTGGATCGGCGGCGCGGTCCTCGCCTGGGCCGTGGCGGGCGGCCGGCGCCGCGGGGTGGCCGCCGCGCTGCTGCTCGGCGCTGTCGAGGTCGTGGTGCGCGGCAGCGCCGGGCAGAGCGCCGCCACGGGGATCATCCTGATGCTGCTGGCCGGCCTGTCCACCGGGCACGTCGCCGGCCTGGCCGCGGACGTCGAGCGCCGGCTGCGGGAGGCGTCCCGGCGGGAGGCCGCCGCCGCCGAGCGGGAGCGGCTGGCCCGGGGGATCCACGACTCGGTGCTCCAGGTGCTGGCCATGGTCGCCCGGCGCGGCGCCCGGCTGGACGGCGAGGCCGGCGAGCTGGCCCGGCTGGCCGGCGAGCAGGAGGCGGCGCTGCGGGCGCTCGTCGGGGCGGCGCCGCCGGGGGAGGAGGGCGACGAGGTGGACCTGCGGCCGCTGGTGCGGGCGCACGAGGGGCGCTCGGTGTCCGTCGCGGCGCCCGCCGCCCCCGTCCCGCTGCCCGGGGCGGCGGCGCGGGAGCTGGCCCGGGCGGTCGGCGCCGCCCTGGCGAACGTGAGCCGGCACGGCGGCCCGGCGACCCGCGCCTGGGTCCTGGTCGAGGACGAGCCCGCGTCCGTCACCGTCACGGTGCGCGACGACGGCCCCGGCATCGTGCCCGGCCGGCTCGACGAGGCCGCCGCGGCCGGCCGGCTCGGGGTGGCGCAGTCGATCCTCGGCCGGCTCGCCGACCTGGGCGGGACCGCCGAGATCCGGTCGGAGCCCGACGAGGGGACCGAGGTGGAGCTGCGGCTGCCCCGTACGCTGCGGTCATGAGCGCGCACGCCGAGCGGCCGGTCCGGGTGATGGTGGTCGACGACCATCCGATGTGGCGCGAGGGCGTGGCCCGGGACCTGGCCGAGGCCGGGTTCGCGGTGGTCGCCGCCAGCGGCGAGGGCCGGCAGGCCGTGCGGCTCGCCCCGGCGGCCCGGCCCGATGTCGTGGTCCTCGACCTCCAGCTCCCGGACGTCTCCGGGGTGGAGGTGATCCGGGGGCTCGCGCAGGCGGTGCCGCAGGCGCGGGTGCTGATGCTCTCGGCCAGCGGCGAGCAGCAGGACGTCCTCGACGCGGTGAAGGCCGGCGCGACCGGGTACCTGGTGAAGTCGGCCGGGCCGGCCGAGTTCGTCGACGCCGTCCGGCGGACCGCCCTCGGCGAGGCCGTGTACACCCCCGGCCTGGCCGGTCTGGTGCTGGGCGAGTACCGCCGCCTGGCCCGGGGTCCCGCCCCGACCGGGCCGCCGGCCCCGCAGCTCACCGACCGCGAGACCGAGGTGCTGCGGCTGGTCGCCAAGGGCCTGTCGTACAAGCAGATCGCCGCCCGGCTCGACCTGTCCCACCGCACGGTGCAGAACCACGTGCAGAACACCCTCAGCAAGCTGCACCTGCACAACCGGGTGGAGCTGACCCGGTACGCGATCTCCCAGGGCCTGGACGCCGACTGACCGCGCGGACCGGACCGGGCCGTCCGCTCAGGCGGGCTCGGCGGCGTCCAGCGTGGCCCAGACGACCTTGCCGCCGGGGCGCGGGTCGGCGCCCCACCGGGTGGCCAGCGCCGCCACCATGACCATGCCGCGCCCGCCCGGCGCGGCCGGGGCCACCGGCTGGCGCGGCTGCGGGAGCTGCGCGGAGCCGTCGTGCACCGCGATGTCCAGGCCGTCGGCGCGCAGTCCGATCACCAGCTCCAGCGGGGTCCGCGCGTGGACGACCGCGTTGTTCACCAGCTCGGTCACCACCGTGCAGGCCGCGCCGGCCAGCGGTGCCAACTCGCCGCGCGCGCACGCCTCGGTGACCAGCTCGCGGGCCGCCCGGGCGGCCCCGACGGCCGGCCGCAGCAACAACCGCAGCTCGGCGGGCGGCGCCTGCCCGCGCACGTCAGTCACCGGTCCGGCCGGCGAGCGCGCGCCGCATGACGACCGCGGCGGTACCGGCGGCCAGGCCGACGGCGGTGGAGGTGCGGAACGCCCGGCGGGCCAGCCCGTGGTGGCCGCCGGGGATGCGGGCGTCGTCGTCGCTCTCGGCGAACAGGTTCCCCGGGCCGACCGGCGCCGGGGCGTGGCGCAGGGCTCCGCGGGCGGCGAGCCGGCCGGCGACCCGTTCGGTCAGGGCGGGCGCCAGCCGGGCCAGGCGGGCGGTCAGCGCTGCCGCGGCCCCGGCGTGGATCTCCCGACGCGGGTGCTTCAGGGCGCGCAGGACGGCCTGCGCCGCGACCGTGGCCGGGTACACGGGCGGCACGGGCCGCGGCGCGCGGCCGGTGTGGTTGGCGGCGTGCCGGAACAGCGGCGTGTCGATGCTGGCCGGCAGCACGGTGCAGACGGCGATGTCGCGCTCGCCGGCCAGCCGCAGCTCCTGGCGGACGCTCGCCGACAGCCCGCGCACGCCGTACTTGGCCGCGGTGTAGGCGCTCTGGTAGGGAGCGGGCACCTCGGCGAGCAGCGAGGCGACGTTGACGACGACGCCGCGGCCGGCCCGGCGCAGGTGCAGCAGCGCGGTGCGCATCCCGTGGGCGACGCCGAGCAGGTTCACGTCGACGATCCGGGCGAACTCGTCGGCGGGCAGTTCGGCGAACCGCCCGTAGCCGGCGACGCCCGCGTTGTTGACCCAGGCGTCGATCCGGCCGAAGTGGGCGGCGGCGGCCTCGCCGAGGGCGGCGACGGCGGCCGGGTCGGTGACGTCGGTGGGTACGACCAGCGCCGGGGACGTCCGGCGGCACTCCTGGGCGACGGTCCGCAGCGCGTCCTCGCGCCGGCCGGCCAGCACCACCCGGGCCCCGCGCCGCGCCAGCAGGATCGCCGTGGCCGCCCCGATGCCGCTGCCGGCACCAGTGACGACCACGACGGGGTCGGTCACCGTCAGTAGCGCCATGTGCCGCGAATACCCACCCGCCCGGGAGCGAAACACCCGCCGCCGGACACCCGCCGGTGGGCGGGTCAGGCGGCGTGCGAGGAGAGCGCGCGGGGCTGCCCGGGCGACTCGGGCACGCTGTGGTGGTGCTGCGGCTCGGCGTACCGGGTCAGCCCGATCACCGAGGCCAGGGTCATCAGGAAGCCGACGGCGGCCAGCCACTCCAGGCCGGGCCGCACCTGGTCGCCGAGCAGCAGCAGGCCCACGATCGCCGCCGGTACCGCCCCCGCGGCGTCCATCGCGGCCACCGCGGCGGTGGTCGAACCGCGCTGCATGGCCAGGCCCAGCAGGAGCTGGCCGACGATCGAGTGGGCGACGAGCAGGTACAGCAGCGGGTCGCGGAACAGCGCCCCGGGGTCGTGCAGGGAGGCCAGCGGCCGGGCCGCGACGGCGGCGGCGGAGAAGGCCAGGCCGGCCAGCGAGCCCAGCGCCACCGACCCCGGCGCGCCCTGGAGCCGGACAGCGAAGCCGGACAGCAGCGCGATGAGGACCAGGACCCCGCCCAGCCACACCACCCCGGTGACCCCGATCGGCAGGGCGGGCGCCGGCTGGGCCGAGGCGACCAGGCCGCCGATGCCCACGAACAGCAGGACCAGCAGGCCCACCTCGGCCCGCGGCAGCCGCCACTTCACCACGACGACGCCCAGCAGGGCGGTCACGCCGAGGCCGGCGGCGACGGCCGCCTGGACGAGGAACAGCGGCAGGTCCCGCCGCGCGAGGAAGGCCAGCAGGAAGCCGACGACCTGGAAGCCGACCCCGAACAGGTACGTCCGGTGGACGGCCAGGCGCAGCAGCAGGCCGGGGTCCAGCGTGTGGTGCACGGTGGTCCGGGCGGCGGCGATGGACTGGAGCAGGTTGGCCACCCCGTACGCGACGATCATCGCGGCGAGGAAGTACCAACCACTCGACATCACGTGGCGAGAATAGTCGCTCGGGGGAGCGGAGCCGGCCGGAGGCGCGTAAGCACCTCGGCGTGCAGGGCGCCGTTGCTGCCGACGGCGCTGCCGCCGCGGGCGCCGGTCTCGCCCTCCAGGTCGGTGAACGTGCCGCCGGCCTCGGTGACGATCGGGATGAGGGCGGCCAGGTCCCACAGCGACAGCTCCGGCTCGACCATGATGTCCAGCGCGCCCTCGGCCAGCAGCATGTACCCGTAGAAGTCCCCGTACGCCCGGGTCCGCCAGCAGTCGCGCATCAGGCCCAGCATCGCCGGCAGCCGCCCCTGCTGCTCCCAGCCGGTCAGCGACGAGTAGCACAGGCTCGCGTCGGCGAGCCGGCCGACGGCGGAGACGCGCAGCGGGGTGGCGCTGGAGGGGTGCCGGCCCGCGTACGCCCCGTGTCCGGTCGCCGCCCACCAGCGCCGGCCCAGGGCCGGCGCCGAGACCATGCCGACCACCGGGCGGTCGTCCTCCAGCAGCGCGATCAGCGTCGCCCACACGGGTACCCCGCGGATGAAGTTCTTCGTCCCGTCGATGGGGTCGACCACCCACCGCCGCCCGCCCGCGCCGCCGGTGCTGCCGAACTCCTCGCCGACCACGGCGTCGCGGGGCCGGCTGCGGGACAGCACGGCCCGGACGGCCTTCTCGACGGCGGTGTCGGCGTCGGAGACCGGCGTGAGGTCCGGCTTGGCGGTCACGTGCAGGTCCAGGGCCTTGAACCGGGCCGTCGACAGGGAGTCCGCGGCGTCGGCGAGGAGGTGGGTGAGGGCCAGGTCGTCGGCGTACCGGTTCATGGCCGAAACCTAACCGATCGGCGCCCCGACGCGCCGGAGCAGGCCCGAAGCGGTGCTGCGCGGCGGGCCGCGCCGCGATAGGTTCGCTGGCGTGAAGGCTGATGCGCTGTGCGGGTTGTTGGCAGAGAGTGACCGCCTGGCCGTCTTCGCCGCGGTCGTGCTGGGCGCCCGGTCGCCCGGCGAGGTGGCGCAGGCCACCGGCCTGCCCGGGCGGACCGTCGTCGTCGCGCTCGGCCGCCTGGAGCAGGGCGGCCTGCTCAGCGTCACCGACGGGGGGCTGCGGGCCGCGGACCACGCCTTCCGCGACGCCGTGCGGGCGGGCGCCGCCGACGGCTCGCCGGCCCCCCTGGACCCGGACCCGGGGCGCGACACGGTCCTGCGCACCTTCCTCAGCGACGGGCGGATCACCCAGCTCCCGGCGGCGCACGCCAAGCGCCGGATCATCCTGGAGCACGTCGCGGTGACCTTCGAGCCGGGCGTCCGCTACCCCGAGCGCGCCGTCGACGCCCTGCTGCGCGTCTTCCACGACGACTACGCCACCCTGCGCCGCAGCCTCATCGACGAGGGCCTGCTCACCCGCGACCAGGGCGTGTACTGGCGCACCGGCGGCCCGGTCGAGGTGGAGTGAGGCCGGTCAGCCGACCAGCGCCGACCACAGGCCGGGGAAGTCCGGCAGCGTCTTGCGGGTACAGCCCACGTCGTCCACGCCGACGCCGTCCACCGCGAGCCCCAGCACCGCCGCGGCGTGCGCCATCCGGTGGTCGCCGAACGTGGCGAGAACCCCGCCGCGTAGCCGGCCCGGGGTGATCCGCAGCCCGTCGTCGGTCTCGGTGACCGCCGCGCCGCGGTCGCCGAGCTGCCCGGCGAGGGCCGCCAGCCGGTCGGTCTCGTGGCCGCGGATGTGGGCGACGCCGCGCAGCCGCGACGGCCGGTCGGCGAGCGTCGCCAGGGCGGCCACGACCGGGGTCAGCTCGCTGACGGCGCGCAGGTCCAGGTCCGCGCCGGTGACGGTCCCGGTGCCGCTGACGGTGAGCCCGGCACCGGTGACCTCGACGGCACCGCCCAGCAGCGTGAACAGCTCCGCCACCTCGGCGACCGGCTGGACACTGTCGCGGGGCCAGTGCGCGAGGGTGACCCGCCCGCCGGTGACCAGCGCGGCGGCGAGGAACGGCGCGGCCCCGGCGAGGTCCGGCTCGACGGTCCACCGCCGCCCGGCCGGGCGGCCGGGCGCGACGACCCAGACGTCCGGCGCCGCCGTGTCGACGGCGACGCCCGCCGCGCGCAGCATCCGCACTGTCATCCGCAGGTGCGGCGCGCTGGGCACCGGCGGCCCGGCGTGCCGCACGGTCAGCCCGCCCGCGTAGGCGGCGCCGGCCAGCAGCAGCCCCGAGACGAACTGGCTGGACGCCGAGGCGTCGATGGTGACCGTGCCGCTGGCCACCCCGCCGCGGCCGTGCACGGTGGCGGGCAGCCGGCCGTCGGCGGCGGTGACCGCGACGCCGAGCTGCCGCAGGCCGTCCAGCAGCGGGCCGAGCGGGCGCCGCCGGGCGGCGGCGTCGCCGTCGAAGAGGACCGGGCCGTCGGCAAGCGCGGCCACCGGCGGCAGGAAACGCATCACGGTACCGGCGAGCCCGACGTCGACGGCCGCGGGCGCCCGCGGCGCCGCCGGCCGCACCGTCCAGGCGGCCGCGTCGGTGTCCACGCCGGTACCGAGCGCCCGCAGCCCGTCCGCCATCAGCGCGGTGTCCCGGGCGACCAGCGGCCCCTCCAGGGTGGACACCCCGGTGCCCAGGGCGCCGAGCACCAGGGCGCGGGCGGTCATGGACTTGGACCCGGGCAGGCGTACGTCCCCCCGGACGGGGCCGGCGGCGCGCGGGGCGGACCAGGGCTGCGCTGGCGTGCTGCTCATGCCGCCATCCTCCCGGACACGGCCGGGCGGGTTAGGTTGGGGGAGTGTGTGGGCGGTATGCGACCGTGCGGGGCGCGGGTGACCTGAGCGCGTTCTTCGACGCGGCGGACGAGACCGACGGGCTGCTGGCGCCCGACTACAACGTCGCTCCCACGGACCCGGTCCCCGTGGTCCGGCTGACCACCCGCCCCCCGGGCGCCCCGCGGGCCGCCGCCGGTACCGGCGGCGCAGCCCCCGCCGGTCCGCCGCGGCGGGTGCTGTCGCTGGTGCGCTGGGGACTCGTCCCGCACTGGGCGAAGGACCCGCGGGCCGGCGCCCGGATGATCAACGCCCGGTCCGAGGGGGTCGCCACGTCGGCCACCTACCGCCGGTACTTCGGCACGCACCGCTGCCTGGTCCCGGCCGAGGGGTGGTTCGAGTGGAAGGGCCGCGGCCGCCCGTACTTCATGACCGGCGGTGCCGGTGGGCCGCTGGTGTTCGCGGGCCTGTGGGCGGCGCACCCGGCGGTACCCGGCGGGTTGACGTGCACGATCCTGACCACGGCGGCGGTCGGGCCGCTGGCCGGGGTGCACGACCGGATGCCCCTGCTGCTGCCGCGCGACCGGTGGGCGGACTGGCTCGCCGGGCCGGCCTCGCCCGCGCTGCTCGCGCCGCCGCCGCCGGAGTCGGTGGCCGCGCTGGAGATCCGGCCGGTGGGGCCGGCGGTCGGGGACGTCCGCAACGACGGTCCCGACCTGGTGGCGCGGGTGTCCGCGCCGGCCGCCGGGGAGCCTCCCGCGACCCTGTTCTGAGCCCCGCCCGCGACCGCGCCGGCCGCCCCGGCCGATCCTCCGAGGACGGCAGCGCAGCGGGGTGGCGACAGTACTGAGCGTGGCCTTGTGCATCATGGACAGTCGTCAATGATGGCTGATCTGTCGTGTTGTTGTCAGATGACTGGCAGAAACCTGATTGAACACTTGTGCGTGCTCCGCCAGTGCGATACAAACCGCGCGGTTGACAGCGAAAGCACGGGGCAGGTGAACGCATGACACGGGCACGGCCACCACGGCCGCAGGAGATCGACGCGGCGCGGACAGACCCACGGCTACGCCGGGCGGTGGTGGATCGGCGCGCCGATCCCGCCTGGCGGGCGAACGGGGCGTGCCGCCGCGCGGACCCGGACCTCTTTTTCCCGGCGCCCCACGAACCGGCGCTGGCGGCGCTCGCGGTCTGCCGCGGCTGCCCCGTGCAGGGCTCGTGCCTGGCGTGGGCGCTGGACGTCGGCGACTGCCACGGCGTGTGGGGCGGCACCACCCCGAAGGAGCGCCGGGCGATGGGCGTGGTCTGGCCGCGCCAGCCGTCGGCGTGCGGCGGCCCGCCCCTGCGGGACCTCCCGCTGACCCTGGCCGCCAGCGCCGCGCGGTAGCCGCCGGGGACGGTCGGCAGCCGCCCGACGCGGTTCAGCGGTGGGTCGCGCGGCGGTGGATCGCCGCCGTGGGCCGCGCCGCCGTGGGCCGCGCCGCGGTCCGCCGCGCGGGAGCGCCCGCGCGGTCCCGGCCGCAGGATGGCGTACGGCCCGACCGGGATGCCGGCCTGCGGCCCGAGCGCCTGGCGTGGCGCAGCGCTTCCCGGCCGGTGCGGCGGTCGCGCGCGCCACAATGACCCGGTGGATACCGTCGCGCGGCACGAGCTGGCCACCCCGCGGGGGACGGCCTGGGTGGACCTCACCGCGCCGGCCGGCCCGGCCCGGTGCCTGCTGGTACTCGGGCACGGGGCCGGCGGCGGCGTGGCCGCCCCCGACCTGCGGGCGGTGACCGCCGCCGCGGCGGCGGCCGGCGCGGCGGTCGCGCGGGTCACCCAGCCGTACCGGGTCGCGGGCCGCCGCGCGCCCGCTCCGGCGGGCCAGTTGGACGAGGCGTGGATCGCCGCCCTCGCCGCCCTCCCCGGCCTGCTCGACCCGGCCGCCGGCGCGGGCGGCGCGCCGCCCGCGCCGCCGCTGGTGGTCGGCGGGCGGTCCAGCGGCGCCCGGGTCGCCTGCCGGACGGCCGCCGCGGTCGGCGCGGCGGGCGTGGTGGCGCTGGCCTTCCCGCTGCACCCTCCCGGCCGTCCGGAGCGGTCCAGGCTGGACGAGCTGGCCGCGGTGGCCGTACCGGCCCTGGTGGTCAACGGCGACCGGGACCCGTTCGGGGTGCCGCCGCCGCTGCCGGGGGTCGCCCGCGTGATCCGCCCGGGCGAGCGGCACGACCTGCGGGGCGACCCGCCCGCGGTCGGCGCCTGCGTGACGGCCTGGCTGCGCGGCAACGGGTGGCTCCCGCACTGACGGAGGCACCGCGGGACCAGGGACACCGCGGGACCAGGGACACCGCGGGACCAGGGACACCGCGGGACCGGCAGCACCGCGTGCCGGGGCACCCGGGGGACGGTTCCCCGCGGGACGGTTCCCCGCGCCGTGGAGCGGAATGGGCCGGCGGGCTGTGCGGTTGTACCCACCGGACGCCGGCGCCGGTGTCCGGGAGGAGCCCGCCGTGCGTACCCCGACCCCACCGACGACCGCGCCGACGAGCCGGCCCGCTCCCGCACCGCGCGCGACGAACGGCTGCGCCGCCGCCCGGTGCGACCGGACCGCCCCGGCCCACCGCGGCCTACCCGCCGCGCGGCGGCGGGCCGTAAACTCCGGGCAGGGCCGCGCCGTATCCTCAGCGGGGCAGCCGAGAGGGGACGTGCGGGTGAGCGGACCCGAGAGCAGCACACCGGGCGGTACGAGCGGGCGGCGCGCACGCACCGAGACCCAGCGCGCCCGCTTCGAGCACGACGCCCTGCCCTTCGTCGACCAGCTCTACGGCGCCGCCCTGCGGATGACGCGCAACCCGGCCGACGCCGAGGACCTCGTCCAGGAGACCTTCCTGAAGGCGTACGCCGCCTTCCACCAGTTCGAGCAGGGCACGAACCTCAAGGCGTGGCTGTACCGCATCCTCACCAACACCTTCATCAACTCCTACCGGAAGCGGCAGCGCCAGCCCGTCCAGGCGCCCACCGAGGAGATCAGCGACTGGGTGCTGGCCGAGGCCGAGTCGCACACCTCCTCGGGCCTGAAGTCGGCCGAGACCGAGGCGCTGGAGCGGCTGCCCGACAGCGACGTCAAGACGGCGCTGCAGGCGCTGCCGGAGGAGTTCCGCCTGGCGGTGTACCTGGCGGACGTGGAGGGCTTCTCGTACAAGGAGATCGCGGACATCATGGGCACCCCCATCGGTACCGTCATGTCCCGGCTGCACCGCGGGCGGCGCAACCTGCGGCGCCAGTTGGAGAGCTACGCGGCCGAGCGCGGCATCACCCGCAACCCGTCCGTCGACCCCGCACCGGCGCGGTAGGAGGTGGGCAGGGTGAGTGACGGCGACGATCACGGGGACGGCTGCCGCGAGGTGATCGGGGAGGTCTACCTCTACCTCGACCTGGAGTGCGCGGAGGCCCGCCGGGACCTCATCCGCCGGCACCTCGACGAGTGCTCGCCGTGCCTGCGCGAGTACGGCATCGAGCAGGAGGTCCGCGCGCTGGTGGCCCGCTGCTGCGGCGGCGAGCGCGCCCCGGACGAGCTGCGCGAGCGCCTCCGGGTGAAGATCCGGGAGCTGGTCGTCGACGTCGAGATCGACTCCCGCGGGCCGCTCGGGGAGTAGCCCGCGGGAGTGACGCCTCAGGCGTTGGGGCGCTTGCCGTGGTTCGCGGCGCTCTTCTTGCGCGCCCGCTTGCGACGAGCTTTCTTCGCCATCGCCGATCTCCCTTCGCACGTGGTGCAACGCCTGCCATCGTAGGCGCCCGGCCGAGGGCGCCGCGGCGCAGCCCACCCGCCCGGCGCCGCCGCATCGGCGCGTGCGGGGCCGCATGATTGGATACCGTCACAGTGCCGGCGGCGGATACGCCGCGTCGGCGTGTGCGGACGAGAGGGAGTTGCGACCGTGGCCGAGGAAATCCGTGCCGAGATGGTGGCCAACGTGTGGAAGGTCGTCGTCTCTGCGGGCGACGAGGTCGCCGAGGGGGACACCCTCGTGATCCTGGAGTCGATGAAGATGGAGATCCCCGTCGTCGCCGAGTCCGACGGCACGGTCGGCCAGCTCGCCGTCAACGAGGGCGACGTCGTCCAGGAGGGCGACCTGATCGCCACCATCGAGTAGCGCCGCACCGCCGCGGGCCGCCGCGCCCGCCGGTCGACCCGCGGGCGCGGCCCTCAGGTCCGGTCCAGCAGTTCGTCACCCACCGTCAGGGCCACCTGGAGCCGCTGCTCGTCGGTGAGCGCGTCCTGGGCGAGCCAGAACTCCACGGCGTGGGTCGCGGCGAACGCCAGCCCGGTGCGCATGTGGTCCGCGGGCGTGGCGTCGGGCCCGCAGACGGTCAGGACCAGTTCGCGCATCCGCTCCTTGAGCTGCGCCGCGGTGGGGCTGGAGCGCAGCGCCGGCTGGTTGCGCTCGAAGAACTGCGCCAGCCGCCGCGCGGCGGGCAGGCGCTGGCTGTCCGCGTACCGCCGCAGGACCTGCTTGCGCAGCGCCGGGGACGGCGGGTGCGCCTGCGCCCAGGCGATCAGCTCGCCGATGGCGCTCAACCGGTCGGCGAGCACGCTGTCGACGATTTCGTCCTTGCTCCGGAAGTGGTAGTACAGGGCCGCCTTGGTGACGCCGAGCCGTTCGGCGATCTCCCGCAGGGAGGTCTGCTCGTAGCCCTGGGCGGCGAAGAGGTCGAGGGCGACGTCCCGGATCCGGGTACGCGTGTCGCCTGTGCGCTCAGTCACGGCCGCTCCTCTGTAACCGACTTGACCCCGTGGCGGAGGAAGCCTAGCGTCGGTCTCCAGACTACTTACCGGCCGGCAAGTAAACCCACTGCTCCACTGCCCCGCTCCCCGGCACGCCTCTCCGGCACCGCCGCCGCGGGCAGACGTGTGTGCCCGCCCCGGACGGGCATCCAGGGTCGGCCAGCCGGGACCATGCTGAGAAGGGTCGCCCATCCGTGTCTGCCAGTACCGCGCCGTCCGCCGACGGCGACAGGATCAACCTCCGGGTCGTGCTGCCCGGGCTCATGCTCGCCATGCTGCTGGCGATGCTCGACAACATGATCGTGACCCCGGCCCTGCCCCGCATCCTGGGGGAGCTGGGCGGCGTCTCCCACCTGTCCTGGGTGGTCACCGCCTACATCCTCGGCACCACGGTCTCGACCCCCATCTGGGGCAAGCTCGGCGACCTCTACGGGCGTAAGACGATCTTCCTGACGTCGATTGTGATCTTCCTCGTGGGCTCCGCGCTGTGCGGCGTCGCCGGCACCTCCGTGCTCGGCGGCACCGACAACGGGATGATCGAGCTGATCGCCTTCCGGGCCATCCAGGGCCTGGGTGCCGGCGGACTGCTCGTGGGCGTCATGGCGATCCTCGGCGACCTCGTCTCGCCCCGCGAGCGCGGCAAGTACCAGGGCCAGTTCGCCGGCATCATGGCCGTGGCGATGGTCGGCGGCCCGCTCGTCGGCGGCCTGATCACCGACCACCTGTCGTGGCGCTGGGCGTTCTACGTCAACATCCCGCTCGGCGGCATGGTCCTGGTGCTGCTGGCGGCCGTCCTGCACCTGCCCAAGCGGCGCACCGAGCACCGGATCGACTGGTTCGGCGCGGCCCTGCTGTCGGTCGCCGTGACGTCGCTGGTGCTGATCACCACGTGGGGCGGGACGGAGTACGCCTGGGCGTCCAGGCAGATCCTGGGCCTGGTGCTGCTGGCCGCGGTCACGCTCGCGCTGTTCGTCGTCGTGGAGCGCCGGGCCGCCGAGCCGATCCTGCCCCTGCGGGTGCTGGCCAACCGCAACTTCGCGCTGATCACGGGCGTCGGCTTCCTGCTCGGCTTCGCCATGTTCGGGGCGCTGAGCTTCCTGCCGCTGTACCAGCAGACGGTCCAGGGGGCCTCGGCGACCAACAGCGGCCTGCTGCTCCTGCCGATCATGGTGGGGGCGATGGTCACGTCCCTGGTGGTGGGCAAGGCGATCACCCGCACCGGCCGGTACCGGATCTTCCCGATCGTCGGTGGATTCCTGATGATCGCCGCGGCCCTGCTGCTGGCCCAGCTCGGCGTCGACACCACCCGGACGGTGTCCGCGCTGTACATGGTGGTCCTGGGCGTCGGGCTCGGCTGTCTGATGCAGACCACGATGCTGATCGCGCAGAACAGCGCCGACCAGCGGGACCTCGGCGTGGCCAGCAGTACGGCGACGTTCTTCCGGTCGATCGGCGGCTCGTTCGGCGTGGCGCTGTTCGGCGCGGTGTTCTCCCACCGGCTTGCCGACGGGCTGGCGGCGCGGCTCGGCCCCGACGCCCCGGTGCTGGGCGACGGTGCGGGCGCCTCGTTCGACCCGGCCAAGCTGGACCTGCTGCCGCCCCCGGTGCGCGAGGCGCTGTTCGGCGCGATCGCGGACGCCACCTCGCGGGTGTTCTGGTGGTCGGTACCGTTCGCGCTGGCGGTGCCGCTGCTGGCCTGGTTCGTCCGGGAGGTGCCGCTGCGCGGCCCCGGGGACGCGCCCGGCGCCACGGGGGAGACCCTGGCCGACGCCACCGCGTCCCCGTCGCACGCCGCCGAGGCGGCCAGCGCGCCCGCCCCGGCCCGGCCCGCGTAGGGCGCGGCGGCCTGCACACGGAAGAAGCCCCCGGCGGTGAGGGCCGGGGGCTTCTTCCGTGTGTGCGGTGGGGTCAGGCGGAGGCGGTGACGCGGATTCCGCCGCGCCGCTTGAGGGCGCGGCGCTCCTCCTCGCTCATGCCGCCCCACACGCCGGCATCCTGACCGCTGTCCAGCGCCCAGGTGAGGCACTGGTCGGTCACAGAGCAGCGACGGCAGACCGTTTTGGCCTGGTCGACCTGGAGAAGGGCCGGACCGGACGTCCCGATCGGGAAGAACAGCTCGGGGTCTTCGTCGCGGCACAGGGCACGGTGGCGCCAGTCCATGGCGGCAACACTCCTTGGATCGTGGATCAGTGGTGGTGGACCGTGGTCCATCGGTGGCGGTGGAGCGGGGTCGATCGGTGGCGGTGACGCGTGGTCGTGCAATGGCGGTGAGGTCGATCAGCGTGGTGAATGTGGTGGTGCTTTTCGTATGCGTCCGCGCGGGCGTCGCGCACAGGTCGGTGACCGGTTGCGCGACAGCGCGTGAGCAAGATTGTGGAAGCGGATGAAGATCGTGTTCGTCGGCGCGCGTCAGGTGGTTACCCGCGTCGGCGCAGTCGGAACGGCGCTCCTATCCGGTTCGCTTGTGAATGCTTTCACGAACTCCCCGGATGTCAAGGGGATGCTCGGAAAAAAATACGGTCGGTGAGCCAACTCACCGGTGTTATGTCCTATTTGCTGGCAGATCAGGAGGTGTCCGCTGCAACAGCCAGTAACAAGGCTAGTACCGTTCGTGCGGGCCTCGTGACATTTCCGTTGCGTGTCGTGCGCATGTCGCCCGGGTGACGCTGGCGACACGGCGCGCATCCGCCTATTCCGACCCGCCGGCGCCGACCGCCAGGGCGGTTGAGCGTGGTCAATCTCTCAGCAGATTACGCGCAACGCCTCCGGCACGCTGAGAAATCGCACCTTCTGGCGTTCCCCGAGGTAGTCCCCGTCTAGATGGAACGGTTCCGGCCGGTGCGAGGTAACGGCGAACTCCGATAGGTCATGCCGGCGGAGCACGTGCGAGCCCCGGGCCGGGCCGTGCAGCATCCGCAGGGTGGCCAGCGCGGAGCCCGGCGAGCGCAGGCTGCGGAACGCCAGCACGTCGAGGCCCTTGTCGAAGGACGCTTCGGGATTGGGGTCGACGGCGTGCTCGCCCAGGTACGTCCACGGCGCGCTGTTCTGCACGATCGCCGTGGTCAGCCCGGTGTCGGCCTCCTCGCCCGGCCGCTCCAGCGCGAGCGCGGGCTCCCCCCGCGCCCCGACCAGGTACTGCCACACGGCCGTCCGCAGGTACCGGCCCGGCGTGGCGGTGCGGCCGCGCAGCCGGGCGCGCTCCACCTCGCGGATGACCGCGGCGTCCAGCCCCAGGCCGGCGCAGAAGGTGAAGTACCGGTCGTCGGCCAGCCCCAGCCCCACCGTCCGCGTACTGCCCAGCCGCAGCGCCTCCAGGATGGCGCCGGTGCCCTCCATCGGCTCCCGGGGGAGCCCGAGCGCCCGGGCGAAGACGTTCGTCGAGCCGCCCGGTACCACCGCCAGGGCGGGGCGGCTGTCGGCGTCGCCGCCGCGGCGACCCGGGGCCGCATCGGCCATCAGCCCGTTGACGATCTCGTTGACGGTGCCGTCGCCGCCGAGGGCGACCACGATGTCGACCCCCTCGGCCGCGCCCTGCCGGGCCAGCTCGCCCCCGTGCCCGCGGCGCCGGGTGGTCTCCACGGTCAGGTCCACCTCGCTGCGCAGCGCCCGCAGGAGCACGTCCCGGCTGCGCTCGGTGGTGGTGGTGGCCTTGGGGTTGACCACGAGTAGGGCCCGCATGGTCACCGACTGTACCCACACACGGTGTGCGATATGGTGCGGCGTCGCGGCGCGGGGAGTCCCGCCGCGCCGACCCGGAGGAGGCACCCATGGCCGGCCCGCCGCCGGACCCGGCCCCCGCCGGCCGGCCCACCACGCTGACGTGGGCGACCTGGTTGCTGTACGGCGAGGCCGCGGCCGTCACCGCGGTCGCCGGCTGGCTGCTCTACGCCGACCTGGCCGAGGCCGCCGCCAGCCTGCTCGGCGCGCTGCTGGTGACCGGGTTCGCCCTGGCCGCGGCGGCGCTGCTGTGGTTCGTGGCGCGCGCCCTGGCGGACCGGCGCGGCGGCGTGCGGGGGGTAGCGGTCGTGGCCCAGCTCATGTTCCTGTCCACCGGGTACTACATGGTGACCGGCGGCCTGCGGGTCGTCGGGGGGGTCGTCCTGACCTATGCGGGGGTGGCGGCGGTCCTGCTCTGCCTGCCCCGGACGACCCGGGCGCTGGGGCTCGAACGGCAGCGGTAGGCGCACCCGACCGGGCGATCCGGTATGTGCCAAAAGCGATATTCGCGGCGTGACCCACTGTGCGCGGAACATGAGCGGTTCTAGGCTCACGCCTCGTGGATTCTGCCCTTCCGACCCCTGAGCGTCGCGCCACCGCCGACGCGCACCACCGCCCGCCCGCGTACCAGGTGCTGGCCGACGACCTGCGCACGCAGATCACCACCGGCCGACTCCGGCCCGGGGACCGCCTGCCCACCGAACCGGAACTGTGCGCCCGCTCCGGCGTCAGCCGCAGCACCGTCCGCGAGGCGCTGCGGATGCTGGCCAGCCAGCACCTCATCGTCACCACGCGGGGCGTGTTCGGCGGCAGCTTCGTCGCCGAACCCTGCCCGGCCCGGCTCGCCGACTCGCTGACGGGCGTCCTGCAACTGCTGTGCGCCTCGGGGCCGCCCAGCGCCGAGCGCTCGCTGGAGGTGCGGCTGATGCTGGAGGTGCCCGGCGCCGGCCTGGCGGCCAGCCGCCGCACCGAGTCGCACCTCGCGCGGCTCGCCCAGCTCGTCGTCGACCCGATCCTGCCGCTGCCCACCCGGTTCGCGGTCTACGAGGAGTTCCACGGGGTCGTCGCCGTGGCCGTGCAGAACCCGCTCTACGAACTGCTGACCCGGCCCCTGCACCGGCTCAGCGTCGTCGACCGGCTGACCGAGGACGCGGGCGTGTGGACCCGCGTGGCCGCGTACTGCCGCGACTTCGCCGCCCGGCTGCGCGAGGGCGACGTCATGGGTGCCCAGGAGGCCGCCGCCGACCACCTGCGCCACCTGCGCACCATCGGGGTCGTCAGGGCCGCGGACCCTGTCGCCGGCTGACCAGCCGGATGGTGGCGACCGTGCCGTCGGTCTCGGCGACCGCGTCCGTCGTCAGCGCCGTCAGCACCTTCCACGCGAACGAGGCGTGCGCCGGCAGGTTCGTCCCGGGCTGGGTCGACGCGCTCACCGCGACGGTGAGCGCGTCCTCGGAGACCGCGAACCGGCACTCCAGCTCCGCGCCGGCTGCGGCGATCGCCAGCAGCATGGCGCACGCCTCGTCGACCGCGATCCGCAGGTCCTCGATCTCGTCGAGGGCGAAGTGCAGCCGCGCCGCCAGGCCGGCGGTGGCCGTCCGTAGGACGCCCAGGTAGCCGACATCGGCCGGTACCGTCAACAGGACGATGTCGTCCTCGACGATCGCCTGGTCGTCGGTCGTCAACTGGCTCACGCGCATACCCCCTCACAGGCACTCTACTGCGCCGGACGGCCGGTACCGCGCGTGCCGGCTCCCATCCGGTGACCTGGGCGCGTCGCCCGGCACCCCGGTGGCGGCGCGCCTCTACCCTCGGCGTGGTCATCCACCAGCCGCGGCCCCCGCCGCCTGATCGGGAGCGCCCCATGCCAGCGGTCACAGTAGATCCGCTCGACCCCGTCTTCGACCTGCACCGCGGCGGCAAGATGGCGGTCACCTCGACCGTCCCGCTGACCAGCCGCGAGGACCTGGCCCGGGCGTACACGCCCGGCGTGGCCCGGGTGTGCCAGGCCATCGCGGCCGACCCCGACCTCGCCGACGTCTACACCTGGGCCGGCCGCAGCGTCGCCGTCGTGACCGACGGCTCCGCCGTCCTCGGCCTGGGCGACATCGGGCCGCGGGCGGCCCTGCCCGTCATGGAGGGCAAGGCGATCCTGTTCAAGCAGTTCGCGGGCGTGGACGCCGTGCCGATCTGCCTGGACACCACCGACGTCGACGCCATCGTCGCCACCGTCACCGCCCTGGCCCCGTCGTTCGGCGGGATCAACCTGGAGGACATCGCCGCCCCCCGCTGCTTCGAGATCGAGCGCCGCCTCGACGCGGCGCTGCCGATCCCGGTGTTCCACGACGACCAGCACGGCACGGCGATCGTGGTCCTCGCCGCCCTGCGCAACGCGGCAGCGCTGCTGTCGCGCAAGGTCCGCGAGCTGAGGGTCGTGGTCAGCGGCGCCGGCGCCGCCGGCCACGCCGTCACGCGGATGCTGATCGCCGGCGGGGTACCGGCGGAGACGATGGTGGTCCTGGACTCCCGCGGCATCCTGTCCGCCGGCCGCGGCGACCTGACCGGGGCGAAGGCGGCACTCGCGGCGGCCACCAACGCGGCCGGGCGCACCGGGGGCGTGGTCGAGGCGCTGCGCGGCGCGGACGTGCTGATCGGCGTCTCCGGCGGCACGATCGCCGAGGAGGCGCTGCGCGGGATGGCCGACGGGGCGGTGGTCTTCGCGATGGCCAACCCGCACCCCGAGGTGCACCCGGACGTCGCCGCCCGGCACGCGGCGGTCGTCGCCACCGGCCGCAGCGACTTCCCCAACCAGATCAACAACGTGCTCGCCTTCCCGGGCGTGTTCCGGGGCGCCCTCGACGCGCGGGCCACCCGGATCACCGACGGGATGAAGCTCGCGGCGGCCGAGGCCATCGCTGCCGTCGTCGCCGACGCGCTGACGGCGGACGCGATCGTGCCCAGTCCGCTGGACCCGCGGGTCGCGCCGGCGGTGGCCGCCGCCGTGGCCGCCGCCGCCAGGCAGGACGACGTCTGCCGCGCCCGCTGAGGCCGCAGCGGAGGTCGGCTCAGGCGCGGTACGGCAGCGAGGGGCGCGGTCCGGCGGCGAGGCGGCCGGCTCAGAGGCGGTCGGTCAGCGTCGCGGTGGCCGGGTCGGTCCGGCGCAGCGCGCGGCGGGCGGCCTGGTCGCCGTAGAGCGTCCAGTGCAGGAAGCTCAGGGTCGACGCGGCGACCGCCTCGAACAGCGGGCCCTGGCCGGTCCGCAGGGTGGTGCCGTGGTCGCCGTCCGGCAGGCTCAGCAGCGCCTTGGGCCAGGGGACGGCGTCGAAGGCGGCCCTGCCGGTGGCGTACGAGATGACCGGGTCCCGGCGGCCGTGCACGAACAGCATCGGGGCGGGCGCCCCCGCGTAGGCGACGCTGACGCCCAGCGTGCTGCCGGCCAGGACGACGCCCGCGCGCAGGCGCGGGTCGCGGGCCAGGCTGAACAGGCCGATCGTGGTGATGCCGCCCGCCGAGTGGCCCGCCGCCGCCACCCGGGCGGTGTCCAGCCGGCCGCGCAGCGGGTGGCCGGCCGCCCGGCCCAGGGCCAGCACCCGGTCGAGGACGGCCGAGGCGTCCGCCGGCTGCTCCAGCACGTCCAGCGGCTCCAGGGCGCTGCCGCGCGAGGTCCGGGGGTAGGTGGGGGCCGCCACCACCAGGCCGGCCGCGGCCCAGCGCCGCAGCAGCGGCCGGTACTCGGCGGGCAGGCCGCCCAGGCCGTGGCTGAACAGGACCACCGGGTACGGCGCGGCGTCGGTCGCGTCGGCCGGGTACCAGAGCGTGACCGGCAGCCGGCGCTCCCCGCGCCGGGCGGTCAGGGTCTGCACCGCGACCTCGTACCCGCCGGCCGGTACGGCCCGGGGCGGCAGCGCCGCGGGTCCGGCGGCGGGTGTGGGGGAGGCCCCGGGCGCCACCGGGGCGGCGGCGGGGGTGCGGCCGGCCGTACAGCCGGCGGCGGCCACGAGCACCGCGCTGAGCAGCGCGGCGAGCGCGCGGGGACCGGACATCCACCCATTGTCACCCCTGGGTCAGGGGCGGCGCGTCGGCCGGCCAGCCGTTACCGTTCGCAGATGGATCGTTACCGTTCGATTGTGGATGTCCACCTCCTCCTGGTGCGGGACGACGAGATCCTGCTGGGTATGCGCCAGCACACCGGGTACGCGGACGGGCACTGGCACCTGCCGTCGGGCCACCTGGAGGCCGGCGAGTCGCTGCCGGCGGGGATCATCCGGGAGGCCGAGGAGGAGATCGGGCTGCGGCTGACCCCCGAACAGGTGCGTTTCGTCCAGCTCGTCCACCACGCCGGGCCGGGCGAGGAGCCGCGGGTGGGCGTCTTCTTCGAGGCCACGCGGTGGGCGGGCGAGCCGGTCAACGCCGAGCCGCACAAATGCGCTGAGCTGCGCTGGTTCCCGGCGCGGGCGATACCGCCGGAGACGCTGGACTACCCGGCCGAGGCCATCGCGCGGTACCTGCGGGGGGAATCGTTCGGCGTGCACGGGCTGTAGGGGTGGCCGGGCGCGGGCGGGGCGTGGCCGGGTTTCGCTATGGTCATGGCCATGCCTGACACGTACAACGATCCCAGTGGCAACACCGCGCAATTTCAGGCGTTCGTCACGTCCCCGCCCCCGGCGCCCGCGAAGCGGACCCCGGTCGGCCTGATCGTCGGCGGTGTGGTCCTCGGCGTCGCCGTCCTGGCCGCCCTGGCCTGGGCCCTGGCCTGAGCCGCACCACACCACCGCACGCGGGGCGGGTGTTCCGCCCGGAACACCCGCCCCGCGCCGTCGACAGCGGCGCTACTCGTCCTCGTCGTCGTCCAGCCGGGCCAGCCAGGTGGCGAAGCGCTCCATCGGCGTCTCGAACTCCGGGTGCAGGTCGACGAAGTCGCGCAGCCGCTCGGCCAGCCACTCCAGGCTGACCGACTCCTCGCCGCGCCGCTGCGCCAGCTCCTCCAGCCCGCGGTCGGTGAAGTACATGCCGCTCAGACCTTCGGCAGCGCGGCTTCGAGCAGCGCGCGCTGCTCCACCTCGTGGGACTTCGAGGAGCCGCCGGCCGGCGCGGCCGCCGCGGGCCGGGAGATCCGCCGCAGCCGTACGCCCTCCAGGTGCTCCAGCAGGTTGAGCGCCACGAACGACCACGCCCCCTGGTTGGCCGGCTCCTCCTGGACCCAGGCCACGTCCTCGATCGCCGGGAACCGGCCCAGCGCCGCCTTCAGCTCCTCGACCGGCAGCGGGTAGAGCTGCTCCATCCGCAGGATCGCCGTGTCGGTGACGCCGCGCTCGTCGCGGGCGGCGAGCAGGTCGTAGAAGATCTTGCCGGTGCACAGCACCGCCCGGCGCACCTGCTCCGGGTGCAGGCCGCCGCCGGCCAGCGCCGGGTCGCCCAGGACCGGCTGGAAGGTGCCGGTGGTGAAGTCCTCCACGGGGGAGACGCACAGCTTGTGCCGCAGCAGGGACTTCGGGGTGAAGACCACCAGCGGCTTGCGCTTGGGCGACAGCGCCTGGCGGCGCAGCAGGTGGAAGTAGTTGGCCGGGGTGGTCGGGATCGCCACCCGCATGTTGTCCTCGGCGCACAGTTGCAGGTACCGCTCCGGCCGGCCGGACGTGTGGTCCGGGCCCTGGCCCTCGTGGCCGTGCGGCAGCAGCAGCGTCAGCGAGCTGCGCTGGCCCCACTTGACCTCGCCCGAGGAGATGAACTCGTCCACGATCGACTGCGCGCCGTTGGCGAAGTCGCCGAACTGCGCCTCCCACAGCACCAGCGCCTCCGGCTTCTCCACCGAGTAGCCGTACTCGAAGCCCATCGCCGCGAACTCGCTCAGCAGCGAGTCGTGCAGGAAGAAGCGGGCCTTGTCCGTGGCCATCCCCGCCACCGGCAGGTAGTCGGCGCCGGTGCGGGCGTCCACCACCGAGCCGTGCCGCTGGACGAACGTGCCGCGCCGCGAGTCCTGGCCGGCCATGCGGACCGTGACGCCCTCGGCCAGTAGCGAGCCGAAGGCCAGGATCTCGCCGAAGCCCCAGTCGATGCTGCCCTCGACGGCCATCTTCGCGCGCCGGGTGAGCAGTTGCTGGACCCGCTTGTGCGGGGTGAAGCCCTCGGGCAGGTCCACGTGCCGCTGGCCGATCGCCGCGATCACGGCCGGGTCGGCGGCGGTCCCGACGACCGGCTCCGGCTCGGGCGCCGGGCGGGTCCGCGGCCGGGAGCCGCCGGTCGGCTGCTCGTCCCGGGTCGCCTTGAAGACCTGTTCGAGCTGCGCCTGGTAGTCGCGCAGCAGCTCCTCGGCCTCGGTCACGGTCATGTCGCCGCGGCCGATCAGCTCCTCGGTGTACAGCTTGCGGACGCTGCGCTTGGTGTCGATGATCTGGTACATCTCGGGGTTGGTCATCGACGGGTCGTCGCCCTCGTTGTGGCCGCGGCGGCGGTAGCAGACCAGGTCGATGACGACGTCCTTGTTGAACGTCTGGCGGTACTCGAAGGCCAGCCGCGCCACCCGGACGACGGCCTCGGGGTCGTCGCCGTTGACGTGGAAGATCGGCGCCTGGATCATCCGGGCCACGTCGGTGCAGTACAGCGACGAGCGGCTGTACTCCGGCGCGGTGGTGAAGCCGACCTGGTTGTTGACCACGATGTGCAGGCTGCCGCCGGTGCGGTACCCGCGGAGCTGGGACAGGTTCAGCGTCTCGGCGACCACGCCCTGGCCGGCGAACGCCGCGTCGCCGTGCACCAGCACCGGCAGCACGGTGAAGCCCTGCGGGCCGAGGTTGAGCCGGTCCTGCTTGGCCCGGACCACGCCCTCCAGCACCGGGTCGACGGCCTCCAGGTGCGAGGGGTTGGCCACCACCGAGACGGTGGTGGCGCAGTCCCCGTCGGGCGAGGTGTACCGGCCGGACTGGCCCAGGTGGTACTTGACGTCGCCGGAGCCGTGCGCCGACCTCGGGTCCAGGTGCCCCTCGAACTCGAAGAAGATCTTCTCGTACGGCTTGCCGACGATGTTGGCCAGCACGTTGAGGCGGCCGCGGTGGGCCATGCCGATGACGACCTCGTCCAGCTCGCCCTCGGCGCTGGCCTGGAGCACCTCGTCCAGCAGCGGGATCAGCGACTCGCCGCCCTCCAGGGAGAACCGCTTCTGGCCGACGTACTTGGTCTGGAGGAAGGTCTCGAACGCCTCGGCGGCGTTGAGTCGGTTGAGCACGTGCTTCTGGGCCGGGCCGTCGAGCTTGGTGTACTTCTTCTCGATCCGCTCCTGGATCCAGCGGCGCTCCTCCGGGTCCTGGATGTGCATGTACTCGATGCCGACGCGCCGGCAGTACGAGTCGCGCAGGACGCCCAGCACGTCGCGCAGCTTCATCCGCTCCCGACCGGCGAACCCGCCGACCGGGAAGTAGCGGTCGAGGTCCCACAGCGTCAGCGAGTGCTCCAGGACGTCGAGGTCCGGGTGCTTGCGCATGTGGAATTCGAGCGGGTCGGTGTCGGCCATCAGGTGGCCGCGCACCCGGTACGCGTGGATGATCTCCAGTACGCGGGCGGTCTTGTCGATCGCGTCGCCGTCGCCGGTCGCCGAGTCGCGGACCCAGCGGATCGGCTCGTACGGGATCCGCAGCGCCGTGAAGATCTCGTCGTAGAACGTGCTGCCGCCCAGCAGCAGCTCGTGCATGACCTTGAGGAACTCGCCGGACTGCGCGCCCTGGATGATCCGGTGGTCGTAGGTCGAGGTCAGTGTGAGGACCTTGCTGACGCCCAGCTCGGCGAGCCGCTGGTCGGACATCCCCGCGTACGGCGCCGGGTACTCCATGGCGCCGACGCCGACGATCGCGCCCTGGCCGACCATGAGCCGCGGCATCGAGTGGACGGTGCCGATGCCGCCCGGGTTGGTCAGGGTGACCGTGGTGCCGGCGTAGTCGTCCATCGTCAGCTCGTTCTTGCGGGCGCGCCGGACGACGTCCTCGTAGGCCTGCCAGAACTGGCGGAAGTCCATCGTGTCGCACGCCTTGATCGACGGGACGACGAGCATCCGGGAGCCGTCGGGGCGGGCCAGGTCGATGGCGATGCCGAGGTTGACGTGCTCCGGCCGGACCAGGACGGGCTTGCCGTCGACCTCGGCGTAGGAGTTGTTGACCTCCGGGTGTGCCGCGAGCGCCCGGACCAGTGCGTAGCCGATGAGGTGGGTGAAGCTGACCTTGCCGCCGCGGCCGCGCGCGAGGTGGTTGTTGATCACGACGCGGTTGTCCACCATCAGCTTGGCGGGCACCGCCCGGACGCTGGTGGCGGTGGGGATCGCCAGCGAGGCGTCCATGTTCTGGACGATCTTCGCCGCGACGCCGCGCAGCGGCGCGGTGCTGGCGCCCTGCGGCACCGCGGGGCCGGTCGGGGCGGCCGGCTTCGCGGCGGGGGCCGCCGTCGGCGCGGCAGCGGACGCGCGCGTGGCGGCCGGTGCGGTGGCGGGCGCCGCCGGGCGGGCGGGCGCGGCCGTCGCGGCGCCGTTGCCGTTGGCCGGGGGCGCGGCCGGCTCGACGGCCTGGCCGGCCGCCGGGGCCCGGGTGCCCGCCCGGGCCGCCGCCACCGCGGCCGTGGCCGCGCTGGCGGCCGTCGGCGAGGCGGCGCGGCCGCCGTCGGTCACCGGCCGGTAGTCGGCGAAGAAGTCGTGCCAGGCGGGATCGACGCTGGAGGGGTCGGTGAGGTACCGCTGGTACATCTCCTCGACAATCCACTCATTCGCTCCGAAACCCGCCAGTGGATTGTCCTGCGAACTCTGCTGGGTCGACACAGCCGGTACGCCTCTTCCTCGCGATCGAGCCCACCTCGGGCGGTGCGGGCGCCGGCCGTCCGGCCCGGTGGTCCGGGCCCTCGGGCGTCCCTCCCCGGGGAGGCGGCGCGCGCTGTCGGAAAGTCGGTACCAGGTTACGCCTGCGCGCCCGCTCCCGTGTCGGTGCGTCGGACCGAGTCGCGCCGCCGCGCTCAGCCCAGGTCGCGGCGCCGGACCAGGGCGGTGCCGAGCGCCAGCGCGGCGACCGCGTAGCCGACCAGGACCACGCCCGCGACCCAGCGGGGCGGGAGCCCCGGGTCCGGCACCCCGAACACCAGCAGGAAGGACGCCAGGGAGGGGATGAGCGTCGCCCACTCCAGCGCCCGGTGGCCGACCAGCTCGGTCAGGCCGGCCAGCCCGGCCACCAGGGCCAGGGTGCCCGCGAAGTTGATCCCCAGCGCGGCGGCCGCCGCCCCGGCCTGGTGCCGCACCAGCGCGCCCAGCCCGACCCCCAGGACCGGCCAGACCGCGAAGGTGGCGCCGTTGAGCGCCACCGCCGTCCAGACCTCCGGCCGGTGCAGCGCGGCGGCGGCCATCCCGTCGGCCAGGACCAGCGGCCCCAGCGCGAGATTCAGCGCCGTGGTCAGCGCCCACAGCGCCAGGCCGCCCAGCGCGGCGGCGGCGCCCTTGGCCAGGATCACCGCCGTGCGGCCCGGCGAGACCAGGAAGGTCGGCAGCGCCGTCCGGTACTGGAACTCCGCGGTGATCACCACCGTGCCCAGGACCAGCGCCACCGTCATCCCGGCGAGCTGCCCGGTCGTGTAGAAGTTCGTCTGCGCCAGCAGCAGGGCCGTCGGGTCGGCCTGCACCTCGCCGTTGAACAGCAGGGTGTTGACCAGCAGCGCGCCGGCCCAGACCACCAGCGTGACCGCGGTCAGCAGCCAGCCCGTCCGGGTGGTGCCCAACTTCAGCAACTCCGCCCGCAGCAGTCTCACCGGACCTCCGCCCGCCCGGCCGTCAGGTCGAGGAACGCCCGCTCCAGGTCGGGCGCCTCGGGGGTCAGCTCGTGGATCTCCAGCGCCGCGGCGAGCGCGGTGCGGGCCACCGTCGGCGCGTCGATGCCGGTCGCCCGCAGCGCGCCGTCGGGCCCGGCGGTCACCGCCGCGCCCGCGGCGGCCAGCGCCCGGGTGAGCGCGTCGGCCTGCGGCGCGCGGATCCGCAGCGGCGGCTGCGCCGCGACGGTGACGACGTCGGCCACCGGCCCCTGCCGGACCAGCCGCCCGCCCGCGATGATCACCACGTCGTCGGCGAGGAGTTGCATCTCGGCGAGCAGGTGGCTGGACACCAGCACGGTGCGGCCCTGCCCGGCCAGCGTGCGCAGCAGCGCCCGCAGCCAGTGGATGCCCTCGGGGTCCAGCCCGTTGGCCGGCTCGTCGAGGATCAGCACCCGCGGGTCGCCGAGCAGCGCCGCCGCGATGCCCAGCCGCTGGAGCATCCCCAGCGAGTAGCCCTTGACCCGCCGCCGGGCCGCCGGGGACAGGCCGACCACGGCGAGCACCTCGTCGGTGCGGTGCGCCGGCAGGCCGGCCGCCGCGCAGATCACCCGGAGGTGGTCGCGGCCGGACCGGCCCGGGTGCGCGCAGGAGGCTTCGAGGACGGCGCCCACCTGCCGGGCGGGTTCGCGCAGGGCGCGGTACGGGCTGCCGTTGATGGTCGCGGTGCCGGACGTGGGGCGGCTCAGCCCCAGGGCGATCCGCAGGGTGGTGCTCTTGCCGGCACCGTTCGGCCCGAGGAAGCCGGTGACCCGGCCGGGCTCGACCGTGAACGACAGGTCGGCCACGGCCGCCAGCGTCCCGTACCGCTTGGTCAGGCCGCTGACCACGATCCGCCCGTCCGCCACCCGCCGCCCCTCCGACCGTCGCCAGCGTCGCCGTGCGCGGCCCGGGCAAACCCGACCGCCGCCAGTCCCCGCAGCCTACGGCGCCGCGGCGGCGGGCCGGGGCCGACGCGGCGGAACACGCCCGGCGCAGGTCAGGACGGGGGAACGGCGATCCAGGTCGCCGCGGCCGCGCCGAGCAGGGCCCCGTCGGCCCCGTACAGCGACGTGCGGACCTGCGCCTTGCGCCCCTCGGCCGCCGCGCACCACCCGAGCACCACGCACGGCTCGCCCGGCGCCGGCAGGCGGTGCAGGGTCGCGGTCATCCGGCCCAGCACGTACGGCCGGCCGGGGCCGATGACCGACCAGCCGCCCGGGCAGTCCAGCGCGGCCCACAGCACCGGGGCCGACACCTCGGCGGGCGCGGTGAACGGCGCCGCCGTCCGGCCGTCGCCCAGGAAGCCCGGGTAGACCCCCAGCCCGTCGGGGGCGGGGCGCTGCGGCCCGCAGACGTAGCAGGTCGGGAAGGGATGGTCGGTGAACCCGGGGAAGGCCCGCGCCGCCGCGGCGGCGGCCGCCGCGTCCACCGGCGGCACCGCAGCCGGCACCGGCGCGGCGGGCACGCCCTCGGCGACCAGCGCCTCCCCGGCGTACAGCCGGACGCCGTCCGGGGAGGTCCGGGCGGCCAGGTCGGTGTCCAGCGGCGGCGGCAGCCGCAGCGTCACCTGGACCGTGGGGTCGTCGAGCAGGCCCGCCAGCAGGCCGGCCGTGTAGCCGCCGTTGGCCGAGCCCGGAGGTCCGTTGAAGCGTCCCGGGATGCGCACGCGGCCACGGTACCGCCGTTCACCCAGCCGTCGCCCCGCCGCATCCACGCCGACACTGTTCGGGCAGCTCAGGGGCCTTACATCGAGGCATGGCAGTTCTTCTGACCACCCCGACCCGCACGAGCGGGTACACCCTCCTGCTCACCGACGACGCCCGGCAGGTGACCGCCGCGCAGCAACTGCGGTACCGGGTCTTCGCGCAGGAGCTGGGCGCCACACTGGCCGGCGACCAGGCCGGCGTGGACGTCGACGACTTCGACGACTACTGCGACCACCTCGTCGTCCGCGAGGACACGACCGGCGAGATCGTCGGCACGTACCGGATGCTGCCGCCGCAGGCGGCCGCGCGGGCCGGCCGGCGGTACGCCGACGCCGAGTTCGACCTGTCCCGCCTCGACGGGCTGCGGCCGTACGTCGTCGAGGCCGGCCGGTCGTGCGTGCACCCCGACCACCGCAGCGGCGCGGTGATCAACCTGATCTGGGCGGGCATCGCCCGGTACCTGCACCTGCACGGGCTGAGCTGGCTCGGCGGGTGCGCCTCGGTGCCGGTGGGCGGGGACCCCGCCGCCGGCCCGGCCGACGTCTGGGCCGCCGTCGCCGAGCGGCACCTGGGCCCGGCCGCGATGCGGGTCGTCCCGCACCGGCCGTGGCTCGCCGAGCCGGGCGTCGCCGCGGCGGTGGCCGCCGCCGACCCGCGGGCGGGGCGGGCGGCGATGCCGCCGCTGCTGCGCGGGTACCTGCGGCTGGGCGCCTGGGTGTGCGGGGAGCCGGCCTACGACCCGGACTTCGGCGTGGCCGACCTGTACGTGCTGCTGTCGATGGACCGCATCGACCCGCGGTACCGGCGGCACTTCCTGGGCCTGGACCGGTGAGGACCGCGCGCGCGGCCGCCCGCGGCGCGCCGCCGCCGGCCGCGCGGCCCGCCGCGGGTGCCCCGGCGGGCGCGGCCTGGTGGGTGCCGCGCTCGCCGTGCGGCCCCGGCTGCCGGCCGCGGGGCGCGCCGGCCGTGGGTGCCGGCCGCCTCGCGGCCCGGCTGGGCGCGCTGCTGGCGGTCCTGGCCGCGACGCCGCTGCTGCTGCCGGCTCTGGCCTCGCGGCGGTGGCGCGGCCGCGCCGTGCGGACCTGGTCCCGGGCGGTCCTGCGGGGACTGGGCGTGCGGCTGGCCGTCCGCGGGGCGCCGCCCGCACGGGCGACGCTGGTGGTCGCCAACCACATCTCCTGGCTGGACGTCGTGGCGCTGCTGGCCGTGCTCCCGTCGGCGCGCCTGGTCGCCAAGCGGGAGGTCCGCGGCTGGCCGGTCGTCGGCTGGCTCGCCGGCCGGGCGGGGACGCTGTTCCTGGAGCGGGACCGGCCGCGCGCGCTGCCGGCCGTGGTGGCCGCGGCGGGGGAGCGGCTGCGGGCCGGCGCGCCGGTGGCCTGCTTCCCGGAGGGCACCACCTGGTGCGGCCCGGTCGGCGGCCGGTTCCGGCCCGCGCTGTTCCAGGCGGCCGTCGACGCGGGCGTCGCGGTGCTGCCGGTGCGGGTGGGGTACCGGCAGGCCGACCGGCCCACCCGCCAGCCGGCCTTCGTGGGCAGCGACACCTTCGCCGCCTCGCTGCACCGGATCGCCGCCACCCCCGCCCTGACGGTGACCGTGTCCCTGCGCCCCACGCTGTACCCGGCCCCCGGCGCCACCCGGCGCACGCTGTCGCGGGCCGCCGAGGCCGCCGTCCACGCCGCGGTACCGGTGGCCGACCTGGCCCACCTCCCGACCTGACCGCTCACAGGGTTCTTTCAGCGCGGGTGCAGGGGACCGCCAGGGAGCCCGTGGAGAATGGCCGCATGGTCGGTGAGAGCGGTACCCGCGAGTCCGAGGCGCGGCTGCTCGTGGTCGAGGACGACCCGAGCATCCTGGAGCTGTTGTCGGCGAGCCTGCGGTACGCGGGGTTCGATGTCACGACGGCGGCCAACGGCGGCGCGGCCGTCGACGCCGCCCGGGAGGCCCGACCGGACCTGGTCGTGCTCGACGTGATGCTGCCCGACCTCGACGGGTTCGAGGTGATCCGGCTCATGCGCGAGCAGGGGGCGCGGACGCCGGTCGTGTTCCTCACCGCCCGCGACGCCACCGAGGACAAGATCCGCGGGCTGACGCTCGGCGGCGACGACTACGTCACCAAGCCGTTCAGCCTGGAGGAGCTGACCGCGCGGATCCGCGCGGTCCTGCGGCGCACCGGCGGCGAGGCCGCCACGCCGCGGCTGAGTTTCGCCGACCTGGAGCTGGACGAGGAGACCCACGAGGTCTACCGGGCCGGCCGGCAGGTCCCGCTGTCGCCGACGGAGTTCAAGCTGCTGCGGTATCTGCTGCTCAACGCCAACCGGGTGCTGTCCAAGTCGCAGATCCTCGACCACGTCTGGAACTACGACTTCCGCGGCGACGACAACATCGTCGAGTCCTACATCTCGTACCTGCGCCGCAAGGTCGACAACGTCGACCCCCGGCTCATCCACACGCTGCGCGGCGTCGGGTACGTCCTGCGCAAGCCCTCGGCATGACCGCCGCGCCGGCCGGGGCGCCCCCCGCGCCGCTGCTCGCCCGGCTGCGCGAGGTCGCCGCCTCCGGCGCGGCCCTGCGCCGGACCCCGCTGCGGGTCAAGCTCGTCGCCGCCGTCCTGGCGCTGATGTTCGCCGCGCTCGTGGTCACCAGCTTCGGCGGGGTGCTGGCGCTGCGGGCGTACCTGTTCGGCGAGGTGGACCGGGAGCTGGCCGACACCGCCCGGCTCGTCCCGCAGTACGTGCTGGAGGGGTCCCCCGGCGGCCTGCCCAGCGACTACGTGCTGGCGTTCGTGTCGCGCAACGGCGAGGCGGAGCGCAACGAGGACGGCACGACGTTCCACTCGACCCGGCTGATGTCGGCCGAGGAGCTGCCCCAGCTCCCCCGCAACCGGGAGGAGATGCTGCGCCGGCTCGGCCGCCCCTGGACCGAGCAGGCGCGCTCCGGCCCGCGCCGCTGGCGGGTGCTGGCCCTGCCGCAGGACCGCGGCGACAACGGGCGGGTCACGCTCGTGGCCCGCGACCTCACCGAGGTCGACCGCGCCGTGGGCCGGCTGGTGTGGATCGACGTCCTGGTCGGCGGCGGGATGCTGATCCTGCTCGCCTCGCTCGGCGCGGCCCTGGTGCGGACCAGCCTGCGCCCGCTGGTCGAGATCGAGCAGACCGCCGGCGCCATCGCCGCGGGCGACCTGAGCCGCCGGGTGCCCGACCCCGAGCCGGGCGTCGCCGAACCGACCTCGGAGCTGGGCCGGCTGTCGCGGGCGCTCAACGCCATGCTGGCGCAGATCGAGTCGGCGTTCACGGCACGGGCCGAGTCCGAGCGGGCCGCCCGGGTGGCCGAGACCGGGGCGCGCGCCGCGGAGGCGGTGGCCCGGGAGTCCGAGGCCCGGGCGCTGCGCTCGGAGGACAAGATGCGGCAGTTCGTCGCCGACGCCTCGCACGAGCTGCGCACCCCGCTGACCACGATCCGCGGCTTCGCCGAGCTGTACCGGCAGGCGGTCGGGGCCGACGCCGCCGAGGCCGCGCGGCTGGTCCGGCGGATCGAGGACGAGGCCGCGCGGATGGGCCTGCTGGTCGAGGACCTGCTCCTGCTGGCCAGGCTGGACCGGCAGCGGCCCCTGGGGCAGGCGCCGGTGACGCTGGCGGTGCTGGCCGGCGACGCCGTCCAGGCCGCCCGGGTCACCGCGCCGGACCGGCGGATCACCCTGGACCTGGCCCCCGGTTCGGCGGGGCTGACCGTGCGCGGCGACGACGCCCGCCTGCGCCAGGTGCTGGGCAACCTCGTCACCAACGCGCTCGTCCACACGCCGCCGGCCGCCCAGGTGACGGTCCGGCTGCGCGACGGCGGGGACGGCACGGCCGTGCTGGAGGTCGCCGACACCGGCCCGGGACTGCCGGCCGACCAGGCCGAACGGGTGTTCGAGCGGTTCTACCGGGCGGATGCCGCCCGCAGCCGGCACGCCGGAGAGGTCACCGGGACCGGCCTCGGACTGGCTATCGTGGCGGCGATCGTGGCGGCCCACGCGGGCGCGGTGGAGGTCGAGTCGGCGCCCGGCGTCGGCGCGACGTTCCGGGTGCGCCTGCCGCGGCTGCCCGACAACGCCGAGTGAGGCGCTCACAGGCAACGTCCAGTCCCGGTACAGGCGGGGCCAAGAACGATCGGGGAAAGTAGAGCCATGACCGAACACGACGACGTCGCCCACGGCGACCCGCAGCGCAGCGAGCCCCCGCGGGCGGGGACGAACGAGCCGGCCCCGCCGGCCGAGCCCACCGCGGCGTCCGTGAGCGCCCACCGCCCGGACGGCCAGGAGCCGGCCGGCCACCCCGGCGCCTCGTCTCCCAGCCACCCGCCCCACGGCCACCCGGCGCACCCCCAGCCGGCCGCCGGTGCCCCCGGCCACCCGGCCGCGGCCCCGGACGCCGCCCCCCAGCCGACCCCGGCCTGGGCCGCCGCCGCGGCCTACCAGCCGGCGTACGGGCCGCACGCGCACCAGACCCCCGCCGCGCCGCCGCCCGGCTACGGCCCCGCCGCCGCCGGGCACGGCCCCGGCGGCCACGGGTACGGCGGGGCCGCGGCGCACGGGACCGGGCCGCACGACGCCGCCACCCACGCCTACGCCACGGGCGCGCACCAGTCCCCGTCCTGGCTCACCAACACCGGCAGCCACCCCGCTGTCGGCACCGAGGAGCAGTCCCGCCGGCGCCGCCGCGGCGGCCTGATCGCCGCGATCGGCGCGGGCGCCGTGTTCCTCGCGCTGTGCTCCGGCGTGACCGGCGCCCTGATCACCCGCGGGATGTCCGACGGGCCGCTGACCTCGCTCGACGCCTCCACCGGGGCGCCGGCCGCGGTCCTCAACCGCGAGTCCCTGGCCGGGATCGCCGACGGCGTGACGCCCAGCGTGGTCTCCATCAGCACCGGGCGCGGCGAGGGCTCCGGCGTGGTGATGAGCACCGACGGCTTCATCGTGACCAACAACCACGTGGTCGCCACCGCCCCCAACGGCCAGGTCACCGTCTCCTTCCGCGACGGCAAGAACCTGCCCGGCAAGGTCGTGGGCACCGACCCCCGCACCGACCTGGGCGTGGTCAAGGTGGAGGGCGTCAGCGACCTGAAGCCGGCGAAGTTCGGCAACAGCAGCGCGATGCGCGTCGGCGACACGGTGATGGCCGTCGGCAGCCCGCTGGGCCTGCAGGGCTCGGTGACCGCCGGCATCGTCAGCTACCTCAACCGCAGCATCAGGGCCGGCGGCGGCGACGAGGACTCGCCGCTGGGCCAGCCGAGCCAGACCCCGACGCTCGCGGGCCTCATGCAGACCGACGCGCCGATCAACCCGGGCAACTCCGGCGGCGCGCTGGTCAACCTCGACGGCGAGGTCATCGGCATCAACACGGCGATCGCCACGGCCGGCAGCCAGGGCAACATCGGCGTCGGCTTCGCCATCCCGAGCAACCGGGCCAAGGCCGTCGCCGAGCAGATCAAGTCCGGCCAGAAGGTCAGCCACCCGTTCCTCGGCGTGGACCTGGCCGACGCCGAGGCCGGCGGGGCGCTCATCGGCAGCGTGGCCGCGGGCAGCCCGGCGGCCAAGGCGGGCCTGCTCAAGGGCGACATCATCACCGAGTTCGGCGGCCGCAAGATCGGCAAGGCCGACGACCTGGTCTCGGCCGTCCAGTCGGGCAAGGTCGGCGACAACCTCTCGGTCAGCTACACCCGCAACGGCAAGGCGGCCACGGCGACGGTGACGCTGGGCGAGGCCACGTAGGACGTTTCCACCTCCCCATACCGGTGGGGCGCGGCCAGGGGGCGGCCGCGCCCCACCGGTGCGTCCGGCACCGGGGGGTCAGTCGGTCCAGTCCAGGCTGCGGGCCACCGCCTTGCGCCAGCGGCGCGCGCCGCCGGCCCGGGCCGCGGCCGACATCCGCGGGGTCCAGCGGCGCTGCTCGGCCCAGTTGGCGCGCAGCGCGTCGAGGTCCGGCCAGAAGCCGACCGCCAGACCGGCCGCGTACGCGGCGCCCAGGCAGGTGGTCTCGCTGACCGAGGGCCGCAGGACCGGTACGTCGAGCACGTCGGACTGGAACTGCATCAGCAGGTCGCTGGCGGTCATCCCGCCGTCGACCTTGAGTGCGGTCAGGTCGGTGTCGGCCTCGGCGTTCATTGCCTCCACCACGTCGTACACCTGCCACGCGGTCGACTCCAGCGCGGCCCGGGCCAGGTGGTCGCGGGTCACGAAGCCGGTGAGCCCGGCGATGACGCCGCGGGCGTCGGGGCGCCAGTGCGGGGCGAACAGGCCGGAGAACGCCGGCACGATCACGCAGCCGCCGCTGTCGGGCACCCGCGCGGCCAGTTCGTTGACCTCGCGGGCGCTGCCGATGATGCCGAGGTTGTCGCGCAGCCACTGGACCAGCGCCCCGGTCACCGCGATCGACCCCTCCAGGGCGTACGCGGCCGGCTGGTCGCCGATCCGGTACGCCACCGTGGTCAGCAGCCCCCGCCGGCTCGGGGTCGGCGTGTCGCCGGTGTGCATGAGCAGGAACGAGCCGGTGCCGTACGTGCACTTGGCCTCGCCTGGGCTGTAGCAGGCCTGGCCGAACAGCGCGGCCTGCTGGTCGCCGAGCGCCGCCGCCACCGGTACCCCGCCGAAGGGCCGCGCCTCGCCGTACACCTGCGACGACGGCCGGATCTCGGGCAGCATCGCCCGCGGGATGTCGAACGCCGCCAGCAGCGTGTCGTCCCAGTCCAGGGTGGCCAGGTTCATCAGCATGGTGCGGCTGGCGTTGGTGACGTCGGTGAGGTACGCGCCGGTCATCCGCTCGATCAGCCACGTGTCGACGGTGCCGAACCGGACGGCGCCGTCGGCGGCCCGGCGCCGCAGGTCGGGGTCGCGGTCCAGCCGCCAGCGGATCTTCGGCGCCGAGAAGTAGGTGGCCAGCGGCAGGCCGCAGCGGTCCCGGAAGCGGTCCTGGCCGCCGTCGGCGGCCAGCTCGGCGATCAGCTTGTCGGTGCGGGTGTCCTGCCAGACGATGGCGTCGCCGATCGGCTCGCCGGTGGCCGCGTCCCACAGCACCGTGGTCTCGCGCTGGTTGGTCAGGCCGATCGCGGCGAGGTCGGCGGGGGCGAGCCCGACCTGGTCGAGCGCGCCCCGGGTGACGGCCTCGACCCGGTGCCAGATCTCCACCGGGTCGTGCTCGACCCAGCCCGGCCGGGGATAGCGCTGGCCGTGTTCGCGCTGCGCCTGCGAGACGATCGTGCCGGCGGCGTCGAAGACGATACAGCGCGACGACGTGGTGCCCTGGTCAATGGCGGCGATATAGCGGGTCACCGGGACAGTCTGGACCATTCCGCGAGGTAAGGGGATGGTTCGGCGCCGGAGCGGTGCCTTCTTCACCACGCTCTGTGGAGAGTCGCATTCCGTATGCGCTGAGGAATCGCGTGTCTCGATGCCGATCGGTTAGCCTGCCGGGCGAGGTCCGCTAGGAGGCATAGACCGTGGCAGTGGTGGAGAGTCGCACCGACGTGTGGCAGGTCCTCGCCGGACACGCCCCCGACCCGTCCGATGGGCCGGGTATGTCCTTCCCGTTCGACGACCCGCAGCGGGACCGGGCCCGCCCCGTCCTGCGCGCCGGTGTCGAGCAGGCGTCGCTGGTGTCGGTCCGGGGGGAGCCGTACGTCCTGCTCCGGTCGCCGGAGCCCGGCGGCCGGGCGCACCTCGTGCGCCTGAGCGCCGACGAGGCGGCGCTGACCGCCCTGATGGACGGCACCCGCTCGGTCAACCAGCTCGTCGCCGAGTTCGCCCGGCTCACCGGCCGGCTCGCCGCCGAACAGGTCGTGCGCGTCATCGCCGACCTGGCGGCCAACGGGATGCTCGACCGCCCGGCCGCGGCGCCGGCCCGCCGGCCCGCGACGCTGGCCGGCACCGGGCGCGGCCTGCTCGCCGCGCTGCGCGGGCGCCGGATGGTCGTCGCGGACGTCGACGGCGCCGTGACCGCGGCCCACCGGGTGCTGGGCTGGCTGCTGCGCCGACCCGTCGCCATCGGCCTGGCCGCGGTCGCGCTGGTCGGCGTCGGGCTGTTCGGCTGGACGTGGAGCACCGCGGCGTACCCGCTGTTCCAGCTCGGCGGCTCCTACGTCACCGGGATCCTCGTCCTGCTGCTGCTGCACGTCCTGGCCCTGGTCGTCCACGAGTGCGGGCACGCCCTGGCCGCCAAGCACGCCGGCCGGGAGGTCGGGCCGGCCGGCGTCCTGCTGTACTTCGGCGTCCCGGCGGTCTTCGTCGACACCACCGACGTGTGGCTGGCGGGGCGCGGGGCGCGGCTGCGGACCGTCGCCGCCGGTCCCGCCGCCACCCTCGTGCTCGCCGGGGCGGCCCAGCTCGCCGGGCTCGCGGCCCCGCCGCTGGCGCCGGTGGCCTTCGCGCTGGCGTTCGTCTGCTACTTCCAGACCGTGGTCAACCTCTGCCCGCTGCTGCCGCTGGACGGCCACTACCTGCTCAGCGACTGGCTGGAACTGCCGAACCTGCGCGTCCGCGGCCAGGCCGCGCTCGCCGCCCGGCTGCGCGGCAAGGCCACCGCCTGGCGCGAGCTGGACGGCGACGGCCGCCTGGTCACCCTGTACGGCCTGCTCGGCGCCGGCTACCTGCTCGTCGTGGCCAACCTGGCCGTGCGCCTGTGGCGCGACCGGCTCGGCGGCCTCGCCCTCGGGCTCTGGCCGCAGGGACCGGGGGGCCGGCTGCTGCTGGCCGGCGTCCTCCTCGGCGCCGCGGCGCCGCTGCTCTACCCGGTGGCGGGCTGGGGCGTGCGGCTGCTGCGCCGCCGCGCCGCCGGGCGCCGGGAGGCCGGCACGTCGGGCCGCCGGCTCGCCGCGCTGCGCGGCACGATCCTGGCCCAGCTCCCCGACGGCGCGCTGGAGGGCCTGGCCAGCCGGGCCACCTGGCGGTACCCGGCGGCCGGCGAGCAGGTCGGCCGGGCCGGCCAGCCGGCCGAGGCCGTCCTCGCCGTCGTCGCCGGTGTCGCCGAGGCGCGCACGCCCGGCGACGTCGCCGGGACGATCCGGCAGCGGGTCGGCCCGGGCGGGCTGATCGCGCTCGCGTCGGTCCTGCGCGGGACGCCCTCGGCCGCGGACTGGCACGTCGGCCCCGAGACGGTCCTGCTGAGCCTGCCGCCGGACGCGGTCGCCGCGGCGATGTCCCCGCTGCCGGAGGCCGGCGCCGCCGAGCGCACGGAGGCCGAGGCGCTGTTCGCCGACACGCCCGCGCTGGAGTGGCTGCCCGAGGAGGACCGCTTCGGCCTGGCCGCCGCGGCGGCGCCGGTGTTCCTGAACCCGGGCCAGCCGGTGACCCTCACCCCGGACCGGGACGCGGTCGTCATCGCCTCCGGCGAGGTCACCCTCCCCGACGGGCGGGGGCTGCGCCGCGGCACCCTGATCGGCCCGCTCGGCGACGGCCCGGAGACCGAGGTCGCGGTGGCCCGCACGCCGGTGCGGCTGTGGAGCCTCGCGGTCCAGGCCGGCGCGCCGTTGCTGGTGTCGGCGGCGCTCGGCGCGCCCCCCGCCGACCCGCGTGACCCGGCGCCCGCTCCCGCGCCGCGGGCGTTCACCGGCGGCGGGATCGTCGCCGCCGACGGCGCCGCGCCGCGGTTCGGCCCGCACCCCACGACCGGGTACCCGCCCCTGGCCGCGCCGCCCGGCCCGCCCCCGCCGCCCGCCTACGACCGGGACCGCCGCTTCCAGCGCCACCTGTGGTGGCTGGTGTACCCGGTCCTGGTCCTGGCCGCCGTGCTCACCGGCGCCCAGGCGCTGCCCACCACGGCGTGGGCCGAGCTGCCGGACGCCCGGCTGCTGCTCACCGCCGAGAAGGGCACCGTGCGCACGGTCGTGGCCGGTACCGGCCGCACCCTCGACGCGGGCGACCGGGTGTACCTGGCCGAGGGGGACCGGGTCACCTCGGCCGACCACGCGACGGCCACCTTCACCTACCGCGGCGGCGCCCGGGTCCAGCTCTGCGCGGGCGGCGAGGTCGCCGTCGGCGCCCTGCGCGGCGGCCCGGACCGCGCGGCCGACCCGGCGGCGTCGCTGACGCTGAGCCACGGCACCCTCGTCGCCGACACGACGCCGTCGAGTGCGGCCTACCCGCCGCTCGCGCTGACCGTGTACGACCAGGGGCGGGCGCTGACCAACGCCGGCCCGGCCCGGTTCTCCACCAGCGCGGGGGAGACCGCCGTGGTCCGGGGCGGCGTGCTGGCCGACGGCGCGCCGCTGGCGACCACGCCCGGCGAGGTGAGCTGCGACCTGGAGACCGGCTTCCCGACCACCAACGGACCGACGATCCCGGCGACGTTCGGCCCGACGGGCACCGCCACGCCCACTCCGACGGCGACGCCGAGCCCGACCCCGTCGCCCACCCCCAGCGCGACCCCGACCCCCACGCCGACCGCCGCGCCGAGCCGGACCACGGCCGCGCCCAGCCGCCCGCCGGTGGCCGACAGGGTGCCGCCGCGCGTCTCCGGCCTGTCCGCCTCGCCCGGCGAGCTGGACCAGGGCCCGCCGCCCGAGGGCGCCTGCAAGCCGGAGACCCGGGCCGGTGACACGGCGACGGTGACGGTCTCCGTCAGCGACAACGCCGACGGCGCGCTGTCGGTGACCGGCGGCTGGAGTACCGCCGGCGCGGCCGGCGAGGTCGCCATGTCCGGCTCCGGTGGCAAGTGGACCGGGACGTTCCGGGTCGGCTACGCCGAGGGGCACAAGGGCGGCGGCAAGATCACCATCACGGTGACGGCCACCGACAAGGCGGGCAACACCGGCCGGTCCAGCACCGCCATCACGCTGAACCCCTGCAAGCCCGGGTGACGTACCGGAGCGACCCCGCTCCGCGGGTTGAGTGGGGCGATACCGGGTAATCCGCCCACCGTCCGGGGCGTTCGCCGTACACGCCCCACGAGGGGGCGACTGTGGCCGACAGCGGGGCCGCCGGGACGGCCGGCGAACGCGGGCAACTGATGGTCATCGGCGGCGCCGAGCGCCGCGACGCGGGCGCCGGGGGCATCCTGGGGCGGTTCGTGGCGCTCGCGGGCGGCCCGGCGGCCGACATCGCCGTGGTCGCCACGGCGAGCGCGGAGCCGAAGGTGCTGGAGGACGAGTACGTCGCCGCCTTCACCCGGCTCGGCGCCGGCCGCGCGCACGCGGTACCCGTGGCCACCCGCGCCGACGCCAACAGCGCGGCGGCGGTCGAGGCGCTGGGCTGCTGTACGGGCATCTTCTTCACCGGCGGCGACCAGCGCAAGATCATCGCCACCGTCGGCGGGTCCGAGGTCGACTCCCTGCTGCACCGGCGGGTCGACGCGGGCGAGGTGGTGCTCGCCGGGACCAGCGCGGGGGCGGCGATGATGTCGGCCACCATGGTCCGGGGCGGCCGGCTGGACTCGGTCAGCACCGAGGCGGTACAGACCGGCCCCGGCCTGGAGTTCGTCTCGGGCGTCCTGATCGACATGCACTTCGCCGAGCGCGGCCGGCTCAACCGGCTGCTCTCGGCCATCGCCCTCTACCCGCACGAGCTGGGCCTGGGCATCGACGAGGACACCGCCATCGTGGTGGCGGGCGGCTGCTTCGACGTCATCGGCACCGGCGCCGTCACCGTGATCGACGCCGGCCGCGCGGCGATGATCCGCACGCCCGTCGAAGGGGAGGGGCTGATCGCGCTGTCCGGCGTGGAGCTGCACGTCCTGCCCGGCGGCCACCGCTTCGACCTCGGTGCCCGGCAGCCGGTGACCGGCTCGGCACCGGCGAACACCCAGGATTGGGGAACATCGGCGTGAAGATCGAGCACGTGCGGACCCTGCGCGGTCCGAACCGGTACCTGCACCGCCCCGTCGCCGTCGCCCGGATCACCCTGGGCGAGCTGGCCGACCGCGAGAGCGTCGACTTCCCGGGCTTCACCGACGCGCTGCTGGCCGCTCTGCCGGGGCTGGCCCAGCACCACTGCGCCGCCGGCCGGCCGGGCGGGTTCGTCGCCCGGCTGCGCGGCGGCACGTACTTCGGCCACGTGGTGGAGCACGCCGCCATCGAGCTGTCCAACCTGGTCGGCCGGCCGGTCAACTTCGGCCGGACCACGTACGCCGGGGCGCGCGGCCGGTACGACGTGATCATGGAGTGCCCGGTCGACGAGCCGCGCGACTCCGGGCTGCCCGCGCGTTTCCTGGCCACGGCCGCGGACCTCGTCGCCGACCTGCTGGCGGGCCGGCCGGGGCGGCACGGTACGGCCCTGCCGGGCCTGCGCGCGGCGCACCAGGCGGCGCAGCTCGGCCCGAGCACGGCCGCCATCGCCGCCGCCGCCCGCCGCCGCGGCATCCCGGTCGAGCGGCACCGGGACCTGAGCCTGATTCAGCTCGGGCACGGCGTGCACCGCCGCCGGGTGTGGGCGGCGCTGACCGACGGCACCAGCGGCATCGGCATCGACCTGGCCGGCGACAAGGAACTGACCCGGCGGCTGCTGGCGGAGGCGGGCGTGCCGGTGGCCGCCGGCGGGCGGGCCCGCAGCGAGGCGGAGGCACAGGCGCTGTTCGACCGGCTGGGCCCGCCCGTGGTGGTCAAGCCCGCCCGCGGCCGGCAGGGGCAGCAGGTGCACCTGGACGTCACCACGCCCGCCGCCCTGCGCGCCGCGTACGCCGGGGCGCTGGGCTTCGGCGGCGACGTGGTCGTCGAGCAGCAGCTCGCCGGGCGCGACTACCGGGTACTGGTAGTCGACGGCGCCGTCGCGGCGGCGGCCGAGCGGCTCGCCGCGCACGTCGTCGGCGACGGCCGCGCGACGGTCGCCGACCTGGTCGACCGGGCGAACGCCGACCCGCGGCGCGGCGCCGGACACGCCCTGCCGCTGACCCGGATCGCCCTGGACGCGGCGGCGCTGGCCCTGCTCGCCGAGGCCGGCCTGCGCCCGGGCGACGTCCCGGCCGCCGGCCGCACGGTGTGGCTGCGCCGCAACGCCAACCTGTCGACCGGCGGCAGCGCCCGCGACGTCACCGACGACCTGCACCCGGAGGTGGCGGCGCTGTGCGTCCGGGTCGCCGCCCTCGTCGGGCTGGACATCGCCGGGGTGGACCTGCGCCTGCCCGACGCCACCGTGCCGCTGCCGCCCGACGACGAGGACCGCCGGCCCGTCGGTGGCGTGGTCGAGGTCAACGCGGCGCCGGGCCTGCGGATGCACCTGGAGCCCACGCAGGGCAGCCCGCGCGACGTCGGCACCGCCATCGTCGAGATGCTGTTCCCGGCCGGGCGCCGGGCCGCCGGGGCGTCGCCGGCCGGGCCGGGCCGGATCCCGACGGTCGCCGTCACCGGCACCAACGGCAAGACCACCGTCACCCGGCTGACCGCCCACCTGCTGGCGGGCTGCGGGCTGCGGGTCGGTACCGCCACCAGCGACGGCGTGTACGTCGGCGGCCAGCTCGTCCAGCGCGCCGACGCCACCGGCCCCCGCTCGGCCCGGCTGGTGCTGGCGGACCCGACGGTCGAGGCGGCGGTGCTGGAGACCGCGCGCGGCGGCATCCTGCGCCGGGGCCTGGGCTACGACCTCGCCGACGTCGGCGTCCTCACCAACATCACCGGCGACCACCTGGGCCAGGACGGCCTGGAGAGCGTCGCCGACATCGCCGACGTCAAGGCGCTCGTCGCCGAGCAGGTGCGGGCCGGCGGGACGCTGGTGCTCAACGCCGACGACCCGCGCGTCCGGGAGATCGCCCGCCGGCCGCGGGTGCGCGCCGCGGACAAGCGGATCCTGTGGTGCACGGTGGACCCGGACAACCCGCTGGTCCGGGGGCACCTGTCCCGCGGCGGCCGGGCCTACCTGCTGCGCGACGGCCACCTCGTGGAGGCCACCGGCGCCGAGGCCGTCCCGCTGCTCCCGGTGTCCGCCCTGCCGGGCAGCTTCGGCGGGCTGGCCACGTACGCGGCGGCCAACGCGCTCGCGGCCGTGGCGGCGGCGCGGGCGCTGGACGTACCGGCCCAGGTGGTGACCGCCCGGCTGGCGACGTTCCGGGCCGCGGACAACCCGGGCCGGGGCGTGCTGTGGTACCGCGACGGCGTCCACATCCTGGTGGACTACGCGCACAACCCCGCGGCGATCGAGGCGGTCACCGAGCCGCTGCACCGGCTGTGGGGGCGGGAGCGCGCCATCGCCGCGGCGACCCTGCCCGGGGACCGCCGCGACGACCTGCTCGCGGCCTCCGCGCGGGCGCTGGCGGCCGGCTTCTCCCGGGTGGTGCTCTACGAGGACCACGACCTGCGCGGGCGGGCGCCGGGCGCGCTGCCGACGCTGCTCAGCCACGAGATCGCCGCGTTCCGCGCGGACACCCGCCGGGTGATGGCCGCCGACCCGGACGAGGCGGTGACCGCCGCGCTGGCCATGGCCGACCCCGGCGACGTGGTGCTGGTGATGTACGAGCACGTGGAGGAGGTCCAGGACGTGCTGCGCCGGACGGGCGCGACCCCGGTCGCGCAGGCGCCCGAACCGGTCGGACCGGCCCCGCGGGCGATGTCCGCGGCGCCGGCCTGAGGACGCCCGCGCTCAGTCTCCGGGCGGCCCGGTGGCGTCGGGCCGGTCCAGGCTGACCACGCGGTCGGCGAGCGCCGCGGCGTCCCCCGGGTCGTGGGTGACCAGGACGGTCGGCCCGGCGAAGTCGCGCAGGTACGCGCGCAGCTCCGCCCGGATGGCCGGGCGCAGGCCGGCGTCGAGGGCGGCGAGCGGCTCGTCCAGCAGCAGCAGGGCCGGGGCCGCGGCGAGCGCCCGGGCGAGGGCCACCCGCTGTGCCTGGCCGCCCGAGAGGTGCCCGGGGCGCCGCCCGGCGTACCCGGCCAGCCGCATCCGGTCGAGCCACTCGTCGGCCCGGCGCCGGGCCGCCGCCCGGCCGAGCCCGGCGCAGCGCGGGCCGAAGGCGACGTTCTCGCGGACGCTCAGGTGCCCGAACAGCAGGTACTCCTGGAAGACCAGGCCCACCCGCCGCCGGTGCGTCGGCACGTGCGCGCCCGCGGGTACGTCGTCGAGGGTGCGGCCGCCCAGCCGGACCGTGCCGGCGGCCGGCCGGTGCAGCCCGGCCAGGGTACGCAGCGCGGTGGTCTTGCCCGCGCCGTTGGGCCCCACGAGCGCGACCACCTCGCCGCCGTCGACGCGCAGGTCCAGCCGGCGGCGGAACGCCCCGCGCCGCAGCGTGACCGCCACCTCCAGCGCGCTCACGCCAGCCCGCCCCACCACCGGTCGCGGAGCGCGACCAGCACCACGGCGCAGACCCCCAGCAGGAGCAGGCTCAGCGCCACCGCGCCGGCCGGGTCGGTCTCCAGCGCGAGGTACACCGCCACGGGGACGGTCCGGGACCGCCCGGGCACGTTGCCGGCGAACGTGATCGTCGCCCCGAACTCGCCCACCGCCCGCGCCCAGCTCAGCGCCGCCCCGGCCAGGACCCCCGGCGCGACCAGTGGCACGGTCACCCGCCGGAACACCGTCCACGGGCCGGCGCCCAGGGTCGCCGCCGCGTCCTCGACCCGCCGGTCCGCCGCGCGCAGGGCGCCCTCCACGGCCAGGACCAGGAACGGCAGCCCGACGAACACCTGGGCCAGCACCACGGCGCCCGGCGTGAACGGCAGGCTCACCCCCCACCACCGGTACACCGGGGCACCCAGCAGGCCGCCGCGGCCGAAGACCAGCAGCAGCGCCACGCCGCCCACGACCGGCGGCAGGATCAGCGGGAGCAGGACGGCGACCCGCAGCAGCCGGCGCGCCCACCCGCGCACCCGGGTGAGGACCGCCGCCAGCGGCACGCCCAGCACCACGCAGACCAGGGTCGCGCCGCTGGCGGTCAGCAGCGAGGTGCGCAGCGCCTCGACCGTCTCGGCGCGGCCCCACCAGTGACCCAGCGCCGCCCACGGCGCGCGCGCGAGCAGGCCGAGCAGCGGCGCCGCGAGCAGGGCGACCGCCAGTCCGGCGGGGACCGCGAGCAGCCTGCTCACAGGGTGGTGAAGCCGGCGCGCCGGAAGGCGGCCGCGGACCGTTCGCCGGTCACCAGCGCGACGAACGCGGCGGCCAGTTCCTTGCGGTCGCCGCGGCTGATCAGGGCGATCGGGTAGTCGGTGGCCGCGGCGGCGGACTGGGGGAAGTCCACGGCGTCGACGGCCGCGGCGGCGGCGAGGGCGTCGGTGCGGTAGATCAGCGCCGCGTCGACCTCGCCGAGGGTGAGCTTGGTGAGGGTGGCGTTGGCGTTCAGCTCCAGCGTGGGCCCCCGCAGGGTCACGTCGGCGGCGCGCAGGGCGCGGTCGGCGGCGACGCCGCACGGCACCTGCGCGGCGCAGCGGGCGACGGCGACGCCGGGCCGGGCCAGGTCGGCGAGCGAGCGGAGGTTCTTCGGGTTGCCCTCGGCCACGCCGATGACGAGCTGGTTGCGGACGAACGTCTGCGGACCGGCGGCGACGCCGGCCCGGGTGACGGTCGCCATCGTCTCGGGGCTCGCGGCCGCGAACACGTCCGCCGGGGCGCCGTCGACCAGTTGCTGGGCCAGGGTGGAGCTGGCCGCGAAGTGGAAGACGACCTGGGTGCCGGCGCGCTCCTTCTCGAACGTGCCGGCCAGCGCCTGGAAGGTGGCGGTCAGCGACGCGGCGGCGAAGACGGTCAGCCGCCCCGCCGGGGCGGCCGGGGCGCCGCAGCCGGCGACGGCCACCGCGAGCGCGACCGCGGCGCCGGACAGGCGGGAGCGCCGGGTGCGGCGCGGCCGACCGCGCCGCGCTCCCGGAAGGTCGCCCGCGGGGATGCGCACGGCGCATGGTAACCCGCCGCACCCGCGCGGCGACACACCACCGATCGACCGGCGGTGTGTCGCCGCGGCTGTGTCAGGTCCCCACCCGGTGCGGTCCGCCGCTCAGCAACGGCGCCAGGCGAGGTGGTACTTGTCGTACACACCGAGTGACGTCGAATCCAGCATCACCTCGTCCCGCGTCGCCTTGGCCGTGTCGCCCGAGTCGACGGTAGCGGTGTTGGACAGCTCCCAGCGCCGCGGCCTGCCGCACTCGCCGTACACGGGCGGTGCGGCCTCCCTGTACATCGCGAAGGCCCCGTCCATCGGGCCGGCGAGATCCCGGGTGCTCGCCATCGGGGCGGGCAGCCCGTCGACGTGGTGCACCGCCGTCCGCCGCCCGGTGCTGCCGGCGGCGAGGGTCGCGGTACCGCGCAGGCCGTAGGCGGTGAGCGCGAACGTCCAGCCGGGCAGGTAGGTCAGGGTCAGCGAGACGCGGCAGTGCCGACTCGCCCGCGGGATCCAGGTTGTCGTCCCGTCATCGGCAGGCACGGCGCCCGACTCGACGTGGAACGCCGAGTAGATGACGTCCAGCGCCCTGCCGCCGTTGGACGTCACCGCGACCGTGTTGCCCCGGGTACATCCGGTGCCCGTCGCCTGTACGTCCGTGAGCTGGGCGTCCGGGTAGTCGGACGCAGGTGGGGCAGCGGCCGCGGCGGGCGGGGCGAGCGCGAGGCCGGCGGCGAGGGTGGCCAGGACGGTGCCAGTGCGTTTCATCAGTTCCCCCATGTCGTTTCTGGCTGGTGTGTCTCGGACGGGCACCGGAGCGGCTCAGCAGGTGCGCCAGTCCAGACCGAACTTGCCGGCGCCGCCGGTCCAGTCGAGGGACACCTCGTCCAGGTCGGCGCTCGGGGTCCCGCCCGAGTACACGTCGACGGTGTTCGTGGCGGTCCAGGTCCGGGCCTGGCCGCAGGGGCCGTAGACCGGCTTCTCGATGGCGGGCTGCAGCGCGTACACGTCGGACATCGGGCCGACGAGGTGCCGGGTGTCCTCAAGCGGCTCCGCGAGGTGGTCGACCGCGGTGCTGGACGCGTGCCGGGCCTTGGCGCCGGCCGAGAGCTGCGCGTGTCCGCGGGTGAGCGAGGAGGTGACCGCGAAGGTCCAGCCGGACCTGAACGTCAGTTTCATGCTGATCCGGCAGTCCCTGCGGGCGTGCGGCACCCACGTGGTGGTGCCGTCAGCGGCCGGTACCGCACCGGCGCGGACCACGAAGCCCGAGTGGACGATGTCCATGACCTTGTTGCCGTTGGACATGACGATGCTGGTGTCGCTCTTGCTACAGCCCGTGCCGCGGAGCGTGACGTCGGTGATCTTGACGTCCGGGTCGCCCGGGCGCGGCCCCGCCGCGGCGGGTGCGGCCGGCGCGGCGAGCGCGAGGGCCGCGGCGACGGCCGCGGCGGCGGTGACGGTACGCATCATGTTTCCCCCATGATCTTCAGTTGTGCGAGACGACGGTGAGCGCCGCCGGCCCGACAGGACCGACGACGCTCACCGCTTACCGACTCTCAGGAGCGGCTGGGCCGGGAACGGCTCAGCAGTTCTTCCAGCCGAGGTAGAACTTGGTGGAGACGTCGACCGACTCCGAGTCCAGCGTGATCTCGCTGGTGGAGTCCTTCGCCGACTTGGAGGCGTCGACCTGGACACGGGCGTTCATGTTGAACGCGCGGGTCTTGCCGCACTCGCTCCAGTTCGGGGTCTTGACCTCGTCGCTGTAGGCGTAGGTCTTCGAGACCGGCCCGTCCAGGTTCGAGGTGCCCTCGCCCGTCTGGGGCATGCCGGCGAAGTAGTACGTGGTGATCTGCTTGCCGGTGGCCCGCTTCGACAGGTCGGCGAAGCCGCGCGCGGTGACCGTGGTCAGCGCGAACGTCCAGCCGGACTTGTAGGACAGCTTGAGGTTGATCTGGCAGTTCTTGTTGGCGCGCGGGACCCACGGCGTGGTGCCGTTGTCCTTGGCGACCGAACCGGCCTGCACGACGAAGTCCGAGAAGATCACGTCCATGGCCTTGTTGCCGTTGGACATGATGATGCTCGTGTCGCCCCGCTTGCAGCCCGAGCCGTTGAGCGTGACGTCAGTGATCTTGACGTCCGGGCCGCTCGCCGGCTCGACCTCGTCGGCGGAGGCCGGCGCGGCGAGGCCGGAGAGGGCGATGGCTGCGGCTGCGGCCGCGGTGCCGAACCCGATGAGAGTGCGCTTCATGGTGTTCCCCTTTTGATGGTGGTGCATGGTGATGGCAGATCCCACTGGTGTGGAAGCGGGCGGGGCGCCGCCGGTCGTCGCCGATGCGTCGACACCCCGTCCACTACGCGGGTGGAGCCGCTGATACCGGGAAGATCAGCAGTTCTTCCAGCCCAGGTAGTACTTGGTGGAGACGTCGATCGACTTGGAGTCCAGCGTGATCTCGCTCAGCGAGTCCTTGGCGGACTTGCTGGCGTCGACCTGGACGCGGGCGTTCATGTTGAACGCGCGGGTCTTGCCGCACTCGCTGTAGTTCGGCGTCTTGATCTCGTCGCTGTAGGCGTAGGTCTCCGAGATCGGCCCCTCCAGGTTCGAGGTGCCCTCGCCCGTCTCCGTCATGCCGGCGAAGTAGTACGTGGTGATCTGCTTGCCGGTCGTCTTCTTCGACAGGTCGGCGAAGCCGCGCGCGGTGACGGTGGTCAGCGCGAAGGTCCAGCCGGACTTGTACGACAGCTTGAGGTTGATCTGGCAGTTCTTGTTGGCGCGCGGCACCCAGGGCGTGGTCCCGTTGTCCTTCGGCACGGCGCCGGCCTGCGCGGTGAACGCCGAGAAGATCACGTCCATGGCCTTGCTGCCGTTGGACATGATGATGGACGTGTCACCCTTCTTGCAGCCCGTGCCGTTCAGGACCACGTCGGTGATCTTGACGTCCGGGTCGTCGTTGCGCGCGGGGCGGGCGGCCGAGGCGGGGGCGGCCAGGCCCGAGATCACGATGCCAGCGGCCGCGGTCGCAGCGCCGAGTCCGACGAGTGTGCGCTTCATGGAGTGTCCCCTCAATCGTTGGTGCGGATCGGTGAAGGGTGGGCGCCGGTGCGGGGGCCCAGGCGTTTGCGGATCAGCTTCACCGGATCGGGTTTTCGGGATCCCGTGGCGGCAACTTAGCAGCCCTCATCGACTGTCGTCAATAACATGTTTCAGGGCTTTCGTCATATCACGACGATATGGATAGACCCCATTTAAGATCGTCGTTGAATTGACAAAACCGCAGGTCAGAGGCCCTTTGATCGAGCTGGGAAAAGGCTGTGAAAGTGACCTGGCTCACCTTCGCTCTAGCCGAAGGTGTCTATGCAACATGCCGTCCAGGAGCGCGAGTGTGGCCGAACGGATGATGGCTGTCTATCTCTTGCCGGAAGTGAGCCGCGGCGGTCGCGCGGCGGCCCGCTCGGCGGGTTTCAGCAGGCAGCGGGCCTGGTCGCGCGGACGGTCAGCAGCAGGTGCAGCGCGCCGGTGCCCGCCAGCATCGCCAGCGCCACGCCGCGGACCACCGGGAGCGTGGCGGCGGGCCAGAACGTCAGGGCCAGGCCGGCGGCCACGCCCACGAGCCCGGTCAGCACGGCGCCGCGCAGCGCCCAGTCGCCCCGCGGGCCGCACACGGCGGCCAGCACCGCGGCGATCCCGCCCGCGAGCCAGGCCACCCCGACCACCACGGCGAGCGCCTCGACGCCGCCGGGCAGGCCGCGGACGCAGACGACGCCCGCGGTCACGTGCAGCAGGCCGCCGACGCCGGTCAGGGCGCGGGAGCCGCCGCCCGCGGTCGCCGCCTCGATCAGGTGCAGGGCGCCGGCCGCCACGAGCCAGGCGCCGAGGACGGCGCCGACGCCGGGGGCGGTCCGGGGGGCCACGGCGGCGAGCGCGATGCCGCTGACCAGCGCGGCGGCGGCCGCCGCGATCGACAGGCGCTGGTGCTCGCGCAGGACGCGGGCCTCGGCGCGGATGTGGGCGTACGGGTCGGGCAGGTCCCAGGCGGGGGGCACGCGGAGTCCGGCGGAGGTGGTCGGGCTGCCCATGGCGCGCTCCTCTCGCTCCGGGAGCGACGCGGCCGACCCCGGATTCCCGCGCCAATGTACCGCGTGATATAGGCCAAATCAGAATGAATCACGGCGAACCACCTCACTCGTTGGCGGACATTTAGGTACGCGTGCTCAGCCGCGCGCGCTGGTCGGGGGGTGATGATCAGTGGCGTGACGTACCCATGCCCGTACTGCGGCGGACCCGCCGACACCCGCCGGGGCTGCCCCCGCTGCGGCGCCGGACCCGACCCCGAGGCCGCCGAGGTCGTGGCGCTGGACCGGATCCTGCCGGACCTGCGCCGGCACGCCGCCGACGCGGGCGCCGCCCGGCAGCGGGCCGCCGGGGAGCTGCACCGCGCGGCCGAGGCCGCCGACGCCGCCCATGCCGCGCTGGCCGACGCGGAGGGCCGGCGGGCCGCCCTGTCCGCCGCGGTCGTCGCCCGCGTCCGGGCCGCCGCCGGCCGCCTCGCCCCGACCGGCGCGGGCGAGCGGCCCGATCCGGGCGAGCGGCCCGACCCGGCGGCCGCCGCTCCCGCCGCCGGTCCGGCCGGGCTGCCCGGCCCCCCCGCATTCCCCCCGGGCGGCGTCCCGGTCGACGTCTTCCTCCGGCACGCCGGGGTGCCGGAGGAGCCGCCCGCGCGTCGGGAGACCTCGACGCGGACGGTCCAGACGGTCCTGTTCGTCCTCGGCGGGGTCCTGCTGGGCGCGGCGGCGATCGCCTTCACCGCCGTCGCCTGGGCCACCTACGGCGTACCGGTCCGCGCCTCGATCCTCGCCGTGGTGACCGCGCTGGTGCTCGCCGTTCCGCCGGTGGCGCGGCGGCGCGGGCTGCGGGGTACCGCGGAGACCTTCGCGGCCGTCGGGATGCTCCTGCTGCTGCTCGACGGGTACGCCGCCCGCGCCGCCGGCCTGGCCGACCTCGACGCGGTGCCCGCCGCCCCGCACACCGCGGCCGTCTGCGCGGCCGTCGCGGCGGCCGGCTGGTGGTACGCGCGGGCGGTCGGCGTCGCCGCGCCGCGGTACGCGGCCCTGCTCGCCGGGCAGGCGGTGCCGCTGGCGCTGGCCGGGTGGGCGTACGACCGGATCGACCTCGTGCCCCTCGCCTGCGCCCTCCAGGCCCTCGGCGGCACCCTCGTCGCCCGCCGGGCCGCCGAGGCCGGGCTGCGGGTGGTCGCCCGGCTCACGGGGGCGGGCGCCGTCGCCCTCGGCCTGCTGTGGGGACTGGCCGGACTGGCCACCGTGGACGCCATGGCGCCGGGCGCGCTGGCCGCCGCCGGCACGCTGGCCGTGGTCGCGGTCGGACTGTCCGGTGTCTACGAGAGCCGGCTGGCCGCCCTGCGCAACCTGGGCGACGTCGCGGCGGGACTGCTGGCCGCGGCGGCGGTGCTGCTGTTCGCGGCCCGGGCGTTCCCGCCCCTGCAGGCCCACGGCGCGCCGGTGCTGGCCCTGCTGGCCGCGGTCGGGTACGCCGCCGCGTGGCACCGGCTGGCGCCGCGGCTCCGGGAGAGCCTGCACCGCGTCGCGGCGGCCGTCGCCCTGGTGGGGGTCAGCGCCGTCCTCGCCGCCGCGCTGGTCGCCGCGGGCGACGTGGTCGGCCGGCCCGCGGCCGCCGGGCCGTGGTCGTGGCTGGCGCCGCTGGCCCACCTGGCCGGTACCGCCGCCGTCCTCGTCCTGCTGTCCGCCGGACCTGCCGCCGCGCGCACCCGCGCGTACCGCGCCGACGCCCTGCTGGCCGCGTTCGTGCCGGCGGTACCGCTGGCGGGCGTAGCCCTGGCCCTGCCGCGCTGGGGCGTCGGCCTGCTCGCCGCGCCGGTCGCGGCGCTGCTCGTGGCCGCCGCCGCGCGCGCCCCCCGGCCGGGCGCCGTGGTGGCGCGGGCGGTGCTCGGCGCGGGGCTCGGCGTCTTCGCGCTGGCGGTACCGCTGGGCTGGCCCGCCGCGCAGGCCGGGGTGGCCGCGGTGCTGCTGGCCGGCGCCCTGCTGCTGGCCCGCAGTACCGGGCCGGACCCGGTCCGCCGGCACGCCGGGGGCGCGGGCGCCGCGGCCGCCGTGCTGCTGGCGCCGCTCGCGCTGTTCGCGGCCCTGGACGCGCTGCACGTCCCCGACTGGTGGCGGGCCCGCGCCTACCTGTGCGTGCTGGCCGCCTTCGTCGCCGCCGCCGCGGTCGTCGCCCGCCGGGTCCCCGCCCACCGCCGCTACGTCTACGTACCGGTCCTGCTGCTGGCCGCCCTCACTCCGATGTGGGCCGGCGGCGGCGCGACCGACGAGCCGATCGCCGTGTACGCCGGCCTGGCGCTGGTCGCCGTGGCCGCCACCGTCCGCCTGGTGCGCGCCCGCATCGGCGCCGCGGCCTGGGGCGCGGCGCTGCCGCTGCTGGCCTGGCTCGTGGGCTGCCTGCCCGCCCTGAGTGCGGTGTACCTGCTGCCGTACGGCTGGCTGGTCCAGGTGTGGGCCGGCCGCCCCGCGGGGGTGGGCCTCGGGCCGGGCGGCCCGGCGGGCGCCGGGTGGGCGCCGCCCCCGGCCACCGCCGCCGCGGTCGGCGTCGTCCTGCTCGGCATCGCCGCCTCGATCCTGGGCGCGCGGCGGTTCGGGCAGCGGACCGGCGAGTGGGCCTGCGCCGCCACGCTCGTCGCGGCGGTGCCGGTGGCGGCCGCCGCGGCGGCCGTGCCGTGGCCGGCGGTCCCCGCGCTGAGCCTGGCCGGCGGCCTCGCGGCGCTGCTGGTCGCCTGCCGGTACCCCGGCCCCGTCGAGCGGAGGGTGCTGGCCGCCGCCACCGGCTTCCTGCTCGCCGGCCCGGGTGTCGCCGGGGCACTGCCCACCCGGTGGTCCACCGTCGTGGCGCTGGCCGCGGTCACCGCCGTCGCCGGCCTCGCGGCGGCCACCGGCCGGCTGCGGGGCACCCGGGTCGCCGCCTGGCACGTCGCGGTGGCCGCGGCCGTGCTGCTGGCGCTGGCCGTCGGCGCGGCCCTGGGCTGGGGCGCGCGGTGGCGGGCGCTGCCGGTGCTCGCCGTCGCCGTCGCCGCGCTGGGGCTGGAGGCGCTGCTGCGCGACCGCCGCCGCGCGGAGTCGGCGGTACTGCGCTGGCTGGCGGCCGGGGCGTTCGCGGTGGCGCTGCTGTGCACCGCGGGCGCGCCCGCGCGGTACGCCGCGCTGGTCTGGGCCCTCGGCGGGCTCGCGCTCGGCGTCCGGGCGCTGCGCCCCGCGGACCCGTCCGGGCACCGGACCGGGTACGCCGGGGCAGCCGCCGCGGCGCTCGTGGCCGCCTGGTGGTGCCTGGCCTACGACCTGTCGGTGCCGGCGATCGAGGGGTACACCGTCCCGGCGGCGCTCGTCGCGGTCGGCTTCGGGGCGTGGGCGCTGCGCGGCCGCCCCGCGCTGAGCAGTTGGGTCGCCTACGGGCCGGGGCTCGCCGTCGGCCTGGTCCCCACCGCGACGGGGGTGCTGGCCGGCGACGCGCCGCCGCTGCGCCGGCTGCTGCTCGGCGCCGCCGCCCTCGCCGTCCTGCTGTGGGGGGTCCGCGGCCGGCGGCAGGCGCCCGTCGTCCTGGGCGGCCTGGCCCTGGGCCTGGTGGCCCTGCACGAGCTGACGGTGCTGTGGCAGCGGGTACCGAGCTGGATCCCGCTGGCGGCCGGCGGCGTGCTGCTGGTGTTCGTGGCGGTCACCTTGGAGCGTCGCCGCCGCGACCTGGCCCGGCTCGGGGCGGCGCTGCGGCGGCTGAGCTGACCGGCCCGGCCGCCGGTGTCCGCGTGTCGTCCGGTTTGCGGCACCTTCGGCTGACGGGCGCCGGGTGGTATTGGGGAAACGTCGGCTGAACCGGGCATCATGGGCGGGTGAGATTCGAAGTCAGCAAGGTCCTCGACGCGATCGAGAAGCGGCTCTCCACCGACCCGGCGCTCGCCCGGGGGGTGCTCGACCTCGCCGAGGTGGTCCGGTACGCCGACCTCGACAGCGGCCGGCCCGCGACCCTGCTGCGCCTCGGCCACGTCGTGGACGCGCTGAGCCGGTACGTCGCCGAGGAGAACGTCCCCGTCTACGTGATCGCCGAGCGCGGCCTGCTGTCCGACGCGGACCTCACCTCCAACGAGCGCATGGTGATCCGCCGGTGGGCCGACGACGGGCTCATCGAGGTCATCCCCGGCGTCGGGCCGCGGGTGCTGGAGGTCGCGGCGATGACCGAGCTGCCGCTGATCACCCGCCGGGACTTCGGCGCCGCCCGGGGACAGGTGCCCTGGCTGGCCGCGCCGGGGCGGCTGCTGGCACCGGTACCGGGGCCGGGCGGGGCGGTTCTGGAAGCGGTGGCGGTCCCGGAGCCCGTGGGCGCCGCGCCCACACCGGTCGGCCCGTACGGCGCGCTGCCCGCGCCGGAGGCCGCCCGCAAGGTCCTCGCGCGACTGTGGCGGTGCCCCGAGCCGGGGTGCGCGGCCTTCGGCAACGGCCGGGTCGGCCGGCCCGGCGGCCAGCCGCCGCCGCGGCTGCGCGACGGCGCGCCGTACTGCCCCCGGCACGACGAGAAGCTGCTCCCCGCCGGACCCCGCCCGCCGGCCGAGCTGATGGTGTGCCGGGTGGACGGTGCCATCCGGCAGCGGTTCGTGGTCTCCTCCGACCAGCCGGTCACCGTCGGCCGGGCGCCGGACGGCGCCAGCCAGGGGCCGGACGCGCTGATGCTCGGACCGTGGCTCGGCGAGGAGGCGCGGCGCTGGATCAGCCGCGCGCACGTCCGGCTGGAGCTGCTCGGCCGGGACATCCTCGTCCGCGACGTCAGCACCAACGGCACGGTGATCCGGGTGGGCGGCTCGATGGCCGAGGCCAACCGGCTGCTGCTGACCCGGGACCAGGTGCGCACGCTGGCCACCGAGGACGTCGTCGAGCTGTACCCCGGGGTCCAGCTCGCCCGGGCCGGCCGGTGGGCCGCGGGCGGCGTGGCCAACCCGGAGTCGGTCATGGCCAACGCCCCGACGATGCTCATGCAGCTCCCGCCGCCGGAGCACTGACCCGCGCCGGCCGGACCGAGCCCGCGCCGGTCGCAGTGAACCGCGGCGGCCGCCGGGCGCGGCCCGGGCGACGGGGAGGGACCGGGCGGCCCCTCCCCGCGCGACGGAGCACGCGGTGCGCAACGGACCGTCGCGGTGGTGCGGTGCGGCAGTGCGGCGGTCCGTGGCGTGCGGCGGTCAGAGGATGGCGGCGAACTGGTCGAGCGTCCAGTCGATCTCGTCCGCCGTGATGACCAGCGGCGGCGCCAGCCGGATCGTCGAACCGTGCGTGTCCTTGGCCAGGATCCCGCGGGCCATCAGGCGCTCGCTGGCCTCCCGGCCGGTCATCCGGGCCGGGTCGATGTCGACCCCCGCCCACAGGCCGCGCCCGCGGATCTCGGTGACGCCGTCGCCGATGAGCTTGGCCAGGCCGTTGTGCAGGCGCTCGCCCAGCTCGGTCGCGCGCGCCTGGAACTCGCCCGTCTCCAGCAGCTTGATCACCTCGGTGGCGACGGCGCAGGCCAGCGGGTTGCCGCCGAACGTCGAGCCGTGCTGGCCCGGCCGGAGCACCCCGAGGACCGCCGCGTCGGCGGCCACCGCCGACACCGGCACGATGCCGCCGCCCAGCGCCTTGCCGAGCAGGTACATGTCCGGCACGACGCCCTCGTGCTCCACGGCGAACGTCCGCCCCGTCCGGCCCAGGCCCGACTGGATCTCGTCGGCGACGAACAGCACGTTGCGCTCCGTGCACAGCGCGCGCACGCCGGGCAGGTACCCGGCCGGCGGCACCAGGACGCCCGCCTCGCCCTGGATCGGCTCCAGCAGGACCGCGACGGTGTCGTCGGTGACCGCGCCGCGCAGGGCGTCCAGGTCGCCGTAGGGGACGACGGTGAAGCCCGGCGTGTACGGGCCGAAGTCGGCGCGCGCGTCCTCGTCGGTGGAGAACGAGATGATCGTGGTGGTGCGGCCGTGGAAGTTGTCGGCGGCGACCACGATGTGCGCGCGGTCCCGGGCCACGCCCTTGACCTGGTAGCCCCACTTGCGGGCGACCTTGATACCGGTCTCCACCGCCTCGGCGCCGGTGTTCATCGGCAGGACCAGGTCCTTGCCGCACAGGGCGGCCAGGCGCTGGCAGAACTCCGCGAACTGGTCGTGCACGAACGCCCGCGACGTCAGCGTGAGCCGGTCGAGCTGGGCGTGGGCCGCCCCGACCAGCGCCGGGTGCCGGTGCCCGAAGTTGAGCGAGGAGTACCCGGCCAGGCAGTCCAGGTACCGCCGGCCGTCGATGTCGGTGACCCAGGCGCCCTCCGCCTCGGCCACGACGACCGGCAGCGGGTGGTAGTTGTGTGCGGTCCACCGCTCGGCGTCGGCGATCGCCTGGGGCGTGCGCGGTGTGTTCTCGGTCATGCGGTGCCTCCCACGGCGGCGGTCCGGCCCCCGCGGGCGCGCGGGAGCCGACCCCGATTCTGTCCTACGGTCGTTCGCCCGGACACATCATTGCCGGCCGCGGCCCCGCCGTCGACCTCGGGCGCCGCCCCGGCCGCGCGGTCCGGGCTGGAAAATCCACGCCGCGGCTGGCTATTGTTCGACCCGGCCGCGGGCCAGGTGCGGATCCGCCGCACCGCGACCCCGGCCGCACCCGCGCCGGCGCCCGGCCGCCCGCGGTGACCAGGCGCGGCGGAGCGGTGGCGCCGCCGGGGAGGGTTCTCGCTCGTGGATCGCATCGACCGCCGTCTCACCCGTCCGGCCGTCCTGCTGCTGGCGTCCGCGCTGCTGGCGACCCTGGGGGCGTGTGGCGACGGGGGCCGCGGGGCCGGCCAGACCGCCGGCCGCCTGCGCACCCCGCAGGAGGCCCTGCGCGCCGCCGCCCCGGACCAGGACACCGCCTTCCGGTACACCCTCAGCGACGCCGACAGCACCGGTGCCGGCGCCCGCGAGCCCGCCGCCGGCCGCGGCTACGCCGAGTTCAGCCCGCGCGCCGACGGCGACCGGCTCGTCGTCCAGACGCGCTTCCTCAAGGTCGACAAGGACCTCTGGACCCGGATCACCGCCAGCCGCAAGATCACCGGCTTCGACGTGCCGTCGACCTGGCTGCGGATCGACCCGGCGAAGGTCACCCGCACCGACCTGCTCGCCGAGTTCGCCGGCGACCCGACCGGCGCCACCGCGTTGCTGGCCCACACCGGCGAGGTCGTCGGCGAGGGCGCGGCCTACCGCGGGACCGTCGACCTGGTGGCCCTCGCCGACCCGGCGGTGGTGCCGGCGGAGACCGTGGCTGCGCTGGGGCCGGCGGCCGCCGCGGTGCCGTTCGTGGCGGAGGTCGACGACCAGAACCGGCTCAGCCGGCTGGAGCTGAAGGTGCCGGCCGCCGGCAGGGCCAGGGCGTACTCGCGGGTGGCGACCTACTCCGGGTACGGGGCGCCGGACGTCCCCGCCGCCCCGGCCGCCGCCGCGGACGCCCCGGGGCCGGTCTACGACCTGCTCAACGAGTAGCCTCACCCCGCGACGGCGACAGTCGGGACGAACGGCGACAGTCGGGACGAGAGGACGTCGGTGGGCAGAGTCAGAGTGGTCCCGTACGCGCTGGCCGCGGTGTTCGCCGCGCTGTACGCGGCCCTGGGCGTGCTGCGCTACGCCCGGATGCAGGCCACCGCGTTCGACCTGGGCATCTTCACCCAGGCCGTGCGGTCGTACGCCGAGCTGCGCGCCCCGACCGCCGACCTCAAGGGACCGGGCTTCCCGCTGCTCGGCGACCACTTCCACCCGATCCTGGCCACGCTCGCCCCCGCGTACGCCGTACTCCCCAGCCCCGTCACGCTGGTGGTGGCGCAGGCCCTGCTGTTCGCGGTCTCGGTGATCCCGGTCACCCGCATCGGGATGCACCGGCTCGGCACCTGGCCGGGCGCGCTGCTGGGCGTCGCCTACGCGCTGTCGTTCGGCATCCAGCAGGCGATGGTGTTCGACTTCCACGAGATCGCGTTCGCGGTCCCGCTGCTCGCGTTCGCCGCCGAGGCGCTGCTGCGCGAGCGGTGGGCGGCGGCGATGTGGTGGACGCTGCCGCTGCTGCTGGTCAAGGAGGACCAGGCGGCGCTGGTGGTGGCCGTCGGCGGGTACCTGGCGCTGCGCGGGCAGTGGCGGCGCGGGGCGGTCCTGGCCGGGATCGGGGTGGCGGTCGGCCTGCTGGTCCTGCTCGTGGTGATCCCGGCGATCAATCCCGCGGGGGAGTACCCCTACCTGGGCACCGCCGACGGCGGCGCCGCCAATCCGCTGGTCCGGCTGTTCGCGCCGGCCGCGAAGTGGCACCTGGTGTACCTGCTGCTGCTCTGCGTCGGCTTCCTCGCCCTGCTCTCGCCGCTGACGCTGGTCGCCGCCGTCCCGCTGGCCCTGCGCTTCTGGACGGAGAAGCCGGCGTACTGGGCGGTCGGGTTCCACTACAACAGCGTTCTCATGCCGCTGCTGTTCGTCGCCGCGGTGGACGGCCTGGCCCGGCTCGCCGGCTGGCTGCGGGCGCGGCCGGCGGTGGCCCCCCGGGTGCCCTGGGTGACGGTCGCGGTGGCCGCGCTGGTGGCCGGGTACGCCGTCGTCGGCACCGTCCGGGACCAGCCGCTGGGCCTGCTGCTGGACCCCGGCCAGCGCCGGGTGTCCTCGACCGTGGTGGCCGCCAAGCGGTTCCTGGCCGCCACGGTCCCCGACGGCGCGGTGGTCGCCGCGGACAACCGGATCGCCCCGCACCTGGTCAGCCGGTGCACGGTGCGGATGTTCCCGGACGCGGTGGACCCGCGGGGCAACCCGCTGCCGGTGCCGCGGCCGCCGGACACCGAGTGGATCGCCGTCCGCGAGCCCCCGGGCAGCTTCCCGCTGGACCCGGCCGCCTACCGCGCGTACGTGGCCACGCTGCCCGCGCGCGGCTACACCCTGGTCGGCACCGAGGCCGGCATCAGCGTGTACCGCCGCGCCGCACCGCCGGCCGGCGGGGTCAGCGGCTGACGCGGCGCAGCCAGAGCAGGCCGAGGACCGGCAGGACCACCGGTACGTAGCCGTAGCCCTCGCCGAAGTGCGACCACACGGTGGCGTCCGGGAACGCCGCCGGCCAGCGCAGGCTCGCCGCGCCGACGGCCAGGACGCCGACCAGCTCCACGGCGCAGCACACCCGGGCGGCGCGCAGGCCGCCGGTACCGCCGCGGGCGAGCCCGACCGCGGCGCACAGGTAGACGAGCGCGGCGCCCGCCGACAGCAGGTAGGCCACGGGCGCGACCGCGAACTTCGTCGCGATCTGGACGCCGGCCCGGGCGCCCGCGGCGACGGCGAACAGCCCGTACACGTAGACGAGCACCCGGCCGACCCCGGTACCGGAGCGCGCCCGCTCAGCCATGGACCTGTTGCAGCCGCAGGATGAGGACGGGCAGCAGCAGGGCGCCGCCGCCGATGATCGCCGACCCCCAGCGGGTCGGCTCCATCCGGGCCAGCACCACCGCGGCCGGCAGGACGCCGAGCGTGGTCAGCGCGTAGCCCAGGAACGTGGCCGCCTCGGCGGGCCGGTCCCCGCCGACGACCTCGACGACGACGACCACGGCGAGGACCACCAGGAGCAGCTCGACCAGGCCGGCGCCGAGCTGGAGCAGGCGGCCGGGCCGTCGGTCGAGCAGCGCCGCCAGCCCGCCGGCGGCGGCGAGGGCGAGGGCGGTGATCATCACCACGTGGGCGAGGGCGGAGTTCACGGCGTCATCGTACTGATTCGGACAGCCCGCAGTACCGCCAGCCGCGGTCGGCGAACCCGGCGGCGTCGGCCACCCGGGCCCCGGCCGCGTCGCCCGGGTCGTGCACCAGGGTCGGTACCGCGCCCTCGTCCAGGCTGCGCCGGGCGGCCTGGGCGACCAGCCGGCCCGCCAGTCCCCGGCCGCGCGCCCGCGGCGCGGTGCGCACGGCGAGTTCGTGGCCGTCGGCGGTGTGCCGCTTGACGCCGACGCCCGCCAGGTGCGCGCCGGTGTCGGGGTCGCGGGCGACGAGGACCTCGCGGCCGAACACCGCCAGCCACGCCGGTACCGCGGGGTCGTCGGCGGCCAGCCACCGGCCGGCGTCGGGCAGGGCGGCCGGGGCGGTCGTCCAGCGGAAGACGCCGTGCGCGAGCCGGTGCCCGGGGCACCCGACGAGCCGGGGCAGCTCCGGCGGGAGGTCGCAGACCTTGGCGTCCCGCGTCTCGCGGCGGACCAGCGCCGCGACGCCCGGCGGCACGGACAGGATGAGCCCGTCCGGGCAGGCGACGCCGAGCAGGGGGTGGATCCGCCCGTCCCACCCGGGCGCGGCGCGCCGGCCCGAGCCCACGACCTGGAGCGGGGCGAGCGGCGGCCACTGGCCGAGCCAGCCCGCGAGGTGGTGCAGGAGGCGCAGCGGCACGGACCACCCCCGGGGTCGTGGCCGCCTGCCTGCCGGGCGCGCGGCGTGGACAGCCGACGCTACTCTTTCCGCGGACCTTTCACGCCCCGGCCGGTGGGCGGAGCTGCCCACCCGCGCGGCGGCGCGCCCCGCGCCGGCCACGCTGCGCCGGCGCTGCGCCGGCCGCGCTGCGCCGGGCCCGCGCCGGGTCGGCGCGGCGTCAGCCCTGCTGCTGGGGCAGCAGGCCGTGGCGGGCCGCCACGATGACCGCCTGGGCGCGGTTCTGCACCTGGAGCTTGCTGTAGATCCGGGCGACGTACGTCTTCACGGTCCGCCGGCTGACCTCCAGGGCCTCGGCGATCGACTCCAGCGTCTCGCCGTCGGGGAGGCGGGCCAGCACCTGCTGCTCGCGGGCGCTCAGGGCCGGTACGGCCGTGCGGCGGGCGCGCGGGAGCAGGGCGGCGCCGGGGGCGCGGAAGCGGGTGGGCTCGACGGACGCCTGGCGGATCACGGCGGCCAGCGTGGGCAGCGGGGCGGCGCGGCTGACGAGCGCGGACAGCCCGGCCTCGGACGCGCGGGCCAGCAGGTCCTCGTCGGGCTCGTGGGTGAGCAGGACGATGCCGAGGGTGGTGTACCGGCGCCGCAGCTCCTGGGCGGCCGGGAAGCCGGCGCCGTCGGCCAGCTCGATGCCGATCGCCACGACGGTGGGCTGGGCGTGCGCGGCCAGGAGCAGGCCCTCCTGCGCCCCGGCGGCGTGGCCGACCATGGCGATGCCGGCGCTGCGCTGCGCGAGGTACGCGAGGCCGAGGCGGGCCACCTCGTGGCGGTCCAGCGCGACCAGGCGGACGTGCGCGCCGTCGCGGACGGGGAGGATCGGTGGGGGCATGCCCTGTCATTCGGCACCTGGGCCGCCGGCCCGGGTGTGTTACGAGAGCGATTCGGGTGCGAATCGGTAGCCCGGGGCCGGGTTGGCCGACGCCGCCCGGCGGCGTAGGTGACTGCTCTGCGCGACATGGGCTCCGTGCGGCTGATTTTTCCGCTTATAGTGGTATCCGCTGTTCAACTCGGTGCCGGCTTCCTCCCGATCGGCCGGCGTGAGCGTAGGAACGGGGCGAACGGATGAGCCGACTGCTGGTGGTCGAGGACGACCCCGACATCTCGCTGGCCCTCAAGCTGCTGTTCACCCGGTCCGGGTACGAGGTCCACCACGCCCGGGACGGCCGGGCCGGCCTGCGGGACGCGTACGCCGAGCACCCGGACCTGATCGTCCTGGACGTCGGCCTGCCGGAGATGGACGGCTGGCAGGTCCTGGAGCGGCTGCGCGACATCAGCGACGTACCGGTCCTGGTGCTCACCGCGCACGGGCAGGAAACGGACAAGGTGCGCGGACTGCGCAGCGGCGCCGACGACTACCTGACCAAGCCGTTCGCCAACGCCGAGCTGCTCGCCCGGGTCGAGGCGCTGCTGCGCCGCTCGACCAGCTCCACGTCCTGGGCCTCCCAGGTGTACGACGACGGCGTCCTGCACCTGGACCCGACCTCCCGCCGGGTCTTCGTCGAGGGCAACGAGGTGCGCCTCACCCCCACGGAGTTCCGCCTGCTCAACACGCTGGTCCGGCACGCCGGGGCGGTCCTGTCGCCCAACCAGCTCCTCAGCCAGGCGTGGGACGACCCGACCGGCATCGGGCAGGAGCGGGTCAAGTTCGCGGTCCTGCGGCTGCGCCGCAAGCTCGGCTGGACCGACCCCGAGGCCTCCCCGGTCGAGTCGGTGCGCGGCTTCGGCTACCGCTACCGCCGGCCCACCACCGCGGCCACGCCGCAGACCCCCGCGCCCGCCCCCGCGCCCTGACGGGTACCCGCGGACCGCGCCGGCCGCCGCCGCCCTGACGCGGGCGCCCGCGCCCGGGTGCGCGGCCGGTGACCAGCCGGGCGGCCCGCACCGCGGTTGCACCCGGGCGACAACGGCGCCGCCGGTGCGGGCGGGGGATCGTAGGTCGCGGAAGAACAGCAGCCTGATGGGGGAGTAACCGTGGCGAACCGCGATCTCGTGACGCCGTTGATTGACCTCAACGCCGACGCGCACGTGCACACCGGGTTCTCCGTGGGCCGCGACAGCGTGGGCGCCATCGTCACCGCCGCCGAGCGCGTCGGCCTCCGCCAGCTCACCTTCGCCGACATCGTCAGCCCCCGGGTCAACTGGCTGCCCGTGTACCAGAAGTCGATCCTGCGCGCGCAGCAGCGCACCGACGTCGACCTGCGCATGGCGGTCGAGGTCGACGTCGTGCGGGCCGACGGCTGGCTCGACTTCCCCGAGGACCTCGGCGGGCTGGACGCCCTCAGCGTCAGCGTCGGCCGGCTGCCGGTGGGCGGCGCGCTGCTGGAGCCCCGCCGCGTGGCCGAGGCCCTGCGGGCCGGCGAGCTGCGCGCCGTCGACGTGGTCGACCTGGCCGTGCAGGCCAGCGTCCACGCCGTGGAGCGCGCGTCGCGGTACGCCCCCACCCAGCTCGCCCGCCCCCTGAGCCTGCTGGCCCAGGTCGGCCTCGACCTCGACGAGCTGGACGACAGCGTGTTCGCGCCGCTGGTCGAGGCGTGCCGGTGCAGCGGCACCGCCGTCGAGGTCAGCGAGTCCTGGCGGGCCCCGGCCGGCCGGCTGGCCGGCCTGTTCGCCGCGGCCGGCGTGCCGCTGCTGGCCGCCAGCGACGCCCGTGACGTGGCGCAGCTCGGCCAGTGGCGCTTCGTGGCCCGGCTGCTCTCCAGCCTGGCCATGGCCGAGGCCCAGCGCGCCGCCGCCTGACCGGCCCCGCGCCCGGCCGCCCGCCTACCGGGTCATCGACTCGTCCCGGACCGGGGCGGCCAGGGTCCCGGCCGCTGCCGTGGGCCGGGTGGCCGGCGGCTCCGGCAGCGTCGCCGCGCCCGCGGCCTCCAGCCGGACCACCAGGCGGGCGCCGCGCGGGTCCGCCGGCTCGTACCAGATCGCCCCGCCGTTCAGCTCCACCAGGTGCCGGACGATGAACAGCCCCAGCCCGGTGCCCTTGACCCGCTTCTTGTCGCCGCTGCGCCGGGCCACCCGCTCGAACAGCGTCGGCCGGTCCTCCTCCGGGATGCCCACGCCGTGGTCGCGGACGGCCACGACGACGCCCTCCGGCCGCCGCTCAAGCGTGACCTCCACGGGCGGGTCGCCGTAGCTGACGGCGTTGTCGACGAGGTGGTGCAGGACCTGCCAGAGGTGGCCCCGGTCGACCAGCGCCAGGATCTGGCCGTCCAGGTCGGCCGCGACCGGCGCGCCCGGCGGCAGGGTGTCGGCGACGGTCTCGACGACCTCGGCGACCGGTACGGCCGCGCGCCGCGCCGACACCACGCCGGCGTCGAGGCGGAACAGCAGCAGCATGTCGTTGATCATTCCGGTGAGCCGCCGGGTGTTCCGGTCGATCTTGCTGGCCAGCTCCTGGCGCATGTCGTCGGGCAGGTCCGCCCACTCGGTCGTCAGCAGCTCGGCGAGGCTGGCCACCGAGCTGAGCGGCTGGGACACCTCGTGCGACACGATCGACATCAGGTCGCCCTTGAACGCCGCCGCCTCGACCAGGGCGTCCGCGCGCGCCTGGAGTTCGGCGTTGGCGCGCTCGACCTCGGCGGTGTGCCGGGCCAGCCGGTCCTCCGCGCGCTGCTGCTCGGTCATGTCGACGAAGGTGCTCACGTACGCCCGGGGGCGGCTCTGGTCGTCCAGCACCGGGGCCGTCATGGCCAGTACGGGCACCCGGGCGCCGTCGGGCCGGAGTACGAATCGGGGCAGCCCGGCGCCGGTCTGGGCGTCGCGCTCCTCCCAGGAGTACGGCGGGCGCTGCCCGACCAGGCTCTCCCGCCGGCGCCCCAGCAGCCGGCAGGCGCCGGGGTTCACGTCGATCACCTGGAGCTGGGCGTCGGTGACGACGACGGCCTCGCTCAGCGAGCGCAGCAGGGTGGCCGTGAAGTCCCGCTCGGCGGCGAGCGCGTCGACCAGCCCGCGCTGGGCGGCGTCGGCGGCGTCGATCACCCGGGCGGTGCCGCCGAGGACCATGAGCAGGACCAGTGCGAAGGCGGCGGTGCTCAGCGCCACGGTGAGGGCGGGCTCGCCCCAGCCGGCCTGGATCACGGTGCCGGAGAGCACGGCGATGCCCAGGGGCAGCAGCAGGACGGTGGGGCCGACGCGCCGGGCGAGGGTGCCGCCCGGCCCCAGGCTCTCCAGCCGGCGCAGCAGCCCCTGCTCCGGCCGTACCGCGAAGATGCCCATGCTGAGCACCAGCGTGCCGAGCGCGCTCAGCGGCGTCATCGCCACCAGGGCGCCGACGGCCGGGACGGAGGTCTCCCGGAACAGGAAGGCGAGCATCGTGACGCCGGCAATGGTGGCCGCGGCGGGCGCGAAGACCTGCGGCCAGGTGATGTAGCCCGGCGGGCGGGTGTCCAGGAGCGCGAGCGCGACCCCGAGCAGCAGCAGGGCGCAGCCGGTGGCCGCGGACATCGGGCGGGCGGCGGCCTCGGTGTCCAGGAGGCGCCGGGCGAGTTCGCCGAGGGGGGAGCGGGTCACCAGGCCGGTGTGCTCGACCACGCCGAGCAGACCGAAGGCCGCGACCGCGGCGCCCAGGACCCGGGTGGCGCAGCGGCGGGGCAGGGCGGGCCGGCCGACGGCGGTCAGCAGCCCGAGCCCGGCGAGGACGAGCGTCACGGCGGCCTCGGGGGGCGGGGTGCCGAAGCCGCCGGGCACGCCGGTGCCGCCGGCCACCCACCGCAGCAGCGCCCCGACCCCGAAGGTCACGGCCGCCGCCGCGGCGAGGACCGCCAGCGCCGCGGGAAGGCGGTGCACTGCGGGAGAGCGCGGCACGCTCGACCTCCACCCTTGCGGTGAAGATCAAGCGTAACGAGAAGATGGCTCATACCGGTACCGAGCGGGAAATATCGTGCCGGTCACCGGGTGCCGGTCAGCGCTTGCGCGCCACCGTGAGGCCGTCGGCGAACAGCAGCATGACGGTGTCGACCCGGTGGTCCCGCGCCACCAGCGCGTTGAACGCGCGCAGCGCGGCGGTGTCCGCGTCGTCCTCCGCCGGGTCCAGCACCCGCCCGCTCCACAGGACGTTGTCCACCACGATGACGCCGCCGGTGCGCATCCGGGGGAGCAGGGCCGCCCAGTACCGCTCGTAGTTGACCTTGTCGGCGTCGATGAACGCGAGGTCGAACCGCGGGGTGTCGGGCAGCGCCGCGAGCGAGTCCACCGCCGGCCCGAGCGTCAGCGTGACCTTGTCCTCGACGCCGGCCTTCGCCCAGAACTCCCGGGCGATCGCCGTGTACTCCTCGGAGACGTCCAGGCACAGCATCGTGCCGTCGGCCGGCAGCGCCCGGGCGACGGCCAGCGAGCTGAGCCCGGTGAACGTGCCGACCTCCACGGCGTCGCGGGCGCCGGTCAGCCGGGTCAGCATCGCCAGCAGGGTCGCCTGCTCGGGGCAGATCTGCATCCGGGACTGCTCCGGCAGTGCCTCCCTGGTCCGCGCCACCAGCTCCCCGACGAGGTCGTCGGCGGGCGTGGTGTGGGCGAGCGTGTAGGCGTGCAGGTGCTCCGGCAGGTACGCGCTGGAAGAGGCCATGCCCTCACGCTAGCCGGATCCGCGGCCCGGCCGGAGTGTGACCCGACTCACGCGGGCGGGCAGCCGGGGGCGGCCGCGCGGCGGCCGGGCGGGCCGGTCAGCCGCTGGCGACCCGATCGGCGCCCTGCCAGACGAAACCGTCCTCGATCACCACGACGGCGGCAGCGCGAAGGATGTCCTCGGTGTGCCGGTTCGCGTGGTGGCCGCAGAAGACCAGCTCCCCGCCCGTGGGCAGGCGGAAGGTCAGCTTGGCGGCGGCCGCGCAGCGGTCGCAGCGCTCGGTGAGCTCCGGTACGACGTCCAGCCGAGGTGGCGGCAGCAGAGTCGACGACATGGCGACCTCCTCGGTCGGTTCGCGGTGGCGGCGGTGGGGCCGGGCGGTGTGTCACCCGTTCCCATCGACCCCTCCTGCACGGCACTGAGGGTATCGCCCGGCTCCGCGGTCGCGGTCGGGGTGCGGGCCGGTTGCCGACCCCCGCTTCCGGGCCCGCGTCGGCCAGCCGGGCGGCCCGCTCCCGAACGGCAACGTCCCCTGACCCGGTTGGAACTCCGGCCCCCCGACTGTCGTAAGTGGCCGCGGTGAACCGCTGCGGTGCCGACCAGCCAAGGGAGCTTCTTCGTGAGCAAGCGAACCATCACCCGGTTCGGCGTCCGCCAGGCCACCCGACGCACCGCCCTCCCGCTCCTCGCCGCCGCCGTCATGTGCGGCGCGAGCGCCGTCGTCGCCACCGGCGCGGCCGCCGCCACCACCTCGACCGCGGCGTACGTCGCCGTCGAGGACGCCTACAGCGTCAGCGGCGCCACGAAGACCGCCACCGGGTCGTGGACGAAGCTCGTGACCGGCCGCTCGGGCGCCCAGTCCTACACCACGTACCTGAAGTTCAAGGTCGGCGCCCTCGCCGCCGGCACCAGCGTCAGCAAGGCGACGCTGACCCTCACCCGCGACGTCGAGACGTTCCCCGCCGCGCTGCGCCTGAAGAAGGCCGGCTCCGCCGCCTGGGCCGAGTCCGCGCTGACCCACCGCAGCCGCCCCGCCGTCGGTACCGACATCGCCGCGGCCGCCCCGGCGCCGACCGCCGCCACGGTCACCTTCGACCTGGGCAAGAACGTCCTGGCCGGCGGCGTCTACGCCTTCGCCGTGACCACCCCGGTCGCCAAGCTCGCCCGGTTCCGGTCCTCGGAGGCCGCCGCCGGCAAGCCCACGCTGCGCCTGACCGTGGTGAAGGCCACCGCGCCGACCCCGGCACCGGTCGACCCCACCCCGGCACCGGTCGACCCCACCCCGGCACCGGTGAACCCCACCCCGGCACCGTCCACCCCGGCCCCGACCGGACCGTGCACCGTGGACGCCCTGCTCGTCCCGAGCTGCAACATCCTCTGGGGCGCCGCCGCGGGCGGCTTCTCCGAGACCCCGCGCGACCAGGCGATGCGCGAGTGGGAGGCCAAGAGTGGCCGCGAGGGCAACACCGTGTACCACACGTACCACCGCGGTGACGAGATGTTCCCGACCAAGGCCGAGGTCGCCATGGCCAACGAGCCCGGCAAGCAGCGCCTGCTGTTCATCAACTGGAAGGTCAACTACGGCGGCAAGTGGGCCGACGTGGCCGCCGGCCGGCAGGACGCCCGCATCGACAAGCTGTCGGCGTACCTCAAGGCGACCTACCAGGACAAGTTCTTCCTGACCTTCCACCACGAGCCCGAGAACGACGTCAACAACACCCCGGGCTCCGGCATGACCGCCAAGGACTTCGCCAACATGTTCCGGTACACCGTCCAGCGGATGCGCGCCAACGGCGTCGGCAACGCGGTGTTCGTGGTGGCGTACATGGGCATCGAGAAGTTCTACAACCAGCCCTGGTGGAACGAGCTGTACCCCGGCGACGACGTCGTGGACTGGATCGGCCTGGACGCCTACGTCGCGTCGCAGCCGGGCGGCTACCACTACGGCACCCTCAAGGACCTGATGAACCGCACCACCGACAAGACCAAGTTCCCCGGCTTCTACAACTGGCACCAGGCCCACCACGCCGGCAAGCCGCTGATGCTCTCGGAGTGGGGCGTGCACGAGTACGCCGCGGACCCCGCGCAGAAGGCCAAGACGCTGTCGACGGTGCTGGACGAGATGAAGCAGTTCCCGGCGATCAAGGGCATGTTCTGGTTCGACACCGCCAAGGACCAGAACGGATCGGACATCCGCATCGACAGCTCCACCGGCGCCCTGGACGAGTTCCGCCGGATCGCCGCGGACCCGCGCTTCGACGTGACCGTCCGCTAGCCCGACCCGCACGTGGCCCCGCCGTCGCTGCCCTCGGGCGCGGTGGCGGGGCCGCACCACGTCCGCGGCCGGCACGGCAACCGAGCCGCACCCCGTCCGCACTCACGCGGGCGGTCCCGCGGGCGATGGGTACCCGCACGCCCCACGGACGGGGACCTCCCCGGTGCCAGGAAGGCAGCGACACGATGCAGCACGGCCACCGGCGCTCCACCGCCGGCCTGCTCGCGGCGGCCACGACCGCCGCCGCGGTGTGCGCGCTGCCCGCCGCCGCCCCGGCGAGCCCCGCGCCGGCCGCGTCCCCGGCCGCGCCGGCTCCGGCCCCGCCGGCCGCCGCTCCGCTGGCCGCGTCGGCGCCGGCCGCCGCCCCGCCGGGCGACCTCGTCGTCGGGCTGCGCCCGGGGGCCACCCTCGCCGCCCCCGTGGCCCGGCTGGCCGCCCGCGGCGTCGACGTGACCGCCGCCGCGCCGGTGCCGGGCCTGGCCGCCGCGACCGTGGCGGTCCCCGCCGGCCAGGCCGGCGCCGCCGCCGCCGCGCTGCGCCGCGACCCGGCCGTGCGGTACGTCGAGCGCAACACCCGGGCGCGGATCACCGCCGTGGTCACCGCCGACGACTACTTCCGCCCCGACCAGTGGGCGTTCGACCGGATCGCCGCCCCCGGCGCCTGGCAGTACGGGACCGGCGACCCGGCCGTCACCGTCGCCGTCCTGGACACCGGCGTCATGGCCACGGCCGACCTGCCCGCCGGCCGGATCACGCCAGGGTACGACTTCGTCAACAACGACGCCGACCCCGTCGACGACCACGGCCACGGCACGATGGTCGCCAGCACCGTGGCGGGCGCGGGCGACGACGCCGTCGGCGGCGGGTACCACGGCGGCAGCGCCGGCATGTGCTGGAGCTGCCGGATCATGCCGGTGAAGGTGCTGGACGCCGACGGCGACGGCGACATCGCCGGCATCGCCGCCGGGGTCGACTGGGCGGTCGCCCAGGGCGCCGACATCGTCAACCTGTCCCTGGGCAGCGCGGTCGACAGCCTCACCCTCGACCAGTCGATCGCCGACGCGGTGGCCGCGGGCGTCCTGGTCCTGGCCGCGGCCGGCAACGACGGCACCGCCGCCCGGTTCTACCCCGCCGCCAGCCCCGGCGTCGTGGCCGTCGGCGCGGCGACACCCACCGACGGCCGGTACCCCTGGTCGAACCACGGCGCGTCCTGGGTGGACGTCGCCGCCCCCGGCTGCGTCATCGCGGGCGACCGCTACGACTGGTGGCGCGAGTTCTGCGGCACCAGCGCCGCCACCCCGCTCGTGGCCGGCATCGCCGCCCTGGCGCTGGCGGCGGACCCCGCCGCGTCCGTCGCCGACCTCACCGCCGCCCTGACCGACACCGCCGACGCGGCGACCACCGGCTGGACCACCCACGGGCGGGTCGACGCGCTGGCCGCGGTCCAGCGGTTCACGCCGGCCGGCGGCCCGGCCGCCACCCTCGACCAGGCCCCGGGCGCCCTCCTGCGCGGGACGGCCCGCCTCAGCTACGGGGCGACCGACCCCGACGGCGTCGCCGCGGTCGCGCTGCTGGTCGACGGCACGGTCGCCGCCAGCGCCGCGGGCGCCGGCCCGCACACCCACGACCTGGCCACGGACGGCCGGTCCGCGCAGGTCGGCCTGACCGTCGTCGCGCAGGACGCCCACGGCGTCCTCGGCGTGCTGACGGTGCCGGCGACCGTCGACAACGAGGCGCCGTCCGTCGCCGTGGCCGCGCCGGTCGCGCACGCCCCGGTCCGCGGGCGGGTGCAGGTCGCGGTCACGGCCGCCGACAGCAGCGGGATCGCCCGGGTCGACCTGCTCGTCGGCGGCGTCAAGGTCTCCTCCGACAGCACCGCGCCGTACCTCCCGAGCTGGGACTCCCGCGGCGCCGAGGGCCCGGTCCGGCTGTACGCCCGCGCCTGGGACCGGGCCGGCAACGCCGCCCTGACCTACCGCCCGGTGTACGTCGACAACCACGCCCCCTCGGTCACCCGGATCGGCGGCCCGCGCGGCGGCGCCCGCGTCCGGGGGCTGGTGCGGGTGCCGGTGCGCACCACCGACGCCTCGGGCGTCGCCGAGGTCGCGCTGTGGGTCAACGGGCGCGTCGTCGCCCGGGACACCCGCGGCCCGTACGTCCTGCCCCTGGTCGCCGCCGCCCAGCCCCGCACCATGCGGGCCCAGCTCCGGTCGACCGACAATGCCGGCAACGTCAGGCTCTCAGCGGCCTGGCGCTGGAGCCGGTGACGATGGAGGAGTCACGGATGACGTCCCACCCCGCCCGCACCCGCCTCGCCGCCGGCCTGGCCGGCCTCGCCGTGGCCACCGGCCTGGGGGCCGTCCCGGCGCCCGCGGCCGCCGCGCCGCGGCTCGCGCCGGCCGCCGGCCCGGTCCTGCACGAGGGCGACAGGCTCGCCGTCCCCGGCTCCTTCATCGTCACCTGGCGCCGGCCGCCGGCCGGCGGCCCGGCCGCCGCGGCCTCGGTCGCCGGCCGCTACCGCGCCGCCGTCACGGCCACCTACGCCGCCGGCCAGGCCGGCTTCGCGGCGCGGATGCCGCTGGAGAGCGCCCGGCGGCTCGCCGCCGACCCCGCCGTCGCGTCCGTCGAGCAGGACCGCTGGGTGCGCGCCGAGACCGTGCAGCGCTCCTCGTCCTGGGGCCTGGACCGGGTCGACCAGCGGCGGCTGCCGCTGACCCGGACCTACCGGTACCCGGCCGCCCGCGCCACGGTCACGGCGTACGTGCTGGACACCGGCCTGCGCACCACGCACCGCGAGTTCCGCGGCCGGGCCCGGTACGGCTACGACTTCGTCAACCGGCGCGCCAACGCCAACGACTGCGAGGGCCACGGCACGCACGTGGCCGGCACCCTGGGCGGCAACACCTACGGCGTGGCCAAGTCGGTCCGGCTCGTCGGCGTGCGGGTGCTCAACTGCGCCGGCTGGGGCCAGTACTCGCAGATCATCGCCGGGGTGAACTGGGTGACCTCGCACGCCCGCCGCCCCGCCGTGGTCAACATGAGCCTCGGCGGCGGCGTCTCGCCCGCGCTCGACGACGCCGTGCGCCGGGGGATCGCCAGGGGCATCACGTTCGTGGCCGCCGCCGGCAACGACGGGCGCGACGCGTGCGGCAGCTCGCCGGGCCGCGTCCGCGAGGTGATCACCGTGGGCGCCACCGACTCCCGGGACCGCCGCGCCCGCTTCTCGAACTTCGGCGGCTGCCTGGACCTGTTCGCCCCCGGCGTCGGCATCGTGTCGGCGTTCCGGCTGGACAACGCCAGCCTCGCCAAGGGCAGCGGCACCTCCATGGCGGCCCCGCACGTGGCCGGCGCGGCGGCGCTGCTGCTGAGCCGGAATCCGCGGCTGACCCCGGCCCAGGTCGCCGGAGCGCTGGCGGCGCGCTCGACCAAGTACCGGGTGGCGGGCGCGGGATCGGGAAGTCCCAACCGGCTGCTTTTCGTGTACTGAGTCCCCCGCCGCACGGACACGCATTCGTCGGCGCAATTGTCGCGGTCGGCGCCCGGTCCCCGGCCGCCGACCGCCGGAGCCCTTTCGTCAACCCTTCCTGGCCATCTCACCAGCGAAAACGCCCGATTTCCCGCCAGTCATCCGACCCTGCCGAAAACAATGACAGTCAATTCGACGGATGATTTGGAATACCCGGCACTCCCTGCCTACGGTGCTATGCGACAGCCGTGGTCCGTTGCTGTCGCCGCCTCGGATCACCAAGACAAACCGCTTTCCGGTGTGTTCGTGGGAAGGGAAGTATGCCCGACTCTGGGTCCTTCGACGCCCTGTGGTCCTGGCTCGTCAGCGCGCTCGGCGCCTCGACCTGGCGGGAGCTGATGCCGCTGGGCGTCGCCGGGGTGCTCGTCTGGGGCATCTGGATCTACCGGCTGGTGCTGTCCCGGCTCGCCCGGCCGGTCGTCAACGACTTCCGCACCACCGTCTCCGTCGTCGTCCCCGCCTACCGGGAGGACCCGCAGATCCTGCGCGAGTGCCTCGACACCTGGCTGGAGCAGAACCCGCACGAGGTCATCGTCGTCCCCGACCTCGGCGACACGCAGGTCATCGCCGAACTGCGCGCGCGGCGCGACCCCCGGCTGCGGATCCTGCCGTTCGCCCACCGCGGCAAGCGCTCCGCGCTGGGTGTCGGCATCCGCGCCGCGGTCAGCGACGTCGTCGTCCTCGTCGACTCCGACACCCGCTGGGAGCCCGGCCTGCTGGCCGCGGTCCAGATGCCGTTCGCCGACTGGCGGGTCGGCGGCGTCGGCACCCAGCAGAACGTGTACCAGCGCACCTCCAGCGTCTGGCGGCGGATCGCGGACTGGCTGGTCAACCTCCGGTACTACGACTACGTGCCGGCCATGGGCCGGGCCGGTGCCGTCGCCTGCCTCTCCGGCCGGACCGCCGCCTACCGACGGGCCGCGGTGCTGCCCGTCCTGGACCAGTTGGAGGACGAGTTCTTCCTCGGCCGCCGCTGCGTGGCCGGCGACGACGGGCGGCTGACCTGGCTGGTGCTCGCCGCCGGGTACCGCACCGTGCACCAGTCCAGCGCCCGCGCCGTCTCGATGTTCCCCGCCTCGCTGCGCGCGTTCGTCAAGCAGCGGGTGCGCTGGTCGCGCAACTCCTACCGGTGCTACCTCACCGCCGCCTGGAAGGGCTGGCTCTGGCGGGCGCCGCTGGTCACCAAGGTGACGGTGCTCCAGATCCTGCTGACCCCGCTGACGATGGGGATGACGCTGGGGTACCTGGTCGCCTCGCGGCTGAGCCCGACGGCCGGGGGCGTGCTGCTGGCGGTCGCCTGGCTGCTCGTGGGCCGGGGGATCCGCGGCTGGTCGCACCTGCGCCGGCACCTCGGCGAGCTGCTCCTGCTCCCGCTGGTCGCCCTCGTCGTGATCGCCGTCGCGCTGCCGATCAAGCTGTACGCCTTCCTGACCATGAACCGGCAGGGCTGGCTCACCCGCACCCCGGACCGGATCGGCGGCGAGGGCCAGGACGCGGGCACGCTGCGCCCCCGGCCCCGCGTCGGGGGCCGGCGCCCGCGCGCGGGCCGGCGCACGGGAGCCCACGCGTGAGCGCCCTGCGGTCCCGCCCGCGGCGCGCGGCGCGGCGCGGGGTGCTGCTCGCGGCGGCGCTGCTGGGCGCCGCGCTCGCCGGGCCGGCGGCAGCCGCCCCGGCCGGCGCCGCGCCCCCGGCCGCCGCCCGCCCGACCCCGGCCCCGGGGCCGGGATCCGTCCGCCCGGTCGCGGCCCCGGCGACCCCCGCCCCGACGGCCAACGCCCCGGCCACTGCCCCGGCGGCCGACGTGCCGCCTGGCCCGGCCACCTCCGCCCCGGCCGATGTCCCGCCTGCCCCGGCCACGTCCGCCCCGGCCGACGGGACCGTTGTCAGCGGACCGTCGACAGCCGGCCGGCCCGCGCCGGTGTCGACCGCGGCTCCCGCGCCGGTGCCGGCCGCCGACCCTGCGCAGGCGCGGCAGGCCGCCGCGGTCGCCGCCGAGGAGCGCTGGCTGGCGCAGCTCCGGGCGCAGGTGTCGACCCTCGCGGGCGCCGCCACCGCGCCCTACACCACGGTCGTCGCCGGCCGCGACGTGCTCGTGCTCGTCCCGCGCGCCGCCCCGTACACGCTGGCCGACCTGCGCCGGTCCGCGCCGCCGGTCCTCGCGGCGGCGGATACCCGGGCGTACCTGCTGAGCGCCAGCCTGCTCGTGCCCGCGGGGGCGACCCTCGACGTGGCCGACCCCGGCGGCCTCACCCTGCGCCTGGCCAGCGGCCCGGACGGGTACACCGGCCTGTACGTCCTCGGCGGGCGGCTCACCGTCACCGGCGCCCCCGGCGCCCCCGTCACGGTCACGAGCTGGGACCGGCGGGCGGCGGCACCCGACGGCGCCACCGCCGACGGGCGGGCGCACCTGCGGGTGGTCGGCGGTACGGCGCAGTTCACCTACGCGGCGTTCCTGCGCCTGGGCTTCGGCGCCGGGCCGACCGGCGGGGTCAGCGTCACCGGCGCGCCCCCGACCCGCGGCGCCGCGCCCTACACCGCGCTGGTCCGCAGCGCGAAGTTCGCCGGCAACGCCGTCGGCCTCCACCTGGCGGACACCGCGGGCGTCGTCGTCGCCCACACCGCGCTCGCCGGCAACCTGACCGACGGGCTGGTGTTCGCCGGTGCGGTCCGCGACGCGCGGGTCACCCAGGCCGTCGCCCGGGGCAACCGGGGCAGCGGCTTCGTCAGCGCGGCGGCCGCCCGCGGGGTCGCCCTGGTGATGTGCCGGGCGGAGGACAACCGGCAGGACGGCTTCGTCGTCGGCGCCGACCCCGCGGCCGCGGCGGCCACGGCGGTCGTGGCGGGCACCGACGGTACGGCGATCACCGGCGGCGTGGCCCGCAACAACGCCCACCACGGGATGGTGGTCGACGGCGCCGCGGACCTGACCCTGCGCAGCAACTGGGTGGTGGGCGGCGACATGGGCATCGTCCTGCGCCGCGCCGCCCACGTGACCGTGGCCAACAACCAGGTCCGGGAGACCCGCCGGCACGGCGTGGCGGTGCTGGCCGGCACCGGCGCGTCCGTCGTGGACAACGTGATCGCCGACGTCGGCAACGGCGTCTACGTGCGCGACGCGGTCGCCGTGGTGCAGGGCAACACCGTGACCAAGGCGCACCGCCACGGCATCTCCTTCGTCGGGTCGGCGGCGGGCTCGACGGCCAGCGAGAACCTGCTGGCCACCACCGGTCCGTCCGCCCTGGACACCGCCCAGGCCGACGGCGGCGTGGACGTCGGCGAGAACCGGACCCTGCAGCGCCGACCCGGACCGAGCGGCTGGGCCGCGGCGGCCCGGTACGCGACACCCACCACGATCCTGTGGACCCTGCTGCTCCTGCTGGCCGCCGGCACCGGGCTGGCCGGCCGGCGCCGCCCCCGCGTCGCCGGCCGCGCCCCCTACGGACCCGGCCCGACGCCCCACCCCGCGCCGGAGCCGGACCGCCGGGCGGGGCCGTGAGCGCACGGCACCGGCTGTCCTGGGCAGCCGGCGCCGCCGTCGTGGTCCTGGCCGGCACCGCCGGGGTCGCCGCCGTCCGCGGCGGCACTCCCGGCGCCTCGCCCGCGCCCGTGGCGGCGACGCCGACGGCGGACCCGCCCGGCGCCGCCTGCCCCGCGCCGACCCGCACGGCCCGGGACGCGGGGGACCTCCAGACGGCCGTCGACGCCGCCCGGCCGGGCGACTCCGTCCGGCTCGCCGACGGCGTACACCCGGGCCGCCTGGTCGTCCGGGTCTCGGGTACCGCCGCCGCGCCCATCCACATCTGCGGCGGCCCGGCCGCGGTGCTGGACGGCTCCGGCACCGGCAGCGGCTACGTCGTGCACCTCGACGGCGCCGCCCACGTGCGCCTGGTCGGCCTGACCGTCCGCAACGGACTCAAGGGCGTGGTCGCCGACCGGACCCGGTTCGCACAGCTCCGGGCGCTGACCGTCGAGCGGACCGGCGACGAGGGGATCCGGCTGCGCGAGTTCTCCACCGACAACCTCGTCGTGGACAGCGTGGTGCGCGCCACCGGGCTGCGGCACCCGGAGTTCGGCGAGGGCGTCTACATCGGCTCGGCGCAAACCCAGTGGTGCGCGGTCTCCGGCTGCGCGCCGGACGCCTCCGACCGCAACGTCGTGCGCGACAACCGGATCGCCCAGACCGCGGCCGAGGCCGTGGACGTCAAGGAGGGGACCACCGCGGGGCAGATCCTCGGCAACACCTTCGACGGCGCGCGCCTGGCCGGGGCGTACGCCGACTCGTGGGTGGACGTCAAGGGCAACGGCTGGACGGTCGCCGGCAACCGCGGCCGACGCTCGCGCGGCGACGGTTTCCAGACCCACGAGATCCTGCCCGGCTGGGGGCGCGACAACGTGTTCTCGGCCAACGTCGCCGAGGTGGCGGGACCGGGGTTCGGCTTCCGCCTGACCCCGGCGTCGACCAACCGGGTGACCTGCGACAACACGGTCACCGGCGCGGCCCGCGGCGTCGCCAACATCCCCTGCGCCGACACCCCGCCGCCCCGCGCTACCTGATCCCGTTGAGTACGGCACAGGGAATCGCCGCCGTGACCCGCCGCGTGCCCGCGAAGCTCGTAGAGTAGGCAGGTGACGACAACCGAGCAGGGCGAAGAACGTGCGTGCGAGCGGCTACCGGACCGGCAGTGAGTCGTCACCATTCGGCCTCGCATCCCACCGTGGTTCCCCCGTCGTTCTGGCAGCATCCGTCGCTGCAAAAGGCACTGGCAGCACGGCATATGGGGCAGGTGATCGCTGCCTACCGCCGTCATCCCGCCCGCGCCGCACCACTGTCGCAAGAGGTCGTGGCCGGGTGGATCGGGCTGACGCAGTCCCAATTGAGCAGGATCGAGACTGGGGGGTCGGTCCAGGATCTGGATCGCCTGGTTCACTGGGCGCGAACCCTGCATATTCCGCCAAAGCGGCTGTGGTTCACGCTGCCCGGTTCGCCCATCGCCGACGGGGAGAATGACGCTGTGTACCGCCGAGATATTCTGCGCGTCGCTGGCGTGGCCGCGGCCATAGCCCCTTTGTCTTCCGCCGTCACGGTGACCGGGTCGGCGACCTGCGCAGCCCTGTCGCGTGGCACAGCCGCGCTGTGGCAGCGGTTCGCCGCCACGGCCGACAAGCAGACTCTGCTGCCGCCACTACATGACCATCTGTTGATGATCGCCGGGGTGCTCCGTGACGCAATCGGTGAGACCACACCGATGCTCGCCACGTTCAGTGAGGCTCTGCAACTGACCGGAGAAGTGTTCTTCGACGCCTGCCGGTACGAGGAGGCGGCCCACGCCTACGCACTGGCGACGTCCGCGGCCGCGGACGCGGCGGATGCCGACCGGCAGGCCTGCGCCATGGTCCGCCACGGCTACGTGTGCCTGTACACCGGTCGGCCCCGCGACGCCCTCGCCGTACTGGACGCCGCCGGCAGGGTCGCCGCCCAGGGCGACCGGCAACTGACAACCCGCTTCTGGGTCGCCTCGGTAGCCGCCCAGGCGCACGCCGCGGCCGGTGACGGGCCGTCCTGCCGGCGGGCGTGGGAGTGCGCTGGTGAGGTACTGCGCCTACCCGTGGCACGGAACACCGGATGGCTCCGCTTCGACGGTTCGCGCCTGGCCGAGGAGCGCGGCGCGTGGCAGACCCGACTCGGTCACCACGCGGCCGCGGCGGCCAGCCTGACCGCCGCGCTGAACCAGCCGCTGTCCGCCCGAAGAAGGGGTGCGGTCCTCGCTGATCTGATCACCGTTGGCGCTGGTCGTGGCGATATCGACCAGGTGCTTGCCCACGCCTCGGCCGCCCTGCCCCTGGCGGCCGGCTCAGGCGCCGTTGCCAGCCGGCTACGGTCGGCGCGGCCGGCGCTCCGCCAACTCGGCGCGGACCGGCGAGTTGCCGAAGTCGACGCGCAGATCGCGGCCCTGAGTACCTGATCCACTGACGACAGGAGCGAGCGTGAACAGCAGCATGGAACCCGGCGAGGCGCTGCGGGTGGCCTGGATAGCCGGCGTGCACCGACACCACCCCGGAGAGCCCAGGGCGAGCTACGTCACGCCCTGGGCGGACACTCCACTGTGGGAACGGGCGGCGGCCGCGGCCGTCGAGGAGCAGGTCCGCAGGTTCGTCGAGGTGACCGGCGGGGCGGCGGGCAGACTCACGCCCACCCAGCGGGGACAGTTCGTGGCCCTCTGCTGGCTCGGGCAGATGTACCGGCACTTCGGAGATCCGAAACCCGGGTACGTCGCGGACTGGGCGCAGTTGCCACCGTGGCAGCAGGCCACCGACATCGATATCTTCGACGCCCTCGCCGGTCATCGTCTCGGCGCGTTCACGCCGCCCCCAACGGGTGGCCAGCCGATGGGAGACAACGATGTCACAAGCCTCGACCGCCGCTGAACTCAAGCCCGGTCGCGCCCTGCTGGACGACGCGACGTTCGACAGGTTGACCCTGAGCGTCCACTCCGAGAACCCCGATATTGATCTGGGTACCGCTGCGCGGGTTGTCGACCAGACGTGCGCATTTTGGCCACTTGCGCAGTGGCGGCTGAGCCAATCGGTCCTTTGCGTCTGGTGGATCTCGGCTGGCACACCTTCCTGCTCGACACCATGGCTTATCACGTCTTCTGCCAGCGTGTCGCCAGTCGATTCATCCACCACGTTCCCGACACTGACGGCGACGCTCGGGTTTCGGTAAGCCGGACGGCGCAGGTCATTGCGGCCGCTGGTTGGCAGGTCGACCGCGAGTTGTGGGACTGCGCGGATGCCGCGGACCTGACCAAGTGCAGCCAGTGCCACGCGGGCTGTCACGACAGCCCCACCGGCGGAAGGTAGGGGCTGCGGACGGGCCGCCTGAACCGTCTGCGCTGGCGTGGTCAGGCGTGACGGAGGGTCGAGTCATGCGCACTCATTGGACTGAGTTGCCCGCCGCCGTGCGTCGCGGCGTGACCGCGCGGTGCGGCGGCGTCACCCATGTCCGGGACCTGCCGTACGGGTCGGCGTCGGACTGCGTCGCCGTGCTCGGTACGGCCGCCGGACCGCCGGTGTTCATCAAGGCGGTCCGCGTTGCCGATCACCGCGCGGCCATGCACCGCAACGAGGCCCGGATCGTGCCCCTACTGCCGACGGGTATCGCCCCGGCGCTACGCGCTGTCGTGGAGGTCGACGGGTGGCTGGTGCTGCTCTTCGACCACCACGACGGCCGGCACCTGGACCTTTCCCCTGGGACGGCGGACCTTCCGCTGCTGGCCGCGGCGCTGGCTGGCGCCGCCGAGAGGCTGACCGGCTGTGCGATCCCGGTCCTGCCCATGGGTCGCCGTTGGGCTGGTCGGGTGGTCCCGGAGCTGGTGGCCGGAGACACGGTGGCCCATACCGACGTCAGCCCACGCAACTTTTTGGTGCGGGGCACGCAGGTCGTCCTGGTGGACTGGGCGACGCCTGGCCGCGGTCCTGCCTGGATAGACACGGCGCTCGTCGCTTGTCGGCTGGTGCGCGCCGGTCACCGTCCTTCTCAAGCTCTCGCCTGGGCCGAAGGAGTGGCGCCGTGGAAGGCCGCCGACCCGGCTGTCGTGGCCGAGGTGCTGCACGGTGTGGCTGACATATGGCGGCGGCGCGAACACGCCGCCCCTGCTCCGCACCGCGCCGAGCTGGTCGCCGCCACACTCGACCTGGTGGACTTCCTGCGACCTGGACATCGGCGCTGTGGCCACAGCACGGACGTTCGGTGCACCGTAGGCTGAATATGAAGTGGGGTTGAGATTAAGGGGAGCGGCGGTGGCGGGTCTGACGATCGGGGAACTGGCCGCCCGCAGCGGCGTGGCCCCCTCCGCGCTGCGGTACTACGAGCGGCTCGGCCTGATCCGGGCGGACCGCACGGGCGGCAACCAGCGCCGGTACCCGCAGATCGCGCTGCGCCGGGTCGGGTTCATCCGGATCGCGGCCCAGGCCGGCGTGTCGCTGGAGGAGGTCGGCGCCGCCCTGGCGGAGCTGCCGGAGGGCCGGACCCCGACCAAGGAGGACTGGGCGCGCCTGTCCCAGGGCTGGCGGGACCGGCTGGACGCCCGGATCGCCCTGCTGGAGCGGCTGCGCGACGACCTCACCGACTGCATCGGCTGCGGCTGCCTCTCGCTGCGCGCGTGCCGCCTGGCCAACCCCGGCGACGTCCTGGCCGGGCAGGGGCCGGGGCCGCGCCGGCTGCTCGGTCCCTGACCCGCTGTGCGTCCTTGACGGGGTCGCCTGTACCTGTTTATATAACTAATAAGTTTTAGAATGTGGAGGTTATAAATGGTGGACGACGGGGGCGAGGCCCGGCTGGACGCGGTGTTCGGCGCGCTCGCCGACCCCACCCGGCGGGCCATCCTGCGCCGACTGAAGGAGGGCGAGGCGACCGTCGCGGCGCTCGCGGCGCCGTTCGCCATGTCCCAGCCGGCCGTCTCCCGGCACCTGCGGGTACTGGAGGAGGCAGGCCTGATCACCCGCAGCCGGCGGGCCACCGCCCGGCTGAGCCACCTCGACGCCGCGCCCCTGCGCGCGGCCGCCGGCTGGCTGGCGGAGTACCGCGACTACTGGTCCGAGAGCCACGACCGGCTCGCCGCCCTGCTGGCCGCGCCGCCCACCGACCGCCCCTGAACCGCCCACACCGAGAGGACCCGCCATGCACCAGACCGAGATCATCACCGAGCCCGGCCAGCCCACCGTCGAGATCCGGCGGGAGTTCGACGCCCCGCGGGAGCTGGTCTTCCGCGCCCACGTCGACCCCGCCCTGCTACCCCGGTGGCTCGGCCCGCGCCGGCTCACCACCCGCATCGACCGGCTGGAGGCCCGCGACGGCGGGCGGTGGCGGTTCGTGCACGTGGAGGAGGACGGCACCGAGTACGGCTTCCGGGGCGTCTACCACGGCGAGCCGACGGTGGAGGGCATCATCCAGACCTGGGAGTACGAGGGGGCACCCGGTGCGGTGAGCCTGGAGTACGCGACGTTCACCGAGGTCGACGGCCGCACCCTGCTGCGCAACTTCGCCGTCTACCGCAGCGTCGCCGAGCGCGACGCGCTGGTCGCCAGCGGGATGGCCGACGGCGTGGAGCAGGGCATGGAGCGGCTGACGGAGCTGCTGGCGGCCGGGGCGTCGGTCGGCTAGCCGACCGGCACGCCCGGCGCCGCCGGGGTCGGGGCGGGGGCGGTCAGGATCGCGGCGTTGCCGGCGCGGCGCAGCTTGTGCCAGCGCATCCGGGCGCCGCTGACCGCCGCCACCACCGAGCGCACCACCACCAGGTACATCAGTTGCCGGTACACGAGCTGCTGCAGCGGGAGCAGCCAGAGCACCCGCAGCCGCTCGCCGTCCAGCCGGAACGCCACCGCGGCGGTCAGGAGCTGGGCGGCGAGCATGGCGCCCCACGCCACCGCGGTCAGGCGCAGGTCGTAGAAGAACAGGCCGTACAGCGCGAACAGGTCGATCACCCCGGCGACCAGCGGCATGAACACCTGGAACACCACCAGCATCGGCAGCCCGACCCGCCCGAACCGCCGGCCGGCCGGCCCGTCGTCGCGGGTGTGCCGGTGCTTCCACATCGACTGGATGGTGCCGTACCCCCAGCGGTACCGCTGCGACCACAACTGCCGCACGCTCGTGGGCACCTCGGTCCACGCCCGCGCGGACTCCTCGTAGACGACCCGCCAGCCCGCGCGTGTCACCGCCATCGTCAGGTCGGTGTCCTCGGCCAGGGTGTCGTCGCTCACGCCGCCGACCTGGCGCAGCGTCTGCCGGCGGAAGGCGCCGATCGCGCCGGGGACGGTCGGCATGATCTGCAGGACGTCGTACAGCCGCCGGTCCAGGCTGAAGCCCATCACGTACTCGATGTGCTGCCACCGGGCGAGCAGGCCCCGCCGGTTGCCGACCTTGACGTTGCCCGACACCCCGCCGACGGTGGGGTCGGCGAACGGCTGGACGAGTCGGCGGACCGACTCCGGCTCGAAGACGGTGTCGCCGTCCACCATGACGATCAGGTCGTGCCGGGCCGCGTCGACGCCGATGTTCAGCGCCGCCGCCTTGCCGCCGTTGGGCACGGAGACGAGCCGGACGTTGGGCAGGCCGAGCCCGCGCACGATCGCCGCGGTGTCGTCGGTCGAGCCGTCGTCCACGACCACGACCTCGATCCCGGGGTGGTCGCCGGTGGCCAGCGAGCGCACGGCGGCGGCGATCCCGGCCGCCTCGTTGTACGCCGGCACGATGATCGAGACCGGCGCGGTGACGGGCGGCCCCCAGCGGAAGTCGGGGTGCCGGCGGATGCGCAGGTGCCGGACGCTGGTGCCGACCAGCAGCAGCATCCGGGCGACCGCCAGCAGCCCGATCAGCAGGAACAGTGCCAGCAGCAGGGCCACGGCGCGCCCGGAGAAGGTGATCGCGCCGAGCATCACCTCGCCGCGCAGGACCAGGCTGTCGGGCGCCTGCGGGTTCGCGCGGAAGGTGGGCGGCGGCGCCTCCCCGGTAGTGGCGGCGAGTCGGGCCTCGCTGAGCACCTCGGCGGGCGTGCTGAACCGGTAGCCCTCGGCGCGCATCCGGCCGAGGAACTGATCCAGGGCGGCGACGGTCTGGCTGCGGTCGCCGCCCGCGTCGTGCAGCAGGACGACGCCGCCGCGCCCGGCAGCGGGCGTCATGTTGCGGACGATCGCCGCCTCGCCGGGCCGCGCCCAGTCCCGGCTGTCGAGCTGGCTGAGCACGTTGAGGTACCCGTCGGCGCCGGCCTCCCGGTAGACGGGCCAGTTGACGTCGTCGATCGCCTCGTTCACCGAGGAGTACGGGAACCGGACGAGCTTGGTGGTGATCCCGGCCGCGCCGGCCAGCGCGATCTGGGTCTGGCTGTGCTCCAGCTCGCGCCGCCAGGCCGGCAGCGCGGCGAGCTGCGGGTGGGAGAAGCTGTGTACGCCGATCTCGTGCCCCTCGGCGACGAGCCGGCGGACCAGGTCCGGGTGCTTGGCGACCTGGCCGCCGACGACGAAGAAGGTGGCCCGGACGCCGTGCCGGTACAGCACGTCGGCGACCTTCGGGGTCCAGGTCGGGTCGGGGCCGTCGTCGAAGGTCAGCACCAGGGTGCGGTCGGGGACGGGGTACGTGTGGAAGCCGTCGGGCCGGGCCTCCAGCAGCGGCCCGCCGCGCTGCACCGCGGCCGGCACGGTGGCGGTGGCGCCGGACCCGACCTCGTGGTCGGGCGTGAACCGGTCGGACAGGTAGGCGTTCACGGCCAGCACCCCGGCGATGGCCACGAGCAGGCCCAGCGCCAGCGGGACGGCCGAGGTCCGCCCGGCGCGCTGCTGGTCGCGCCTCGACCGGACCCTCATCGGCCGGTGGCCCCCGGGAGGGCGGGGACCGAGACGGTGGCCGGGGGCGCCACGCCGCCGGCCGGCAGGGGCGCGGACGGGGTACCCGCGGGGGTGACCCGGCCGCCGAAGGCGCTGATCATCGTGGCGGCCACAAAGGCGAGGGCGGCCAGGCCGAAAAGGTACGCGAAACGAAGAATCCGACGCTGCCGCCGACCGCTGGAGTCGACGAATACCGGCGTGCTTTCGGCGACTGTTGCCGCGGGCTGGGCGGCGGGGCTCACCGTGGGGGTGGCGGCCCCGTTCGGCACGGGGGAGCCGATCGTCGACAGGGTCTGCCAATCTGACGTTTCCGCTGGTGGGGCAAGGTCCAGTGCATCATTGAGAGCCACGCGTCAGGTTTACCAGAACTATTCGAGAAAATCGACTGCGATAAATTGTGCTTTCCGTCTCGTGATTGTCGGCCACGAATTGTGCGTTGCTATCGCCCATTCCTGTCCGGCCACCCCGTAGGCCGGGATATTCACCACCGTGAGATCCCTCTCCCAAGTAGGCGATAGGCCAGCGATGTCCTATTCTCTGACGAGGGTCGCCGGACGAGGGTGTCCGGGGCCGCACCGGCGGTCGCAGGACGGGCGTTCCGTGATCGGGCATTTTGCGAGTATTATTCGGAAACAGTGGCTTACCCTGATGCCGGGCACCGACGGAGTACCCGCACCGGGGCAGCGCCGAGTCCTAGGGGGCAGATGTGGCCGCGCCAGCACAGCTAGAGCACCCCACGGTCCTCGTCTTCGATGACGAGGACGACCTACGCGAGGTGATGTGCCGGATGTTGGAGCGCAAGGGCTTCACCGCGCTCCCCGCCGGGGATCCGAGCGACGCCGTGGCGGTGTGCAAGGAGCACCAGGGCGACATCCACGTCCTGCTCGCGGACCTGGGGATGCCCGACGCGATCGGCCTGGGGGTGGCCCGGGACACCCAGGCCGTCCGCCCGGGGATCCGGGTCCTCTACGTGTCCGGCCTGCCCAAGGAGAGCGCCGTGAGCCGGGGCCTGCTCCACGACGAGGACACGGTCATCCAGAAGCCGTTCACCACCGACAGCCTCGTCGCGGCCGTCCGCGAGGCGCTCGCGCACTAGGCGCCCGGCCGACGTGCCACGGCGCACCCGGACCACGCGCCGCCACTCCCGGCCGCGCCACCCCGATGCGACACCGGGCCACCGCGCCCGCGACGGAGCTGGAGGCCCCGCTGTGGATGATCTCGGTGAGATCGTCGACGAATTCCTGGTCGAGAGCCACGAGAACCTCGACCAGCTCGACGGCGACCTGGTCGCCCTGGAACGGGAGCCCTCCCGGGACCTGCTGTCGAGCATCTTCCGCACGATCCACACGATCAAGGGCACCAGCGGCTTCCTGGCCTTCGGCCGTCTGGAGGCGCTGACCCACGCGGGCGAGTCGCTGCTGTCGCGGCTGCGCGACGGGGTCCAGCCGGTGACCCCGGAGACGATCACGGCGCTGCTCGCGATGGTCGACGGCGTCCGGGCGTTGCTGGCCAGCATCGAGGAGGGTCGCGTCGAGGGCGACATCCCAATCGACGGGCTGGTCGCCCAGGTCAACGCGCAGATCGCCGACGCGGCCGCCCCGCCCGCCGACGCCCCGCCCGCCGACGCGGCGGCCGGCACCGGGGAGGCGACGGTCAGCGTCGACGCGCCGGCCGGCGCCCCGGACGAGGAGGCCCGCCGGCCGCTGGGCGAGCTGCTGGTGGAGTCCGGCGCGGCGGTCGACACCGACGTCAACTGGGCGCTGGAGAAGCAGACCGGCGGCGACGAGCGCCGGCTGGGCGCCATCCTGCTGGACGAGGGCAAGACCAACCCCGCGGCCGTCAACGACGCGCTGGCCGCGCAGGGCCGGCGCAGCGTGGCGGACGCCACGATCCGGGTCGACGTCGACCTGCTGGACTCGCTGATGAACCTGGTCGGGGAGCTGGTCCTGGTCCGCAACCAGCTCGTGCGGGCCGCCACCGACGCCGCCGACCCGGTGATCGTGCGGACGACGCAGCGCCTGAACCTGATCACCAGCGAGCTGCAAGAGGGCATCATGAAGACCCGGATGCAGCCGATCGAGCAGCTCTGGCTGAAGCTGCCGCGGGTGGTCCGGGACCTGTCGACGACGTTCGGCAAGCAGGTCCGGGTGGCCATGGTCGGCGCCGAGACCGAGTTGGACCGCAGCCTGCTGGAGGCGGTCAAGGACCCGCTGACCCACCTCGTGCGCAACGCGGTCGACCACGGCATCGAGTCCCCGGAGCAGCGGGTGGCCGCCGGCAAGTCGGCCGAGGGGACGCTGACCCTGAAGGCGTACCACGAGAGCGGGCACGTCACGGTCGAGGTCATCGACGACGGCGCCGGCATCGACGTGGAGAAGGTTCGGGCCAAGGCCGTCGAGCGCGGGATCCTCGCCGCCGCCGAGGCCGCCCGGATGGAGCCGCGGGAGGTGATGATGCAGGTGTTCGCGCCGGGCTTCTCCACCGCCGAGAAGGTCACCAACGTGTCCGGGCGCGGCGTGGGCATGGACGTGGTGAAGACCAACATCGAGCGCATCGGCGGCGCCGTGGACGTCGACTCGACGCTCGGCGAGGGCACGGTCTGGCGGCTGACGATCCCGCTCACCCTGGCGATCATCCAGGCCCTGACCATCGACTCCGGCGACGACCGGTACGTGATCCCGCAGGTCGCCGTCCACGAACTGGTGTACGTCGACGGGGAGAACACCCGCATCGAGTACGTCTCCGGCGCGCCGGTGTACCGGCTGCGCGGCAAGCTGCTGCCGCTCGTCCGCCTCGACGCCGCCCTGGGCCGGCCCGCCGGCACCGACGACCGCGGCGTCTACATCGTCGTCCTGCAGGCCGACGGCCGCCGGTTCGGCGTCGTCGTGGACCGCGTCCTCAACACCGAGGAGGTCGTCGTCAAGGCGCTCACCTCCCGGTTCAAGGAGATCGGCATCTATGCCGGCGCGACGATCCTGGGCGACGGCAAGGTGGCCCTGATCCTCGACGTGCCGGCCCTGGCCCGCCGCTCCCAGCTCTCCGCGGACCTGAGCGAGGAGGACGACGCCGCCGCCGAGAGCGCCGACGACTCCAGCCGGCTGCTGGTCACCGCCGTCGGCGCCCGCCGCATCGCCGTGCCGCTGGACACCGTGACCCGGCTGGAGCAGTTCGCGGCCGAGGCCATCGAGTGGGTCGGCAACCGGGAGGTCGTCCAGTACCGGGGCCGGATCCTTCCGCTGGTCCGCCTCTCCTCGCTGCTGGGGGTGGAGGCCGCCCCGCCGGGCGACACGGTCTCCGCCGTGGTCTACACCGAGCGCGGCCGCAGCATCGCCCTGGTCGTGGACGGCATCGACGACATCGTGGAGAGCACCACCACCGACCACGAGGAGGTGGACGACCACGGCATCCTCGGCTCCACCGTCATCGCCCAGCGGGTCACCGAACTGCTCGACGTCCGCCGCGCGATCCTGGCCGCCGACCCGCAGTTCTACGCGACCACCGGCGAGTCGGTGCTGACGGGCGCCTGGGGCGCCGGTCCGGGCGCGGCGTGAGCGGGGGAGGCGGCATGGCGACGCGGCAGTACGCGACCTTCGAGGTGGACGGGACCCTGTTCGGGGTGGACGTCGCCCACGTGCAGGAGGTCCTGGCCTTCTCCGAGTACACCGCCGTGCCGCTGGCGCCGGCGGCGATCGGCGGCCTGTTCAACCTCCGCGGCCAGGTCATCGCGGCGGTGGACATGCGGGTCCAGCTCGGCCTGCCCCGGCACACGATGGACGGCGCGGTGATGAACGTGATCCTGCACGCCGAGGACGAGGCGGTCAGCCTGCTCGTGGACAAGATCGGCGAGGTGGTCGCGCTCGACGAGGGCTCCTTCGAGCCGCCGCCGGACACGCTGACCGGCCCGGCCCGCGCCCTCGTCCTGGGCACGTTCAAGATCGAGGACCGGCTGATGCTCGCCCTGGACGTCGACGCGGCCGCGGACACGCGCTGACCGGAGCTGGTGGAAGGGGCGGGCGAACGTGTACAGCCTGGTCAGCGCATCTGTGCTCGGCTTCGACCTGACCCGCCTGGCCGGCGGCGGCGCGGTCGCCGAGGTCCTGCTGCGGGCGTTGACCCTGCGGCACGAGGACCTGCCGACGCTCGCCGCCGCGCTGCCCGACGCCGACCGGCGCACCGAGCTGTGGGTGGCGGTCCAGCAGGCGGCCTCGCGGGTGCCCTCGATCCGCGAACTGGGCGAGGAGATCACGGTCCAGACGCTCGACGCGGTGCGGACGGCGCCGATCGGCACCGTCGACGGGCTGCTGAGCTGCCTGCGCCACGACGTCCTCGGCTGGACCTGGACCGGTACCGGCGCGGCGGCCCGGCAGTCGCCGGACGCGGAGCGCGCCACCGCCGTGCTCTGCGACGCCGCGGTCGCCGCGTACCTGCGCGACCAGCTCGATGAGGAGACCCGCCGCCGGCTCGGCGCCGGGTGGGTCCTGGGCACCCGCCGGCTGCCCGCCCCCGGCCAGATCAACCTCGGCCCGCACCACGCCTCCGTGCAGGGGCTGCTGACCGAGGTCCGCACGCTCACCCCGGTCGTGGCCCGGCGGCTGGTCCGCGCGGCCGAGGAGCAGCGCCGGGCGCAGCCGCCGACCGGCTGGGCCACCGCCGTGCACTCGGCGGCCTGGGCCGCGTACCTGTCCGACCGGGTGCGGACCGCCGCGGCCGCCCAGTTGCTGCTCGTGACAGCGCTCGACAACCCGGTCGTCCCCCGCGCGGACCGGGCGGGCGGGGTCTGGAACCTGGTCTCGGGCGCCGTCCAGGCCCTGGTCGTCCGGGACCTGCTGGACACCCAGGCGGCGTACCGGCTGGTGGCGCCCGTGCTCACCGTCCTCGGGCCGGCCTGGCTGGACCCGGGCAAATAGATCCGATCGCGGAATGTAGCGAGATAGTTTCATAGGGTGGCTACGCGGGTTCCGTGTCGACAGCGCGCCCTGCCACCCCGAACTCTCGGAGGTCTGATGATCTCGGTGCTCGTCGTCGACGACTCGATCGTCGTCCGCCGGCTGATCTCCGACGCCCTGGGCACGGCCCCGGACATCGAGGTCGTCGGCACCGCCGCCAACGGCCGGCTGGCGCTGCAGCGCGTCACCCAGCTCGCGCCGGCCGTCATCACCATGGACATCGAGATGCCGGAGATGAACGGCATCGAGGCGGTCCGCGAACTGCGGCGCACCGGCGTCCGCACGCCGATCATCATGTTCAGCACCCTGACGGCCTCCGGCGCCAGCGCCACGCTCGACGCCCTGGCGGCCGGCGCCACCGACTACGTGACCAAGCCGGCCAACACCGGCAGCGTCCACGCCTCCATCGCGGCCGTCCGCGACCAGCTCGTCCCGCGGATCCGCGCCCTCGGCGGGCGCCCGGCCCGGCCCGCCGCCGCGCCGTCGCGCCCCGTCGACGGCCGGCCCGTGCGGCCGCCGGGCCCGCAGGTCGACGGCCGCCGCGCCCCGGCCGGCGCCCCGCGCCCCGCCCGCCCCGCGGCGCCCGCCGCGCCGCGCCCCGGCATCGGCAGCGGCCGGATCGACGTGCTGGCGATCGGCTCCTCGACCGGCGGCCCCGACGCCCTGGCGCTGGTCCTCGGCGCGCTCCCGGCGACCCTGGCCGTACCGGTGGTGATCGTGCAGCACATGCCCCCGCTGTTCACCACGATGTTCGCCGAGCGGCTCAACCGCACCCTGAAGCTGACCGTGCACGAGGCGGCCCACGACGTACCGCTGGTCGCCGGCCACGTCTACATCGCTCCCGGCGACCGGCACCTGGAGGTGGCCCGGCAGGGCGTCGGCGTCCGCACCCGGCTCACCGACGCCCCGGCCGAGAACTCCTGCCGACCGGCGGTCGACGTGCTGTTCCGGTCGGTGGCCGCCGTGTACGGCCGGGCGACCGTCGCCACCGTCCTGACCGGCATGGGACAGGACGGGCGGGCGGGGGCCGAGATCCTGCGCCGGGCCGGCGCCGAGATCGTGGCGCAGGACGAGGCCAGCTCGGTGGTCTGGGGGATGCCGGGGGCGGTCGTGGAGGCCGGGCTGGCCGACCAGGTCAAGCCACTGGCCGCCATCGGCGGCTACCTCGCCGGCCGGGCCGGCGCCGCCCGCCCGCTGACCGGCCTGGCGGTGGGACCGTGACCGCCGCGGTGATCCCGGCCGCGGAGTTCGCGTACCTCGCCGAGCTGCTGCGTCGCGAGTCCTCCATCGTCCTGGGCGCCGACAAGGAGTACCTCGTCCAGGCCCGGCTGCTGCCGCTGGCCCGCAAGGTCGGCGCCGGCAATGTCGGGGAGCTGCTGACCCAGGTGCGGCTGCGCAGCGACCGGGCGACGATCCAGTCCATCGTCGACGCGATGACCACCAACGAGACCTCGTGGTTCCGCGACAACGAGCCGTTCGCCGCGCTGCACTCGACCGTCCTGCCGGCCCTGCTGGCCGCGCGCAGCGCGCAGCGGCACCTGCGGGTGTGGTCGGCCGCGTGCTCCAGCGGCCAGGAGACCTACAGCCTGGCCATCACCCTCCAGGAGTTCCTGCCGACGGGCTGGACCTACGAGATCCTGGCCACCGACATCTCCGGCGACATGGTCGCCCGCGCGCAGACGGGCCAGTACAGCCAGATCGAGGTCAACCGCGGCCTGCCGGCCCGGATGCTCGTCCACTACTTCACCCGCTCGGGCGCGCACTGGGAGGTGGCCCCCGCCCTGCGGCGGCACGTGCAATTCCAGCGGCTCAACCTCGTCGCGCCGCCGCCGCCGACCGCGCCGTTCGACGTCGTGTTCCTCCGCAACGTCCTCATCTACTTCGACATCGCCACCAAGAAGACCGTGCTGCGCCACGTCGCCCGGCTCATGCGCCCCGACGCCTGGCTGTTCCTCGGCGCGGCCGAGTCGACCATCGGGGTGGACGACAGCTTCCGCCGGACCCCGGCCGGCCGGACGTTCGCCTACCAGCTCAATCTCGCCAAGCCGCCAGAAAAGGGGTGAGGACCGTGCGCGCGCTCATCGTCGACGACTCCCGCACCATGCGCCGCATCGTGCGCCGCATCGTCGAGGGGTGCGGGTTCGAGGCGGTCGAAGCCGGGGACGGCCAGGCCGCCCTCGACGCCATCGGGGCCATGGACCGACCGCCGGACCTCGCGCTGGTCGACTGGAACATGCCGGTGATGGACGGCCTGGAGTTCGTCAGCAGGGCGCGGGCGCAGCCGGCGCTGCGCGCCATGACGATCGTGATGGTCACCACCGAGAGCGAGCAGAGCCAGATCGTCCGCGCGCTCGCGGCAGGGGCGCACGAGTACGTGATCAAACCGTTCACGGCCGACTCGATGATCGACAAGCTGGCCCTGCTGGGGCTCGTCCCGAACGGAGCAAGCCTGTGAGCGGGATCGCCGACAGCACCCTGGAGCCCTCCGACATCGACCTCAAGGAGATCGTCGACCAGGTCTGGGAGTCCTACCTCGACCCCGACGGCACCGCGCCGCTGGTGCTGACCGGCACGGTGCCGGAGAAGTTCGACGCGACGGGATCGATCTCCATCACCGGCCCGTGGCACGGCCACGTCGTCGTCGCGACCTCGCTGGGCGCGGCCACCGGCGCCGCCGCGGCCTTCCTGGCGATGGAGCCCGACGAGGTCAGCGAGGAGGACGTCGCCGACGCCCTGGGCGAGCTGGTCAACATCATCGGCGGGAACGTCAAGAGCATGCTCCCGCCGGGCTGCCTCCTCGCCCTGCCGCACGTGGTCGTCGCCACGGGGGCGGTGAGCCGCTGGCCGGGCGCCACCCGGATCTGCGAGCTGTGCGGCCAGTGGCGGGGCGAACCGGTCTGCATCAGTCTGTGGCACGAGAAGCGGGAGGGCTGAGCCGTGAAGATCCTGATCGCCGACGACAGCCGGGTCATGCGCCAGATCGTCATCCGGACCCTGCGGCAGGCCGGGTTCGACGGCCACGAGCTGGTCGAGGCCGACGACGGCCGCAAGGCGTACGAGCTGGCCGTCGCCGAGCAGCCGGACCTGGTCATCTCCGACTGGAACATGCCGGAGCTGACCGGGCTGGAGGTCCTGCGCAAGGTCCGCGCCAGCGGCGCCGAGATGCCCTTCGGCTTCGTCACCTCCGAGTGCACCGAGGAGATGCAGAAGCAGGCCGAGGACGCCGGTTCGCGCTTCTTCATCGTCAAGCCGTTCACGCCGGAGCGGTTCGAGGAGGTGTTCTCGCCCATCATCAAGTGACAGGGGGTTGAGCGAAGCGGGTGTTTTCGGCATGAACCGTGCCGAGAGGGGAATGACAAGGACATGACGGTCACGCTGCCGGGACTCCTCCCGGTCCGAAACCTGTTCGAGGACCTGCTGAACCGGGAGGTCGAGGTGGTCCCGGACGACCCCACCAAGTCCGACGACCTGCCGAGCACCCTCGTGGCCATCTACGTCAACAACAGCGGGACGATGGTCGCGGTCCTCGGCCTGAACCTGCCGCTGGCCGCCCACGCGGGCGCCGCGTTCGGGCTCATGCCGGTCGGCGCCGCCGAGGCGGCGCTGGAGGACAAGGCCCTTTCGCCGGCCCTGGTGGAGAACGTCGCCGAACTGGCCAACATCTTCGGCAGCCTGCTCAACCGCGAGGGCGGTCCGCACGTCAAGCTGCACCAGGTGATCCCGCCCGGGGAGCCGGTGCCCAGCGACGCGGCCGCCTACCTGCTGGCCCTGGGCCGCCGGCTCGACGTCAAGCTGACGGTCTCCCGCTACGGCACCGGCCGGCTCGCCCTCGTCCTGACCGACTGACACCGGGACCCGGCCGAGGCTGGGATAGTCGGGGGATGCGTACCCTCACCTACGTCGTCGGCGCGACCATCGACGGCTTCATCGCCGGTCCCGCCGGTGAGGTCGACTTCTTCCCGGTCACCGACGACGTCGTCGCCGCGCTCGTCGCCGACTACCCCGAGACGCTGCCCGCCCACGTGCGCGCCGCGCTCGGCGTCGACCCGGCCAACCAGCGCTTCGACACCTGCGTCATGGGCCGCGGGACGTACGAGGTCGGGCTCCGGGACGGGATCGGCAACCCGTACCCGCACCTGCGCCAGTATGTGCTGTCGCGCACGCTGCCGCGCGACACCGACCCGGGCGTCGACATCCGCGCCGACGACCCGGTCGCGCTCGTGCGGGAGCTGAAGCGGGAGAGCGGCCTGGGAATCGTCCTGATCGGCGGGGGCGCGCTGGCGCGCACGCTGCGCGAGGAGATCGACGAGCTGGTGGTCAAGGTGTACCCGGTGGCCGCCGGCAGCGGCGTCGCGCTGTTCGCGGGCGACTTCGCGCCGACGCGCTACGCGCTGACCTCGGCCAGGCCGCTGGAGGGCGGCACGGTCATCCTCAGCTACCGCCGCCCCTAGCGACCGGCCCCGGGTACGCCTACGACCAGGTGCGCCCGGTGAGCCGCTCGTAGACCTCCACGTAGCGGGCGCGGGTGGCGGCCACGACGTCCGCGGGCACGACCGGGGCCGGGGGCCGGCGGTCCCAGCCCGCGCCGGTCGCCCAGTCGCGGACGTACTGCTTGTCGAAGGAGAACTGCGGGCCGCCCGGCGTCCAGCGGTCGGCCGGCCAGAAGCGGGACGAGTCCGAGGTGAGCACCTCGTCGGCGAGGGTGAGGGTGCCGTCGGGGGTGCGGCCGAACTCCAGCTTGGTGTCGGCCAGCAGCAGGCCCCGCCCGGCGGCCACCGCCGCGCCCCGGCGGTACACCTCCAGGGTGATCCGGCGCAGCTCCGCCGCCGTGTCGGCGCCGACCTCATCGACCACGTCGGCGTACGTCATGAACTCGTCGTGCGCGCCGACGGCCGCCTTCGTCGTGGGCGTGAAGACCGGCTCCGGCAGGCGGGAGCCCTCGACCAGGCCGGCCGGCAGCTCGACCCCGGAGACCGCGCCGTGCTTCTCGTACTCCTTGAGCCCCAGCCCGGCCAGGTAGCCGCGGGCGATGCACTCGACCGGCAGCATCTCCAGCCGGCGGCACCGGATCGCCCGGCCGGCGAACTCCGCCGGCACGTCGTCGGCGGAGACGACGTGGTGCGGCACGATGTCGGCGAGCTGGTCGAACCACCACAGCGACAGGGCGGTCAGCAGGCGGCCCTTGTCCGGGATGGGGGTCGGCAGGACCACGTCGTAGATCGACAACCGGTCCGACGCGACCAGGACGAGGTCGCCCCCGTCGACGTACACGTCGCGCACCTTGCCCGAATGCAGCAGCTCCACGCCCGTCCCTCCGTCACCTCACTGATGGCAGGCACGGTACCCAGCCGGGCGGGCGCCCCCCGCGGCCGGGTCGGCGGCCGGCGGCGGTCAGGGCGCGTCGGCGGTGGTGGCCGGCGGCGAGCCGTCGGACTCGTCGTCGCGTCGGCGCAGGGGGTGCTCGCGGTCCTTGCGGCGCCCGTAGCCCGCCGTGATGAAGCGCAGGATCCAGAGCATCAGCATGGCGACGGGGACGGCGATCAGGAAGCGGATGATCGCGTCCTCGATCTCCAGTTGCTGGGTCACGAGCACCTGGTAGAAGGCGGGCAGGGAGATGGCCAGGGCGATCCACAGGGTGGCCGGGCGGATCACGGCCGCTCCCGGTGCGCGGCGCGGCGGCGCCGCCGACGGCTGGGCAGGGGGGCGGCGCCCAGGCGGGCGGCGAGCAGGGCGGCCCAGGCGTGCGCCGAGGCGGGCAGGCCGTCGAGCAGGGCCACCGGCACGTTCAGGTGCAGGGCGCTGGCGGGGTCGGCGGTCGCGGACAGGCCGTAGAGGGCCAGCGCGTCGATCTCGCCCATGCCGTTGAGGTGGCCGGCGCTGTCAGCGGTCTTGCGGGTGGCGTCGACCACGCCCCACAGGTCGGAGGCGTCCAGCGCCGTGCACAGGTCGTCCACCCAGCCGGCCGGGCGGCCGTGCAGGGGTACGTCCGCGACCACCACGTGCGGGTGGTCGATGCCACGCAGGGTGACGGCCTTGCGGGCGGCGTCGGCGGCATCGGCGAGCCGGCGGGAGCTGTGCAGGCCGGTACCGGCCAGCGACTCGGTGACCACGAACAGGGCGTTGCGGCCGATGCGGAGCTGGTCGACGACCCGCTCGGCGATCGGCAGCGTGGCGGCCAGTTCACCCGCGAGGACCAGCACGTCACCCGGGAGGGTGGGCAGCGGCGGCGCGGGCGGGAGCGTGGCCAGCGCCTGGAGCGCGGCCTGGTACACGTCGGCGTCGTCCGCGCGCACGGCCAGTTCGTCGGGCACGCCGAGCGCGATCAGGGCGGCGGTGTGCGGGCCGCCCGCGGCGGCGGGCTCCGGCTCGGGCGCGGCGTGCGCCTCGGCGGCCGGCGGGCCGGCGGCGGGCGCGTCGGGGTCCTCGGCGCCGTCCGGCTCGGCCGGCTGCGGGGCGTCCGCGGACGGGGGGAGCCAGCGGGTCCCGGCCCCGCCCTCGGCGGCGGGGCCGCCGGGGGTCTCGGCGCGGCGGCGCTGGCCGGCCAGCGGGCCGTACATCGGGCCGGCGTTGGCCAGGTGCGGACTGTCCGCCTCCTCGGCGTCCCCGGCGGACCGGACCGGCGGGGTGTCCGCGTGGGCCGCATGGGCCGCGGCGGACACCCCGCCCTCCGGGTCGGCGGCGGCGCCGGCGGGGGTGGTGCCCGCCGGGATGGTCTGCGCCGCCGGGATGCCGGCCGGGGTGGCGGCCGGACCGGTGAAGTCGGAGTCGGTGAAGTCGGAGTCGGGCGGGACGGGGGCGCGCAGGCCGCCGCGCAGCCCGGCGAGCACCTCGGCGAAGCCGGGGTTGACGGTCGAGACCAGGTTGCCCCGCACGAGCGGGACGGTCGGGGCGGCCGCCGGCTCCGGCGCGATGTCGGCCAGCGGGTCGCCGGAGCCGGGAGTGCCGGTGAGGGTCGCGGTGAAGCCGGGCGGAGGCGCGGCGGGCGCGGCCGCGGTGTCGCCGTGGGGGCCGGCGGTGAGGGCCGCGGCCGCCCTGGCCGCCCGGCGGCGGCCGCGGGCGGTCGCGGGTGCCGGCACGGTGGGCTCGGGCGCGCCCAGCGCGTCCTGCCGCGACTCCACGAGCGCCAGCAGATCCATCGGCTCGGCGGCGGCGGCCGGCGCGGCGGCGGCGGGCGCGGCCGTACCGGCCGGCGGGGCCGCGGCGCCTTCGACCGGTGCGTCGATCTCGACCGACAGCTCGTAGTGCTCCCGGGCGAAGAAGCCGCCCAGCCCGCCGCGGCGGACCTTGTCCGCCGAGATGATCCGCGCCGTCGGGCCGTACTCCTCGCGCACCTGGGCGAGCAGCGGCTCGATGGCGGGACCCTCAAGCAGCACCCGCGTAGGCACCGCTCACCACCCCAATCGTCTCGATCTGCGCCGTGGCGCCCGCGAGTTCCGTGTACGAGAGCACCGGCTCGGTCCGCGCGCCGGCCTGGAGCAGGCGGTGCAGCGCCGGCCGAAGCTGCGGGGAGCAGGCGAGGACGGGGCGGATGCCCTGCTCCTCGGCGGCCGTCGCGATCCGGGAGAGGTCCGCGATGACGAGTTCCGCATGGTTGCTGTCGATCGCGAGGAACGTCCCGTTCTCGCTGGGGCGCAGCGACTCCAGCAGCGCGTGCTCCAGTTGTGGGTCGAGCGTGATGACCGCCAGCGGCCCCCGCCCCGCGTGCTGGGCGGCGATCGCCGGACCGAGCGCGGCGCGTGCCGACTCGACCAGCCCATCGTGCTCCGTGGAGGCCTTCGCCCGCAGCGAGAGCGCCTCAAAAATGCGGACCAGGTCCCGGATCGGGACGTTCTCGTCCAGCAGTGACTGCAGGACCTTCTGAACCTGCCCCAGCGACAGCAGGGCGGGGGTAAGCTCCTCGACCACCACGGGGTTGCCGCGCTTGACCATGTCGACCAGCGCGCGGACGTCCTCGCGGCCGAGCAGGCGGCTGGCGTTGGCGCGGACCACCTCGGCGAGGTGGGTGATGATCACCGAGGCGCGGTCGACGACGGTGGCGCCGGTCATCTCCGCCTGGTGGTGCAGCTCGGCGGGGACCCACTTGCCGGCCAGGCCGAACACCGGTTCGGTGCCGGCGCGCCCGGGCAGTCCCTGGAGTCCGTCGCCGATGGCCAGGACGGTGCCCGGCGGGGCGTGGCCGGCGGCGGTGTCCACCCCGCTGATCCTGATCGCGTACCCGGACAGCGGCAGGTCCAGGTCGTCGCGGGTCCGCACCGGCGGCATCACGATGCCCATCTCCAGCGCCATCTTCCGGCGCAGCGCGCGCACCCGGTCGAGCAGGTCGCCGCTGGTCGGGTCGACGAGGTCGACCAGGTCGGGGGCCAGCGCCAGCTCCAGCGGGTCGACCCGCATCTCGCCGATGAGCGTCTCGGCCGAGTCCGGCGAGGGCCGGTCCTCGACCTCCTCCTCGACGGGCGCGTCGGGTTCGTCCTTGAGGCGGGTGGCGGCGAACAGCACCCCGCCGCCGACGATCAGGAACGGCAGCATCGGCAGGCCGGGGATCAGCGTGAGGGCGAGGGCGGCGCCGCCGCCGATCTGGAGGGCCTTCTTGTGCCGCCCGAGCTGGGTGGTGACGCTGGAGCCGAGGTCGCCCTCGTCGGCGGAGCGGGTCACGATCAGGCCGGTGGCCACCGACAGCAGCAGGGCGGGGATCTGCGAGACGAGGCCGTCGCCGACGGTCAGCAGCGAGTACGTCTCGATCGACTCCTGCGGGGACAGGCCCTTCTGCATCATGCCGACCGCGAACCCGCCCAGCAGGTTGATCGCGGTGATGATGACGGCGGCGATGGCGTCGCCCTTGACGAACTTGGAGGCGCCGTCCATCGCGCCGTAGAAGTCGGACTCGGAGGCGACCTCGGCGCGGCGGCGCTTAGCCTCGACGTCGTCGATCAGTCCGGCGTTGAGGTCGGCGTCGATGGCCATCTGCTTGCCGGGCATGGCGTCGAGGGTGAACCGGGCCCCGACCTCGGCCACCCGCTCGGCGCCCTTGGTGACGACGACCATCTGGACGATGACGAGGATCAGGAAGATCACCAGCCCGACGACCAGCGACCCGCCGACGACGAAGTGCCCGAACGCGTCGATCACCTTGCCGGCGAAGCCGTCGGTGAGCACGAGCCGGGTGGCGGAAATGTTGAGCGCGAGGCGGAACAGGGTGGCGACCAGCAGCAGGCCGGGGAAGACGGAGAACTCCAGCGGCTTCTGGACGAACATGCTGACGAGCAGGATGAGCAGGGCGCCCGTGATGTTCAGCGCGATGAGCACGTCCAGCAGCAGCGACGGCAGCGGCACGACCATCATGACGATGATCGAGATGACGCCGATCGGTACGACGAACTGGCTCAACTTCTTGGAGTTCACCGGCACCCTTTTTCCGCGTACGGGGTCGTCGGTGGGCTACTCCGTGCCCGGCTGCGCCATCCTGGCGTCCCCACTGTCGGCACCCGTTCGTTTACTCTGAGCAATACTCTCTGTCGTCCTTACCCATGATCAAGGGCTGAGAGCACAGCATTGGCCCGGGATGCGGAAAATATGGGGAATCTGTGTGGCGGCAGCGGCAGGTGGGACTGCCGGGGCGGATGTGTCCGCAGTGGTGCCGCGGTCACTCGGCCGCGCCCAGCTCCACACTCGGCGGCGGCCGGTGCAGGCCCGCCGCCGACCCCTTGGCCTTGAGGCTCATGACGAACGCGAGCACCTTGGCCACCGCGCCGTAGAACTGCGGCGGAATCTCCTGGCCGATCTCGCAGCCGGCGTGCAGCGCGCGGGCCAGCGGCACGTCCTGGACCAGCGGGATCCGGTTCTCGGTACCGATCTCGCGGATCTTGCGGGCGAGGTTGTCCGCGCCCTTGGCGATGAGCTTGGGGGCGCCCTTGTCCGGGTCGTAGCGCAGCGCCACCGCGATGTGCGTCGGGTTCACCACGATGACGTCGGCCTTGGGCAGGTCCGCCATCATCCGGTTGCGGGCCATGGCGAGCTGGCGCGCGCGGATCTGGCCCTTGACGTGCGGGTCGCCCTCGGACTTCTTGTGCTCGTCCTTGACCTCTTGCTTGGTCATCCGCAACTGCTTGTTGGTCCGGCGGCGGACCACGATGATGTCGGCCAGCGCCATCGCCAGGCCGGCGGCCGAGGCGACCCGGATCAGGTTGGTAACGGCGCCGCTGACGGTACCCAGGAGGTTGGCCAGCGGCATCTGCCCGGAGAACACGAGCTGGGGCAGCAGGTCCTTGATCGAGTAGTAGAGGACCGCGCCCAGCACGATCGTCTTGACCAGCGCCTTCACGCCCTCCCACCAGGCGTGCGGGCCGAACTTCTGCTTGATGCCGCTCCACGGGTTCAGCCGGTTGAACTTGGGCATGAACAGCTTGGTCGCCACGTGGATGCCGCCCTGCGCGGCGGCGCCGCCGACCCCGAGCGCCAGCAGCGCCAGCGCCAGCGGCGCCACCGCGATCCCGACCGCGATCATGGCGTCGCGCAGGAGCGGGCCGAGCGTGCCGAGGTCGGGGTTCTCGATCGTCTTCGGGACCCGCTCCAGCAGCTCGCGGGACTTCTGGACGGCGGTCTCCATCACCATCGGCACCAGGAAGCTCGCCGCCAACATGCCGACCCAGGCGCCCAGGTCGGGCGACTTCTGGAGCTGGCCCTCCTGCTTGGCCTTCTTGAGCTTCTGGGGTGTGGGCTGCTCGGTCTTCTCGCCGGCCACCGCTCACCCCCCGCCGGAGATGCTCACCACGGCCTTCACCGCGGTCTCGACGATGCCGGCCAGCGTCCGCGGGAGGACGGCGATGGCGGTACCGGCGATGGAGAGGGTCAGGAAAATTTTGGCGGGGAAGCCCAGCGAGAAGGCGTTGAGGGCCGGCGCCACCCGGTTCAGCAGGCCCAGGGCGACGTCGGTGAGGAACAGGACCGCGATCAGCGGCCCGGCCATCTGTAGCGCGGACACGAACATGTCGTCGAGCCCGGTGGTCAGCAGCTCGCTGAGCTGGCTCAGCGACAGCGTGCCGGTCAGCGGCAGCGTGTCGTAGGACTCCAGGAAGCCGCGCAGCACCATCTGGTGCCCCTCGGTGGCGAACAGCAGGGTCACGGCGATGAGGTTGTAGAACCGGCCGAACACCGAGGTCGACGTCTGCGCCAGGGGGTCGAAGCCGAAGGCCAGCGCGAAGCCGCCGAACAGGTCGATGAGGTCGCCGGCGGCCTGGACGGCGGCGAAGAACAGCGCGGTGATGAAGCCGAGGGCGACGCCGACGACGGCCTGCTCCGCGGCGCTGACCAGGATCGGTGCGACCTGGGCCGCCGGTACCTCCGGCGTCAGCTTGGGGACCATCGGCAGGGCCAGCGCCACGGCCAGCAGCGCCTTGAGCGGCCCGGGGATCACCCGGGACTGGAAGGGCGGGCAGACGATCAGCCACGCGGCCGCCCGGACGCTGCCGAGCAGCAGCGCCAGCAGCGTCGCCGAGGACAGCTCCAGGTCCACGGTCAGCCGGTTCCGAGCAGGGAGGGGATCTGGTCGTACAGCGCCGTGGTGAACGTGATCATCTCGTGCAGCATCCAGTTGCCGCTGACCAGCAGGGCGACGCCGACGCCGATGGCCTTCGGGACGAAGGAGAGCGTCGCCTCCTGGATCTGGGTCACCGACTGGAACAGCGAGATGCCGAAGCCGATCAGCAGGGCGGTCAGCAGGATCGGGGCGCACAGCTTGGCCGCGATGGTCATGGCCTGGAGGCCGAGCGTGATGATCTGGGCGTCGGTCACGGACGTGCCCCCCGTCAGTAGCTGGCCACGAGCGCGGTGACGATGAGTCCCCACCCGTTGACCATCACGAACAGCAGCAGCTTGAACGGCAGTGCGACGGTGACCGGCGGCAGCATCATCATGCCCAGCGACTGCAGCGACGCGGACACCACCATGTCGATCACCAGGAACGGGATGAAGATGACGAAGCCGATGATGAACGCGGCGCGCAGCTCCGACAGGACGAAGGCGGGGACGAGCGTGGTGAGCTTGACATCGTCGGCGTTCGCCGGCCGCGGCTGGTCGGCGACCTTGGTCAGCAGCGCGATCTCGTCCGGCCGGGTGTGCTCCAGCATGAACGTGCGCAGCGGCTTGACCCCGGCGTTGAACGCCTGGGACTGGTTCAGGTCCCCGCGCAGGTAGGGCTGGACGCCGAGCTTGTTCACCTCGGACAGCACCGGCCCCATGATGAACATGCTCAGGAACAGCGTCAGGCCCGCCAGTACCTGGTTGGGCGGCACCGTGGTCAGGCCCAGGGCGTTGCGGGTGATCCCGAGCACGACGAAGATCTTGGTGAACGACGTGCACATCAGCAGCAGCGCCGGTGCCACCGACAGGACCGTCAGCCCGAGCAGGATGACGATGGAGCTGGACGGCTTGCGCTTGCCGTTGGGCGCGGTGTCGCCGCCGATGTCGATCGAGATCCCGCCGTCGTCGTCGGCCGGCGCGGGTGCGGCGACCGACGTGGCCGCCGGACCGGATGCCGCGGCCGCGGCCGGCGCGGGGCCGCACAGCAGCAGCCCGCCGACCACGGCCAGCAGGCCGAGCAGGGCGTGCAGGCGGCCGGGCGCGCGCCGCGGTGCCGCGGTCACCGCCGGACCGTCCGGTTGCGCAGGACGGCCACGGCCTGCCGCCACACCTGCGGCGACAGCGCCGAGTCCGCCAGCGGCCCCGGTGCCGGCCCGGCCGGCCCGGCCGGCGCGGCCGCGGCGAGCGGGGCAATGCCGACCGGCGGCAGGTCCACGCCGTTCCGGCGCGGGTCCCGGTGCGGCCCGTCCAGGTCCAGGTGCTCCAGGTCCAGGCGGTCCAGGTCGACCTGCTCGCGGCGCTCCGTCGGCGCGGGCGCGGTCAGCGCCGCCAGGTCGGCCTCCCCGAGCAGGTTGACCTGGTGCTCGGTGACGCCGACGATCAGGGCGCGGTCCAGCACCCGGACGACGGCGACCGCGGCGCCGCGGGTGACCTGGGTGCGGGAGAGCACGGCGAGCTGGCCGGCGGCCCGCCCGCCGAGGGGGCGCCGGAGCATCCTGGCCATCAGCCACATGAGGCCGAAGACCACGAGGAGCGAGAAGACGATCCGAAGGGTGAGTTCCAGCACCGATCGTCCTACCGCTCGCCGCTGGCCGCGATGATCTCGGTGATCCGCAGGCCGAAGTTCTCGTCCACGACGACGACCTCGCCGCGGGCGATGAGCCGGCCGTTGACCAGCAGGTCGGCGGGGGAGCCGGCCGCGCGGTCCAGCTCGACCACGGCGCCCGGGGACAGCGACAGCAGGTCGCGGACGTTCATCCGGGTGCGGCCCAGCTCGGCGGAGATCTCCATCTCGACGTCGTGCAGCAGGTCCAGGCCGGCCGGCGCACCGGCGGCCCCGGGTACGGCCGGCGCGCGGTCGTCCTCGACCTGGGGGCCGCCCGGCCACTGGTCCAGCCGCAGCGCGAGCAGCGCGCGAGCCTCGGTGCCCTCCAGCAGCGGCACCACGACGCCGTCGCCCTTGGACATCAGCCCGGACAGCGCGACCTCCGGCTCCATGAGCTGGCCCGGGTCCACCACGACGGGGCCGCAGGCGCCCGCGGCGGCCTCCAGCGCGGGACGCAGGGCCGAGGCCAGGTCGAGGGCGCCCAGCGGGCTGTTCTCCAGCGCCTGGACGAGGTCCTCGCCGACCACGACGACGATCTCGCCGTTCGCGGCGCCGGTGAAGCGGGCCGTCACGGCCTGGCCGGCGGGCAGCGCCGCGGGGGCCTCGGCGGACGGGTCCCCGGCGGCCAGCGGCTCGCTCGTGGGCAGGACCGCGAGGGCTGCCTCGGCGGCGCCGCGGGTGAGGTGGAGCCGGGTGTCGGCGGCGGTGGTGGTCATGCGGGACTCTCCTTCGACGGCGGCGGCACCACCAGGCAGGCCAGGCGGGCGCCCTGGTTGCCCGGTACGGCGTGGGCGAACGTGGCGTCGTTGACGGTGACGGCCAGCGGCAGCGCGACCGGGTGCCCGAGCGGGACCACGTCGCCGGGCACGAGCTTGATGATGTCGTCGGTGCGCATTCTGATCCCCCGGAACCGGACGGCGACGTCGATCGGCGCGCTGGCCAGGCTGGCCGACAGGTTGCGGCGGACCCGGTCGAGCGCGGCGCGCTCGGCGGGGGTCAGCTCGGCGGCGTGGGCCTCGGTCTGGAGGACCGGCAGGATCGTGTTGAACGGCAGGCACAGCGAGGCGGTCGACTCGATGTCGCCGATCTTCATCTCGAACTGGGCGACGACCACGGCGTCGCCGGGGGACTGGGTGCGGACGAACTGCGGGTTGTACTCGATGGGGCCGAGCTTCGGGCTGATGTCCACGAGCCGGTCGAAGCCGTACCGCAGCTCGCCCAGCAGGCGCTTGAGCAGGTCCTCCAGCAGCGGCGTCTCCACGTCGGTGAGCGGCCGCTCGGGCTGCGGGCCGCCAGGCCCGCCGAGCATGTGGTCGATGGCCGCCATGGTGGAGACCATCGGCATCTCCAGCAGCATCGAGCCCGGCAGCGGCTCGACCGAGACCTGCGCGACGACCGTGGGGTTGCTGAGCTGGTTGATGAACTCGTCGTAGGTGACCTGGTCGACCGAGAGCAGGTTCACGTTGCAGTTGGCGCGCAGCCGGGTGGTCAGCAGGGTGCCGGCGTTGCGGCCGTACGTCTCGAAGGCGATCTGGAGCATCCGCACGTGCTCGCGGGAGAGCTTGATCGGCCGCCGGAAGTCGTACGGCTGGGGGCCGTTGCCGCTGCCACGGCGGGACATCCGCCCGGAGCGGGCGGGCGCGGAGGCCGGCGGCGGTGAGGAGCTCACGTCGTCATCTTCGACGCTGCGGTGCGCTCCCAAAGGAAAACCGGGCAGCACCTCGACGGCAATCGGCGCCGCCCCGGCACAGCGGCCCCAGCAGGCGCCCCGCGCCCCACCGGCCACTCCGGCGCACCCCGCGCCCACCCGGCGCGCGGCCGGGTACGCACCCGGGGGCCGCGGCACCGAACCGGTGCGGCGGCCCCCGGGGCGGGTGCCCGCTACTGCGTGACGAACTCCTTGAAGTAGATGTCGTACACCTGGTTCTCGTACGCCTCCTTGACCTCGGCGACGAGCTCCTTCTTCGCCTTGGCCCGCCCGGCCGCGGTGGCCAGCTCGGCGTACTTCTTCTCGCCGTACAGGGCGATGGCCAGGTCCAGTGCCTTGGCGCCGTCGACCTCCTCGGCGTCCAGGGTCGTCTGGAGCGCCAGCGACACCCGCAGGTAGTGGCCGTCGGCCAGGTTGACCGTGACCGGGTCCATGGACACGACCGGGCCGGGCTCCGGCGGCGGCTCGGCCTCGGCCTCGGCGCTGTGGGCGAAGAAGACGAAGTACGCGCCACCGCCGCCGCCCAGCAGGAGGACGGCCGCGATGATCATGATCATCAGTTTCTTCTTGGACTTCTTCGGCGCCTCAGCGGCCGGGGACTCCTCGGTACTCATCTCTCGGCTCCTCAGTGGGCGTCGGTCTTGGGGTGGGTGGGCTCGGTGTGGGCGTTCTCGGTGACGGGGGCGGCCGCGGCCTCGGCCTCGGCCCCCTCGGCCACCGAGGGCAGCAGCGCCCGCTGCTCGGCCGGCAGGCCGGAGAGGATCACGACGTCCACCCGGCGGTTCTGGGTGACCGCGCGCGGGTCCTTGGGGTCGATCAGCGGCCGGGTGCCGGCGAAGCCGGCGGCGAACATCCGGTCCTCGGCGACCCCCTGGCTGTTCAGGTACCGGACGACCACCGAGGCACGGGCCGTGGACAGCTCCCAGGCGCTCGGGTAGTTGAGCGTCGGGACCTTGAGCTGGTTGGTGTGCCCGTCGACCTCGATCTTGTTGGGCAGCTTGAGCAGTGCCGGCGCCACGGCGCGCAGGATCGTCTGGCCGCCGGGCTGGAGGTCGGCCCGGTCCCCGGCGAAGACGACGTCGGAGGAGATCACGCTGACCACCAGGCCCCGCTCGTCGATCTTGAACTTGACCTGGCTGTCCAGCTTGTCGCGGCGGAGCGCGTTCTTGATCTTCTTCTCGACCTCGGCGAGATTCCTGGCCTCCTTGGCCGCGGCCAGTGCGTCGGTGAGCGCCTTGCTCCGGCTCGCGGCGGCCACGGCGGCCTTCGCGATCTTCTTGTCCTTGGCGGTGGCCTGCTCCACGATCGGCTCGGCGAGCTGCGTGTTGGCGCCCTGCCGGATCGGCGGGATCACCTGCGGCTGGTCCGGCGTACCCGGGATGGGGCTGGACTGGCCGCTGAGCGCGGCGCTGGTCACACCGAAGCCCTGGGCGAGGCTGTTGGCCAGCGCCGAGAACTTCGCCGCGTCCACGGTGCTCATCGAGAACAGCACCACGAACAGCACGAACAGCAGGGTGAGCATGTCGGCGTACGACACGAGCCACCGTTCGTGGTTCTCGTGCTCCTCCTCGTGGCCGCCGCCCTTCTTGCGGCCCTTCTTGGACGAACCGTGCGACATGGTGCTACGCCGCCTTCTTCTTCTCGGCCGGCACGCTGCCCGGGGGCAGGAGGCTGGTGAGCTTCTGGGCCACCAGGCGCGGGTTGGACCCGGCCTGGATCGCCAGGACGCCCTCGATCGCCAGGTCCATCTGGTCGCACTCCAGCTCGCTGATGCGCTTGGTCCGGTTGGCCAGCGGGAGCCAGATGAGGTTGGAGGTGAGCACGCCCCACAGGGTGGCGACGAACGCCGCGGCGATGGAGTGGCCCAGGGTCTCGGGCTTGTCCAGGTTCTCCAGCACGTGCACCAGGCCCATGACCGTGCCGATGATGCCGACGGTCGGGGCGTAGCCGCCCATGCCCTCGAACAGCTTGGCGGAGGCCTTGTCGGCCTTGCGCTTGGCCTCGATCTCGGACTGGAGGATCTCGCCCAGCTCCTCGGGGTCGGTGCCGTCGATGGCGAGCTGGAGGCCGCGCTTGAGGAAGGGGTGCTCCACGTCCTTGGCGGCGTCCTCCAGCGCGAGCAGGCCCTCGCGGCGGGCGCGCTCGGCCAGCTTGACCACGGCGTCGACCAGGTCGGCCGCCGGGGCGAGCTTGGGCAGGAACGCGTTCTTCAGCGCGGTGCCGACGCCGGTGGCGTCCTTCATGATGCCGCCGGCCATCGCCGCGGCGAACGAGCCGCCGAAGACCAGGAGCATCGCCGGCAGCAGCATGATGGAGGCCGGCGACCCGCCTTCCAGGATCTGCACGACGAAGACGATGATCAGGGCGGCGATGACGCCGATGAGGCTGGCGGGATCCATCATCGCTCCTTTCGGTGCAGCGGCACGACGTTGGTCACGTCGTCGGTGGCGGTGGCTTGCCTGACTTCGGCGTCGTCGTCCGGCGGGGGGACCGGGGTCGGTCCGATCCGCTGGGCGGCCGCGATCAGCGAGGAGCGGTACTCCCGGACCAGGGCGATGAACTCGGGTACCGACTCGGCGATCACGTACTTCGTCCCGTCCACCAGGGTGATCACGGTGTCGGGGGTGCAGTCGGCCCGTTCGACCAGATCCGGGTTCAGGGCGAACGCCGACCCGTTGAGGCGCGTCACGAGGATCACGGGTGTGTCCGTCCTGGCTAGTACCGCGGCCCGGGCTGGCCGCGGTGGTGGTGGTCCGGCCGTGTTGGCCAGTTGACATTCACCATCGACCGGCCGGCGCGGGGGTTGAGGAGTGCGGCCGTTTCGGCGTGCGCGTGCGGGCCGGCGGGGCCGGCGACGTAGCGTGTCGGGTATGGCGGTGGGTGCTCTGCGAAGTTTGGGTGGGAACGTACGGCGGAAAGCGCTGGCCTGGTGGCCGACGCGGCCCCGGCACCGGTTCCTCGCCGCCGCGGGCGTCGTCCTGGTGCTGGCGGGGCTGGTGTGGCTGGGGTGGCCGGCGGCCTCGCCGTTCCGCCGCGCCGACCGCGTCCTGACCGTCGACTCGGGCCCCGGCGGGCGGGAGAGCACCGCCCTGGACACGTCCTTCTACGTACCTGCGGGGGCCTCGGCCGCCGACGCGGTGCCGGCCGTCCTGCTGGCCCACGGCTTCGGCGGCACCAAGGAGTCGGTCCGCGCCGACGCCGAGGACCTCGCCGCCCAGGGGTACGCCGTGCTGACCTGGACCGCGCGCGGGTTCGGCCGCAGCGGCGGGCAGATCCACCTCAACCACCCGGACTACGAGGTCCGCGACGCCCAGCGCCTCCTGGACTGGCTGGCCGCCCAGCCGCAGGTCCGCCGCGACGGCGCCGCCGACCCGCGGGTCGGGGTGGTCGGCGGCTCGTACGGCGGCGCGCTGGCGCTGGCCCTCGCGGCCGCCGACCGGCGGGTGGACGCCATCGTCCCGATGATCACCTGGAACGACCTGGCGCGCGCCTTCGCCCCGAACGCCGTCGGCGACGACCCGGCGACCGGCGTGTTCAAGAAGTCGTGGGCGGCGCTGTTCTTCGGCCGCGGCGGCGCGCCGGGCGCCGGCACCGCCGGGACCCCCGGCGGCGACCAGGGATCCGCCGGCCCGGAACCGGACGGTGCCGCCGGACCGGGCGGTGCCGCCGGACCGGGCGGCGAGACCGGCGCGGGCGGGGACAGCGGCGCGGGCGGGGCCGGCGGGGACGGCGGGGCCGGCGACGACGTGGCGTGCGGCCGGTTCGCCGTCGACGTCTGCGCCATCTACCGGCAGGCCGGCGCCACCGGGCGGCCGGACGCCGCGACCCTCGCCCGGCTCCGGCTGGCCAATGCCGACCTGCGGGCGGTCAGGGCGCCCACCCTGCTGGTGCAGGGCACCGCCGACACGCTGTTCCCGCTGGCCGAGGCCGACGCCAACGCCCGCGCCTTGGCCGCCGCCGGCACGCCGGTGCGGGTCGCCTGGTTCACCGGCGGCCACGACGGCGGGAACGGCCCCGCCAACGACCGCGACCGGGTGCGCGCCCTCACCGGGCAGTGGCTCGGCCACTATGTCTCCGGGGAGCTGGGGCGGCCGGCGAACAGCTTCACCTACTCCCGGGTCGCCGGCTTCGCCGTCGGCGAGCGCGGCCTGGTCGCCTCCGGGTACGCCGTCGACTACTACCCGGGCCTGGCCGGCACGGACCGCCGGGAGATCCCGCTGAGCGGCCCGCCCCGGCGGCTGGCCAACCCGCCCGGCGGCGCCCCCGCGGCGATCTCCTCGCTGCCCGGGGCGGGCGCCCTGTCCGGCCTCGCCGGGTCCCTGGGCGGGGACCTGCCCGGCCAGCACGCCGACTTCGTCTCGCCCGAGCTGACCCGGCCGCTGGACCTGGCCGGCGCCCCGACGCTGCCGCTGCGCGCCGCGTCGCCCACGGGCGAGGCCGTGCTGTTCGTCAAGCTGTACGACGTGCCGCCCGGCGGCCGGCCGACCCTGGTGGGCGGGCAGGCGGCGCCGGTGCGGCTCACCGGCCTGCCGGCGCGGGTGGAGGGCGCCACCCCGGTCACGGTGACGCTGCCCGGCCTGGTGCACCGGTTCGAGGCGGGCCACCGGCTGCGGGTCACGGTGGCCAGCGCCGACGCCGCCTACGCCACCCCGGCGGCCCCGGCCGTCTACACGGTGGCGGCCGGCGACGCGCCGCTGCTCGTCCCGGACATGCCGGGCCGCGCCATCCCCACCGACGCGACCGCGTGGCGGTACGCGCTGCTGGTGTGCGTGGTGCTGGGGGTGGCCGCGGCGGTGCTCGTCGGGCGCCGCCGCCGCGGCCGCGCCGACATCGCCGTCGAGGCGCCGCACGCCGAGGACCCGCTCGTGGTCCGGGGGCTGCGCAAGGTGTACCCGGGCGGCTTCGTCGCGGTCGCCGAGGTCGGGTTCACCGTCGGGCGGGGGCAGGTGGTCGGCCTGCTCGGCCCCAACGGCGCCGGCAAGACCACCACGCTGCGGGTACTGACCGGGCTGACCCGCCCGTCGGCCGGCGACGCGCTGGTGTTCGGGCACCGGCTGGCGCCCGGGGCGCCGGTGCTCTCGCGGATCGGTGCGCTGGTCGAGGGGCCGGGCTTCCTGCCGCACCTGTCCGGCCTGGCCAACCTGCGGGCGTACTGGCAGGCCACGGGCCGCCCGGTCGCCGACGCCCGGTTCGCCGAGGCGCTGGAGATCGCGGGCCTGGGGGAGTCGGTGCACCGGCGCGTCCGCACGTACAGCCACGGAATGCGGCAGCGGCTGGCGATCGCCCAGGCGATGCTCGGCCTGCCCGAGCTGCTGATCCTGGACGAACCGACGGACGGGCTGGACCCGCCGCAGATCGCGGCGATGCGGGTGGTGCTGCGCCGGTACGCCGCCGACGGGCGGGCGGTGCTGGTCTCCAGCCACCTGCTGGCCGAGGTGGAGCAGACCTGTACCCACGTCGTCGTGGTGCACAAGGGCCAGGTGGTGGCCGACGGGCCGGTGGCCGACATCGTCGGCGACTCCCCGACCACCCAGTTCGCCGTCGGGGACCCCGCCGCGGCCGCGAAGGTGATCGGCGACATGGTGGGGGTCGTCTCGCTGGAACTCGACGAGCTGGGCGGGATTGTCGCCGACCTCGGTACCGTGCCCCGCGGCGCGGCGGTCGCCTCGCTGGTGCGGGCGGGCATCCGGGTGGACAAGGTGGTGCCGCGGCGGCGGCTGGAGGACGCGTTCCTCTCGCTCGTGGGCGAGCAGACCCGAGGAAGTGGTGACCGGTGACCGGATCCGAGGACGACACCCGCGCCGCGGCGCCCGACGCGGCGGGCACCGCGGTACGGCTCCCGCCCCGCCCGGCGGGCGCGGACGGCGCCGCCGCCGGCTACCGGCCGGGCCGCACGCTGCCGCTGGCGGCGGAGTGGCGGCGGCAGGCGGCCCGCCGCCGCACCCAGTTCACGCTCGCCGGCATGGTGCTGCTGCCGGTCATCGTCCTGCTGGCCTTCCAGTTCGGCGGGGGCGACGAGGACGAGGGCCGGTCGGGGCGCGGGGAGTTCTCCAGCCTCGCCGAGCTGGCCACCTCCGGCGGCCTGAACTTCGCCGTCTTCACCGTCCTCGTCTCCTCCAGCTTCCTGCTGGTGGTGGCGGTGGCGCTGTTCTTCGGCGACACGGTCGCCAGCGAGGCGAGCTGGGGGAGCCTGCGCTACCTGCTGGCCACCCCGGTGCCGCGCGCCCGGCTGCTGCTGGCCAAGGTCCTGGTCGCGGCGGGCTACGCCGTCTCGGCGGTCCTCCTGCTCGCGGTCACCGCGCTGCTGCTGGGCACCCTGCGGTACGGCTGGCACCCGCTGGCCAGCACGGTGGCGGCCGACATCCCGCCCGCCGCGGGCGTGGCCCGGCTGGCGGGCATCGTCGGGTACCTGCTGCTGAGCCTGTCCGTCGTCGGCGCCCTGGCCGTCCTGCTGTCGGTCTCCACCGACGCCCCGCTCGGCGCGGTCGGCGGCGCGGTGCTGCTGTTCATCGTGTCCAGCATCCTCGACCAGATCGAGGCGCTGGGCGGCGTCCGCGACTGGCTGCCCACCCACTACGGGCAGGCGTGGCTGGGGCTGCTGTCGACCCCGGCCCAGGCCGACGACATCGTCCGGGGGGCGTTCGCGGCCGTGGCGTACACGACGCTGCTGCTGGCCGCGGCGTGGTGGCGCTTCCTGCGCAAGGACGTGGTGAGCTGACCACCCGTCCCCGCGCGGCCGGTCAGGCGTCGTCGGCCAGGGCGATGTCCAGGTTGCGGGCGGCCGCCGCCGCCAGCTCGACGAGCTGCGTACTGTCCAGGCGGACCCCGCGCAGCCCGTCCAGGCCCAGGACGCCGTCGACGCGGCAGCCGCGCAGGTCCGCGCCCCGCAGGTCGCAGTCGACCAGTTCGAGGTCCTCCAGGGTGCAGCCGTCCAGGACGACCCCGGGCAGCCGGCAGCGGGTCAGGCTGGCCCGGCTCAGGACGCAGTCGACGAAGGCCACCGCGCCGGTGGCCCGCAGGTCCTCGAAGGTCGCGTAGTCCAGCCGGCACCCCTCCAGCAGCAGGTCCCGGGCGGTCGTCCCGGCGGCCCGCAGCCCGGTCATCCGGCAGCCGCGCAGGTACACGCGGTCGAGGTGTACGGCGTCCCAGCGCACGCCCGACAGGTCGCAGCCGGCGAGTACGGCGCCGGTCAGCCGCGTCCGGGTCCAGCGGCTGCCGGAGAGGTCGACCTGGGTGAGCCGGCTGCCGTCGATTCGCCCGCCCACCAGGTGCAGGCCCGACCAGTCGGCCCCGGCGACGTCGGCGTCCACCAGGTCCTCGTCGGGGGCGTCCACGACGGACTCCAGGTACTCCTCGTCCAGCTCGGGCAGGAGGACGGACAGGTCCCGCACGGCGCGTGCCTTCATGCCGCCCACCCTAGATGGGCTGAACGGCCAGCTCCGCCGGCCCTGTTCAGTCGGAACCGCCGTCGATGATCGGGTTTCCGGCGTGTCAGCCGCGCGCGCCGATCGTTCGCACCTGTGACGAGGCGGCGCCGAGGATCGGCCAGGCGGATGCTAGTGAGGAATATCACATGAATGTTACCGTGCCCCATGCGCTCCTCTTCGCGCACACGCGCGGGCAGATCGTGACCGCCCCGGAAACCGGTGCCGCCCCGTCGGTGGACCGCCGCACCGAGCTGACGGAGGCGTGGGAGTTCCGCCTCGGTAGGGAGCGCAGGGCCGCCCGGATCAGTGTCTGCGCAGGGGGTGCCGGGGTCGTCGCGGCGGGGGGAGTCGTCCTGGCCCTGCGCCTGTGGCAGGTGCCGCCGGTCGCGGTGCTGGCGCTCGTCGTGGCCACCTCGCTGCTGCTCGGCACGTTTTTCGGCGCGGTGCTCGGCTGGCACAGCGCCGTGGGCCGACGGCTGCGGGTGGCCGAGTTCATCGTCGACCTGGACCCCGGCGCCCTGCGTCCGGGGCCGAGTAGGTGAGCCGGGCGCGTCGACCGTTCGACCCGCGGGGGCTACAGCAGTACAACGACTTCGTCGCCGAGTTCCGGCTGGACCTGGCCACCCGCAGCGACCACGCCGCCATGACCGCCGGCGCCCGCTCCATCGACGCCGTCCACGTGGTCAGCGGCCGGCAGGGCATGTACGGCCGGCACGCCGCGGCGCACGACCAGTTGTGGGAGACCCTGGGGTGGAGTCTGGTGTCAGCCGGCATGGGCTTCGCCACCAATCTGGTCCTGCTGCCGCGGATCGCCGCCTGGCAGTTCGTCGCGGACGGCGCGCTGTTCTTCTTGGGCATCGCCATGATCGTGTACGTGCGCACGCGCTGAGTCGCTGCGGTACCGCGACGCGAGGGGGCGGCGACCGACTCCGGTCGCCGCCCCCTCGCGCGGATCAGCGTCAGCGCTTGAGGTTGACCAGGTCCTCCAGCAGCGAGTCGCTGGTCGTGATGACCCGCGAGTTGGCCTGGAAGCCGCGCTGGGCGATCACCAGGTTGGTGAACTCCTGGGCCAGGTCGACGTTGGACATCTCCAGCGCGCCGGACTGGAGCACGCCGCGGCCGCCGGTGCCGGCGGGGCCGAACTGGGCCGGGCCGGAGTTGACGGTGTTGCGGTACATCGAGTCGCCGGCCTTCTCCAGTCCGGTCGGGTTGTTGAACGTCGCCATCGTGAGCTGGCCCAGCGACTGCTTGAGGCCGTTGGAGTACACGCCGTTGATGATGCCGTCCGGCGAGATCGTGAACGACTGGAGCGAACCGGCCGCGGAACCGTTCTGGCTCTGCGGGGCCACCGTCGAGGAGCCGGAGTAGGCGGTGATGCCGTCCAGGTCGACGCTGACGCCGGTGGCCGGGTCCAGGACCGGGCTGCCGCCGGTGTAGGCGCCGGCGCCGTCGAAGGTCAGCGAGCCGGTGGTGGTGACGCCGCCGTCGAAGGAGACGTCCCAGCCCGCGGCCTGCTTGGTCAGGGTGACCGACAGGGTCGAGCCGTTGCCGGCGATGTCGTACACGGTCATCGAGGTCGTGATCGCCGAGCCGTTGGGCTGGTTGCCCGGCAGGTTGCCGCTGAAGGTGGCGGTGGCGGTGGCGGTCGGCGCGAGCAGCGTCGAGATCGGCAGGGTGATCGGGCCCGGGTTCGCGTTGGTGTTGATGGCACCGGCAGCGTTGGCCTGCCAGCCCTGCACCTTCATGCCGCCGTTGGTGACCATGGTGCCGTTGGCGTCGAAGGAGAACGAGCCGTTGCGGGTGAACAGCGTCTCCGAGCCGTTGTTGACGGCGAAGAAGCCGTCGCCCTGGATCATCAGGTCCGTCGAGCGGCCGGTCATCTGCGTGGCGCCCTGGGTGAAGTTGGTGGTGATGCCGCCGAGCCGGACGCCGAGGCCGATCTGCGCGGGGTTGGTCCCGCCGAGGCCGGTGGCGGGACTGCCGGCGGGCTGCACCATCTGGCTCAGCGTGTCCTGGAACGTCGCCTGGCTGCCCTTGAAGCCCGTGGTGTTGACGTTGGCGATGTTGTTGCCGGTGACGTCCATCATCGTCTGGTGCGCGCGGAGGCCACTGATGCCGGAGAAGAGCGAGCGAAGCATGTATGTCGTCCTTACGTCGTCGGAGCGGTGCTGGCAGAAGTTCAGGCGTGGACGGTGGTGATGGACGAGAGCGGCACGTTGACGTCGCCGATCTTCACGCTCGGGTTGGTGCCGTTGACGCTGGCCGAGACGACCTTGCCGGTGGCGGTGACACCCTCGGAGTCGGTGTAGGTGACGGTGCGGCCGACCATGTTGCTGGCGCTGAGCATGGTCTGGGCGGAGAGCATGCTGGCCTGGGACTTGGCCAGTTCGTTGAGCTTCTCGACCTGGGTGAACTGGGCGGTCTGCGCGAGGAACTGGGCGCCGTCGCTGGGGCTGGTGGGGTCCTGGTAGCGGAGCTGGGCGACCAGGAGCTTGAGGAACGCGTCCTGGCCCAGCGAGTTGCCTGGGGTCTTCTCGGGCTGGGTGGACTTGCCGAGTACATCCCTGATCGGCGTGCCGGAGGTCCCACCTGAGGACACTGGGCTGGTCATCTCGTTGTCTCCTGTCCTCAGACGTGTACGTCCACGCGGCCGGCCGCGGCGGCGGTCGGTCGGCGGTCGGTCGGGGTGGGGGCCGGGTCGGCGGCGCCGGGGTCGCCCCCGCCGGTCCAGCCGCGCGGGGCGGCGAACTGCCGCGGGGCGTCCTGCTGGCCGGTACCCGAGCGCAGGTCGAGCTGGCAGTCGGTGAAGCCGGAGGCGGCCAGCTCCCGGCGCAGGTCCGGCAGGGCGGCCCGCAGCGTCTCCCGGCCGGCGTCGGTGGCCCCGGCGAGGGAGACCGCGATGGCGCCGTCGCGGACCTCGGCGACCACGCTGACCGGGCCGAGGTCGGCCGGGTGCAGGTGGACCGTGAGGCGGTGGACGCCGTCGGCCTCCAGCTTCAGCGGCGCCAGGTGCATGGCGACCTGGTGGGCGGGCGCGGCCGGCAGGGTGGGCGGAGCCGGTGCGGCGGCCGGGGGCGCGCTCACCGGCGCCGGGGCCGGGGCGGGCGCCGGGCCGGCGACCGCGCCGGCCGGCGGCAGCGGGGCCGGCTCGGCCGGGACCGGCGCGGCGGCGGGCACCTCGGTGCCGGTCGGGAGCGCCGGTGCGACGGGGCCGGTGGTGGCGGTGGGGCCGGCGGCGGGCGCCGGTACCGCGGCCGGGTCGGTCGGACCGGCGAGCGGCGCGACCGGCACCCCGACCAGGGCGGGGGCGACCGGCCGGGTCCCGGCGGACATCGGGCCGGCGGCCGGCGTGACGTGTACGTCGACGGCCTGCTTGAGCAGCGGTGCGGCGCTCGGCTGCGCCCCGGCGGGCGTCGACGCGGCCGCCCCGGCCGCCGGCCCGGCCGGGCCAGCCGGTGCGGCCGGGCCAGCCGGCGCGCCTGCCGGGATCGGGGTGCCGGCGGTGGCCTGCGGGGTCCGCGGGCCGGTCGGGAGGGGCTCGCCGTCGGCGGCGCCGGGGGCCAGGAAGTCGCCGGCCGGCGCCGCGGCGGCGTCCGCGGGAGCGGCGACCGCGCCGGTGGCCGGGGCGACGGGCGCATCCGCGCCGGCCACCGCCGGGGCGGCGGCGACGGGGGCAGCGGCGGCGGCGACCAGAGCGGCGAACTGCCCGGCGATCACCGGCAGCGCCATCGGCACCACCGGCGCCGGGGCGGCGGGGGCCTCGGCGGAGTCGGGCGCGGCGGTCCCGTCGTCGGGCGTACCGGCGCCCGGGTCCTGCGCGGTGCTGTCGACGGCCGCGCTGAGGGCGGCGTCGAAGTCGGCGCCGGCCCCGTCGGGCGCGGCGGCCTGGGCGGTGCCCGCGCGGCCGGCGGCCGGCGGCGGGGCGGGCTGGATCATGGGCGTGGTCATGCGGGTGGGGCCCTCCTTATCCGAGTGCGGCCAGGGCGCGCTGGACCTTGGGCACGTAGGCCTGGGTCTCAGCGAACGGTGGGATTCCGCCGTACTGGCGGACGGCGCCGCCCCCGGCGTTGTACGCCGCGATGGCCAGCGGCATCGAGTCGAACTTCTTGAGGTTGCCCTTCATGATCCGGGCGGCCCCGTCGATCGCGGACCGGACGTTCATCGGGTCGACGCCCATCTCCCGGGCGGTCGCCGGCATGATCTGCATCAGGCCCCGGGCGCCGGCCGGGCTGACGGCCTTCGCGTTGTACCCGGACTCGACCTTGGCGATCGCGGCGAGCAGCTTCGGCGACACGCCGTGCCGGGCGCCGGCCGCGTTGAACATGTCGGCGTACGGCACGCCGCTGACCCGGTTGCCGCCGCCGGCGCCGACGGCCCCCGCGGCGCCGGCCGCGCCGACGGCCGCCGCGGCGGTGGCGGGGACGATCCGGCGGATCGAGGTCGGCTTCTCCCAGATCGTCTCGATCTTGACGTTCTGGCCGGGCTGCGGGGCGTGCAGGATCTTGTTGTCGCCGACGTAGATCCCGATGTGGTGCGCGGGGTCGCCGAAGGTGATCAGGTCGCCGGGCCTGGCCTTGGCCACGCTGGAGATCTCGGTGCCCTTCTTCGCCTGGTCGGCGGCGATCCGCGGCATCTCGACCCCGAGGTCCTTGAAGACCTTCTGGACGAGGCCCGAGCAGTCCAGGCCGGTCTTGGGGTTGGTGCCGCCGAAGACGTACGGGACGCCGAGGTACTTGCGGGCGTCCCGGACGACGTCCTTGCCGCTGACGCCGCCCGACGTGCCCTGGGCGACGGTGGCTTTCGTGAGCTGCTGGGCGAACGAGGCGGCGTTGGCCCGGCCGGCCGCGGCGGCGGTGGTCGGCTGGGTGAGCTGCGCGTGCATCGACTGGAGCGAGGCGATCCGGCCGACCATGTCGGTCAGGCTCACATGGCCCCCCTGTCGCCGCGGGTCGCGCCGGTGATCGCGATCTCGTCGAGCGCGCGCTGCTCGGCCGAGGCGTGCTTGCTCTTGGCGGCGGCGGCGTGCCGCTCGCCGAGGCGCTCCACGATGCGGCGGTTCTTGGCCGCGTCGGCGAGCCGGTCGGTGCTCTCGGCGATCTCCAGGTCGGCCTCCTCGACGCCCCGGTGGGCGGCGGCGAGGCCGGCGGCGAGCGCCTGGCGGGCGGCGATGGCGGCGACGACCGCGCGGCCGGTGCCGCCGACGAGCGCCTCGCTGCCCCTGAGCAGCTCCTTGCGCTCGTCGGCGCGCTCGCGGGCGGCGCGCGACGCGCCGCGGGCGCGGACGACCTCGGCCTTGCGGACGTCCTCCTGCGCCTGGCGGGCGCGCAGGACGGCGGAGAGCTTGAAGGTACCCATCAGTCCTCACCGATCTCGGGCGTGCCGGTGTGCAGGTGGGCGCCGGCGGTCAGCACGGTGACCAGGTCTTCCCAGGCTTGGGCGGCGGTGCTCGGTGCGTCGAAGTCCTGGCGGAGGAACCCCAGGATCCGGGGCCACAGCGCCTGGGCGAGGTCGGCGTCCGGGTTCGTCCCGGTGACGTACGCGCCGATCTCCACCAGCTCGCGGACGTCGCGGTGGGCGGCGAGCAGCCGGCGCAGGGCGGTGGCGGCGGCGCGCTGGTCCGGCGTGGTGACCGTGTTGGCCAGCCGGGAGATGGACTCCAGCGCGTCGATCGACGGGAAGTGGCCGGCGGTGGCCAGCTTGCGGTCCAGCACGACGTGGCCGTCGAGGATCGAGCGGGCGGCGTCGGCGATCGGCTCGTTGTGGTCGTCGCCCTCGACGAGGACGGTGTAGAGGCCGGTGATGGTGCCGCGCTCGCCGGGGCCGGCGCGCTCCATGAGCTGGGCGAGCATGCTGAACACCGACGGCGGGTAGCCCCGGGTGGCCGGCGGCTCGCCGACGGACAGGCCGACCTCGCGCTGGGCCATCGCGGTGCGGGTGATGGAGTCCATCATCAGCAGGACGTCGGCGCCGGTGTCCCGGAACCACTCGGCGATCCGGGTGGCGGCGAAGGCGGCGCGCAGCCGCACGAGCGGCGGCTGGTCGCTGGTGGCGACGACGACCACGGAGCGGGCCAGGCCCTCGGCGCCGAGGTCGTTCTCGATGAACTCGCGGACCTCGCGGCCACGCTCGCCGACCAGGGCGATGACGTTGATCTGCGCGTCGGTACCCCGGGTGATCATGGACATCAGGGTCGACTTGCCGACGCCGGAGCCGGCGAAGATGCCCAGGCGCTGGCCGCGGCCGACGGGGACGAGCGTGTCCAGCGCGCGGACGCCCAGCGCCATCGGCTGGGTGATCCGCTGCCGGGCCAGGGCGGCCGGGGGAGCGGCGTTGATGCCGACGTAGGAGCAGTCGTCCAGCGGGCCCATGCCGTCCATGGGGCGGCCGAGGCCGTCGAGCACCCGGCCGCGCAGGCCGGCGCCGACGGGCACCTGGAGCGCCGCGCCGGTGTTGACCGCGGGGCTGCCCGTGCCGACGCCGGCGAGGGTGCCGAGCGGCAGGCACTGGAGCTTGGGACCGTCCAGGGCGGTGACCTCGGCGAACATCTCGTCCGCGCCCTCGCCGATCCGTAGCAGGTCGCCGACCCGGCCGCCGATCCCCTCGACGGTCAGGCGGAGGCCGACGGCGCCGGTCACCGCTCCGGTGACGAGCGGGGACGCGGCCCGGGTGGCACGGGACAGACGGTCGGTGAGAGCAACGGTCACGAGGCGAGTACCTCCCGTGCGCGGTCAAGCGCGTTGGCGATGGTGGCGTCGATGTGGGTGACGCCGTAGTCGGCGGTGGCGTCACCGGGCTGCAGGCCGGGATCGGGGTGGAGGGTTACCGCCCGGCCATCTACAGATTCCGCGACCGTGGTTTCAGAACCGGTGAGCGCCCGGTGATCAGACGGGTGCAGTCGCACCGTCACGTCCTCGGCCGTGGGCACCATCGCCAGCGCCCGCCGGACCGCGTGCATCGGAGTGTCCGGGTTCGTGTTGATCTCGTAGCCGATGACGGCTTCGGCCAGCGCCGTCGCCGCCGCGAAGATCGAGGCGCCGATCTCCGCGACGACCGGCGCCTCGCGGGCCTCGACCTGGGCCATCGCCCCCGCGACGGCCTGGATGGCCTGGCCGAGCAGGGCCTCGCGGGCGGTGGTCTCGGCGGCGTCGGCCGCGGCGAGCTGGTCGGCGACGGCCTGGGCGGCCACGCGGGCGGCCCGCTGGCCCTGCGCCCAGCCCTCGGCGTACCCGGCGGTGCGGGCGGCCTGCTGCTGCTGGGCCACGAGGTGGCTCGGCGCCGGGACAGCCGCGCGCAGGTCGGCGGCGAAGTCGGCGGCGGCGACCTGCGCGGCGTCGGCCCCGCGCAGCACCGGGTTGGGCTCAGTCCACGAACTCATCGTCGTCACCACCCCGGTTGATCTCGATCTGGCCGGACTCCTCCAGGGCGCGGATGGCCTGGACGATCTTCGCCTGCGACTCCTCCACCTGGCGCAGGCGGACCGGGCCGAGCAGGTCGATCTCCTCGACGAGGTTCTCCCGGGCCCGCTCGGACAGGTTGCGGGTGACCTTGTCGCGCACGGAGTCGTTGACGCCCTTGAGCGCGATGGCGAGGTCGTTCATCTCGACCGAGCGCAGGACGAGCTGGACCGCGCGGTCCTCCAGCATCGTGACGTCCTCGAACATGAACATCCGGCGCCGGATCTCCTCGGCGATCTCCGGGTTGCGGGCCTCCAGGCCCTCCAGGATGAGCCGCTCGGTACCGCGGTCGGCCCGGTTGATGATGTCGACCAGCGGCTGGAGGCCGCCGACCGTGGACAGCTCGTTGGGCTGGAGTACCGAGGAGATCTTGCGCTCCAGCGACTGCTCCACCTGGCGGATGATCTCCGGCGAGGTGCGGTCCATGACGGCGATCCGGTGGGCGACGTCGGCCTGCAGCTCCGGGCTGAGCCCGGAGAGGATCTGCGAGGCCATCGTCGAGGTGGCGTGGGCCAGCACCAGCGCGATGGTCTGCGGGTGCTCGTGCTGGATGAAGGAGAGGACCTGGCGCGGGTCGGCGTGGTTGATGAACTTGAAGGGCATGTCGGTGACGGTCACCGACAGGCGGTCCAGGATCGCGGCGGCCTTCTCCTTGCCGAGCGTGGCCTCCAGCATCTCCCGGGCGTGGTCCATGCCGCCCTGGGTGGCCAGCCGGTGGGTAGTGGCCATCAGGGCGAACTCGTCGAGGACCCCCGCGGAGGTGTCGGCGTCGACCGACCCGATCCGGGCGATCTCGGCCATGATCTCCTCGACCTCGGACTCCCGCATCTGGGCGAGGATCTTGGCCGAGTCCTCCTTGCTCATCTGGAGCAGCATCACCGCGGCCTTGCGCAGGCCGGTGAGCTCGCTGGTCGCCATCGTCATCAGCTAGGTCCCCTTCCTGTCGTCTCAGCCGCGCCGGTCGGCGAGCCAGCTCCGCAGCAGCACCGCGACTTCCTCGGGCTGGTTGGCCACCATCTCGGAGATCTCCTCGCGGCGGTTGTTCACGTCCTCGCCGGCCTCGATCGCCGCGGTGTCGGGACCGCCCTCGATCGCCCGGGCCGCGTCGGCCTCGGCGACCAGCGCCGCCTGCATCTCGGCGAGCTGCGCCAGCTCCTCGTCGGTGAGGCCCTTGCTCTTCTTCCGGTTGCCCAGCCAGGCGAGGAAGATCAGGATCAGGACGATCAGCACCAGGCCGCCGGTCTTGGCGTAGCCCATGAGCTGGTCGGTCTTCTCGGCGGCCGCGGCCTTGTCCTCCTCGGCCTTCGCCGTGTCGGCGTCGGCGGTGCTGAAGGGCAGGATGGTCACGGCCATCGTGTCGCCGCGTGCCGCGTTGATGCCGGCGGCGGCGGAGACGAGCTGCTGCACCTGCGCCTGGTTGACCCCGGCGGCGGCGTTCTGGTCCAGCAGGACCGAGACGCTGAGCCGACGGACGGCGCCCGGGGCGGCCTTGCGGGTCTCCTTGATGACGCCGACGGCGTTGCGCCGGGCCTCCTCGGTGGAGTCGTACGTGCCGTTGCCGCCGTTGCCGTTGGGCACCTGGATGTTGTCCGGGCCGAGCACGCCGCCGTTGCCGGCACCGCCGCCGGTGTACTTCTCGTTCTTGGTGGTCTCGGTCAGCGGGGGCACGGCCGGGTCGGCGGTGTAGCGCTGCGACTCGGTCTCGGTCTCGTCGAAGTCCAGGTCGGAGGTGGTCTTGACCATGGCCTTGCCGGTACCGACGACACTCTCCAGCATCCGGGTGACCGCGGAGTTCATCTTGGTCTCGAACTCCGCCGTGGCCTTGGCGCGCTGGTCGCCGCCGCCGCCACCGGCGCCGGTCTGGCCGCGGCCGTCGCCGGTGGACAGGACCGTGCCGGAGGCGTCCGCGACGGTGACGTTCTTGGGGTCCAGGCCCTCGACCGAGGAGGCGACCAGGTGCACGACCGCGCGGACCTGCTCGTCGTCCAGGGTGGAGCCGGACTTGCCGGTGACCATGACCGACGCCGTGGGCTTCTTCTCGTCGTCGCTGAAGATGTCCTTCTCCGGCAGCACCAGGTGCACGGTGGCGGCCTGGACGCCGTCGATCGACTTGATCGTCTTGGCCAGCTCGCCCTCCAGGGCGCGCTGGTAGCCGATGTGCTGCATGAAGTCGCTGGTGGTGATGCCCTGCTTGTCCAGCAGCGCGTAGCCGGTGTCGGCCTGGGCCGGCAGGCCCTCGCCGCTCATCTGCAGGCGCAGGTCGTAGACCTTGTCGGAGGGGACCATGATGGTCGCGCCGCCGTCGGTCAGCTCGTACTCGACGCCCGTGCTGGTCAGGTTCTCGACGATCGCCGAGGCGTCCTGGCCGGACAGGTTCGAGAACAGCGGAGCCATGGCCGGCTTCGACGCCCAGGTGGCGAAGAAGAAGCCGCCGACGGCCAGGGCCACGATGCCGAGCAGCGTGACGGCCTTCTGGCCGGCCGTGAACGAGCTGAACGTGCCGCCGATCCGGCGGAGCGGTGCGGGAATCCGGTCACCCATCAGGCCTGCATCCTCATGATCTCTTGGAACGCCTCGACTGCCTTGTTGCGGACCGCGGAGGTCAACTGCGTCGCGATACCGGACTCGGCGGAGGCGATCATGTAGTCATGGACGTCGGACAGGGTGCCGGTGGCCGCCTGTACCGAAAGATCGCTGGTCTTGTGCTGCATGTCCTGGACCTGCTGGAGGCTGCTCGCCAGGGTGCTGGCGAAGTCCGCCTTGCCGGCACCCTCGACGCCGGTGGTGGCGCCGATGTCCAGGGTGGTGTCGATCGGTGCGATCGGTGCCGCACCCGTGAGACCGCCGATCGCCCCGATGGGCTCGATCGCCGAGGTCACGAGCGACCCAACTGGAGGGCGGCCTCATAGGCGCCCTTGGCCCGGTCGACGACGGCGAGGTTGGCCTGGTAGCCGCGCTGCGCCATGATCAGCGATCCCATCTGGTCGGAGAGGTTGATGTCCGGGTAGCGGACGTAGCCCTTGTCGTCGGCGTACGGGTGGTTGGGCTCGTAGACCATGCGCCCGGCCGCGTTGCCGAACCGCGCGCCGCCGACCTGGGCGCCCTTGCCGTCGGCCGCCTCCTGGGCGATGACGAACCGCTCCTGGAACGCCGGGCCGCTGGTGGGGGCGGCGTCGTTCATGTTGGCGATGTTGTCGGAGACCGCGTCGAGCCACTTGCGGTAGACGGTGACGCCGCTTCCGGCGATCCCGATCGAGTCGAAAAGCGTCATGATCAGGACCCCCGGATCACGGTGCTCAGGCCGCTGTACTTGTTGTCCAGCGCGCGGAGCATGAGTTGGTACCGCAAGCCCGTGTCGATGTTCGACAGCGTCTCGTGGTCGAGATTCACGTTGTTGCCGTTGAGGCGGGTCGGCTGGAGCGACTGCGCGGTGGTGGCTTCGACCGCACCGATGACGCCGGAGTCGTCGGTCGAGTCGACCGCGTCGCGCAGCGCGCTCTCGAACTGGACGCGGCCGGCGCGGAAACCCGGGGTCTCGATGTTGGCGATATTGTTGGCGGTCACCCGCTGGCGCTGGGCCAGACCGGTGAGCGCGACGCGCAGAGCTGCCGAGGACACATCGTCGAACACTCGCAGCCGCTCCCCTCAGATTTCGCTGCGTGGGTCGCCTCAGTCCGTGGCGGTGGTGTGAGCTCCTTGCTCACCCACTACGTTCGGCCGCCGCGGTAGCGAGACAACAACACGGACGGTTGCTAGTCGGTTGCCCACCGCTTTTTTCCTCGGCCGGCGGATGTCCCCGACATACGCGAGGGACCTCCCGCGACGCCTGGGGCGCCTGGTGCGGAAGGTCCCTCGCTTACCGGGGTCGGTGGGGTCGGCGGTGCTGGTACGGGCGGCTCAGAGGGCCTGGTCGACGTAGCTCGGCGGCGTCTTGCCCGGGGAGCCGTTCTCCACCTTCGCGGCGAAGGCCGCCTGGCGGCGGTTCGCGGTCATCGCCAGGGTCAGCGCCTGGGCGGCGGCGATCTGGCGCTGGAGGATCGCGTCGGCGCGCGGGCGCAGGTCCAGCGGGAGCTGCCCGATGTTGGCCGGCGGCTGCCAGCCCTGGCGCGTCTCCATGTCCTGGAAGCGGTGCTCCTGGGCGAGCATCGCCTCCACTTCCGTCACGTCCGCCTCACACGCGTCCAGCGCGGCGAGCCAGGCGGCCCGCCACTCGTCCGTGGTCACGGCGGGCCTCAGGCGGCGGGAGCCGGGACTACGGCCGCTTCGCGCCAGGCGTCCCGCAGGGGCTCGACCAGCGCCTTGCAACTGGCGACCCGGTCGGGCTCGCGGCGGACGTTGGCCTGGATCAGCTCGGTGAGCAGGAAGCCGTAGAGCTGGGCCAGACCGGGGCCGCCCTCCCAGGCGGAGGTGTCCAGCGAGGCCCGCAGCTCCATGATGATCTCCTGGGCGTGCTGGAGCTGGGCGGTGGCCTCGTCGCGGTTCTCCTCGCGCAGCGCCTGCTCGCCCCGCGCCAGGTCCAGGACCAGCCGGTCGTAGAGCATCACCAGCAGCTTGGCGGGGGAGGCGGTGGCGACGGCGTCGCGCAGGTACCGCTCGCGGAGCGCGGGATTGGAAGGGGTGGTCATCGAGTCTGCTCTCTCCGTCGGTGGCACGGGGGTCACTGGGCGGCGGGCAGGTCAGCCGAGGCTGGCGAGTTGGCTGGACAGCCAGCTCGACTGCGACTTCATGCTGCTCAGCGCGGTCTCCATGCTGGAGAACTGCCGCTGGAGCATCGTGCGGCGGGTCTCCAGCCGGGTGTCCCACGCGGAGACCTGGTCGTTGAGGTCGCCGATGAACTCGTTCTTGCGCTTGATCATGCCCTGGAGCACGCCCTCCTTGGCGCTGCCGGCGGCCATGGTGGGCAGCCGGACGCCCTCGGTGGCGACCCGGCCGATGACCTCCAGCTTGCGGGCCAGCCCGTTGGCGGTGTCCCAGCCCGGGTCGAAGACGTCGGCGTCCGCGTTGGCGTGGTTGCGGTCGGTGAACGAGTCGAAGTACTCCTGGGTCTTGGCCGCGTCGGCCTTGTAGGCGGTCTGGAACTTCGCCTTGTCGAAGGTGAGGGCGCCGTCCCGGGTGACCTGGACGCCGACGGCGCTGAACGCGCCCAGGGCGCTGCCGCCACCGCCGCCGACGGCGCCGAGGATGTCCTGCGCGAGCCGGCGCATGGTCGAGTCGCCGGCCAGCGCGCCGCCGGTCGTCGACCCCTGCTTCGTCCGCGTCTGTACCGCGATGTCCGTCAGCGCGGCGTTCGCGGCGTCGACCAGCGCCTTGACCTTCTCGGCCACGGCGTCGGAGTCGGCGGCGATCGAGACGGTGACCGGGTCCTCGCCGGCGGTCTGCTTCTTCACGGCGGTGATGGTCACGCCGGGCAGGACGTCCTCGAAGGCGTTGGTCGCCGAGGTCACGGTGTACGGGTTGTCGGCGCCGACGCTGATCTGGGCGTCGACGCCCTGGGTGGTGACACCCTGGAGGCCGAGGCTGTCGATCTGCGCGGGGGCGGTGAACGCCGCCGCGGCGCCGCTGTCCTTGGCGGTGAGCTGGAGGGTGAACTGCCCGGGGGCGACCTGGACCGCGGCGGCCGTGTACGCGGCGTTCGCGGTGTTGTTGATCGACTTGACGACGTCGGACAGCGACTGGCTGGCGGGGGAGACGGTGCTGACCGTCCCGTCGGCGAGCTGGACGTCGAGCGTGGCGCCCGAGATCACGGCGTCGGTGGTGGCGCCGACCCGGCCGTCGAAGGTGACGGTGTGGGCGGCGGCGAGCTGGTCGACCCGGAAGGTGAGCGAGCCGGCGGCGGCGGAGGTGTCGGCGGTGGCGATGGCGGCAGTCGTGCTGCTCGTCGTCTTCATCGCGCCCCAGACCCCGGTGCCGGAGAGGTCCTTGGCTGCCTTGAGCAGGTTGGCCAGCTTGGTGTTGACGCTCTGCAGGGCGGTGACCGCCTTGCTCTGCGTGTCGACCTTGCTGCGCAGGGCTGTCTGCGGCAGCGCCTCGATCTGCATGAGCTGGTTGATGAGGTCAGTCGTACCGAGGCCGCTCGCGAGACCGTCGATGCTCATGGAACCCATGGTCAGCTCCCCTCCGGGGAAAAGGATGTCCGTTACTTAGGGGACGGGGCGGCCGGCGTGTGCCGGCCGCCCCGTCTATTCAGTTGTCTATTCAGTTGTGTTGACGCCTTTTAAGTTGTGGGCTACCCAGCTTGGATTAGCGGAGCAGCTGCAGGACGCCCTGCGAGGCCTGGTTGGCCTGGGCGAGCATCGCGGTGCCGGCCTGGGTCAGGATCTGGCTGCGGGTGAACTGCATCATCTCCTGGGCCATGTCCGTGTCCCGGATCCGGCTCTCGGAGGCGCTCAGGTTCTCCACGGTGACACTGAGGTTGTTGATCTTGTGCTCCAGGCGGTTCTGGGTGGCACCCAGAGTCGCCCGCTGGTCGGAGACCGCCGCGATCGCGGTGTCGACGGCCGCCAGCTCGGTCTGAGCGTTGGCGGAGTCGAGCAGGTCACCGACGGCGCCCAGGATCGTGGCCGCAGTCATGTCACCGATGGTGATCTGGAGCGTCTCGTTGGCGTTGGCGCCAACCTGGAAGTCCTTGGCGGCGTACGAGCCGTCGAGGAGGTTGGTGCCGTTGAACGTCGTGTTGTTGGCGATGTCGTCGAGCTCCAGCACGAGCTCCTGGTACTCGGCGTCCGCCTTGGCCTTGTCGGTGTCGCTCAGGGCACCATCGTTCGACGCCTGAACGGCGAGGTCACGCATCCGCTGGAGGATGGCGTGCGTCTCGGTCAGGGCACCTTCCGCGGTCTGCACCACGGAGATACCGTCCTGCGCGTTGCGGACGGCGACCTTCAGGCCACCGACCTGCGCGCGCAGGCCCTCGGAGATCGCCAGACCAGCGGCGTCGTCGGCGGCCCGGTTGATCCGGAAACCCGACGACAGCTTCTCCAGCGACTTACCCATCTGGCTGTCCGTGACCGACAGGTTACGGTACGAGTTCATTGCCGCGATGTTCTGGTTAATGCGGAGACCCATGACTTTTCCTCCTTGATATTGGGTCGTACACCGACCGTCCGTGGCCGGTCACCCGTTGTATTCGGCGTGCTACGGGCTGTCTTAAGGGTGGGGCCGGAATTTAGTTGAGAAAGTTTCGGGTAGTTCAGGCGGCGACGCGCACGGCCACGGGCATCCCGTTGGCGTTGGTGGCGGCGAGCCGGCTCGTCAGGGAGCCGCGGCCGGCCACCTGGGCGTAGTAGGCCGCCCGGCGGCGCGCGACACAGCCCTCGGGGCGGTCGTTGTGCGCCACCAGCTCCGGGTCGAGCTGGGTGTTGATGCCGTCCTTGAGCAGCGCCAGCGCCTCGGCGCGTAGCTGCGATACCCGCGACTCCGTCACGTTCAGCTCCTCGGCGATCTCCGCCATCGGCTGCTCCCGGAGGAAGTAGCGCTGCACCACCAGGCGTAGGCGGTCCGGCAGTGCCTCGATCGCGTCGTGCAGGTAGCCGATGCGCTCGCGGTGCAGCAGCATCTCCTCGGGGCCCAGGGTGCGCTCGGTGACCATCTCCTCGGCCGCACCGGCCGTGAAGCCCTGCAGGCTCAGGACGACGGCGCGCTGCACGTCCTCCTCGACGGCCTCGATCTCGTGCACGCCGACGCCCATGGCCGAGGCCAGCTCGGCGGGGGTCGGGGTCCGGCCCAGGGTGGCGATGAGCTGCTGGCGGGCGGTGTCGGCCTGGCGGGCGCGCTGGCGGACCGAGCGCGAGGCCCAGTCCTGGCCGCGCAGCTCGTCGAGCAGGGCGCCGCGGATGCGGGTGGAGGCGAACCGCGCGAAGGGGATGCCCCGCTCGGCGTCGAACGACTTGGCGGCGGTCACCAGCGCGGCGAGGCCGGCGGAGGTGAGGTCGTCGCGCTGGACGTGCGAGGGGAGCCGGCCGAGCATCTCGCGGACCAGGTGGCCGACGAGCGGCATGTGGGCGCGGATCAGGTCCTCAAGCTCGCGGCTGACGGGGGTGGCGGTGGCGGTGGTGGTCATCGCGGTCCCTTCCTGGCGGTGCCGGCGTTTTCCCTGGGTGGAGGCGCTCGGCGTCGTCGGACAAGAACCAATTTCCGGTGGTACGGGTACCAGGACGGGTCACGGACGGTTGCTGGATGGTTGCTTTGGGTTCAGTACTGGGCGGTGTTTCCTCAGCCCGCGGCACCCGGTGCCGAACGGAGACGTCGTACAAGGCCGGACGCCGGCCGGCTTTCGCTAGCGAGGGGGACAGCAGTGAGCTTCACGGAGCTGTCGAGCGTGCTGTTCCGCACGCGGGAGTTGATGGAGTTGCTCCTGTTCAAGCTGGAGGAGGAGCAGTTGCTGCTGACCGCCGGCCGCTCCCGCTGGCTCGCCCACGCCACCCGCGAGGTGGAGATGGTGCTGGAGCAGATCCGGCAGACCGAGGTGCTGCGCGCCGCCCACTCGCTGTCCGTCGCCGACGAGCTGGGCATGAGCCCGGACGCCAGCCTCGGGCAGATCGCCGACGCCGCGCCCGTGCCGTGGAACGACCTGCTGCACCAGCACCGCAAGGCCTTCCTGACCCTGACCGCTGAGATCAGCGGCATGGCCGAGACGAACCGCGACCTGCTCACGGCCGGCCAGCGCGCCGCCCGGGAGACCATGGCGATGGTGGCCGGCTCGGTCGAGACCTACGGCCGCGACGGACAGTCCGTCGTCGCCGATCGGCGTTCCCGACTCGTGGATGAGGCGATCTGATGGCGAGTACCTTCGGCGGGCTGAACACCGCACTCAGCGCTCTCTACGCCCAACGCCGCGGCATGGACGTCGCCAGCCAGAACGTGGCGAACGCCAACACCGCGGGCTACTCCCGGCAGCGCGCCGACATGGTCCCCACCGGCGGCGCCGTGGTGCCCGCCATCTTCGCCACCCCCGCCGACAAGGCCGGCGCCGGCGTCAAGGTCGAGGACATCGTCCGGCTCCGGGACAACTTCCTGGAGACCCGCGGCCGGGCCGAGCACGCGCAGTCCAGCTACCTGACCGGCAAGCAGGACCTGTACACCCGGATCGAGGGCGTCTTCGCCGAGCCCAGCGACACCGCGCTCGGCGCGCAGCTCACCGACTTCTGGGCCGGCTTCGGCGACGTGGCCAACCGGCCCGGCGACACCGCCGCCCGCAACCAGCTCCTCCAGCGCGCCGAGGTCGTCGCCGACGGCCTGCGCGCCGGCTACGACGCCCTCTCCTCGCAGTGGGACACCTCCAGCACCCAGCTCGGCGCGTACACCACCCAGCTCAACAACGCCGCCGACGCCGTCGCCGCCCTCAACCAGGCGATCACCCAGGCCACGGCCGCGGGGATGCCGTCCAACGAGATGAAGGACGAGCGGGACCTGCGCCTGATGGAGCTGGCCGAGCTGGCCGGCGCCACCACGGTCGCCCGGGAGAACGGCGCCGTCGACGTCTACATCGGCGGCTCCACCCTCGTCGGCGGCTCCACCGCCCGGCACCTCGTCCCGACGGGCGCCAACCGCCTGGAGGACCAGGCCGGCGCCGAGGTCGAGCTGCGCTGGGCGGACAACAACCTCGAAGCCGTCGTCACGGTCGGCACGATGGGCGCCGGCCTGGAGACGCTCAACAACATCATCCCCGGCTACGCCGGGGAGCTGGACGCCGTGGCCGTCAGCCTGGCCAACGAGGTCAACAGCCGGCACCGCACCGGCGTCGGCCTGGACGGCGGCACCAACCGCGACATGTTCGTCGACAACAGCGCGGGCGTCATCGGCATGACCGCCCGGACGATCTCGGTCGGCCTCACCCTCCCCGAGGAGGTGGCGGCGGGCACGATCAACGGCACGCTCGACGGCAGCCTGGCGACCACCCTGTCCAAGCTCGGCAGCGCGACCAACGGCCCGGACTCGATCTACCGCTCCGCGGTGGTGAAACTGGGCGTCGAGTCCCAGACGGCGCAGCGCCGTGCCGACATCCAGGGCCGGGTCACCGGTGACATGGACGCCCTGCGGTTCGCCGACTCCGGCGTCAACATCGACGAGGAGATGACGAACCTCATCAGCTACCAGAAGGCGTACGAGGCCGCCGCCCGCGTCCTGACCAGCCTCGACGAAGCGCTGGACACCCTCATCAACCGCACCGGCCTGGTCGGGAGGTAATCGGAGATGGCACTGTCGATCCGCTCGACCCAGCAGTCGGTCGCCGCGCGCGTCATGCGCAACCTGCAGAGCAACCTGCACCAGACGGGCAGGCTCCAGGAGCAGCTCTCCAGCGGCAAGCTCATCTCGCGCCCGTCGGACTCGCCCACCGGCGCCGTGTCCTCGCTCCAGCTCCGCGGCCAGATCCGGGCGCTGGAGCAGTACACCCGCAACGCCGACGACGGCATCGGCTGGCTCGGCACGCTGGACAACACGATGACCACCAGCCTCGACCACGTCCGGCGCGCCCGCGACCTCGTGCTCACCGGCCGCACCGCCAGCACCAGCGGCTCGGTGTCGGCGCGCGAGGCGCTCGCGGTCGAGGTCGAGAACATCCGCGACGCCCTCATCGACCTGTCCAACACCAAGTACCTGGACCGCCCCGTGTTCGGCGGCACGACTTCCGGCCCCGCCGCCTACACCGCCGCGGGCGTCTACGACGGCGAGCCGACCGGCCCGAACCGGACCGTCGACCGCGCCGTCGGCGACGGCACCACGGTGCGGGTGGACGTCACGGGCCCGGAGGTCTTCGGCGCCGACGGCACCCCGACGCAGATGTTCGAGCTGCTGACCCAGATCGCCACCGACCTGCGGGCCGGCAACCAGGCGGGCCTGGGTACGGGCCTGGACAACCTCGACACGGCGATGAATAACATCCAGACGCAGCTCGCCAACGTCGGCTCGAAGTACAATCGCGTGGAACAAATGCGGCAAACAGCCCGAGATCGGATCCTCAGTCTGGAGACGCAGCTCTCCGACGTCGAGGACATCGACCTGCCCAAGACGATCATGGAGATGCAGATCCAGCAGACGGCCTACCAGGCGGCCCTGTCCACGACCGCCCGGGTCATCCAGCCGTCGCTGGTCGACTTCCTCCGCTGACGGCGCCGGCCCGCCGGCTGCCGCAGGCGGGCCGACCGACTTCGTTGACGAGGAGCACATGACCCAGCAGCCGGACGGTGAACTGCCGGTCATCGAGTTCGTCGCGCCCCTGCCGGGCTTCCCCCGGCACCGCGCCTTCGCCCTGGTCCGGCTGGACGAGGACGGCCTGCTCTATGCGCTGACCTCCGTGGACGACCCGGGGCTGCGCTTCCTCGTGGCGCCGCCCGCGCCGTTCTTCCCCGCGTACGCGCCCGAGGTGCCCGAGGAGGCGCTGGAGCTGCTCGGGACCGACGACCTGGCCCGCATCCTGCTCCTGCTCGTCATCACGACCGGGGAGTCGGTGGCGGAGAGCACCGCCAACCAACTGGCGCCGATCCTCATCGACCAGGTGAGCCGCAAGGCCCTCCAGGTGGTGCTCAGCGGCAGCGACCTGCCGGTGCGTGCCGAACTGACGGCCGCGGCCTAAGGAGCGCGAAGATGCTTGTCCTGACCCGGCGCCCCGGCGAGAGCGTGCACATCGGCGACGAGGTCGTCGTCACGGTGCTGGAGACCCGCGGTGACGTGGTCCGCATCGGCATCCGCGCGCCCCGCGAGATCCAGGTGCACCGCGAGGAGATCTACCGCGAGCTCCAGGCCGCCAACCGCGCGGCGGCCTCGCCGTCGGACTCGGCGGTCCGCGACCTCGCCAACCTCCTGCGTCCCCACCGCCCCGCCGGTCCGCCCCCGGTCGCGTCCCCCCAGCCCGCGCCCCCCGCCGCGCCGCCGACGGCCCCGCCGGCCGAGGCGGGCGAACCCGGCGAGAGCCGCTAGACCCGCACCCGGGCCGGACTGGTCAGTCCGCGGGGGTCAGCGAGGCGGCGACCTCCGGGAGCAGGAGGCGGAGGTCGGCGATCACCGTCTCGTGGTCCGTCGCCGGTACCGCCGCCAGGGCCTGCTCCAGCAGCGGCACCGCCGCGCCGTCGCCGAACGTCGCCAGGGCGACCGCCGCCGCGCGCACCCGGTCCCGCGGGGTGCGCGACTTCTCCTGCGCCAGCGCCAGCAGCGGGCAGTCGGCCGCGTGCCCGTGCGCGCGCAGCCGGGCGGACCACTCCAGCGCCCGGTCGGGCGTCAGCGCGGGGCCGACCCGCGCCCCGAGCGCCAACGGCACCGGGTGCCCCTCGTGCCGCTGCCACAGCGCGTCGGCCAGCGCGTCTACCAGCGGCGCAGGCTCGTTGACGACGGCGGCCAGCAGCGTGCGCAGCCGGTCGGCCGGGAAGATCTCGGCGACCGTGTCGATACCCCCGCCGGCCCGCTCCAGCACCCGCGCCGTCGTGACCAGCGACAGGGGCAGGTCGCCCTGCCCGAGAACCGCCCGCAGCCGCCCGGCGGCCTCCTCGTGCCGCTCCAGGCCCGCCAGCGCCGCGATCTCCAGATTCGCGAGCTGGTCGCGGCCGACCACCAGCAGCATGTCGTCGGTGGTCCGGTCGGGGAAGGCGCGGATCCGGTCGAGTACCTCGGCGTAGGACTCCTCGGCCAGCAGCAGCCGCACCTCGGCCGGGACGACCGTCGCGGCCGAGGCGTCCATGCCGCGCAGCCGGTCGAGGGTGGCGTGCGCCTCGGCGAGCTGCCCGTGCTCGGCGTACGCCCGCACCAGGACCGTGAGCAGCATGAGCGTCGGCACCCGGTCGCCCTCGCGGCGCAGGCCGCGCTCGGCGGCCCCGATGGCCTCGTCCAGGTTGCCGACCAGCAGCGCCGAGCGGGCGAGGTTGACGAACGCCGTCATCGGGGCGCTGTCGTCGGCCGCGGCGAGGCGGGCCAGTTCCAGGTTGCGCGCGGACTTGTCCTTGGCGGCGATGCGCGCGGTCGTGTAGCCGGAGTGGGCGAGGGAGAGCGTGGCGACGTCCAGCTTCGGCCCGACCACGCCGCCGCCGGTGACGCGGTCCACGACCTGCTCGTGGAGGCGGCCGCGGTAGTGGGCGAAGCGGCGGCGGAACACCCGGGTGGACCACAGCGCGTTGCTGCCGGTGTCCTTGGCGTTGTAGACCATCGCCAGGAACGTGTCGGCCCGCGTCGTGGCGAGCGTCCGGCGCAGGGCGTCCGGGTCCCCCGCGGCGGCCTCGTCCGCGTCCACCACGATGATCCACTCGCCCCGGCACTCGTCGATGCCGCGGTTGCGGGCGTCGGCGAAGTGGTCGTTCCAGTAGCCCTCGACCACCCGGGCGCCGTGCGCGGCGGCGATCTCGCGGGTCCGGTCGGTGGACCCCGTGTCGTACACGACGATCTCGTCCACGAAGTCGCGCACGGCGTCGAGGCTGTCGCCGAGCACCCGCTCCTCGTTCTTGACGATCATGCTCGCCGACACCAGCACCGGCGCCTCCGCGGGCGTACCGCGCAGGGCGCAGGCGGCCGCGCCGACGTGCGCGACCAGCGCGCCGTCCACGACGACGATCCGGCCGGCGGCGGCCAGCTCGGCGTACCCGATCCGGGCCTCGACCAGCGGGACGGCCGCCAGCGCCTCGCGCCGGGCGGCCACGCAGACCGCCCCGAGCGCGTCGACGTCGGTGACGCCGCCGCGGTTCTCCTGGCGCCACCGGCGGGCGAACGCGCCGAACGTGGCCACCGTCCCGAGCGCGGACTCGGGCACCTCCGCCGCCTGGGGGCCGGCGCTGCGGTGGCAGCGCGGCCCCGCGGCGACCACGCCCGGCTCGTCGACGGCGCGCACGACCTGGTCCAGCCAGTGCGCGGTCAGGATGACGTCGCCGTCGAGCAGCACCACGACCGGGTGGGTGGTCGCCGCGATCCCGGCCCGCCAGCGGTCGGCCGGTTCGGGATCGGCCAGCGGCAGGACAGTGATCTTCGGGTGGGCCCTGAGCAGGGCGGCCCGGGGCCGGTCCGCCGGGTCGACGACGCAGACCACCTCGTCGCGCAGGCCGAGCGTGGGGGCCAGGGACTCCAGGCAGGCGCGGAAGTCGCGCTCGCTGCCGCTGGCGAGCAGGACGACCGAGGCGGACGAACGGTTCATGCGCCCATTTTTCCGTCCGCGCCCCCCGCCGAGCACCCGAACGCGAGAACCGGCGGCATTCGGAAGTACAGAGAACTACAGGTGTGCGTTTCCTGCCGATAGCCCGCCTGAACGTCAGTAGTGTCGGGAATCTACATATTGACGAACTTCAGGGCGCGCCCTACGGTATCCGCGAACCGTCGCGCGCCGGTCCGGCGGGCGGGTGGCGATCTGGGGGTCCGATGGGATACCGGCTGGCGATGCTGTCGGCGGTGCTGGTGGCGGCGGCGGGTGCGACCTTGCCCACCTCGCCGGTATCCGCCGCCGGGGACGCCGCGACAGCGGCGGCCGGACGGGCCGGGCAGGTGCGGGTCAGCTCGGAGGTGTTCCTGCCGCGGGCGCCGGGCTCCACGCTCGACTGCCCCGAACCGGGTCCGGCGGAGAACCCCCGTGCGGCGGTGGGCGGTTACGACACGTTCCGGCTGGAGTCCGACGACGCGGACACCAAGGCGTTCCGCTACGGCTTCGACGGCGGGCCGGACCCCGACAGGACGGTCCCGGTGGTCGGCGGTGTCGCCCTCATCCGGTCGTGGCAGGCGCAGCGGTCCGGGTGGCACGCGCTGTCCGTGCTGGCCGTGGACGGTGCGGGGCAGGCGACCGGATCGGCGACGTGCACGTTCCCCGTCTCGTCCCGGCGGTCCGTGGCTGAGTGGGCGATGAACGAAGGTGCGGGCGCGGCCCAGATCGCGGACGCGCGGGCGCGCCTTCCGCTGCGGGTCGCCGCAGGCGCGATTCCGGGTGCACCCGGTCCGAAGTGTGCCGTCAGCGGCTGCCCGACCAGCCGCGCCGTGGGGCTGACCGGCGTCCGGGACAGCTACCTGGCCGGCCCGCCGGCCGACAGCATCAACGGTGCCGAATCGTTCTCGGTCAGCGCGTGGGCGTGGCGCGACGACGTGCCCGGCGCACGGTCGCTGCTGAGTGTCGATGGTGCTCGGGGCAGTCAGTTCTGGCTCGGCGCGAGCGCCGGTAAGTGGGTGTTCGCCGTCCGTGACTCCGACGCCTCCGACGCCGCTGCCACGACGGTGGCCAGCGCCGCCGACGCGGCCGCCCGGCGGTGGGTCCACCTGGCGGCGGTGTTCGACAGGTACCGCGGGACGGTGCAGCTTTTCGTCGATGGCAGGGCGGAGCCGGCGGTGAGCCGCGCCGCGCCGGGGTGGGGTGCGGCCGGCGCCGTGCAGGTCGGCCGCCGCAAGCTCGACGACGGTTACGGCGAGACGTGGACGGGCCTGGTCTCCGAGGCGGCCCTGTACGACCGGGTGCTCGTGGCGCCGGAGGTCGAGGCGCTGTCCGTCCGCCCGGCGACGCGGCAGGGCTACTGGCAGCTCAATCACACCCACGGCGGGGACGGCGAACAGGTCAGCCCCGAGCAGCGCGGCGGTGTGCCGATGGCGCTGGGCGGCGCCGCCCGCGTCGTTGACGCCGCCTCGGCCGGCGTCACGCCGTTGGTGGGTACCGGCTTCCTGGGCAGCCTGGACGGCCGCGACGGGTACGCCTTCGTCGAGAAGTCACCGATCGACACCTCGGACAGCTTCACCGTCGCCGCGCGGGTGCGCCTGTCCGCTGAGGGGTGTGGCAAGGGGGAGCCCATGGCGGTGCTGTCGCAGGCGGGCGTCCGCCGCGCTGCCTTCGAGGTCCGCTGTCGCTGGGAAGCGGACGACGACGCGGGCCGCTGGGAGGTCGTCCTGACCGGCGGCGACGCGGTGGCCGCTAGGGAGCTGACCGTCCTCAGCGCGGTCCTGCTGTCCACCGACCGCGACGGCGAGCACCTCGCCGCGGTCGTCGACACGGCATCGCGCACCGTGCGGCTGTACGCGGACGGGAGGGCGATCGGCGCGGCGACGATGCCGGCGGACTTCGCGCCGTGGAACGCCGTCGCAGGACTTCAGGTCGGCCGGTCCAGGGTCGTCGGCGGCCGCTTCGGGCACTACCTCCGCGGCGAGGTCGACGACATCCGCGTCTACCGCGGCGCGGCCGATCCCGCCACGGTGGCCCGGATGGCGGACAGCTACGAGCAGCCCGACTTGTAACAGCGCGTCGCGGGGCGCCTTCGATTCCGCGCGGCGGGAAACGCCCCTGCTGGCGGCCGAACGGCTCATCTCACTGTCGGTAGTACGGTGATTGCCAGACCCTGATACCTAGAACTACTATGCATTGCAGTTCTAGGGTTAGGGGCGGTTGCGCATGCGCATCACGAAAGACCTGGTCGCCGCGTCGGCGACGCCGCTGGTGCTCGGGATCCTGGCCGAGGGGCAGAGCTACGGCTACGCCATCCTCCGGCAGGTCGACGAGCTGTCCGGCGGGCAACTGGAGTGGACCGAGGGGCTGCTGTACCCGCTGCTGCACCGGCTGGAGCGGCTCGGCCACGTCGACTCGGCCTGGGAGACCCCCGACGGGGGCCGGCGCCGCAAGTACTACCGGATCACCGAGCAGGGCCGCGCCGAGCTGGCCGCGCAGCGGCAGCAGTGGGCCGCGGTGGTCGAGACCCTGCGCGGTGTCTGGAGCGCCACGCAGTTCGTCAGGCCGATGCCGGCGCTGCTGTGGGAGGTGGGCGGATGACCGTCGGGAGCGACAATGAACTGGAGGGCCAGATCGCGGAGTGGCGGGCCTACATGGACCGCCGCCGGGAGCTGCACCGGCCCGACGCCGACGAGCTGGAGGACCACCTCCGCGGCCGGATCGCCGACCTGACCGGCGCGGGACTGCGCCCCGACGAGGCGTTCCTCATCGCCGTCAAGCGGATGGGCAGCCTCGACGAGCTGTCCCGGGAGTTCGCCCGCGAGCACTCCGAGCGGCTGTGGAAGCAGCTCGTGTTGCCCGCCGAACCGGACCCGCCCGCCGCCGCCCGGTCCCGCCGGGACCTGCCGGTGATGCTGCTGTGCGCCGCCCTGGCCGCCGTGGCGATCAAGGTTCCGGGCCTGTTCGGGGTCGACATGGAGGAGGACGACACGCGCTTCTACGCGCTTAACCTCAGCCTGTTCGCCCTGCCGCCGATGGCCGCCTACTTCGCCTGGAAGCGCCAGGTCGGCGTACGCGTCGTCGCGGTGCTGGCGGCGCTGTTCGCCGTCGGCGGCGTCGCCGCCAACGCCTACCCGCTGGCGCAGGAGTCGCAGAGCATCGCGCTCACGGCGATCCACCTGCCGCTCGCGCTGTGGCTGGCCGTCGGCGTGGCCTACGTGGGCGGGGAGTGGGGCGAGAGCCGGCGGCGGATGGACTTCATCCGGTTCACTGGGGAGTGGCTGATCTACTTCGTGCTGCTCGGGTTGGGCGGCGGCGTGCTGATGGCGTTCACGGCCGGGACCTTCGAGGCCATCGGGGTCGACGCCCAGGTGGCGATCTTCCAGTGGGTGCTGCCGTGCGGCGCGATGGCCGCGGTGACGGTGGCGGCGTGGCTGGTGGAGGCCAAGCAGAGCGTCATCGAGAACATGGCGCCGGTGCTGACCCGCGTCTTCACGCCGCTGTTCGCGGTCGCGCTGTCGGCGTTCCTGGTCGCCGTCGTCTGGACCAACAACGGCATCGACATCGAGCGCGACGTCCTCATCATCTTCGACCTGCTGCTCGTCGTGGTGCTGGGCCTGCTGCTGTACGCCATCTCGGCGCGCGACCTGGCGGCACCGCCGGGGCTGTTCGACCGCCTGCAACTAGCCCTCGTGGTGAGCGCGCTGGTCATCGACGCGATGGTGCTCGTGGCGATCACCGGGCGGATCAGCGAGTGGGGCTTCAGCCCCAACAAGACGGCGGCGGTGGGGGAGAACCTCATCCTGCTCACCAACCTGGCGTGGTCGGCCTGGCTGTTCCTGGCCTTCGTGCGCGGGCGCGCGGCGTTCGCCCGGCTGGAGCTGTGGCAGACCCGCTACCTCGCGGCGTACGGCGCGTGGGCCTGGACGGTCGTGCTGGCCTTCCCGCTCGTCTTCCGCTTCGCCTGACCCGGGGACACCGGGGCCGAAACCCGGAGACGGCGAAAGCCCTGGCCGCCGGTGACATGACTTCTCATGCCACCGGGAGCCGGGGCTTCCGCGTACCCGGGAACCGCGGTGCGGCGGCCGGGCGTTACTTCAGGACGACGCCCTTGAGCTTGAGGAACGGCAGCGGGCTGATCGCGTTGGCGTGGGTCGCCGGGGGCGCGTGCACGTGGATCTCGAAGTGCAGGTGCGGGCCGGAGGAGTTGCCGGACGAACCGGTGATGCCGATGAGCTGCCCGGCGCTGACCCGCTGGCCGACGCTGACGAACGGCTTGCGGGCGAGGTGGCAGTACCGGGTCACCACGTCGGCCGCGTGCACAATCTCCAGGTACCAGCCGCAGCCGCTGATGTTGACCGAGCCGTCCTTGTCGCAGCTGTAGCCGCGCGGGACGTTGCAGTAGACGCCGATGACCTGGCCTGCCGCAGCCGCGCGCAGCGCCGCGCCCTTGCGGACGGCGATGTCGATGCCGTCGTGGCCGGGCCGCGACGCGGTGCGGAAGCCGCTGCCGGCGGCGCCGGGGACCGGGGCGGTCCAGCCGGACCGGCTGACGACGACGCCGGTGGCGGGCGTGCTCGGCTTGGCCACGGGCGGGGAGACCTGCCCGCCGGCGCCGCAGCGGGGGACGGCCGCCGTGCCGCGCACGACGTAGGCGTCCGAGGCGTACCGGCCGCCGGAGAGGCGGTTCCACAGGTTGGTGGTGCGGACGGTGCCGTAGATCTTCTGCCCGACCACCTGGCAGATCAGGGCGACACGGGTGCCGCTGGCGAGCTGGCTGGTCCGGGCGGACACCGTGGACGGGCCGGAGCGGATGTTGAGCTTGCCGCCGGAGACCTTGATGACGCCCATGGCGTTGGCGGCCGCGGCGGTGACCGGCGTGCCGGCGAACGTGCCGATCGCGATGCCGAGCGTCGCCAGGATGCTGATCCCGATGTGGGCTGGCCTGCGCATGTGGTGTTTCCTCCCCCTGGGCACGTCGGGTGGTCGGTGCCCGGCTACCACGCTCCGGCAGGTGCGTGCGATCGCCGTTGCCCCTGGGATGCCATCCGGTTGCAGTCAGTGATGTCGATGCGTGGGGGTGCGCCCAGGCGTCGTCCGGGGACCGCCCGGCGGTGCCGGCGGGTCCCTGATCAGTGGGTACGGGTCAGTGCGGGGTGGGGCGCTTCGGCTGCCAGAGCACGATGATCGACACCAGTACGCCGAGGGCGGCCAGCGGCGGCCACTGCTTGTGCTGCATCCACAGGACGGGCAGGCCGACGACGGGGATCCGCAGGCGCGCGACGCCCCGGACCTTGTCCGCCTCCACCGGGGTGGAGTCGTTGGCCTTGTTGGCGTCGCCCTTGGTGATCACGGTGCCGTCCTTGCGGTGCCGGACGAGGCGGTGCAGCAGCAGCTTGCCCGGCTTGGCCGGGTCGTCCATGAGGATGACGCTGCCCTTGGGCAGCTTGGCCACGTCGGCCGCCTTGACCGGGGCGGTGGCCACGACGTCGCCGACGCGGATGGCCGGCGCCATGGACGCCGAGATGACCACCGATGTCTGCCAGCCGAACGCCACCGGGATCAGCGACCAGGCGAGCATCCCCACCGCCAGCGCCAGCGTCAGCCGCCGGACCAGCGACAGCGCGGTGACGCCGAGGTCGCCGGCCTTCTGGAGCGACGTCAGGCGCAGCGGGCCGGCCGGTGCCGACGGCGACGGCGCGGGGGAGGCAGCGGCGCGGGTCGCCCAGGCGGCGCCGGGGCCGATCCGGGCGGGAGCGGGACCGGGCACCGGGCGGACCGGCGCCGCGAACGTGGAGACAGGCGCCTCGCCGCCGCGCGCGGCGATGGCGGCGGAGAGCCCCAGCGGCGCGGTGGCGGGCGCGTGTACGGCGGCTGCGGGGGGCGCCTGTACCGGCGCGGGAGCCGGCGGAGCCGCGGCGACCGGGGACTGAGGTGCGGGAGCAGGCAGCGGCGGGGCAGTCGGCGGGGTCGGCGTGGTGCGGGGAGGCTCGACGGGAGCGGGCGGTACGTCGGTTTCCGGCCGCGGGTCCGGCACGGCGGTGGGGTGCGGGTGCTGTCCGGTCGCGGGAGTGTCCGGTGTGGGCGCCGAGGCCATTGGGACAGGCGCCATAGGCGGGACGGGTGCGACAGCGGGGACGGGTGCGACAGCCGGGATCGGTGCGACCGGGGGAGCGGGTGGGTCGAAGTCGCGCGGGCCGGCGTCGTCCGGGTCCGCGTCGGCCGGGTCGGCAGTGGTCGGCGCCTCCGCCGCGGACGGCTGCTCCGCGTCGTCGTACCCCGCGTCCGCGTCGTCGTTCTCCGCCTCCGCCTCATCGTTTCGGGCGTCCGCCTCGTTTCGTGCGTCCGCCTCGTCGTCGGGCCACGCGTCGGCCCCGTGGTTGCCCGCGTCGGCCGGACCGGTCCCGTACGCGGCCGGATCCGCCGCCCAGTCGGCCGGGACCGGCGGGTAGGCGTCGCGCTCCGGCTGCGGTACCGGGGGGGCGTTCGTGGTGTCGACGGCCAGGCCGGCGGTGTCCAGGGGCGCCAGGTCGGCGGCCGCGAGCGCGGCCTGCTCCAGCGGCCCCGGGGCCGGGGCCTGGGCGCGCCCACGCAGGCGCTGCCAGGGGCCGGGCCGGCCGCGGTGCCGAGCGGGTGCCGACATGTGGTGGTCCTCCTCCGACGTACTTCTTGCTACGCCAGCAAGGTCGGCGGCGGCGGGGGTGACCTGAGCTGATCACCGCTAGCGCTCATGCCGGCTCGGAGCCGGCCGATTAGGTGGGCCACAACGATCGCGGTTTGGAGGAACGGATGCCCCGCGCCTACGGTCGACACTCTCACGACACCTGGCATGGCGTGTGGGCGATGCTGTTCTTCGGCTCGTTCGGCCTGCTCATGATCTTCGCCATGTCCCCGCAGGCGATCAACGATCCGGTCAGGATGAGCCAGATCGCCAGCGTCGCGCTCAGCGACGACGACGGCGGCCAGTCGATGTTCAAGCTCAACCGCCTGGGCCCCGGCGCCCCGGTCAGCCGGTGCATCTCGGTGCGGTACGACGGCGGGCCCGGCGGCAGCGAGGTGCGCCTGATCGCCCAGAACGTCACGGACATCACCGCCGGCGGCGCCGGTCTGGCCAACCACATCCGGGTCCGGATCAGCCGCGGTACCGGCGGCAACTCGTCGTCCTGCGTCGGCTTCACCGGCTCGGCGATCTACTCCGGCTCGCGCAGCATCGCCGACCTGACCGCCGTCGGCGGCGTCGGCACCGGCTGGACGCCGACCCCGAACCAGACCCAGACCTTCCAGGTGACGGTGTGGCTGCGCAGCGACGCGCCGCAGCAGGCCCAGGGCGCCCGGTTCAACGCCGACCTCGCCTGGGGCATGGTGACCGTGGGCAGCGTGCCCGTGACCCCGACGACCCCGCCGGTGGTCGTGCCGACGACCGCGCCGCCGGTGGTGCCGGCGGTCCCCACGACCGCGCCCCCGGCGGAGCCGACGACGGTCCCGTCGCCGGCCGTGGTGACGACGCCGCCGCAGCCCAACGCGAACCCGTCGCCGGCCCCCCGCGCACCCGACACCGGTACCGAGAAGACCACGCCGACGGCGGCGCCGGCGGCGCCCGGCGGCGGCGACCAGCGGAAGACCGGCGGCGGGGGCGAGAGTGCCAAGTCGCGCCCCGACGCGGCCAGGAGTCCGCTGGGCAGCGCCGTCCGCAACATCAAGAACGTCGCCGCGGGCGTGGCCAAGGGCATCACCGAGTTCACCAAGGCGGCCGGCACGGCCGCCCAGGGCGCGCTGCGCAAGCCGCAGTACACGTCCGTAGCCATTGGACTGATGTTCCTGTTCCTGCTGGCGCAGGACCGGTTCGACCGGCGGGACCCGAAGCTGGCGCTGGCGCCGGTCACCCGAGAGCCGTACCTGATTTTCGCGGATTCGGCGGACGCTGCCGAAGAGACGAAGGAGTACGCGCGCTTCACCGAGCCCGAAGGGGGGTGACCATGCAGAACAAGGTGAAGGCCGGTGAGCTGGTACCGGTCGAGGACCGCGTCCGCTGGACGCTGGGCACCCGGTTCCTGCTCGCCGCCCTCGTCGCGGCCGTCTGGCTGGCCGGCCTCGGCGGCGACCCGCGCGGGTACACCCACTACTGGCTGGCGGCGCTGGTCGGCTGGCCGGTGCTGAGCGCCGCGACCCTGTTCGCCGGGCGGCTCGGGCGCCGCGGCACCCGCATCTCGCTCACCGTGGCGATGCTCGTCGACGGCGTGCTGCTCACGTTCGCCTGGTGGGCCACCGGCGAGCTGAACAGCGCGCTCGCGTACGTGATCATCCTGCACGCCATCTCGGTGACGCTGCTGGCCTCGTTCCGCACCGGCGCCAAGATCGCGGTGTGGCACAGCGTGCTCGCGCTGATGATCCTGGAGGCGGACCGGGCCGGGCAGTTCGGCGGCTCCCACCCCTACGCCGCCGGTGAGCTGTGGCTGTACCTGGCCGCCATCTGGACGGCCGTGCTCGGCACGGCGTCGTTCGCCGCGCACAACGAGCGCGAGCTGCGCCGCCGCCGGTACGACAGCGAGGTGCTGCACCAGTTCGGCGTGAAGGTGGTGTCCAGTTCCGACCCGGACGCCGTGGTGTCCGCGCTCGCGGCCTTCGCGCAGGCCGAACTCGGCGCCCACCGGGCCGCCGTCCTCGCCTACAGCACCGAGGTCGTCGACCCGACGACGCAGCGGCTGCTCGCCGCCGTCGTCGACGGCGAGGGCGCCCCCGCGGTGCACCGGATGCTCGCCCACGCGCACCCGCAGTCGCTGGTCGGCGCGGCCATGGCCAGCGGGCAGACGCTCCTGCGCTCCCGCCTCGACGCCGCCCACGACCCGTGGCTGTCGGAGGTCATGCCGCAGGCCCGCGCGTTCATCGTCGTCCCGTTCGTGCTCGACCAGGTCCGCGGCGCGCTCGTCATGCAGATGGGCCGCACGGGCAAGTGGGCGCCGCGGGTGGAGCGCCGCGTGGTGAACACCGCCGAGCAGGCGACCAGCCAGGCGGCCGGCGCGCTGGAGCTGTCGGTGCTGACCGAGCGGCTGCGCGCGCTGTCGCACACCGACGGCCTCACCGGTGTCGCCAACCGGCGCCGCTTCGACGAGGTCCTGGAGGCCGAGCTGCGGCACGGCGGCGAGACGGGTACCCACCTGGGCCTGCTGCTGATCGACATCGACCACTTCAAGCGGCTCAACGACACGTACGGCCACCAGGTCGGCGACGAGGTACTCAAACAGGTCGCCCAAGCGGTTCGCGCCGAATGTCCTGAACCGCACCTCGTGGCGCGTTACGGCGGCGAGGAGTTCGCCGTGGTCCTGTCCGGCGTCGACCCCGTGGCCGGCCTGGCCGCCGGTGAGGCGGTCCGGCGGGCGATCGCGCAGTCGTCGGCGTCTGTCCCGGTGACGGCGAGTATCGGCGTGGCCTCGTACCCGGGCCACGGGCTGAGCGCCGCCGAGGTCATCGCGGCGGCTGACGCCGCCCTGTACCGGGCCAAGGCCAACGGCCGCGACCAGGTCCAGGCCGGCGAGGCCGCGGCACCGAGCAGGTTCGGCCGAACGGCCGACAGCACCGACGCGGGCGTCCCCGAAAACACTTCAGGCGACGCGCCCGCGACCCGATGAGACTCCACAGCGTCACAGCGGCGCTGACGTAGGAGACCGTAGGAGGATGCCATGGATGGGCACACCAACGTCCCCCCCGGCCTGTCGGCGCACCCGCGCGGACGGGACCGATGGCGGGGGGCAGCCGTTGTCGTCGGACTCGTGGTGAGCGCTGCGCTCGTCTGGCAGTCCACGCAGGCGGCGTTCACGGCCACGACCGACAACTCGGACAACGCGTTCGGGGCCGGTACCGTGACCCTGACCGACGATGACGGCGGCTCGGCGCTGTTCACCGTCCCGGACCTCGCGCCCGGCGACACGGGCAACGCCTGCATCGAGGTGACGTACGGCGGCAGCCTCGCCGCGGCCGTCAAGCTGTACACCCTCAACTACAGCGGCGTCGACGGTGCCGCCGACGGTGTCACGCTCGACGACAACCTCGACATGCGGATCCAGATGGGCGACGCGGACGACACCTGCGCGCTCGCCAACGGCTGGAGCGACCTGGCCGGCGCCGCGCCGGGCACCGACATCGCCACGATGCAGGGCGCCCGTACCAACCACGGCAACGGCTACACCGCCTGGTCGCCGACCGGCGCGGGCAACGAGGTGCGGGCGTTCCGGTTCACCTACACGCTCGACTCGGGGACGCCGAACACGGCCCAGGGCGACGACGTCGAGATCGACTTCCGTTGGGAAGCGGTGAGCACCTGATAGGCACCTGACCCAGGTGAAGTGAGTGAGCCGGTGCCGGGTCGCGCGTCAACCGCGCGGCCCGGCACCTGGCATTCGACCCCGGCACCGCGACTACCGCCTGCGAGGCGAGCATGACCGAACTGGACGACCCCGGCGCCGTGTACCTGCGGCACCGGCCGCTGCACACCGCCGACCGGTACCTCGTCGGCTTCACCCTCCAGGTGGGGCACCCGGGGGAGGTGCCCGCCGCCGGGCGCGACGACCGGGCCGCCCGCGCGCTGGCCCACCACCTCGGCACCCGGCAGCGCCAGGACCTGGCCGGCGGGCGCCAGTTGCTCGTCCCGCTGCCAGCGCCGATGCGCACCGGAGCCGTACCGGTGCCGTTCGGACCCGAGGTCCTCGTCACCGCCCCCCTCGGCCCCGCCGACGACCCCACCGCCGCCGGGCTGGCCGCCCTCGCCGCCGCCGGCCACGCCCTGGTCCTCGCCGGTGGCACCGCCGCCGCCGACCCCCGCCTGCTCGGCCTCGCCAGCTACGTCACCCTCGACCTCGCCGCCGACCCCGACGCCCTGCGCGACCTGGCCGACACCTGCCGACACGGCCGGGGCCGGCTGCGGCTCATCGCCGGCGGCGTCACCACCGGCGCCCACCTGACGTACGCCGAGCTGCTCGGCTGCGAGCTGCTGGAGGGGCCGCTGCTGGAGCGCGGCGCCGACCGGCCCGCCGGCACCGCGGACGGGTCGCGGATCGGCCGGGTACAGCTCCTCGCCGCGCTGCGCCGGCCGGAGACGCCGCTGGGCGAGATCGTCGCGATGGTCGCCCGCGACCCGGGGCTGGCGTTCCGGCTGCTGCACGCCACCAACTCCGCCGCCGCCGGGCTCACCCGCCGGGTGTCCTCCGTCCGCGAGGCCGTCGTCCTGCTCGGCCTGGGTCGGGTCCGGCAGTGGGTGTCGATGATGGCGCTCGCCGACCTGGCCGACGTGCAGGAGGCGCCGCTGCTGCTGGCCGTGGCCCGGGCGCGGATGTGCCAGGTGGTGGCGGAGCGCATCGACGCCGACGGCGAGGCCGCGTTCACCGCCGGCCTGCTGCTCGGGGTCGCCGACCTGCTGGGCGGGCCGGTGACCGCCCTCACCGCGCAGTTGCCGCTCGCGCCCGCGCTCGCCGCCGCGCTGGACCGGGGCGCCGGGGAGCTGGGGCGGGCGCTGGGGGCGGTGCGGGGGTACCTGCGCTGGGCCGCGCCGCCGCTGGGCTGGCCGCTGCCGCTGGCGGAGCTGGCCGACGTGTACCTGACCTCGTTCGCGTGGGCGACGCGGATCCTGGCCGACATCGTCACCCCGTCCGCCGGCCGCCCCGCCGCGATCGCCTGACCGCGGGCGTTCTGGCTGCTCCTGCGCTGTTTCGGGCCGGAGATCCGCTGATCCCGCGCGGGCCGGTACCGGCACCCGCCGGTCGGGTTACCGTCGTCGGATGGGGGACCGGCTGAGGTGGTGCGGGCACAGCACCGTGTGGTGGGAGCAGGGCGGGGTCGGCCTGCTCACCGACCCCGTACTCACGTCGCGGGTGGCCCACCTGCGCCGCCGGGCCGGGCCGGCGCCGGTCCTGCCCCGCGCCCCGGACATCGTGCTGCTGTCCCACCTGCACGCCGACCACCTGCACGTGGCCTCGCTGCGGCGGCTGCGCGGCGCGACGGCGTTCGTCGTCCCGGTCGGCGCGACCCGGTTCATCCGGCGCGCGCTCGGGCCGGGGTTCGCCGCGCGGTGCATCGAGTTGCCGGTGGGGGAGCAGTGGCGGTACGGGCCCGTGGTGGTCCGCGCCGTGCCGGCGGCGCACCACCGCGGGCGGCACCCGTGGTCGGCACACCGCGCCGACGCCGTCGGCTACCTGGTCGGCGGTGCGCGGCGGGTGTGGTTCGCCGGGGACACCGGCCTGCACCCGGACATGGCGGACTTCGGCCCCGTCGACCTCGCGCTGGTCCCGGTGGGCGGCTGGGGGCCGACCCTGGGCCCGGGGCACCTCGACCCGGCCCGCGCGGTCGAGGCGGTGCGGCGGGTGGCGGCGCGGGCGGCGGTGCCGATCCACTTCGGTACGTTCTGGCCCGTGGGCTGCGCGCGGGTGCGGCCGGACCTGTTCCACGAACCGGGCGCGCGGTTCGCGGCCGAGGCGGCCGCCGCCCTGCCCGAGCTCGCCGTGACCCTGCTGGCGCCCGGCGAGGAGACGACCCTGCCCTCGGCCGGGGCGTGGCCGGACGAGGTGGCCGGGCCGCCCGGCCGGTCCGCCGGGGGCGACGACCGGTGACGGCGGTCCTGCTCTACCTGCTGGCAGCCGTACTGGTGGGGGCGGTGCTACCCGTCGTCCCGACCGGCGCGGCGGTGAGCGGGGCCGCGGCGTACGCCTGGCACCACCACCCGCCGACGGTGCCGCTGGTCGTCCTGACGGGCGCCGCGGGGGCGTGGACCGGTGACCTCGCCGTGTACGCGGCGTGCCGGTGGGGCGGCGAGCGCCTGGCCCGCCGGCTGCGCTGGCTGCGCGACGGCGAGTTGACGGCGACCCTCGCGGCGCGCCTGCGCACCCACGCCGTACCGGTGCTGCTGGTCTCCCGGCTGCTGCCCGCCGGCCGCATTCCCGTCCTGGTCGGCGCGGCGCTGACGGGCCTGGCGACGGCGCGGTTCGCGGTGGCGAACGCGCCGGCCTGCGTCGCGTGGGCGACGGCGTACGCGGCGGTGGGGCTGGCCGGCGGGGCGCTGTTCGCCGAGCCCTGGCAGGCCGTCGTCGCCGCCGTCCTGGCGGTCGGGGCGATCTGGTACGCGCTGTCGGCGTTCGCCCGGCCGGCCGCCCCGCCACCCCCGGCGCCGCCGTCCCCCGCCCCGGTCGACCCGGCCCGCTGACGCGTCAGGCGGCCGGCGGCGCCAGGCCCAGCTCGTCCCGCCAGCGGACGAGCTGGCGGTGCACGGCGGCCGGTCCCGCCAGCTCCTCGTCCACCCGCCAGGCCGCCGGGTGCAGCAGGACCGCCTCGGTCTGCCAGCCGCCGAGCCCGCCGTGGTTGCCCACCAGCTCCTCGAACGCCGCCACCTCGTCGGTGTCGGGGTCGACTGTGGACACCAGGACGAGGTCGCCGACGTCCGTGCGCCGCTGGTGGTCGCGGACGGCGGCGGGCGCGTGCGGGCCGTACGGCGCGAGGGGGTCGGCGCCGGTCACCGCCCCGCCGTCGAGCCGGTGGACCCCGTCGCCGCCCACCGCGACCGGACCGGCCGGGCCGTCGTCGACCACCACGAACCCGATGCCGGGGTGCGCGGCCAGGGCCCGGACCAGGCCCGGGTACGCCGACTCCAGGGCCGCCCAGTCCGCCCGGCCCGGCAGGGCGGTGAGGTAGACCAGCGCCAGGTTGCCCGAGGCGGCCACGACCACCTCCTCGCCGGCCGGCGGCGCGGCGGCCGCCCGCGCCGCGGTGACCTCCGCGCGCACCACCTCGGCGAGGGTGCGCCCGTACCGCTGCCGGAAGGTCGACCCCTGGCTCTGCCCGTGGTCGGAGAGCACCACCATGCGGTAGTCGCGCCCGCCGCCGTGGACGGCCAGCCGGCTGAGGATCCCCACCACCCGGTCCAGCGACTCCAGGACGCCCATCGCCTCCGCCCGCGCCGGACCGGCGTGGTGGGCCACCTCGTCGTAGTCGACGAAGTCGCAGAAGACCACCGGCGCCCCGGCGGCGAGCTGCTCGGCGACCAGCGACACCGTGAGGTCGCGCAGCAGCACGTTGGTGGCGGGGCGCAGCAGCAGGTACCGGCCGCCGCGCCCGACCCGCGGCCACACCCGGCGGCGGCGTTGCAGCCGCGCCTGGTGCAGTTCCTTGAGCATCTCGCCGACACCGAGGACCAGCACCCGGGCCAGCCCGTACGGGCTGGTCATGAACGCCGCGTACGCCGCTGACCGCCCCGGCAGGGTCCCCCGGCTGACCGTCAGCAGGCTGGCGGCGGCGTCGCCGGTGAAGACGTTGCTGACGCTCGCCCCGCCGCCGGCCAGAAGTCCCCGGCCGGTGCGGATGCGCTCCTCCACCTGGGCGGCGTCGCGCGGCCGGCTGGTCACCACGAGCCGGCCGGCCGCCTTGTCGTACCACCGGAAGCCGGGGACCGCGCGGTCGTCGCCGTACAGCAGCCCGGCCTGGGCGGCCGGCGTCGTCGCGGGCAGGCCGGTGTGCCAGCGCCGCAGCCGGTACCGGCCCGAGCGCAGCCAGTCGCCGATGTGCGGCAGGTTCCCGGCCCGGACCGCCCACTGGAGGATCGGCGCGGCGACCCCGTCGAGCTGGATGACGAGCAGGCCGGGCGCGCGGTGCCCGTCGACCCTGCGCCGGCGCACCATCCGGCGCAGGGTCTCGGCGATGAAGGCGTCGTCGGTACCGGCGTCGGCCAGCCAGTGCACCATCGCCGACAGGGTGGCCGCCACGACCGCCGCGACGAAAGCCAGCGCGAAGGGCAGCGGCTGGCCGTCGGCCAGCAGCAGCGCCACGTAGATCACGGTCGCCTGGACGAACACCCCGACCACCAGTGCGCCGTACCCGCCGAGAACCGTGGCGACGACGAGCAGCAGCGGCCGCAGGACGGCGCCGACGGCGGCCACGAGGACGACCAGCCACAGCATCGACAGGACGCCGCGGGTGTTGACGCCGGGCAGCAGCCACAGGGTCAGCGACAGGACCAGGAAGGAGATCGCGGTACCGCGCAGCAGCGAGCGGACCCGGGCGATGGTGGGCCGCCAGTCGCGCAGTACCCGCACCCCGAGCCGCACCCGGGCGCGCGGGCCGCCGCCTGGCGGCGCTCCCGCCGACATCCCCCCACGATCCCACGGCGCCCCCGGGGATTCCCGCTTTCCCGGTGCCGACGTGCGCCCCACCGCCTCACCGCCCGCCTCGTCCTCCCGTAAGCTCGTTTCGACGCTGCGGCCTCCGACATCCCGAAGCAGGGAGGGCGGGGGCCGCAGCCGTATGCGCGCGTACCTTCACACCGGGTGCGCGTGCACCGACTGGACCGCTCAGTAGCGGTCAGCATTGCGATGGGTGGCGAGACGCGAATCACAATGTCCGATAGCTGACATTGCTCTACCGCTGCTGCTCGGACTCTCGGGACTATCGCGGCGACTGCATGCAGATTGGAGAAGCAATGCGCCTGAACAAGGCTGCTCTCGTACTCGCCGTTACCATCGCGTCACTTGCTCCGCCGTCAGTTGCGACGGCAACCACGAAGCCCACCAATCAGTACGGAATGACGTTCAAGGAAAATGCGGCAGGCAGCACGCTATGGAACCTGCCACCAACACAGAAAACAGTCACCGACGACGACGCCCGGCGTCGGATGATCAGCGCGCCCGCCGGAAGGCCATACTACGCCGGCCAAGAGGATCAGGCGTCCCGCTTGCCTGGAGGTCATGTCCCACCAGCCGACCCGTGGACAGATCCTGATACAAAGGAATGCATCTCGAAACTTGATCAAGGAAACGAGATCGGCTTTTCGCTTAACCGCTGGGTATGGTGCGGATATCTGAAGTCGTACCATTACGAGATTAGCCCGCAGGGCGCTCGGCTCGGCTGGTTCGAGATGAACACGCTTGCTGTCGGATATGGCCGTGAGGACGGGAAGCGTACTTTCGATGTCCGCTTCGTTCCCCAGAAGGTTGTTTACGGCGGTACCTACAAGCCGACAACGAAAGTGAAAGTCGGCATGGAGTGCAAGCCTGACATCCGTGGCTGCAAGGCCGAGGGTGCCGAAGCGTGGCGCACTACCGTCGAGTGGGAGACGAGTGTCGGGAACTGGATTCCTGGACACATCGAATCCGATGCTGGCGCTGGCATTGGGGACACGAAGCTCGGTTACCCGATCTACAACTTTTACACAATTTTCAGGGACGGGTCCAGGAAAGACGCTCCGCAGCACTGGATTCGCTGCGATTCGGCTACCTATTTCCACGCACGCCCCGCAGCTTGCATCGTATGGGACGTGAGTCCACGACTCGTGTATGCCATCTACGACAAGGACGGCAAGCCGACTGGTCAACATGGGGTGGCGAAACACATCAAGGACGCTTTGGACAAGCCCGACGACACTTGGCCCCGCAAACTCGACGGCGCCAAGAAGATCCCTGGTCGATACAAGCAGCCGACGGACACCGAACCGTTTCCCGGACTCCAGCGAATTCCCGTCAATAGCCAGAGCTACCGGGCGCACCGGTATGAGACATCCTTGGCGTGCAACCGGCGTCCCCCCTACCAGGATACCGGCCTGCCCACCCCGCCTACCGGTGATGACCAGTGCGACGAGTACCCTTTCGCTGCCACAAAGCAGGGATCCGCAAATATCTACTGGGATTTCTCGGTACGAGCGGTGAACGGCAAACAAAACGGCTCAGCCGGTTCGGTGCTAAGCAACTACTACCTGTGGGACCGACAACTGCACGTCCAAACCATGGACGGACAGCCCGCTGACTTCGATGGCTACTGGGTGGACATCCTTGACCGACAGCCCTGATCGCTGCTGGGTGTCGCTTGCGACCCCCCCGCACAACAACACCGTGCTCATCGTCGATGACGGCTTGGCCGACCCGCCGGAGGAGCCGTTCGATGATGCTCGCCGGCTGGCCTTCCTCGCTGACGATGTGGTCTGCCTGTATGTCCTGTCCGGCGGGTGGCGTGAGGCGGCGGTGACGTTCGGTGCCGTCCCCGGCCGCCCAGAGGACGGCGGGCTATGGGATGAGATGGCCGAAGGCACGATCCGACTCAGTACGGGACGGCTGGCAGTGTCGATCGCTTTCGAGCAGACGGGATCGCCGCCGTGCGTCGTCGGTCCCCCCGGCCGGTACGGGGTCAAGGTATCGGCCAGGGGCCGGGACCTGGCACGGAAGCTGCCCCAGGTGCGCGAGCTTGAAATGGCCGACATCCCGGTGGGTGTGGAGCAGTTTCTGGTGGAGTTCTGGCCGTTGGCCGACTGACGCTGTCCTGGCGTACGAGAGAGCGGTGTCGGACATGGACAGGCGGATTCTGCTGAAGGGTTCGGCCGCGTTGGCGCTTGCTCCCGCCGCTGTCAGCGACCTGGTGCACCACGGCTTCGCCGCCGCCCTCAAGCGACGAGACCGGGTGGACGGGTGGCTCGACACCGTGGAGCGGTACGGGGCTGACTACATGCAACTCGGAGCGCGGGACATACAGGCGCGACTGGCCAGGGACCTCGTGGTTCTCCAGCAGGGGTTGGCGCATCCGCAACTGTGGGGCGTGGCGGCGCGGCTGGCCACGGTGTACGGGAAGACGTTGCCGAGCAACGAGGGCGGTAAGGGTGCCGTCACGTGGTACCGGACCGCCGCCCTGATGTCCGACCGCTCCGAGGACGACGCGGTGCGGGTCTGGGTGCGCGGGCGGGCCGCGCTGGCGCTGGCCTACGAAGGCGCATCGCTCGGATATGCCGACAAACTGGCGGACGAAGCGCTGGCGCTCAGCGAGAAGACCTCCTTGGGCAGGCTGAACGCTCTCGTGGCCCGGGCGCACGTGTACGGCCACCGAGGGCGGGAGGCCGAAGCGCTGGACGCGCTCAGCGCCGCCGAACGGGTTGCCGACGCAACGCTGTCTGACGAGCAGATTTCCGATTTTGCCGTCCCGGCCTGGCGCTACCACACCTTCAGGTCGATGTTGCTGTCCCGCCTGGGACACCCGGATGCCGCGGTCGAGCAGGACGCCGCGGACAGGACCCGGCCGGAGAGCCTGCCGAGGTTCGCCACCCACATCGAGCTGCACCGGGCGCTGACGATGGCCAGGCAGGGCGACCGTGACGCGGGTACCGGCTACGCCCGGGCGGCACTGGAGCGGCTACCGGCGGAGAAGCGTTCGCTGAGCCTCAACTTGATGATGGCGGGAAATCGAGAAGGCATAGCGGGAACCGCCAACCCGATCAACGACCTCCACGACACCATTGCCTGCGAGCGCGGAGTCCGCAGGCTGACCACCGGAGAAAAGCTGTGCCGGACGTTCGGCTGCGGCGTCAGCTCCGGGTCGTGCGTCGGGGCGCGGGGCGCGACGCCCGCTTCTCGCCCGCGTGCAGCGCCCGCCCCAGGACCGGTGCCAGCAGCGCCGAGTACGCCGTGGTCAGGTGGTTGTTGTCGCGGTACACGAGCGTGTTGGCCACCACCGGCGGGCAGGACGTGGCCGTGCACACCCACGGCAGCGGGTCGATCACCTGGACGCCCGCGTGGCGCAGCGCGTTGGCGATGAGCTGCCGGCGCTCCACCGCCGGGACCGCGTCGCGTCGCGCCCGCTGGCAGGCCCGGGCGTCGTTGACGTGGGCGACCAGGCAGGGCAGGACGTCGTCGCGCAGATGGGGGGTGGTGTTGATGAACGTGACCCGGGCGCCCGTGGCGCGTAGCTGCCGCAGCGTCTCGCGCCAGCCGGCCAGCCACACGTCGGGCGTGTCGGTGCCCCCGTCGGGCGCGGTGGTGTACGTGCCGGTGTTCGAGGCGACGACGAGCCGGGGCTTCATCTCCTGGATGCGTTGCAGCGCGCCGCGGCGCCAGCGCGAGCAGTCGTGGAGCAGCCGGCGGTCGGTGCGGCCGTAGACGAGGACCGAGGCGGGCGTGCACTCGTTGCGGATCCACACGGCCAGGCGCCAGCGCCGCTGCCGGGCGATGGCCTCCATGGCGTTGAACCAGTGGCCGGCGTGCGAGTCGCCCAGCAGCACGACGGTGGTCGACGAGGACAGGTCGCCGTACAGGCAGTGGGTGGCCTGCCAGGCCGGCTTGTCGCTGGCCTGGCACCCGTCGGTGTACGGGGCGGGCAGGTTGTCGGCGGCGGCCTGCAGCGGCGGGGTGAGGTTGGCCGGCACGATCGTCGGCTTGTTGCTCGCGGTCAGTAGCTGGGTGAGCCGGCCCTGCGGCGACGGCGCGGCGGCCACGGCCGCCTGCGCGTCGAGCTGTTCGCCGCGGCCGCCCGCGGTGGGGATCATCTGCGTGGCGGCCAGCGCGGCGAGCGCGGTGAAGGCCGACAGCGCCCCGCCGAGCGCCAGCCCGCGGGTCGGGGCCACGCGCAGGGTCGGCAGGTGCCGGACCGGGTTCTCCAGCAGGTGGTGGGAGGCGGCGGCGACCACCAGGGCCAGCCCGACCAGGCGGAGTCCGGTGTCGGGGTCGAGCCTGGGGCCGAGGACGACGGCGCCGAAGGTCAGGAACGGCCAGTGCCAGAGGTACCACGAGTAGGACAGGCGGCCCAGGTACTGCATCGGGGGCAGGCTCAGCACCCAGGCGACCGGCCCGGCCCGGCCCGCGGTGCCGGCGGCGATGACGGCCGCGGTGCCCAGGACGGGCAGCAGCGCGGCGTAGCCGGGGAAGTCGGTCGCGCCGGTGTAGGTCACGGCGCCGGCCAGGACGGCGGCGACGCCCGCCGGGGCCAGGAGCAGGGCCGCCCAGCGGGGGATGCGGGCCAGCCACTCGGCGCCGACCGCGAGCAGGACCCCGACGCCCAGCTCCCAGGCCCGGGTCGGCGAACTGAAGTACGCCCAGTGGGGCAGCGCCTCGGTGGCGAACACGCCGAGGGCGAAGGAGGCCGTGGCCAGCCAGCCGACGATGGCCGCGAGCCGCCGCACCGGCACGCCCGTGCCGCCGCGGCGCCGGTACAGGCCGACGAGGCCGAGCAGCAGGACCGGCCACAGCAGGTAGAACTGCTCCTCGACGGCGAGGGACCAGAAGTGCTGGAGCGGGGAGGGCGGGTCGCCGTGGTCGAAGTAGTCGGTGCCGACGTACGGCAGCCGCAGGTTGATCGCGTACGCGGCGGTGGACAGGGCGTCCAGCGCCGTGCGGGCGGCCCGCAGCGGCTGGACCAGCCAGGTGGCGACCAGGACGGCGAGGACGACGGGTACGGCGGCCGGGATCAGGCGCAGCGCCCGCCGGGCGTAGAAGCGCCGGATCGACACCGTGCCGGTCGCGCGGACCTCGCGCAGCAGCGCCCCGGTGATGACGAAGCCGGAGATGACGAAGAAGACGTCGACGCCGACGTACCCGCCGCCGAACGTGGCGTACCCGGCGTGGCCGAGGACGACGAGCAGGACGGCGACGGCGCGCAGTCCCTCGATGTCGGTGCGGAACGCGGCGGGGTGGGCGCTGCGCAGCGAGCCGGCCGCGCGGCGGGCGGCGGCACGGAATCCGGTCAGCGGCGACTGCATGAACATGCGGGCGTCATACCGTCTCGTATTCGGGCTTGCGGCTACTGGGGCTGGTGACCGCGGGCGTGGCGACTGCGGTCGGGCGACCGCGGCCGTGGGACCGCGGTCGTGGGACGGCCGGAGCGGTGCGTCCGGGTCCGGGCGTCCCGGTCCGGGCGTCCCCGATTCCGGGGTGCTGGTCCGAGGTTTCCCGGTCGGTGGGTGCGTTCCGGGCGTTCCGGCGTCGGCAACGGTACCGCACCGCCGGGCCGGTGACAGGCCATCGGCCGCTGATCGACGACCCCGGGGCGACCCGGAGATGTGATAAGCGCCACGCCGTACGGGCAGGTGGCGGTGCGTGTGCGCCACCGCCGCGCACCGTCACCGACGCAGGGGGTTCACCCCTGCGTGGGCCAGCAGGAACCATGCCGTGGTACCGACGTGCCGGACCGGGTAGTAGCCGGACGCGGCGTCCCCGGTCGGCAGCGGGCCGGTGGCCGCGACGACCCCGGAGCCCTCCGGCAGCGCCTGCCCCCCGACGCTCTGCTCGCCCCCCAGCCGCTCCTGCACCTCGATCAGGCTGCCGACGAGGACCGCCCAGCGGTCGGGGGCCACGCAGTCGCGGCGGGCGGCGCAGGCGTACTGCGCGGTGCCCTCGCACCAGACCGCGTACGGGTCCGGGGCCGTCCCGCCGCCGGCCGGCTCCCGGCTGGCCGTGCCGAAGGTGCTGCCCACGATCCGCATCCCGGCCGGCAGGCCGCTGCCGGGCCGGTCGGCGGTGTCGACGACGGTCAGCGCCCGGTGCACGTACTCGACCGAGGGCCGGCTGCGCAGCACCGCCGAGGCCAGCCAGGGGTGCAGTTGCGCCTCCAGGGTGGCGGCGCCCCGGTCGACGGCCGCGCCGTCCGGCGAGATCGCCGACCAGTACCCGTCGCCGGGGTTCCACATCCGGTGCACGAACCGCTCGGCGTGCGCGCGCTGGCGCAGCCACACGCCGTGGCCGGTGGCGGTGGCGAGCGCCGCGAACAGCACCATGAGGACGGCGTTGTGGGCGGTGGCCACGGCGGGTAGGACCCGGCCGGTGCCGTCCACGCCGGCCCGGAAGCCGCGCAGCGGGCCGGTGGACCGGCACTGGCTCACGATCCACGCCCCGATCCGGGCCGCCCCGACCGTGTACCGCCGCAGCCCGGTCCGGCGCCCCAGCGTCGCCAGCGCGATGCCGGCCCACGCCAGGTCGCCGGTGTGCGAGCTGCGGAAGTCGAACGGGGCGTCGGTGTTCACCGCGCCGTCGGGCCGGACGAAGCCGTACGGCTGGGTGACGCCGCCGACGGTGAACGGCCCGACGGTGTACGCCTGCCGCAGCCGGCCGTCGGTGAAGTCGGGGTCGTGCTCCTGGGCGTACAGCAGCGCGTCGCCGAGCAGCCGCGCGCGCGCCCGGGCGGAGCCGCCCGGGTCGGTCAGGTAGGCGAGGATCGCCAGGGCGGCGTCGTAGGTGAAGCCGGTGGCGTGCAGGCCCATCTGGTCCGCGTAGGACTGCGGCAGGCGCAGGTCCGTGGGGTCCAGGGCCGGGCTGTCCATCATGGTGTCGAGGAAGGTCAGCGCGCGTCGGCGCGCGGCGTCGGCCCGGGGGTCGCGCTGGTGCGGCGGGCGGATCGGGACCAGGATGGCGTCGGCGCGCGGCGTCGGGGCGACGGCGGTGGGGGCAGTCATCCGACCTCCTAGGCGGTTCGAGCAATTTGTCGGATTTATACCACTGTAGCCGGTCGGTCCGCCGCCGTTCGGCACGCCGTGCCGAGGTCACTCGGTCCGGGGCGTACCGACTCCGAGCCTACGTGGCGCGGCCGGCGCGGCGCCCGCCCCCCGAGGCGGCCCGCCGGCCCCGGACCGCGCCGGGACAGGGGGCCGGCCCGCCGGACGCGCGCGGCGGACCGGACGGCGTGGCAGGCTGGCGGCATGAGCCTCGCCACGGTGAACCCGGCCACCGGCCAGACCCTCGACACGTACCCCCTGATGACCCCGGCCGAGGTGGACGCCGCCCTCGACCGGGCCGCCGCGGCCGCCGCCGCGCTGCGCCGGACCACCTTCGCGCAGCGGGCCGGCTGGCTCACCGCCGCCGCGGACCTGCTCGACGCGGAGACCGCCGCCGTGGCGGCCACGGTGACGACCGAGATGGGCAAGCCCGTGACCGCCGCCCGGGCCGAGGTCGCCAAGTGCGCGGCGGCGTGCCGGTACTACGCCGCGCACGCCGAGGAGTTCCTGGCCGACGCCCCGCTCGCCGACCCCGGCCAGGTGGGGGCCGCGCGGGCCTGGGTGCGGTACGAGCCGCTCGGGCCGGTCCTGGCCGTCATGCCCTGGAACTTCCCGCTGTGGCAGGTGCTGCGGTTCGCCGCGCCCGCCCTGATGGCCGGCAACCCCGGCGTCCTCAAGCACGCCTCCAACGTCCCGCGGACCGCCCGGTACCTCGGCAAGCTGTTCACCCGCGCCGGCTTCCCCGCCGGGTCCTTCGGCCCGCTGTGGGTCGCCGCCGACACGGTGGCCGACGTGATCGCCGACCCGCGGATCGCCGCGGTGACGCTCACCGGCAGCGAGGGGGCCGGCCGGTCCGTGGGCGGGGCCGCCGGGCGGGCGCTGAAGAAGGTGGTGCTGGAACTCGGCGGCAGCGACCCGTTCCTCGTCCTGCCCTCCGCCGACCTCGACCGGGCTGTCGACGTGGCGGTGACCGCCCGCTGCCAGAACAACGGGCAGTCGTGCATCGCGGCGAAGCGGTTCGTCGTCCACAGTGCGGTGTACCCGCGCTTCGTCGAGGCGTTCACCGCGCGGATGGCGGCGCTGCGCGTCGGCGACCCGATGGAGGAGGACACGCAGGTCGGCCCGCTGGCCACCGAGTCCGGCCGGGCCGAGGTGGCCGCGCAGGTGGACGACGCGCGCGCCCACGGGGCGCAGGTGCGCTGCGGCGGTACCGTGCCCGACCGGCCCGGGTGGTGGTACCCGCCGACCGTGGTCACCGGGCTGACGCCCGCGATGCGGATGTGGCGCGAGGAGGTCTTCGGGCCGGTCGCGGGCGTGTACGAGGTCGACTCGCTGGACGCGGCGCTCGCGCTGGCCGACGACACCCCGTTCGGCCTCGGCGCGGCGGTCTGGACCCGCGACGAGGACGAGGCGGCGCGCTGCGTCCGGGAGCTGACCGCCGGGGCCGTGTTCGTCAACGGCATGACGACCTCGTACCCCGCGCTGCCCTTCGGCGGCGTCCGGCACTCCGGCCACGGCCGCGAACTGGCCGCGGTCGGCATCCGCGAGTTCTGCAACGCGAAGACGGTCTGGCAGGCGTGAGCCAGGTGGTCGCCCGGTCCGACAGGCCGTAGCGGAGAAGCACGCAGTCGCCGACGGCGCGGGTCTCCAGGATGCGGGCGCGGTTGCCGCGCGCTGCCGGAAAACGGCCGTCGGTCACCAACCTGGGCGGTAGGCCGAGGTGGGGGTGTAGACGACCTTGCCGTACCCGCCCGGGGCGAAGAACGCGGCACCGGGGTCCACGGCTGCGCGCGGTGAGCGCCACCTTCGGCGGTGAAGGAGTGCGGCCGTCAGCGGTCCGCTGATCTCTGCGCTCCGGCGAGCGCACGGGCGTTCGGTCACTTCTTGACGCTCCCGAGGGTGAGACCTGATCCATGAGGTCCGCACAGTCGCCGGTTGCGCGCGTCAGGTTCGTCGGCGGCGGGGGAGTGCGAGCACCAGCGCGTAGGCCGGCAGCGCGGCGGGCAGGAGTGCCGCGGCCAGCCGGGTCGCCGGCTGCAGGGCCCAGGCGGCGACCGTCGGGCGCTCCAGGAACGCCGCGACCGCGTGGGCGAGGCCGGCCAGCAGCGCGCCGCCCAGGTACGCCGCCGCCGCCGGCCACGCGCCCAGCAGCGGCGCCGCGACGAGGTGGCCGAGTGCCGCGACCGGCGCCGCGCACCGGGCGACGGCCCGCCCGTACGCCAGCGGTGCGCCCCCGGCCGGGGCGTAGCGGACCGCGGTCGCCAGCGCGGGCAGCGCCGCGGCCAGCCGGCGGCGCTGGGCGGCGGCGAACTCCCGCGCGGTACCGGCGACCGGCACGAACACCCGGGCCGAGGCGACGTAGCCGACCCGCCAGGCCCGGTCCCGGTCCCCGGCCGGGCCGTCGGCGGCGAACGGCGACCCGGCGTACGCCCGCCGCCAGCGCCCGCCGTCGCGCCGCTGGCCCCGGGCCAGCCCGCCGAGGGAGCGCCCGGGCCGCCAGGCGGCCAGGTGGGGCAGGACCGCCTGGCGCCGGGCGACCCACAGGCCCGTCGGCGCGTCGGCCAGCGCGCCCGCGGCGGCCTCGGCCGCGGCGGTGACCCGCAGCCGGCTGTCCAGCCAGGCGTCCTGGGCGCGGGTCAGCGGGTTGCGTCCCGCGTGCCGGGCGCGGGTGTGTGCCACGACGGCGCCCAGCCCCGGGTCGGCGGCCAGCGCGGCGGCGCACCGGTCCAGCGCGTCGGCCGCCGGTACCGCGCCCGGGGCGAGGAAGGCCAGCAGGTCGCCGGTGGCGTGGGCGGCGCCGTGGCGGGCGGCGTCGTGGTACCCGGCCGGCCGGTCCAGCCGCAGGACGGTCAGCGGCGCGGCCAGCGCGAGCCGCTCCAGCAGCGCCGCGCCCCTGTCGGTCGAGGCGTTGTCGACGACGATCAACTCGATTCCGGGCCGGTCGGCGACCAGCGCCCCGCAGCGGGCGGCCAGGTCGGCGGCCTCGTCGCGGACCACCATGACCAGGCTGACCGGCGGGCTGGCCGCCGGGCCCTGCCCGGGGTCGGCGTAGCGCCCGTGGGCCAGGTAGAGCACGACCGCGGTACCGGCCAGCGCCGCGGCGGGGTAGCCGAAGGTCAGCGGGCTGGCGAGCACCAGCGGTACGGCCAGCGCGAGCAGCGCGGCGAGCGGGGCCAGGGCCGCCGCGGCGACGGCGCGGGACAGGGCCGGCGTCGGGCGGGGCGGGGTCGGTGTGGTGGGCAGCACGGCGGCCTCCGCTCGTCCGGCCCCCCGGCAGGCGCCCGGCCCCGTAGCGGGCCGCGCCCATTGATGATCGCGGTTGTCGCCGGTCGGCGCAGTCCGCCGGCGCGGTGTCCGTGGCGGTGCCCGGCCGACGACGGACCGCCGCCAAACGGGCAGGCACGCGTCGATCGGTCGCCGTCGATCGGGCTTTCCGGCCGGATCGGCGCTGGTCAGAACCTGGCCGGGTCAGGACAATGGGCAGATGCCCCACGTCGTCACGTTGTCGCCCCCGACGCCCGTCACCGACACCCTGTCCGCCGTGCCCCGGTTCCTGGCCGCGGAGTCCGCGCCCGCCCTGACCGGCCTGACGTTCGTGCTGGTCGTCCTCGGGGTCTTCACCGCCTACGGGCTGGGCTTCGCCCACGCCACCTTCCGCCGCGCGCGCAAGGACTACACCGTGACCCGGCGCAGCCTGCCGAACCTGCGCAAGGGCGCCTTCGCGGCCCTGACCACGACCGTCGGCCGGCTCGTGCTGGTCGCCGCCGTGGTGGCCGCCACGATGGCGTGGTCGGCGACCCACGGCAGCCCGCCGCCGCGCTGAGCGTTCAGCGGGGGAGGGCCAGCTCCGCCCAGACCGCCCGGTGGTCGCCGTCGGCCAGCGGGCGGGTGCCGAAGCCGCGGACGCCGATCCGGCGGTCGGCGAGGACGTGGTCGATGGCCACCGGCGGGATCAGGTCGCCGTCGTACGGCCCCCAGGTGCCGCGCAGCCCCGCCCCGCGGGTGGCGGCGGCGTCGCGGTAGCCGGTGTCCAGCAGCCGCCGCAGGAGCTGGTGGTCGAGCGTCGCGTTGAAGTCCCCGGCCAGGATCCGCAGCGGCCCGGCGGGGGTGGCCGCGGGCTGGGCGAGCAGGTCGGCCCGCCACGGACCCAGCGCGTCGAGCCCGGCGGGCGCCAGCGGGTGGACCGACTCGACCGCGACGGCCGGGCCGCCGGGCGGGACGAGCACGCCGTACGCCTGGGTGAAGCCGCCCTGGTTGACCCGGACGCCGGTGTCGCGCAGCGGGTACCGCGAGTACAGCGCCGAGCCGAGCGTGCTGCGCAGCGGGTGGAGCACCTGGTACGGCAGCCGCGCGTCCAGGCCGGCGGCGCGCACCGCCTCGCGGGTCGCGTCGGTGAACTCCTGGAGCGCCACGACGTCGGCGTCCCGGTCCGCGACGAGGGCGGCCAGGTCGGCGACCGACGCCCCGCCGAGCAGCATGTTCGCCGAGACGACCCGCAGCCGGAAGCCGGCCGGGCCGGCGTCGGCGGGCAGCGCCCGGGGCAGCACCATGGCCGCGAGCGCCAGCGCGAGCGCGGCGGCGACACCGGTGGTCCGCCAGCGCCGGGCGGCCGCCGCGGCCAGGACGGGCAGCACGGCCGCCGCCGCGACGTACGGCGTGAAGGCGACGACCATGATCAGCGGCCCGCGCTCCAGCCCGAGACCCCGGACCGCCGCCCACGCCGCGAAGGGCGCCAGGAGCGCACCCCACAGCGGGGCGCCCCACCGGCGCCGTGACCTGGCCATCGCCCGACAGTAGGCGGCGGCCGTCGCCGGTGCCTCCGCCTAACCGGTGGCCGGCAGCGGCGCGGTCGGGCATCCTGGTTGCCACTATGGCCGACATGCTGCGCGTGACCGACCGCCTGACGATCCCGGGCGGGGAGCTGGCGCTGCGCTTCTCCCGCAGCTCCGGGCCGGGCGGGCAGGGCGTGAACACCGCCGACAGCCGGGTAGAGCTGTCGTTCGACCTGCTCCGGTCGCCGTCGGTGCCCGGGGCGCTGCGGGCGCGGATGCTTGAGCGTCTCGCCCGCCGGCTGGTCGACGGCGTGCTCACCGTGGTGGCCAGCGAGCACCGCAACCAGCTCGCCAACCGCGCGGCGGCCCGCGAGCGGCTGGCCCGGCTGCTCGCCGACGCCGCGGCGCCGCCGCCCCCGCCCCGCCGGCCGACCAGGCCGTCGCGGGGGTCGCGGGAGCGCCGCCTGGACTCCAAGCGCCGACGCGCCGCCACCAAGCAGGGGCGGCAGCAGCCCCGCGGCGAGTGAGTCGGGTAACGGCGCTGTTACGTAACGTCCAGCAAATCTCGATGTATTGCCATGAACCTATGACTCTCCGTGTCCGTCGGAGGGGGTAGCCGGTCCACCGGGGATTGCCCTGGGCGCCGGTCCCACCCGTTCGAGCATCCGGGAGGCACCGTGTTACTCCGTCTGGGCGTCGGCGTGGCCGGCGCCGTCGCGGCCCTGGCGGTCGCCGCGCCGGCCTCCGCGGCCATCGTCGGCGGCGGCCACGGCCGCGGTCACGACCGTCCCCAGCAGGGCGGCGTCATCCGCATCGCGGACGGCAGCGTGCCGGCGCGGGCGCAGGGGCGCTGCCCCCGGCACGGGGGCAAACTGGTCAACCGGGACCGCTGGGACTTCACCGTCTTCAGCCGCTCGTCCCGCAGGCCGGCGCGGTTGGCGCAGATCACGGCGTACTTCGACGTCAACGGCGACGGCCGGGCCGACCGCGCGGACCGGATCGACCGCGGCTCCCGCGACGGCGACGACATCGTCCGCCGCCGCAACGGCGACAGCGGCGGCTGGATCGTCACCCGCGCCGGCTGGCGGCTCGTCGACGCCCGGGCCACCGTGTCCGGCGGCGTGCGGGCGTTCCGGCTGACGGACACCTGCGCCGGACCCCGGCACCACGGCAAGCCGGACCACCGGCCGCCGCGCTGGCCCACGCCGATCCCGATCCCGAACCCGCAGTACCCGCAGGCGCCGTCGCTGCCGGTGACCGGCGGCTCGTTCAGCGGAATCCTTGGCGGCGGGGTGGGCCTGGTCAGCGCCGGGGGCATGGCCCTGGTGACCACCCGGCTGCGCCGCCGCCGGCCGGCCCCGGCCACGGGCGGCGTCGCCACCGGCGAGCCGGCGACGCCGCGCTCCGGCACCCCCTGACCCGGTAGCGCCACGTCCGCCCGCGCGCACCGCACGCCCTGCCCCACCGGACCACCGCCGTGGCCGCGGCCCGCCCCCTTCCCCCCGGGGCGGGCCCGGTCACGGCGGTACGTCACGCGGTGAAGCGGCCCTGGACCACATTGGGCGCCCGGTGGCCGGCGAGCCAGCCGGCGAACTCGTCGGGCGGCAGCGGCCGGGAGATCAGGAAGCCCTGGAGCAGGTTGCAGCCCTCCCGGACCAGGTAGGCGTACGTCTCCTGGTCCTCCACCCCCTCCGCGACGACCTCCAGGTCCAGGGCGTGCCCGAGCTGGACGGCCGAGCGCACGACGGCCCGGTCGCGGTGGTCGACGGCGACCCGCTGGACGAACGAACGGTCGATCTTCACCTCGTGCAGCGGCAGTTCGCGCAGCCGGCCGAGCGACGAGTACCCGGTGCCGAAGTCGTCGATGGACAGCCGCACCCCGAGGCCGTGCAACTGGTCGAGTACGGCCTTCGCGCCGGCCGGGTTCGCCATGATCGTGCTCTCGGTGATCTCCAGCGTGAGCGCCTCGGCCGGTACGCCGCTCTGCGCGAGCAGGCGCGCGACCACCTCCGGCAGCGTCGGGTCGTGCAGGCTGTTGGCGGAGAGGTTGACGGCCACGTGCAGCGGGTGCCCGTCGCGGCGCCACGCCGCGCACCGCCGCAGCGCCGACTCCAGCACGTGCAGGGTCAGCGGGCGGATCAGGCCCGAGTGCTCGGCCAGCGGGATGAACTGGTCCGGCGGGATGCTGCCGTGCGTGGGGTGGTGCCAGCGCGAGAGCGCCTCGGCGCCGGTGACGTCGCCGGTGTGCGGGTCCAGCTTGGGCTGGAAGACGACCAGCAGGTCGCGGCGGTCGATGGCGTCGCGCAGGTCGGTGATGAGCGCCAGCCGGTCCGGCGTGTTCTGGTCGTCGGCCGGCAGGTACACCCGCAGCGCCGTGTGGCTGCTCTTGGCGGCGTGCATCGCGACGTCGGCGCGGCGCAGCAGCGTCTCGGCGTCGTCGCCGTGGTCCGGGGCGACCGCGATGCCGATGCTGGCCCGGGCGTTCAGCGACAGCGGGCCGCGCTGGACCGGCCGCTCCAGTTCCCGGACCAGGTCGCTGCCCAGGTCCACGGACTCGACGACGGTCCGCGCCCGGCGCAGCAGCACCGCGAACTCGTCCCCGCCGAGCCGCGCCACCTGCCCGCGGTCGGCGACCGACTGCTGGAGCCGCGCGGCGACCTCCTGCAGGACGGCGTCGCCGGTCTCGTAGCCCAGGGCCTCGTTGACTTCGCCGAAGCGGTCCAGGTCCAGCAGCAGCACCGCCGGCCCGTGGTCGTCGTGCCGGGTGCTCTCCAGCGACTCCTCCAGCAGGGCCTGGAAGTGCCGGCGGTTGGGCAGTCCGGTCAGCGGGTCGTGCAGGGCCATGTGCTCCTTCTCCTCGGCCTCCCGGCGCAGCCGGTCGACGAGGTGGGCGCGGGCCAGCGCGACGCTCGCGTGGTTGGCCAGCGCCTCGAACAGCCGCAGGTGGGCGGGCTGGAAGGTGCCGACGTCGGGCAGGCTGTCGGCGACGATGAGCACCCCGACCTCGTCGCCCAGCGGCACCGGTACCGCCAGCCCGTCGCGCGGCGGCGCGTCGGGGGCCTCCGGCTGCCCGGGGTCGGCGCGCCACAGCACCGGCGCGCCGTCGCGCGCGGGGGTCCACCAGTCGTCGGCGGGCCCCCGGGCCAGCACGGTGTTGACGAGCCGGTCGCGGCTGTCCAGGCGGACCCGGGCGGCGGGCTTGTCGTCGAAGGACGGGACGACGAGCTGGGCCTGGGCCGCCCGGAGCTGGTCGCGGGCCTGCTCCAGGACGACGCGGATCAGCGCCTGGGTGTCCCGGGAGCCGTCCAGCGCACGGGTGAACGCGTACAGCTCGTCCACCTGCGCGTGCCCCTGCTGCTGGGTCACGAACGCCCGGTACGCCAGGTAGAGGGCGACCGACACCGCGCCGAGCAGGACCAGCGTCCACGGCGTCTGCGCCATCCCGATCGCGGCGACGATGCCGAGCGACGCCGTGATCAGGACGAACGGCTCGCCGCGCAGCGCGGCCGGTAGCCGGCGCCACTCGCCGGGGTCGTCGTGCAGGGCGATCGCCGCGGTGACCAGGATCGCGGCCACGGTGTCGGCCAGCAGCACCGCGGCGTAGATGACCAGCCAGGCGGTGAGGTCGCGGGGCAGCCCGGCGCCGCCGAGCGCCGTGAAGGTGAGCGCCGCGACGGTGGACTGCACGCCCCACAGGGCGAGGTTGAAGCCGAGCTTGAGGCCGCGCTGCCCGCGCAGCAGGAGCAGGCCCAGGCCGCCGCCGACGGTCCGGGCGGCCACCGCGAGCAGGGGGTCGAGGTGGATCAGCGCGAGGACGAGCGGGATCTCGCTGATGGTCATGCCGTGGCTGCCGCGGCGCACCCGCAGGTGGATGACGAAGCCCTCGGTGACGGCGAACAGCAGCGCCAGGACGGGCAGCCAGACGAGCGCGGCCGTACCGGGCGTCGGCAGCCCCCGGTGGAGATAGGTCAGCGCCAGCACGGACGCCGTGCCGGTGCCGAGCGCGAGGGTGAGGACGGCAACGCGGCCCTGCGGGCCGCGCCCCCAGGGCCGCGGCCCCTCAGCGGGCGCCGGGGACGGGTTCACCGGCCTCCTCGGACCGGACCACCCGCCGGCCGGCACCCGGTGCCGCCCGGCTCACCCCCACGAAGCCCCGCCCCAGGACGTGCCGCCCCACGAGGTGCCACCCCACGAGGTGCCACCCCACGAGGTGCCACCCCACGAGGTGCCACCCCACGAGGTGCCACCCCAGGATGTGCCGCCCCAGGATGTGCCGCCCCACGAAGTCCCGCCCCAGGATGTGCCGCCCCACGAGGTTCCGCCCCACGAGGTTCCTGCCCACGACGTGCCGGTCCAGCCGGTGCCGGCCCAGACCGACCCGTTCCATGCGCCATCAGTCCATGCTCGCCCGTCGTCCGCCGCCGCGGCCCAGACTTGCGGATTCCAGGCGTGTCCAAAAATGTCCTGCTCGCCGGTCAGCACGGCGCCGTCGGCCGGGTCCACGACGTGGGTCGTGCCGCGGGCGCCCTCCAGGGTGCCCAGCCCGGTGGCGGCCGGGACGGCCTGCGCGGAGCGGGCCGGCACCCGGGCGGCCAGCGCCTCCCCGACGTCCAGCATCCGGGCGCCCACGGCCCTGCCGACGGTCCCGCGGACGGGGTCCGCCGATGTCGTCAGGATCCGCTTGACCTGGTCGGGGGTCAGCTCGGGGCGCTTCTGGAGCAGCAGCGCCGCGGCCCCGGCGACGACGGCGCTGGCCTGCGAGGTACCGCTGCCCCGGAAGAACCGGCCGCCGACCGCGGCCTGCGGGTACCGGGTGTCCAGGAACGAGCCGGGGTCGCGCAGGGAGACCAGCGACCGGCCGGCGGCATACACGTCGACGGCCCGGTCGGCGGCGCCGGTCGCGCTGAACGCGGCGACCCGGGCGTCCCCGGTCCCGACCGAGGCCGAGGTGTCCAGCGCGCCCACGGCCAGCACCCGCCGGTGGCGCGCCGGCATGGTGAGCCGGCTGTCGTTGCCGGCGTTGCCGGCGGAGGTCGTGACGACGATGCCGTGCCGCCAGGCGGCGTCGACGGCGAAGGCCAGCGGGTCCAGGCGGGGGTCCTGGTCGCTGTCGGTACCGAAGGAGAGGTTGAGGACCCGGATGTTGAGGTTCTGGTCGTCGCGGTGCGCCACCACCCAGTCGATGGCCGCGATCACCTGCGAGACGTCGGCCGCGCCGTCGTGGCTGCCGACCTTGAGGCTGACCAGGTGGGCGCCGGGGGCGACCCCGGCGAAGCGGCCGGTGCCGGCCGGCCGGCCGGCGGTGTCGTCGCCGGCGATGATGCCGGCCAGGTGGGTGCCGTGGCCGAACGTGTCGAGGTACCGGTGGTCGGCGGACTGGGACTCGAAGGACAGGTCCGGGCCGTTGACGACCTTGCCGGCGCCGGTCAGCCCGGCCACGGGGACGACCCCGGTGTCGATCAGTGCCACCCCGACGCCCGCGCCGGTCACGCCCGCCCGCCACGCCTGGCGGGCGCCCAACTCGCGGGTGACCTGGTACATCGAGGTGGGGTCGGTGCGGGCGGACCAGTCGTCGCCCGCGAACCGGACGCCGCCGTCGCGGGTGGCGGCGACCACGCCGGGGAGGCCGGCGACCCGGCCGGCCGCCGGGGCCGGGACCGTGGCGAGGAAGCCGCCGACGACGGCGAGCCGGGCCCCCACGACACCGCCGAGCCGGGCGATCCCGCGGGCGGCGGCGGCCGCGTCGTCGGCCCGGACGATCATGGATACCGGCGCCGGCCCCGCCGCCCCGGCCGGGGCGGCGAGGGCGCTCAGGACCAGTGCGGCAGCGGCCAGCCAGGCACCCGCGGCGGCCGCCCGCCCGCCGACACGGAGATCGAGGACGTGCATGGGCGCCTCCCAGGTCGAACGTACTGGTGAGTCTCCTCCGTACAGCCGATGCGGGCTGTCGTCCAGGTAGACAAATCAGTCCAGACTGGGCAGGGGGCGATCGGTCCCCGGGTGGGCGGTCCTCAGGCGCCGCGCCAGTCCGGGACCGAGCTGGCCAGTCGGGAGTCGACCTGGACGAACAGTTCGCGCAGTTCGCCCACCAGGTGGGGACGGCGTTCCAGGACGCGCTCCAGCCGGATCCGCCACGCGTCGGCCTCGGTCAGCCGCGCGTCGTAGTGCCGCGGGTACACCACCCGGTGCCGCGTCTGGGCCAGCGCCCGGCGGTAGTCGGGGCCGAGCAGCCGGTTGACCTGCTCGACGAGCCAGACGTAGTGCGCGCCGGTCTCACTGGCGGTGACGAACGCGCGCGCGGCACCCCAGGCCAACGCAGGAGGTGTGGTCATATGCCCTCTCCATGGTGACGGTCTGTCACCAAGTGTCGGGCACGGCGACCGGCGCGGGCAACGCGCCGAACGGCCGGTTCCCCGACGCCGTCCGGGCTCCGCCGCGGCGGCGGGAGACGGGGGCGGGGGCGTCAGGTGACCATCAGGGTGAAGGCGACCTGGTGGACCTTGCCGGCGACCTGGAACTGGAGGTAGAGGCGCTGGTCGCCGCGCTCGGCGAACTGCGGGTGGAAGCTGACCACCCCGTCCGCCGGGGGCGCGCCGTTGGCGTTGGCCGGCAGCGGGTGCATGTGCTGGAGGCGGCCGGTGCGGACCTCGAAGACGGCCAGGTGGGCGTCGGCGTCGAGGTACTTCTCCAACCGCGCCGGCTGGCCGTTCTCGGTGATCTTGAACTGGAGGGCGCGCTGCTGCCCCACGATCAGGTTGGCGACGCCGTCGGCCCGGGTGACGGTCAGCGTCCCCGAGGTCTGCGCGGGCACCGGCGCCGGTACCGGGTCGGGGGTGGTGGGGCCGTAGATGGCGAACGGCAGGCCGGTCACGGTCGGGTCGGGCAGCGGGACCCCGGTGCGCCCCTTCGGCACGAACTCGGCGTACAGCCGGTACTGGCCGCCGTCGGTGATCGTGACCGGGGTCCGCCACACGCCGCCCGACAGGGTCGGGTGCAGGTGCTGGTAGTGGCTGAAGTCGTCCCGGATCACGAACAGGTGCAGCGGCTTGGCGTGGACCGTCTCGAACTCGGCGTGCGGCGTGCCCGCGGGGCCGAGCAGCCGGAAGGCCGTCATGGTGGTGCCCCGCCGGCTCGGCAGGGTCACCGGCCGCATCACGAAGCCGTCGTAGGCGTCGGAGAGTCCGTCGGTGTTGTAGCGGGCCGACGGCGACGGCGTGGGCCGCGGGGCCGCCGCCCCGGTGTCGCCGGTGCCGCGGGACTGGAACGCGTAGGTGAGCGAGCCGGCCGTGACGACGGCCGCGACCGCCAGGGCGAGTCGGGCGTACGGCGGCAGGCTCGTCGCCGGTTTCTCGGACACGTCGGATCCCTCCTCACCGGGGACACGCGCCGGGACACCGTCCGGTTCGGTCGGCGCGCCGGTGGCGGGGAGCTGCCGAGTCGGGGAACCGACCGCAGGGGACACGTCGACGGTGCGGGCCGCCCGCCGGAGCCCGTAGTGACTGTCGTCACTACGGGGTGAGGCTAATGATCAACGCGGCGGGTCGTCAACCGGCGTCCGCGGACGGCTCGCGCCCGCCCGCGCCGGGGTCGGCGGTGTCGGGCTGCCCCGGCGGGTCGGCCAGCGGGAGGCGCACGACGAACGCGGTCCGGCCCGGCTCGCTGGTCACCTCGACCGCCCCGGCCAGCGCGTCGACGACGGCCGCCACGATCGACAGGCCCAGGCCGGTACTGCCGGCGGCCCGCGACCGGGAGCTGTCGCCGCGGGCGAACCGCTCGAAGACGTGCGGCAGCGCCTGCGCGTCGATGCCCGGGCCGCTGTCGGTCACCCGGACGACCGCCTCGCGGCCGGCGGCCGCCACGCCGACCTGTACCCGGGTGCCCTCCGGCGTGTGGGTGCGGGCGTTGGCCAGCAGGTTCGCCAGGACCTGGTGCAGCCGCTGCGGGTCCCCGGTGACGAGCACCGGGGAGCCGGGCAGGTCGAGCTGCCAGTCGTGCCGCGGGCCGGCGGCGTGCGCGTCGCTGACCGTGTCGACCGCCAGCACGCACAGGTCGACCGGCTCCCGCACCAGCGGCCGGCCCGCGTCGAGGCGAGCCAGCAGCAGCAGGTCCTCGACCAGGCTCGTCATCCGCTGCGTCTCCGCGTCGACCCGGCGCAGCATGTGGTCGATCCGCTCCGGGACCGGCCCCGGCTCCCGGCGGGCCAGTTCGGCGTACCCGCGGATGGCGGCCAGCGGCGTGCGCAGCTCGTGGCTGGCGTCGGCGACGAACCGGCGCACCCGCGTCTCGCTGGCGTGCCTGGCCCGCAGCGCCTCGTCCACGTGGTCGAGCAGCCGGTTCAGGGCCGACCCGACCTGGCCGACCTCGGTGTGCGGGTCGGTGTCGCGCGCCGCGACCCGTTCGGCGAGTGTCACCTCGCCGCGCTCCAGCTCCAGCTCCGTCACCCGGGCGGCCGTCGTGGCGACCCGGGCCAGGGGCCGCAGCGCCCGCCGGATCACGTACACGGCGACCAGGCCGGCGGTGAGCACGGCGGCCAGCGAGAACGCCCCCGCGGCGACCGCCACGGCCAGCAGCGTCGCCTGGGTGTCGGCGAGGCTCAGGCCGGTGACCAGCACCTCGCCGCGCGGGGTGCGCTGGGCGACCAGCCGGAAGTCCCCGCGGTCGCCCAGCTCGTAGGTGCGCGGCCGGCCGTCGGCGGGCAGGTCGCCCAGCAGCGCGCGCCCCGACTCGCCGACATCGCGCACGTCGCCGTCGGCGTCGACCACCTGCGCCTCCTCGACCTTGCCGTCGATCAGGCGGGCGGTGAGGGTGCCGGCTCCCTGGCCGCGGGGGATGTTGAACGGCGGCCGCGGCCGGCCGGGGCGCGGCCCGCTGAGCGCGCCGCTGGCCCGGTTGGCGGCGTTCACGAGCTGGGTGTCGACGCGCGCGTACAGGACGCGGTGCAGGATCGCCTCCGTCACCCCGGCGACGGACAGGCAGGCGAGCGCCAGCAGCGCGGTGACCAGTGCGACCAGTCGGGTGCGCAGCGAACGCCCCCGCCATCGGCGGGGCTGGCGCGGGCCGGCCTCAGTCGGCGGGCCTGAGGACATAGCCAGCCCCGCGCATCGTGTGGATCATCGGCGGCCGGCCGGCGTCGATCTTCTTGCGCAGGTAAGAGATGTACAGCTCGACCACGTTGGCCTGCCCGCCGAAGTCGTAGTTCCAGACCCGGTCCAGGATCTGCGCCTTGCTCAGCACCCGGCGCGGGTTGCGCATGAGGTACCGCAGCAGCTCGAACTCCGTGGCGGTCAGCGAGACCGGCACGCCGCCGCGGCGCACCTCCCGGCTGTCCTCGTCCAGGGTGAGGTCGCCGACCGTCAGCGGCAGGTCGGCGGGCGCCGCCGCGCGGCCGGCCCGGCGGATCAGGCCGCGCAGGCGGGCCACCACCTCCTCCAGGCTGAACGGCTTGGTCACGTAGTCGTCGCCGCCGGCCGTGATCCCGGCGATCCGGTCCTCGACGGAGTCCCTGGCGGTGAGGAACAGCACCGGCAGGTCGGGGTGCTCCCCGCGGAGCCGGCGCAGGACCTCCAGCCCGTCCATGTCGGGCAGCATGATGTCCAGGACGACGGCGTCCGGGCGGAACCGGCGTCCGGCGCGCACGGCGGCGGCGCCGTCCGCGGCCGTCTCCGCGTCCCAGCCCTCGTACCGCACGGCCATCGAGAGCAGCTCGGCGAGGGTGGGTTCGTCGTCGACGACGAGGACGCGCACCGGCGTGCCGTCCGGCCGGGACAGCGGTGGGCGGGCTGCGGGAGTCGTCACGGTGGTGATCCGATCTGCGTCGGTCGGTGCCCCCATGCTATTGACCCCGGCGGTGCGGCGCGGCGGTTGCCACGCCGCACCGCGGGATCGGCGCAGGCGGCAGCGGGCGCGGTACGGCCACTGGTCAGCGGGCCGCGGCCGAGGGGGCCGGCTGGCTCGGCGCCGCCGAGGGCCGGCCCGGCGGGAGGGCCGACGGCTGGCCGCCGCCCGGCCCGGGAGCCCCCTGCTGGTTGGTCCCGCCCTGCTGCCCGGGCGCGCCCTGCTGGCCCATGCCGCCCTGCTGGCCCATGCCGCCCTGCTGGGCGGGGCCGCCGTGCTGTCCGCTTCCGCCGCGGCCGGCCACCCCACCGCCGCCGGGCCGGCCCCAGCCGCGGCCGCCCGGTCCTTCGTGCCGGCTGATTCCCGGGCCGCCGTCGCGCCCGCCGTGGCCGAAGGCAAACCCCGCGGCGAGGCCCGCGCCGCCGCACAGCACGGCGGCGACGAGCAGGCCGGCGAGGAAGCTGAGCACGACCGGCCGGTTCGGGCGCCAGCCCGGGCGGGCGGGCCCGGCGGCCGGGACCGCGGCCGGAGCCGGGCCGGCGACGTCCCGGCCGGCAACCGGCCGCTCCGGGGCGGCCGCCGGCTCCGGGGCGGGGGAGGACACGGGCCCGGGGTGGGCCGGGGTCTGGTCGGTGGGCATCGGGATCTCCTCAGTCGTTGGGCGTACCACCGACTGTGCGGGCCGCGCCCGGCAGCGCCCTGTCCCGACCCTGTGCGTGCCCTGTGAACGTCCCGGGGCCGGGTGCCTGCCCCGCGCACGCCCCGGCCCCGGGAGTCCGTCGGCGGGCCTGCCCGCGGTACCCCGGCACCGCCGGATCCCGGGGCGAACCGGTATACCACGGGCGTCTCGCTGGCGCGCCGGGCAAAGTATTTACGAGAGTCGATGGTGCTGTCGAGAGTGGCGGGCGTCCCGTTCGTCCCGGGTCCGGTGTGGACGCGGCGGGACGGACGGGCGGCGGTGGATCTGCTTAGATTTGCCGGACACCGTGTCGATCCTGGGGAGGATCCGTGCACTCTGGTTCCCGATTGACCGCCGCGTCGCTCGTGGCGGCACTGCTGAGTGCGGCGCTGGCGGCGCCGGCCGGTGCCGCGCCGCCGCCGCGGGCCCCGGTGCCTGTCCGCGCGTCGGGGGCGGACACCGCGGTCACCCTGGTCACCGGCGACCGCGTGGCGGTCGCCGCCGACGGCCGCGCCCGGGTCCGGCCCGGTCCGGGCCGCGCCGGCATCGCGTTCTTCACCCACCGCAGCGCCACCGGCACCGTGGTGGTGCCGCGCGACGCGGTACCGCTGCTGGCCGCCGGCCGGCTCGACCCGCGGCTGTTCGACGTCACCGCGCTGGGCGCGGCCAACCGGGCGCGGCGCGGCGACGCCGTCCGGCTGGTCCTGACCCCGGCCCGCGGCGGGGCGCTCGCCCCGCGCGCCGTGCCCCGCGCCGCCGGCCGGACGGTGACCCCCCTGTCGGCGATCGGCGGGCTCGCCGTGCGGACCGACGCCGCCCGGGCCGCCGCGCTGTGGCGCGACCTGACCGGCGCCCGCCCCGGCCGGACCCTGGCCGGCGGGGTGGACCGGGTCTGGTTCGACGGCCAGCGCCGGATCTCGCTCGACCGCAGCGTCCCGCAGACCGGCGCCCCGGCGGCGTGGCAGGCCGGGTACGAGGGGGCGGGCGTGAAGGTCGCCGTCCTCGACACCGGGGTCGACACGACCCACCCGGACCTGGCCGGCCGGGTCGTCGCCGCCCGCGGCTTCGGGGACGCGGGCGACCCCGCGGAGGACCACGTGGGCCACGGCACGCACGTGGCCGCCACGGTCGGCGGCAGCGGCGCCGCCGCCGGCGGCACCCGCCGGGGGATGGCCCCGCGGGCCGGGCTGCTCAACGGCAAGGTGTGCTCCTCCGAGCAGTGCGACGAGAGCGCCATCCTGGAGGGGATGGCGTGGGCCGTCGCCGAGGGCGCCCGCGTCGTGAACATCAGCATCGGCGCCACCGACGCCCCCGGGATCGACCCGCTGGAGCAGGCCGTCGAGGATCTCAGCGCCCGCCACGGCACCCTGTTCGTCGTGTCCGCGGGCAACGACGGCGAGGCCCGCACCGTGAACTCGCCGGCCACGGCCGACAGCGCGCTCGCCGTGGCCGCGGTGGACCGCGCGGGCGTCGTGACCGACTTCTCCTCCCGCGGCCTGCGCGACGACGGCGCGGTGAAGCCCGAGATCGCCGCGCCCGGCCTGGAGATCACGGCCGCCCGCAGCTCCCTGAGCCCGGACGGCGAGGGACCGTACCTGACCCTGTCCGGGACCTCGATGGCCTCGCCGCACGTCGCGGGCGCCGCCGCGCTGCTGGCCGGGCAGCACCCGGACTGGACCGGCGCGCAGCTCAAGGCCGCGCTCGTCGGCTACGCCGCGCCCGGTACCCGGGACCCGGTCGCCGCCCAGGGCGCCGGGCAGGTCGACGTCGCCGCCGCCACCGGCGCCGCGGTCCTGGCGACCACGGCGACGGTCAACTTCCCGGCGCAGGCGTGGCCGCACGGCGACGACCGGCCCGTCACCCGCGCCCTCACGTACCACAACGGCACGGCCGCGCCGGTCACGCTCGCGCTGCGCTGGGAGATGACCGGCCCGGACGGGCGCGCGGCGCCCAGGGGCATGTTCACCACTGCCGGCGGCGCGGTGACCGTGCCGGCGGGGGCGACCGCGGCGGTCCCGCTGACCGCCGACACCGCCGTCGCCGGACCCGACGGCGACTACGCCGGGGTGGTCACGGCGACGGCACCGGGGCTGCGGCTGCGCACGCCGGTCGGCATCCTGCGGGACGTCGAGCGGTACGCGGTGCGGCTGGAGGCCCGCGACCGGGCCGGCGCACCGGCGTACGGCGTCGCCGCGCTCACCGACAAGGCCGGCGAGACCGTCGTGGCCTACTCCAGCCCCGGCGACCGAGGGCCACACGTGCAGCTCCCCCGCGGGCAGTACGCCGTCACGGCCACCAGCGGCGGGGACCAGGAGCAGCGCGACGCCGCCTGGTTCGTGCACCCGAGCCTCGACCCCGCCCGGACCCCGGTGCTGCACCTGGACGCCCGCGCCGCGGCGCCGGTGCAGGTCACCGTGCCCCGCCCCGAGGCCGAGGAGCTGGGCGTCGTCATGGCGCCGACCTTCACCGACCGGCCGGAGCAGGTGTACGCCGAGCTGACCCACCCGACCGCCGAGCTGGGCGGCCCGGCGTACGCGGCCCAGCTCGGCCCGAAGATCCGGTACCCGTTCCTGCGCACCCTCGTGCACACGGTCAGGAGCACGCCCGAGAACACGGAGCGGCCGTTCGGCTACCAGCTCGCCTGGGGCGTCCGGGACAGCTTCCCGACCGGCTTCCGGCGGACCGTGCGGGAGGCGGACCTGGCGACGGTGACCAGCGACGTCGCCCACACCGGCCCGGCGGGCGGGTACCAGTCCACCCAGGTCGCCTGGGGCCCGATCGAGGTGGCGGCCGGCTACGCCCGGCGGCGTCCCCGCCCGGTGGTCGAGACCGTGTACCACCTCAGCGGGCAGCCGGACCTGACCTGGCAGTCCGTCGTCGTCGACGGCTGGGCGCCCGACGAGCCGCAGTCCCTCACCGAGGGCGCGCCGACCCGGTACGAGGCCGGGCGCGCCTACGGCGAGCAGTGGGGGCGGGGGGTGTACGGGCCGGCCGTGACCGGCGAGTTCGGGCCCGTCCAGGTCCAGGACGGGTCGATGCTGGTCATGCCGTACCTGTTCTTCGACGGCGCCGGCCGGTCCGCCTACAGCACCCACTACGGCACCACGGCGGTGCGCCGCGACGGCGTGCTGCTCGGGGAGGCCGACGACACCTTCGCCGAGGTCCCGGTGCCGGCCGGCCCGGCGCGGTACCAGGTCGACGTGACGGCCCACCGGCCCGACTTCGAGGTGAGCACCGAGGAGCGGGTCCGCTGGACCTTCGCGCTCACCCCCGGCACCGGCCCCGACGCCAGGGTCGCGGGCCCGGCGTCGGCGGTGCGGTTCAGCCCGCCGCTGGACGCCCGCAACGCGACGCCGGCCGGGCGGACGATCGACGTGCCGGTCGTGGTGACCCACCAGGCGCCCGAGTCGCGGGTGCAGGCGGTGGCCGCGCAGATCTCGTACGACGACGGGGCGACGTGGACGGACCTGCGCCTGACCGGCAGCGGCGGCCGGTACGCCTACACGACCGCGAACCCGGCCGCGGCGGGCTTCGCGTCGCTGCGGGCGACGGTCACCGACCGGGCGGGCAACACCACCGAGCAGACGATCCTGCGCGCGTACCGGATCGGCTGACGCCGGCCGCGGGGCGGGTGCCGCGGCACCCGCCCCGCGCTGTCGGTGGTCGGCGCTAGGGTCCTGGGCATGATCGATCACTTCGGGATCCAGGTCGCCGACGTCGAGTCCTCGCTGCGGTTCTACCTGCGGATGTTCGCGGCGTGCGGCGTCCGCGAGGCGATCCGCATCCCGCTGCCCGCGCAGTGCGTGGTGGGGCTGTCCGGCCCCGCCGGCCAGCCCCAGTTCTGGCTCAGCCCGGCCGGCGGCGCCGAGACCCGCGAGCTGCACGTGGCGTTCCAGGCGCCCGACCGGGCGGCGGTCGACGCCGTCCACGCCGCCGCGGTCGGGGCCGGGGCGCAGGTGCTGCACGCGCCCCGGGAGTGGCCGGAGTACCACCCCGGCTACTACGGGGTGTTCCTGCGCGACCCCGACGGCCACAACGTCGAGGCCGTCCACCACGGCGGCGCCGCGGCCTGAGGGCGCCACCGACGTGCGACCGGCGCACCGCCCGCGGGCGGGGCGCGTCGGTCCCCGCCCGGCCGGGCCGGGGCGTCAGCGCGCGCGGGCCGCGGGCCGGCGGGCGCCGACGTAGGCGGCCAGGTGCTCGCCGGTCAGCGTCGACCGGTCGGCCACCAGGTCGGCCGGCGTGCCCTCGAACACGACGCGGCCGCCGTCGTGGCCGGCGCCCGGCCCGAGGTCGATGATCCAGTCGGCGTGCGCCATCACCGCCTGGTGGTGCTCGATGACGATCACCGACTTCCCGGCGTCCACGAGCCGGTCGAGCAGGCCGAGGAGCTGCTCCACGTCGGCCAGGTGCAGGCCGGTGGTCGGCTCGTCCAGGACGTAGACCCCGCCCGCGGTCCCCATGTGGGTGGCCAGCTTGAGCCGCTGGCGCTCGCCCCCGGACAGGGTGGTCAGCGGCTGCCCGAGGCTCAGGTAGCCGAGCCCGACGTCCGCGAGCCGCTCCAGGACGGCGTGCGCCGCCGGGGTGCGCGCCTCGCCGTCGCCGAAGAACCGGGCGGCCTCGGCCACCGGCATCGCCAGCACCTCGGCGATGTCGCGGCCGCCGAGGCGGTACTCCAGCACCGAGGACTGGAACCGCCGGCCCTCGCACTCCTCGCAGGTGGTGGCCACGCCGGCCATCATCCCCAGGTCGGTGTAGATCACCCCGGCGCCGTTGCACGCCGGGCAGGCGCCCGCGGAGTTGGCGCTGAACAGCGCCGGCTTCACGCCGTTGGCCTTGGCGAACGCCTTGCGGACCGGGTCGAGCAGCCCGGTGTACGTCGCCGGGTTGCTGCGCCGCGAGCCGCGGATGCCGCCCTGGTCGACCGAGACCACGCCGTCGCGGCCGGCGACCGAGCCGCGGATCAGCGAACTCTTGCCCGAGCCCGCCACGCCCGTGAGGACGACGAGCGTCCCGAGCGGGATGTCGACGTCGACGTCGCGCAGGTTGTTCGCCGCGGCGCCGCGGATCTCCAGCGCGCCGGTCGGCGTCCGCACCGTCTTCTTCAGGGCCGCCCGGTCGTCGAGGTGCCGGCCGGTGACGGTGTCGCTGGCGCGCAGCCCCTCGACGGTGCCCTCGAAGCAGACGGTGCCGCCCGCGGTACCGGCGGCGGGGCCGAGGTCCACGACGTGGTCGGCGACCGCGATGGCCTCGGGCTTGTGCTCGACGACCAGGACGGTGTTGCCCTTGTCGCGCAGGCGCAGCAGCAGGTCGTTCATCCGCTGGATGTCGTGGGGGTGCAGACCGACGGTGGGCTCGTCGAAGACGTACGTCACGTCGGTGAGGGAGGACCCGAGGTGGCGGATCATCTTGGTCCGCTGCGCCTCGCCGCCCGAGAGCGTGCCGGAGGAGCGGTCGAGGCTGAGGTACCCGAGCCCGATGTCCACGAACGAGTCCAGCGTCGCGCCCAGCGCCTCCAGCAGCGGCGCCACCGAGGGCTCCCGCAGCCCGCCCACCCAGGTGGCGAGGTCGCTGATCTGCATGGCCGAGGCGTCGGCGATGCTGACGTCCCGGATCTTCGACGACCGGGCCGCCTCGCTGAGCCGGGTGCCGGCGCACTCGGGGCAGACGGTGAAGGTCACCACGCGCTCGACGAACGCGCGGATGTGCGGCTGCATCGCGTCGACGTCCTTGGCCAGGAACGACTTCTGGATCTGCGGGATCAGGCCCGTGTACGTCAGGTTGATCCCATCGACCTTGATCTTCGTCGGCTCCCTGTGGAGCAGGTCGTGCAGCTCCTTCTTGGTGAACCTGCGGATCGGCTTATCCGGGTCGAAGTAGCCGCAGCCGCGGAGGATGCGACCGAACCACCCCTCCATGCTGTAGCCGGGGATGGTCAGCGCGCCCTCGTTGAGCGACCTGCTGTCGTCGTACAGCGTCGACAGGTCGAAGTCGGTGACCGCGCCCCGGCCCTCGCAGCGGGGGCACATGCCGCCGGTGATGCTGAAGCTGCGCCGCTCCTTCACGGTCTTCCCCGCGCGCTCCATGGTGACCGCGCCGGCCCCGCTGATGGAGGCCACGTTGAACGAGTACGCCTGGGGCGAGCCGATGTGCGGCTGGCCGAGCCGGCTGAACAGGATGCGCAGCATGGCGTTGGCGTCGGTGACGGTACCGACGGTGGAGCGCGGGTTGGCGCCGAGCCGCTCCTGGTCGACGATGATCGCGGTCGTCAGCCCGTCCAGCACGTCCACGTCCGGCCGCGCCAGGGTGGGCATGAAGCCCTGGACGAAGGCGCTGTACGTCTCGTTGATCATGCGCTGCGAGTCGGCGGCGATCGTGCCGAACACCAGGGAGCTCTTGCCCGAGCCGGACACGCCGGTGAACACCGTCAGGCGGCGCTTGGGGATCTCGACGCTGACGTCGCGGAGGTTGTTCACCCGCGCGCCCCGGACCCGGATCAGGTCGTGGCTGTCGGCGGGGTGCCGCGCGGGCGTGGTCGTCCTCGTGGCCTTGGGCATCGTGTCTCCGTCCGTGGGGGCGGGGCCGCCCGCTCCGGCGTCGCCCCCGCGCTGTCCGACCAGGTGCCACGCTAGCCCCGGCGCCGGGGTCCGCGCTTCTCGATTCCTGATCGCCGCGCCGACGGTCAGCCGGGGTGGACCTCGCCGCCGACGGGGCGGGACGTGGACGCCGGCACGGCGCCCTTGGCGTGGCGTGCGGGAGCAGGCGGCAGGCCGTGTGGGCGGTTGCGGCCGGGGCGTCCCGATCGGCGGTGCGGCGGGCGGGCCGAGGTGTCGGCGCGCGCCGACTGGGAACACTGGGATGAGCAGTTCCGCCTGACCTCCCGCGCGCCGCCGCGTCCTCCAGAGTCGAGGTGTCGATCATGCAGCTCTCCTTCCTCCGCCCCCTCTACGCCCGCCCCGGTCCCTGGGCGTCGGTGTACCTCGACCTGACCAGCGCCCCGTCGAGCCTCGGCGCCGACCGCGACCTGCGCTGGCGCGAGGCCGCCGCGGCGCTGCTGGAGGCCGGCGCCGATCCCGGGGCGATCACGGCCGTGGCCGACGCGGTGGCGGCGCACCGCGCCTCCCCAGAGCGGCGCGGCCTGGCGCTGTTCGCGGTCGACGGCGAGATCGCCTGGTCGGAGACGATGGCGACGCCGCCCCCGGCGACGGTCGCCACGTGGGCGCCGCTGCCCGACGTCCTGCCCCTGCTGCGCCAGCGGGGTGAGGAGGTCGCCTGGGTGCGGATCGTCGCCGACCGCACCGGCGCCGCCCTGGACGCGGGGTCGGTCGGCGGCGTGACCCGGCACACCGAGGTCACCGGAGGCGAGCAGTTCCCGATCCGCAAGGTCAAGCCGGGCGGCTGGTCGTCGCCGCGGTACCAGCGGGCGGCCGAGGTGACCTGGCACCGCAACGCGGGCGACGTGGCCGCGGCGGCGGCCGACCTGGCGCAGGCGGTCGGCGCCGAGGTGATGGTCGTGGGCGGGGACGTCCGGGCCGTCCAGCAGCTCGTCGAGCAACTGCCCGCCCGGTGGCAGGCGCGGGTGGTCCGCACCGAGGCCGGCTCGCGCGCGCCCGGCGCCGACCGGGCCGCCCTGGACGACGTGACCGCGCAGGCCATCGCGGAGGTGGCCGCCCGGCACACCCGCGCGGCGTGCGATGCCTTCGGCCACCAGCACGGCGCCGCCGGTACGGCCGACACCGGCCTGGCCGCCGCCATCGCGGCGCTGCGCCGCGGCCAGGTCGACACGCTGCTGCTGGCCGGCGACTCCGCGAACGGCACCCCGCTGTGGATCGGCCCGGCGCCGACCCAGCTCGCGGCGACCCGGGCCGAGATCGCGCAGCTCGGCGGGGAGGCGCCGCAGCAGGCCCGCGCCGACGCGGCGATCATGCGCGCCCTGGCCTGTACCGATGCGGAGCTGGTGCTGATCGGGCCGGACGACGTGACCCCGGACGGCGACATCGGCGTCCTGCTGCGGTACGCCGACCTGGCCTCCACACGCTGAAGCGACCCGGCCTCCGCGCGCCGGGGAGCGCCGTCGCGAGGGCGCCGCGGAGCATCCGCGGGCGCCCTCAGCGGGCGCCCGCGCGGCGGGCCGCGTCGACGACGGGGTCCGTCTCGTCGTCGAACTCGCCGATGACCTCCTCCAGCAGGTCCTCCAGCGTGACCAGGCCCGTCGGTGCGTCGTCGGCCGTCACCAGGGCCAGGTGGGTGCGGCGGTCCCGCATGGTGGTGACCGCGTCGAGCACCCGCGTGCCGGCGGGCAGGAACAGGGCGGGCGTCATCAGGTCCGCCGCGGTCGCCTCCTGCCCGGCCGTGGTCGCCTTGGCCGCCTCGCGGACGTGGACCACCCCGACGATCCCGCCGGGGACGGTCACCACCAGGCGGGACCGGCCGGTGCGGGTGCTCTGCCGCTCGACGTCGGTGGCGGCGGCATCCGCCGCCACGGTGGCCATGTCCGCGGCCGGCACCGCCAGCGCCCCGATGGTCCGGGACTGCACCGCGAGCATCGCCGTCAGCAGGTGGTGCTCCGCCTCGGCGATCGTCCCGTGCTCCCGCGAGGTCTCCAGCAGCATCCGGAGCTGCTCGGGGCTGTGCACCTGGGCGAGGGTGTCCTGCGGCTGTACCTTGACCGCCCGCAGGCAGGCGTTGGCCAGCGCGTTGAGCGCGGCCAGGAACGGCCGGGCCAGCGCCGTGAACGCGGCGAAGGCCGGCGCCAGGAGCTGCGCCGCGGTCTCCGGGCGGGTGATCGCCCACGACTTCGGGGCCATCTCGCCGACCACGACGTGCAGGAACCCCACCAGGGCCACCGCGAGGACGAACGCCACCGCGTACGCCGCGTCGGCCGGCAGCCCGACCGCCTGGAAGGCGGGCTCCAGCAGGTGGGCGACCGTCGGCTTGGTCAGCGCGCCCAGGGCGAGGGTGCACAGGGTGATCCCGAGCTGCGCCCCCGCCAGCATGAGGGAGAGCTGCCGGGTACCGGCCAGCGCCGCCCGGGCGCCCCGGGAACCCGCGGCGGCGGCCCGCTCCAGCCGGTGCCGCTTGGCGGCGACGAGCGCGAACTCGGCCGCCACGAAGAACGCGTTCAGCGCCAGCAGCAGCACCGAGACCAGCAGCGCCCACGACGTGCTCACGCCGGCCCCCCGTGCCGGTGCAGCCGGACCCGCTCGGCCACGTGCCGGTGTACCGACTCCACCCGCAGTCGGGCCGCGCCGGCCGGTACCGGGTCGCCGTCGTCGCCGGTGCCCGGGACCAGCGCGACCGTCAGCAGGTCGCCCGGCTCGGGTACCCGGCCGAGGGTCGCCAGGACCAGGCCCGACACCGTGTCGTACGCTCCGCCGCCGGGCAGCCGCACCCCCGTGGCGTCCGCGACCTCGTCCAGCCGCAGGCGGCCGGGCAGCAGCCAGGAGCCGTCCGGCGCCGCGAGCACCGCGGGCTCGGGCAGGTCGTCCTCGTCCCGGATCTCGCCGACCAGCTCTTCGGCGACGTCCTCCAGCGTGACCACCCCGGCGAAGCCGCCGTACTCGTCCACCACCACCGCGAGCTGCCGGCGGGCGGCCTTGAGCCGTTCGAGCACGGCCGGCAGCGGCAGCGACTCCGGGACCAGCACCGGCGGTGCCGCCAGCGCGCCGACCGTCGTCGTCCGCCGCTGCTGCGGGGTGAGCCGGACCACGTCGGAGATCGACACCACCCCTACCACGTCGTCGACGCCGGTGCCCAGGACCGGGAACCGGGAGCGGCCCGTGGCCAGCAGCGCCACCACCCGGACCGCCGGCTCCGTCGCCCCCAGCGTGCTCACGTGCACCCGGGGGGTCATCACCGCGGCGGCGGTCCGGCCGCGGAAGTGCAGCCCGTGGGCGAGCAGCCGGGCGCTGGCGGCGTCGAGGGTCCCGTGGGTGTGCGCGGCGGCGATGATCCGGTCGAGGTCCTCGGGGGTGGCCCCCTGGGGCAGCTCCTCGACCGGTTCGATGCCGGCGCGGCGCAGCAGCCAGTTCGCGGCGGCGTCGAAGACCCGGATCACGGGGCCGGCCACGGCCAGGTAGGCCAGGGTCGACCGGGACAGGCGGCAGGCCAGCGCCTCCGGCCGGGCGATGGCCAGGTTCTTCGGCGCCAGCTCGCCCAGCACCATCTGCACCACCGTGGCGAACACCAGCGCCGCCACGACCGAGATCGACAGGCTCGCCGCCGGGCCGAGGCCGGCCGCTCCCAGCAGCTCCGCCGTGCCGCGGCCGAGGAACGGCTCGGCGACGTACCCGGCCAGCAGGGCGGTCACGGTGATCCCGACCTGGGCCCCGGACAGGACGAAGGACAGGTGCCCGGTCACCCGCAGCGCCCGCGCGGCGGCCGGGTCGCCCCCGTCAGCCAGGGCGCGCAGGCGCCCGCGGTCGGCAGCCACGTAGGCGAACTCCTGGGCGACGAAGTACCCCGTCGCGGCGGTGAGCACGACGATGGCGAGCACGCCGACGGCGATCAGCACGGCGGTTCACCGCCCCCGGGCGTGGGCGGCGGGCGGTGCGGCCCGCGGTCGGGGACCGCGCCGCGCCCGGTATGACAGCCGTCGGCCGTACCAGTGGACACGACCGGCAGCCTAGGGCCGCCGGCTGAACGGATGCTGAGAGGGCCGGGCCGGCGGTGCCGCTGGGGCTGCCGGGGCGCCGGTGGCGTGCCGGGGCGACGCCGCGCCGCGCCGGGGCCGTCGACGGCGGCCGGAACCCCTCATCGGCAGCGGGCCGCGCCACCTGAGACCCGATGGCTACCGGGCGCACCGACTTGATACCGGAAAAGGCGCGAGGTTCGTCAGGTCCGCCGCCCGGCCGCCGATCTGTTCAGCCGACGGAGTTGGACCGAGGCCAGGATGGCGAATGAGGTGGGTGGCATGGCGGCAGGCACCAACGAGAGCGCACCCCGCGCACCCCGGCGGATCACCACCGACGGGACCCGCACCCTGGCCGTTGCGTTGGTCGGCCTGATGGCCGCCGCCACGCTGGTCTGGAACTCGACCGCGAGCGCCTTCAGCGCGACCACGACCAACCCGACCAACACCATGACCATCGGCACGGTCACGATCAGCGACAACGACGCCGGTGTCGCGCTGTTCACCGCTCCCGCGCTGCTGCCGGGCAACACGGCCACGAGCTGCGTCGTCGTGACCTACAGCGGTACCGCCGCGTCGACCGTCAAGATGTACGTCGCCAACTACAACGCGACGGACGGCGCCGCCGACGGCGTGGTCATCGGCACCTGGCTGAACATGCAGGTCCAGATCGGTACCGGCACCTGCGGCGCCCCCGTCGGCCTCACCAACGTCACGGCCGCCGCGCCGGGCGACACGATGACCACGGTCAGCGGCAAGACGAACTTCTCCAACGGGTACGGCACCGGGTGGACGAGCGCCGCCGCGGGCAACACCCGCGTCTTCCGGTTCACCTACACCCTGAACGCCTCGACGCCGTCGACCGCCCAGGGCGACAGCATCACCACCGACTTCGTGTGGGAAGCACAGAACAACTGATCGACCGGGGTCGGGCCGTAGGCCGCGCGAACTGCGCGGGCTGCGGCCCGCCGCCGTGTCCGCGGCCCGCGGCCGGCTACCAGCAGGTGCCGCAGCTCGTGACGAGGATCTGCAGGTCGCGGGGCTTGGCCAGGCGCAGCGGGCTGCGGCCGAACCGGTACCGGAGGTCGGCCGCCGGGCCGCGCCGGGACACCCACCAGCAGTCCAGCGCCTGGCCGCCGCCGCCGTAGACGCAGACGTGGTGCACCCCCACCCCGTGGTGCAGGGTCTGCACCCCGGCGAACCGCCGCACCCGCACCCGCGTCGGGTACTCGTACCCCGGGCTCACCGCGCGCGGCCGCCACTGCCCGTCCTGGACCGTCAGCGCGTGCGCGACCAGGAGCTGGCGGTGCCACAGGTCGCCGTACGGGCGGCAGTACCGGACCCAGCCGCTGGCGCGGCCGGCGGCGTCGACGGCGGTGATCCGGGCGCTGTTGCCCTCGCCGGCCCGGCACGGCCCGCCGGGCGGTGCGCCGCCCGCGTGCGCGGGCGAGGACGGGGCGGTCAGCAGGGTCAGCACGGTCAGCAGGACGCTCGTGCGACGGCGTAGATGCGACATGCGGCCTCCCAGCGCGGCGGTCCCCGGATCCTACGGACGTCGCGGCGGCCCCGCCGCGGCGCACCGGGCCGTCGACCCCCGCCGCGGTGGCGCTGATCACCCGCGGTCTTGCGCGGTTCCGCGGTTCGGCGGGCCGCGGCCGGGGTAGGGGTGGCGCGTGCCCGAGACCCCCGACACCGCCGACCTCGCCCGCCTGCGCCGGACCGCCCGCGAGGTGTTCGGCTGGGACGCGCTGCGCCCCGCCCAGGAGCGCGCCATGCGCGCCGTGCTCGCCGGCCGCGACGCCCTCGTGGTCATGCCCACCGGGGCCGGCAAGTCGGCGATCTACCAGGTGCCCGCGCTGCTGCGCGGCGGTGCCACCGTCGTGGTCTCCCCGCTGATCGCCCTGCAACGCGACCAGGTGGCCGGCCTCGCCGACAGCGCCGCGCCGGCCGCGGTCGCGGTCAACTCCGACCAGAGCGAGGCCGACAACGCCGCCGCGGTCGACGCGCTGCGCCAGGGCGAGGCCGGGTACCTCTTCCTGTCGCCGGAGCAGCTCACCCGCGAGGACGTCGTGGCGGCCGTGGGCCGGGCGCGCCCGACGCTGGTGGTGGTGGACGAGGCGCACTGCGTGTCCACCTGGGGCCACGGCTTCCGGCCCGCGTACCGCCGCATCGGCGAGGCCGTCGCGCGCTGGGGCGGGCCGCCGGTCCTGGCGCTGACCGCCACCGCCTCCGCGCCGGTCCGGGAGGACATCGTCGCCGTCCTCGGACTGCGGGAGCCGGAGCAGGTCGTCAGCGGCTTCGACCGGCCGAACCTGCGGATCTGGGTGCGGCGGTACCAGAGCGACGCCGACAAGCGCGAGGGCGTGCACGAGTGGCTCGCCGCGCTCCCCGGCGCCGGCATCGTCTACGCGGCGACCCGCCGCGACACCGAGCAGTACGCCGCCGAGCTGGTCGCGCGCGGCCGGACCGCCGCCGCCTACCACGCCGGCCTGCCGGCGGCCGACCGCCGCCGGGTGCACCACGCCTTCCTCGACGGCGAGATCGAGGTCGTCGTCGCCACCACCGCGTTCGGCATGGGCATCGACAAGCCGGACGTCCGGTTCGTCGTGCACGCGCACGTGCCGGACTCGCCGGACTCCTACTACCAGGAGGTCGGCCGCGCCGGCCGCGACGGCGCCCCCGCCGACGTCGTGCTGTGCTACCGGCCCGAGGACCTCGGCCTGCGGCGGTTCTTCGCCGCCCGCGGCGTGGACACCGACGCCCTGCGCGCGCTGACCGCGCGCCTGCGCGGCGCCGGTGCCACCACCACCCGCGCGCTGCGCGAGCAGCTCGGCGTCGGCCCGACGAAGCTGAGCGGCCTGCTGAACCTGCTGGGCCAGGCCGGCGCGGTCACCCGGGCGGCGCGCGGGCGGGTCGCGTGGGCCGACGGCGCGGTCACGGTGGACGAGGCGGTCGGCTGGGCGGTCGAGGCCCACGAGCGGCGGCAGCGGCTGGACCGGTCGCGGGTGGAGATGATGCAGGCGTACGCGGAGACGACCTCGTGCCGCCGGCGGTTCCTGCTCGGCTACTTGGGCGAGGAGCTGCCCGCCCCGTGCGGCGCCTGCGACACCTGCGTCTCCGGACTCGCGGCCCAGGCGGCGCAGGAGCGCGACGACGTCGACCACCCCTACGCCGCCGAGTCCCGGGTCCGGCACGCGCAGTGGGGCGCGGGCACCGTGATGCACGCCGAGGAGGACCGCATCACCGTCCTGTTCGACGAGGTCGGGTACAAGACGCTGGCCCTGGACGCGGTGACCGACAATGCCCTGCTGCGCGCGGCGGCCTCCGGCTGACCCGCGCTCAGGCGGGCGGCCGGTCCGCGGCCGGGCCGGGGGAGTGGGCCGCGACGACGGCGGCCACCGCCGTGCGGCTGGTGACGCCGAGCTTGGCGAAGACCCGGTGCAGGTGCGCCTCGACGGTCTTGCGGCTCAGGTAGAGCTGCTCGCCGATCTCGGGGTTGCTCAGCCCCGTGCGGACCAGGGCGGCGACCTCCCGCTCGCGGGCGGTCAGCCCGGCCAGCGGGCCGTCCCCGGGCAGGTCGGCGTCCCGCGACCGGCGGGGCCGGCCGCCGTCCATCCGGCGCTGCGCGCGGACGGCGTCGGCGTGCAGGCCCGCGGCGCCGCAGTCCCGGAACAGCGCCCGCGCCCGCGCGAAGTGCTCCCGCGCCGCCGCCACCCGCCCAGCCCCGCCGAGCGCGGTCGCCGCGCCCAGGTGCGCCAGCCCGGTGAACACCCGCGCCCCGGTCGTCTCCAGGGCCGCGACCGCGGCGAGCGCGATGTCGGCGGCCGCCGCCGGGTCGGCCCCGCCGGTGGCGTAGGCGCGGGCGAGCAGCGCGATCCCCGAGCGCACCGGCAGGTCGAGACCCGCCACCGCCGCCTCGGCCCGGTCCGCCCAGCGGTGCGCGGCGGCCGGGCTCCCGGCGAGCGCGGTCGCGGCGGCCATCACGTGGTACCAGACGGGCCGGCTGAGCGCGTCGATCCGCGACAGGTGCGGCTCCACCCGGGACGTGAACAGGCTCACGCACGCCTGCGGGTCGCCGCGGTGCAGGTGGATCAGCGCCCAGTCGGCCTGCGCGACCGTACTGTGCCAGTCGTGCTCCGGCCCGGCGAGCGCCAGCGCGTCGGCGATGTACCCCCGCGCCGCCGCCATCTCCCCGCGCCAGATGGCGATCCAGCCCTGCTGCGACAGCGCCTGCGTCCGCATCTCGGCGCTGCCGGCCAGCAGCCCGGCCTCGTGGGCGTCCTCGAAGCACTCGGCGGCCTCGGCCAGCCGGCCGCGCATCCCGAAGTAGGCCCCCTGCGCCATCCGCAGGAAGTTGATCAGGTGGGCCTGGCCGGTGGCCCGCGCCACCCGCAGCCCGCGGGCCAGGTGCCGCTCGGCCGCGGACCACCGTTCGAGGAACAGCTCGGCCAGGCCGAGCCCGACCATCGTCTCCAGGTGCCGGCCCAGGTCCCCGTCGGACATCGCGTCCACCCCGGCGGCCGCGGCGGTCGCCTGCGCGCGCACGCCGGGGGAGAGGTCGCCCGCGCAGATGTGCACGAAGGCGTACGTGGCCTGGGTGGCGGCCAGCAGCGACGGGTCGCGCAGCCGGTGGGCGATCGCCAGCGCCTCGGCGGCCCGGTCCTCGCCCAGGTCGAACTCGCCGTGACTGAGCCGCGCCACCGCCAGTTCGAGGCGCAGGGTCACCGCCGTCACGCACTCGTGGTCGGGCAGCCCGGCCAGGGCGCGGGTCAGCAGGCTGCGCGCCTCGCTGTGGTGGCCGAGGAGCCGTTCGAGCATGGCGCAGAACCCGGTGAGCTGCGCCCGCCGCTCCCACTCCTGCGCGGGCACCTGGTCGAGCACCTCGTGCAGCAGGTCACGCGCGTCGCCGAGCCGCCCGCTGACCCCGACCGCCCGGACCCGGGTGGCGAGCAGCTCCAACCGGGTACCGGCGGTCTCCGCGGTCGCCGGGAGCAGGCGCAGGGCGGCGTCCAGCCAGTGCGCCGCCGCGGCCGGGTCCGTCGGCAGGGACGCCCGCGCCGCGTCGACCAGGACCGCCACCGCGTCGCGGTCGCCGCGGGTCGCGTACCGGCTCACGTGCCCGGCCAGCACCGCCAGGTCGGCGCCGCGCGCCCGCCACGCCGCGTACGCCCGCCGGTGGGCGCCGATCCGCCAGCCGGGGTCGGCCGCCTGGTACGCGACGCTGCGCAGCAGCGGGTGCCGGTACCGCAGACCGGCCGGTCCCGGGCGCAGCAGGTCCCGCCGGTACAGCGCGTCCAGCGCCGCGTCCACCACGTCGGCCGGCAGGCCGCTGACGGCGGTCAGCAGCGCCGGGTCGACGGCGTCCCCGGCGACCGCCGCCGCGGCGGCCACCGTCACGTGGTCGGGGTGCAGGCCGCCGAACTCGGCGAGCAGCGCCAGGTGCATCGCCGTGGCCCCGTCGCCGCCGTCGGCCGCCCCGCCCGCCGACGGCGGTGCCGCCCCGTGCCGCTCGGCGCGGGCCAGCGTCTCCAGGTACAGCGGGTTCCCGCCGCTGCTCGCGGACAGCGCGGCCCGACGCCCGGCGGGTACCCCCCACCGGGCCATCAGCCGTCCGGCGGCGTCGGTGTCGAGGGCGGGAAGTTCGATCAGGGTTGCCTCGCCGCGGCTCGCCGCCGCCGTGACCGAGGTCAGCAGCAGGGCGGGCGCCTGCCGCGGCCGGACCCCCACGGCGAGCGCCAACCCGGCCCGCGGCGGGTGCCGGACCAGGTGGTCGAGGAGTTCGAGCGTCGCCGCGTCCGCCCAGTGCAGGTCGTCCAGGACCAGCAGCAGGCCCGCCGGGTGCGCCGCCGCGACGGACTCGACCAGCACCCGCAGCGCCCGGTGCAGCCGGAACCGTTCGACGTCGAGCAGGTCCGAGGGCGGTCCGGCCGGTGCCAGCTCCGGGAACACGGCTCCCACCAGGGTCCGCTGCGCCGTGGTGAGCCGCCCGGCCGCCGCGGGCGGCACCGCGCCGTCGAGTGCGTCGCGCAGGACGCCGAACGGCACCCCGCGCTCGTACTCCGCGGCCCGCGCCGACAGGACCGCGACGCCCCGCGCGCGGGCGGCGGCCACCAGCTCCTCCAGCAGCCGGCTCTTGCCGATGCCCGGGTCGCCGCAGACCACCGACGTCCACATCCGACCGCGGGCGCGCTCCAGGCCGGCGAGCGCGGCGGCCAGTTCCCGGTCCCGCCCGACGTACGGCATCGGCGGGGTGTCCACGGCGGACAGGTCGCTCGCGGTCATCGGCCATCCCCGTCGTCGTGCAGGCCCGGTCGGCGCTGACGGCCCGATTCTGGGCGTGCCCGGCCGGCACCGCAAGGCCCCCGCCGAGGCTACCGGCTAGTCAGGAGCTTGGCCGGCGCCCCGGCCGCGCGGCCCTCGCCGCCCGGCCGGGGGCGGACGCCTCAGTCGCCCCGCGCCGCCCACTCCCCGGCCAGGACCGCGAGGACCAGTTCGTCGTACCACTGGCCCGCGAACCGCACGCACTCCCGCAGGTGCGCCTCCTGCCGCATCCCGAGCCGGCGCAGGACGGCGACACAGGCCGCGTTGCGGGAGTCGGTGCGGGCGCTCACCCGGTGCAGGCCGAGCTGGCCGAAGGCGAGGTCCAGCAGCGCGGTACCCGCCTCCGTGGCCAGGCCGCGCCCCTGCGCCCGCGGGTGCAGGATCACGCCGAACTCGCCGTGCCGGTGGGCGACGCTGGTCCAGCACAGGTCCACCTCGCCAACGAGGCGGCCGGTGTCGCGGCAGACCGCCGCGAGGACGAGGTAGTCGTTCTCCTCGACGAGCCGGTTCATCGTGCGCCGCCGGTCGACCACCTCGCGGACCTCGTCCAGGGTCGCCGGGGGCCAGTACAGGTAGCGCAGCACGTCCGGCTCGGTGCGGATGACGTGGAGGGCCTCCACGTCGGCGGGGACGAACGGTCGGAGCAGGAGGCGGCTGGTGACGATCGGCTTCTCGACGGTGAGCATCCGCCCATGCTGACGGATCCGGCGCGGCGGCGCCGCCGAGTTGCGGCTGCCGGTGCCGCCGTCGCGCCGGCGCCTACGCCGGATGGACGTCTGGCAGTCGACCGGCCGTAACCGTACGGTCGTGCGTGTCGCGGCCTCGGTCGTGTCTGATGGCACCGCTCAGGCGCCCGCCGCGACCGCGACGTGGACGGCGGGGCGGCGCACGTCAGGAAACGCCAAGGGAAGGAACGCCCATGACCGTCACCGCCGACCTCGCCAAGATTCTCGACCGCCGGTACGAGGCCCTGGACCTGCACGCCCTGTCCGACGCGCCCGTCGACGCGCTGGCCGGCGTCTCCTCCGCCGACGCCCAGGCCCTCCGCCAGGCTTTCGGCATCGAGACCATCGGCGACCTGGGGCGCAACGAGTACGTCCGCGCCGCCGCCGCCATCACGGCCCTGGCCGACTCCAGCAGGTAGCGCCGCCGGTGGGCGCCGGGACGCCGTCCGGGTGCCCACCGCACGACGCACAGGCTCAGCGCGGGCGGGCGACGCGGCGGGACAGAACCCGCGTGCGACCCGAGGAGCAGCTCGATATGGTGGGCCGATGGGGACGGTCAGGCAGGTCCAGGTCACCTTCGACTGCGCGGAGCCGGAGCGCGTCGCGCGCTTCTGGTGCGAGGTGCTGGGCTACGTCGTACCGCCGCCCCCCCGCGGGATTCCCGACGTGGGACGACTTCGACCGCGCACTGCCCCCCGAGCGCCAGGGCGCGTCCTTTGCCTGCGTGGATCCGACGGGGGTGGGCCCGCGGCTGTTCTTCCAGCGTGTCCCCGAGGGCAGGGTCGTGAAGAACCGGCTGCACCTCGACGTGCGGGTCGGCACCGGACTCGTGGGCGGGGAACGCCTGGCGAGCCTGGAGGCCGAGTGCGCGCGGCTGGTCGCGCTCGGCGCGGTGCGCGTGCGCCTGCTGACCGCCGACGGCTACGACGAGTCGTGCCTGGTGATGCAGGACATCGAGGGCAACGAATTCTGTCTTGACTGAGGTCGCGGTACGGTCGGGGTCGCCGTCGTGAGTGGCTCGGCAGCGCGGGGCGGCGCCGCGGACATTCGGATCACCCCGGACGGGAGCGCCCAAGGCCAGCGCACCGCGGCGGGCCTCTGGGCCGCGGCGGTGGCCAGGCGGGACCACCTCCCCGCGCCGGCCCCCGTCGAGGAGAAGCTCCCCGCCATCCGACGTCGTCTGTCGACCGGGGCCGGTTCTCTGCACATCGCCCGGGTGCGTCAGCGGGCCGTCGGCTTCGCGCTCCTGGTGACCCGCGAGCCGGTCCTCGAACTCGTCTACCTTGCCGTCGCCCCCGAGGCGTGGGGGACCGGGGTCGGTCGTGGCCTGCTCGCCTATGTGGACGCCCGCGCGCGCGCCGTCGGCGTCGGCGAGCTGGAACTCTGGGTCATCGACGACAACGAGCGGGCCGTCCGGGCGTACCGGCGCTCGGGCTGGCGACGCACCGCGGACCTCCAGGTCCGCGGCTCCCCGGGGCGGCCTGAGCGGCGGCTCGTCAGGAAGCTGACCCTGGACCGCGGGCTGACCGGGCGCTGACCGGTCCGCTCCGCCACCCGGCGGTGCGACACTGTCGGCGTGGCATACGACGAGGAGCTGGCCCACCGCATCCGGAGCATCGTGCGCGACGAACCGGGCCTGACGGAGAGGCGCATGTTCGGCGGCCTCGCCTTTCTGGTCCACGGCAACCTGGCGGTGAGCGCGAGCGGCCGGGGCGGACTGCTGCTGCGGGTCGACCCGGCCGACACCCCGGCGCTGGTCCAGCGGCCGGAGGCGACCCGGTTCCAGATGCGCGGGCGGGAGCTGCGCGGCTGGCTGCACATCGACGCCGACGGGCTGGCCACCACCCGCCAGCTCAGGTCGTGGGTCTCCCGGGGGATCGGGTACGCCCGCTCGCTGCCGGCGAAGTGACACCGCCCCCACTCCGCAGCGCGGTGTCGAGGGCCTTCCAGAGCTGGTCGACCCGGCTTCTGCCCTCGGGGGCCGGCGGGTAGCGGCGGAGTACCTCGATGAGGGTCGGGGTGGCGCGGCGGCGGGCCTGCGCGATGACGTCCTGCCCGACCTCGGGTCTGCCGTCGGCGGCCAGTTCCGCGGCGCGGGCGGCGAACGCGGCGGCACGCAGGATGTGACCGCCCTGGGTCGCCCTGGCCAGGGGGTGCAGGTAGGCGGCCGCGGCGGCGTCGCCGGCCGCGCGGGCGGCGGCCCGGGCGGCCGGGGTGCCCGCGTCCCGGGCCGCGCGGTGGGCGGCGAGCGCGGCGTCGCGCTGGAGCTTCGCGCGGGGTGCGCCCCCGACGAACGTCCAGGCGGCGTCGATCGCGGTGCGCGGCCGGGGGTCGTCCGGGTGCACGGCCTCGAAGACCGGCAGCACGGGCTGGGCGCACTCGGCGGCGTACCGGGCGACCACGCGCAGTTCTTCCATGCTCAGCGCGAAGTCCCCCGGCGGGCTCGTCACGGACTCCCTCGCTCGGGTGTCAGGGGACCCGCCAGCCGGCCTCCTCGACGCCGCCGGGGACGGACCGCGCAGGGTGGTAGGGCTGCCGGGTGAAGATGTGCGTGCCCAGATCCAGGTGGCTGACCGCGCCCGTGGGGTCGCGCTCGACCCGCAGCGGCTCGCCGGCGAAGTAGCCGTTGAGCCCGGTCCAACCGCCGTCGCCGGTGGGTCGCAGCCGGGTGCCGCGCTGGCCCTCGGACATGGGGGTCAGCTCAAGGAAGCCGTCGGCCAGCGGGCGGAGGACCCAGAGAACCGGCCCCCAGTACCACGGTCCGGCCAGCTCCAGCAGGTGCGGGTCGACCGTGGGCAGCGGGCGCCACGGGGCCGGGATCCGCGGCTCCCGCTCGGCGACCGCCGCCAGCAGGTCGGCCGCGAGCGCGCCGACGGGCAGGCCGGCGGTCGAGTTGCCCACCACCACCGCCCCGAGGTCGTCCTCGGCGCTGGTCCACACGGTGGCCAGGAACCCCGGCATCGAGCCGGTGTGGCCGGCCAGCAGCCGACCGTCCCGGCGCAGGAGCTGGAGGCCCAGCCCGTACCCGCTGTCCCACTGGGCCGCCTCCGGGGGGCACGCCGGAGCGCGCATCTCGGCGACGGCCTCCGCGTCCAGGACCCGCTCGTCGCCGTCGATCAGGAACGCGGCGAACCGGGCGAGGTCCGCCGCCGTCGACCAGAGCTGCCCGGCGGGCGCCATCCGGCCCGCGTCCACGGCGGGCTCCGGCAGCAGCACGTCGGCCCAGGGGTGCACGGCCCAGCCCGCGGCGTGCGGCGCGACCGGCAGCAGGGTGGTGCGGGTCATCCCGAGCGGTGCGAGCACCTCCCGCCGCAGCACCTCGTCCCACGCCTGGCCGCGGATCCGCTCCACCAGCGCGCCGAGCAGCGCGTAGCCGGGATTGGAGTAGTGGTGCCGCTCGCCGGGCCGGTGCACCTGCGCCGGTTCGCCGAGCAGGTCGGCCAGCGCGGGGCGCAGCGCGCCGGGCGTGCGCTCCCACCACGGGCCCGGCGTCTCGGCGGCGAGCCCGCTGGTGTGTGCCAGCAGGTCCGCGACCGTGGCCTGGTCCGCCGCCGTGCCGGGCAGGTGCTCGCCCAGCGGGTCGGCGAGGGAGAGCAGCCCCTCGGCGCGCAGGCGCAGCACCAGCACGGCGACGAACGCTTTCGTGATCGAGCCGATCCGGTACTGCACGTCGCCGTCCGGTACGGCGCCGTCCACACTTCCCCGGCCCTCCACCCACACGGGACGGCCGCCGCGCACGACGGCCGCCACGACCGAGGGCGCCCGCCCGTGCACCTGGCCGGTGGCCAACCGGTGCGTGAGCGCCCGCCGGGTACCGGGCAGCAGATCCGTCTCCGTCAGCGACATACCGGCAACCTACCGGGCCCCCGTACCGCCACCAACGGCCAATCTGGATCCTCTGGCGCGTGCCGCCGGCTGCCCGGACGGCGGACTGAGGTGCGGGGCGCTGGGTGTACGACGGCGGCCCGCGCCGGCCGTAGGTGGAGGACGCTGTGGTGGTCGGTTCAGAGGGCGGCGAGCATCTGCTTCATCCTGGTGATCTCGGCGGTCTGGGCGCTGATGATCTGACCGGCAAGCTGCCTGGCGTCGGGGTTGCTGCCCTTGGCCTGTTCGTCGGTGGCCATGGTGACGGCACCCTCGTGATGCCTGATCATCATGGTGAGGAACATCCGGTCGAAGACCGCGCCCTTGGCGGCCATCAGCTTGGCCAGGTCGGCATCGCTCATCATGCCGGGCATGGTGCCCATGCCCGGCATACCGTGACCGGTCGAGGGGGCCGCGGAAGGGGCGGGCCTGCCCCATGCGGCGAGCCAGGCGGACATCTTCTGGATCTCGGGGCCCTGGGCGCCCTTGATGGCGGCGGCGAGCTGCTTGACCTGGGCGCTGCCGGCGCGGCCGGCGGCGTGGTCGGCCATCGTGACGGCCTGCCGGTGGTGCGGGATCATGTCGGTGGCGAAGTGCACGTCGGCGTCGTTGAACGTCGCCGCCGCGGCGGCGGCCGTCGCGCTGGTCGGCGCCGCCGACGGCGTGGCCGTGGTGGCCTTGTCGCCGCAGGCGGTGAGCCCGACAGTGGCGGCCAGAGCCGCGGCGGTCAGGGCGGAGCGAAGCACCATGCTGTTCACGGTGTGGTCCTTTCGGGACGTGAGTCCGTTCCTGGTCCCTGGCCGGGAACAGGACGGGCCTACCGCCGGAGGATCGACAAAGCGGTGATGGCGGGCATTCTCTGGCGGCGGCGCCGTGCATCCGGCGTCCCCACCTCTTGAACTCGACCAGACAACCGCGTCGGGAGTCAGAGAATCGACGGGACCGGTCATGTGCGTCGACCCGTTCGTGGCAAGCCGTTCGTGGTAACCCGTCCGTGTCGGCAGCCGGGAAAGCGAAATGGGGAAGCGGCGGCCGGGAAATGCGATCGCGGATCTAGATCCTCGCCACCTTTAACGTATAGGGCACCGGGGGGCTTGCCGCAAGGCCCGGGTCGTGCCGCAGAATCGTCGGCCGGACCGGGAACAACCGAAGACATGGGGGCAGGACATGCGAGTGCTGTTGTCGACCCGCGCGCTGTTGGCGACCCGCGGGGGCGCGGGTGAGGGCGGCCCGGGGCGCCGGGACACGGCCGCCGCGGCGGTGCCGCGATGACGGAGCGGGACGTGCGGGACCTTCGGGAGACCGACGAGACGCAGGGCGCGGTCGTCGGCGGCAAGGGCGCCCACCTGGGCGGCCTGTCGCGGGTCGACGGCGTCCGCGTACCGGCCGGCTTCTGCGTGACGACGGACGCCTTCCGGCGGGTCCTCGCGGGGGCACCGGCGGTCGGCGGCCAGCTCGACCGGCTGTCGCACCTGAAGCCGGACGACCGGGACGGGGTCCGCGCGCTCAGCGCGGACATCCGGCGGACCGTCGAAGCGGCCGCCGTCCCGGTCGACCTGGCGGCGGCGGTCAGCCGCGCGCTCGCCCGGCTCGGCGACCGGGTCGCCTGCGCCGTCCGGTCCAGCGCGACGGCGGAGGACCTGCCGACCGCGTCCTTCGCCGGCCAGCAGGACACCTACCTGAACGTCGTGGGCCCGGAGGCGGTCCTGCGGCACGTCAGCCGGTGCTGGGCGTCGCTGTTCACCGAGCGGGCCGTGACCTACCGCCAGCGCCGGGGCATCGACCACCGCGCGGTCCACATGGCCGTCGTCGTGCAGCGGATGGTCTTCGCGGACGCGGCCGGCGTCCTGTTCACCGCCGACCCCGTCACCTCCCACCGGCGGATCGCCTCCGTGGAGGCCAGCTTCGGCCTCGGCGAGGCGCTGGTCTCCGGCCGGGTGGACACGGACGTCTACCGGGTGCGCGACGACGCGGTCATCGCCAGGACGATCGCCACCAAGCGGGTCGCGGTGTACGCCGCGCCGGCCGGCGGTACGCGGGAGCAGGAGATCGACCCCCAGCAGCAGGACCGGCCGGCGCTGACCGATGCGCAGGTCGTGCGCCTCGTGCGGCTCGGTCGGCGGATCGAGGCGCACTTCGGCCGCCCCCAGGACATCGAATGGTGCCTGGTCGGCGACGACTTCCAGATCGTCCAGAGCCGGCCGATCACCACGCTGTTCCCGGTCCCCGACTCCGGCGACCGGGAGAACCGCGTCTACCTCTCCGTCGGCCACCAGCAGATGATGACCGATCCCCTTAAGCCCCTGGGGCTGTCCTTCTGGCAGATGACGACGCCTGTACCCATGGCCGAGGCCGGCGGCCGCCTGTTCGTCGACGTCACCCGGCGGCTGGCCACGCCGTCCGGCCGTGCCGGGCTCCTGGAACTGATCGGGCGGTCCGATCCGCTGACCGGGGACGCGCTGCGGACCATTCTGGCGCGCGACGACTTCATCCGACCGCTCCCGGACGAGGGTCCGCCCGGGCCGCTGGTCGCCGGCCCGCCGGCCCCGATCGAGACCGATCCGGGCGTGGTCACCGAGCTGGTCCGGTCCAGCGAGGCCTCCGTGGCCGCCGCCGCGCGCGACATCGGGGCCGCGTCGGGAGAGGCGCTGCTCGACCTCATCCGGGCCGACATCCAGGAGCTGCGCCGAATCTTGTTCGATCCGCGCAGCCACCAGGTGTTCCTGTCCGCGATGGAGGCCACGTGGTGGCTCAACGAGCGGCTGGAGGCGTGGCTGGGCGAGCGGAACGCGGCCGACACGCTCACCCGGTCCGTCCCGCACAACGTCACCTCGGAGATGGGGTTGGCGCTGCTGGATGTGGCCGACGCGATCCGCCCGCACCCGGACGTGGTGGCGTTCCTGGAGCGCGTCCGGGACGACGACTTCCTGGACGAACTGCCCCGGCTGGCGGGCGGGCCGCAGGCGCGGGACGCCATCGCGGCCTGGCTCGACCGGTACGGTATGCGCTGCGTGGGCGAGATCGACATCTCGCGGCCGCGGTGGAGCGAACGCCCCTCCACGCTGGTGCCCACGATCCTCGGCAACGTCCGGAACTTCGCGGCCGGCGAGGGTGCGCGGCGGTTCGCGCAGGGGCAGCGGGAGGCGGCGGAGAAGGAGCGGGAGCTTCTGGGGCGCCTGCGGGCCCTGCCGGACGGGGAGCACAAGGCCGGCGAGGCCAAGCAGCGGATCGACCGGGTGCGGACCTTCATGGGGTACCGGGAGTACCCGAAGTACGGCATGGTCTGCCGCTACTACGTGTACAAGCAGGCGCTGCGGAGAGAAGCCGAGCGCCTCGTGCGGGCCGGTGCCCTCCGCGCGGTGGAGGACATCTACTACCTGACGTTCCAGGAGCTTCACGACGCCGTGCGCACGAGCCGCGCCGACCACCGGCTCATCGACCGGCGCCGGGCCGAGTTCAGGTCGTACCGGGCACTCACGCCGCCCCGGGTGCTCACCTCGGACGGCGAGGCCGTCGCCGGGGCGTACCGGCGCGACGACGTGCCGGCCGGCGCGCTGACCGGCCTGGCGGTCTCCGCCGGGACCGTGCAGGGGCGGGCCCGCGTCGTCTCGGACATGGGGCGGGCCGACCTGGAACCCGGCGACATCCTCGTCACGGCGCACACGGACCCCAGTTGGACGCCCCTGTTCGTCGCCGCCGCGGGGTTGGTGACGGAGGTCGGGGGAGCGATGACCCACGGCGCGGTGATCGCCCGGGAGTACGGCCTGCCCGCCGTCGTCGGGGTGGCGGACGCCACCCGGCAGATCCGCGACGGGCAGCGGATCCGCGTCCACGGAACCGACGGCTACATCGAGATCCTGCCCTGACCGCCGTAGCGGGAAGGCGGCCTGCTAGTCGGGTTTGTCGGTCCGCTCGGCGGCGAATGTGTACGTCCGTTTTTGTTGCCGTCCCCGGTCCGCCTTCAGCGGATCAGGGTCTGCGTAGTGGCACAGCGCGGCGGCCAACGCGGCCGCCTGACGTGCGGGAGACCAGGCGAGGTGCAGGACCGCCTGGGACGGCTCGGCATCCGTGGCGGGTCGGTCCTGGTCAGTCATTACGACAAAAGCCCGTGACCTGGTTTGCCTGGTCACGGGCTTGTCTTAGCTGGTCATCGGTGGTGCCCCCGGCAGGATTCGAACCTGCGCCCCCGCCTCCGGAGGGCGGTGCTCTATCCCCTGAGCTACGGGGGCTCAGCGACTCGGACAGCCTAGCAAAGCGGCGCCGATCCACTCGAACCGGCACCCGCCCGCCGCGTCGCGGAGGCCGTCGCGGACCTCCGCCGCCGCTCACTCCGCCCCGGCCTGCTCCTCGGCCCGTTCGTCGTCGGTCTCGACGCGTGCGTCGGTCCGTGTCCCGGCGACCGGTACCGCGGCGGTCTCCCGCCCGCGACGCAGTGCCGCCATCAGCCCGAGCAGTCCGAACAGGGCCACGCCGCCCGCGACGAACCAGCCCGCCGCCGGCAGCCGCACGTCGAGCTGGCGCCCGAGCGTCCACCAGGCGGCGCCGGCCAGGAAGAAGAGTGCGAAGACCAGGGACAGGGCGTCGGTGCGGTGGGACCTCATCGGACTACCTCCAGGTTGCCGGCGCGGGCGGTGAGCGTCAGGTGCAGGGTGCCGGTACCCGGACCCGTCGTGGCCGGGTACGTCTGGTCGGCGGGCGCCGAGTCCCAGTCGCCCTGCTGGACGTCGCCCAGGATCGAGATCCGGCCGGCCTGGACCTGGCTCGTCGTGCGCAGGATCACCGTCGTGGGTACCAGGATGCGCATCACCCCGAACTTGACGGTCGCCTCGACGGGGGTCTGGCGGCCGGCAAAGTTGATCTGACGCAGGTCCAGGGTCGCGTCGCCGAAGCGGTGTTCGTAGCGGGGGGACAGGGTGGCGACGCTCTGCGGCGTCCACGTGACCGGCTCCGGCTCGACGTGGCTGGCGCCCGCGATGCCGCCGAGGGCGACGCTCAGGAGCAGGCCGAGCGGGATGAGCAACCGGGCCCGCCCGAACCAGGTACCGACGAGCAGGCCGAGTCCGACCACGCCGAGCGCGGTGGCCACGTAGGTGCCGCCGGTGATCCGGCCGGCGCCGGTCAGGTCGGCGACGCCGACGCCCGCGAGGGCCAGCAGCATGAGCGAGAAGGTGATCAGCCCGAGTGCGGACCGCTCGCGGCGCGGCTTCGGCGGGGCGGGCGGCGCGGGGGCCGGCGGCGCCGGGGGGCCACCCCAGGGGCCGTGCGGCGCGAACGGCGGTCCGTACGGCGGGGCCGGCGGCGACGGGTACCCCGCCGCGGGGGCGGGCGGCGCGTAGGCGGGGGGTGCCGCGCTCCACACCGGACCGGCCGGGGCCGGCGCGGCGGCGGCCGCGCGGACGGGGCCGAAGAAGGACGGCGCCGTACCGGGGGCGAAGCCGAGGCGACTCAGCCCGGTCCGGCCGGTGCCGCGGTTGGCCAGCAGGGCGATGCCCAGGACCACGGCGACGCCGAGGACGAGGGCGCCGCCGCCGTTGCCCATGGTGACGCCGACGGCGATGAAGGCGCCGACGGCCACCGCCACGGTCACGCCCGCGGGGGTACTGGACTCGCCGCGGTCGATCAGGGCGTCGACCGGCGAGCCGGTGTCGCCCTCGGCGGGCGAGACGAGCCACAGGACGAGGTACACGGCGATGCCGACGCCGAACAGTCCGAGGACCGCCAGCAGGACCCGCCAGAGCACCGGGTCCGTCCGGGTGGTCCGGGCGATCCCCGCGCACACCCCGGCCAGGTACCGGCCCTGGACCGGCCGGACGAGTCCGTGCCGGAACAGCGGCCCCGGCCGGGTCGGCCCGCCGTACGCCGCGCCGGGCGGCGGCACCTGCGACCCCTCGGGCGGTACCTGCGACCCGTCGGGCGGCATCTGCGACCCGTCGGGCGGTACCTGCGACCCGTCGGGCGGCGCCGGCGAGTCGTCGGCCGGCGGCGGGGCGGTCCGCGGTGTGCCGGGCGGTGGGGGCGGGCTGGGCCGGTCGGCCGGGTTCTCATCCATGACCACGATCCTCGCGGCCGGCGGCCCCGCGCACCTCCGGTACCGACCCTGAGTAAACCCTGAGGTCCGGCGGCCGGGGAGGTCAGGGTCGTCCCGGAGGGCGCGCGCCGCCGCGCGTGCGACGATCGGTGGACGACACCGGCGACCGCGGGGAGGGGGCGTCATCGACACCGTGTGGGAAGCGCCGGCTCCGCTGGTCCGGCGGCGGCAGGGGCGGCTGGTCGCGGGGGTGGCCGACGGGATCGCCGCGCACCTGGGGCTGTCGCGGACGGCGGTCCGGGCGGCCTTCGCGGTGCTGCTGGTCTTCGGCGGCGTGGGCCTGATCCTGTACGCCGCGTTCTGGGCCGTCCTGCCGCAGCGGGCCGACGACGGCGCGGTCGGGGACCCGCCGTCGCTGCTGCGGCTCGTCCCCTTCCTGGTGATCGGGGCGCTGGTCGTCGGCGCGCAGCTCGCCACCGACTCACCGGGGCTGAACTTCGTCGTGGCCGTCCTGGTCGCGGGCGTGGCGGGCGGCGCCGGGGTCATCTGGCACCAGTCCGACCGGGAGCAGCGGCGGCGCTGGCGGGAGACCGTCCCGGGGATGCCGTGGCTGGGCGTCGTGGTGCAGGACGCCGACCGCCGGCTCGTCGTGCTGCGGTTCGTCGGCGGGGCGGTGCTGGTCGCCGCCGGGCTGATCGGCGTGGTGGCGGTGTACGCGCCGGTCGGGCGCTTCGACGTGCTGACCGTGCTCGGCGGGGTGGTGTTCGCCCTCGTCGGCGTGGCCGGGGTGGCGCTCGTGGCCGCGCCGGTGCTGTGGCGGGTCTTCGCCGAGTTGCGTACCGAGCAGGCCGCCCGGATCCGGGAGCAGGAGCGCGCGGAGTTCGCGGCCGTCGTCCACGACCAGGTGCTGCACACGCTCGCGCTGATCCTGCGCAACGCCGACGACCCGGCGACGGTCCGCCGGCTGGCCAGGGGCCAGGAGCGGACGCTGCGCGGCTGGCTGTACCGGCCGGCCGGCGCGCCGGGGGAGCGGTTCGCGGCGGCGGTGGAGGCGCTGGCCGCCGAGGTGGAGGACACGTACGGTATTGCCGTGGAGCCGGTGGTGGTCGGCGACGCCGCCGTCGACGAGCAGGTCGGCGCGCTGGTGGCCGCGGCCCGGGAGGCGCTGGTCAACGCGGCCCGGCACGCCGGGGTGCCCACCGTGTCGCTGTACGCGGAGGTGGAGCCGGACCAGGTGAGCGTGTTCGTCCGGGACCGGGGGGCCGGGTTCGACCCGGCGGCGGTGCCGGCGGACCGGCACGGCGTGCAGGGTTCGATCGTCGGCCGGATGCGCCGGCACGGCGGTACCGCGCAGATCCGCACCGCGCCGGGCGAGGGCACGGAGGTCCGCCTCCACCTACCGCGCCGGCCCGGCCGGCCCGAGGCGCGGTCCGACGAGCAGCCAGAGGCGCGGTCCGACGAGCGGCCTGACCCGAGGCCCGGCGAGCGGTCCGGCAAGCAGACCGACGAGCGGCCTGGCGCGCGGACCGACGAGCGGACCCGCGGGCGGACCGGGCAGCCGGCCGGGCGGGCGGACGAAGGGGAGGGGCCGTGACGACGACGCGACCCGCGGGCCTGCTGCGGGTGTTCCTGGTCGACGACCATGCGATGTTCCGGGCCGGCGTCTGCGCCGAGCTGGCCGGCCGCGTCGAGGTCGTCGGGCAGGCCGGGACCGTGGCCGAGGCGGTCGCCCGGATCGGGCAGCTCGCGCCGGACGTGGTCCTGCTGGACGTGCACCTGCCCGACGGCGGCGGCCGGGCGGTCCTCCAGGCGCTGCACGCCGGGCTGCCGGCGGTGCGCTTCCTCGCGCTGTCGGTGTCGGACGCCGCCGAGGACGTGATCGGGGTGATCCGGGCCGGCGCCCGCGGGTACGTCACGAAGTCGATCTCCGGCGACGAACTGGTCGAGGCGATCGGCCGGGTCGCCGACGGCGACGCCGTGTTCAGCCCGCGGCTGGCCGGGTTCGTCCTCGACGCGTTCGCCGGCAACCCCGACCCGGCCACGACGACCGACCCGGAGCTGGACCGGCTCACCAACCGCGAACGCGAGGTGCTGCGCCTGCTGGCCCGCGGGTACGCCTACAAGGAGATCGCCCGGGAGTTGTACATCTCGGTCAAGACGGTCGAGACGCACGTGTCCAGCGTGCTGCGCAAACTCCAGGTCTCCAACCGGCACGAGCTGACCCGGTGGGCGGCCGACCGCCGCCTGATCTGAGTGCCCCCCCGCACCGGCCGGCGCGGGGCGACGCCCGGGCGGTCAGCTCGCGGGCAGCGGGGCGCCGCCGAGGCGGGTCAGCACCCGGGTGAGGTTGCCGACCTCGGCGTCCTGGACCGTGCGCATGGTGCCGGCGGCCTTGCGGACCTCCGCGTTCGAGGTCCGCGCCAGCACCCCGTCGATCATGTGGATGCCGCCCAGGTGGTGGCGGATCATGAGCTGGAGGAACAGGACGTCCAGGTCGCGGCCCTGGGCGGCGCGCAGCCGGGCGAGTTCCTGCCTGCTCGCCATCCCCGGCATCTGGCCGTCGCCGGTGAGGTGCCGCTCGGCCGCCGGCAGCCAGGACATCGGCGCGTCGGTCGACGTCGGCGACAGCCCCCACTGGCGCAGCCACGTCTGCATCGTCCCGACCTCGGTGAGCTGCGCCATCGCCATGTCGACCGCGTGCGACCGGACCTCGGCGTCCCGGGTCTCGCGGAACGCGATCAGCGCCATCTCGATCGCCTGGGCGTGGTGGTTGTCCATGTCGCGGGCGAAGCCGGCCTCCGCCGAGTTCTCCCCGGGGAGGGCGAGCCGGGGCGCCAGCCAGCCGCCCGCGGCGCCCACGAGCAGGCCGAGGACGAGCATCAGCGCGAGCGCGGGCGTACCGCGCCAGCCGCCCCACCCGGCCCGGCGGCTGGTGTCCGCGGGGTCGGCCGTCATCCGGCGGGCGCGCCCGCGGGCAGGTCGACCGGTACCGTCCCGGTCGTGGTGACGCCCTCGGAGCAGGGCACGTTCTCCACCGCGGCCGTCTTGCGGAAGGCCTTGATGAAGTCGTTGATCCGCCCGTCGCCGGCCGAGTCCACCTTGAGCTGGTAGCCCCAGGCCTGGAGCGAGATCGGCGCGTCGAGGTTCGGGTACGGCGACAGGATCATCCGGTCCCGGTTGCGCACCTTGCCGGCGAGCTGGTCGACCTGGTCCCTGGGCAGGTTCGGCCGGTAGGTGATCCACACGGCCCCGTGCTCCAGGCTGTGCACGACGTGCTCGTTGGAGATCGGCGCGTCGAAGACCTCGCCGACGCAGTTCTGCCAGCGCGCGTTGTGCGGGCCGGCGACCGGCGGGATGATGTCGTACTTGATCGGGCCGATCCGGTGGTCGCCGCTCTGTACCAGTTTCGGCTGGCTCTCCCGGTAGTTGCTCAGGCCCTTGATGTCCGCGGCCTCGGGCGCCTTGTCCCGCACCGCCGCGAAGACGCCGAACCCGACGATGCCGGCGGCGAGCAGGCCGACGGCCGAGAACAGGGCGATCGGGCCCCAGTTGCGGTCGCTGCCGATCTTGACCGGTTTGATCGGTTTCTTCGGCCCCCTGCCCGACCGGCCGCCTCCCGGCCGCCCGGCACCGGCCTTGCCGCCGGGCCGCCCGGCGCCCGCCTTGGCGCCGCCGGTGCGGACGACGGACGGGTCGCGCTGGCCGTCGCCTGTGCTGCTGATGCTCATGGTGCCTCGTCATCGGTCGGGGGCCGGCCGTGGGCGGCGCTGGGCGGTCGGACGGGCGGGCCGGCGGGGCGCCTGCCTGCCGCGCGCCTGCCTGCCGCCGCGACGGCCGCTGCGGGCCGCCGACCAGCGATACTACCCCGGTCACCTGGGAGCCCGGCCGCTTCCGCGCGCCGGTGGCGGAAGCCCGCCGGCGGGGCTCGGTAGCATACGTGGGTGACTCCCGCCCAGCTCTCCGCGACCGTCCTCGCCGCCGTCCGCGACGTCTTCCTGGCGCGCGGCCTAGACCCCGCGGCGCTGCCGGCGACCACGACGGTCGAGCGCCCCCGCAACCCCGAGCACGGCGACTACGCGTCCACGCTCGCCCTGCAGTTGGCGAAGAGGACCGGGGTGCCGCCGCGGGAGCTGGCGGCCGCGCTGGCCGAGCGCCTCGGCCAGGAGCCGGGCGTCAAGTCGGTGGAGATCGCCGGGCCGGGCTTCCTGAACATCCGGCTCGACGCCGCGGCGGCCGGCGAGCTGGCCCGGGTGGTCGTCGAGGCGGGCACGGCGTACGGGCGCAGCGACCGGCTGGCCGGCGAGCGGATCAACCTGGAGTTCGTCTCCGCCAACCCCACCGGCCCCGTACACCTCGGGCACACCCGCTGGGCGGCCGTCGGCGACGCGCTGCGCCGGATCCTCACCGCGGCCGGCGCCCGGGTGGACAGCGAGCACTACACCAACGACGCCGGCCTCCAGGTGGAGCGGTTCGGCGAGTCGCTGTACGCCGCGGCCACCGGCGCCCCGACCCCGGCCGACGGCTACGGCGGGGCGTACGTCGCCGACGTCGCCGCGACCGTGGCCGCCGCGCACCCCGGGCTGCTGGAGCGCCCGGCCGCGGAGGCGCTGGCGGTGTTCCGCGACGAGGGGTACGCGGTGATGCTCGCCGAGATGCGGGCCAGCCTGGAGCGGTTCGGGGTGCACTTCGACGTCTGGTTCTCCGAGCGCACGCTGCACGCGGGCGGCGCCGTGGAGCAGGCGCTGGAGACCCTGCGGGCCCAGGGGCACGTGTACGACGCCGACGGGGCCGTGTGGCTGCGGACCACCGACTTCGGCGACGACAAGGACCGGGTGCTGGTCCGGTCCAACGGCGAGAAGACGTACTTCGCCGCCGACGCCGCCTACTACCTCAGCAAGCGCGGGCGCGGGTACGACCGCTGCATCTACCTGCTCGGCGCCGACCACCACGGGTACATCGGCCGGCTGCGCGCGATCGCCGCCTGCGCCGGGGACGACCCGCAGGCGCACATCGAGATCCTCATCGGGCAGCTCGTGAGCCTGCTGCGCGGCGGCGAGCCGGTCCGGCTGTCCAAGCGGGCCGGCACGCTGATCACCCTGGACGAGATCGTCGAGGCGGTGGGCGTGGACGCCGCCCGCTACTCGCTAGCCCGGTCCTCCACCGACTCCCCGCTCACGCTGGACATCGAGGCGATCACCCGGGCGGCCAACGACAACCCGGTGCACTACGTCCGGTACGCGCACGCCCGGATCTGCTCGGTGCTGCGCAACGCGGGCGAGCTGGGCCTGTACCGCGGCACCGACTTCCGCCCCGGCCTGCTCGCGCACGAGCGGGAGAACGTCCTGCTCAAGAGCATCGGCGAGTTCCCGGCCGTCGTGGCGACGGCCGGCGAGCTGCGCGAGCCGCACCGGGTGGCCCGGTACCTGGAGGAGTTGGCCGGCGAGTACCACCGGTTCCAGTCCACCGACGAGTGCCGCATCCTCCCGCGCGGCGACGAGGCCCCCACGGACCTGCACCGGGCGCGGCTGTGGCTGATCGAGGCGACCCGGACGGTGCTCGCCAACGGCCTGGACCTGCTGGGCGTCTCGGCGCCCGAGCGGATGTGACGGGCGCGTGGCGGCCCGACCCGGGCACCGGCCGATAGGCTGCGCAGCGCGGCGGAGAGCGGACGAGAAGGTGGGCATCGCGATGGACGGAGCCAGCAGGTGAGCGGCCGCGCGCACGAGGCGGGGGCGCTGCACCAGGACATGGGCCACCGCGGCCCGGAGTGGCTGCGGGCGCCCGCGGACGTCAACGCGCTGCTGCCGGCGCTGTGGTCCCGGTCGGTGGCCCGCGAGGACGACGGCGAGCTGGCGGTGGCCGGCCACCGGGTGGGGGCGCTGGCCGCGCAGTTCGGCACCCCGCTGTTCGTGCTAGACGTGGCCGACTTCAAGGCCCGCTGCCGGGACTTCGTCACGGCGTTCGCCGGTGCCGACGTCTTCTACGCCGGCAAGGCGTTCCTGTCCAAGGCGGTCGTCCGCTGGGTCGCCGAGTGCGGCCTGCACCTGGACGTGTGCACCGGCGGCGAGCTGGCCGTCGCGCTCGCGGCCGACTTCCCGCCCGAGCGGCTGGGCCTGCACGGCAACAACAAGTCCGTCGCCGAGCTGGGTCGCGCGCTGGACGTGGGCGTCGGGCGGATCGTGGTGGACTCGTTCGACGAGATCGACCGGCTGACGGCGCTGGCCCGCGAGCGCGGCGTCCGGCCGCGGGTGCTGGTCCGCACGACCTGCGGGGTCGAGGCGCACACGCACGAGTTCATCGCCACCGCGCACGAGGACCAGAAGTTCGGCCTGTCGCTGTCCGGCGGGGCGGCGCTCGCCGCGGCCCTGCGGATCATCGACGACGGGGTGCTGGACCTGGTCGGCCTGCACTCGCACATCGGGTCGCAGATCTTCGACACGGCCGGCTTCGAGGTGGCGGCGCGGCGGATCCTGGGCCTGGCGGCGCAGGTCCGCGACGCCCGCGGCGTCGACCTGCCGGAGCTGGACCTGGGCGGCGGCTTCGGCATCGCCTACACCAGCCAGGACGACCCGGCCTCGCCGAAGGAGCTGGCCGACCGGATGCGCGCCATCGTCGCCGACGAGTGCCGGGCCCGCGCGCTGCCCGAGCCGCGGCTGTCGATCGAGCCGGGCCGGGCGCTGATCGGGCCGGCGATGCTCACGCTGTACGAGGTGGGGACGGTCAAGGACGTCGACGGCATCCGCACGTACGTGTCGGTGGACGGCGGGATGAGCGACAACATCCGCACCGCGCTGTACGGCGCCACGTACTCGGCGACGCTGGCCTCGCGCCGCTCGGCCGCCGGGCCGCTGCTGGCCCGGATCGTCGGCAAGCACTGCGAGAGCGGCGACATCGTCGTCTCCGACGAGTTTCTGCCCTCGGACGTGCGGCCCGGCGACCTGGTGGCCGTCCCGGGCACGGGCGCGTACGGCCGCAGCATGGCCAGCAACTACAACCACGTGCCGCGCGCCGCGGTCGTGGCCGTCGAGGGGGACGAGGCCCGGGTGATCGTGCGCCGCGAGACCGAGGACGACCTGCTGCGGCTGGACGTCGGGTGAGTGCGTCCACGGGGGACCGGCCACTGCGGGTGGCCCTGCTGGGCTGCGGGACGGTGGGCGCGGAGGTGGTCCGCCTCCTGCACGACCAGGCCGGCGACCTGACGGCCCGGATCGGGGTGCCGGTCTCGCTGGCCGGGATCGCCGTGCGCCGCACCGGCCGGGACCGCGGCGGCCTGCCGGTCGACCCGGCGCTGTTCACGACCGACCCGGCGGCGCTGGTCGCGCGCCCGGACGTCGATGTGGTGGTCGAGGTCATCGGCGGCATCGACCCGGTGCGCGGCTGGCTGACCGCGGCGCTGCGGGCGGGCAAGAGCGTGGTGACGGCGAACAAGGCGCTGCTGGCCGAGGACGGCGCCGCGCTGCACGAGGCGGCGGCCGCGGGGGACGCCGACCTGTACTACGAGGCGGCGGTGGCCGGGGCGATCCCGCTGCTGCGCCCGCTGCGCGAGTCGCTGCACGGCGACACGATCACCCGGGTGACCGGCATCGTCAACGGCACCACCAACTACGTCCTGTCCGCGATGGACTCCACCGGCGCCGGCTTCGCGGAGGCGCTGGAGCGGGCCACCGAGCTGGGCTACGCCGAGGCCGACCCGACGGCGGACGTCGAGGGCTTCGACGCCGCGGCGAAGGCGGCGATCCTGGCGTCGCTGGCCTTCCACACCCGGGTCACCGCGGCCGACGTCCACCGGGAGGGCATCACCGAGGTGACCGCCGCGGACGTGGCCAGCGCCGCCGAGCTGGGCTGCACGATCAAGCTGCTGTGCCTGGCCGAGCGGGTCGAGGACGCGGTGTCGGTGCGGGTGTACCCGGCGATGATCCCGCGCAGCCACCCGCTGGCCGGGGTGGGCGGGGCGTTCAACGCGGTGTTCGTGGAGGCGGCCGCGGCCGGCGAGCTGATGCTGTACGGCCAGGGGGCGGGCGGCGCGCCGACGGCCAGCGCCGTGCTCGGCGACCTGGTGGCGGTGTGCCGGAACCGGCGGGCCGGCGTGCGGGCGCCGAGCGAGTCCGCGTACGCCGACCTGTCGGTCCGGCCGATCGGCGAGACGCTGACCCGGTACCACGTGCGGCTCGACGTCGCCGACCGGCCGGGCGTCCTGGCCACGGTCGCCTCCGTCTTCGCCGCGCACGAGGTGTCCATCGCCACCGTCAAGCAGGCCGGCCGCGGCGACGACGCCTCGCTGGTCATCGTCACGCACCGGGCGCCGGACGCGGCCCTGTCGGCGACGACGGACGCCCTGCGGGCCCTGCCGATCGTCCGCTCGGTGGTCAGCGTGCTACGGGTGGAGGCGCTGTGAGCGCCTGGCGCGGCCTGATCGAGGAGTACCGGGACCGCCTGCCGCTGGACGCCGGCACCCCGGTGGTCACCCTGCTGGAGGGGAACACCCCGCTGCTGCCGGCGCCGGTCCTGTCGGCGCGCACGGGCGCGGAGGTGTTCCTCAAGGTCGAGGGCGCCAACCCGACCGGCTCCTTCAAGGACCGCGGGATGACGCTGGCCGTGGCCAAGGCCGTCGGCGCGGGCGCGCGCGCGGTGATCTGCGCGTCGACCGGCAACACGAGCGCCTCGGCGGCGGCCTACGCGGCCCGCGCGGGCATCACCTGCGCCGTCCTGGTGCCGCACGGCAAGATCGCCATGGGCAAGCTGGCGCAGGCGCTGGTGCACGGCGCCCGGCTGGTGGAGGTCGACGGCAACTTCGACGACTGCCTGACGCTGGCGGCCAAGCTCGCCGCCGACTACCCGGTGACGCTGGTCAACTCCGTGAACCCGGACCGGCTGCACGGGCAGAAGACCGCGGCGTTCGAGATCGTCGCGGCGCTCGGCGACGCCCCGGACGTGCACTGCGTCCCGGTCGGCAACGCGGGCAACATCAGCGCGTACTGGATGGGCTACCGCGAGGAGCACGCCGCCGGCAACGCGGCCACCCGCCCGCGGATGTACGGCTTCCAGGCCGCGGGCGCGGCGCCGATCGTGCGCGGCGAGGTCGTCCGCGACCCGGAGACCGTCGCCACGGCCATCCGCATCGGCAACCCGGCGAGCTGGGGGCTGGCGGTGGCCGCCCGGGACGAGTCCGGCGGCCTGATCGACGCGGTGACCGACGACGAGATCCGCGCGGCGTACGCGCTCGTCGCCCGGGAGGTCGGCGCGTTCGTCGAACTCGGCAGCGCGGCGAGCGTCGCCGGCCTGCTGCGGACCGCCGCCGACGGCCGGCTGCCGGCGGGCGCCCGGGTGGTCTGCACGGTGACCGGCAACGGCCTCAAGGATCCGCAGGCCGCGCTGGACTCGGCGCCGCCGCCGGTCCGGGTCCGCAACGACGCCGCCGCGGTGGCCGGGCGCCTGGACCTGGGCTGAGTCGGATATCCGATAGGCACCTACGGCCGACCGGTCGGCCGGTTAACATCACCCTCGGTCGATATCCACCGTGGAGGGACCGATGGACGGGTCAGGTGGTGTGCCGCCGCGGCGGCACACGATGCCGCGCGGCGTGGACCGGCGCGCGCTGCTGCGCGGTGCGGGGCTGCTCGGCTGCGGCGTCGGCCTCGGCGCGGTCGGCGCGGCCAGCGGCGCGGGACTGCTGGAGCGGCGGCTGCCGATCCTGGGCGGGCCGGCCTCGGCGACGGTCGCCGACCGCGGCCGGCACCCCGGCCAGGGGCGCCTGGACGTGATGTGGTCGGTGCGGACCCCGGACAGGCTGGTGGCGCTGACCTTCGACGACGGCCCGCGCCCGGACTGGACGACGTTCACGCTGGACACCCTCGCCGCCCACGACGTCCCGGCGACCTTCTTCTTCGTCGGCGAGCGGGTGCGCCGGCACGCGGCGGTGGTCCGCGGGCGGATGGGCCGGCACGAGGTCGGCAGCCACTCCTGGCGGCACGCGGACCTGGCCACCCTCGACGCCGACGCCGTCCACACCGACCTGGCCCGGGCGCACGCGGCCATCGCCGAGGTCACCGGACAGCAGCCGCGGCTGTTCCGGCCGCCGTACGGGCACCTCGGCGGGGCGACCCTGCTGGCGGCGAGCCGCTTCGACTACCAGGTCGTGCTGTGGAGCCTCCAGATGCTGGAGTCCCAGTACCCGGGCGACCCCGCCGGCCACGCCCGCGACCTGGCCGCGCGGGTCGAGCCGGGCGCCGTGCTGCTGGCCCACGACGTCGGCCCGGCCGACCGGCTGGTGGCGCTGCGGGGCCTGCCGCAGTTCATCGCGGGTGTGCGGGCGCGGGGCTTCCGGTTCGTCACCGTCACGCAACTGCTGCGCGCCGGTCACCCCATAGGCTGAACCCGCGGCCGCGGGTAAGGTGCGTCAGGTGTCCTCGCCACTTTCCCCCGCGGCGCCCTCGCCGCTGGCCCTGCTGCGCCGCAACCGGGACTTCCGGCGGCTGTTCGCCGCCGAACTGGTGCTGTTCGGGGCGGACTGGTTCGTCCTGGTGCCGCTGCTGGTCCTGCTGCCCCGGCTGACCGGCGGCGGCCTGCTCGGGGCGCTGGTGCTCGCCACGTCGACCGGCGCGGGGGCGCTGCTGCTGCCGGTGGGCGGGACCTTCGCCGACCGGTACGACCGGCGGACCATCATGCGGGCCGCGAACATCGCCGCCGTCGTCGGGGTGGCGGCGCTGCTGACCGTGCGGACGCCGGCCACGGCCTGGTTCGCGCTGCCGGCGATCGCCGTCGTCGCGGTCGGCAAGGCGTTCTACTCGCCGGCCGCCGGGGCGGCGCTGCCCAACGTCGTCGACCCGGCCGACCTGCCGCTGGCCAACACGGTCGCCGGGTCCGCCTGGGGGACGATGGCCGTCGTCGGGGCGTCGCTGGGCGGCATCCTGGCGAGCACCGTCGGGCCGTACTACAGCTTCGCCATCGCGCTCGTCTGCCTGGTGCTGGCCGCGGTGCTGCTGTGGGGGATCCGCCGGCCGCTGCAGGCACCGCGCGAGCCCGGCGCGGTGCCGGCGCGGACGTTCGCGGCGGTGCGCGAGTCGCTGCGGTACATCGGTGCCCGCCCGCGGGTCCGGGCGCTGGTCACCGTGAAGTCGGCCGTCGGCCTGGGCAACGGGGTACTGGCGGCGTTCCCGCTGCTCGCCCTGTCGTTCGGCACCGGCGGGTGGGGGACCGGCCTGCTGTTCGCCGTCCGGGGCGCGGGCGCGCTGATCGGTCCGCTGCTGATGCGGCCCGTGCTGACCCACCGCCGGTGGCTGCTGCCGGTGCTGGGGCTGTCGATGGCCACGTACGGCCTGGCCTACCTCGGGGTCGCCGCCGCCGCCTGGTTCCCGCTCGTGCTGGCGCTGGTGTTCGTGGCGCACCTGGCCGGCGGCGCGAATTGGGTGACCTCCAACTTCGCGCTCCAGTTCGAGGTGCCCGACGGGCTGCGCGGCCGGGTGATCGCCACGGACATGATGCTCGCCACGCTGGCGATCTCGGTCAGCCAGACGGTCGTCGGGGCGCTGCTGGACGTGGTCACGCCAGCCGTGCTGATCGCCGGCTGCGGCACGGTGACGCTGGTGTACGCGGTGCTCTGGCGGCTGGGCACGCGCCGCCTCCCGGCGCCCGCCCCGCAGCCGTCCGCGGCGTGACCGCTCCCGTCCGCGGCATGATCGCTCCCGTCCGCGGCATGATCGCCCGGGGGTTAGCCTGAGCCCATGCCGGACCCGCTGCCCCACGCCGTGACCGTCCGCGCGCCCGCGAGCAGCGCGAACCTCGGGCCCGGCTTCGACGCGTGCGGCCTGGCGCTCGACCTCCACGACGAGGTGACCGCGCGGGTCGCCGGCGACGTCCGGGTCACCGTGGAGGGCGAGGGGGCCGGCCTGCTGCCCGCCGACGCGTCACACCTGGTGGTCCGGTCGATGTACGCCGGCTTCGACGCCCTCGGGGTGCGCCCGGCCGGGGTGGCGGTGCACTGCCGCAACAGCATTCCGCAGGCCCGGGGGATGGGCTCGTCCTCGGCGGCGATCGTCGCCGGGCTGCTGCTGGCGCGGGCGCTGGTGGCCGACGGCCCGGCGCACTGGCCGGACGCGGCGGTGCTGCGGCTGGCGGGCGAGATCGAGGGCCACCCCGACAACGTGGCGGCGTGCCTGCTCGGCGGGCTGACCGTCGCGTGGACCGCACGCGAGGGGGCGCGGGCGGTCCGGCTCACGCCGCACCCCGACCTGGAGCCGGTGCTGTACGTCCCCACGGACCACGGGCTGACGTGCCAGGCCCGGGCGGCGCTGCCCGGGTCCGTGCCGCACCGGGACGCCGCGTTCGCCGTCGGCCGGGCCGCCCTGCTCGTGCACGCGCTCACCGAGCGGCCGGAGCTGGTTTTCCCCGCCACCGAGGACCGGCTCCACCAGCCGTACCGGGCGGCCGCCATGCCCGCGACCGCGGCGCTGGTCGCGCGGCTGCGCGGGCACGGGGTGGCGGCGGTGGTCAGCGGCGCCGGGCCGACGGTGCTCGCGCTCTCGCCGGTCCCGTCCGAGGCGGAGCCGGGCGCGGGCTGGAAGCGGGTGGAGTGCGCGGTGGCGGGCGGGGCCGCGGTGCGGCCGGCCGGCTGACCCGGACAGCCGGCGCGCCGCCGCCGGGGGTGTGTCCGGGCCGGGCGGGGCAACGACCGGTCACGGAGAAAGTTGTGGCCCACGGTGTCCGGGGCGTCGCGGCGGGGTATGCTGGGACACGCCGCGCGGCTTATCGCCGCAGGTAGCTTGCCGTAGCCGGCGGAGTTTTACTACGCTTCCCGGCAAGCACAGTTCGCGCAGTTGGCGATCTTCAGTGGGTTGACCCGTGCGAAGGGCACCTGGCCCGATCTCGACGGCCAACCCGTCACCTCGTCAGGCAGAGCAAGTTCCACCTGTCCTGGCGGATCGTTGACCTGCAGTGCTCGTCCCCGGCCCGAGTTTCTCGATCTGGCCGTTGACGGGATGTCTGTTCCGGCCGCTGGAGGCGAAGCGGCACGGTACGTCAGCACGCGGGCTCCCTTTCCTCCCTCTCTGTCGGGGAGAGCGGGTACCCGCGCGACTGTGCCCCACCCCCGTGACCGCGTCCGTCGCGAAGCGGGGTCTACCGAGGTCACCCCATCAAAGCGCGGACGCTGAGTCAGCGGGGGTTGCCCGGCCTACCGAGGGAAGGAATCCATTGAGCGACACCACCGACGTCACGTCGGATGTCACCCAGGCTGCGGGCGAGGCCGCCGGCACCACGCGGCGGCGGCGATCCGGCACCGGCCTGTCCGCCATGCTCCTGCCCGAGTTGCAGAGCATGGCCACGTCGCTCGGCATCTCCGGCACTGCCCGGATGCGCAAGAGCGAGCTGATCGCCGCCATCTCCGAGCGCCAGAACGGCGGCGCGCCGCGCCAGCGGGCCGAGGTGCCCGCGGCGGCGCCCGTCAGCCGGGAGGCCGTCCGGGCCGAGGTCACCGCGGTCGACCCGGCGCCCACCGCCGAGCCGGCCGGCGACGCGCCGGTCCGCGAGGGCGGGCGCCGTCGGCGCGGCGCGGAGACCCGCGACGGCGAGCACGCGGAGGTCGAGAGCGGCCGCCGCACCCGCGAGCGCGGGGAGCGGGGCGAGCGCGACCGGTCCGAGCGCGGCGAGCGGCCCGAGCGCACGGACCGGCCCGAGCGCAGCGAGCGCACGGACCGGCCCGAGCGGGCCGAGCGCGGCGACCGGGACCGCAACGACCGGGACCGCAGTGACCGCGACCGCAACGACCGGGACCGCAACGACCGGGACCGCGGCGAGCGCGCCGAGCGCGACCGCAACGACCGTTCCCGGGACCGCGGTGAGCGGCCCGACGACGACGACGAGGCCGGCGGCCGCCGCAACCGGCGCAGCCGGTTCCGGGAGCGCCGCGGCCGGGGCCGCGACCGCGTCGAGGGCGGCAGCGGCAGCGGCAGCGAGCCGCAGGTCAGCGACGAGGACGTCCTCGTCCCCGTCGCCGGCATCATCGACGTGCTGGACAACTACGCGTTCGTCCGCACCACCGGCTACCTGGCCGGGCAGAACGACGTCTACGTCGCGATGTCCCAGGTCAAGAAGCACGGCCTGCGCCGCGGCGACGCGGTCACCGGCGCCGTGCGGGCCACCCGGGACACCGGCGAGGCCGGCAACCGGCGGGACAAGTACAACCCGCTGGTCCGGCTCGACACCATCAACGGGATGGAGCCGGAGGAGGCGCGGCGGCGGCCGGAGTTCTACAAGCTCACGCCGCTGTACCCGCAGGAGCGGCTGCGGCTGGAGACCGAGCCGGGCGTCCTGACGACCCGGGTCATCGACCTGACCATGCCGATCGGCAAGGGGCAGCGGGCACTGATCGTCTCGCCGCCGAAGGCCGGCAAGACCATGGTGCTCCAGGCGATCTCCAACGCCATCACCACGAACAACCCCGAGTGCCACCTGATGGTGGTGCTGGTGGACGAGCGGCCCGAAGAGGTCACCGACATGCAGCGGTCGGTCAAGGGTGAGGTCATCGCCTCCACCTTCGACCGCCCGCCGGCGGACCACACGACGGTCGCGGAGCTGGCCATCGAGCGGGCCAAGCGCCTGGTCGAGCTGGGTCACGACGTCGTGGTGCTGCTGGACTCGATCACCCGGCTGGGGCGGGCGTACAACCTGGCCGCGCCGGCCAGCGGGCGGATCCTGTCCGGTGGTATCGACTCCACCGCGCTGTACCCGCCCAAGCGCTTCCTCGGCGCCGCCCGCAACATCGAGAACGGCGGCTCGCTGACCATCCTGGCGACCGCGCTGGTGGAGACCGGCTCGGCGATGGACACGGTCATCTTCGAGGAGTTCAAGGGCACGGGCAACGCCGAGCTGAAGCTCGACCGCAAGATCGCGGACAAGCGGATCTTCCCGGCGATCGACATCCACCCGTCGGGTACCCGCAAGGAGGAGATCCTGCTCGCCTCCGACGAGCTGGCGATCATCCACAAGCTCCGCAAGGTCCTGACGTCGCTGGACTCGCAGGCGGCGCTGGAGCTGCTGCTGGACAAGCTGCGGCAGAACAAGACCAACGTGGAGTTCCTCATGCAGATCGCCAAGACCACGCCGGGCGAGTGACGGGCCGCCGGGCGTACCGTGCCCGGTGATCCAGCATGGTCGATAAATCGGGCGACGGATCGCACACGCGGTCCGTCGCCCGGCCTCGTAGAGCCGTTCATTTTTGGTAAGTCGCTATTAATCCTCTTTGTGACCTGGCCGGGCGGGTTGCTGTGTGTCAGATTTTGGTCGCACACAGTCTTAGCAGGAGGCGGACATGAGGGTTCCCGGCTACCGTGACACCCCGCCGCGGCCGTGGGACACGACGGCGGACGTCGACCCGGGCGAGGCCGCGGACTTCCTCCGCCGGTGCTACGCGGAGAATCCGAAGTTCGGGCCGGTCGGCCCGCGGCTGGCCGTGGTGGCGGCGCAGCTCGCCGCGACCGGCACGTACACCCACACGCCCGACGAACTGGCGTACGGGGCGAAGCTGGCCTGGCGCAACGCCAGCCGCTGCATCGGGCGGCTGTACTGGCGCAGCCTCGTCGTCCTGGACCGGCGCCGCGCGCACACCGCCGACGACATCTTCTCGCTGCTGGTGACCCACCTGCGCATCGCCGGCGGGCACCGGCCGATCGGCGACGGCCGGATCGGCGAGGCCACCCGCCCCGGCCACATCCGGCCGGTGATCTCCATCTTCGCCCCCGCGGTGCCGGGGCGGCCGTATGCGCGGGTGCACAACGAGCAGTTGATCCGGTACGCCGGCCACGACTCGGCCGGCGGGGTCGTCGGCGACCCCCGGTACGTGGAGTTCACGGCGCGGATGCGCGCGTACGGGTGGCAGTCCACCGGCGCGCCGTACGAGGTGCTGCCGCTGGCGATCGAGACGCCCGCCGAGGGGGTGCGGCTGTACCGGCTGCCGGCCGACGCGGTGCTGGAGGTGCCGATCCGGCACCCGGAGTACGACTGGTTCGCGGAGCTGGAGCTGCGCTGGCACGCGGTGCCGGCCATCGCCAACATGCGGCTGACCGTCGGCGGGGTGCACTACCCGCTGGCGCCGTTCAGCGGGTGGTACATGGGCACCGAGATCGGCGCCCGCAACCTCGCCGACGCCGACCGGTACAACCTGCTGCCGGAGGTGGCCCGCCGGCTGGACCTGGACACCACCCGCGAGTCGACGCTGTGGCGGGACCGGGCCCTGGTGGAGCTGAACCGCGCGGTGCTGTGGTCGTTCGAGTCGGCCGGGGTGCGGATCGCCGACCACCACACCGAGTCCGACCGCTTCCTGCGACACCTGGCCAACGAGGAGCGGGTGGGCCGGCCGACGCCCGCCGACTGGACCTGGATCGTCCCCCCGATGTCCGGCGGCCTGACCGGCGTCTTCCACCGGTACTACGACGAGGCCGACCAGCGGCCCAACTTCTACCTCGACGAGGAGGCGCGGCACCTGGGGCGGTACGGCACGCCCCCGCCCGGCTGCCCGGCCCACCGGCCGGCGGGCGGCGCGGAGCCGGCGGCGGCACCGGCCGCCGCGCCCGCGGAGACGTCCGCGCCCGCGTCGCGGCGGGCCGGGACCGCTCCGGCGGCGCGGCCGGGGGTGCCGGCGGCCGAGGGCGCACCCGCCCTGTCGGCGCGGATCGCCCCGCCCGTGCGCCGCCGGCCCACGTACGCGGGCGACGCGCGCGAGCCGGGGCCGTAGGAGACACGCGGCGGCCACCCGCGCGCGGAGCGGGCGAACTACGAGCCGCGAAGCTGCCGGTGAGGCCGCGCGCCGCGGCGGACTTGTGCCGCGGGGCTACAGGACCGAGTACCCGTGCGGCCCGCTGATCTGCTCGCCGGCGAAGTAGCGCCCGGCGGCCTCGGTCTGGACCTGGAACGCGAAGACGTCGGCCAGCCCGTCCGGCCCGAAGACCGCGCCGCGCTCGCTGGTCTCGGCGTCGCCGACGTACGGCGGCAGGTCGGTCGCGTCGACCGCGGGCGCGACGGAGAACAGCATCACCCGGTGCGGTACCGGCCGCGAGGAGGCGAACCAGAACGGCGCGAGCCGGTCCGGGTCCACCACGACGTCGGCCTCCTCGCGGACCTCCCGCGCCGCCCCCGCCTGCCAGCTCTCGTGCTCCTCGACGAAGCCGCCGACCAGGCCGAGCAGGCCCAGCCCCGGCGGTACCGCCCGGCGGACGACGAGCAGGCCGGTCCGGTCGTGCTGCCGGACGGGGAGCAGGACGACGGCGACGGGCAGCGGGTTGGCCCACACGGCCGTGCCGCACCGCGCGCAGGTGCGCGGGTAGCCGTCCACCGGGCCGTAGGAGTGCCCGCAGTACGAGCAGAACGTGTCCCGTGCCAGGGCCATCGGTGTCCTCCTAGCGCGGCGGGAGCGCGGACGCCGAGGCTACCGCGGCGGACCGGGCAGACGGGCCGGCGGGTCCGAAACCGGCGCCCGCCCGCGCGGGAATCAGGGGGCGGTGCCGGTGGTTGGACGCGGTGGCCCCCACGGCCGGCCCGGTGGCCGGTCATGGCAGACTGGGAGGCCGACCCGGTACCGGTTCACGCCGCTTCCCTGCCCCGGCAGGGGAGGCGCCGCGCCCCGCGACACGCGGGGACCGGCGGGCGACCCGGCGACCACGACGAGAGGAAGCGCCGAGATGCGCAAGGGAATCCACCCCCAGTACCAGGCGACGCAGGTCACCTGCTCCTGCGGCGCCGCCTTCACGACCGGCAGCACCGCGCCGAGCGGGGCGATCCACGTCGAGACGTGCAGCGCCTGCCACCCGTTCTACACGGGCAAGCAGCGGGTGCTCGACACCGCGGGCCGCGTGGCGAAGTTCCAGCAGAAGTACGCCAAGATCCAGGCCAAGAAGGCCAAGTAGCGCGTCCCGGCGCCCGCCCCCCGACGGTTCCGACCGCCGGCCGGCGGGCGCCGACGTCTATCCCGGGCCGGCCGGCGGCCGTCCCGCCCCCCACAGCGGTGCGGAGGTAGCCATGAGCGGCACCCAACGGCTGGAGACCCTGCTGGCCGAGTACGCCGACCTGGAGGGGCAGCTCGCCGACCCGGCGCTGCACGCCGACCAGGCCAACGCGCGCCGGGTGGGCCGCCGCTTCGCCGCGCTGGCGCCGATCCACAAGGCGGCGGCCGAGCTGGCCAACCTGCGGGCCGACCTGACGGCCGCGCGCGAGCTGGCCGACGAGGACCCGGCGTTCGGGGCGGAGGTCGAGGCGCTGGCCGCGCAGGTACCCGGCCGGGAGGGGCGGCTCGCCGAGCTGCTGATCCCGCGCGACCCCGACGACGCCAAGGACGTGATCATCGAGGTCAAGGCGGGCGAGGGCGGCGAGGAGTCGGCGCTGTTCGCCGGGGACCTGCTGCGCATGTACACCCGGTACGCCGAGCGCCGCGGCTGGCTCACCGAGATCATCGACAGCCAGAGCTCCGACCTCGGCGGCGTCAAGGACGTCCAGCTCGCGGTGAAGACCAAGGGCGTGCCTGAGGGCGGCAACGGCGTCTGGTCGCGGCTGAAGTGGGAGGGCGGCGTGCACCGGGTGCAGCGGGTGCCGGCGACCGAGTCGCAGGGCCGCATCCACACCTCCGCCGCCGGGGTGCTCGTGCTGCCCGAGGCCGAGGAGGTCGACATCACCGTCGACCCGAACGAGCTGCGCATCGACGTCTTCCGCTCCTCCGGCCCCGGCGGCCAGTCCGTCAACACCACCGACTCGGCGGTGCGGATCACCCACCTGCCGACCGGCGTCGTGGTGTCCTGCCAGAACGAGAAGAGCCAGTTGCAGAACCGCGAGCAGGCCATGCGGATCCTGCGCGCCCGGCTGCTGGCGGTCGCCCAGGAGCAGGCCGACGCGGCGGCCTCGGACGTGCGCCGCGCGCAGGTGCGCACCGTGGACCGCTCGGAGCGGATCCGCACCTACAACTACCCGCAGAACCGGATCACCGACCACCGGATCGGCTACACGGCGTACAACCTGGACCTGGCGCTCGACGGCGACCTCGACAGCGTCCTGGACGCCCTGGCCGAGGCGGACCGCGCGGCGCGCCTGGCCGGCGAGGACACCCTCAGCCGCCGGTGACCCGGCCGCCGGACCGGCCGGCCGGCCCGGCTAGCTGTCGCCCGCGGCGCGGCTCAGCGGCAGGGCGCCGCGGTGCAGGGTCCGCACCGGCGCACGGGGGCGGGGCTGGCGCTTGGCGTGCAGCATCGCCCGGTCGGCCGTCTCGAACGCGGCGATGATCGCCGCCGGCAGCGCGTCCGGGTCGGTGGCGGTGACCTCCGCCCAGCCCACGGTCACCCCGACCGGCGTACCGGGCACCAGCGCCTCCCAGTCCTCGGCCGCCACCGCGGCGACGATCCGCCGGTGCAGCGCGACCGTGTCGGCGGTGCCGCCGGCCGGCAGCATGACCACGAACTCGTCGCCGCCGTACCGCGCCACGAAGTCCCCGGCCCGCATCACCCGGGCCAGCACCCCGGCGATGCGTTGCAGGACCAGGTCCCCGGCCAGGTGGCCGTGCACCGTGTTGACGGCCTTGAAGCCGTCCAGGTCGCACACGCCGATCACCGGCTGCGCGCCGCGGGCCATGGTCGAGGCCACGTACCGCTCCAGGTGCCGGCGGTTCGGCAGGCCGGTCAGCGGGTCGGTGAGGGCCTCGTCGGCGTACCGGGCCACCGTGTGCCGCAGCTCCTCGTGCGCCAGCCGCGCCGCCAGCCCCTCGACGTACCCCTCCTGCTGCGCGGCGATCTGCGCGGCGACCATGCGGAACGCGGCGCGGTCGGCCTCGTGCGCCCCGGCGTGGTCGCCCGCGCGCTGGCAGGCCAGGCTGCGCAGCCGCAGCGGCTCGGGCCCGCCCAGCGAGGTCTGCGGGGACAGGCCGTCCAGCCGGGTCAGCGCCTCGATCGGGAAGCCGGAGTTGACGGCGAGGCAGACCTCGCCGAGCTGGCGGATCTCCCGCGCCATCGGGCTGGTGCCCCCCGAGGCGAGCAGCGCACCGGCGTCGGGCGCCGGCGGCCCGCCCAGCGCGGCCAGCCGGGCCAGCGCGTAGCCGTACCCCGTGCGGCCCGTCGGCCGCAGCCGGGCCACCCCGCCGCGGTGGCGCAGCACGCCCAGCTCGACGGCCAGGTCGGACAGGATGCGCACGCAGCCGTCGGTGTCGCCGCGGTGGTCCAGGGCCAGCGCGCCGCGCAGCCGGATGGCCGGCGCCGCCAGCGTCTCCGGGGGCATCCCGGCGGCCTCGCCGACCTCCCGGGCCTTGGCCAGCGCGCTGAGGGCGTGCCGGTGGAAGCCGTGGTGGGAGTACGCCGCCGCCAGGTCGTGCCACGCGGCGGCGGCGTCGCCGTCGGCGTCGGTCATCCGGTTCAGGAAGCGCGCGCCGTGCACCAGGTGGGTGACGGCCCGCTCGAACAGGCCGGACGGCTGCACCGTCAGCGACGCCAGCGCGTGCAGGTGGCCGTGCAGGTACGGGTCGTCGATCTGCTCGGCGGCGGCCAGCGCGGCCTCGGTGGCCTCGCGGTAGGCGGCGGTCCGGCCGAGGTTGTGCAGGATGCCCAGGCGCTGGACGAGCGCGTCGGCGCGCGCATGCGGGTCGTGGGTACCGGCCAGGACCCGGTCGACGACGAGGCAGGCGTCCGCCGAGCGCCCGTCGACCTGGAGCTGACGCGCCCGGGTGAGCGCGTCGACCTGGTCCGCCACCCGGTCGAGCCAGCCCACTCCGCCTCCTTAGCCACGCCGTCCGGCTGTCCGCTGGTGAGCGTGGGCACGGCCGGGTCGCGTACGGCCTGGCGGGTGCCGACGTACCACCCCGGCCCGGGGCCGACACCCGACAGGCATGATTATGGCGTGCCCGGCTTCACTGAACAGCCCACTGAAAGTACAGAACCACTCAGCGTGGTGATCGCACAAGCGGTGCGGGTCCTCGCGGCCGCCGCGCTGCCATCGCCCAGAGTGGACGCCGAGCTACTGGCAGCTTACGTGCTGCGGGTGGCCCGTGGGCGACTGTTGTCGGTGGACTCCGTGACCGGTTCGGCCGCGGACCGGATCCGGGCGCTGGCCGCCGCCCGCGCGGGCGGGGCGCCGTTGCAGCACCTCACGGGGCGGGCCGCGTTCCGGTACCTGGAACTGTCCGTCGGGCCGGGCGTCTTCGTCCCACGGCCGGAGACGGAGCTGCTGGTCGACTGGGGGCTCGCCGCGCTGCGGGACGTCGCCGCCCCGGTGGTCGTGGACTGCTGCGCCGGCTCCGGCGCGATCGCGCTGGCGGTCGCCCACGAGCTGCCGCGGGCCCGGGTGTACGCCGTCGAGCGGGAACCCGCCGCGCTGGACTGGCTGCGCCGCAACGCCGCCGCGCGGGCCGCCGCGGGGGACCGGCCGGTGACCGTCGTCGCCGGCGACGTGGCCGACCCGGGGCTCGCCGCCGCTCTGCCGGCGCCGGTGGACCTGCTGCTGGCCAACCCGCCGTACGTGCCGGCGGCGGTCGCCGTGCCGGCGGACGTCCGGCGCGACCCGGCCGCCGCGGTGTTCGGCGGTGCCGACGGGCTCGACGTGATCCGCCCCCTGGTGGCGCTGGCCGCGGCGGTCCTGCGGCCCGGCGGGGGGCTGGCCGTCGAGCACGACGACACCCACGCCGCCGCCGTGGCCGCGCTGCTGCGGCCGGCGTTCGCCGACGTCGCCGGGCACGAGGACCTGGCCGGCCGGCCGCGGTACACGACCGGGTGGCGCGGCGATGGTGGGGCGGCCGCCGACGTGGGAGGGTGGGGGCGCCCCGCGGAGGCCGGGGACACGGAGCGTGGAAAGGTGGAGGGGTGACGTTCTACGACTGCCGGACCGCCGCCGAGCGGGACCGGGCCATCGCCGCCGCGGTGGAGGCCGTCCGCACCGGCGAGCTCGTGGTCCTGCCCACCGACACGGTGTACGGCGTCGGCGTGGACGCGTTCTCCGCCGACGCGGTGACCCGCCTGCTCGCGGCCAAGGGCCGGGACCGGCAGATGCCGCCGCCGGTGCTCGTCGGCACCCGGCAGACCCTCGACGGGCTCGTCTACAGCCTCCCCGTCGCCGCCCGCGACCTGGTCGACGCGTTCTGGCCCGGCGCGCTGACGCTGGTGGTGACCCACGCCCCGTCGCTGAAGTGGGACCTGGGCGAGACCGACCAGACCGTGGCCGTGCGGATGCCGATGCACCCGGTGGCCCTGGAGCTGCTCCAGCGCACCGGCCCGATGGCCGTCTCCTCGGCCAACCGCACCGGCGCGCCCGCGGCCAACACCGCCGAGGAGGCCCACGAGCAGCTCGGCGCGCGCGTGCGCGTCTACCTGGAGGCGGGGCCGGCCGCGGCGGAGCCGGCGCTGGCGAGCACGATCGTGGACTGCACCGGCGACGTCCCGCGCGTCCTGCGCGCCGGGGCGGTCCCGCTGGCCGAGCTCCGCGAGGTCGTCCCCGAGCTGGCCGACGTCGGGGAGCAGTGATGCCGCCCTTCGTCGTCCTGCACGTCTGCATGGGCAACATCTGCCGCTCCCCGATGGCCGAGCGGCTGCTGGCGCACTCCCTGCGCCGCCGGGTCGCCGCCGCCGGGTGGCCGGTCAGCGCGGCCGACCTGGTGCACAGCCACGGCGCCGGTACCGACGGCTGGCACGTCGGCCAGGCGATGAACGAGCCGGCCGCCCGCCAGCTCCGCGACCGCGGCGCCGACCCGGCGGGGTTCGCCGCGCGCCGGCTGCGCGGCGACCAGCTCGACGCCTCCGACCTCGTCCTCACCGCGACCGGCGCGCAGGCCGGGCAGGTCCGCGCGCTGCGCCCCGACGCCGCCGACCGCACCTTCGTCCTGGGCGAGCTGGGCCGCCTCCTGCCGCGCGTGGACACCTCGCTGCTGCCGGTGTCGGGGCCGGACGCCAAGCTGGTGTACCTGCGCGGGGTCGCGCTGGTGGCGGCCGTGCACGCCCTGCGCGCCGACGCCCCGCCGCAGCCGGGCGACGACCTCGACGACCCCTACGGCCTGGCCGACGACGTCTTCGCCGGGATCGCCGACCGGATCGCGGCCATCGTCACCCCGCTGGCCGCCCTGCTGGTCCCCGCCGCCGACCGCGCCGCGGCCTGAGCCCGCCGCCGCTGCCCGTCCGCCGTCGCCCGTCCGCGTGTCCGCGGGCCGGCGGGCGGCCGAGTGGGCGCGTGCGGGTCGGCGGGGCCGTAGGCTGCGGGAGTGGATCAGACGTACTGGGGACCGGACTTCGGGCAGCTCGCGGCCACCGACCCGGAGATCGCCGAGGTCGTACTCGGAGAGCTGGCGCGGCTGCGCGGGGGCCTCCAGCTCATCGCCAGCGAGAACCTGACCTCGCCGGCCGTCCTGGCCGCGCTCGGGTCGACGCTGACCAACAAGTACGCCGAGGGCTACCCCGACCGGCGGTACTACGGCGGCTGCGAACAGGTCGACGTCGCCGAGCGGCTGGCCGTCGCCCGGGCCAAGGCGCTGTTCGGCGCCGCGCACGCCAACCTCCAGCCGCACAGCGGCGCCAGCGCCAACCTCGCCGCGTACGCCGCGCTCCTGCAGCCCGGCGACGCCGTCCTGGCGATGGGCCTGCCCCACGGCGGCCACCTGACCCACGGCAGCAAGGTCAACTTCTCCGGGCGCTGGTTCGCCACCGTCGGCTACTCCGTCCGCGGGGACACCGAGCTGATCGACTACGACGAGGTCCGCGACCTGGCCCGCGCCCACCGCCCGAAGATGATCATCTGTGGCGCGACCGCCTACCCCCGCCTCATCGACTTCGCCGCGTTCCGGGAGGTCGCCGACGAGGTCGGCGCGTACCTGATGGTCGACGCCGCCCACTTCATCGGCCTCGTCGCGGGCGGCGCCGTCCCCTCCCCGGTGCCGTACGCCGACGTCGTCTGCGCCACCACCCACAAGGTCCTGCGCGGCCCGCGCGGCGGCATGATCCTCTGCCGGGAGGAGGTCGCCGGCCGGATCGACAAGGCCGTCTTCCCGTTCACCCAGGGCGGGCCGCTGATGCACGCCGTCGCCGCGAAGGCCGTCGCGCTGCGCGAGGCGGCCACGCCGGAGTACGCCGCGTACGCCCGGCAGGTCGTCGCCAACGCCCGCGCGCTCGCCGCGGCGCTCGCCAGCCACGGGATGCGGCCGGTCTCCGGCGGCACCGACACCCACCTGGCCCTGCTCGACCTGCGCGAACTGGGCGTCACCGGCGCCGCCGCCGAGGCGCGCGCCGACGCGGCGCGGATCACGCTGAACAAGAACGCCATCCCGTACGACCCGCAGCCGCCGATGACGGCCAGCGGCATCCGGGTCGGGACGCCGAGCGTGACGACCCAGGGCATGGGTCCCGAGACGATGGCGGCGGTGGCCCGGCTCATCGCCACCGCGGTCCGCGCCGACCCGGCCGCCCCGGGGGGTGCCGCCGCCCTGCGCGACGTCGCCGCCGAGGTCACCGACCTGGCCGGCAAGTTCCCGGCCTACCCTCACTGACGAGACGTACGCCCGCGGGCGCGGCGGAGCAGACGTCGACGCGTGGGGCCGGGCGCGCCGCTCCTCCCGCCACCCCCGGCCGCCGCCGCGTGCCGTGGTCGTGGACGATGGGCAGCGGCCGGCGCGGCCCGACGCGTGCCGGCGACCGACGAGGGGTGGTAGGGCGATGGGCGGCTCCGACGGCGACGCCGAGGACGCGCGGTGGCGCCTGCGGCACCTGCCGGTCCTCCTGGGCGGCAGCGCGGCGACCGCCGCCGTCGCCGTCCTCGTGACCGCGGCGGTCGCGGGGTGGACGGCGGCGTGGGGGACGGGCGTCGGGGTGGCCGTCGCGGTGGCCAGCTTCGCGTCCACGACGGCGGTGCTGGCGTGGCTGGACCGCGTCGCGCGGCCGCTGATCCTGCCATTCGGGCTTGCGCTCTACGTCACCAAGTTCACGGCGCTCGGCGTGCTGATGTTCGCGGTCGCGCGCAGCGGCTGGGCCGGACTGCCGGCCCTGGCGATCGGCATCGTGATCGGCGCGCTGGCGTGGGTCGGTATGCATATCGCATGGCTGCACACGCGCCGCGGACGGCCCCGCCTGCACTACACACCGCCGGCCTAGCGGATCGGCGAACGCCGCTCCGGTGGACGGCAGGGGGGTGTGCGGCCAGCTCTCCGGTGGACTGATATCGTTCGCCGCGTCATGGCAGGTGACCCCACTTCTGAGCAGGACAAGGACCCGGGCGACGTTCCAGCGCCCGAGTCGGGCCAAGGCTGGGCGGTGATCGGTTACCTGGTCGCCGGGATGGCGGTGTGGGGCTTCGCGGGCTGGTTGGTGGACCGCTGGCTGGATTCCGGCGGCATCGCCACCGGAATCGGCCTCGTCCTCGGCGCCTTCGGCGGTGTGTTCATCGTCGTCCGCCGGATGACCCAGTAGCGACGGAAGGAAAACGGTGTTCGCACAGCTGACGACCGACCCGGGCGAGAGCGGTTTCCACGCGCCGAAGGTAGGCGACTTCTTTCCCGGCCCGATCGTCGAGGGTGCGCCGGGCTGGCTGACGAAGTACACCATCCTCGTCGCGATCGCCGTGGTGGCGATTCTCGCTTTCTTCCTGCTGGCGTACCGCGACCCGAAGCTGGTCCCGACGAAGAAGCAGTGGTTCGCCGAGTCGATCTACGGCTTCGCCCGTAACAGCATCTCGCAGGGCATGATCGGCCCGGAGGGCGTGCGGTTCGCGCCGTACATCACGACACTGTTCGTCTTCATCGCCGCGATGAACTTCTTCGCCATTCTGCCGGGCGTGCAGACCTCCCCCAACTCGCACATCGCGTACCCGCTGGTACTCGGCCTGCTGAGTTACTTCATCTTCATCGCGGTGGGGATCAAGAAGCACGGCGCGGGCCGGTTCTTCAAGAACCACCTGATGCCCCCGGCGCCCTGGTTCATGCAGCCGCTGCTGATCCCCATCGAGTTCATCTCGAACTTCATTGCCCGCCCGCTGACCCTGGCGCTGCGACTCTTCGCCAACATGTTCGCCGGCCACATGATTCTGGTCGTGTTCACCATGGGTGGGTTCGCGCTGCTGGGCGCGCAGAACATCCTGCTGAAGCCGATCGGCATCCTCTCGTTCCTCATGGCGATCGCGCTCACCTTCCTGGAGATGCTGGTAGTGATCCTCCAGGCGTACATCTTCAGTGTGTTGTCGGCGAGCTACATCGGCGGCGCGCTGGCCGACGAACACTGATCAGCGTCAATTCCGCACATTGGAACTCGGTGCGTGAAGGTCACGCCCGGCTCTCAGGAGGAAACACATCATGGCACTTGCCGAGGTCTTCGGTAACCTGTCCGCTGTCGGTTACGGCCTCGCGGCCATCGGCCCCGGCATCGGTGTGGGCCTGGTCTTCGCGTCCTACATCCAGTCGACCGCACGTCAGCCGGAGTCGGCCCGCATCACCCAGCCGTTCGTCTGGATCGGCTTCGCCGTCATCGAGCTCCTGGCGCTGCTGGGCATCGCCTTCGGTTTCGTCTTCGCCGGCGACCTGGCCTAGGGTTCGCACCGTTCTGCTAGGAGGCCGCAATGAGGTATGCGTACCTTGCCGCTGAGGGCAAGGATGTCCCGATCTTCCCCATCTGGGAAGAGCTGCTGATCGGCGCCGTCGCTTTCGGCATTCTGCTCTACGTGCTCGGCAAGTACGTCTACCCGAAGATGGAGGAGACGTTCCGGGCGCGGGTCGACGCCATCGAGGGTGGCATCCAGCGGGCCGAGGCCGCGCAGGCCGAGGCCGCCGCGACACTGGAGCAGTACCGCACGCAGCTCGCCGAGGCGCAGACCGAGGCCGCCCGTATCCGCGACGAGGCCCGGGCCGACGCCGAGGGCATCCGCCGCGACGTGCTGGCCAAGGCCGCCGAGGAGCGGGACCGCATCCTGGCGGCCGGCACCGAGCAGCTCGCCGCCGAGCGGCAGACGATCGTCCGGGAGCTGCGGGCCGAGCTGGGCACGCTCGCGGTCGACCTGGCCGGCAGGATCGTGGGCGAGTCGCTCGCCGACGAGGCGCGCCAGCGGGGCACCGTCGACCGCTTCCTGTCCGACCTCGAAACCGCCGGGCGGCGCTGATGCACACCGCCAGTCGGGAGTCGTACGCCGCCGCGGCCGCGCGCCTGGCGGCGTACGCCGAGGGCGCGACGCCGGGCGCGGTGGCCGCGACGGCCGACGAGATCGGCGGCGTGGCCCAGCTCCTCGGCCGGGAGCCGCGGCTGCGCCGCGCGCTCGCCGACCCGGCGCGCGCCGGGCAGGAGCGGGCGGGGCTGCTGCGGTCGACGCTGACCGGCAAGGTGGGCGAGCCGGCGCTCGACGTGCTCGACGCGCTGGCGGGCGGCCGCTGGTCGTCCGCGGCCGAGCTGGTCACGGCCGCCGAGACGCTGGTGGTCGACGGCCTGCTGGCCGCGGCGGACGCCGCGGGCGAGCTGGCCGAGGTCGAGGACGAGCTGTTCCGCTTCGGACAGGTCGTCTCGGGCACCTCGCGGCTGTCGGCCACCCTGGGCGACGCGACCGTGGACCCGGCCCGCCGGATCGCGCTGGTCGCGGACCTGCTGGGCGGCAGGGCCCGGCCGGTGACCGTCCAGCTCGTCGCGCTCGCCGTCCGGGGGTTCGGGGGGCGCGGCTTCGAGTCGGGGCTGCACCGCCTCGTCGAGCTGGCCGCCGAGAAGCGGGAGCGGCAGGTCGCGTACGTGACCGTCGCCGCCCCGATGGACGCCGACGCGCAGGGCCGCCTCGCGGCGGCCCTGGCCGACCAGTACGGCCGCGAGGTCTCCATGCGGTTCGAGGTCGACCCGTCGGTCGTCGGGGGGATGAGCGTGCAGGTGGGCGCTGATCTGTACGACGGGACGATCGCCCGCCGCCTGGCCGAGACCCGCAAGGCACTCACCGCGCGCTAGCGCGCACCAGACCGGCCCGCGCCGGTCGCCGACAACGCGCCTGATCGGGCGCCGGACCAAGCCGCTCGCTCACGGCGCCCCTGGCGGGGAGCCCGGGCACTACGCAGAGGAAGCAGAGGATGGCCGAGCTGACCATCTCGTCGGAGGAGATCCGCGGCGCGCTGGAGCGCTACGTCTCCTCCTACAACCCCGAGATCTCCCGTGAGGAGGTCGGTGTCGTCTCCGACGCCGGGGACGGTATCGCCCACGTCGAGGGCCTGCCCTCGACCATGGCCAACGAGCTGCTGGAGTTCGAGGACGGCTCGCTCGGCGTGGCGCTGAACCTCGACGTCCGCGAGATCGGCGTCGTCGTCCTGGGCGACTTCGCCGGCATCGAGGAAGGCCAGAAGGTCAAGCGGACCGGCCGGGTGCTCTCCGTGCCGGTCGGCGACGCCTTCCTGGGCCGCGTCGTGGACCCGCTGGGCAAGCCCATCGACGGCCTCGGCGAGATCCGCAACGAGGGCTTCCGCGAGCTGGAGCTCCAGGCGCCCAACGTCATGGCCCGCCAGTCGGTGTTCGAGTCGCTGGAGACCGGCATCAAGGCGATCGACGCGATGACGGCGATCGGCCGCGGCCAGCGCCAGCTCATCATCGGCGACCGCAAGACCGGCAAGACGACGGTCGCCCTGGACGCCATCCTCAACCAGCGCGCGAACTGGGAGAGCGGCGACCCGAAGAAGCAGGTCCGCTGCATCTACGTGGCGATCGGCCAGAAGGCGTCCACCGTCGCGTCCGTCAAGGGCACGCTGGAGGAGCACGGCGCGATGGCCTACACGACCATCGTCGCCTCGCCGGCCAGCGATCCGGCCGGCTTCAAGTACCTGGCCCCGTACGCCGGCTCGGCGATCGGCCAGCACTGGATGTACGGCGGCAAGCACGTCCTGATCGTCTTCGACGACCTGACCAAGCAGGCCGAGGCGTACCGCGCCGTGTCGCTGCTGCTGCGCCGCCCGCCGGGCCGCGAGGCGTACCCGGGCGACGTGTTCTACCTGCACTCGCGGCTGCTGGAGCGCTGCGCCAAGCTCAGCGACGAGCTGGGCGGCGGCTCGATGACCGGCCTGCCGATCATTGAGACGAAGGCCGGCGACATCTCGGCGTTCATCCCGACGAACGTCATCTCCATCACCGACGGGCAGGTCTTCCTGGAGGCCGACCTGTTCAACCAGGGCGTCCGCCCGGCGATCAACGTCGGTACCTCGGTCTCCCGGGTCGGCGGCGCCGCGCAGCCCAAGCCCATGCGCAAGGTCGCCGGCCGGCTGCGGCTGGACCTGGCCCAGTACCGCGAGCTGGAGGCGTTCGCCGCCTTCGCCTCCGACCTGGACAAGGCCTCGCGCGCCCAGTTGGAGAAGGGCTCGCGGTTGGTGGAGCTGCTCAAGCAGCCGAACTACTCGCCGTTCCCGGCGTCCGAGCAGACCGTCTCGATCTGGGCCGGTACCTCGAACAAGCTCGACGACATCCCGATCGCCGACGTGCGCCGCTTCGAGAGCGAGTTCCTGGAGTACCTGCGCCACTCGCACCGCGGCACCCTGGACTCGATCGCCGCCAACAACTGGGGCGACGAGATCATCAACACCCTGGACGAGGCGATCGCGCACTTCAAGCAGATGTTCCTCGCCAAGGACCGGCCGGTGCGGGTGAACGAGGCTCCGGCCTCGCCGCTGGAGGCCGCCGAGGGCCAGGAGTCGGTCACCCGGTACACGCGCACCAGCGACGACCAGAAGTAGGCCGGTCATGGCTGGTCAGGTACGCGTTCTTCGACAGCGGATCCGCTCCGCGAAGTCGATGAAGAAGATCACCAAGGCGATGGAGCTGGTCGCGACCAGCCGCATCGCCAAGGCGCAGGCGCGGGTCACGGCGTCGCTGCCGTACGCGGAGGCGATCACCGAGGTGCTCACCGCGTTGGCGTCGAGCACCTCGATCGACCACCCGCTGCTGACCGCGCGGCCGCAGGTCCGCCGGGCCGGCGTGCTGCTGATCACCAGCGACCGCGGCCTGGCCGGCGGCTACAGCTCCAACGCCATCAAGACCGCGGAGCAGCTCATGGCCCGGCTGCGGGCGGACGGCAAGGAGCCGGTGCTGTTCGTCGTCGGCCGTAAGGGCGTCGGCTACTACTCGTTCCGGGGGCGGCCGATCGCGGCGAGCTGGACCGGGTTCAGCGAGCAGCCGTCCTTCGGCGACGCGCGGCTGATCGGGGAGACGCTGATCGAGGCGTTCATCCGGGGCGCCGACGACACGGCGGCGGGCGCGGGGCCGGACGGGGTACTGGGGGTCGACGAGCTGCACATCGTGTCGACGCAGTTCCAGTCGCTGATGACCCAGCACGCGCAGGCGCGGATCCTCGGCCCGATGCAGGTGCAGGACCAGCCGCGGACGCCGGGCGCCGTGCCGGCGTACGAGTTCGAGCCGGAGGCCGAGGCGCTGCTCGACGCGCTGCTGCCCCGGTACATCAACACGCGGATCTACGCGGCACTGATCGACTCGGCGGCCAGCGAGTCGGCCGCCCGGCGGCGCGCGATGAAGAGCGCCACCGAGAACGCGGAAGAGATGATCCGTAAGTACACGCGGGAGATGAACTCCGCGCGCCAGGCCGGGATCACCCAGGAGATCAGCGAGATCGTGGGCGGCGTCAACGCTCTCGCTGCGGCAGGAAGTGAACAGTGATGACGACAGAGACCATGACCGCCACCGGTCGCGTTGTCCGGGTCATCGGCCCCGTCGTGGACGCCGAGTTCCCGCGCGACGCGATGCCCGAGATCTTCAACGCCCTCAAGGTCGACGTGGACCTCGCCGAGGGCCGCCGGACGCTGACGCTGGAGGTCGCGCAGCACCTCGGCGACAACATCATCCGGGCGATCTCCATGCAGCCCACGGACGGCCTCGTCCGGGGCAGCGAGATCCGCGACACCGGCGACCAGATCACGGTGCCGGTGGGCGACGGCACCAAGGGCAAGGTGTTCAACACCATCGGCGAGTGCCTGAACCTGGCCGAGGGCGAGACGCTGCAGGTGTCCGAGCGGTGGGGCATCCACCGCAAGGCCCCGGCGTTCGCCGACCTGGAGCCGAAGACCGAGATGCTGGAGACCGGCATCAAGGTCATCGACCTGCTCGCCCCGTACGTCAAGGGCGGCAAGATCGGCCTGTTCGGCGGCGCCGGCGTGGGCAAGACCGTGCTCATCCAGGAGATGATCATCCGGGTCGCCAACAACTTCGGCGGCACCTCGGTGTTCGCCGGCGTGGGGGAGCGGACCCGCGAGGGCAACGACCTCATCCACGAGATGACCGAGACCGGCGTCATCGAGAAGACCGCGCTGGTCTTCGGCCAGATGGACGAGCCGCCGGGCACCCGGCTGCGGGTGGCGCTGTCGGCGCTGACGATGGCGGAGTACTTCCGCGACGTGCAGAAGCAGGAAGTGCTGCTGTTCATCGACAACATCTTCCGGTTCACCCAGGCCGGCTCGGAGGTCTCCACGCTGCTCGGCCGGATGCCGAGCGCCGTGGGCTACCAGCCGACGCTGGCCGACGAGATGGGCGAGCTGCAGGAGCGGATCACCTCGGTCCGGGGCCAGGCCATCACCTCGCTCCAGGCGATCTACGTGCCCGCCGACGACTACACCGACCCGGCGCCGGCCACCACCTTCGCGCACCTCGACGCCACCACCAACCTGGAGCGGTCGATCTCCGACAAGGGCATCTACCCGGCGGTCGACCCGCTGGCGTCCTCGTCGCGGATCCTCGCGCCGGAGTACGTCGGCGCCGAGCACTACGCGGTGGCCTCCGAGGTCAAGCGGATCCTGCAGAAGTACAAGGACCTCCAGGACATCATCGCCATCCTCGGCATGGACGAGCTGTCCGAGGAAGACAAGATCACGGTGAACCGCGCCCGCCGGATCGAGCGCTTCCTGTCGCAGAACACCTACGCGGCGAAGATCTTCACCGGCATCGAGGGCTCGTTCGTGCCGGTCAAGGACACCGTCGAGGCGTTCCGCAAGATCTCCGAGGGCGAGTACGACCACGTCCCGGAGCAGGCCTTCTTCATGTGCGGCGGCCTGGACGACCTGGAGCGCAACGCGCGGGAGATCGAGAACTCCTGACCCCTCCGGCCGGGCCGGCAGCGGACCCGACCAGACGCCGACGGCCGCCGTGCACGTGCACGGCGGCCGTCGGCGTCTCCGCGTACCGGCCGGCGGCGGTCCCGCCCCGGCGGCCGACGACTCCGACGGGACGGACCGGGTGTGCGTCGGGTGCCGCGGAATCCGGGCCATGCTGGACTGCGGGGCGCCGGATTCCGTTGCCCCCAACGGAATCCGGCTGTCGCGCGGGGCCTCGATCTATGGCCGCGCGCTGCTACATTGACCCCGATCGACCGCAGGTTCTAATGTGGAGGGTTTGGGTCGCCTTGAGACTTTTCGCATCACCGCCGCCGGGAGCCGTCCGCCGCCGGGCGGCCCGGGCGGTGCTGGCCGGCGGCGCTGCCGCGCTGCTCGCCGCCGGCGTCGGCACGCCCGCCGACGCCGTCAATCCGGCCCATACCCGGATCGTCACCGCCAACCCCGCCGACTGGACGCCCGACGTCCTCGACGGCGCCGTCGAGACCATCGTCCAGGTCGGCGACCGGGTGTACCTCGGCGGCTCCTTCACCCGGCTGCGCAACCCGCGCAATGGCGCGACCGTCGCCCGGCCGTACCTCGCCGCCGTCAACGCCCGCACCGGCGTGGTCGACACGACGTTCGACGCGCGCCTGGACCGGGCGGTCCGGGCGCTCGCGCCCGCCGCCGACGGCAGGTCGCTGTACGTCGGCGGCGACTTCCGCAACGCCGGCCGGGGCAAGGCGCGCTCGCTGGCCCGCGTCGCCGCGACGACCGGCGCCGCCGTCGCGGGCTTCCGGCCGCCCGCGCTGGACGGCAACGTGCACGACCTGCGGGTCGCCGGGGCACGGCTGATCGTCGGCGGCGCGTTCGGCCGGATCGCGGGCCGGGACCGGCCCGCGCTGGCCGCGGTGGACCCGCGGACCGGCGCGCCGGACGACACCGTCGACCTGCGGTTCGCCAAGCCGCGGGTCACCTCCGCCGGGCACCGCGCGCCGCTGCGGGTCAGCGCGCTCGACGTCACCCCGGACGGCCGCCGGATGGTGGTCACCGGCGCGTTCGGCGAGGTGGCGGGCGCCAGCCGGCCGCAGGTGGCCGTCGTCGACCTCGGCGCCCGGGCCACCCTCTCGCCCTGGTCCACGGCCCAGTACGGCCCCTACTGCGCCCCCACGATCCCGTCGTACGTGCGCGACGTCGACATCTCGCCCGACGGGCGGTACTTCGTCGTCGTCACCAGCGGCGGCCCGGTCGCCCGGACCCTCTGCGACACCGCGGCGCGCTGGGAGCTGGGGCAGGCGGCGGACGCCCGGCCGACCTGGGTCAACTACACCGGCGGGGACACCCTGCTCTCCGCGGCGGTCACCGGCGTCGCCGTGTACGTCGGCGGCCACCAGCGCTGGCTGAACAACCCGTTCGGCTCCAACCACCCCGGCCCGGGTGCGGTCACCCGGGAGGGCATCGGCGCGATCCACCCCACCACCGGGCGCGCGCTGACCTGGAATCCCGGCAAGCAGCGCGGCATCGGCACCGGGGCCCTGCACGCCACGAACGCCGGCCTGTGGATCGGCTCGGACACCGAACTGGTGGCCGGCGAGCGCCGCCGCCGGGTGGCGTTCTTCCCGCTGTAGGGCCGGCCGGTCCCGGATGTCGTGGACCGGCCGACGCGGCGGCACCGGCGCCGTAGGCTGGGTCGGCGCGCGCCCGCACACCGCGGGCGGGCGCCGACCGGCCGGACGGGGGTGAGTGGCCGTGCTGCGCGCACAGGGTCCGCTCTGGGCCAAGCTCAGCCTCCTGGCCGGCATCCTGCTGGTGCTGGTCAGCGGCGGCACGTTCGTCGGCAGCCAGGTCCTCGCCGCCCGGTACACCGCGCCGGTGGACGCCCCGGACCTGTTCGGCGACGTCACCGCGTCGGCGGGCCCCGGCGCCCGCCCGAGGTCCGACCTGAAGGGCCCCCTCAACCTCCTACTGGCCGGCATCGACCCGCGGGAGAGCGTGGCGGACTGGATCCCGCGCGCGGACTCGGTGATCCTCGTGCACGTCCCGCGGGAGCTGGACCGCGCCTTCCTCGTCTCGCTGCCGCGCGACCTGCTGGTGAGCATCCCGCCGTTCCCGCACGCCGGCTACCGCGGCGGGCAGGACAGGCTGGCGCACGCGATGTACTTCGGCTCCCAGGTGCCGGGCCAGACCGCCCCGGACGTGCCGCGGGGGTTCGAATTGCTGGCCAGGACCGTCAGCGCGTACACGGGGATCAAGCGCTTCGACGCCGGTGCGATCGTGACGTTCCCGGGGTTCCGGCGCATCGTCGACGCCATGGGCGGCGTGACCATGTACCTGGACCAGGACGTGACGTCGATCCACCTGCGGCCCGACGGCAGCCACCGGGCGCCGACGGGGTACGGCGGCGAGGGGCCGTACGCGTACGTCGGGCCGCAGAAGCAGTACACCCGGGGCACCCACCACCTGAAGGGCTGGGAGGCGCTGGACTACGTCCGGCAGCGCTACATCGACGGCGGGGACTACGCCCGGCAGCGCCACCAGCAGCAGTTCCTGCGCGCCATGATCAACCGGGCCCGGGCCCGCGACGTGGTGACCAACCCCTTCAAGCTGGACCGGGTGCTGCGCGCGGCCGGGTCGGCCCTGACGTTCAACGGCCGGGGGCACTCGCTGCTGGAGTACGCCGTGACGCTGCGGCACCTGCGCTCGGAGTCGATGACGATGGTGCGGCTGCCCGGCGGCGGCCTCGACGTCGGCGGCCGGTACGCGGGGGAGCGGCTCGCGCCGGTGGCGACCGCGTTCTTCGCCGCGGTCCGGGCGAACAAGGTGGACGAGTTCCTGGCCCGGAACCCGGCGTTGGCGACCCCGGTCCAGTGACGTTCTTCCCGTTCCGGCCGTAATCGCCGCGCCGCGGCGCCCGCCCGGGCGGCCCGGACCAGCGCGCCCCAGCCCGGACCGGCCCGGCTGGGGCGCGCGGCGCGCCTCCCATTAGACTCGCCCTACCCTGCCCAGGCGCCCGTCCCGCGGTGCGCGCGGGCAGGCCCGGCCCGCCGGCAGGCGGCCGCGGCTCCGCCGGGGTCACGCCCCGGCGGGGGACCTCCGCTCATCCCGCTCCGCCGTCCGACCAGGGCCCCTGCGGCCCGCGGCGCCGTCCCCGACCGGGGCGGCCCGCGGCCCCGGCGCCCCGGCCGGATCCGCCCACCGAGGAGTTGTCGCGTGGCCAAGCAGCTACACGTCGAGTTCGTCGCCGCCGAGGAGAAGATCTGGTCCGGCGAGGCCGCGATGCTCGTGGCCCGCACCACCGAGGGGGAGCTGGGCGTCCTGCCGGGGCACGCCCCCCTGCTCGGCCAGCTCGCCGAGCCCAGCGAGGTGCGGGTCAACCTGGCCGACGGCACGCGCCGGGTGTACGAGGTCGCCGGCGGGTTCCTCTCCGTGACCGGCGAGGGCGTGACCGTACTGGCGGAGAGCGCCAGCCTCGTCACCGCGAACTGACGGGCGGCCGCCGGTGGTGATCCTCAAGGGCATCGGCATCGGCATCCTGCTCCTGCTCGCCGTCGTCCTCGTGCTCTACCTGCGGCGTGCCGCGATCGCCCGCTCCGGCGGCACCATTCCGGTCCACCTGCGGCTGTCCACGGTGCTGCCCGGGCGGGGGTGGTCGCCCGGGTTGGCGCGGTTCGCGGGGGACGAGCTGCGGTGGTTCCGCATCTTCAGCTTCGCGCCGAGGCCGCGCCGGGTCCTGTCCCGGCGCGGCCTCGTCATCGCCGACCGGCGCCTGCCCGACGGCCCCGAGCGGGCCGTGCTGCCGGCGGACTGGGTGGTCCTGCGCTGCCTGAACCGCAGCACCGTGGTCGAGATCGCCATGGCCGGCCCGACGGTGGCCGGCTTCCTGTCCTGGCTGGAGGCGGCCCCGCCCGGCGCCCCGGACTGACCCGCCCTGTTCAGGCCGGCGCGGGCAGGGCGATGGCGGCCAGCAGCAGCCCGTCGCGGCTCAGCCAGCGGCCCTCGAACGCGGCCAGCGGCCGGCCGGCGTACGGCGGCCCGGGCACCAGCAGCGCGGCGTGGAACGTGCCGTCGGCGCCGAGGCTCACCCGCGCCTCCTCGAAGCCCAGCCAGCGGCCGGCCAGCGGGTACCAGGCCTTGTAGACGGCCTCCTTGGCGCAGAACAGCAGCCGGTCGGCGTGGGCCGTCACCAGCGGGCCGGCCAGTTCGCCGGGCAGGGCGATCACGTCCCGCACGCCCTCGGGCAGCGGGGCGTCCGGCTCGGCGTCGACACCGAGCGAGGCGTAGGCCGCGCCGGCCGCGACGGCCGCCCCCCGGAAGCCGGCGCAGTGGGTCATGCTGCCGACCACCCCGGGCGGCCAGGCGGGGGCGCCGCCCTCGCCGCGGGGGAGCGGGACCGGCGGGTGCCCCAGCCCGGCCAGCGCCCGCCGCGCGCAGGCGCGGACCGTCAGGTACTCCCGGCGGCGCTGCGGCACGGCCCGCGCGACCTGGGCGACCTCCTCGGGGTAGGCGGGCCCCTCGACCAGTTCGCCGCGCGCCTCGGCGTGCCGGACGTCCGCGGGCAGCACCGCCGCCAGCAGGCTCAGCGCTGCGCTCCCGGCACCCACCGCACGTCCCCGCCGGGGTTCGCCGATCTCGACAGAATGAACAGCAGGTCGGACAACCGGTTGAGATACTTTGCCGGCAGCGTGCCGGTCCGCTCCGGGTCGGCCTCCAGCAGGAGCCACGCGCTGCGCTCGGCCCGGCGGGCGACCGTCCGGGCGACGTGCAGCAGGGCGGCGCCGGGGGAGCCGCCGGGCAGGACGAAGGAGTCGAGCGCCGGCAGCGGCTCGTTGAACTGGTCGCACCACGCCTCCAGGCGGGTGACGTACTCCTCGGTGACCCGCAGCGGGGGGTACCCGGGGTCGGGGGTGATGGGGTTGCACAGGTCCGCGCCGACGTCGAAGAGGTCGTTCTGCACGGTGGTGAGCACCGCCGCGACCGACGGGTCCAGGCCGCCCAGCGCGAGCGCCACGCCGAGCGCGGCGTTGCACTCGTCCACGTCCGCGTACGCGCCGATCCGCGGGTCGGTCTTGGCCACCTTGTCGTTGTTGCCGAGCCGCGTCGTCCCCGCGTCGCCGGCCCGCGTGTAGATCCGGGTGAGGTGAACTGCCATGCCGTCCAGCCTACGGGCGCCGACCCGCCGCCCGCCCGGCCCGTCGTTGACCCTCGCCGGCCCCGCCGCGGACCCTACGATGGCCGACGTGGACGTGATCCGGGTCGCCGGGGCCGCCCGGCTCGCCGGGGAGGTCGCGGTCGTCGGCGCGAAGAACTCCGCCCTCAAGCTGATGGCGGCCGCATTGCTGGCGCCGGGCCGGACGGTCCTGACCAACGTCCCCCGGATCACCGACATCGCGATCATGGCGGAGGTGCTGCGGCGGATCGGCTGCGGCGTGGCCTTCGGCCCGGGCGAGGTGGCCGTCGACGTGCCCGAGGCGCTCGCGGCGGAGGCCGACTACGACCTCGTCCGCCGGCTGCGGGCCTCCATCTGCGTCCTGGGCCCGCTGCTGGCCCGGCGCGGGCTGGCCCGCGTCGCGCACCCCGGCGGCGACGCGATCGGCTCGCGGGGCCTGGACATGCACATCGCGGGCCTGGAGGCGATGGGCGCCCGGGTGTCCGGGGCGCACGGCTTCGTGATCGCCGAGCGCGGCCACCGGCTGCGCGGCGCCAAGATCCGGCTGGACTTCCCGAGCGTCGGCGCCACGGAGAACCTGCTGATGGCGGCGGTCCTCGCCGACGGCGAGACGGTCATCGACAACGCCGCCCGGGAGCCGGAGATCGTCGACCTGTGCGCGATGCTCACCGGCATGGGCGCCGCCATCGCGGGCGCGGGCGGGTCGACCCTGCACGTGACCGGCGTCGAGGGCCTGCGGCCGGTCCGGCACGCCACCGTCGGCGACCGGATCGTCGCCGGCACGTGGGCCTTCGGCGCGGTGATGACCTACGGCGACGTGACGGTGACCGGCGTCGACCCGCAGTGCCTGGCCGTCGCGCTGGACAAGCTGGTGGACGCCGGTGCGATGGTCGAGACGCGCGGCGCGGCGGGGTTCCGGGTGCGGATGGACGGCCGGCCGCGGGCGGTCGACGTCGCCACCCTGCCGTACCCGGGGTTCGCCACCGACCTGCTGCCGATGGCGATCGGGCTGGCGGCGGTGGCCGAGGGCGCCTCGCTGATCACCGAGAACATCTTCGACGGCCGGTTCATGTTCATCAACGAGATGGCGCGGCTCGGCGCGGCGGTGCGCACCGACGGGCACCACGCCGTCGTGCGCGGCCTGCCCGCGCTGTCCGGGGCGCCGGTGCGGGCGACCGACATCCGGGCCGGGGCCGGGCTGGTGATCGCCGCGCTGACCGCCGAGGGGGAGACGACGGTCTCGCACGCGCACCACATCGACCGCGGGTACCCCGACTTCGTCGCGCAGCTCCGGCACCTGGGCGCGCCGGTCAGCCGGGCCGCCGCGCCGGCCGAGCCGTCGTTCGGCTTCTGAGTCCGGCCGGGCGCCCCGGCGGCGCCGGCCGCCGGGTAGGGTCGCGGCATCGGTACTGATCGGTCGGAAGGGGTACGCGGGTGACGGGTCGGCTGGCGGTCGTGGGCGCGGGGCTGATGGGCTCCGGCATCGCACAGGTGGCGGCGGCGTCGGGGTGGCAGGTGACCCTGCGCGACATCGACGTCGCGGCGGTGCAGCGGGGCCTGGACGGCATCCGCGCGTCGCTGGGCAGGTTCGCGGCCAAGGGGAAGATCAGCGAGGCGGACGCCGAGGCGGCGCTCGGCCGGATCGCCCCGACGACCGACCTGGACGCGGCCGCGGAGGCCGACATCGTGGTCGAGGCGGTGTTCGAGAAGATCGAGATCAAGCACGAGGTCTTCCGTACCCTCGACAAGATCTGCCGCGACGGCGCGGTCCTGGCCACGAACACCTCGGCGATCCCGGTCACCCAGATCGCCGCGGTGACCGGGCGCCCCGAGGCCGTGGTGGGCACGCACTTCTTCTCGCCGGTGCCGATGATGCAGCTCTGCGAGCTGGTCCGCGGCTTCAAGACCAGCGACGAGACCCTGGCGGCGGCCAGGGCGTTCGCCGAGGGCGTGGGCAAGACCTGCATCGTCGTCCAGCGCGACATCGCCGGCTTCGTGACCACCCGGCTGATCTGCGCGCTGGTGATGGAGGCCGTCACGCTGGTGGAGACCGGCGTCGTGTCGGCCGAGGACCTGGACACCGCCTGCAAGCTGGGCTTCGGCCACGTCATGGGCCCGCTGGCGACCTGCGACCTGACCGGCACCGACATCCTGCTGAACGCCGCGAAGAACATCTACGCCGACACGGCCGACGAGAAGTTCTTCCCGCCGGAGCTGCTCCAGCGGATGGTCGCCGCGGGCGACCTGGGCCGCAAGTCGGGCCGCGGCTTCTACGACCACTGACCCCGCGGGGCGGCCCCGCGCCGCTCCCGGGGACACCGACGGACAACCTGCGCCGCGGTCTTAGCTACGCCGCCCCCGGGCCGATGGGACCGGGGTCAGGTCCCGGCGTGTCTGTGAGGTCTTGTGGGTAGGCAGCGGACGGCGGCGGGGGAGCAGGTCGCGGAGCTGCTGCTGACCGCCCGGCGCTCGCTCGGCCTCAGCGTGGCCTTCCTCAGCCGCCTCGACGACGACCTCCAGCACCTGGAGGTCGTCGAGTCCTCCGTGCCGCTGCTGTTCCGCGAGGGCGTCACCCAGCCCCGGGCCACCACGTTCTGCCAGGCGGTCCTGGACCGCAGGCTGCCCGCCGTCATGGCCGACGTGCGCCAGCACCCGACCGCCATGCGGCTGCCGGCCGCCCGGATGCCGCGGATCCGCAGCTTCGTCAGCGTCCCCGTCACCCTCTCCGACGGCAGCCTGTACGGCACCTTCTGCGCCGCCGGGCTCACCTCGGACAAGGACCTCACCGCCCGCGACGAGGCGCTGATGAACGTGCTGGCCGCCGCCGCGGCCGTCGTGGTCGAGCCGGAGGTCCGCGAGGCGGGGCGGCGGGCCGAGATCGACGCCCGGCTGGACGAGGTCGTCGGGGCCGGCGGGCCGACCGTCCTGCTCCAGCCGATCGTCGCCCTGCCCGGCGGCGTGCGGGTCGGGGCCGAGGCGCTCAGCCGGTTCCCCGCGGCCTGGCAGGCGCCGCCGGACGCCTGCTTCGCCCAGGCGCACAGCGTCGACCGCGGCGCCGAGTTGGAGCTGGCCGCCCTGCGCGGCGCGGCGGCCCACCTGGACGCGGTCGCCGGGTACGTGTCGATGAACCTGTCCCCGGGCGTCCTGCTGCACCCCGACGGCGCCGCGCTGCTGGCCACCCTGCCGCTGGACCGGGTCGTGCTGGAGCTGTCCGAGCACGACCCGGTGGCCGACTACGAGGCGCTGACCAAGGTCCTCGCGCCACTGCGCGCGGGCGGGATGCGGCTGGCCGTCGACGACGTCGGCGCGGGCTTCGCCTCCATGCGGCACATCGTGCTGACCGCCCCGGACCTGCTGAAGCTGGACCGCAGCATCGTCGACGGGATCCACGCCGACCAGGTGCTGACCACGCTGGTCGGCTCGCTGGTCACGTTCGGGCACGGCTGCGGCGCCGCCGTCGTGGCCGAGGGCGTGGAGACCGCCGAGGACGCCGCCGCCCTGCACGCCCTCGGCGTCGACTACGCCCAGGGCTGGCTCTACGGCCGCCCCGGCCCGCCGGAGGCGCTCACCGCCGTCGGCTGAGCCGGCTCACCGGTCGAGCGACCAGCGGAACGTCCGCAGGCACAGCGCCAGCCCGACGACGCACCAGGCGCCGAGCACGAGCGCCACCCGCCCCAGCTCCCACGACCCGGCCGGCTCCAGCGCGGCGAACGAGTCCGGCAGGAACACCGCCCGCAGCCCCTGGCACATCCACTTGAGCGGGAACACCGCCGCCACCTGCTGCATCCACTCGGGCAGGCGGGTGAACTCGACGAACACGCCCGAGGTGAACTGGAGGACCAGCGCCACCGGGGTCACCACGGCGGTGGCGCCGCGGGCGCTGCGCGGTACCGAGGAGAACGCGATCCCGCACAGCGTGCAGGCGGTGACGCCGAGGACCGACACCCAGGCCAGCGTCCACCAGTGGCCGGGCGCGGCCGGCAGCCGCAGGCCGAAGAACAGCACCGCGACCGCGACCAGCAGCAGCGTCTCGGCGGCGGCGATCACGGCGACGAGCACGACTTTGCCGGCGAAGTACGCCCACGGCGGCATCGGCGTGCCGCGCAGCCGCTTGAGGACGCCGCGCTCGCGCTCGATCGGGATCTGGATCGCCAGCGCCTGGAAGCCCACCGTCATCAGGCCGGTGGCGATCATGCCGCTGACGAAGTACTGGGTGAAGGTCACCCCGGGCGCCAGGTCCCAGTCGAAGATCGACGAGAAGATCAGGATCATGATGACCGGGAAGGCCATCGTGAACACGACCGACTCCCGGCTGCGCAGGAACTGGGTCAGCTCCAGCCGGCCGCGCCGCCAGCTCAGGTCCAGGGCGTTCACGCGGTGGCTCCGATCATCCGCAGGTAGGTGTCCTCCAGGCTGGGCCGGCTCACCGTCAGGCCGGGCACCTCGCCGCCGTACGCCGCGGCCAGCTCGGCGACCAGCGCCGCCGGGGTGTGCGTCTCGCGCCGCCGGGCGCCCTCCGCCGGGTCCCGCCAGGCCACCACGGCCGGCGCGTCCCGCCGGCCGCCCAGGTCGGCCGGTGCGGCCACCTCCACGATCCGGCCCGCGGCGATGACGGCCACCCGGTCGGCGAGCGCCTCGGCCTCGTCCAGGTAGTGGGTGGTGAGCAGGATCGTCGTACCGGCACCGGCCAGCCCCCGGATCAGCTCCCAGAACTCCCGCCGGGCCTGCGGGTCGAAGCCGGTGGTCGGCTCGTCCAGGAACAGCAGCTCCGGCCGGCCGACGATGCCCAGTGCCACGTCCAGCCGCCGCTTCTGCCCGCCGGACAGGGTCCGGGTCCGGCGCCGGCCGCTGTCGGCGAGACCGACCCGGGCGACGACCTCGGCGGGGTCCTGCGCGCGCGGGTACAGGCCGGCGAAGTGGCCGACGACCTCGGCCACGGTCAGGTCGTCGAACTCGCCGGTGCTCTGCAGGACGATGCCCAGCCGGGCCCGCCAGGCGGCACCGGCGGTGGCCGGGTCCGCCCCGAGGACCCGTACCTGCCCGGCGTCGCGGCGGCGGTACCCCTCCAGGATCTCCACCGTCGTGGTCTTGCCCGCGCCGTTCGGACCGAGCAGCGCCACGACCTCGCCGGTGCGCACCTGGAGGTCGACGCCGTCGACGGCGACGCGGTCGCCGTAGGACCTGCGCAGGCCGCGCACCGCGACGGCCAGCCCATCTGTATTCATTCGCCCACTATCGCCTGCCGACGCCCACCCGGTGCGCGCGGACCCCCGCCCTATCCCCGTCCCGGGTGCGCTGACCTGCGCGAATGCCTGTTGCCCTGGCGGCGGCTTGCCTTTACGGTGGGCATCGAAACCAGTAGATCCGACGGTCCGCGGCCCGCCGCGGGTGGGCGCCACGGACGAGCCACCCCGCTCGTGCGGTACGTCGCACACGGGGTGCACCGCGCCGCGGGCACCGGGACCGTCACCACCGCCAGCCGGCCCTGCCGACCGTGCTGGCGGCGGCTCATGTCGCGCGTCGGGGCGACGCGACGACGAAAGGGACCCCTGTGACCTCCAGCGATGACGCGCGCCTCCGCGCGGTTTTCTCCGCCACCGCCGCACGGACGCCGGACGCGATCGCCGTCGCCTGCGAGGACCGGTACGTCACGTTCGCTGAGCTGGCCGACCTCACCGACCGGTTCGCCCGGCGGCTGCGCCAGCACGGCGTCCGCCGCGGCGACGTGGTCGCGGTCCACCTGACCCGCTCCGAACTGCCGGTCATCGCCGTGCTGGCGTGCCACTCGCTGGCCGTCACCTACGTGCCGATCGACCCTGGCTGTCCGGTCGAGCGGATAGCGCAGATCATCGACGAGCTGGGCGTGGGCTGGTGCGTGACCGAGCCGGCCCTCGGCGGGCGCGTCGCGCCGCTGCTGGCCGCCCGCCGCACCATCGCCATCCGCCACGACTCGGCGTTCTTCACCGTCGGCGTGCGCTCCGATCACCGCGGCCCCATCGACGACGCCGAGCCCGACGACCCGGCGTACGTGACGTACACCCGCGACGCCGGCGGCGCCCCCAAGGCCGTCGTCGCCGAGCACCGGCACGTCGCGGCGTACCTGGCCGGGTTCCGGGAGATCTGCCCGGTCGGCCCCGGGGACCGGGTGTACCAGGGCCACGCGCTGAGCTTCGACGGCAGCATCGCCGAGATCTGGTCGGCGCTGGCCGGTGGCGCGACGCTGGTGGTACCCGCGCCGGACGCCCCGCGCACCGGCGCCGCGCTGACCGACCACCTCGCCGACCTGCGCATCACCCACCTGGCGACCACCCCGGAGACGCTCGCGGACCTGGACCCGGCGGCGCTACCGGAGCTGCGCGCCGTGGTGCTGTCCGGCGGCGCCTGCCCGCCGGAGCTGGTCGCCCGCTGGAGCGGCGACGGCGTCGTGCTGCTCAACGTGTACGGGCCGGCCGAGACCACCGTGCACGCGCTGGTCAAGCGGTGCGCGCCCGGCGCGCCGGTCACGCTGGGGCGGGCACTGCCCGGGTACGAGGTCAGCGTGGTCGACGCGGGCCTGCACCCGGTGCGCGACGGGCACACCGGCGAGCTGCTGCTCGGCGGGCCGGCGCTGGCCGCCGGGTACGTGGGCGACCCGGAGCTGACCCGGGAACGGTTCGTCACCCTCGACGGCGGCCGGCGGGCCTTCCGCACCGGCGACCGGGTGCGGCAGGTCGGCGACGAACTGGAGTACCGCGGCCGCCAGCCCGCGCCTGCCGCCCCGCACCCTCCGCGCCAGCGCGGGGACGGGCCGCCCCCCGTACCGCCGGCCGGCCCGCCGTCGGGGCGGGCTCCGGTCCCCGGGCGCCCGGCCGCGGCGGAGTCCGGCGGCCGGCCCGCGCGCACCGCCCCGCCCGAGCCGACGCCGCCGGTGCGCCCGCCCGCGCCGCGCACCGCCCGCGAGGTCTTCCGGGACACCTCCGCCGACGCCCGCGCGACCAGCCGCAGGCGCCAACTGCTCGGCCTGTATCTGGTGGCCGCCATGGTCGCGGTACCGGCCGCCCTCGTCGTCACCGCCGCCGCGGCGTGGGTGACCGGCGGCACCGGTCCCGCCGGCCTGCTCGGCCGGCTGCTGCTGGTCGCCGTTCTGGCCTGGCCCGCGCTGCTCGGGGTGACGCTCGCCGCGAAGTGGCTGCTGATCGGCCGGTACGCCGAGGGCGAGTACCCGCTGTGGGGCGAGTTCCACCGCCGCTGGTGGCTGGTGGGCCGGCTGTACGCGCTCAGCGGCGTGGGCCTGCTCGCCGGTACCCCCGCCCTGCCGGTGTACCTGCGCCTGCTCGGCGCGCGGATCGGCGAGCGGGTCCACCTGGAGACGGTCGCGTTCGGCGCGTTCGACCTGCTCCGCATCGGCGCCGACAGCAGTGTCGGCCCCGGCGCCGACCTGCGCGGCTGGGCCGTCGCGGACGGCGTGCTGCGGGTCGGCCGGATCGCGGTCGGCGACCGCTGCTTCGTCGGCGCCCGCGCCGCCCTCGGCCCGGACGTCGTCCTCGGCGACGACTGCGCGCTGGACGACCAGTCGGCGCTCGCCGCCGACAGCCAGATCCCGGCCGGCGCGCAGCGGCGCGGGGCGCCCGCGGTACCGGCGCGGGTGCCGCTGCCCGCCCCCGCGGCGCCGGCCAGCCGGCACCGCCAGCTCGGCTACGGCGTGGCGCACGTGCTGGGCGCGTACCTGGTCATTTTCCTGGCGGCGCTGCCGCCGCTGCTCGCCCTGCTGCTGTACGGCGCGCTCGCGGAACGGCTCGGCGGCTGGTCGGCGGCCGGGGCGGTGGTCGCCGCGCTGCCGGTCCTGACGCCGTTCTCGGTGCTGCTGCTGGCCGTGGCGCGGCGGCGCCTGCTCGGCGAGTTCTACGTCGGCACCTACCCCGTGCACAGCCCGGCCTACCTGCGCAAGTGGCTCGCCGACCAGCTCCTGCGGGTGGTCCGGGTGCCGCTGACGCCGGTGTTCGGCACGGCGTTCACCCGGCCGGTGCTGTCCCTGTTCGGCGCCCAGATCGGCCCGGGCGCGGAGGTCGAGCGCCCGCACCTGGTCTCGCCCGAGGCCCTGAACGTCGCCGCCGACGCGCACCTCGCCGCCGACGCGGTCGTCGCCCCCCGCCGGGTGCACCGCGGCGCCTTCACCGTGGCGGCCAGCCGGATCGGCCGGCGCGGCGAGGTCGGCGACGGCGCCGTCGTCCGCGGCGGCGTCAGCGTCGGCGACGACTCCACGCTCGCGCCGGGCACGCTGGCCCCCGACGACAGCCAGCGGTCCGCCGCCGGCAGCCGGTGGGCGGGGTCGCCGGCCGCGCCGGTCGGGCGCAGGCCCGCGCCGCGGGCGCAGCGGTACCGACCGAGCCGGCGGGAGCGGGCCGAGCGGCTGCTGTACGACGCCGCGCGGGTCCTCGTACCGTACGGCCTGGCCCTGCTCGGCGCGGTGCTGTTCGCCTACCCGACGTACCTGCTGTGGTCGGCCCTCGGCGCCTGGGCCGCGGTACCGGTCGCCCCGCTGCTCGGGCTGGCGGCCGGCGCGGCGGTCGTGGCCGCGGTCGCCGCGCTCAAGCGGCTGGTGCTCGGCCGGGTGCGGGCGCTGCCGCGGGCCGCCTGGTCGCCGTACGCCCGCCTGTACGGCGTCGTCTCGGCCGCCTACGACACGCTCGCCGCGCCGCTGCTGTCGGCGCTGGTCGGCACGCCCTTCCTGGCCGGGCCGCTGCGCGCGTTCGGGGTGCGGGTCGGCCCGCACGCCTACCTCGGGACGACCCGCATCGCCGGGTTCGACCTGGTGCGGATCGGCGCGTTCGCGGCCCTGGGCGCGGACGCGGTAGTCAAGGCGGACCTGCGGACCGGGCAGCGGTTCCTCACGGGCACCGTGACCGTGGCGGACGAGGCGTCGGTCGGCCAGGGCGCGGTGCTGCTGCCGGACTCCGCGGTCGGCGCCGCCGCCGGTCTGGCGCCGCTGGCGGTCCTGCCGGCCGGCGCGATCCTGCCGCCGGGCGAGCGGGCGCACGGCATTCCGTGCCGGCTGATCCCCGCCGCGTTGCCCGCGGCGCGGCCGCCGCGCCGGGACGCCGCCGCCGGCCGCGGGGCCGGGGATCCGCGGCCCGACGACGACGGCGACGCCGCGGCGGGCTGGCTGGCGGCCGGGCCGGTGGGCACGGGCGCCCGGATCCGCCGGGCCTGACCGGCTGACCGCCGCGCGGTCAGCCCTGTTCCGCGCTGCCGCCGGCCCGCTGCGCGCCACCGCCCGGCGGCGGGGCGGTTTCCGGTGCGGCCGCGCGCGCCCGGCGTCGCCGCAGGACCGTCCATGCGCCGTACCCCACCGCGCCCAGCAGGACGAGCACCAGCGCCGGGAGCAGCAGCGCCGCCACCGACAGCGAGGCGCTGGTGACGTCCTCGGCGGTACTGACCACGGGCGCGCCGACGCCGCCGGTCATGGTGTTCACCACCGGCCGGGCCAGTGCCTTGGCCCCGTGGACGGCCAGCGCGACCGCCAGCCCGCAGGCCACGGGAACCCACTGGTGCGAGGTGAAGAACTCGCCCGGGTCGGTGACCGCCGCGGTCTGCGCCCCGGAGCCGGCGCCGAACACCAGGCCGCCCGCGGTCGGCCGGACGACGGTCTGCAGGATGTCGTTGACGTGGTCGACCGCCGGGATCTTGTCGGCGACGAACTCCACCGCGAGCAGCAGCGCCAGGATGCCCAGCGTCCAGCCGCCGGTCAGCCACTGCCACGACTCCGGCAGCGCGACGAGGTCGCTGTACCGCGCGAGCAGGCCGAGCAGCAGCAGCGGGATGTACGCGTTGAGCCCGGCCGCCGCCGCGAGCCCGATCCCGGTCACCAGTTCCCACACGCCTCCAGCATCCCCGCCCCGCGCGGCGCCGACACCGCGAACGCCCGCGCTTTCCGCCCCCCGCCGCGGCGCGGCCGGAGCGCCGGAGGGCGCCGGGCGGCCGGCGGCGCCGGGTCGGTAGGGTCGCGGGATGCGGTTGGTGGTCGCGCAGTGCCAGGTGGACTACGTCGGACGGCTCTCGGCACACCTGCCGCTGGCCACCCGGCTGATCATGGTCAAGGCCGACGGGTCGGTGTCGATCCACGCCGACGACCGCGCGTACAAGCCGCTGAACTGGATGAGCCCGCCCTGCAAGCTCACCACCGACGGCGCCGTGTGGACGGTCGCCAACCCCAAGGGCGAGCGCCTGCTGATCACGATCGCCGAGGTGCTGCACGACAGCGCGCACGAGCTGGGCGTGGACCCGGGCCTGGTCAAGGACGGCGTCGAGGCGCACCTGCAGGAGCTGCTGGCCGCCTCGCCCGAGGTGCTCGGCGCGGGCGTGACGCTGGTCCGGCGCGAGTACATGACCGCGATCGGCCCGGTGGACCTGCTGTGCCGCGACGCGGCGGGCGGCGCGGTCGCCGTGGAGATCAAGCGCCGCGGCGAGATCGACGGCGTGGAGCAGCTCACCCGGTACCTCGCCCTGCTCAACCGCGACCCGCTGCTCGCCCCGGTCGCCGGGGTCTTCGCCGCCCAGGAGATCAAGCCGCAGGCGCGGGTCCTGGCCGAGGACCGGGGCATCCGCTGCGCCGTCCTGGACTACGACGCTCTGCGCGGCTTGGCGCGCGACGAGCTGACCCTCTTCTGACGACCTCTCCCGAGCCGGAGCGGTGGTAGTAGAGGAAGTGGCGCCGCGGCGGGAGATGCCGGTGCTCAGCGACTAGCGGCCGCCGCCGGCATGGGAGGATGCCGGCGGGGTACGCCGGCCGCGGCGTACGCGAGCCAGCAGGAGGCGGGCGTGAGCCGTACGTTCCAGCGAGTCGGCGTGATCGGGCTGGGCACCATGGGTGCCGGGATCGCGGAGGTCTTCGCCCGCAACGGCGCCGAGGTCACCGCCGTCGAGATCACCGACGAGGCGCTGGAGCGCGGCCGGCGGACGCTGACCGCGTCGGTCGACAAGGCGGTCGCCCGCGGCCGGCTCGACGCCGCCGACCGCGACGCCGTACTCGGCCGGGTCGCCTTCGCCGTCGGCCTGCCCGCGCTCGCCGAGGCGGACCTCGTGGTGGAGGCGGTACCGGAGCGGCTGGAGATCAAGCGGTCCCTGTTCGCGGAGCTGGACCGGGTGTGCAAGCCGGACACGATCCTGGCCACCAACACCTCCTCGCTGAGCGTCACCGACATCGCGGTCGCCACCCACCGCCCCGACCGGGTCGTCGGCGTGCACTTCTTCAACCCCGCGCCGGTGATGAAGCTCGTCGAGATCGTCCGCACCGTCGTCACGGCCCCCGACGTCGCCGAGGACCTGGCCGCGCTGTGCACCTGGCTGGGCAAGACGCCGGTGACGGTCGGCGACCGGGCCGGCTTCGTGGCCAACCACCTGCTGTTCGGGTACCTGAACCAGGCCGTCGGCATGCTGGAGGCCGGCCACGCCACCCGGGACGACATCGACGCCGCGATGCGGCACGGCTGCGCGCTGCCGATGGGGCCGTTCGCCCTGCTGGACCTCATCGGACTGGACACCTCGTACGAGATTTTGCGCACCATGTACGCCCGCGGGGGCCGCAGCCGCCGGCACGCCCCGGCGCCGCTGCTGGCCGAGATGGTCACCGCCGGCCTGCTGGGCCGCAAGACGGGCCGCGGGTTCTACACGTACGAGGGCGGCAGGGCCGTCGCCGACGCGGCCGCGCCGGCCCCGGCCGCCGAGGCGCCGCGCCGCGTGGGGGTCGTCGGCGCCGGACCGGTCGCCGGCATCCTGGCCACCCGGCTGCGCGAGACCGGCCGCACGGTCGTGACCGCGGCCGAGGACCTGTCCGCGCTCGCCGACGTCGACCTCGTGGTCGAGATGTCGGGCGCCGACGCCGACGCCGTGCGGGCGCGCTTCGCCGAGCTGGGCCGGATCTGCCGGCCGGGCGCGGTCCTGGCCGCGGCCGGCGACGCCCTGCCGGTGATCGCGTGCGCGGCGGCCAGCGGCCGGCCGGAGGACGTCGTGGGGCTCCGGCTGCCGGCCCCGGCCGTGAAGTTGATCGAGATCGTCCCGACCGTCCGGTCTGGTGCGCCGGCGCTCGCCGCCGCCCGCGCGCTGGCGGCCAGCCTGGACAGCGTCGCCGTCGAGTGCCGCGACCGGGCCGGGGCGATCGTGCACGCGCTGCTGATGCCGTACCTCAACGACGCGGTGGCCCTGGTCGACTCCGGGTACGCCGACGCCGACGCGGTCGACGCCGCGATGACGAAGGGCTGCGGGTACCCGGTCGGCCCGATCGCCTTCCTCGACCACGTGGGCCTGGACCGGGCCGCGGCGACCCTGCGCCGGATGTGTGCCGAGACGGGCGAGCCGTCGTTCACCCCGGCGCCGCTGCTGGAGCAGATGGTCACGGCCGGGCGGACCGGTCAGCGGGCGGGTCAGGGTTTCCGTACCCACCGCCGGTGAGTCCCCGGCGCAACCGGCGTGACGACCCGGCGCCGCCCGGCGGCCCGGACCGGGCCTGGCCGGGGGCGGCCACGGTCGAGACCTGGGCCGGCGGGCGGTGGCACGTGCGCACCGTCCCGGCGCCGTCGGCGGCCAAGGCGTACCGCTGCCCCGGCTGCGACCACGAGATCGCCCCGGGCACCCCGCACGTGGTGGCGTGGCCGGCGGACGACGGGGGCGACCTCGCCGACCGCCGCCACTGGCACAGCGGCTGCTGGCGGGCCCGGTCCCGGCGCCGGCCGCCCCGCTCCTAGACATTGATCAAGGGATTTCCCGCGCATTCATCACGGATTAACGTCGGAAATTCCTTGATCGCGTTGTCGGGGGTGGCGGTCCCGACGGCGAGGTCGTAGCGTGCGGAGTCGGGTTTCCTGGGGAGGAACGGAACGTGGCGGGTGCGCGGCGGCTCAGCAGGGTGGCAGAGGATCTTCCGGCGGCACCGGCCGCGTCGACGGCGCAGGGCGGCCCCGGGGTGTACGGCAGCGCGGCGGCGCGCGGCGGTCCCGCCGCGACCGGCGCCGCGGCCGCGCGGGGTGTCCCGGCCGCGGCCGGGACACCGGCCAAGAGTCCGCTCTGGGCCCGCCTGTGCGTCGCCGGCGGGGTCGCGCTGGCCGTGCTCGCCGGCGGCAGCCTGACGGCGACGACCGTCCTGGCCAGCCGCGTCGACAACGCGGTCGGCAAGGGAGACCTGTTCGGCGACGGCGCCGAGGCGGCCGAGGGCGCGAAGGACCTGCGCGGCCCGATGAACATCCTGCTCGCCGGCATCGACCCACGCGAGTGGGAGGACAATCCCGACCTGCGGGCCGACTCGGTCCTGGTGATGCACGTACCGGCGAGCCTGGACCGCGCCGTCCTGTTCTCGCTGCCCCGCGACCTGCTGGTGGACATCCCGGCCTTCCCGCCGGCCCGGTACCCCGGCGGCAGGGACAAGCTGACCCACGCCATGTACTACGGCTCCCGGGTCGACGGCGACGGCAGGAAGGATCCGGTCCGCGGCTTCGAGCTGCTGTCCCGGGCGGTCAGCAACGCCACGGGGATCGCCCGGTTCGACGCGGGCGCGATCGTGACGTTCAACGGGTTCAAGCGGATCGTCGACGCCCTCGGCGGCGTGCGCATGTACGTCGACATGGACGTCGCCTCGATCCACATGCGCCCCGACGGCAAGCACCGCGCGCCCAACCCGGGCGGCGGCGAGGGCGCCCTGGCCTTCAAGGGCCCCCGCAAGCAGTACCGCAAGGGCAACCACCAGCTCTCCGGCTGGGAGGCCCTGGACTACACGCGACAGCGCTACATCGAGGGCGGCGACTACGCCCGCCAGCGCCACCAGCAGCAATTCCTGCGGGCGATGGTCGGCCAGGCGCTCAGCCGGGACGTCGTCACCAACCCCGGCAAGCTGGACGCGGTCCTCCAGGCCGCCGGCAAGACGCTGACCTTCAGCGGCCGCGGCCACAGCGTCACCGACTTCGCGTTCGTCCTGCGCAACATCCGCTCGGACAACATCACCATGGTCAAGCTGACCGGCGGCTCGGTGCTGACCGGCGGGGCGTACCAGGGCGAGGCGCTGGACGCGGCTGCCAAGCAGTTTCTGGCCGCGCTGCGCAGCGACACGACCGAGCAGTTCCTCGTCTCCCATCCCGAAATGATCAACCGGGACCGGTAGCCGCGGTCTGGATCACGTTTCCGCGGGGTGCGCCCGCGCCCGCGGCCGGCGCGGCGCACCATGGGGGAGTGAGCACCCCGATCCGCGCCAACTCGATCCTGCCGGCCACCCGCGAGGCACTGGCCCTGGAGACCGCCGACGGCCTGCGCCTGGTCGGCGAGCTGGCCCTGCCGCCCGCCGGCCGGACCCCGGTGGCGACGCTGATCTGCCTGCACCCGCTGCCCACCCACGGCGGGATGATGGACAGCCACGTCCTGCGCAAGGCGGCCTGGCGGTTGCCGGCGCTCGCCGACGTCGCGGTTCTGCGGTTCAACACCCGCGGTACCGCGAGCGTCCAGGGGACCAGCGAGGGCGCCTTCGACGGCGGCGACGGCGAGCGGTTCGACGTGGCCGCGGCCATCGAGTACGCCGAGTTCGCGCAGTTGCCGTCCCGGTGGCTGCTCGGCTGGTCGTTCGGCACCGACCTGGCCCTGCGGCACGGCTGCGACCCCGCCGTCGCCGGTGCCGTCCTGCTCTCGCCGCCGCTGCGCTCCGCCACGGCCGCGGACCTGGCGCGCTGGGCGGTCAGCGGCAAGCCGCTGACCGCGCTGGTCCCCGAGCACGACGACTACCTGCGGCCGGACGAGGCGCGGCGGCGGTTCGCGGCCGTGCCGCAGGCCGAGGTGGTCGGGGTACCCGGGGCGAGGCACCTGTGGGTCGGCGACGCCGAGACGGTCCTGGACGCGGTCGTGGCCCGGGTCGCCCCGGGGCGCGGGCCGCTGCCGCGCGCCTGGGACGGCCCGATGGAGTACGGCGACGCCAGCGCCTACGCCGACCGGACGACCGCCGCCTTCGACACCGACTGAGCGGCCGCGTCCTCCCGCCCGCTCCGGTCGCGGCCCTGCGGGTCGGTCAGGTCCTCCAGGTGGTGCAGCCAGTTCTGGACCGCGTCGACCGGGTCGGCACCCTTGGCCGCGACGCCGAGGATCTTGCCGGAGAGCCGCGCCTTGTCCGCCTCCGACAGGTCCTGCGAGGTGAGTACGAGCACCGGCGTACCGCTGGTGCGCGCGTCCCCGTGCAGCGCCGCAATGACGGAGAAGCCGTCCAGGTCGGGCATCAGCAGGTCGCAGATGATCAGGTCGAACGCGTGCTGGCGGGCCAGCCGCAGCCCCTCGACGCCGTTCTCGGCGGTGACGACCCGCAGGCCGGGCCGGGCGAGGCGGCGCTGGGCCAGTGTCCGTACCGCGGGGTCGTCGTCGATGACCAGCAGGTTCGTCTCCTCCGCGGCCAGCGGCGGGACCATGCCGTGCCGGATCAGCCAGGCCAGCAGGAGGTCGTAGTTCAGCGGCTTGGTGAAGTAGTCGACCGCGCCGAGCGCCAGCGCCACCGTGTGGTCCTCCACCACGCTGATGATCGCCACGGGGATGTGCCGCAGCCGGGCGTCGGCCTTGAGCCGGCGCATCACCTCCCAGCCGTCGATGCCGGGCAGGACCACGTCGAGCAGGATCAGCTCCGGGCGCTGCTGGGCGGCCATGGCCAGCCCGGCCTCGCCGTTGCCGGCGACGCCGACCGCGTACCCGACCCGGCGCAGGTGGGTGGCCAGCAGGTCGGCCGCGGCGCGGTCGTCCTCGACGACCAGGATGCCGCCGTGCTCCACCTCGGCCTGGCCGGGCTGGTCCGCGGCGCGGGCGGCCACGATGTCGGTCCGGGTGGAGGGCAGCCACACTGTGAACCGGGCGCCGTGCCCGGGCACCGAGGCCACGTCGATCCGGCCGTGGTGCGCCTCGACCAGCCGCCGGGTCAGCGCCAGGCCGAGGCCACTGCCGGACTTGTGCATCGTCGGGTCGCCGACCTGCTGGAACTCGTCGAAGATCCGGGCCTGGTCGGCGGCGCTGATGCCCGGCCCGGTGTCGCTGACGGTGATCGCGATGTCGGCGCCGATCCGCCGGCCCGCCACGAAGATGGACCCGCCCTCGGGGGTGAACTTGATGGCGTTGGACAGCAGGTTGGTCAGGATCTGCCGCAGCCGGGTCACGTCGGCGCGCAGCGGCAGCGGCGGCACGGCGGTCATGATGTCGAGGTGCTTGGCCGCGCCGAGGGAGTGCAGGGAGGCGACGACCTCGTCGACGACCTGGCCGCTGTCGAGCAGGACCGGCCGCAGCTCCACCTTCCCGGCCTCGATCTTGGCCAGGTCCAGAACGTCGTTGATCAGGGCGAGCAGGTGCTGGCCGCTGGTGTGCACGTACTCGATCCACTCGGCCGGGATGACCCGGCCCGTGTCGACCGCCGGCTCGTCGCGCATCAGGTCGCTGAACCCGATGATCGCGTTCAGGGGCGTCCGCAGTTCGTGGCTCATGCTGGCCACGAATTTCGTCTTGGCCTCGCTCGCGGCGTCGGCCGCGGCCAGCGCGTCGGCGAGCCGGTCGGTGAGCGCCTGCCGCTCGGCGAGGACGGCGGCCGCGCCGCCCAGCTCGCCGAACAACTGCATGTCGTCCTCGCCGAACAGCGTCTCGTACGCGTCCAGGACGATCAGCACGCCGGTCCGGCCGTCGGGGAGCGGCACGGCCGCGACGACGCCGTGCGCGGCGCTCTCCCGCAGCCCCACCTCGCGGGCGAGGTCCCGGGTCGCCGACGAGGTGAGCCGCCGCTGGGGCTGCGCGGCCGCGGCCAGCAGGCTCGCGCGCGCCTCCTCGCTCAGGCGCGGCGCGCGGCCGGCCGGCTCGGCCGGCAGGCCGCGTTGGGCGCCGACCACCATCCCCCCGCGGGTCTCGGGCAGCACCACGAGGACCGCCTGCGAGGCGCTGAGCCGCGCGACCGTGTCCACGTACCGCTGCCAGGTGTCGGCCGCGGTGGTGTGCGGCGTCCGGTCGAGCAGGCTCAGGGTGAGTTCGTGCGCCGAGGCCCGCGACCAGCGGCGGCGCAGCCAGCCGGGCGGCGCGAACGTCATCGCGTAGCCGGCGGCCGAGGCCAGCGCGATGACCCGGGAGACGCGGCCGCCGGTGGGCCCGCCCGCCGCCGCCAGCAGGGTGACGGCGAACGCGATGGTGCTCAGTCCGGCCAGGACCAGGCGCCGCCGCGAGGAGCCGGCCCGCCCGCGCGCGGCGGCGAGGAAGTAGCCGGCGGCGACGAGCTCCCCGGCGGCGAACATCCCGACGAGCAGCCAGACGAACCAGGGCGGGCGGACCGGGTACAGCAGCAGCCCCGCCGCCGTCAGCGCCCAGCCGGCCAGCGTCACCGCGCGTACCCACCGCGCGACGGGTCGGATCAGCGCGGCCAGGCCGAGGGTGAAGAACGGCTGCCCCAGGAGCATCAGGGTCACGCCCGTCTGCACCCAGCCCGGCGCGGTGACGCCGAGGAACCGGAACAGCCCGAGGACGAACAGGCAGGTCACGGCGGCGAAGACCAGCATCACCTGGCGCTGGAGGGCGTCGCGGTGCCGTACGTACCCCACGAGGGCGCGCAGGAACACCGCGAGAAACAGCACCTCCACGATCAGCACCAGGAGCACGCACACCTCCGCGGATCGGCGGGTCGCTGTCGCCCCCGGCTACCCGGGCAGGCGCCGGGCCAACCCTGCGGTGTGCGAGAAAGATCAGACGTCTGCGTGGCGGTCGGCGACGCGCCGGAGCGCGGTCAGTGGCGCTGCTGGCGCGGTACGACGACCTCGTCGATGACGAGCTGGATCGCCGCCACCGCCGGGATCGCCACGAGCGCCCCGATCACGCCGAACAGGGCGACGCCGGTCAGCGCGGCCACGATCGCGGCCAGGTCGCTGACCTTGACCGACCGTCTCATGATCTTGGGATAGATCAGGTAGTTCTCGACCTGCTGGTACACGACGAAGAAGACGAGGCAGGCGATGCCGACGGGGACGGACGTGGCGAACCCGGCCAGGCTCACCACCACCGCGCCCAGCGTCGCCCCGATCTGCGGGATGAGGTCGCAGACGGCCACGACGAACGCCAGCGCGAACGAGTAGGACACGCCCATGGCGTAGAGGAAGCCGAAGGCGCTGAGGCCGGCGAGCAGGGCGATGGACAGCGCCCCGACGAGGTACGCGCCGACCTTGACCAGGATGGCGTCGCCGAGAAGCTGCACCCGTTCGCGGCGCGAGGCCGGGACGAGCTGGTAGGCGCGGGTGCGCAGCCGGTTGAAGGACGCCATGAAGTACAGCGTCAGCACGAAGACGGTGAGGACCTTGAACAGGGTGCCGAACACCACCCCGGCCCCGCCGACGAGCCCGCCGGCCAGGTCGGAGAGGCGGTCGGCGGTGACCGCGCCCTGGAGCTTGTCGATGAGCTGGTACCGCGCGTCGAGGTCGCGCACGGTGGCGCTGCGGTTCAGCGCCTGGATGTACTCGGGCAGCTTGGTGGCGAACTCCTTGGACTGGTGCACCAGCGGCGGTACCAGGGCCAGCAGGCCGCCGCCGAAGATCCCGACGGCACTCAGGGCGACCAGCAGTACCGCGAAGCCGCGGCGCATCCGTAGCCGCTGCAGGGCCTCCACGGCCGGGTTCAGGCCGATGGCCAGGAACAGGGCGCTGAACACCAGGACCAGCATCGGCGCCGCCTGGTCCAGGGCGCGGAACACCCCGAACGCGGTGAGCGCGCCCAGGGCGAAGACGAATCCGAAGGCGAACTGGCTCCGCGACAGCGGCCGGCCGGGACTGCCGAACCGCTGCCCGTCCCCGGATCGACGACCGAAGGGCGGCGGCGGCGTCCCCGCCTCCCGGCCGTCGTCGATGGGCTCCGCCGCCACCGGGGCGTCCGGCTGCGGTCGCCCCGCCGCCGGCTCCGCGGCCGCTTCCGCATCCGGGGGCGCGGGGTCGCCGCCCGCGCCGCCGGGTGGCGGTGCGGGCGGTGGCGGGGCGGCGTCCGAACCGGTCATCGGCGCGGGCTCTAGTCGGTTTCCGCGCCGACCCGCTGGGCCTGCACCGCGGCGTCCCCCGCGGCCGGCCGTGCGTTGCCGGCCTGCTCGGCGCGCTTGGCCTGGTCCGTCGGGCGGGCCGCGGGCGGCTGGTCGGCGGCCGGCCGCGCGGAGGTACCCGCAGCGCCGGAGTCCGCCGCCGGACCGGCCGGCTGCCCGGCGGCGCCGCCCTGCGCCTTCTCGTCCCGCGCGGCCCTGTCGCCCGCAGCCCTGTCGCCTGTGTCCCTGTCGACCGCAGTCTTGTCGTCCGGGGCCTTGTCGTCCGGCCGGGCCTGACCGGAGGGTGCCGGCGGGCGCAGGGACTGCGTCGGCGACCCGGCCGCGGGTGTCGGGCCGCCGGTCGTCGGGCCGGCGGCGCGCGCCCTGCTTTCGGCGTCCTGCACCTTGCGGGAGGTGGCCGCCAGGCGCTCCTCCAGATGGGCGAGGCGCTGCTGGCCGGCCACGAGGTCCTTGCGGGTCTCGCCGGTCCGCTGCTCGACCTCGGCCAGCCGTTCGTGCGCCTGGGTGATCTCGGCCTGCAGGCCGCCCATGCGCTCGCGGGCGTGCTGCATCTGGGTCTCGGCGTCGCGGTGCACCTGGGTGGCGTACTCCTCGGCCTCGGCGCGCCGCTGGGCGATCTCCTGCTCCACCTTGGTGACCTGCGTGCGCAGTTCCTGCTCGGCCTGGCCGCGCCGGGCGGTGATCTCCTGCTCCAGCTCGGTCCGCCGCTGGGCGAACTCCTGCTCGGCCTGAGTGCGACGCTTGGTGATCTCCTGCTCCAGCGCGGCGCGCTGCTGCGTCGCCTCCTGCTGGAGCTGGGCGCGGACGGCCTGGGTCTGCGCCTCCAGCTCGGACAGCGTGCTCTCGACCTGCTTGCGGGCGCCCTCGGTGACCTGCTGGGCCTCGGCGCGCGCGGCGGCGAGCTGGCGCTCGACCTCGCCCCTGGCCTCGGCGAGCTGGCGCTCGGCGGCCTCGCGGATCTTCCCCGCCTCCTGCGCCGCGGAGGTGCGCAGCTCCGCGCACTGGCGCGTCGTGTCGGCGATCTTCGCCTGTCGGACGCGCTCCTGCTCGGCGTCGGTCTTCTCCTCCTCGGCCCGGCGGGCGGCCAGCGCGACCTCGAAGTCGCGGACCGCGGTCTGGGCCTTGTCCTGCGCGTCGCTCAGCGCGCGGTCGGCGGCCTGCCGGAGCTGCTCGACATCGCGCGCGGCCTCGCCGCGAAGCTGGTCCGCCTGGTCCTCGGCGAGGCTGAGGATCTGCTCGACCCGGGCGCCGAGATGCCGGAACGAGACCTTCTCCGGGGTGGCGGCGCGGCGCCGGGCGTCGACGAGTTCGTTCTGGAGCTGGTCGATCTGGCCGGCCATGGCCTGCACCTGCGCGTACGCCTGCTCGCACTCCGTGCTCAGCGTGGCCTTCTCCGCGTCGACCTGGGCCACGTAGCGCTCGACCTGGCGGCGGTCGTAGCCGCGGAGGGCGAAGTCGAAGGTGGGTTCGGTCGCGCCGTCGTCGAGGGGAAAGAACTCTGCGCCGTGCTGCACCATGCTCACATCTTTTCATGCGGGAGCCCGGCGCGCTGGGGATCCATCCCCGCGCCGGGCTGTCCGCTGGCTGGGTGCCGCCCGGGCCGTCGCCCGGGCTAGCTGGTCTTGGCTGCCTGCTTCGACGTGCGGTTGCCGCCGGCGTCGGCGGGGGGCGCCGGCGTGGCGGCCGGCTTGCCCGTGTCCGCCTTGGAGGCGGGCTTGCCGGCGGCGGGTGCCGCGGCCGGTGCGCCGACGGTGGGCACGATACCCGCAAGGCCGGACAGCATCTGCCCGAGCTGGGCCGTGACGACCTCCTTCTGCCGCGTGAGGTCCTCGACCTCCCGCCGGGCGGCCTGCAGGGTGATCTCCGCCTCGGTGCGCGCCTCGCTGACCAGCCGCTGGGCCTCGGCCCGCGCCTCCGCGACGGTCTTGTCCGCGGTGGTCTTGGCCTTGTCGACGGTCTCGGCGGCGGTCTTCTCCGCCTCCAGGCGGCGGCCCTCGGTCTTCTTCTCGGTCTCCTTGGCGCGCTGGTCGGCGACCTTCGCGCGCTCCTCGGCCTCGCCGACCAGCTTCTGGGTGGCGGAGACCTGGGCCGCGTGCCGCTGGGACTCCTCGCGCTCGGCCTTCTCGTTGCGCTCGGCGATCTCCAGCGCCAGCGCCTGGATGTCCTTGTCCCGCTTCTCGCGGGCGTCGGCGAGGATCTTGCTGGCCTCGTTGCGCTTCTCCTCGGCCTCGCGGGAGGTCTTCGCCCGTAGCTGGGTCACCTCCCGCTCGGCGGTGGCCCGCATCGTGGCGACCTCCCGCTCGGCCGTGGACTTCAGCTCGGCGACCTCGTGCGTGGCGACGGTGCGTAGCTGCTTGGTCTCGCGCTCGGCGTCCGAGCGGAGGGTGTCGGCCTCCCGGCGCGCCTGGACCCGCGTCTCGGCGGCCTCGCGCTCGGCGGCGGTGCGCAGGTTGCCCGTCTCGCGCTCGACGCTGGCCTTCAGCGACGTGGCCTCGGCCCGGGCCTTGTCGGTGATCTCGCGCGACTCCAGCTTCGCCGCCGACAGGATGCCCTCGGCCTCGCGCCGCGCGTCCGCGCGGTGGTCGTTGGCCTGCTCCTCGGCCAGCCGCAGGATCTGCTCGACGCGGGTGCCCAGCCCGGCGAGCGTCGGTCGGTTGTTCTCCTCAAGCTGCTTCTGGCTGTCGGAGAGCTTCTGCTCGACCGCCGTCACCCGCTGCTCGGTCTGGCGGAGGCGCCGCTGCGCGTCGTTCATCCGTTGCTCGGCCTCGCCGCGGGCCTGCTTGGCCTGGTCGAGGGCGGACGTCATCCGCTGGAGGTGGTTGTCCACCTGCTGGCGGTCGTAGCCGCGCAGGACCACGGTGAAGTACTGGTCCTCGTTGCTGTTGTCGAAGAACGCGATGGACGAATCCTGCTGGGCCATTGCCACATCGTCGCAGACCGACCGGGGGGCTCCGCAAGGGTCGATAAGGGGCATTCATCGACAGTTGACAAGGTGTTTTGCGTCTTCCGCCCGGGGCGCCCGGAGTGCCGCGGCGGGCTGTCCGCCCTGCCCCGCGCGGAGGCGCGCGCGGGGCAGGGCCAGGCTGACCGGCGCGCGTCTCTCCACAGGGGAGGAAAGGTCGGCGGGGTGTGCGGCGGCCGTCGCACGCCGAGTCCGAGTTGCGACGGTCGTCCGGCGATCCGCGCGGTGGGCGTGTCGGCATGTCCACCGGCCGGGGGAGGCCGCCGACAGGCCATCGGGTGGCCGACGGGCGGCTCAGGCCGCCGGTTCGACCAGCTCCACCAGGACCCCACCGGCGTCGGCGGGGTGGACGAAGTTGATCCGGGAGCCGGCCGTGCCGCGGCGCGGGGCGTCGAACAGCAGCCGCAGGCCGCGGCCGCGCAGGGCGGCGCACGCGGCGTCGAGGTCGGCGACGGTGTACGCGAGCTGCTGCATCCCCGGGCCGCGCCGGTCCAGGAACTTCGCGATCGTGCTCTCCGGGGACAGCGGGGCCAGCAACTGGATCCGGGTGGCGCCGTCGCCGGCCGTGAGCATGGCCTCGGCCACCCCCTGCTCCTCGTTCACCTCCCGGTGCGCGCAGCGCAGGCCGAACGCCGCGGCGTGGAAGGCGATCGCGGCGTCCAGGTCGGGGACGGCGAGGCCGACGTGGTCGATCCGCAGGACGCCGATCCCCGCCGGCCCGACAGGGGCGTCCGCGGCGGGCGGCGCGGGGTGGTCCTGGTCGTCTCCGGTGTGCATGGGGATAGTCTGGCTGAACCAACGTTAGGGTGTGCGGGGAGCCCCGCCCCAAGCGGTGGGCAGGCCGTGCTTCGCGGCGGGCAGGCTGTGCTTCGGAGGGTGGAGACCATGACCTCGGTGATCGTTGGTGGCGCGCGGACCCCGATGGGCCGGCTGCTGGGCAACCTGAAGACCTTCCCGGCGACCCGCCTGGGCGCCGCGGCGATCAGGGCGGCGCTGGAGCGCTCCGGCGTCACCGGCGACCAGGTGCAGTACGTGATCATGGGTCAGGTGCTCCAGGCCGGTACCGGGCAGATCCCCGCCCGCCAGGCCGCGGTCGAGGCCGGCATCCCGATGTCGGTACCCGCGCTGACGGTGAACAAGGTCTGCCTGTCCGGCCTCGACGCCATCGCGCTGGCCGACCAGCTCATCCGGGCCGGCGAGTGCGACATCGTCGTGGCCGGCGGCATGGAGTCGATGACCAACGCCCCGCACCTGCTGCTCGGCCAGCGCGCCGGCTACAAGTACGGCGACGTCGTGGTCAAGGACCACATGGCGCTCGACGGCCTCACCGACGCCTACGACGGCATCTCGATGGGGGAGTCCACCGAGCGCGCCGGTACCAAGCTCGGGATCAGCCGCGAGGCGCAGGACGCCTTCGCCGCCGCCAGCCACCAGCGCGCCGCCGCGGCCCAGAAGAACGGCCACTTCGCCGACGAGATCACCCCGCTGGAGATCCCGCAGCGCAAGGGCGACCCGGTCGTCGTGGCCGAGGACGAGGGGATCCGGCCCGACACCACGGCCGAGTCGCTGGCCAGGCTGCGCCCGGCGTTCGCCAAGGACGGCACGATCACCGCGGGGACCGCGTCGCCGATCTCCGACGGCGCCTGCGCCGTGGTGGTCATGAGCCGGGCGAAGGCCGACGAGCTGGGCCTGTCCTACCTCGCCGAGATCGTCGCCCACGGCAACGTCGCCGGCCCGGACAACTCGCTGCACGCGCAGCCGGCCAACGCGATCCGGCACGCCCTGACCAAGGCCGGCCTCGGGGTCGACGACCTGGACCTGATCGAGATCAACGAGGCGTTCGCGGCCGTCGGCATCGCGTCGACCGCCCAGCTCGGCGTGGACCCGGAGAAGGTCAACCCCAACGGCGGCGCCATCGCGCTCGGCCACCCGATCGGCATGTCCGGCGCCCGCCTGGCCCTCACCCTGGCCCTGGAGCTCAAGCGCCGCGGCGGCGGCCTGGGCGCGGCGGGCCTGTGCGGCGGCGGCGGCCAGGGCGACGCCCTGCTGCTGCGCGTCCCCACCGCCTGAGGCGTCGGCGATGACCGTCCCACCGCGCCGCTCCCGGGACGTCGGGCAGTTGGTGGCGCTGGCGCGCGACGGCGACCCGCGCGCGGTGGCGCGCCTGCTGACCCTCGTGGAGAACGGCGATCCGCTGCTGCCCGCCATCGCGGCGGCGCTCGCGCCCTACACCGGTCAGGCCCAGGTGATCGGCCTGACCGGCTCGCCGGGCGTGGGCAAGTCCACCACCACCAACGAGCTGGTGCGGGCGTACCGCGCGGCCGGCCACCGCGTCGGCGTGCTCGCCGTCGACCCGTCCAGCCCGTTCACCGGCGGCGCCATCCTCGGCGACCGGGTGCGGATGCAGGACCACGCCACCGACGCGGGCGTGTACATCCGCTCGATGTCCAGCCGCGGCCACCTCGGGGGCCTGTCGGCGGCGACCCCGCAGGCGGTCCGGGTGCTGGAGGGCGCCGGCTGCGACGTCGTGCTCGTGGAGACGGTCGGCGTGGGCCAGGCGGAGGTCGAGGTTGCCAGCCTCGCGGACACGACGCTGGTGCTGCTGGCGCCGGGCATGGGCGACGCGATCCAGGCCGTGAAGGCCGGCATCCTGGAGATCGCCGACGTCTTCGTGATCAATAAGGCGGACCGCGACGGCGCGGACGCGACGTACCGCGACACCCAGGGCATGATCGCGCTCGGCGAGCGCGCGGCCGGGCAGTGGCGGCCCCAGGTGGTCCGGGCCGTGGCCTTCCGCAACGAGGGCATTGAGGACATCGTCGCCGCGGTGGCCAAGCACCGCGCGTGGCTGGTGGAGACCGGCGAGGCGACCGCCCGCCGCGAGCGCCGGGCGGCGGCGGAGATCGAGTCGATCGCCCTGGGCGTCCTGCGGGCGCGCATCGGCGGGCTGGGCGAGGCCAGCGTCCTGGACGCGCTCGCCGCCGCGGTCGCCGCGGGCCGCCTCGACCCGTACGCCGCCGCGGACGCCGTCCTGGAGCGTCTCCACCCGGCCTGACCGGGCCCCTCCCCCCGCTGGCCCTGCCGACCTGCACCGTGCGGTCCGCCGGGCCGCGTGGCGTTCACATGCACACGTGTCGGTCGACAACTGTAAAAAGAATTATTTCATTTTTGACAGTTCTCGACGTCTGTGTTGTGAAAGTTGGACGGTCCGTGGCGGGGTGCGTGTGGACCTTCAGGTCGGGCGTCGATCCCTCATGGTCGGCCTTCACCGCGCGACCCACCGGCGGAGATGCGGTGTATGCCGAAGCAATAGGTGTCAAAGGGACGATCTGCCGGCGCCTTCACAGCGCTGTGAAGATTGCTGTCCTTTATCGACGCTATGCTCGCGCTAAGCATTTTGCTTGATGTGGATTACTTGTCGGTTGACACGCCATCTGAATAGGATAGACGGTTCTCGATTGTCCGTTTCAGCGTGTGCGCGGTTCCTCCGGGGAGTGGTCCCCGCCAGGCTGCACCACCTGGTTCACGGCAGCGGAACACCGCTGCGGGATTCTCACTTTCATTCGCAGAAGGACAGGACTCCATGCCCTCACATGGTCTGACTCGCGTGCGCTCCGGCGCCTCGCGTACCACCGGGTTCGCCCGCTTCGCCGTCGCCGCGGCGCTGGTCGGCGCGGCGCTCGGCGCCCCCGCCGCGGCCTCCGCGGCGCCGGCCGACGCCGGGCACCGCAGCGGCGTGGCGGCGCCGCTGGCCCCGTCCGCGGCCGCCGCGCCGCGGCTGGAGGCCGCGACCGTCCTGCAGGTCAACCTGTGCAACAGCGGCGCCGACAAGGAGTGCTACGCCCAGGGCAAGTCGGTCAAGGCCACCGCCGAGCTGGTCCGGGAGATCGAGCCGCAGATCCTCACGCTGAACGAGGCGTGCAGCAAGGACGTCGACGCGCTGTTCGAGGTCATGCGCCGCGTCAACTCCGGGACCATGGTCCACTGGTCCTTCTCGCCGATCCACTACGCCAACGGCCACCACATCATGTGTGCCAACGGCGGCCACTACGGCTCCGCGGTCATCGACTCGCTGGACGGCATGAGCCACTACAACTCGTGGGCCTACACCTTCAAGGACCAGGCCCGGGGCGACGAGCGCCGGCTCGCCAACTGCTCGATGGTGAATACCAAGGACAACGCCGGCTACTTCACCTGCGCCGTGCAGATGACGGAGCGGGACAAGGCCACGGCCACGGCCCAGTGCAAGCAGCTCGTTGAGTCGATCATGGATCAGGTGGCGGGCAAGTCCGACATGCCGATCCTCTCGGCCGGTACGTTCAACATCCGGGCGACCGGCAAGGACAGCATCGCGACCTGCATGGAGGACGTCGCCGACGACTACACCACGGCCGGCCAGGGCGTCCAGCACGTCGTCGCCTCGACCGGCATCACCCTGGGCCAGGTGACCACCCACGAGCTGGAGGGCACCAAGGTCCCGGCCGCGGCCTTCGAGATCGACTTCGACGGCGAGGGCCGCCGCTGACCGCGGGCGACCGCGGACCCGGCCCGCCGCCGACCTGAGCGGGCAGCGGCGCCGACGACGCACGGAAGGCGTCCCCTGTCCGCGGGGGGCGCCTTCGGCGCGTGCGGCAGGCGGGCCGGCCGCGGCCGGCCCGCCTGCCGGGTGCCCCGGGCCACCCCGCGCCGCGCCGCGCGCTGACTAGACTCGGGTGGCGCTGAGATGAAGGAGCCGTCCCATGAACGCCGACGAGATCGCCGCAGGCCGGGCCCGCTGGCAGGCCCGCTACGACGCCGCCCGCAAGCGCGACGCGGATTTCACCACGTTGTCCGGAATGCCGGTCGAGCCGCTGTACGGCCCGCCGGAGGGCGCCGAGGTGCCCGGCTTCGCGCGGATCGGCTGGCCGGGGGAGTACCCGTACACCCGCGGCCTGTACCCGACGGGGTACCGCGGCCGCCGCTGGACGATCCGCCAGTTCGCCGGCTTCGGCAACGCCGAGCAGACCAACGCCCGGTACAAGATGATCCTCGCCGCGGGCGGCGGCGGCCTGTCGGTGGCCTTCGACATGCCCACGCTGATGGGCCACGACTCCGACGACCCCAAGGCGCTCGGCGAGGTCGGCCACTGCGGCGTGGCGATCGACTCGGCGGCCGACATGGAGACGCTGTTCGACGGCATCGACCTGCAGGCCACCACCACGTCGATGACGATCTCCGGGCCGGCGGTCCCGGCCTTCTGCATGTACCTGGTCGCGGCCGAGCGGCAGGGCGCCGACATCACCAAGCTCGACGGCACGCTCCAGACCGACATCTTCAAGGAGTACATCGCGCAGAAGGAGTGGCTGTTCGCGCCCGAGCCGCACCTGCGCCTCATCGGCGACCTGATGGAGTACTGCGCCCGGCACATCCCGCGGTACAAGCCGCTGTCGGTGTCCGGGTACCACATCCGGGAGGCCGGGGCGACGGCCGCGCAGGAGCTGGCGTACACGCTGGCCGACGGCTTCGGGTACGTCGAGCTGGGCCTGTCCCGCGGGCTGGACGTCAACGTCTTCGCCCCCGGCCTGAGCTTCTTCTTCGACTCGCACGTGGACTTCTTCGAGGAGATCGCGAAGTTCCGCGCCGCCCGCCGGATCTGGGCCCGCTGGCTGCGCGAGGAGTACGGCGCCACCAGCGAGAAGGCTCTGTGGCTGCGGTTCCACACGCAGACCGCCGGAGTGTCGCTGACCGCGCAGCAGCCGGTCAACAACGTCGTGCGGACCGCCGTCGAGGCGCTGGCCGCCGTCCTGGGCGGGACGAACTCGCTGCACACCAACGCCCTGGACGAGACCCTGGCGCTGCCGACCGACGAGTCCGCCGAGATCGCCCTGCGCACCCAGCAGGTGCTGATGGAGGAGACCGGCGTCACCAACGTGGCCGACCCGCTGGGCGGCTCCTGGTACGTCGAGGCGCTCACCGACAAGATCGAGGCGGAGGCGGAGGCGATCTTCGCCAAGATCCGTTCGCTGGGCAGCGACGGCACGATCACCGCCGGCATCCTGCGCGGCATCGAGGACGGCTACTTCACCGGCCAGATCGCCGACTCGGCGTTCACCTACCAGCAGGCGCTGGAGAAGGGCGACAAGCGGATCGTCGGCGTCAACTGCCACACCACCACCGTCGCCAAGGACCTGGAGATCCTGCGGATCTCCCACGAGGTCGAGCTGGCGCAGAAGAAGCTGCTCGCCGCGCGCAAGGCCGACCGGCAGCGGGACACGGTGGACGCGGCGCTCGCCGCGCTGGTCGAGGTCGCCCGCGGTACCGGGAACATGATCCCCGCGATGCTCGACGCCGTGCGTGCCGAGGCGAGCATGGGCGAGATCTGCGACGCGCTGCGGGCCGAGTGGGGTGTCTACCGCGAGCCGGCGCGCTTCTGACGCCGACCGCCGCGCCCCTACGTGCCAGACTGGACAACTATGAGCGACCCACGTAATTCCCCATCGATCTTCACCCGCGGCGCGGTGGACCTGGGCGCGCTGCGCCGCCCGGCCGCGCCCCCGGCGGCGGCCGCGTCCGCCGCCCCGCCGGCCGGCGGCGCCGCCGTGGCCGTGGTGGACGTGACCGAGGCCACGTTCCAGGGCGAGGTCCTCGAACGCTCGCTGACCACCCCGGTGGTCGTGGACTTCTGGGCCTCCTGGTGCGAGCCGTGCAAGCAGCTCTCGCCGCTCCTGGAGAAGCTCGCGGCCGAGGCCGGCGGCGCGTGGGTGCTGGCCAAGGTCGACGTCGACGCCAACCCGCGGCTGGCGCAGCTCTTCCGCATCCAGGGCATCCCGATGGTCATCGGCATCGTCGGCGGGCAGCCGGTCGACGCCTTCTCCGGCGTGGTACCCGAGGCCCAGCTCCGGCAGTGGGTCGACGCGCTGCTCAAGGCCGGCGGCGTCGAGGTCGTCGCCGCGGAGGACCCGCGCCTGGACGAGGCCGACGAGGCCCTGATGACGGGCGACCTGGACGCGGCCGAGGCGGCGTACCAGAAGATCCTGCACGAGACCCCCGGCGACGTCGCGGCGCAGTCCGGCCTGGCCCAGGTCACGCTGACCCGGCGGGTGCGCCACGTCGACCCCGCCGCGGCGGTCGCCGCCGCCGACGCGGCGCCCGCCGACGTGGCGGCGCAGCTCACCGCCGCCGACGTCGAGGTCCTGTCGGGGCTGGCCGAGCGGGCGTACGACCGGCTGGTGGCGCTCGTACGCCGGACGGCGGGCGAGGAGCGCGACACCGTCCGCGACCACCTGGTCTCCCTGTTCGCCGTTGCCGGACCCGACGATCCCGCGGTGGCCGCGGCGCGTCGGGCGCTGGCCAGCGCGCTGTTCTGAGGTGGCGGCGGTGCGTCGGATAGCGGTGCTCGACGCGCCGTCCAACCTCGGGCTGCGGCCCCCCACCTCCACGTCCGTACCCGGCTGCGCGAAGGCGCCCGGCGCCCTGCGGGACCACGACCTGCTCGGCCGGCTGGGCGCCCGCGACGCCGGCTGCCTCACCCCGCCGCGGTACGACCTGGGCGGCTGGCGGCCCGGCGACGGCGCCGCCCACGCGCCGCAGCTCGCCGGGTACGCCCGGCGGCTGGCGGAGCGCATCGGCGCCATCGTGGACGCCGACGAGTTCCCCCTGGTCCTGGGAGGGGACTGCGGCATCCTGCTCGGCGCGGCGCTGGCGATGCACCGGCTCGGGGAGGCGGTCGGCGGCCGGGTCGGCCTGGTGTACCTCGACGCCCACTCCGACTTCCGGCACCCCGGCAACGCCGCCTACGTCGGGGCGGCGGCCGGCGAGGTGCTCGCGCTGGTGACGGGCCGCGGCCAGGGCGACCTGGCGGCGATCGAGGGCCGCCGGCCGTACTTCCAGGACGTGGACGTGGCGGTGCTGGGGCTGCGCGCGCACGACGACTACCGGCTCGACCTCCAGGCCGCCGGGATCGTGCACCGGCAGGTGCCGCAACTGCGCACCGACGGTCCGGCGCGCAGCGCCCAGTGGGCGCGCGAGCAGCTCGCCGACTGCGCGGGCTACTGGCTGCACGTGGACGTGGACGTCCTCGACCCGGCCGTGATGCCGGCGGTCGACGCGCCGGAGCCCGGCGGGATCGCGCTGGCGGAGCTGGAGCTGCTGCTCGCGGGCCTGGTGGACACCCCGCACTGCCTGGGGATGCAGGTGACCGTCTTCGACCCCGACTACGACTCCGACGGCGAGCACGCCGGAGAGCTGGTCACCGCGCTGGCCAGCGGCCTGGCGGCGCTGCGGCCGTTGGGCGGCGTCAGCCGCGGACCGCGGTGAGGAACCGGCCCGCCAGCGGCACGGCGGTCGCGCCGCTGCCGCCCCCGTTCTCCACGAACACCGCGATCGCCACGTCCCCGCGCCAGCCGACGAACCACGCGTGGGTGTGGGCGGGGTTGTTGTCGAACTCGGCCGTGCCCGTCTTGCCGTAGACCGGGCCGCCGGGCACGCCGCGCAGCGCCGCGGCCGTGCCGTCGGTGACCACCTCGCGCATCATCGCGTGCAGCGCCTGGACGCTGGCGGCCCGCAGCGGGGCGGCCGGGCCGCCGCTGGGGACCGGCGCGGGCGGCGCCGTCGTGGGCGCGGCGGTCGCCCCCGGCACGCCGGCCGAGGGCGTCTGCGGCGCCGCCGCGTCGGGCAGCGGGTCCAGGACGAACGACGGCGGCCGCCAGCTCCCGCGGGCGACGGCGGCGGTGGCGGCGGCCATCGCCAGCGGGCTGACCACGGTGCGGCCCTGGCCGAACGCCGCCGCGGCCTGCTCCGCCGGGTCGCCGTCGCGGGAGACCGTGCCGCTGGCCGCGTCGAGCCCGACGTCCCACCGCTGGCCGATCCCCAGGCTGGCGCCGGCCTCGGCCAACCCGCCCGGTCCCAGCCGCGGCGCCAGCGAGGCGAAGGCGGTGTTGCACGACTGCGCGAAGTCGACCCGGAACGGGACCGTGCCGAGCGCGAAGTTGTTGGCGTTCTTGAAGGTGCGGCCGCCGGCGGCGACGGTCTTCGGGCAGGCGACCGGCGTCGCCGGGGTGACCGCGCCGCGGTCCAGCAGCGCCAGCGCGCTGACCATCTTGAACGTCGACCCCGGCGGCACCTGGGCGGTGAAGGCCAGGTTGACCGCGGCGCCGGCCGGGGCGTTGGCCGCCGCGAGCACGGCGCCGTCGCGGACCCGGACCGCCACCAGCGCGGCGCGCCGCGTGGTCCCGGCCAGGGCCAGCTCGGCCGCCGCCTGTACCGCGGGTTCGAGGCTGGACTTCACCGGCTGGCCGGCGACCGGCTCGATCCGGTGCAGCTCGCGCGCCTGCGCACTGCCGCCGGGCGCGCTGCTGCGGGCCACGATCCGCTGCCCGGCCGTACCCCGCAACCGGTCCTCGTACCGCCCCTGCAACCCCCCGTGCCCCACCTGGTCGCCGAGCGCGTAGGCACCCGGCCGCCCGGCCATGTCGTCGCGCTGGACCGGGTCCACCGTGCCCAGTACCGCGCGGGCGAAGGTGCGGCTCGGCGCGAGCTGCCGGTGCTCCTCCCGGAAGACCGTGCCGGCCAGCGGCTGGATCCGGTTGCGGATCTTGTTGTAGTCCGGCTGGCGGAGTGTGACCACCTCGACGAAGGCGTCCTTGTCCGCCTTGGCCACCTGGGCCGGCAGCCCCGCCAGGTCGACGGTGACACCCGCGAGCTTGAACGCGGCCGCCAGCGCCGGGACCAGCTTCTTCACGTCGGCCACCCGACCGGGCTGCACCCCGACGACCACGACCGGCCGGTCGGTGATCAGGGGCCGCCCGGCGGCGTCCTGGACGGGGCCGCGCGGGGCCGGGACCCGCTCGGTACCCAGCGCCTCGCCGTCGACCAGGTCCGGGTGGACGACCGCCGACTGCCACACGACCGCCCACTCCTCGCCGACCCGGTTGAGGGCGAGCGCGGTCCCGTACCTCCAGCGCGCGCCCCCGGGCAGGCCCCAGTCGACGTCGACGGCGAAGTCGGCCGCCTTCTCGGCGGTCTTCGGCCCGCCGCGCAGCTTCAGGTTCGGCGGGGTGGTGCGCAGCTCGCCGGAGAGCGCGGCGAGCTGCGCGGCCACCTCGGCCGCGGCCAGCTTCGACCCGTCGGGCCGGACGAACGCCAGCGAGTCGAGCCGGCCGCCCCGCCAGCCGTCGAGGAACGCCTGCGCGGTCTCCCGCGGCCCGTCCGACCCGCACGCGGCCAGTACGCCCGCCGCGAGGGCCGCCGCCGTCACCGCCGCGGACCGGCGCCCGGCACCCCACGTCGGTTTGCGGTCGGATGTCCGGTGTGCCGGCCTGCGGAGGAAGCCGCGGCGGCGCGCGCCCTGCTGGTGGCCCATGCGTTTTACTCCTTGGACGGCCGAGACGCCATTGTCCGACATGCGTGCCACTCCCTGCTGTACCACACTCCGGGGGGCCGGTCCGGGAACAGCCGAGTCCCGTGCTGGCTGCGGCCCGGGCCCGGCGAGGACCTAGGCTGTGAGGGATCCTCCAGTCGGATGACGGCGCCGCGCGGGCGCGCGTCGTGCGGCACCACCGGGCGCGGCGCGGACCGCGGGAGCCGGCGGGCCGCGCGCACCGCGGGGCAGCGGCGCGGGACGGACGACGAGGCGCCAGGAAGCAGGGCGCCGCGCGGTGGCCGCGCGGCGGCGAGGGGAGTGGGCGGTACATGGAGCGGCACGCCGGGGTCAGCGTGGGCACCACGGTCGGCGCGGGACCGACGCGCGACGGCGAGGCGGTCGGGGACGGCCCGCCCAGCGCCGAGCACCTGATCGCCGCCGCCGCCGCCGCGGCGGCGGACGACGCCGAGCGGGCGCTGGTCGCGCGGTACTGGATGTTCGCGCCGGACGAGGACCTGGCCGGGCGGACGCCGGAGCAGCTCCTGGCGGCGGTCCGCCAGCACGCGGAGCTGGCCGCCCGGCGGGTGGGCGGCGAGCTGAAGCTGCGGATCGGCGAGCCGGCCCCGGGCGACCACCACACCGTGGTCGAGATCGCCACCGACGACATGCCGTTCCTGGTCGACTCGGTGACCGCGGCGCTCGCCGCCCAGCACCTCGACGTCCGCCTCATCGTGCACCCGCTGCTGGTGGTCCGGCGCGAGGCGCTGGGGCAGCTCGTCCAGATCGCCGACCGCGAGCCCGACGAGGCCGGCCCGGGCGAGATGGTGGAGAGCTGGATCCGCATCGAGATCGACATCGTCCGGGACCCGGCGAAGCGGGTCGAGGTGCAGCGCGCGCTCCAGCGGGTCCTGACCGACGTGCGCGAGTCGGTCGAGGACTGGCCGCGGATGCAGCAGCGCGCGCTGGAGCTGGCCGACGAGCTGCGCGAGGCGCAGCTCCCGGTACCGGACAAGGACATCTCCGACTCCGTCGAGCTGCTGCGCTGGCTGGTGGAGGACAACTTCACCTTCCTCGGCTACCGCGAGTACCGGCTGATCGACGCCGAGGGCGAGGACGGCAGCCCGGAGCTGATGCTCCAGGCGGTCCTCGGCAGCGGGTTGGGCATCCTGCGCTCCGAGCCGGCCGCGGCCCGGGTGCTGTCGTCGATGACGCCGGAGGCCTACGCCAAGGCGCTGGAGCGGCGGCTGCTGACCATCACCAAGGCCAACTCGCGGGCGACCGTGCACCGCAACGCGTACCTGGACTACATCGGGTTCAAGACGTTCGACGACAGCGGCGCGGTGGTGGGCGAGCGCCGGTTCCTCGGCCTGTTCTCCTCCTCGGCGTACCTGACCAGCGTGCGCGAGCTGCCGGTGGTCAAGCGCAAGGTCGCCGAGGTGCTCGACCGCTCCGGCCTGACCCTGCGCAGCCACTCCGGCCGCGACCTGATGGACATCCTGGAGAGCTACCCGCGCGACGAGCTGTTCCACGCCCGGACCGATGAGCTGTTCCACACCGTCCTCGGCGTGCTGCGGATGGCCGGGCGCCGGCAGTTGCGGCTGTTCCTGCGCCGCGACGACTACGGCCGGTTCATCTCCTGCCTGATCTTCCTGCCGCGGGACCGCTTCACCACCGCCAACCGGCTGAAGATGCAGGCCATCCTGCTGCGCGAGCTGAACGGCGTCGGCGTCGACTACACGACCCGGGTCAGCGAGTCGGTACTCGCCCGCGTGCACTTCATCGTCCGCACCGACCCGCACAACCCGCCCGGCGACGTCGACACCCCGGCCCTGGCCGAGAAGCTGAACACGGCCACCCGGGCGTGGGAGGACGACTTCCGCATCGGGTTGGAGGCCAAGTTCGGCGAGAGCCAGGCGCGGATCCTGTTCGACCGGTACGCCCCGGCGCTGACCGAGTCGTACAAGGACGAGCACACCGCCTTCGAGGCCGGCCAGGACATGGCGAAGCTGGAGCTGCTGGAGGAGCCTGGGCAGCTCGAACTGCACCTGTTCCGCAAGCGCAAGGACGACGACGACGTCCGGTTCAAGGTGTTCCGGTACGGCGAGCCGATGCTGCTGTCCGCGGTCCTGCCGGTGCTGCACTCCCTCGGCGTGAAGGTCGCCGACGAGCACCCGTTCGAGGTGCGCCGCACCGACGGCACCATCTACCTGTACGACTTCGGGCTGCAACTGCCCGAGGGCCACCGGGCGCTGACCGAGGTCCGCGCGCACGTGGAGAACGCGTTCTCGGCGACGTGGCGCGGCGAGGCGGAGGTCGACGGCTTCAACGAGCTGGTGCTGCGGGCGGGCCTGACCTGGCGGCAGGTGGTGGTCCTGCGCGCCTACGCCAAGTACCTGCGCCAGGCCGGCACCGTGTTCTCCCAGGAGTACATGGAGCAGACCTTCATCGGCTACCCGCAGATCGCCCGGCTGCTGGTGCGGCTGTTCGAGGCGCGCTTCGCCCCGGCCGTGCACGCCCCGGCGGGCCGCGACCACCTGGCCCGCGACATCACCACGGCGATCGGGCTGGAGCTGGAGGGCGTCACGAGCCTGGACCAGGACCGGATCTTGCGCTCGTACCTGACCCTGATCCAGGCGACCCTGCGCACGAGCTTCTTCCAGCGCGCCTCCACCGCCGACGGCGGCCGGCCGAAGCCGTACGTGTCGTTCAAGCTGGACCCGACGGCGATCCCGGACCTGCCGGCCCCCCGGCCCAAGTTCGAGATCTTCGTGTACTCGCCGCGGTTCGAGGGCGTGCACCTGCGCTTCGGCGCCGTGGCCCGCGGCGGCCTGCGCTGGTCCGACCGCCGGGAAGACTTCCGCACCGAGGTGCTGGGCCTGGTCAAGGCGCAGATGGTCAAGAACGCCGTCATCGTGCCCGTCGGCGCCAAGGGCGGCTTCGTCCTCAAGCAGAAGCCGGGGGACCGCGACGAGGCGGTCGCCTGCTACCGGATGTTCATCGCGGCGCTGCTGGACGTCACCGACAACATCGTGGCCGGCGCGGTCGTGCCCCCCACCGACGTGGTCCGGCACGACGGCGACGACCCGTACCTGGTGGTCGCGGCGGACAAGGGGACGGCGACGTTCTCCGACATCGCCAACGAGATCTCGGCCAACTACGGCTTCTGGATGGGCGACGCGTTCGCCTCGGGCGGCTCGGCCGGCTACGACCACAAGGGCATGGGGATCACCGCCCGCGGCGCCTGGGAGTCGGTGAAGCGGCACTTCCGGGACCTGGGCGTGGACACCCAGTCGCAGGAGTTCACCGTCGTCGGCGTCGGCGACATGTCCGGCGACGTGTTCGGCAACGGGATGCTGCTCAGCGCGCACATCCGGCTGGTGGCGGCGTTCGACCACCGGCACATCTTCATCGACCCGGACCCGGACGCCGCGACGTCGTTCGCGGAGCGGAGCCGGATGTTCGCGCTGCCGCGCTCGTCCTGGGCGGACTACGACCCGACCAAGATCTCCGCCGGGGGCGCCGTCTTCCCGCGGACGATGAAGTCGATCGAGCTGACGCCGCAGATCAGGGACGCCCTGCACATCGAGCCCACCGTCGCGGCCATGACGCCGCCGGAGCTGATGAAGGCGATCCTGCAGGCGCCGGTGGACCTGCTCTGGAACGGCGGCATCGGGACCTACGTCAAGGGCACCGGCGAGACCCACCTGGACGTCGGGGACAAGGCCAACGACGCCATCCGGGTCAACGGCGCCCAGCTACGGGTCAAGGTGGTCGGCGAGGGCGGCAACCTGGGCCTGACCCAGCGCGGGCGGATCGAGTTCGCCACCTACGGGGGCCGGATCTTCACCGACTTCATCGACAACTCGGCCGGCGTCGACTGCTCCGACCACGAGGTCAACATCAAGATCCTGCTGGGCAGCGCGGTCGCCGACGGGACGATGACGCTGGCCGAGCGCGACGCGCTGCTGGTGGAGATGACCGACGAGGTCGCCGACCTGGTCCTGCAGGACAACTACGACCAGGCGCGGGCGCTGGGCAACGCGGGCGCGCAGGCGCTCTCCCTGCTGCCCGTGCACCGGCGGATGATCATCGAGCTGGAGCGCTCCGGGCACATCGACCGGGTGCTGGAGTCCCTGCCGACGGACAGCGACCTGCAGATCCGCGGCGAGAGCGGCCGGGGCCTGACGATGCCGGAGTTCGCCGTCCTGCTGGCCTTCGTCAAGATCGCCATGGAGGAGGAGATCCTCGCCAGCGAGCTGCCCGACGACCCGTGGACGGCCGACCTCCTCGTCGACTACTTCCCGACGCCGCTGCGCAAGCGGTTCGCCGACCGGATGACCGAGCACCGGCTGCGCCGGGAGATCATCACCACCGCGCTGGTCAACGAGGTCGTCAACCGGGGCGGTACCTCGTTCGTCTACCGCGCGGTGGAGGAGACCGGCGCCTCGGTGGCCGACATCCTGCGCGCGTACGTGGTCGTGCGCGAGGTCTACGGCTTCCGGGAGCTGTGGCAGACGGTCGAGGACCAGGACAACCGGATCTCCACCGACGCGCAGACGGCGCTGTACCTGGAGTCGCGGCGGCTGCTCGACCGCGCCGTCCGCTGGCTGGTCAGCTCCCGGCCCTCGCCGCTGGACGTCGCGGGCGAGACCGCCCGCCTGCGGCCCGGGGTCGCCGACCTGCTGCCGCGTACCGACGCCCTGTTCCGGGGCGCCGAGCGCCAGTCCCTGCGCGCGCACGTCGCGCACCTGGCCGAGGGCGGCGTACCCGCCGACCTGGCGGAGCGCTCGACCCGCATGGTGTACAGCTTCGGCCTGCTCGACATCGTCGAGATCGCGGCGAACACCGGCCACGAGGTCGGCGAGGTCGCGGGGGTGTACTTCGAGCTGTCGGAGCGGTTCCGGGTCGACAACCTGCTGTCCAAGGTCTCCTACCTGCCCCGCAACGACCGCTGGCAGACCCTGGCCCGGATGGCCCTGCGCTACGACCTGTACGCGGCGCTGGCCGGGCTGACCAACGAGGTGCTGGCCGGTACCGCGTCCGGCCTGTCGCCGGAGGACCGGGTCCGCCGCTGGGAGGAGGACAACGCCACGGCGATCACCCGGACGCGCAACGCCGTCACCGAGTTCGGCGAGTCCCCGGCCGACCTGGCCGCGCTGTCGGTGCTGCTGCGCCAGATCCGGACCCTGGTCCGCACCTCCCGCGCCTCCTGAGCGACGCCGGTGTGCGACCGCCGACCCGGCGGTCGCACACCGCGGCGTGCCCGCCGCTGGCGGGGCCGCGCGGCGCGTCGCGGCCGGCGCGGCGGGTCAGGCGCGCAGCGCGCGGATCAGCGCGGTCACCTCGCGGGTCACCGGGCGCAGCACCCGCAGCCGGCTCAGCCCGACGAGCCGGTCGATGAGCGGCACCGCGCCGTCGATGAGCGTGCGGGTGCGGCGCTGGCCGGGGGACCGGTCGTGGACCCAGTACAGGACCACGCCCAGGTAGGCCAGCCACAGCAGCTCGGGCAGGTCCGCGCGCAGTTCGGGGTCGGGCTTGACGGCGGCGCCGTCGAGGACGTCCCGGAACAGCCCCACGGCCGTCTCGCGGGGCCCCGCCGACTCCGGCGAGAACGGGTTGAGCGGCGAGGTCGGCGCGGCGGCGGTCTTGAAGAAGGTGCCGGCGAAGTCGTGGTACGGCGCGGTGGTGTCGATGCCCGCGTGCAGGACCGCCCGCAGCCGCGGCGCGAAGGCCGTCTCCGCCGCCAGGGCCGGGGCGGCCGCGGCCCGCAGGCGCTCCTGGAGGTCGGCGTAGAAGTGCTGGACCAGGTGCTCCTTGGACGGGAAGTAGTAGTAGGCGTTGCCGACGGCGACCCCGGCCTCCCGGGCGACGGCCCGCATCGTGGTAGCGGCGTACCCGCGCTCGCGGAACATCCGCAGGGCGGTGTCCAGGATGAGCTGCCGGGTGCGGTCGCCGCGGGCGGTCGGGGGGGCGGGTGCGTCGCTCACCGGCGCCACGGTAGCCGGCGCCGGGCGGCGGCGGGAGCGGCGGGAGTGGCCCGCGACGCCGCGCCCGGCCCGGCCCAGCCGCACGCCCCGCCACCGCGGACACCCCACCCGGCCGCGGCCGCCGTCAGCGGGCACGGAGCGCCGCCCACACCTGTCGAATCCATCAGAAACCTCTTTTCTGAACGCGTTCAACTAAGCGTCCTGAGTGTACGCGGCAATTTTGAACAAGTTCAAGTGCCCGGTCCGGCCGCCGGCGCCCGGGCGGCCGGTGCGGCGGGGCCGGCGCGGCGTGATTACATTGGCCCGTGCCGAATGCCGCAGCCGAGCCCCTCGTCACCGCGCCCGCCCCGGCGGAGCCGCCCGACCCGCCCGCACCGTGCGCGGCCGACGAGGCGGCCGTCGCGCTCTGCGGGGTCCGCGTCACCCGCGGCGACGCCGTGCTGCTGGAGGCGGTCGACTGGCAGGTCGACCCGGCCGAGCGCTGGGTCGTGCTCGGCCCCAACGGCGCGGGCAAGACCACGCTGCTCCAGCTCGCCGCCGGCCGGATGCACCCCAGCGGCGGCACGGTGACCCTGCTGGGTGAGCGCCTCGGCGCCACCGACGTCGGCGCGCTGCGGGCCCGGATCGGCCTGACCAGCGCCGCGGACCGGCTGCCCGACCGCGAGCGCGTGCACGACGTGGTCCTGACGGCCGCGTGGTCGGTGGTGGGCCGGTTCCGGGAGCGGTACGAGGCGCTCGACGACGCGCGCGCCGCGGCGCTGCTGGCGCAGCTCGGGGTCGGCGGGCTGGCCGACCGGTCCTACGGCACGCTGTCCGAGGGCGAGCGCAAGCGGGTGCAGATCGCCCGGGCGCTGATGACCGACCCGGAGCTGCTGCTGCTCGACGAGCCGGCCGCCGGGCTCGACCTGGCCGGCCGCGAGCGGCTGGTGGAGCGGCTGGCGGCGCTCGCCGCGGACCCGGCCGCCCCCACGATGGTGCTGGTCACCCACCACGTCGAGGAGATTCCGCCCGGCTTCACCCACGCGCTCGTCCTGCGCGGCGGCGCGGTGGTCGCCCGCGGGCCGCTAGCTGAGACGGTGACGGCCGAGACGCTGTCGGCGGCGTTCGCCCTGCCGCTGGAGGTGCGGCGGGTGGGCGAGCGGTTCACCGCCGCGGCGGCGGGCTAGCGCTCGGCGGCGCGCTCGATCGCCCGGTACACCTGGCCGAACTTCTGCCGGTCCCGGGTGCGCAGCAGCAGGACCTCGGTACCCCGCCAGCGCCCCCAGATCTCCCACTCGCGGGCGCCGCGGGCGTACGCGCGGTCGAGGTGCTCCAGCACGAGGTCGGCCAGCGGCGCGGTGACCAGTCCGACGACCAGCGCGGCGCCGACGACGACCGCCATCGCCATGCCGGACAGCCGCAGCGCGAGCGCCACCGCGACGGCGGCCAGGCCCAGCGCCGCCGGTACGCCGATCACCAGGCCGAGCGTGGCCCGCCCCGCGACGCGCCGCCAGGACCGGCCGCCGCGCCGGTGCCACACCTCGGTCAGCTCGGCGAGCGGGATGTGCCGGCCGTCGGTCTCGATGCCGGCGGCGGTCACCGTCACCCGCGAGTCGCGGTAGTGCATCCGGTCCACCGGCACCACCGTACGCGCCCGCCGGGTCCGCGCCGTAGGGTGAAACGGTCGCAACCCGGAGGACGGCCGCACACCGCGGAGGACAGGAGTGGGCGCATGAGCGAGGGCAGCTTCAAGGGCGAGTTCGTACGGCTGGAGGTCGCCGACGGCCTGGCCACCATGCACCTGGACCGGCCGCCGATGAACGCCCTGAACGCCGCGCTCCAGGAGGAGCTGCGCGCCGCGGCCGGGATCGCCGACGCGGCACCCGAGATCAGGGCGGTCGTGGTGTACGGGGGCGGGAAGGTGTTCGCCGCGGGTGCGGACATCAAGGAGATGGCCGGCATGTCGTACGTCGACATGGCCGCCCGCGCCCCGGGCCTCAGCAGCGCCTTCGACGCCGTCGCGCGGATCGGCAAGCCGGTCGTGGCCGCCGTCACCGGGTACGCCCTCGGCGGCGGCTGCGAGCTGGCGCTGGCCTGCGACTGGCGGGTCGTGGCCGACGACGCCCGGCTCGGGCAGCCCGAGATCAAGCTGGGCCTCATCCCCGGCGCCGGCGGCACCCAGCGCCTCGCCCGGCTCGTCGGCCCGGCGCGCGCCAAGGACCTCATCCTCAGCGGCCGGATGGTGGACGCCGCGGAGGCGCTGGCGATCGGCCTGGCCGACCGCGTCGTCCCCGCGGCCGACGTCTACGACGCCGCGTGCGCGCTGGTGCGGCCGTACCTGACCGGCCCGGCCCAGGCGCTGCGGGCGGCGAAGCTGGCGGTCGACGGCGGCCTGAGCATGGACCTGGCGGCCGGGCTGGCGTGGGAGACCCAGCTCTTCGCCGGCCTGTTCGCCACGGCGGACCGGACCGAGGGCATGGCGGCGTTCGTGGAGAAGCGCAAGCCGGACTTCACCGGCCGCTGACCGGGCCGCCGCCGCTGCCCGGACGGGAGCGGCGGCGGAAAACCGATCGAGTTTGTCGGACCCCTCGGGCAGTCTGGGGCTGTCGACCACCCCGCTGTCCGAGGGAATCCCACTGCCATGACCCACGCCACCAGTACCGGCCCCGCCATCGTCGCGGAGGGCCTGGTCAAACGGTTCGGCGACACCACCGCGCTCGACGGCGTCGACCTGGAGGTCGCCAGCGGCACCGTCCTGGGCGTGCTCGGCCCCAACGGGGCGGGCAAGACGACGGCGGTCCGCATCCTGGCCACGCTGCTGCGGCCCGACGCCGGGCGCGCCGTCGTAGCCGGCCACGACCTGGCCGCCGCGCCGCACCGGGTCCGCGAGGCCATCGGCCTGACCGGCCAGTACGCGGCCGTCGACGAGACCCTGACCGGCGCGGAGAACATGCTGCTGATCGGCCGCCTGCTGGGCCTGTCCCGCACCGCCGCCCGGGCCCGCGGCGCGGACCTGCTCGGGCGCTTCGGCCTGGCCGACGCCGCCCAGCGCGCGGCCAAGACCTACTCGGGCGGTATGCGCCGGCGGCTCGACCTGGCGGCCAGCCTCGTCGGCTCGCCCCGCGTCCTCTACCTGGACGAGCCCACCACGGGCCTGGACCCGCGCAGCCGCAACGACCTCTGGGACATCGTCCGCGGCCTGGTCGCCGACGGTGTCACGGTCCTGCTGACCACCCAGTACCTCGACGAGGCAGACCGGCTCGCCGACGACATCGTGGTCATCGACCACGGCCGGGTCATCGCCACCGGCACGCCCGCCGAGCTGAAGGCGCGCACCGGCGCGCAGACCCTGTCGGTCCGCCCGGCCGACGCCGCCCACCTGCCGACCGTGGCCGCGGCGCTGGCCGCGCTGGACCACGCCGCGCCCGAGACCTCCGGCGACCAGGTGTCGGTCCGGGTGGCGGACGCCGACGTGCTCCCGCACCTGGTCCGGCGGCTGGACGCCGACGGCGTGGCGGTCGCCGAGCTGTCCCTGCGCAACCCCAGCCTCGACGAGGTCTTCCTGTCCCTGACCGGGCGCCCGGCGGAGTCCGGCGCCGCACAGAACGAGGTACCGGCATGACCGCCGCCACCGTCGCCCGGGTGTCACCGGCCGCGGCGCTCCAGCAGACCCTGACGCTGTCCTGGCGCAGCCTGGTGCAGATCCGGCACAACCCGATGGAGCTGCTCGACCTGAGCATCACGCCCATCATGTTCGTCCTGCTGTTCACGTACGTGTTCGGCGGCGCGATCGCCGACTCGCCGCAGCAGTACCTCCAGTTCATGCTGCCGGGCATCATCGTGCAGAACACGATATTCGCCACGATGTACACCGGCATGGGCCTCAATAGCGACCTGACCAAGGGCGTCTTCGACCGGCTGCGTTCGCTGCCGATCGCCCGGTCGGCGCCGCTGGCGGGCCGGATCCTGGCCGACACCGTCAAGCAGGCGTGGGCCATCGCGCTGCTGCTGGCCATCGGCTTCGCGCTGGGCTTCCGGGCCCCGGGCGGGGTACTCGGCATCCTGGCGGCCACCGGCCTGATGCTGCTGTTCGCCCTCGCCGCGGCGTGGATCGCCGTCCTCGTCGGCGTCCTGGCCAGCGACCCCGAGAAGGTCCAGGTCTACGGGTTCACGGTGATGTTCCCGCTGACGTTCACCTCGAACATCTTCGTCCAGACCGAGTCGATGCCCGGCTGGCTCCAGGCGTGGGTGAAGGTCAACCCGGTCACCCTGCTCGCCGACGCGATGCGCGGGCTGATGGTCGGCGGGCCGGTGGCCCGCCCGGTCGTGTTGTCGCTGGTCTGGGGGGCGGTGATCGCGCTCGTCTTCGCCCCGCTGGCGGTGCGCGCCGTCCGGCGGCGGGTCTGACAGCGGCGCCGGACGGCGCGCCCGCCGCGCGGGCTCCCTAGGGCCGGCGCGGCGGGTCGTCGTCCGGGCGCTCGCGCAGGGAGCGCAGGAAGTCGGGGTCGTCGTCGGGCGCCAGTGGCCGGCGGGGCGCCGGGGGCCGCGGCGCCCGGTCGCGGCCGGCGGCGAACCAGGCCACGCCGCCGACGATGGGGAACAGCAGGATCACGATGACCCAGCCGATCCGGGGCAGCACCCGGACCCGCCCCTCGTCGGTGGACAGGCAACTGATCAGGGCGGCGATGGCCAGCCCGATCTCGACGACGGTGAGCAGCAGGAGTAGCCGGGCCATACCCGCCATCATGCGTGATCGCCGCCCGTGTGACCACACCGTGGTCCGCCACCCGGGGCTTCGGCGGGTCGGTCGCGGTACCCGGCCGCGGCAGGCATCCTGTGAGATGCCCCCCGACCGCCCTCCTGACCGGTCGCGGTGCCGCGGTGTGCGGCTAGGATGGGGTCCGCACATGAACGATCGTTAACCTCAAGCTGGGGGGTCATCGGGCGCGATGAACATCGTCGTACTTGTCAAGCAGGTGCCTGACTCCGGGGCGGAGCGCACCCTGCGCGCCGACGACAACACCGTCGACCGGGCCGCCGCCGACAACGTGATCAATGAGATGGACGAGTACGCCATCGAGGAGGCCCTGCAACTGCAGGAAGCCGGCGGCGGCGAGGTCACCATCCTCACCATGGGCCCCGAGCGGGCCGCCGAGTCGATCCGCAAGGCGCTGTCGATGGGGCCCGACGGCGCCGTCCACGTCACCGACGAGGCGCTGGCGGGCTCGTGCGCGCTGGCCACCTCGCGGGTGCTGGCCGCCGCGCTGCGCGAGCTGAACCCGGACCTCGTCCTCTGCGGCGCGGAGTCCACCGACGGCCGCGTCCAGGTCATGCCGCACATGCTGGCCGAGCGCCTGGGCATGGCCGCGCTGACCGGCGCGCGCAAGCTGACCGTCGACGGGGACACCCTGACCGTCGAGCGGCAGACCGACGAGGGGTACGAGGTCGTCACGGCCGCCACCCCGGCGGTCGTCTCCGTCTGGGACACGATCAACGAGCCGCGGTACCCGTCGTTCAAGGGCATCATGGCCGCGAAGAAGAAGCCCGTCCGCACGGTCAGCCTCGCCGACCTGGGGATCCCGGCCGAGGAGGTCGGCGCCGCGGGGGCCACCAGTGCGGTGCTGGAGCACCGCAGGCGCCCCGCCCGCAGCGCCGGCGTGACGGTCGCCGACTCCGGCGACGGCGGGGTCCGACTGGTGGAGTACCTGGCCACCGAGAAGTTCGTCTGAGCAGGGCAGGGGAGAAGGATCATGGCTGAGGTACTCGTCGTCGTCGAGGCCAACGCGGCCGGCGTCAAGAAGGTCACCCTCGAACTGCTCACCCACGCCCGCGAGCTGGGCACCCCCGCGGCCGTCGTCATGGGCGCGCCCGGCGCGGCCGCGGCGCTGACCGACAAGCTCGCCGAGTACGGGGCGGCGAAAATCTACGCGGCCGAGCACGAGGACATCGACAACCACCTCGTCGCGCCGAAGGTCAGCGTCCTCGCGCACCTGGTCGCCCGGGTCCAGCCGGCGGCCGTCCTCGTGGGGGCCACCCAGGAGGGCAAGGAGATCGCCGGCCGCCTGGCGGTCCGGCTGGACAACGGCCTGCTCACCGACGCCGTCGCCGTCGCCGCCGACGGCGCGGCCACGCAGGTCGCGTTCGCCGGGGCCACCATCGTCACGGCCCGGGTGACCCGCGGCCTGCCGCTGGTCGCGCTGCGGCCGAACTCGATCAGCCCCACGCCGGCCCCGGCCGACGCCGAGGTGACGCCGGTGGCCGTGGAGCTGACCGACGCCGACCGGCTGGCCCGGGTGTCCGAGCGGGTGGTCGAGCAGAAGGGCTCGCGGCCGGAGCTGACCGAGGCGTCCGTCGTCGTCTCCGGGGGCCGCGGCGTCGGCAACGCGGAGAACTTCACGATGGTGGAGGAGCTGGCCGACCTGCTCGGCGGCGCGGTGGGCGCCTCGCGCGCGGCGGTGGACTCCGGGTTCTACCCGCACCAGTTCCAGGTCGGGCAGACCGGCAAGACGGTCTCGCCGCAGCTCTACGTCGCACTCGGCATCTCCGGGGCCATCCAGCACCGCGCCGGTATGCAGACCTCGAAGACGATCGTGGCGGTGAACAAGGACGGCGAGGCGCCGATCTTCGAGCTGGCCGACTTCGGCGTCGTCGGCGACATCTTCAAGGTTGTACCGCAGGCCGCCGAGGAGATCCGCAAGCGCAAGTGACCGGTTCGGCGCGCGCCGCCACCGGGCGCACGGCGCCCGCGGCGACCGGGCGGAAACGGCGGGCGGAAACGGGGCGGGGCGGGCCGAGGCCGGGCGCCGGAACGGGCGGCGAGCGCGCGGCTGTCGCCGCTCCCCCGACAACAGCCGCGCGTACCGGAGAGCCTACGTGCTCACGCCGCGCCGGTGGGGGCAGCCTGTCCAACGTGGACGCTCCGCCTCCGCCGGCCCGGTACCGCGCCCCGGTGCCGTCGCCCGGGGCCCGTACCCGGTCGGCCCCGGTCCGCCGAGGCGCCGACGTTAAGCTGGCCCGGACATGGCATACCTGGACCACGCCGCGACGACGCCCATGCGGCCCGAGGCGCTCGCGGCCTACGCGGAGGCGGCCGGCGGCGTGGGCAACGCCTCCTCGCTGCACGCCGCCGGCCGCCGCGCCCGCCGCCGCGTCGAGGAGGCGCGCGAGCGGGTCGCCGCGGCACTCGGCGCCCGCCCGTCCGAGGTCGTCTTCACCGCCGGCGGCACCGAGAGCGACAACCTGGCGGTCAAGGGCATCTTCTGGGCGCGCCGCGACGCGCGGCCGGCCCGGCGCGGGGTTATCGCCAGCGCGGTCGAGCACCACGCCGTCCTCGACGCCGTGCAGTGGCTGGCCGACGCCGGGGACGCCGCGGTCACCTGGCTGCCCACCGACGGCGACGGGGTGGTCGCCCCGGCCAGCCTGGCGCGGGCGCTGGCGGCCGAGGGTCCCGAGCCGGCGCTGGTGACGGTGATGTGGGCGAACAACGAGATCGGCACGGTCCAGCCGATCGCCGAGCTGGCCCGGCTGGCCGCGGCGCGGGGCGTGCCGATGCACACCGACGCCGTGCAGGCGGTGGGTCAGGTCCCGGTCGACTTCGCCGCCAGCGGGGTCGCCGCACTGACGGTCAGCGGGCACAAGCTCGGCGGCCCGGTCGGGGTGGGCGCGCTGCTGCTGGGGCGCGACGTCGCCTGTACGCCGCTGCTGCACGGCGGCGGCCAGGAGCGCGACGTGCGCTCGGGCACCCCGGACGTCGCCGGGATCGCGGCGTTCGCGGCCGCGCTGGACGCGGCGGTGGCCGAGCGGGAGCGGGCGGCGCCCGCCCGGGCCGCCCTGCGCGACGCCCTCGTCGCCGGTGTGCGGGCGGCGGTGCCGGACGCGGTCCTGAACGGACACCCGCGCGCGCGGCTGCCCGGCAACGCGCACTTCAGCTTCCCCGGCTGCGAGGGCGACGCGCTGCTGCTGCTCCTGGACGCCCAGGGTGTGGCCTGCTCGACCGGTTCGGCCTGCTCGGCGGGCGTGGCGCAACCGTCCCACGTCCTGCTCGCCCTGGGCGCGGACGCCGACCGGGCCCGCGGCTCGCTGCGCTTCACTCTCGGCCACACCTCGACCAGGGCCGATGTCGAGGCCCTGCTCGGGGCGCTGCCGGCGGCGGTCGCCCGCGCCCGCGCGGCCGGCGCCCTGCGCGCCCGCCGCTGACCCCGCCGCGCCACCGGCGCCCTGCGCGCCCCCGCGCCACCGGCGAGCCGGTCGCCGCGCGGATCCGGTCGTCGCGCGGGGTCAGTCGACGCTGCGCAGCAGGGTCTCCACGGCCTCCACGCGGGAGCGGATGAACGCCAGCTCGTCGCGCATGTCGCGCTCGGCGGTGGCCGCCCGGGTCAGGTGCGCGTCGTACTGCTCGGCCAGCCTGCGGTACGCGTCGTCGCGCGCCAGCGCGGCACTGGCCTGCTTCGTCTGGGTGAACGCCCGGATGCTGACCACCAGCACGATCGTCAGCAGGACGAGGAAGCCCAGCCCGAAGCCGATGCCCATCACGACCTCGGGCCACGCGGGGACGTTGTCCTTCATTTCTGCTCCTTCTGCTCGGTCAGGGTCGGGATCGCCCGGGCGATCGTCTCGGGGGTCAGATGCAGCGCGAACGGCGCCGCCTCGACGTACTTCACGGCCTTGCCGCTGTCGGAGATCTCCAGGTCGGCGGTGACCAGGTCGGCCGCCTCCAGGCGCTGGAGGTGCATGTGCAGCAGCGGCCGGCTGATCCCCAGCTCGCGGGCGAGCTGGGAGACGTACTGCCGGCGGCCGGCGAGGGTGGCCACGATCCGCATCCGCTGCGGGTTGCCCAGGGCGGACAGCGCCGCGAGCAACCGGTCCCCGTTCACAGGTTCATCCACAGCATCACCTTCCACGTGTAAGAAAAAGCTTACATGTGATATCGGATGCTGCCAAGGGGCGGCCGCTAGGGTCGGGGGATGAGCGTAGGCAAGCTGCACACCGTGGTGCTCGACTGCCCCGACCCGGCCGCGCTGGCCCGGTTCTACGCGGAGCTGACCGGGCTGGCCGTGGTCGACGAGGACGAGACCTGGGTGACGCTGCGCGCGGGCGACGGCGTCCGGCTGGCCTTCCAGCGGGCGCCCGCGGACCCGGCGCCGACCTGGCCGGAGCCCGGCGTCCCGCAGCAGGCGCACCTGGACATCGAGGTCGCCGACATCGGCGTCGCCGAGCCGCGGGTGTGCGCCCTCGGTGCCCGGCTGCTGCGCGGCGGCGGCGGGGTCCGGTCGGGCTTCCGGGTGTACGCCGACCCCGCCGGCCATCCGTTCTGCCTGGTCTGGGGCCAGTAGGGCGGGCCCGGCGGCCCGCGGTACCGTGGGCGCGTGCGAGTGGTGGCGGCGATGTCCGGCGGGGTCGACTCGGCGGTGGCCGCGGCCCGCGCCGTCGACGCCGGCCACGACGTCACGGGCGTGCACCTGGCGCTCTCCCGCCACCCCCAGGCGTACCGCACCGGCGCGCGCGGCTGCTGCACCGCCGAGGACGCCCGCGACGCCCGCCGCGCCGCCGACGTCCTCGGCATCCCGTTCTACGTCTGGGACCTGGCGCAGGAGTTCCACGAGGACGTGGTCGAGGACTTCGTCGCCGAGTACGCCGCCGGCCGGACCCCGAACCCCTGCCTGCGCTGCAACGAGAAGATCAAGTTCGCGGCGGTCCTGGACCGGGCCGTCGCGCTCGGCTTCGACGCGGTCGTGACCGGCCACCACGCCCGGCTCGGCGCGGACGGCCTGCTGCGGCGCAGCGTCGACACCGCGAAGGACCAGTCGTACGTGCTGGCCGTCCTCGACCGCCGCCAGCTCGACCGCTCGCTGTTCCCGCTCGGCGACTCCACCAAGGAGCAGGTCCGCGCGGAGGCGGCCGCCCGCGGCCTCGCGGTGGCGGACAAGCCGGACTCGCACGACATCTGCTTCATCGCCGACGGCGACACGCGCGGGTTCCTGGCCCGGCGGCTCGGCGAGCGCCCCGGTGACATCGTCGACGCGGCCAGCGGCGAGGTCCTCGGCACCCACGGCGGCGCCTACGCCTACACCGTCGGCCAGCGGCGCGGCCTGCGGCTGGACCGCCCGGCCCCCGACGGCCGGCCCCGCTACGTCCTGTCGGTGACCCCGGTCAGCAACACGGTCACCGTCGGGCCGGCGGCGGCGCTGGAGGTCGACGAGGTGCGCGCCGTCCGCCCGGTCTGGACCGGCTGCCCGCCGCCCGCGGCGCCGCTGGAGTGCGCGGTGCAGCTCCGCGCGCACGGCGCCGCCACGCCCGCGGTCCTGACCGCCGGCGCCGACGGCTGGTCCGCCCGGCTGCGCACGCCGGTGCGCGGCGTGGCGGCGGGCCAGGCGCTCGTCGCGTACCGCCCGGACCCCGGCGGCGACATCGTGCTCGGCGCCGCCACCATCGCCTGAGCGGCCCCCGGTGGCGCGGGTCACCGCGACAACTGACTCCCGGGTAACCTCGGCGCTCATGAGTGCGCAGACGTGGCCCTGGCCGGCGGGCTCCGCCACCGGCATCGGTTCCCTGCCCGGCACCGACGTGGCCGAGGCGCAGCGGATGGTGCTCGGCGAGCTGGGTGACCTGCCGCACCTGGTCGAGCTGCCCGGCCGCGGTCCCGGCGCCGACCTGGTCGGCCGCGGTGCCGGCCTGCTCGCCGCGCTGCCGGTCGAGCTGTACGCCGCGCGCTGGCAACTGGCCAGCCACCCCGGCCGGGACCTGCGGGTGACCCGGGACCTGATGGAGCGCGACCTCGACCAGCTCACGGCCGCCGCTGACGGCTACACCGGCCCGCTGAAGGTGCAGGTCGCCGGCCCGTGGACGCTGGCGGCGAGCCTGGAGCTGCCCCGGGGCGGCCCGGCGCTGGCCGACCCGGGCGCGGCCCGGGACGTCGCCGGGGCGCTGGCCGAGGGGGTCCGGGTCCACGTGGCCGACGTCGCGGCGCGCGTCCCGGGCGCCCACCTCCTGCTGCAACTGGACGAGCCGCTGCTGCCGGCGGTGCTCGCCGGGCGGATTCCCACCGCGAGCACGCTGTCGGCGATCCGCCCGGTCGAGGCCGACCTGGCCCGGTCGGCGCTCGCGGCGGTCGTCGAGGGGGCGGGCGTGCCGACGACCGTCCACTGCTGCGCCGCGGACGCGCCGGTGGCGCTGATCGCCTCGGCCGGGGCGGCCGCCGTGGCGGTCGACCTCGACCAGATGGGCGACCTGGATGAACTCGGCGGGGCGCTGGACCGTGGTCTGGGGTTGTTCGCCGGTGCCGCCAGCACCGATCCGCAGGTACCGGCGAGCGCCCAGGTGGTCGCGGACCGGGTGCAGCGGCTGTGGCACGTCCTCGGCTTCGCGCCGGAGCTGCTCCCGCGTCAGGTGGTCGTGACGCCCGCCTGTGGTCTCGCGGGCGCTTCGGCGACCCGTGCCCGCGCCCTGCTCACGGCGTGTCACGAGGCCGCCCGGGAGCTCCGTGACCGGATTGGCGCATAGATCACCATCGGACTATGGTTCACGACCATCAATGGAAGGAGTTGCCGTGATTGGCCGCTTGCACTCGTTTGTGCTCGCCTGTCCCGGTCCGACCGGGCTGCGGTCCACCGCGGCGACCTCGCGACCTCCCGTCCCGCCGACCACGGTCGGGGGCGCGTGGTCCGGTCGGCTGTGGAGCTGACGGTGCGGCGGGTCACCGGATCACTGTTCGGGCTCGCGTACGGCGACGCGCTGGGCGCGCCCACCGAGTTCCTCGGCTACCCCGCCATCGTCGCCCGGTACGGCTCCGGCGGCCCCCGCGACCTGGTCGGCGACCCCGCCCGGGTCACCGACGACACCCAGCTCGCGCTGGCCGTCGCCTGGTCCCTGCACGACGCCGACGGCCCCACGCCGGACCTGCTCGAACCGCTGCTGCGCGCCCGGTTCGTCGCCTGGGCGATGAGCGCCGACCAGACCCGCGCCCCCGGCCGCACCTGCCTGGAGGCGATCGGCCGGCTGGCCGCCGGGCTGCCGTGGCGGGAGGCGACCGTGACAGCGTCCAAGGGCTGCGGCGCGAACATGCGGGCCACCCCGGTCGGCCTGCTGCGCGGGCTGGACACCGACACCCTGGCCGGAATGGCGCAGTTCCAGGCCGCACTCACCCACGGTCACCCCACGGCCGTCGCGGCGGCCGAGCTGACCGCGCTGGCGGTGTGGGTGCTGCGCGACGGCGCGCCGCTGGGCCGGGTGCCCGGCCTGCTGCGGGCCCGGTGCGACTCGCAGCGCACGGTGTACCGCGGCGAGTGGCTGGGCGACCTGTGGCACCAGCCGGGCATCGACAGCCCGGCGGAGTTCACCGCCCGCGGGTGGGGCGAGTGCGCCGCCGCCCTCGACCGGCTGGAGGCCGCGCTCACCGCCCCGGACGACGGCGGCGACGCCTGCCTGGCCACCGGTGCCGGGTGGGTCGCCGAGGAGGCGCTGGCCACGGCGCTGTACTGCGCGGTCCGGCACCGGGACGACCCGGTCGCGGGCCTCGGCCGCGCCGCCGCGACCTCGGGCGACTCCGACTCGATCGCCGCGCTGGCCGGCGCGCTGCTGGGGGCGGCGCACGGGATGGAGGGCTGGCCGGCGGGGTGGGCGCACCGGATCGAGTACGCCGACCAGCTCCACCTGCTCGGGACCGCCTGGGAGGACGGGGCGGCCTGAGGGGTCGCCGGCCCCGCCGGTCCGGTCGCCGGCCCGCGGTCCGCCTGAGGGTCGCCGGCCCGCGGTCCGCGTGTCGCAGGCGGTGACTAGCGTGCCGGATGCGGCACTATCGCGAGAGCGCCGCGATCATGCGACCCGTGGTCGGGGCGCACCCGCACGCATCCGGCGCCGCGCCGGTCCGGTGCCCGGCTGTGCCGCGCCCTGGCCGCGGCGCCGCCAGCACGGAGGTCAACCGGTGTCCGACGCAGCGCAAGTCAGCCCCGCCCCCGGCGACGGCGGCGCCGAGCCGCCGCCCGAGGCCCGCGCCCGGCACGCCCGGCTCGCCGAGGAGGTGGGCACGCACCAGTTCCGCTACTACGTCCTGGACGCCCCGACCGTCCCCGACGCGGAGTTCGACGCGCTGCTGCGCACGCTGGCGGCGCTGGAGGAGCAGTACCCGGCGCTGCGCACCCCGGACTCGCCGACGCAGCGGGTCGGCGGCACGTTCTCGACCGACTTCACGCCCGTGGCGCACGCGCAGCGGATGCTCTCGCTGGACAACGCCTTCGACGACGCGGAGCTGGCGGCGTGGGCCGAGCGGGTCACCCGCGATGCGGGCGGCCCGGTCGGCTACCTGTGCGAGGTCAAGGTCGACGGCCTGGCGATCAACCTCACGTACGAGGACGGCCGGCTGGTGCGCGCCGCGACCCGCGGCGACGGGCGCACGGGCGAGGACGTGACGGCCAACGTCCGCACGATCGCCGACGTCCCCGACCGGCTCACCGGCGCGGACCTGCCCGCGCTGCTGGAGGTCCGCGGCGAGGTGTACTTCCCGGTGGCGGCGTTCGCCGCGCTCAACGCGGCCCTGGTGGAGCAGGGCCGGGCACCCTTCGCCAACCCGCGCAACGCCGCGGCCGGCAGCCTGCGGCAGAAGGACCCGCGGGTCACCGCCTCGCGCCGGCTGCGGATGGTGGTGCACGGCGTCGGGGCCCGCGCCGGCTTCGCCCCGGTCTCGCAGTCCGCGGCCTACGCGACGATGGGCGCCTGGGGCCTGCCGGTCAGCGACCTGTGGCGGCCGGCGCCGGACCTGGCCGCCGTACGGGAGTACGTCGGGCACTACGCGGCGCACCGGCACGACGTGGCGCACGAGATCGACGGCGTCGTGGTCAAGGTGGACGACGTGGCTGTGCAGGGGCGGCTCGGCTCGACCAGCCGCGCGCCGCGCTGGGCGATCGCCTACAAGTACCCGCCCGAGGAGGTCACCACGCTGCTGCGCGACATCCAGGTCAACGTCGGGCGCACGGGCCGGGTGACCCCGTTCGCGGTCCTGGAGCCGGTGCTCGTGGCCGGTTCGACCGTGGCGCTGGCCACCCTGCACAACGCGCAGGAGGTGGCCCGCAAGGGCGTGCTGATCGGGGACACCGTGGTGCTGCGCAAGGCCGGCGACGTGATCCCCGAGGTGCTCGGCCCGGTGGTCGAGCGGCGGCCGGCCGACGCGCGGGCGTTCGTGATGCCCGACCACTGCCCGGTGTGCGGCACCGCGCTGGCGCCGGCCAAGGAGGGCGACATCGACATCCGCTGCCCGAACCGCCGGTCCTGCCCGGCCCAGTTGCGCGAGCGGGTGTTCCACCTGGCCGGCCGCGGCGCCCTGGACATCGAGGTGCTCGGGGTGAAGGCGGCCAACGCGCTGCTGGACTCCGGGGTCATCGCCGACGAGGGCGACCTGTTCGGGCTCGACGCGGCGGCGCTGGCCCGGTGTCCGTTCTTCGTGAACAAGGACGGATCGTTGGGCAGCAATGCCGCAAAGCTACTGGAGCACCTGGAGGTGGCCAAGGGCAGGCCACTGTGGAGAGTTATTGTCGCGTTGTCCATCCGCCACGTCGGGCCGACGTCCGCGCAGGGGCTGGCCAGGCACTTCCGGTCGCTGGACGCCATTGCCGAGGCGGCCGTCGACGAATTGGCCGCGGCAGAAGGGGTCGGTCCGACTATCGCGGAAAGCGTCCGGCAATGGTTTGCTGTGGACTGGCACCGTGAGGTCGTGGCGAAGTGGCGCGCCGCCGGGGTGCGGATGGCGGAGGAGTCGGCCGAGCAGGGACCGCGCCCGTTGGAGGGGATGACGGTGGTGGTGACCGGCACGCTCGCGGCGTACTCGCGGGACCAGGCCACCGAGGCGGTGGCGGCGCGCGGAGGGAAAGTCAGTGGATCCGTTTCGAAGAAGACCAGTTTCGTGGTCGTGGGGGACAACCCCGGCAGCAAATACGACAAGGCGTTGACGCTCGGGGTGCCGGTGCTCGACGAGGCCGGTTTCGCGGTACTGCTCGACCGGGGTCCCGAGGCCGCCGAGGCGGTCGCCGAGCGCGGCGAGTAGGACGGCCCGCACTCCGGGATTGCAAATTTGTTACAAGTTAGTCCGGTTAGTCCCTTAGTGTCCGTTACTCCGTAGCGTGTACACGAAGTAGGAACGGCCCCGCCCGGCGACGGTCGTAGCCGGATGAGGCGTCGGAGGTTCGTCCATGGGGCCTGAAGCGTCGCGGAACACGGTTCCCCGCGACCGGGCGGTACCGCTCTACGGCTTCGCCCTGTTGATCACCATCGCCGCGGTCACGGCCTGCGCCGGCCCGCTGCGCCGCCTCGTCGACACGGTGCCCGACCTGCCGGCGGGCTTCTGGCTGATGGCGATCCTCGCGGTCGTCAGCGACGCCCGGCCCTTCGTCCCGCCCGGCCGCCGGGAGAGCTCGGCGATCTTCCCCTCGATCTGCTTCACCTTCGCGATCCTGCTCCAGTGGGGACTCGGCGCCGCCGCGGCGGTGCAGTGCGCGGCCGTCGTCGTGGCCGCGCTCCGGCAGCGGCAGGCGCTGTGGCGGGCGAGCTTCAACGTCGGGCAGTACACCCTCGCGCTCGCGGCCGCCGACCTGGTGCTGCGGCTGGGCGGGTCGGCGCCGCCGGGCGTACCGCAGCGGTGGGGCCAGGTGGCCCTGCTCGGGCTGGCCGGGCTGGCCTGGTTCGGCGTCAACAACGGCGCCGTGACCCTGGCCGTCCACCTGCGCTTCGGCGGCGGGTGGGCGCGCGCCTTCCCCGGCCTGGGGGTGGAGGCGCTGGCCACCGCCGCCCTGCTGCTGCTCAGCCCGATCATGCTCAGCGCCGCGTCGGCCACCCCGGCGCTGATTCCCCTAGTGCTCGTGCCGCTGTACGCGGTGTACCGGATGAGCCGGCTGGCCGCCGAGCAGATCGCCCGCGACCGGCTGGACACCCTCACCGGCCTGGCCAGCCGGACCGCCCTCGTCGCGGCCGTCGCCGCCCGGATCGCGGCCCCCGGCCGCGGCCGGCGCCCGCCGATGGCCCTGATCCTGCTCGACCTGGACCGCTTCCAGCACGTCAACGACGCCCTCGGCCACACCGTCGGCGACCAGCTCCTGGTCGAGGTCGGGCACCGGCTCACCGCGGCCGTCGGGCCCTCCGACGTGGTCGCGCGCCTCGGCGGCGACGAGTTCGCCGTCCTGTCCGTCGGCGTCGGCGGCGAGGCGCAGGCCCGGGAGCTGGCCGACCGGCTGTGCGCGGCCCTGCGCCCGCCCGTGGTCCTGGACGGGCTGCCGCTGGACGTGGACGCCTCGATGGGCATTGCGCTGTACCCGCGCCACGGCGACGACGTGCACACGCTGCTGCGCCGCGCCGACGTGGCGATGTACGAGGCCAAGCAGAGCAGCGCCGGGACCGCCGTGTACGCCCCGGAGTCCGACCACCACACCGCCGACCGGCTGGCCCTGCTCGCCGACCTGCGCCGGGCGCTGGAGGACCCGGCGGCCGACGAGATCGCCATGTATTACCAGCCCCAGGTGGACATCGCCACCGGCGAGGTCGTCGGCGTGGAGGCGCTGCTGCGCTGGCACCACCCGCGGCGCGGCCTGGTCGACCCGGAGGAGCTGATCCGGGTCGCCGAGCAGACGGCGGTGATGGCCCTGCTGACCCGGCGGGTCGTGGACACCGTCGTCCACCAGGTGGCCGCCTGGGCGGCGGCCGGCCGGCCGCTGCGCGCGTCGCTCAACGTCAGCGTCCGCGACCTGCACACCGGCGAACTCGTGGACCAGATCGCCCGGCTGCTCGCCGCGCACGACCTGCCGCCGTACCTGATCCAGTTGGAGATCACCGAGGGCGCGCTGATGGCCGACCCGCGCCGGGTGCTGGCCACCATCAGCCGGCTGGACCGCACCGGGGTGGCCATCGCGCTGGACGACTTCGGCACCGGCTACTCCTCGATGTCGCACCTGCGGCGGCTGCCGCTGACCGAGGTCAAGATCGACCGTTCGTTCGTCCTGGGCATGGCCGTGGACCCGGACGACGCGGCGATCGTCCGCTCGATCATCGAGCTGTCCGGCGCCCTCGGGCTGCGGGTGGTCGCCGAGGGCGTGGAGGACGAGCGGATCTGGCGGGCACTGCACGCCGCCGGCTGCCACGTCGCCCAGGGCTGGTTCCACGCCCGCCCGATGCCGGCCGACGAACTGATGACGTGGCTGGGGCGGTACCGGCCCGTGGTGCCCGCCCGCCTGCCGGCCCCGCGCCCGCTGGCCCCCCGCGACGGCGCCGCCGACGAGGCGCCCGCCGCCGCGACCGGCGCGACACGCGACGGACTCGCCGCGACCCCGGCCGCCTCGGCCAGCCCGCGCAGCAAATAGACTCCACGGGTCGCACCCGCACCCACCCGTCACCGAGGGGGACCGATGGCCGCCATCTCCCGCGAGGAGGTCGCGCACCTGGCGCGCCTGTCGCGGCTCGCCGTCACCGACGCCGAGCTGGACCAGTTCGCCGGGCAGCTCGACGTCATTCTCCAGGCGGTCGCCCGCGTCGGCGAGGTGGTGGCGGCGGACATCCCGCCGACCTCGCACTCGGTGCCGCTGACCAACGTCCTGCGCGCCGACGAGGTACGCCCCGGGCTGGCGCGGGACGAGGCGCTGGCCGGCGCGCCCGACGCGTACGAGGACCGTTTCCGGGTGCCGCGCATCCTGGACGAGGAGGCGTGAGCATGACCGATCTCACCACCGCGACCGCCGAGCAGCTCGGCCGCGCCATCGCCGCGGGCGAGTCGTCCGCGGAGGAGGTCACCCGGGCCCACCTGGACCGGATCGCCGCCGTGGACGCGCGCGTGCACGCCTTCCTGCACGTCGACGCCGACGGCGCGCTGGCCGCCGCCCGGGCCGTGGACGCCCGCCGCGCCGCCGGGGAGGCGCTCGGCCCGCTGGCCGGCGTGCCGGTCGCCGTCAAGGACGTGCTGTGCACCCGGGGGGTGCCGACCACCGCGGGCTCGAAGATCCTGGAGGGCTGGCGGCCGCCGTACGACGCGACGCTCGTCGCCCGCCTGCGCGAGGCCGGCATGGTGATCCTCGGCAAGACCAACATGGACGAGTTCGCGATGGGCTCCTCCACCGAGTACTCCGCGTACGGCCCGACCCGCAACCCGTGGGACCTCGGCCGGATCCCGGGCGGCTCCGGCGGCGGCTCGGCCGCGGCCGTGGCCGGCTACGAGGCCCCGCTGGCCATCGGCACCGACACCGGCGGCTCGATCCGCCAGCCGGGCGCGGTCACCGGCACCGTCGGCGTCAAACCCACCTACGGCGGCACCTCCCGCTACGGCCTGGTCGCCTTCTCGTCCTCGCTGGACACCCCGGGCCCCTGCGCCCGCACCGTCACCGACGCCGCTCTGCTGCACGCGGTGATCGGCGGCCACGACCCGATGGACTCCACGTCGATCCCCGCGCCCGTGCCGCCGGTCGTCGAGGCGGCCCGCCGGGGCGCCTCGGGCGACCTGTCCGGCGTCCGGCTGGGCGTGGTGGCCGAGTTCGCGGGCGACGGCGCCGAGCCGGGCGTGGCCGCGGTGTTCCGGGACACCGTCGCGCGCCTGACGAAGCTCGGCGCGGAGATCGTCGAGGTCTCCTGCCCCCACTTCGCGTACGCGCTGCCGGCGTACTACCTGATCGCGCCGAGCGAGTGCTCCTCGAACCTGGCCCGCTTCGACGGCGTCCGGTTCGGCCTGCGCACCGGCGACGACGGCCAGCGCTCGCTGGAGGAGGTCATGTCGATGACCCGCGAGGCGGGCTTCGGCGCGGAGGTGAAGCGGCGCATCATCCTCGGCGCGTACGCCCTGTCCTCGGGCTACTACGACGCGTACTACGGGCAGGCCCAGAAGGTCCGCACGCTGATCACCCGGGACTTCACGGCGGCGTTCGGCAGGGTCGACGCGCTGATCTCGCCCACGACCCCGTTCGTGGCGTTCCCGTTCGGCGCGCGCACCTCGGACCCGTACCAGATGTACCTGGCTGACCTGTACACGATCCCGACCAACCTGTACGGCGGCCCGGCGATCTCCGTACCGGCCGGCCTGTCCGACGGCCTCCCGGTCGGCCTCCAGGTGATGGCGCCGACGATGGCCGACGACCGGATGTACCGGGTCGCCGCCGCGCTGGAGGCCGCCGTCGGCCCGCTCGCGCCGCCGGCCTTGTAGCGGGAGTCGCCGTGCTCACCCGGATCGAGATCGACGGCTTCAAGACCTTCCGTGGCTTCGCACTGGACGTCCCGCCACTGCTCACGGTCGTCGGCCGCAACGCCGCGGGCAAGTCCAACCTTTTCGACGCGCTCCAGTTCCTGCGGCTGTTGGCGACGGAGCCCCTCCTCCACGCGGTGCAGCACACCCGCGGAGACCTGGCCGAACTGCTGCACCGCTACGCGGACGGCAGTCACGCCGACCGGATGCGGTTCGCGGTGGAGGTACTGCTCGACGGCGCTGCCGTGGACGCGTTCGGCGACCGGGCAGTGGTGACCCACTCCCGACTCCGCTACGAGGTGGAGATCGAAGCCCGCCGGGTCGACCTGAGCCTGCGACCATTCGTCGTCGACGAAAGGGTCCAGCGGATCAGGAAAGCCGACGACAGGTGGATCAGGCAGTTTCCGCCGCAGGTCGCCGAGCGGCTCGCGGTCTACTCGCTGAACCGCAAGCCGCTGCTGGACGTGGACGCCGACCCCGAGCGGCCACGGTTCAAGATCTACCAGCAGGGGTCACAGGGCCAGCCGCGCCAGCTACCGGCCGCCGATGCCACGGCGACGGCGCTGTCGAGCATCACGACCGCCAACGACTTTCCGCTTCTGTTCGCCCTCCAGCGTGAGATCGCCAACTGGCGCCTCCTCCACCTCGACCCGACGGCGCTGCGGATGGCGGACTCCTACGACGACCCGGACAGCCTCTCGGGTACGGGCCAACACCTGCCCAACACCCTGCGGCGCGTCAGCCGGGAGACGGGTACCGGGGATCGCCCCGAGGGAGTGCTGAACGATATCTCGGCGGACCTGGCCAGCGTCGTGGCCGGCATCCAGGGCGTGCGGATCAGCGACGACCCCGGACGCCGGCAGCGGCAGGTGGAGGTGCTCACCAACGGCGAGGCGCCGTTCCTGGCGCGCGTCTCGTCCGACGGCACGCTGCGTACCGTCGCGCTGCTTGCCGCCCTCTACGAGCCGCGCGGCGCGGGTCTCGTGTGCTTCGAGGAGCCCGAGAACGGGGTGTTCCCGCAGCGGTTGCAGGTACTGATGCGCCATCTGCGTACGCAGGTCGAACGCGGGCTTGAGCGGCGGATCTCCGGTGCGGCCGAGACGCCGGTCCAGCTTGTGGTCAGCAGCCACTCGCCGGCGATCCTGCACACCCTGTCCCACGATCCCGGCAGTCTCGTCCAGCAGAACGTGATCTGGCTGGACGCGGTGACGCGGACGGAGGGCAGCGGGCGGGTCAGCCGGGTGACCCGCTGGCGTGCCGTGCGCGACCGCGTGCAGCCCCTGCTCGCCGACCCGGAGGTCCACGTGGTGAGCGATGCCGAGATCGCCGCCTACGAGGTGCGCGAGTCGCTGGGCGACCCGTGAGATACCTGTCATGCGCTCTCCTGGCCGAGGGCACCAGCGACGACCGCATCTACCCGGGCCTGCTGGGGCGTGCGTTGGAACGCATGTGCGCGCACCACTTCGACTTTCCGGTGGAGGTCGCCGACGTGATGCCGGTTCGCTGCCGCACCGGTCCGCCCAGCGTGGAGGAGATCCTGGGTGTCGCGGCGCGCAACAGCGGCAGCTTCGACCTCGTCTTCGCGCACCGCGACGCCGGGGCGAACGGCGAGCGCGTCGAACGCGAGTGGCGGGAGCCGCTGCGGCAGCGGTGGACCGCCGCCACCGGGCGCCTGGTCACGGTGGTGCCGATGCGCGAGACGGAGGCCTGGATCCTCGCGGACGGACAGGCGCTCCGCCGCGCCCTGGGGGTGAGCTGGTCGGACGACGAGCTGGGCGTACCCCGGTCGGCGGCCGCCGTCGAGCGCGTACCTGATCCGAAGGTGCCGTTGCAGCAGCTCGGCATCCGCATCCGCCGGCCCGTCACCGACTACTACGAGCGGCTGGCCGGACTGATCACTCTGGACGTCCTCGACAAGGTGCCCTCTTTCGCCCGCTGGCGCGAGGACACGTTGCAGGCGTTGCGTGAGCTGTGGGGGAGTGGGAGATAGGGATGCGCGACATCGAGGTCGGGGCGGGTGGGATCCGGCTGGGTCAGCTACTCAAGCTGGCGGACCTGGTCGAGACCGGCGGGGACGCCAAGGAGCTGATCGCCGACGGGGAGGTCCGGGTCAACGGCGAGGTGGAGCGGCGGCGCGGCCGGCAGTTGGTCCGCGGCGACGTCGTCGCGCTGGGCGGCCGGCGCTGCCGCGTCGCCTGACGCGCGGCCCGCCGGTGTGCTGAGGTATGGGTATGCGCGAACACCAGTACGCCGTGACGGTCGCCTGGACCGGTGACCGCGGCGCCGGTACCACCGGCTACCGCTCCTACGACCGCACCCACGTGGTGACCGCCGACGGTCCGCCGCCGCTGGCCGGCAGCGCCGACCGGGCGTTCCACGGCGACGCCGACCGGTGGAACCCCGAGCAGCTCCTGCTCGCGGCCCTGGCCCAGTGCCACATGCTGTCCTATCTGCACCTGTGCGCCGTGGGCGGCGTCGTGGTCACCGGGTACACCGACCGGGCGGAGGGCGCGATGCGGGCCGGCCGCGAGGGCGGGTCCTTCACGTCCGCCACGCTGCGTCCCGAGGTCGTCGTCGCCGACCCGGGGATGTGCGAACGGGCCCTGGCGCTGCACGCCGACGCGCACCGGGCCTGCTTCATCGCCGCGTCGGTGAACTTCCCCGTGGCCCACGAGCCGACCGTGCTGACCCGCTGACGGGCGGCCTTGCGGGGTGGTTCAGCCGGGGTGGTTCAGCCGGGCGGGGTGGTCCGGCGCCAGTACTGGTCGCGTTTGCGGTCGTGCACGACGAGGTCCGCGGTGGCCACCGTGCGGCGCAGCTCGTCCGCGGTGTCGCGCAGGCCCCGCGCCCGGGCGTCGGCGCGCGCCTTCAGCAGCGCGTTGACGGTCGGGGTGAGGGCCGGGTCGTCCGGGACGAACCGGCGGTAGGACTTCTCGTGCGGGTCGCCGTCGGGGCACCACGGCCAGCGGTGGGCGGTCAGCGCCGCGCCGAGGCCGCCCGCGGGCAGGTCGCCCTTGACGCGCAGCGCCTCCTCGCCCGCGGCGCCGAGGACGACGACATCGGCGCGCTCGACGTACACCGCCGTCGTGGCCGCCCGCGGTACGGAGTGGGCGGCGCTGAGCCGGCGGATCGTCAGGGTGTCGTCGGTGACGGTGGCGGTGAGCTGCCCGGCCCACAGGTGGTAGGCGACGTACCCGCCGGCCAGGAGGCCGAGGACGGGGAAGCTCAGGGTGCCCAGCGGCTCGCCGAGAGCGGCGAGCCGACGCCACAGGCCGCCCAGCGGCAGCGGCACCCCGCCGTGCGCGACCAGCCAGTCGACGGCCCGGCGGGCTCCCCAGCCGAGCAGCGCGCCGCCCGCCGTGCAGGCGGCGACGCCGCCGCCCAGGACGCACCGTGACCGCCGCACCCGCGTCGCGCTCCCCATCGGGCCATTCTCCGCCACCGCGGCGCGCCGTGTCCGCCCCGCCCGCGCGCGCCGGTGGGGGAGCGCAGCCCGGGGCGGGCGTGGCGGCTAGGCTGGTGGGGTTGTCGGTCGGGTGTTCGCCGGGAGGCTGTGGATGGGCGCGATCGTGTCGCCGTCGTACGAGGACGTGACCAGTCGGTACGAGCCCGTGGTCGGCCTGGAGACGCACGTGGAGCTGGGTACGAACACCAAGATGTTCTGCGCCTGCCCCACCGGGTTCGGCGCCGCTCCGAACACCCAGATCTGCCCGGTGTGCCTGGGCCTGCCGGGCTCGCTGCCGGTGGCCAACGCCGCCGCGATCGAGGCGACGATCCGCATCGGGCTGGCGCTGAACTGCACCATCGCGTCGTGGTGCCGGTTCGCCCGGAAGAACTACTTCTACCCGGACATGCCGAAGAACTACCAGATCAGCCAGTACGACGAGCCCCTGTGCGGGGAGGGCTGGCTGGACATCGACCTCGACGGCGAGACGGTGCGGATCGGCATCGAGCGCGTGCACCTGGAGGAGGACACCGGCAAGACCCTCCACGTCGGCGGCGCCACCGGCCGCATCCACGGAGCCAGCGAGTCCCTGGTGGACTACAACCGGGCCGGCATCCCGCTCGTGGAGATCGTCACCAAGCCGATCCCCGGCACCGGCGCGCGCGCCCCGCAGGTCGCCCGGGCGTACGTCACCGAGCTGCGCGACGTGGTCCGCTCCCTGGGCGTCTCGGACGTGCGCATGGAGCAGGGCTCGATGCGCTGCGACGTCAACACCTCGCTGAACCTCCCGGGCGCCGCCTGGGGCACTCGCACCGAGACGAAGAACGTCAACTCGCTGCGCAGCGTCGAGCGCGCCGTGCGCAGTGAGATGGTCCGCCAGGCCGGCCTCCTGGACGCGGGCGTGCCGATCCACCAGGAGACGCGGCACTTCCACGAGGACACCGGCGACACCACGCCGGGCCGCTCGAAGGAGACGGCGACGGACTACCGGTACTTCCCCGAGCCCGACCTGGTGCCGCTGGCGCCGGACGCCGCCTGGGTGGCCGAGCTGAAGGACGCCCTGCCCGAGCTGCCGCGGGTACACCGCCAGCGGCTGCAGGCGGCGTGGGAGCTCAGCGACGCGGAGATGGCCGCGGTCCTCAACGCCGGCGCGGTCGAGCTAATCGAGCAGACCGTGGCGGCGGGCGCCACCGCGGCCGGCGCCCGCAAGTGGTGGCTCGGCGACCTGGCCCGGCGCGCCAACGAGCAGGGCGTCGAGCTGGCGGCGGTCGGTGTCACCCCCGCGCACGTCGCGGCGCTGCAGGCCCTGGTCGACGAGGGCCGGCTCAACGACAAGCTGGCCCGGGTGGTACTGGAGGGCGTCGTCGCGGGCGAGGGCGACCCGGCCGCCGTCATGTCCGCCCGCGGGCTGGCGGTCGTGTCCGACACCGGGGCGCTGACCGCCGCGGTGGACGCGGCGATCGAGGCCAACCCGGACGTCGCCGCCAAGGTCCGCGACGGCAAGGTCGCCGCCGCGGGCGCGCTCGTGGGGGCGGTCATGAAGACCACCGGCGGGCAGGCGGACGCGCGGACGGTCCGCGAACTGATCATCGCCCGACTTAGCTGACGGCCACGCCGCCCGGCCGGGGAGCTACTGGCAGACCGGGGCGCGGCGCGACGTGGGCCGGAACGTGACCACCGGGTGGACGCCCGCGGCGACCCGTCGCAGGTCGATGACGAACCGGGCCGTGCGCGGGTCGACCAGCGTCATGGTGCCGGCCGTGTAGCCGGTGTAGGTGCTCAGGCCGGCGTTGTCCGGCCGGGTCGCCGGCTCCGACCGCCGCGACGAGGCCAGCCACGTCCGGCCGCCGAACCGGGCGAACGCGATCCCGCAGTGGGTGTACAGGTCGTAGGGGTACGCCTCGCCGCGCACCGGCCGCCGCGGCCCCGTGCGCGGCCGGCCCGGGTCGGTCGGGTCCACGGAGGCGCCGCCGGGCCCGCGGGTCGGCGGGTCGGCGGCCGTGGCGGCGCCCGCCTGTGCGACCCCGGCGGGTGCGGCGGCGTCCCCCGCGGCGACGGGGGCGCACCCCGCGCCCCCCGCGAGCGCCGCGGCGAGGCCGAGGCCGGTGGCGGCGCGGCGGATGCCGGTGGTGCGGGGCATGGCGGGCCCTTCCGTGGTCACGGGTAGATCACCCGGCGCAGCAGATCCACGTCGCCGCGGTGCGGCTGGGTGCGGTCCAGCGCGTTATCGACCGGGTACATGCAGCTCGCGGTCGACGTGTTGTGGCCCACTCCCAGGGCGTGGCCGAGTTCGTGGCAGGCGGTGCTGCGCCGGTCGGCGGTGCTGGTGGCGTACCGGTCGTTCAGCCGGACCAGCACCGAACCGTCGACGAAGTTGCGCCCCATCGTCATGCGGTACGTGGTGTTGCCGGCCCAGCCGGACCCGAAGTCGCCGCTGCGCACCTCCACGCAGTGGCGCCGCTCCCGGGGGCAGCCGCGGTCGGTCCAGTGCGAGTCGACGCCGGGCGCGCGGTTCCAGGCCCGGACGGCCTCCTTGACCGGCCAGGCGCGCGGGGTCCGGTCGCGGAAGTGGACCTGCGGGTCGGGGTAGCCGGCCCAGGCCCAGCGGATCGGCGGGCAGCGGCCGTCCTCCAGGGCGTACGCGGTGCCGAGGCGGCACTGGCCGGCGCGCGCCGCGGCGGGGCGGCGGAGGCCGCGGACGCCCTGCCGGTCCAGTTCGCGGTACAGCTCCTGCGGCGTCACCCCGTCGCCCGGGGTGTACACGCCGACCTCCACGACGTCGTCGTTCACCTGTCGGGCGGACCACACCTCCCGGTCGCCCAGGCCGGCGGCGCCCGCCCCGGCCGCCGCGCCGACGGCGGAAGCGCCGGCCCCGGCCGCCGCGTCGACGGCGGAAGCGTCCGCCTCAGTCGTCGCGTTGCCGGCCGCGGTCACCGGAGGGGGTGTCCGCGCGGTCGCCGGGAGCGGCCCGGCGAGCAGCGCCGCGGCGGCCAGCGCCGCCCACACCCCCGTCCATGTCGGTCGGTCGTACCGCACGCGCCCTCCCGTCCGTGGGCGCCGCCGCGGGCAGCCGGTACGCCGGCGGGCACGCGGGGCCGTCGGACGCGGGCCGCCCGGCGGGGAAGCGGCGGGCGCGCGGAGCGGGCGGGGCGTGTGCGCGGTGCGACTGTCGCGCGGGGCGCATTCAGCTCCGGCCGGCGGCGCCCGGCGGCGCTGCGGACCGGGTCCGGCACCGCGGTGGGGCGTCCACCGTGGAGTAGACAGCGTGAGCCTAGTGAGTGTCGGTGGCGGCGGCAATACCTCTCGTCCCGGCCGCGGTCGCGGGCGGGACGGCCCCCACGACGTGGCGCTCCAGCGTCACCTGCGACTGTCCGGTCCCGCCGAGCCGGATGTCGTCGTACGCCTGGAGGCGCCGGGCGGTGTCGAAGTACAGGACCGACATCGACAGCGGCGTCGGCTCCCCGCCCTCCAGCCCGCGCAGGCCGGCCCCGCCGGTCGAGCCGGACACCGACAGCCAGGTCCGCTGGCGGCCGGGGGCGGCGGGCAGCGGCGCGAACGCGCGCTGGTGGGTGTGCCCGGCCAGGACGAGCGGGACGGTCCCGGTCAGCGAGGCCGCCGACACCGGGTCGTGGACGAGCGCCACGTCGACCGACGGGGAGGTGGCGCGGACGGTGGCGGCCAGGGCGGCACCGCTCTCGCGCAGTCGCTCCAGGCCCTGCTTGCCCTCGGTCGCGCCGGCCTTGTCGGGGGTGAACCGCGGGTCGCCGATCCCGGCCAGGCGCAGCCCGCCCACCTGGACGGCGCGGTTGTCCAGCACGACCGCGCCGCGCTGCCGGGCGACGGCGGCGGCGGTGCCGGCCGAGTCGTGGTTGCCGGGGATGAACACGTACGGCACGCCCAGGCCGCCGATGGCGTCCACGTACGACTGCTCCGGTTCGCTGCCCCAGTCGGTGATGTCGCCGGTGTCGATGACCAGGTCGACGTCGAACTGCTTCACGACCGTGCGGATCGTCGGCCAGGCGGTCGGGTTCAGGTGCAGGTCGGACACGTGCAGGGCGCGGACGGTGCCGGGCTGCGCCTCGAAGGTGGGCAGGGACGACACCGTGCTGTACAGCCGGCCGACGTTGGTCAGCAGCTTCTGCAGTTGGGCCGCGTACTCCTCGTACCGGTCGGCGACCTTGCGGGCGTCGCCGACCACGGCCGGCGCGTTGGTCAGCAGCCCCTCGTACCGCGGCTCGGCCAGCGCCTCCCGGCGGAAGGTCGCCCCGCCGGCCGCCAGCGCGGCCAGGGCCAGCGCCAGGGCCGTCACGGCCGCCGCGGCGACCCGCCGCCGGTCGCGCAGCACCACCCAGCCCAGTACGACGGCGCCCAGGACGGCCACGGCCACGGTCCGCAGGCCCAGCCGCACCAGGGCGTCGCCGAGGTCGGACAGGGCGGTGGCCCCGGCCTGGGCCACGCCGTCGGGCTCGGTGATCAGGGCGGTGGTCCGGCGCTGGTCGAGCCGGTCCAGCCGGACCGTGAGGTGGACGGGGCCGTCGTGGGAGTCCAGCAGCAGCTCGCCCAGCGGCGGGATCTCGATGTCGGTGTCGCCGGTGAGGGAGGGGGCGACGGCCAGCGTGCTGCGGAACGGCCCGAGGTCGGCGTCGAGCCGGGCCGCACCGGCCACCGCGAGTACCGCGCCGACGACCGCGACCAGCGCCACGGCCGCCGCGGGCCGGGCGCGCCGCGCCGGGCCCGCGACCCGCCGCGCCAGGGCCCCGGCCCGCCGCAGCGTGGCCAGGGTCCGGGCGCGCAGCCGGGCGGTCAGCGCCGCCCCGTCTCCGTACCCGCGCTGCTGACCCGCACGATCCGGTCGTCGTCGGCGACCGGGTTGCCGCGGCCGTCGTGGTTGGACGTGCTCACCCACAGGGACCCGTCGGGCGCCTTGACCGCCGTCCGCAGCCGGCCGAAGGTGCGCAGGCTGGCCACGGGCTCGCCGACGACGCCGCCGTCGGCGCCCAGCTTGACCGCCCACACCCGGGTACCGCGCAGGCACGCGGCGTGGAACGTGTCGCCGATGATCGCCGCGCCGGAGCAGGAGGACTCCGCGGTGGTCCACACCACCAGCGGGTCGACGTACCGCGGGTCGCTGCCCTTGCCCTCGACGATCGGCCAGCCGTAGTTCTTGCCCGGTTCGATCCGGTTCAGCTCGTCCCAGGTGTTCTGGCCGAACTCGGTGGCGAACATGCGGCCGGCGGAGTCCCAGGCGAAGCCCTGGACGTTGCGGTGGCCGTAGGACCAGACCAGCGAGTCGGGGAACGGGTTGCCCGGGGCCGGCCTGCCCTCGGGCGTCATCCGCAGCACCTTGCCGCCTAGGCTCTTGAGGTCCTGGCTGTTGCCGGTGCGGCTGGCGTCGCCGGTGCTGGCGTAGAGGAAGCCGTCCGGGCCGAACCCGAGCCGGCCGCCGTTGTGGATGCCCGAGATCGGGATCCCGGTGACGATCGGCGTCGGCCGGCCGCCGAGCGTGAGCTTGGCGATCCGGTTGTCCTGCCCGGTGGTGTAGTACAGGAAGACGGTCCTGTCGGTGGCGTACCGCGGGGACACGGCGAGGCCGAGCAGCCCGCCCTCGCCGTTGGCGTCGGCCTCGGTGATCGTCTGGATCGGGGTGACCGTCAGGCCGCCGCTGTCGGAGGCCGGGCCGACCCGCAGCAGGCGGCGGCTGTCCCGCTCGGTCACCAGCGCGCCGCCGTCGGGCAGGAAGTCGATGCCCCACGGTACGCGCAGGCGGCTGGCCAGCACGGACACCGCCGGCTCGCCGTCGTCGGGCGCGGTGGCGGCGACGCCCTTGCGGGCGGCGCCGGCGCTCTCGACGACCGGCGGCGCGCCGAGCCCGCAGCCGGACAGCGCCAGGAGCGCGGCGAGCGCGGTGCCGGCCGCGGCGCCGCGGCGGAGGCGTCGGCCGGTGGGGCGGCCGGTGGGGGGGCATCGATCCAGGGGCGTCATCCAGGCAGCGTAGCCCGGTCCGGGGCGCCGTGGCGTCGCCCGTTGCGCCGGGTGGGAACGCCGGAGTCGGCCGGTCCGCCCGGCCGGGGGTGAACCGCCCGAAACGGTCCGCCGGGCCGCCCCGCGCGGCCGCCCGCGGGGCGGCCCGGCGGTGGGAGACTGGGCAAATGGCGACGCGACTGGCCGACCGGCTCGCCGACGCCCGGCAACGGGGATTCGTCGGACGTACCGCCGAGCTGGCCGCCTTCGGCGACCTGCTGCGCGGCGCCGACAGCCGCTGCCTGCTGCACCTGCACGGGCCGGGCGGCGTCGGCAAGACCACGCTGCTGCGGCAGTTCGCCGCCCGGGCTGGGGCCACCGGCCGCACCGTGCACTGGCTGGACGGCCGCGACCTGGCCGCCGGCCCGGTCGACGCGCTGCGCGAGGCCCTGCCGGCCGGCCCGGCCGACCCGCTGGCCGCGCTGGCCGACCTCGCCGGGGCGCTGCTGGTGGTCGACACGATCGAGCGGCTCGGCGCCGCGGAGCGCTGGCTCTGGGACGAGCTGCTGCCGCGCCTGCCCGGCGGCGTCGTCGCCGTCCTCGCCGGCCGCGACCGCATCCCCGCCCGACTGCGCGCCGACCCGGGCTGGCGGGCCCTGCTGCGCAGCCTGCCGCTGGGCAACCTGGACCCCGACGACGCGGTCGCCCTGCTGCGGCACCGCGGCGTCCCCGCGCACGCCTGCGCCGCGGCGCTGGAGTTCACCCACGGCCATCCGCTGGCGCTCGCGCTGGTCGGGGACGTGTGCGCCGCCACCGGCGGCCCGCCCACCCCGGCGGCCACCCGGGAGGTGCTGGGCACGCTGCTGCGCGAGCTGATCGACGCGGTACCGGACCCGCGGCACCGCGCCGCCCTGGAGGCCGCGGCGCAGGTCCGCGCGACGACCGAGCCGCTGCTGGCGGCCCTGCTGGACCTGCCGGACGCGCACGCGGAGTTCGCCTGGCTGCGCGGGCTGTCCGTCATCGACGAGGCCGGCGCCGGCCTCGCGCCGCACGACCTGGCCCGCGAGGTGCTGGCCGGCGAGCTGCGCTGGCGGCACCCGCGCCAGCACGCGGAGATCCGCCAGCGGGCGCGGGCCTGGTACCGCGAGCGGTTCGCCGCCGCGGACGCCGCGGGCCAGCAGGCCGTCCTGGCCGACTACGCGTTCCTGCACCGGCACGCCCCCGGGCTGGCGGCGATGCTCGCCCACGTCCGGCCGGACCCCGCCGACGCGTTCGGCCTGCGGCTGGTCGCCGCCGGGCCGGCCGAGCTGCCGGCGCTGCGGGCGCTGGTGGCCGCGCACGAGGGCGAGCGGTCGGCGGCCGCGTTCGCCCACTGGGCGGCGGTACAGCCGGAGGGCGTGCAGGCCGTCCGCCGCGCCGACGGCGCCCTCGCCGGCCTGCAACTGCTCGTCGCGCTGGACCGGACCACGTCCGCCCAGCGCGCGGCCGACCCGGGCGCCGAGGCGGCCTGGGCGTACCTCCAGCGGCACGCGCCCGTCGGGCGCGGCGACCGGGTGACGGTGGTCCGGCACTGGCTGGACGCGGTGGGCTACCAGGCGGTGTCGCCGGTGCAGACGATGCTGTCGCTGCACCTGGTCCGGCACTACCTGACCACACCGGGGCTGGCCTTCCACTTCCTCGTCTGCGCCGACCCCGCGAGCTGGGCCGAGGTGTGCGCGTACGTGGACTTCGACCGGCTGGCCGGCGCCGACTTCGCCGTGGGCGGCCGGCAGTTCGGCGTGTACGGGCACGACTGGCGGGCCACCCCGCCGCTGGCCTGGCTGGCCCGGCTCGCCGACCGCGAGGAGGCCGAGGCCGGCGGGGTCGACCCGGAGCCGGTACCGGCCCTGGACGAGGCCGCGTTCGCCGCCGCGGTCCGGGAGGCGCTGCGGCACTTCGAGCGGCCCGACCGGCTGGCCGGGTCGCCGCTGTGCGCGGCGGCGGCGGTCCGCGCGGCCGGTACCGCCGACGGCGCCCGCGCCGTGGCCGACTTCCTGCGCGAGGGCGCCCGCGCGCTGGCGGGCTCGGCCCGCGACCGGGCCGGGTACCGCGCCCTGCACCACACCTACCTCCAGCCGGCCGGCACCCAGCGCGCCGCCGCGGACCTGCTCGACCTGCCCACCAGCACGTACCGCCGGCACCTGGCCGCCGGCACCGCCCGGCTGACCGCCCTGCTCTGGCGCGCGGAGACCCGCGCCCGCGCGGGCTGACCCGCCGCCGCGGTCCCGGCGGGCCGCCGGCCGCCCGGTAGGTTGGGCGCCGTGAAGGCATGGCTCGCGCACCCCGACGGACCGGCGCTGCTCGGCGAGGTCCCGCCCGGCGTGACCGTCGAGGTCGTCACCGACCCGCAGGCGCCGCCCTCGGACCCGGCGGGCGTGACGTTCTGGACCCCGCCGTACCTGGTCAGCTCCCCGGAGTGGACGGCGTTCGCGGGCACCCTGCCCGACGTGCGGGTCGTCCAGCTCCTCACCGCCGGCGCCGACGCCTGGCTGGGCCGGATCCCGCCGACGGCGCTGCTGTGCGACGCCCAGGGGGTGCACGACGCCCCGACCGCCGACTGGGCGGTCACCGCGACGCTGGCCTGGCTGCGCCGGTTCGACCACTTCGCCCGGGCGCAGGGGCGGGGGGAGTGGGCGCACAGCGCCCACACGCCGACCGACGAGCTGACCGGCAAGCGGGTGCTCGTCGTGGGGGCGGGCGCCATCGGCACCAAGATCGGGGCGCGGCTGGCGCCGTTCGAGGTGTCGCTGACCTACGTGGCCCGGCACGCGCGGCCGGGGGTCCACGCGGTCGCGGCGCTGCCGGCGCTGCTGCCCGCCCACGACGTGGTGATCCTGGTCGTACCGCTGACCACCGCGACCCGCGGCCTGGTCGACGACGCCTTCCTCGCGGCGATGCCCGACGGGGCGCTGCTGGTCAACGCGGCCCGCGGGCCGGTGGTCGACACCGACGCCCTGGTCCGGGCGCTGTCCGGCGGCCGGATCGGCGCCGCCCTGGACGTCACCGACCCCGAGCCGCTGCCCGCGGGGCACCCGCTGTGGACGCTGCCGGGGGTGCTGCTGACCCCGCACGTGGCGGGCGCGGTGGGCGGGATGATGCGCCGGGCGTACGACCTGGTGGGGGCCCAGCTCCGCCGGCACGCGGCCGGCGCCCCCCTCGCCAACGTGGTCCACGGCGACTACTGAGCCTGCCGCGCCGCCCGCGCGGCGCCCTCCCTGCGGGGGCGGCGCCCGCTCCGCGTCAGTGGGCCGTGGTGGCGTTTCCGCCGGGGGCGGCCGCGAGCAGCCGGGGTACGTCCTCGGCACCGACGGCCGGCAGCCGGACCAGGTGGCCGGAGTCGAGGCGCGCGATGGCGCCGCGGTGCTCGTCCGGGCCGACGGCGGCCACGGTCTCCCACGGCAGGAACCGCCGCCCCGCCAGCGCGGTGACCGTCAGCCCGCGGCCGTCGGCGACCGTGCCCGAGCGCCAGGCCCAGACGGCCACGGCGACCGGTACCAGCAGCAGCGGGAACAGCCACCGCGACGCGGTGGTCAGCGGCGCGGCGGCGATGACGGCGATCACGGCGGCGGCGAACGCGGCCCCGCTGCGCCGGAACCGCACCACCGCGCGCGGCGCGGCCGCGTCCTGTGCCGCCGGCGTGTCCTGTGCCGCTGCCGCGTCCTGCGGCGCGGGCGTCCCGGTACCGTCGCCGGCCCCCCGGCCCGGCGCGGACCCGTGTCTCTCGGAAGTAGCCATCACCTGGCCATCCTCCCACCAGGGCGCCCCGGCCGCCGTGGCCGGGGCGCGCGCCTGAGGACCCCGGCGGCGGCCCTCAGGCGGCGTAGCCGGGCATCGGGTGCCGGGACAGCAGGTCGCGGACCTCCCCGGCGATCCGGCCCAGCGTCGGCTCGTCGTCCTTGAGTGCCGCCGTCACCGCCTCGTCCATCCACGCCGCCACCTGCGGCATGTCGGCCGGGGTCAGGCCCCGGGTGGTCAGCGCGGCCGTACCCAGCCGGATGCCGGAGGGGTCGAACGGCTTGCGGGTGTCGTAGGGCACCGTGTTGTAGTTCAGCTCGATGCCGGCCCGGTCCAGCGCCTGGGCCGCCGGCTTGCCGCCGATCTGCTTGCTGGTCAGGTCCACGAGCACCAGGTGGTTGTCCGTACCCCCGGACACCAGGTCGAAGCCCCGCCCGGTCAGCTCCGCGGCGAGCGCCCGGGCGTTGGCGACCACCTGCGCCGCGTACTCGCGGAAGGCCGGCTGGGCCGCCTCGTGCAGCGCCACCGCGATGCCGGCGGTGGTGTGGTTGTGCGGGCCGCCCTGGAGCCCGGGGAAGACGGCCTTGTCGATCGGCTTCGCGCACTCCTCGGTGGTGAGGATCATCGCGCCGCGGGGGCCGCGCAGCGTCTTGTGCGTGGTGGTGGTGATCACGTCGGCGTGCCCGACCGGCGACGGGTGCGCGCCGCCCGCGACCAGGCCGGCGATGTGCGCGATGTCGGCGACCAGGACCGCGCCGACCTCCCTGGCGACCTCCGCGAACGCGGCGAAGTCGATCGTCCGCGGGATGGCCGTGCCGCCGCAGAAGATCACCTTCGGGCGCTCGCGGCGGGCCAGGTCCCGGACCTCGTCGAAGTCGACCAGGCCCGTCGCGCGGGCCACGCTGTACTGCACCGGGCGGAACCAGCGGCCCGTGGCCGACACCGACCAGCCGTGCGTCAGGTGCCCGCCCATCGGCAGCGCCATCCCCATCACGGTGTCGCCGGGGGCCAGGAAGGCCAGGTACACGGCGAGGTTGGCCGGTGAGCCCGAGTACGGCTGCACGTTGGCGTGCGCGGCCCCGAACAGCGCCTTGGCGCGGTCCACCGCCAGCGTCTCGACCTGGTCGACGACCTGCTGGCCCTCGTAGTACCGGCGGCCCGCGTACCCCTCGGAGTACTTGTTGGTGAGCACGGTCCCGGTGGCCTCCAGGACCGCCTGGGAGACGTAGTTCTCCGACGCGATCATCCGCAGGCTGTCGTGCTGGCGCGCGGCCTCGGCGTGGATCAGCTCCGCGAGCTGGGGGTCCGCCGAGGACAGGCTCGGGATCGGGGGGACGTGCATGCGACAACCTCCTGCGTCCGGCGCCCCTCAGCGCGCGATCCACGCGATCGTAGCGGGTCGGCCGGTAGCCTCGCGGGTCCGCCGGTGACCTCCCGGCGCCAGGCGTGTGCGCTGGGTCACGGCGGGCGGTGCCCGGGGCGGTGGATGCGGCCGTGTCCGGCGGCCGGGGGTCCCGGTTGGTTAAGGTGCGCACTGTCGCCCGTCCGGGACGGCCCCGCCCAGAAAGAGGACGTATGACGACGCCGGTGTACTTCGACGACGACGCCGACCTGTCCCTGCTGACCCGGCGCAAGGTCGCGGTCATCGGCTACGGCGACCACGGCGCGGCCCAGGCGCTCTGCCTGCGGGACTCGGGTGTGGACGTGCGGATGGGCCTGCCCCCCACCTCCGTCAACCGGTCCCGCGCCCAGGACGAGGGTCTGCCGGTGTGCACGCCCTCGGAGGCCGCCGCCGAGGCTGACGTGATCGTGATGCTGGCGCCGCTGGCGCTGCAGCGGTTCGTGTACGAGCAGGCTGTCGCGCCCGTCCTGGCCCCCGGCAAGGCGCTGCTGTTCACCGACGGCTTCCCGATCCGGTACGGGCTGGTCACGCCGCCGCCCGCCGTGGACGTGCTGCTGCTGGCGCCGATGGGCGACGGGGCGCTGCTGCGCCGGCAGTACCTCGACGGCAAGGGCCAGCCCTGCCTGGTGGCGGTCGAGGCCGATGCCTCCGGCGGGGCCTGGGGGCTGCTGCTGGCGTACGCCAAGGGGGTCGGCGCGACCCGGGCGGGGGTGCGGGCGACCACGTTCGCCGCCCAGGCCGAGGCGGCCCGGTTCGCCGAGCAGGCGATCGTCGGCGGCACGCTGGAGCTGGTCCGGGCGGGCTTCACGACGCTGACCTCGGCGGGCCTGTCGCCGGACGTGGCGTACCTGGCCTGCGTCCACCAGCTCCAGACCATGGCCGAGGACCTGTACGCCGGGGGGCTGGCGGGGGTGGCCGCGGGCGCCTCCGAGGTGGCCCGGTTCGGCGCCGCGACCCGCGGGCCGAGGGTGGTGGGCGAGACGGCCGCGGACGCGCTGCGGCAGGTGTTCGCCGAGCTGCGCGACGGCACGTTCGTCGCCGAGTGGGTGGCCGACGAGGACGCCGGGCGCCCGAAGCTCACCGCCGCCGACGAGGCCGCCGCCGTCCACCCGGTCGAGGCGGCCGGCGCCGCGCTGCGCGGCACGATGAGCTGGCTCGACGCCTGACCGGCACGCCGGCACCCACGCCGGCCGGCCGGCCCGCGCCGCGGTCAGCGCGGCGCGGCGCGGTGGGCGGCGGCGACGTCGCGCAGCGGGGGACGCTCGGCGACGCTGATGTCGGTCGTGGACACCTGGCGCCCGTCGGCGGCCCGGGCGAACTGGGTGAGCAGGGTCGCGGGCGCCGCCTGCCCGTCCACCCAGCCGCGGCGCTGGAGCCGGGACCACACGGCGTGCAGGATCTGCGCCGACATCCGGCCCAGCGCCTGGTTGTCCTGGTGCCGGTGGTGCCGCTCGCCGAGGTCCACCTGCGCCAGCGCGTCGAGGCCGACCAGCGCCACTAGGTCGATCAGCAGCGCCGTCTCCACCGCGTAGCCGGAGGCGAACGGCAGCCGCTCCAGTACCGCCCGCCGGCCGGCGTACTCGCCGGACAGCGGCTGCACCACCCGGGACAGCTCGGGCCAGAACATGTTGAGCAGGGGCCGGGCGACCAGCTCGGTGACCCGCCCGCCGCCGTCGGGTTCCGCGCCGCCGGCCAGCCGCAGCGGCCGGTGGTAGAAGCCCTTGACGTACGCGACCGCGGGGTCGGCCAGCAGCGGGCCGAGCAGCCCGGTGACGTACGCGGCGTCGAACTCGCGCAGATCGGCGTCGAGGAACACCACGAGGTCGCCGCGCGAGCGGGCCAGCCCGGCCCAGAGCGCGTCGCCCTTGCCGTCCAGCCGGGGCAGCCCGCGGGTGGCCTCGTCCTGGCTGACGACGGTCGCGCCCGCGGCGGCCGCCACCCGCGCCGTGGCGTCGGTGGAGCGGGAGTCCACCACGAGGATCTCGTCGACGAGCCCGTGGCGGTCGAGGAGCTGGCGGCGGACGGTGGCCACGATGGCGCCCACCGTGTCCTGCTCGTTGCGCGCCGGCAGCACGACGCTGACCGTCTGCCCGGCCTTGCGGTCGGCGAGCGCGGCGGCCGGCCAGTCGCCGGCCGCGTGGGTCCGCCGGCGGGCCCACCGGGCCGCCCGGGAGGCGGGATCGTCGCCGCGCATCTGGTGGCGCATCTCCTGCCCGTACCGGTGGCTTCGGGGGTCCGGTCGGGCGTCGGCGCGGGGCCGCGCGGCCGGACCGCCGCCTGCTCCCTACCTTTGCACAGCCCCGGCCCCCGGCGTCCGCGGGTGAGCCCGACCGCGGCGCCGCAACGCCGCCCCGGTCGGGGGAGTTTGGACGACCGGCCGATGGAGGGTTGCGCCACACACCGGGCCTCGTTAGCGTATTGATGCGGTTACGCAGTGAGGTCGGCTTCGCCTTCGGGTGGCGTCGTGCGGCCTGCTGCGTGACCCGAACGGGACCCGCGGGCGTGGCCGGGCGTCCCCTTTTCTCAGGCGATCGCGCCGTGTGGGCTCTTTTGTCCGCCGCTGACTCGCCGATCTTCGGCTGAGCGTGCTATCCCCTACTCGCGGGTCACGGGTTACAGTTTCTCCACTTCCCCCACCGCCGCGTGCCGCGCGGCACCGAGTCCTCGGGCACTGCCCGGGGCGTCTTCGGGCAGGACGCCGGGGCGGATGCGGGCACGCGCCGCCTCCCGCCCGCCGCCGCCGAGCCGCCCCCGGCCAGGTCCGGGGTCGCGGTCGTTTTCGCGGCACTGTCGGGCCAGGCCACGGCACCCGACATCCTCCGACGGCGGAGTCCGGGCCCGGTCACTCCGGCTGCCCACAACCGGAGACTGGAGGTCCACGCGATGAGCGATGGTGACATTCTCGCCTTCGACGTGCACCCGCACGCGCATCCGACGAGCCCCGCCGAGCGGGCCGCCCGCCTGGTGAACCCCGGCTTCGGCAAGGTGTTCACCGACCACATGGTGACGCTGCGGTACGCCGACGGCAAGGGGTGGCACGACGGCCGCGTCGAGGCGCGCGCCCCGATCCCGATGGACCCGGCCAGCGCCGTCCTGCACTACGCGCAGGAGATCTTCGAGGGCCTCAAGGCGTACGCGCTGCCCGACGGCGGGGTGAGCCTGTTCCGCCCCGAGGCCAACGCCCGCCGCTTCCAGCGGTCCGCGGACCGGCTGGCCATGCCGCGGCTGCCCGAGCAGGCGTTCCTCGACTCCATCGCGGCGCTCGTCGAGATCGACCGGGAGTGGATCCCGACGGCCGAGGGCGGCAGCCTGTACCTGCGGCCGTTCATGTTCGCCAGCGAGGTCTTCCTCGGCGTCCGGCCGGCCCAGGAGTACCTGTACGTCCTCATCGCCTCGCCGGCCGGCGCCTACTTCAGCGGCGGCGTCAAGCCGGTCACCCTGTGGGTCTCCGAGGACTACGCCCGCGCGGCGCCCGGCGGCACCGGCGCGGCCAAGTGCGGCGGCAACTACGCCGCCTCGCTGGCCCCCCAGGCCGCGGCCATCGCGCAGGGCTGCGACCAGGTCGTCTTCCTCGACGCGGTGGAGCACCGGTACGTCGAGGAGCTGGGCGGGATGAACGTCTTCTTCGTCTACGACGACGGCACGGTCGTGACCCCGGCCCTCACCGGCACGATCCTGGAGGGGATCACCCGGGAGTCGATCCTCACGCTCGCCCGCCGGGCCGGGCACGAGGTGCGCGAGCGGCAGGTCTCGTTCGACGAGTGGCGCGCCGACGCCGCCAGCGGCCGGCTGCGGGAGGTCTTCGCCTGCGGTACGGCCGCGGTCGTCACGCCGATCGGCGCGGTGAAGTGGGCCGGCGGCGAGTTCCGGGCCGGCGGCGCGGAGCCGGGGCCGGTCACCATGGCGCTGCGGCAGTCCCTGCTGGACCTCCAGCGGGGCGTCGCCCCGGACCCCGACGGCTGGGTGTACCGGGTCCGCTGATCCCGGGCCCACCGCGCGGCGTCACCGGCCGGAGGGGTCGAGCAGGTGGGCGCGCAGCGCCCCGATCTCGGCCGCGCCCAGGCCGGCGGCGCGGGCGTACCCCTGCGCCGAGCCGTGACGCGCCCGCAGGTCGGCCAGGAACAGTCGCATCGCGTCCACGGGGCAGTCGAAGTACGCCGCCGGCAGCGGCGGCAGGCTGCCGCCGGTCTCCTCCAGCCAGCACAGCAACTCGGCGGTCGCCTCGGCGCTGAGCGCGTAGTCGACGGCGATGTCGTCGTCGGCGACGCCCAGCAGCGCCAGCGTCAGCGCGCAGACCACGCCGGTGCGGTCCTTGCCGGCGACGCAGTGGACGGCCACCGGGGCGTTGGCCGGGTCGGCGATGACGGCCAGCGCCGCCGCGATGCCGGCCGCCCCGTCCTGGGCCAGGTCCAGGTACCGGTCGGCCAGCCAGCGCGCGTGCGCGTCCTCGGCGTCCGGCGCGGGGACCGCCTCCCACGGCGCGTGGTCGGGTTCGATGTGGTGGTACGTGAACCGGTGGTGGCCCGGTACCCGGCCGTCCCGGTCGACCTCGGTCGGCCGCCGCAGGTCCACGACCGTGCGGATGCCCAGGGCGTCGAACGCGGTCCCGTCGGCCGCGGTCAGCCGGTGCAGGGAGTCGGAGCGGAACAGCCGCCGCCAGCGCACGGTGTGCCCGGCGCGGGAGGCGTAGCCGCCGAGATCCCGGAAGTTGAACAGGGTGCTGAACGGCAGCCGCCGCGGCGGAGTATCCACGGCTGCCACCGTATCCGCGTCCGCCGCGCCCCGCCGTGGTCATCGCGCGCGGGCCGCGGTGCCCGCGCGGGCACGTCGTCGGGGCCGTTCGACCGTTGAGCAGGTCGATAGCTGATCATCACTGGATCCCGGCGCGGGCGCCGGCGGCGGGGTCCGGCGGAAGGAGCACCGTGGACCCCTCGTACGCCGCCCACCGCGCCCCGGCCGGCGCCCGCCGGCCGCTGCCCACCGCCCGCACCCTCGGCGGCGTCGGCCTGGCCTGCGCCGCCCACCTGGTGACCGTGCTGCCGCTGCTGCTGCTGTTCCTGACCGAGGACAGCCCGGCCTCGGCGGGCTTCGTCTTCGGCTTCCCGCTCGTCGGCCAGCTCGCGGTGCTCGTCGGCTGCGTCGTGGGCGGCGCGGTGCTGATCGCGCGGCGGGACGTGGCGCTGGGCGTGGGCCTGCTCATCGGCTGGCTGGTGGGCCTGGTACTGGCGCTGGCCGTGTCGGGCGCCGCGCTCGTCGGCGCCTACGGCTGAGCGGCGGCCGCCGCCGCGTCCACCGCGGCGATCAACCGGTCCCGGAGGCCGGCCGCGCGGGCGGCGAAGTCCCGCTGCGCCGCGGCGTAGGCCGCCCGCCCGGCCGGTGTCTCCACCGGCACCGGCGCGTACCCGAGCGCGCGCAGGTCGTAGGGGCTGGCCCGCATGTCCAGCACCCGGATCTCCCGGGCCAGGGCGAAGCAGTCGGCGACGAGTTCGCCGGGGACCAGCGGCGAGAGCTTGTAGCTCCACTTGTACAGGTCCATGTTGGCGTGCAGGCAGCCCGGCTGCTCCAGCGCCCGCTGCGCCTGCCGGGTGGGCGTCAGGGCGTTGCGCGGGCGGGCGGCCTCGGTGAAGAACCGGTACGCGTCGAAGTGGCTGCACCGGATCGTGGCGGCGTCCACGACGGCGGCGGTGCCCTCGGGGCCGAGCCGCAGCGGCCAGGCCTCGTGCCGGACCTCGCCCTGGGCCTGCCGGTACACCATCGCCCACTCGTGCATCCCGAAGCACCCCAGGTGCGCCGGCCGCGCGGCGGTGGCGGCGAGCAGGTCGCGGATCCACGCGGCGCTCGCGCCGCGCCGGGCCAGTACGCCCGCGGCGTCCAGCGCGGCGCCGCCGGGTACGGCCGCGTAGTCCCCGCCCCAGGCGGCCGGGTCGGCGCCGCCCAGGACGACGCCCGCCCCGGGGTGCCAGCGGCGGAGCTGCGCGGGCCGGTGCGAGTAGTAGGTGAACAGGAAGTCCTCGACCGGGTGCCGGCGGCCCTCGGCGCGGCGGGCGCGGTGCCCGGCCAGCCAGGCGTCGACGCGCGCCTCGTGCGCGGCCTGCCGGGCGCGCCAGACCGGCGCGGGGAGCGCGGCGGGCGCGGTACCGGCCCTCGTCGGCACGGGACCGGCCCTCAGGAGCGCTTCTTCTTTTTCTTCTTGCGCTTCAGGTCGATGTCGTCATCGTCGTCGTCCCCGTCGCCTCCGCAGCCGGCCAGGCCGACGACGACGGTGGCGGCGGCCGCGGCCAGGGCCGCCCGCCGGGTGATCATCACAGGGTTCATGTCCGCAGGGTGCCATGCCCGGGCCACCCGTGGCTACCGGGTCGCCCCGGCGGGCGGGGCGCTAGATTTCATCGGCAGCGTGACGGCGACAGTGAGGACGGCAGACCAGTGCGTATCGCCCGGTTCGTGCACGACGGAGGAATGTCCTTCGGCCTGGTGGAGGGAGATCCGGCGGCGGGCCCGGCGGGCCTGACGGTGGCCGCGATCGGCGGGCACCCGTTCGGGGAGGTCGCCGTGACCGGGCAGCGCTGGTCGCTGGCCGACGTGCGGCTGCTCTCGCCGATCCTGCCCAGCAAGGTCGTCTGCGTGGGACGCAACTACGCCGACCACGCGGCCGAGCACGACGCCCCGGTGCCGAAGGAGCCCCTGCTGTTCCTGAAGCCGTCCACGGCGGTGATCGGCCCGCAGGACGCGATCCGGCTGCCCGTGCAGTCCGCCCGGGTCGAGCACGAGGCCGAGCTGGCCGTGGTGATCGGGGCGCCCGGGGCCCGGCGCGCCGACCGGGCCGCCGCCCAGCGGGCGATCTTCGGGTACACCTGCGCCAACGACGTCACCGCCCGCGACCTCCAGGCCACCGACGGCCAGTGGACCCGGGCCAAGGGCTTCGACTCGTTCTGCCCGCTGGGGCCGTGGATCGCCACCGACTGGACCCCGGCGGACCGCGAGATCCGCTGCGAGGTGGGACCCGAGGCGGACAGCCGCGAGGTCCGCCAGCTCGGCCGTACCGGCCAGATGGTCTTCGACGTGGCGACGCTGGTCTCCTACATCTCGCACGTCATGACGCTGCTGCCCGGCGACGTCGTCCTCACCGGCACCCCGGCCGGCGTCGGGCCGCTGACGGCCGGCGACACGGTCGCGGTGTCCGTGGAGGGCCTCGGGGAGCTGGTCAACCCCGTGGTGGCGGCCGACTGAACACGCCCTGGTACCCGATTTGAAGGCGTCCGGCGGGTCGGGTAGAGTTCCTCCTCGGTGCGAGATGCGCCGCGGAGATCCACAAAACGCCCCGACCGGTCAGAAGTCGGGGCGCGGCAGGGAAAACGGCGGCACGGACAGCGCCGATGGGGTATGGGGTAATTGGCAGCCCGACGGATTCTGGCTCCGTTAGTCTAGGTTCGAGTCCTGGTACCCCAGCGCCGATGCCCGTTAGCGGGACGCGGTGCTGGCTCTGATAGAGTTCGGCCCCGCTGCTCCGCTTGGCAGGAGCAACAATTCCTGGCCCCGTCGTCTAGCGGCCCAGGACGCCGCCCTCTCAAGGCGGTAGCGCCGGTTCGAATCCGGTCGGGGCTACAGAAGCAGAAAACCCGTTCCACTGCGGTGGAGCGGGTTTTTTCGTGTCCACTCTGCTCATCGCCGTCCGTCGCCGCGGGCGCAGACGCGTCTGCGTGCGGATCCGGCGGGCCGGGCGGGCGCGGCGGTGGCTCCGCGCGTGGGGCCGGCCGCGGCGGGGTATGTCACGGCGGACGGGCACTGCCGGGGAGCGTCCGAAGTGGCGTCTGCCGACGCCGGGCAGCCGGGGGAGCGGACGGCGTGCGGGGGTGCGGCGCGGACGCCGGGTGGCGGGGAGAACCTGGCGACGCACATCGGGCGGTGGATTCCGTTACGACACAAAGGGTTTTTATCCAATAATGGTTGTGTAGCCGGCAAATAGGGCATACGGTGCGGCCAATTGGGGATTAACCAGACCAGGTTCGGGAGGAAAATGTGAACAAGGCCGAGCTCATCGACGCGCTCGCCGCTCGTCTCGGTGACAAGCGCACGGCGACAGAGGCGCTCGATGCGGTCCTCGCGGAGATCCAGACCGCGGTGACCAAGGGGGACCGGGTGGCCATCACCGGGTTCGGGGCCTTCGAGAAGCGGGTTCGCGGTGCGCGCACCGCGCGCAACCCGCGCACCGGCGAGACTGTCAAGGTGAAGAAGACCTCGGTGCCGGCGTTCAAGGCCGGTGCCGGGTTCAAGGAGATGGTGGCCAGCGGCAAGGCGCCGAAGACCGTCGCTCCGAAGAAGACGGCCGCCGCCGCGCGCGGTACGGCGAAGACCGCCACCCGGGCCACGACGACCAAGGCGACGACGACCAAGGCGGCGGCGAAGACCACCACCGCCCGTAAGACGACCACGGCCAAGGCTGGTACCGCCAAGGCCACCGCCGCGCGCAAGACGACGGCGGCGGCGGCGAAGCCGGCGGCGGCCAAGGCCACCGCCCGCAAGGCCCCCGCGCGCGCGGCCGCCAAGGCGACCACGCGCACCACCGCGGCCCGCAAGACGACGACGGCGGCCGGCCGCAAGCGCTGACCCGACGGCGAGACGGAGGGCGCCGGCCGCAGGGCCGGCGCCCTCCGTGCTGTCCGGAGTGGACGGCGCCGCCGCGGGCGCCGCGGTGGTGGATCCGGCGTGGCCGCTGCGGCCGGGCCGCGGGGCTCAGCGCGGCTGGTTGGGCGTCGGTGGGTCCAGCCGCCCCACCGCCAGGGCGATGCGCAGCGCGAAGCCGTCGCGCGCGTGCAGGGCCGAGAAGCCGGCCACGTCGGCCGCGCGCTTGAGGCGGTACCGCACGGTATTCGGGTGGACGTACAGCGCGCGCGCCGCACTCTCCAGCACCCCGCCGGCGGCGTAGTAGGCGTCCAGCGTCTCCAGCAGTTCGCCGCCGCTGCGCACCAGCGCCCCGTACCCGTCGCGTAGCTGCCGCCGCGCCTCGGCGTCGCCGGCCAGCGCCCGCTCCGCCAGCAGGTCGTCGGCGGCGACCGGCCGCGGCGCCTCCGGCCAGGCCGGCGCGGCCCGGTACCCGGCCAGCGCCGCCCGGGCCGAGTCCGTCGCCTCGTCCAGCGAGCGGACCGCCGGCCCCACCACGACCGGACCCGCCCCGAACGCGGGCAGCAGCAGCTTCGTCGCCGCCCCCGGGTCGGTGGCCCCGCCGATCACCACGACGAGCCGGTCGCCGTGCACGCCGCCCACGACGTCGGCGCCGACCCGGCGGGCGGTCCGGTGCACGGTGTGCAGGGCCGCCGTCGGGTCGCCGCCCGGGGACGGCCCCACCGCCACGGCCACCGGCGAGGCGTCGGCCCAGCCGAGCGCGGCGGCGCGGCTGGCCAGGACGTCCGGGGAGTCGCCGCGCAGCAGTGCGTCGACCAGCATGGCCTGGAGGCGGGTGTCCCAGGAGGCCCGGGTCTCGGCCGCCCGGGCGTACACGCGGGCGGCCGAGAACGCCACCTCCCGGGAGAAGCGCAGCACCGCCTCGCGCAGCGCGGCCTCCTGGCCGGCGGCGGCCAGGCGGGGGACGAACTCCTCCACGAGGTCGATGGTGACCTGGATCAGGGCCACGGTCTGCGGGAGCGTGATGGCCCGCGCCAGCGCCCGCGGCGCCGCCTCGAAGACCTCGTCGGCGATCTCCTGGGTGGCCACGGCCCCGGTCCGGTCCCGGCGCAGCCACTCGACCAGCGAGCGGACCCCGGCCTGCGCGACGAGCATGACCCACGACCGCTTGTCCGCCGACAGCTCCCGGAACCAGGGCAGCGCGTCGTCCATCCGCGCCACGCTCGCGGTCGCCAGCGACCCGGCCGCCCGCTCGATAGACCGGAGTGTCTCGGACAAATCGTCAGGGTCAGCCGTCATGGCACCATGATGCAGGCCGTCCTGGGATTGTGCCCTTCTGACCTGCGACTTAGGGTGCCTCAGTGACCACCCCGCCGTCCGGGCGGGAAAGGCTCTCGCGCACCCGACCCCCGGGCCCCTGCCGCGCGGCGCCTCGACGGCCACGTTTCGGTGGAGTGAATCGGTGAACAACCTGACCCGCACGGCGGCACGGATCGCCGCGGTCCTGGCCGCGGCGACCCTCGGGCTGGCCACGACGGCCGCGCCGGCCCTGGCGCACAACGAGCTGACCAGCAGCAGCCCCAAGAACAAGAAGACGGTCCACGAGGCCCCGGAGAACATCAAGCTGACGTTCCGCAGCACGCTCGACGCGGAGTCGACCACCGTGAAGCTGGTCGGCCCCGACGACGCCGAGGCCAGCGAGGGCGAGCCGCGCTTCGTCAAGAACGCCGTCTACCTCAAGCTCAGGCCCACGGCGGCCGGCACCTACACCGCGTCGTACGCGCTGGTCTCCGACGACGGCGACCCGGTCAAGGGCAAGGTCACCTTCAAGCTCAGCCAGCGGGCGATCGACGCCCTGCCGGCGCCCGAGCCCACGGCGACCGTCGAGCCCTCGGCCGCGCCGGAGCCGGTCGTCGGCAGTGACCCGCTCGTCGCGGCCGGCGGTACGGCCGCGCCCCGGATCCCGACGTCGTCGGGCTTCAACTGGTGGTGGGTCGTGGGCGGCGCCGTCGTCCTGGTCCTGCTCGGGCTCATGGAGGCCGGGCGCCGCGCCCGCCGGGAGGCCTGAGCCGCCCCACGGCGGCCGCAGGCGGTGTCAGGCGCCGTCCGCCGCCAGGCGGGCGCGCGCCGACCGCAGGCGCTCCAGCGTGCGCTCGCGGCCCAGCACCTCCAGCGACTCGAACAGGGGCAGCCCGACCGTCCGGCCGGTGACGGCCACGCGGACGGGCGCCTGCGCCTTGCCCAGCTTCAGGCCCCGCTCCGCGCCGGCGGCCTCCAGGGCCGCCTTCAGCGTCTCGGCGTCCCAGGCCGCCTCCGCGTACGCCGCGGCGGCGGCGTCCAGCAGGTCGGCGGCGCCGGGCTTCATCGCCTTGGCCCACGCGGCGTCGTCGCGCGGCGGGGTGTCCAGGAACAGGAAGTCGACGTTGGCCACGATCTCCGAGAGCACCGCGATGCGGGTCTGCGCCAGCGGCGCCACGGCGGCGAACACGGCGGCGTCGAACCGCTCCGGCGCCCACGGCGGCGCGACCGGCGCCGGTGCCTCGACGTCGTCGGGCAGGGTCAGCGGCGGCACCGTACCGGTCAGCCACGGCTGGCAGGCGTCGATGAAGTCGTCCAGCGGCAGCGCCCGCAGGTACTCGCCGTTGAACGCCCGCAGCTTCTTCTCGTCGAAGAACGCCGGCGACGGGTTGACCTGGTCGATCCGGAACTCGTCGGCGATCACCGACCACGGCACGATCTCCCGGTCGCCCGCGGGCGCCCAGCCGAGCAGCATCAGGTAGTTGCTCATCGCGGCGGCCAGGTAACCCTCGTGGCGGTACTGCTCCAGGGCCACCTTGTCCCGGCGCTTGGACAGCTTCTGTCGCTTCTCGTTGACGACCATCGGCACGTGCGCCCACGTCGGCGGGGTGTGCCCGAGGGCCTGCCAGAGCAGTTGCTGCTTGGGCGTGTTCGACAGGTGGTCCTCGCCGCGGACCACGTGGGTGATCCCCATCAGCGCGTCGTCGACGACGTTGGCCAGCAGGAACACCGCCGAGGCGTCCGCGCGGGCGATGACGAAGTCCTCCAGCAGCGCGTTGTCGAACGTCGGCGTGCCGCGGATCAGGTCGACCACCGTCGTCGCGCCCTCGTCGGGGGTGCGGAACCGCAGCGCGCGGCCGGGGCCGGCGGACAGCCCGCGGTCCCGGCAGAAGCCGTCGTAGCCACGGGCCTGCGGCCCGCCGCGCTCCTGCACCTGCTCGCGGGTGCAGGAGCAGTAGTAGGCGGACCCGCCCGCGTGCAGCTTCTCGGCCGCCGCCCGGTGCTCGGCGGCGTTGGCGGACTGGAAGTACGGGCCCTCGTACGCGCCGCGGGAGATGCCGATCCACTCCAGCGCCGACAGGATGCCCTCGATCCACTCGGGGCGGTTGCGGGCGGCGTCGGTGTCCTCGATCCGCAGGACGAACACCCCGCCGCTGTGCTGGGCGAACGCCCAGTTCTGGAGGGCGGAGCGGGCGCTGCCGACGTGGAACAGGCCGGTCGGCGAGGGGGCGAAGCGTACGCGTACAGTCACCCGCCCACCCTACGTCCTGGCCTCCGGCGGCGGCCCGGCGACCGTACCGACCGCGATCCACATCGTCAGCGCGGCCAGGAACGCGTCCGCCGCCGCGGCCGCGTCCACCGCCGCCTGGAAGTCGGCCAGCACCCGCGGCGACATCCCGGGCGGCCCCGGCAGGTCGCCCCGCCGCAGCATCGGCAGCACCTGCGCGCCGGCCGCCGGGTCGGTGAAGACGAGCGTGACCGCCCGCACGCGCAGGTCGACCAGGCCGGCGCGGACCAGCCGGCCGCGCAGTTGGCGCCCGGCGGTCCCCAGGCGCATACCGGCGGCCTCGGCCTCGGCGCGCAGGCCCTCGACCAGCGCCGGCGCGACCCCCTCGAAGCACAGCGAGGACCAGTCGGTGTCGATGGCGCACAGCCGGCCGCCGGGGCGGGTGACCCGCGCCAGCTCGGCGATCGCGCGGTCCGGCTCGGGGAGGTGCTGCAGGACCCGCTCGGTGCGGACGCCGTCGAAGTACCCGTCCGGGAAGTCCAGGGCGGCGACGTCCCCGGTCAGGTAGCGCACCGGCGGGCCGCCGGAGCGGGAGTCGGCGACCGCGATCGCGTCCCGGGACAGGTCGAGGCCGACCACCTCGCCGCCGGGTCCCACGGCCGCGCCGAGCTGGCGGGCCACCTCGCCGGCGCCGCAGCCGGCGTCGAGCAGGCGCTCGCCCGGCCGGGGGTCCAGCAGCGCCAGCGCCTCGGCGCGCATCCGCCGGATCTCGGCGTCGGCCGCCGTGGCGTCGAGGTACGCGATGAGGGCGGCGCGTAGCTGGTCGGCCTGGTCGTCCAGCGCGGCGAACGGCGTCCGGTGCTCCTCCACGGCCCCACAGTAGGCCGCCGGAGCCCCGCCGCGTGCCGACCCGCCCACGAGTCCCCCCGCGAACGCCGGAACCGACACGTCGCCCGTGGATTCCGGTCCGCGGCGAAGCGGCGGAGCAGAAATCCACGGGCGACAGACGACGCCGGGGTGTCAGCCGGGCGGGGGCGTCAGCTATCGCCGCCGGTCTCGCCGACCGGGGCCGCCGCGACGTTGTCGATCGCGTACTTCTGCGCGGCCTCGGCGGCGACGTCCGGCGCGATCTCCCCGCGCAGGGCGAGCTGGCGCAGCGTCGCCACCACGATCGACTCCGCGTCGACGTGGAAGTGCCGGCGCAGCGCGTGCCGGGTGTCGGACATGCCGTACCCGTCGGTGCCCAGCGACGTGTAGTCGCCGGGGATCCACCGGGAGATCAGGTCGGGGACCGCGCGCATCCAGTCCGAGACGGCCACGAACGGGCCGGCCGCCCCGGCGAGCGCCCGCTGGACGTAGGGCTGCCGCTGCTCGCCCGCCGGGTGCAGCAGGTTGTGCTCCTCGCACTCCACCGCGTCCCGGCGCAGCTCCGTCCACGACGTCACCGACCACACGTCGGCGCCGACGCCCCAGTCCTGGCGCAGCAGCGTGGCCGCCTTCAGCGCCCACTGCATACCCGTGCCCGAGGCCAGGATGTTGGCCCGCGGGCCGTCCCCGCCCTCGGCCGCCTGGTACCGGTAGATGCCGCGCAGCAGCCCGTCCACGTCCACCTGCTCCGGCTGCGCCGGCTGCAGGATCGGCTCGTTGTAGACGGTCAGGTAGTAGAAGACGTTCTCCTGCTGCCGGCCGTACATCCGGTGCAGGCCCCGCTCCACGATGTGCGCGATCTCGAACGCGAACGCCGGGTCGTAGGCGACCACCGCCGGGTTGGTGGCGGCGATCAGGTGCGAGTGGCCGTCCTCGTGCTGGAGGCCCTCGCCGTTGAGCGTGGTCCGACCGGCCGTGGCCCCGATGATGAAGCCGCGCGACATCTGGTCGGCGGCGGCCCACAGCCCGTCGGCGGTGCGCTGGAAGCCGAACATCGAGTAGAAGATGTACAGCGGGATCATCGGCTCGCCGTGCGTGGCGTAGCTGCTGCCCGCCGCGGTGAACGAGGCCACGGAGCCGACCTCGTTGATGCCCTCGTGCAGGATCTGCCCGGCGGTGGCCTCCCGGTAGGACAGGAACAGCTCCCGGTCCACGGGCGTGTACTGCTGGCCGTGCGGCGAGTAGATCTTCAGCGTGGAGAACAGCGAGTCCATGCCGAACGTGCGCGCCTCGTCCGGGATGATCGGCACCCAGCGGTGGCCGGTCTCCTTGTCCTTCATCAGGTCCTTGAGCAGCCGGACCAGCGCCATCGTCGTGGCGACCTTCTGCTTGCCGGTGCCCTTCTTGACGGCGCCGAAGGTCGACGACGGCGGGATCGCCAGCGGGATGACGGTGCGCGGGCGCGCCGGGATCCCACCGCCCATGGTGCGGCGCCGCTCCCGCAGGTACTCCATCTCCACGGAGTTCTCCGCCGGCTTCAGGTACGGCGGCAGGTACGGGTTGGCCTCCAACTGGGCGTCGGAGACGTCCAGGTACAGCCGGTCCCGGAACGTCTTGAGGTCGGCCAGGGTCAGCTTCTTCATCTGGTGCGTGGCGTTGCGGCCCTCGAAGCCGGAGCCGAGCGTCCAGCCCTTGATCGTCTTGGCGAGGATCACCGTGGGCTGGCCCGTGTGGGCGGTCGCCGCGTTGTACGCCGCGTACAGCTTGCGGTAGTCGTGCCCGCCGCGCTTGAGGTTCCAGATCTCGTCGTCGGACAGGTGCGCGACCATCTTGCGGGTGCGCTGGTCGCGGCCGAAGAAGTGCTCGCGCACGTACGCGCCGGACTCGGCCTTGTACGTCTGGAAGTCGCCGTCGGGCGTGGTGTTCATGAGGTTGACCAGCGCGCCGTCGCGGTCGGCGGCCAGCAGCGGGTCCCACTCGCGGCCCCAGACGACCTTGATGACGTTCCAGCCGGCACCCCGGAAGAACGACTCCAGCTCCTGCATGATCTTGCCGTTGCCGCGGACGGGGCCGTCCAGCCGCTGCAGGTTGCAGTTGACCACGAAGGTGAGGTTGTCCAGCTCCTCGCGGGCGGCCAGGCCGATCGCGCCGAGGGTCTCCGGCTCGTCCATCTCGCCGTCGCCGAGGAACGCCCACACCCGCTGCTGCGCGGTGTCCCTGATCCCGCGGTGGTGCAGGTACCGGTTGAACCGCGCCTGGTAGATCGCGTTCAGCCCGCCCAGGCCCATCGAGACCGTCGGGAACTCCCAGAAGTCCGGCATCAGCCGCGGGTGCGGGTACGAGCTGAGCCCGCCGCCGCTGTGGGACAGCTCCTGCCGGAACCCGTCGAGCTGGTGCTCGCTCAGCCGCCCCTCCAGGAACGCCCGCGCGTAGATGCCCGGCGAGGCGTGCCCCTGGAAGAAGAGCTGGTCGCCGCCGCCGGGGTGCTGCCGGCCGCGGAAGAAGTGGTTGAAGCCGACCTCGTACAGCGAGGCCGACGACGCGTACGTCGAGATGTGCCCGCCGACCCCGATCTCGGGGCGCTGCGCCCGGTGGACCAGCATCGCGGCGTTCCACCGGATGTAGGCGCGGATCCGCCGCTCGGTGTGCTCGTCGCCGGGGAACCACGGCTCGGACTCCGGCGGGATCGTGTTCAGGTAGTCGGTGGTGGTCAGCGGCGGTACGCCGACCTGGCGCTCGCGGGCCCGCTCCAGCAGGCGCAGCATGACGTACCGCGCGCGCTTGGCCCCGTTGGCGTCGATGACGCCGTCCAGCGACTCGATCCACTCCGCGGTCTCGTCCGGGTCGATGTCGGGCAGCTGGCTGGGCAGGCCATCGCTGATGACCGGGCGCTTACGTTCCGTGGCCACAGGCGTTCCTCGCGTGTCGTGTGGGGTCCGGGTCCGCTCGGTGGTGGGTGACTCGGTGGGTAAGCGGAGCCGGACGGCGTCGTCATCACAGTGTGCGCTTCCATCCTGCCCCTTTTCCGTGCGCCCCGTCACGCTGGCGTGGTTTGTTGCCCCCGGCGCGGGCGCCCGGCGGCGCGCGCGGTCGCGGCGGCCCGCGCGGCGGACCCGGTCGGGGCGGCGGTGCGGCGGCGTCAGCCGGCCGTCTCGGCGGCGACCGTCTCCTCGGCCGTCGCCGCGCGGGCCAGCGCCGGGTCCAGCGGGCGCAGGTAGGTGGCGTGCAGCCCGCGCTCGCGGTCGGCGGCGGCGAACCGGGCGCGGCTGTAGGCCGGGGCGCCCGGCCCCGACACCTTGGGCACGACCTGGAAGTCCGCCTCCAGCTCCCGGGGGTCGAGCGTGGCCAGGACGAACCCGCGCTGGTTGTTGTAGAAGCGCAGGTGCGGGTTCTGCGCCATGAACGGGTGCCCGGCCGGGTCGCCGTCGTGCCCGTCGCCGCCGGAGGCCACCGAGGAGCAGACGATCTCGGCGCCGACGGCCGGCGCGGCGGGGTCGGCGTAGTCCAGGACCAGGTCGCCGGCCCAGTGGGCGTGCACGTCGCCGGTCAGCACCACCGGGTTGCGCACGCCCGCGGCCACCCAGCCGCGGGTGATCCGGTCCCGCGAGCCCAGGTAGCCGTCCCAGGCGTCCTGGCTGGTCACCAGCTTCGGGCCGGGGTCCCGGTCGCGCCGGCCGAAGAACACCTGCTGGGCCAGCAGGTCCCAGCGGGCCGACGAGGCGCGGAAGCCGTCCAGCAGCCAGCGCTCCTGCGCGGCGCCGGTGAGCGTGCGGGCCGGGTCGGCCGCGGCGGCGCACTCCCGGTACCCGTCGCCGCAGCCCTGGTCGTCGCGGTACTGCCGGGTGTCGAGCAGGTGCAGGGTGGCCAGGTCGCCCCAGTGCAGTCGCCGGTGCAGCGGCAGCGCCACCCCGCTCGGCCGGGCCGACCGGCGCAGCGGCATGTTCTCCCAGTACGCCCGCATCGCCGCCGCGCGCCGGTCGGCGAAGTGCGGGTCCGGCTTGCCGGGCACGTCGGCGGCCCAGTTGTCGACCACCTCGTGGTCGTCGAAGACGACCAGCCACGGCGCGGCGGCGTGGGCGGCCTGGAGGTCGGGGTCGGCGTGGTACTGGGCGTACCGCTGCCGGTACTGGGCCAGGGTGCGGGCCTGGTCGCCGACGTGCGCCCGCACCGCCCCGCCCGGCACCGGGTACCCGCCCGGGGCGTGCTCGTACTGGTAGTCGCCCAGGTGCACCACGAGATCGGGGTCGGCGGCGGCCAGGTGCCGGTACGCGGTGAACAGGCCGTGCTCGTACATGGCGCACGACACCAGGCCCAGCCGCAGCCGGCCGACCCGGGCGCCGCCGGCCGGCGCGGTGCGGGTCCGGCCCACGGCCGAGGCGTACCCGTCGGCGGTGAACCGGTAGTGGTACTCGCGGCCCGGCGCCAGGCCGTCCACCTCGACGTGGACGCTGTGCGCTTCCGCCGGCAGCGCGGCGGCGGTACCGCGCCGGACCACCTGGCTCAGCGCGGCGTCGTGCGCGAGCACCCAGGCGACCTCGACCGGTCGGTCAGGCATCCCGCCGAGGCCGTCGTCGGCCAGCGGCGCCACCGCCAGCCGGGTCCACAGGACGACGCCGCCGGGCGCCGGCTCGCCGGAGGCGACGCCGAGGGTGAACGGGTCCGCGCGCAGCCGCCGCTGCCCGCGCGCCGCGGTGCGGTCGCCGGGCCCGCCGACCCGGGCGCTGGCGGCCCCGCCCAGCGCCCCGGCCGCGACGAGGCCGGCGGCCGTGCCGGCCAGCAGCGTCCGGCGGGCCAGCGGCGCGGTCGCCGGGGCGCCGCCGGTCGGGCGGCCGCGCTCCGGCGGTCGCGGGATCGGTCCCATCTGTCGCCTCCCGTTCGCCATCCCCGACGCCGAGCCTGGCAGAGATCGACGTCGATCGGTATCACGTACCTCGGTGTTTCTCCGGCTGCACCCGGCGGGCGACCGGCGCGGGCGGGTCGACCGGGCGCAGGTAGGTCGGGTGCAGCGTCGCGTCCCGGTCGGCGAGCGCGTACCGGGCCCGCGAGTAGGCCGGCGCGCCCTGCCGGCTCACGTACGGGACCACCTGGAAGTCGGCGGTCAGCGTGGCCGGGGTGAGCGTGGCCAGCAGGTAGCCGCGCTGGTCGTTGTGGAACCGCAGGTGCGGGTTCGCGCCGAACAGCCGGTCCGCGGTCGGGGCGGCGTCGCCGCCGTCGCCGCCGGAGGTCACCGACGTGCAGACCAGCTCCGCGCCGACCAGGCGGGCGGCCGGGTCGCGGAAGTCGTGGGCGAGCTGCCCGGCCCAGTGGGCGTGCGCGTCGCCGGTGAGGACGACCGGGTTGCGCACGGCGTCGAACGCCCCGAGCACCGCCGCCCGGGAGGCCAGGTAACCGTCCCAGGAGTCGGCCCGGGTCGCCACCGCCGGGCCCGGGTCCCGGTCCCGCTGGCCGAAGAACACCTGCTGGCCGACCAGGTCCCAGCGGGCCGCCGACCGGTGCAGGCCGTCGCGCAGCCAGCGCTCCTGCGCCGCCCCGGTCAGGGTGCGCGCGGGTGCGGCCGCGTCGGGGCAGGCGCGGAAGCCCGGTCCGCAGGCCTGGGGGCTGCGGTACTGGCGGGTGTCCAGCAGGTGCAGGGTGGCCAGCCGGCCCCAGCGCAGCCGCCGGTAGAGCTGCAGGTGCGGGCCGACCGGCAGCGAGGTGCGGCGCAGGGGCATGTGCTCCCAGTACGCCCGCAGCGCCGCCGACCGCCGCGCGCGGAACGCCGGGTCGGCGTCGCCGCCGGCCCAGTTGTTGGCGACCTCGTGGTCGTCGAAGACCACCAGCCAGGGCGCGGCGGCGTGGGCGGCCCGCAGGTCCGGGTCGGTGCGGTACTGGGCGTGCCGGCGCCGGTAGTCGGCCAGGGTCGCCGTCTCCGGGCCGTCGTGGCCGCGGACGCCGCCGTACGGCGGCAGGTGGGTGTCCGGGGCGTACTCGTACAGGTAGTCGCCGAGGTGCAGGACCAGGTCCGGGAGCTGCGCGGCGAGCGCCCCGTAGGCGGTGAAGTAGCCGTGCTCGTACTGCGCGCACGAGGCGACCGCCAGCCGCAGCGCGCCGGGCAGCGACCCGGCCGGCGGCGCCGTCCGGGTCCGGCCCACCGCCGAGGCGTACCCCAGCGCGGTGAACCGGTAGAAGTACTCCCGCCCCGGCGCCAGCCCGTCGACCTCGACGTGCACGCTGTGCCCGTACGCCGGCACCGCCGGTGCGGTACCGCGGCGCACCACCCGGCGCAGGGCCGCGTCGTGCGCGACGACCCAGGCGACGGCGACCGGCCGGTCGGGCATCCCGCCGCGCCCGTCCGGGGCCAGCGGCTCGGGGGCGAGCCGGGTCCACAGGACGACGCTGTGCGCGTCGGGGTCCCCCGAGGCGACCCCGAGGGTGAACGGCTCCCGGCGCAGCCGCGCGGGGGCGCCGCCGAACGCGGCACCGGCGGCGGCCGCCGCCGACACACCGGTCACGGCGGCCGCCGCCGAGACGGCGGTACCGGCGAGCACGACCCGCCGCGACAGTCGCTCCGGGAACTCCATGCAACTCCCCTGACCTGCGCGAACACGCCACGATCGCACGAATGTCCCCGGGCGGGAATCCCCGCGCCGGCCAGGTGTGCATTGACGAACGTCGCTGCCTGTCCGCGCGGTGGCCGGCGTGTCCCCTCCCGCGGTTCCCGCCGGCCACCGTCCAGCCAGGAGTCACCGGGTGGCAGGCGGCCCGTAATTCGGTCATGCTGGCCGGCGTGACCACGCCGCACGATCTGGACCAGCGGTTCCGGGCCGCTGTCGCCGAACTCGCCGAGCCGATCCTGCTCAGCGACCCCGGCGCCCCGCTCGTCGACGGCGCCGCGCTGTCCGGGGCCGCCGCGCTGGAGATCTTCGACGCCCAGCTCACCGCCCGGCACCTCGACCTCGCCGGCCGCTGGCTGCGCAGCTTCGGCGCCGGATACCAGGGCATCCCGGGCGCCGGCCACGAGAGCACGGCCGCCGTCGCGTACGCCCTGCGGCCCACCGACCCGGCCCTGCTGCACCACCGGTCCGCCGCGTTCTACTGCGTCCGCGCCGCCCAGCACGGCGTCGCCGACCCGGCCACCGCCCTGCTGCGCTCCGCCGTCGGCTCCGCCGCCGACCCGGGCTCCGGCGGTCGGCACCGCTCGTACGGCGACGCCACCCTGCACACCGTCCCCACCACCGGCCGGCACGCCGGCCACCTGCCGCGCGCCGTCGGCGTCGCCTACGCCATCGACCAGGGCGCGCTCGACCCGGGCGCGCCCGGCCCCTGGCCGGCCGACGCCATCGCCGTGGCCAGTTTCGGCGACGGTGCCGTCGAGTACGCCGACCTGCTCACCGCCACGGCGCTCGCCGGCTGGCTCAGCCACGGCGACGGCCAGCTCCCCCTGCTGCTGGTCTGCGAGGACAACGGCCTCAGCGGCGGCGTCCGCGGCCGGCCCGGCCGGGTCGAGGCGGTCCTGCGGGGGCGCCCCGGGCTGCGGTACCTCGGGGCCGACGGCGGCGACCTGGTCGGCGCGTACGAGACGGCCCTCGACGCCGCCGCCTGGGTCCGCCGGGAACGCCGCCCCGCCGTCCTGCACCTGCGCACCGTCCGGCTGCTCGGCCACGACGTCGGCGACGCCGAGCGCAGCTACCGCCCCGCCGCCGAACTCGCCGCCGACGCCGAGAACGACCCCCTGCTCGGTACCGCCGCCCTGCTCGTGGACGCCGGCCTGCGCACCACCGCCCAGGTCGCCGCCCGGTACGACGAGATCGGCTGGCAGGTCCGGCAGCGCGCCGAGCAGGTCATCGCCGAGGCCAAGCACGACGACCCGGCCGACCTCACCGCCCCCATCGCCCCCCGCCGGCCGGCCCGGGTGGCCCGTGCCGTGGCCGAGGCCGCCGCGGCCGCCGCCACGCCCGCCCGGTCCGCGGCCTTCGGGGGCGCGCTGCCCGAGGACGGCCCGCCGCTGACCCTGGCCGGCGCGCTCACCGCCGCGCTCACCGACGTCCTGCTCAGCCACCCCCGGGCCGTGCTGTTCGGGCCGGACGTCGCCAACCGCGGCGGCGACCACCGGGTCACCGCCGGCCTGCGTCGCCGGTTCGGCCCGCAGCGGGTCTTCGACACCCCCGCCGACGAGTCCGCCGTCGTCGGCCTGGGCCTGGGCGCGGGGCTCGGCGGCGTCCTGCCCCTGTGCGAGCTGCCCGAGCTGGCCAGCCTGCGCCGCGCCGACGAACAGCTCCGCGGCCAGGCGGCCACCCTGGGCTTCCTGTCCGCCGGGGCGCTGCGCAACCCGCTCGTCCTGCGGGTCCCCGGCCTCGGCTACGACCCGCGCGGCCAGGGGCTGCCCGCCGACGACCACGCCCTGGCCGCGCTGCGCGACGCCCCCGGCCTCGTCGTCGGCGTCCCCGCGCGGGCCGCCGACGCCGCCGGGATGCTGCGCGCCTGCGCCACCAGCGCCGCCGTCGACGGCAGCGTCTGCGTCCTGGTCGAGCCGACCGCCCTGTACCACGCCACCGACCTGCACGCCGACGGCGACGGCGCCTGGACCGACCCCTACCCGCCCCCGCAGCGCTGGGCCGACGCCCACGTCCCCATCGGCCGCGCCCGCACCTACGAGGTCGGCTCGGGCGCCGACCTGACCGTGCTCACCTTCGGCAACGGCGTCCGGCTCAGCCTGCGGGCCGCGCACGCCCTGGCCGCCGACGGCGTGGGCAGCCGCGTGGTGGACCTGCGCTGGCTGAATCCGCTGCCCGTGGCCGACCTGGCCCGCGAGGCCGCCGCCACCGGCCGGGTCCTCATCGTGGACGAGACCCGCCGCTCCGGCGGCGTCGGCGAGGGGGTCATCGCGGCGCTCCTGGACGCCGGGTTCGTGGGCGCGGCCCGTCGGGTCGCGGCGGCGGATTCGTTCATTCCGGTCGGTCCGGCAGCGCAGTGCGTCCTGGTCGGGGAGGATGCGATTCGGGAGGGCGCCGATGCGCTCCTGGGCAGGTAAATCGACGGGCCTCCGGTGCGCCACTTGCGCTACGGCGGACAACTGTGTGGACTACCGGCTACGGCTCCCACCCGGGGAGCCGAGCGACCGGGCGCGGCAGGCGCCCACAGAGAGGGAGGCACGCGACAGTGAGCGCGACCGCTGGCCAGGCCGCCGACGGCGTCCGGGGCTTGGTGGACCGGATGTTCGAGCCGGACACGGCAGTCATGGAGATCGGGTACGACGACGACGTCGACGCCGAACTGCGTGACGCGATCATCGACCGGTGCGGCGACCTCCTCGACGACGACACCGACGAAGTCGTCGACGCGGTGCTGATGTGGTGGCGGGACGGCGACGGGGATCTCGTCGACGAACTCGTCGACGCCCTCAGCCCCCTGGCCGAGGACGGCATCATCTGGTTGGTGACCCCGAAGTCGGGCCGCGACGGCCACGTCGAGCCGAGCGAGATGAGCGAGGCCGCGCCCACCGCGGGGCTCCAGCAGACCTCCACCCTGAACGTCGGCAAGGACTGGAGCGCCGCCCGCCTGGTGGCCCGTGGCCGTGGCAAGAAGTAGCGGCCCGCAGGTCGGCGACCCGGCGCCCGAGTTCGCCCTCAAGGACCAGAACAACCAACTGGTCCGGCTGGCCGACTTCCGGGGGCACAAGACCGTCCTCCTGGTCTTCTACCCGCTCGCGTTCACGGGCACCTGCCGGGGCGAGCTGGCCGAGATCCAGCGGCGCCTGCCCGAGTACCACGGCGACGCCGTGCACACGCTGACGGTCAGCGTCGACTCGGTGTACAGCCACAAGGTGTTCTGCACCCAGGAGGGCTTCGACTTCCCGATGCTGGCCGACTTCTGGCCGCACGGCGAGGTCGCCCGCTCCTACGGGGTGTTCAACCCGGTGGCCGGCTTCGCGGACCGGGGTACGTTCGTCATCGACCCCGCGGGCGTGGTTCGGTTCGCCGAGCACGCCGACCCCGGCGCCACCCGCGACCAGGCGCCCTGGCGGGCGGCGCTCGCCGCGGCGGCCGGGGAGCCGGCGGGGGAGGCCCGCGCGGTAAGCTGACCGCCGACGCCGCCCTCGGCGGTGTCTCGACCGCGATCCCCGCGTGGGGTCGCGGTCGCGCGACGGGTGCGTAGCTCAGTGGGAGAGCATCCGCCTTACAAGCGGAGGGTCGCAGGTTCGAAACCTGCCGCGCCCACCCGACACCTCTGACCCGCGGGCCAGATCCTGTCTCTGAGCGGCCGGGCAGCACCGAACCGCCCCGCCCGGCCGAAGCCGGAGCGGGGCGGTTGCGCGCTGTGGGCGTCCGTCCACGCCGACGGGCAGAGACGGCGCGGCGTCAGGCGGGGAACTCAGGCGTTCACGACGTACGCGACCTGGTCGATCGCGGTCTTCGCCGGGCAGTCGCCCTTGCCGTGCTGGTCGAGCTGGCTCGTCAGGACGGCGAGGTCGATCTGGCAGACGGCCGCGGCCACGCCGACGGCGACGTTGTTGAGGATCGTGGTCTCGTTGCCGTTCAGAATGTCCTTGACGACCACGTTGACGAGCCCGCCGCCGCCGGCCGGGGCGGCGGACACTGCCTGGGCCGGCACGAGGGCGGTGGTGGCGGCGAGGACCAGGGCAGCCAGGGCGTTTCGCTTCATCATGACATTTCCTCCAGATTGGGGAATCTCGGTCAGTTCTGCGATGCTCCTGGAGGTACCCTGGTGTCCAATGTGGAAACGTCGTCTGACGACTGCACAGCGGCGCTGTGTGCACCGTCACACCGTCATAGGAGGCTCATCCCGCATCAAGCGCCGCGTATCCCCGGCGAGGGTGGCCGCCCCGACTGGTAAGAAAGCCAACCTCCACGCCGGCCGGCCGACTGCGGCTCTGTCGCACTCGATGCGCTACGTCCGTACGCCGACCGCCAGCCGGGACCCTGGGAGACGCTGCGATGACCAAGCCCCGCCGCACCACCCCCGAGGACCGGTCCCGCGCGGAGCACCTGCGGGAGGCGTCCGCGCCCGCACGCCGCGAGGCCGTGCGCGAGCGCGCGGAGGCGGAGCTGCGGACGCTGGCGGACGCCGAGCGCCAGCGGGAGCGGCAGGCCGAGGTCGACCGGCTCCAGGGCATCATCGACGAACTGCGGGCGGCCGCCGCCGACGCGGAACGCCCCCCGGGCCCGCAGTAGGGCCGGGGGCCGCACAGCCGGCCCAGGGGTGACCGGAGGCCGCGGGCGGCAGGCGACCCCGCCGCCCGCGGGCGGCTACTTCTCCTCGCCCTTGGGGCCTTCCTTGCTGCACTTCTCCGAGGCTGGGGCGCAGACCGCGAGGTAGCTGCCGAGGAACGCCTTCTTCTGCGCGCCGTTGTGGCGGTAGGTGACCCACACGCCGCGCTGGACGCCGCGCCCCTTCTTCAGCACCTTGTACCCGAGGAGTACGTGCAGGACGGCGGGCTTGCCGTTGACCGGGGCGGGCACCTCGTAGTTGCCGTCGCCCTGGAGCCCGCCGAACAGGTCCCACTCCTGGCGCGACTTGGCCTTCGGCGGCCACTCGGGCAGCTCCTGGAAGCCCTGGCCCTGCTGCGACTCGTTGAGGACCCGTACGCCCTGGCCGTCGAGGTCCAGGACGTCACCCTCCAGTACCGGGTCGACGTCCTCGATGATGATCGGCCCCTGGGCCACCTCGCTGACGGTGAGGCCGGTGGTGAACAGCGCCCCGACGTCCTTGGAGGTGGCCCAGCCGTAGGAGGCCGTGTTCGTGAGTACGTCGTCCCCGGCCTTGGGTGAGGTCTTCTCCGCCTCCCCGCAGGCGGCGAGCCCGGCGGCCAGCGCGACGGCGGCGGTCGCCGCCGTCCAACGGCGCGTGTGTGTCATGTGCGTCCTCCCCAGTCCCCGAGTACGGCTAACAACTTAGCCGGACGCCATCGACCCGCGTGCTCGGCCGATCGGTCGAGGGATCGACGGGCGTCCGGCCAGGGGTCCGGGTGCACGACGGCGAACCGCGCGGGAGGAAGCGGCCTCCGGTGCGTCCGGGGGCGGTGTCGGGGCGAAGCGGACGCGCCGGTGGCGTCGCGCCGCGCGAATGGTGAGCGGTGGGTCGCGCGGCGGGAACGGTCCGTATAGCGTCTGCCGACTATGGACGGACCGGCCCGCTACGCGGCCATGGCCTGGGCGAGCCGGGGCAGCGCACCGCGCCGGGCGGGCGGGGCGCTGAGCGCGTCGGCGACGAGGGCCTGCACGGCGTACGGGTCGGGCAGCCGCCAGTTGACCTCGGTCGGCGTGACCGACCAGCGCACCGGCCCCTCCAGGAGCCGGGTCGGCGGGGCGGGCACCCACGAGCCGGCGCCGTGCAGCAGGACGTCGGGGTGGCCGTCCAGTTCGGGGCGCAGCCGCGCTCCGGCGGCGAGGAAGAACATCCACCGGCCGCCCGGCGTGGTGGCCAGGGGGCCGCGCAGCGGCCGGCGGCTGGGGCCGAGCACGTACCCGTGGACGCGGGCGAGGCTGGTCACCCACAGGCCGAGGTGCGCGGGCACCTCCAGGACGTCCACGACGCCGCCGGTGGCGATGAGCACCGTGCGGGCGCGGCCCCGCCACCACCGCTCGACGGCGGCCGGGTCGGTGGTGGCGCTGGTCTCCCAGTCGGCGTGGGCGGGGTGGCAGGTGTGCGTGCGGCAGCCCGTCCGGTCGCAGGCGAACCGGGCGCCGCGCCGCCAGGCGCCCGGGGTGACGGTCCAGCCGCTGCGGGCGTACCGGGCGGCGGCGCGGCGGAGGCGGACGACATCGATGAGGTGGGTACCGGGCAACTGCTGCATGAGGCTCTACCCCTTTCGTCACAGGGCCCGGCGTGAGGCTCGACGCCGGCCGTCACCGCCGGAGCGGGTGCTCGTTGCGGTTGGCAGGAACGCGCGGTGCAAGTTGCATAAGTTCCTACGAGGATCAACCACTATCTAGGCGTACAAGCAGTGCGATAACTGGAAATTGTGGTTGAGTCCACAATTGACAGCCTGTGGGATCGTCCGTCTGATAATGGGCGACCCGGGCTGTCCGCTCGGCAAGGGGGAGGACACCGGCGTGGAGGAGATGCCGATCGGGCGGCGCGTCGCCTACTGGCGCGGCCGCCGCAAGATGTCGCAGCAGGTCTTCGCCGACCGGCTCGGCAAGTCCAAGAGCTGGGTCGACAAGGTGGAGCGCGGCGTCCGGCGGCTGGACAAGTTCTCGGTCATCTACGAGATCGCCGACGTGCTCACCGTGGACGCCCAGCTCCTGCTCGGCCGCGAACCCGAGCGCCGGCCGGACAGCATCAACTGCATCGACCAGATGGAGGTCGAGGAGATCCGGTCGGCGCTGGAGCGGTACGACCAGATCAGCGCCTTCTTCTACGCCGCGCCCGAGCCGCCCCGGCTGGACGAGGTGCGCAAGGCCGTCAGCCACGCCTGGCTGACCTACCAGCACGCCAAGTACGGCGTCCTGGCCCGCGCACTGCCGCGGCTGCTGCGCGACGCCCAGACCGCCGACACCGCGTACGCGAAGACGACGCAGGCCGAGCAGGCCGCGCACCTGCTGGGCCAGGTGTACCAGATCGCCTCCTCGGCGCTGCGCAAGCTGGGCGAGCACGAGCTGTCCTGGCTCGCCGCGGACCGGTCCATCGCCGTGTCCCAGCGGGCCGGCGACTACCTGCTGGCGGGCATCGCCAGCTACCGCGTCGGCAGCTCCCTGCTGGCCCTGGGCCGGGCCCGGCCGGCGCTGGAGGTCAACGTCAACATCGCCAACCGGCTGGCCGCGGACAGCCTCGGCGAGTCCACGCCGGAGCGCCTCAGCGTGTACGGGATGCTCCTGCTCAACGGCGCCATGGCCGCCGCCCGGATCGGGTGCAGCGCCACCGTCCGCGACCTCATCGCCGGTGCCGAGGAGGCCGCCGCCCAGCTCGGCGGCGACCACAACCACTACTGGACCTGCTTCGGCCCGACCAACGTCCAACTGCACAAGGCGGCCGCGGCCGTCGAGATGGGCGAGGGCCGGGTGGCCGTGCAGACCCACGAGTCGATCGACCCGCAGGGCTTCGCCGCGCTGCTGCCCGAGCGCCGCGCCCACCACTTCATCGACGTCGCCCGCGCCTACACACAGGTGGGCGACGTGGAGAAGGCCAGCGAGCTGCTGCTGGAAGGCGATAGGTTGGCCCCTGCGGAGATCCGCTGCCGGCCGGCCGCGCACGAAGTCCTCACCGACGTCCTGCGCCGCACCCGGGGGCGCCCTCAGCCCCGATCGCGGAACTCGCCGAGAACATGGGAGTGGGCGTATGAGAGTGGGCTTACCGCGATGACGGCCGGGCCGCCGGCCGGCGGGGAGGACGAGCGCGGCACGCCGACGCTGTACGTCCTCGTCTGCGCCGCCCTGCCGGCGCGCGACGTCGGGGTCCTGGTGGAGCACGCCGGCCGCACCGGCTGGCAGGTCTGCGTCGTCACCACGCCGAACGCGAAGGACTTCGTCGACGGCCCGGCGCTGGCGGCGCGGACGGGCCACCCCGTGCGGGCGGCCTACAAGCACCCCGACGCGCCCGACGTCCTGCCGTCGCCGGACGCGCTGGTGCTCGCACCGGCGACCTTCAACACCATCAACAAGTGGCGCGCCGGCATCACCGACACGCTGGTCCTGGGACTGCTGACCGAGCAGCTCGGGCTCGGTCGGCCCGTCGTCGCCGCCCCGTACACCAACCGGGCGATGGCCGCCCACCCCGCCTTCGGCGAGAGCCTGGCCGCCCTGCGCGACTGGGGCGTGACCGTCGTGTACGAGGACGGGTCGCTGGGCCAGCCGGGCGCCGCGGACGCCTCGACGTTCCCCTGGCGCGCCGTCTGCACGGCCGTCGACCGCCTGCGGGTAGCGGCGGCAGCGCACACCGTCCCCGCCTGGTGACCGCCGCCTCCCCTGATGGGCGGAACGCCCCGGGCCGGGCTGGTAGCCTCGCGGCCGTGCCGCAGACCTCCACCCCCGTCGCCCCGCCAGCCGTCGCCGACGTGGTCGCCGCGCTCGACCGGCGCTACCCGCCCCGGTGGGCGCAGGAGTGGGACCGGGTGGGCCTGGTGCTCGGCGAGCCCGCCGCCCCGGTGCGCCGGGTGCTGTGCGTCGTGGACTGCGTACCGGAGACCGTCGCCGAGGCGCTCGCGGCCGGCGCCGACCTGATCGTCGCCCACCACCCGCTGCTGCTGCGCGGGGTGAGCAGCGTCGCGCCCACGACGTACCAGGGGCGGATCGTCCACGACCTGATCAGGGGCGGGGTGGCGTTGTACGTCGCCCACACCAACGCCGACGTCGCCGCCCCCGGCGTCTCCGACGCGCTCGCCGCCCGCCTCGGCCTGCGCGACCTGCGGCCGCTCGCCCCCGCCGAGGGGCCGGCGGCCGGGGACGGCCGCGGCATCGGCCGCGTCGGCCGGCTGCCGGCGCCGCTGAGCCTGCGCGCCTTCACCGCGCACGCCGCCGCCCGCCTCCCGGCCACCTCCTGGGGCGTGCGCGCCGGGGGCGACCCGGACCGGGTGATCCGCACCGTCGCCGTCAGCGGCGGGGCCGGCGACAGCTACCTGGCGGCCGCCCGCGCGGCCGGCGTCGACGCGTTCCTCACCGCGGACCTGCGCCACCACCCGGCCGGCGCGCACCTGGCCGCCGGTGGTCCCGCCCTGCTCGACGCGGCCCACTGGGCGACCGAACGGCCCTGGCTGGACGACGTCGCCGCCTTCCTGCGCGACAGCCTGCCGGTGGCCGCGACCGCGTCCGACCTCGACACCGACCCCTGGACCCTGCACCACGCCAGCACCGCCGCGAAGGAGAATTCGTGAAGGCCGCACCCGCCGCCCAGCTCCGCCTGCTCGACCTGCAGGCGGTGGACACCACGCTGGCGCAGCTCGCCCACCGCCGCCGCCACCTCCCCGAACACGCCGCGCTCGACGCGCTGGCGCTCCAGGTGTCCAAGCAGGAGGACGCCCGGGTGCGCGCCCAGGTCACCGTGGACGACCTCGACCGGGACATCGCCCGGCTGGAGAGCGACGTCGACCAGGTCCGCGCCCGCCGCGCCAAGGACGAGGACCGGCTCGTGGCCGGCGGCCTGCCGGCCCGGGAGCTGACCGCCCTCCAGCACGAGGTCACCTCGCTGCAGCGCCGGCAGTCCGAGCTGGAGGACGCCGAGCTGGCGCTCATGGAGCAGCGGGAGACCGCCCAGGCCGCGCTCGACGAGGTACTCGGCCAGCTCGCCGCCAGCCGGGCCGAGCGCGAGGCCGCCCAGGTGCGGCGGGACGAGGCGCTGGCCGCCATCGCCAAGGACGAGAAGTTCCAGGAGCTGGCCCGCCGGCCGCTCCTCGCCGAGCTGCCCGCCGACCTGCTGGCGCTGTACGACAAGGTGCGCGAGACCTCCGGCGGGCTGGCCGCCGCCGCGATCCACGCCGGGCGCTGCGGCGGCTGCCGGATCGAGTTCTCCGGCGGCGAGAAGGCCCGAATCCAGGGGCTGGCGCCCGACGAGGTGATCCGCTGCGAGGACTGCCGCCGGATCATGGTGCGGACCCCGGAGTCCGGCCTGTGACCGGTGGCCTGCGCGTCGTCGTCGAGGCCGACGGCGGCTCCCGCGGCAACCCCGGCCCGGCGGGCTACGGCGCGGTCGTCCGCGAGGCCGCCACCGGCGAGATCCTGCTGGAGCGCGCCGAGTCGATCGGCGTCGCCACCAACAACGTCGCCGAGTACTCCGGCATGATCGCCGGCCTCCAGGCCGCCGCCGACCTCGGCGCCGCCCGGGTCGAGGTCCTGATGGACTCCAAACTGGTCGTCGAGCAGATGAACGGCCGGTGGCAGATCAAGCACCCCGGCCTGCGCCCGCTGGCCGCCCAGGCGGCGACGCTGGTCCGCCGCTTCGACGCGGTCACCTTCGCCTGGATCCCCCGCGCCCGCAACGTCGACGCCGACCGCCTCGCCAACGAGGCGATGGACGCCGCGGCCGGCAAGCCCGCCCGCGCGGCCCGCACCGCGGCGCCGGCCGCGCGGGCGCGGCCGCGCGACGCGCCGGCCGCCGGCGACCGGGATCCGCGGGGCACGTCCGACAGCGGTACCGCGCCGGACAGCGGCGGGTCGGTGGATCCCGCGGTGGTCGCGGGGGCGGGGGAGCGGCTGCGGCTGGTGCTCGTGCGGCACGGGGAGACCGAGCTGACGCGGCAGCGGCGGTACGCGGGGCGGACCGACGCCACCCTGACCGCGTACGGGCGCGCGCAGGCCAAGGCCGTCGCGGCGCGCGTCGCCCAGCTCGCCGGGGGCCGGCTGGACGCCGTGTGGACCTCGCCGCTGTCCCGGTGCGCGGCCACCGCCGACGCCCTCGCCGCGGCGGCCGGCGGCGCCGTGGTGCACACCGAACCCGACCTGGTCGAGTGCGACTTCGGCCACTGGGACGGCCTGACCTATGCCCAGGTCCGCGAGCGGTGGGCCGACCTGCACGACCGGTGGCTCACCTCCACCGAGGTGGCCCCGCCCGAGGGCGAGACGTTCGCCGAGGTCGGCGTGCGGGTCCGGCGGGCCGTCGCCCGGCTGCGCCGGGCCCACCCCACCGGTACCGTCGCCGTCGTCAGCCACGTCTCCCCGCTCAAGCTCGTCCTGCGCGACGCCCTCGGCGCCACCGACGCCCTCCTGCACCGGCTGTACCTGGACCCCACCGGCATCTCGGTGGTCGACTCCTGGCCCGACGGCGGCGTGGCCGTCCGCACCGTCAACGACACCGCCCACGTACCGCCGGCCTGACGCGGTGGCGGGGCCGTCGCGCGACGGCCCCTCCACCACCCGCGGGGGGCGGGGTTCACCAGGTGTCGATCGAGATGAAGGCGCTGCCGTTGCTGCCGTTGTTGCGGGCGCAGAACGAGTAGTAGCCCGGGCCGCGCCAGTTCGGGAAGCCCGGGCGGGTCTCCGCGGCGAAGCTGGCCACCTGCGCGCCCGAGCCGGCGATCTGCACCCCGGCGTACCGGAGCTGGAAGTTCGCCCCGGAGCCGGTCACGATCCAGCCCTCGCCGCGGACGAAGCTGGACGCGTACTGCGTGACGCACTGCAGGCCGTACGCCGGGCCGACCGGGACCACCGTCGAGGCGGCGCTCGCGGCGCTCGGGAGGCCGATCACGGCGGCGGCGGAGGCGGCGACGGCGGCGGTGGCGCGCCGGGCGGTGGTGGTCTTCATGATGACTCCTCGGTCTCATTTCCGGGTGTTGCGGACAACCCGAAAATTACGGGCGCGCGCTGACCGGCCGCGAGACCGTTCCGTGCCCAGTTCCGGCCCGATCAGCGCCCGAGCTGCCCGGCCAGCAGGCCCAGCCCCGCCGCCGTACCGCACACCACGATCGCCACCCGCAGCACCCGCGCCGGCAGCACCCGCGCCGCGCGTACCCCCAGGTAGCCGCCCACCACCGTCGCCGGGGCGACCGCGGCGACGACGGCCCAGTTCACCGGCCCCCACACCGCGAACACCGCCACCGCCACCGCGGCGATCACGGCCTGGAAGACCGCCTTGCCGGCGTTCACCCGGTGCAGCGGCTCGGCGGCCGTCAACCCGAGCACCGCGATCAACACCAGCCCCACGGCCGCCCCGAAATACCCGCCGTACACCGCCGTCAGCCCCACCGCGACCTGGGCCGCCGCCGGGTGCGGCACCGCCGAGGACAGCCGCCGGATCCGGTCCTGGAACGCGATGGCCGCCGTCGCCGCCAGCATCAGCACCGGGGCCGACCACGCGAACGCCCGCGCCGGTGTCGACAGCAGCAGCGCGCACCCGGCCAGCGTCCCGACCACCAGCGCCGGCAGCAGCCGCACGAGCCGCGCCTGCCCCGCCAGCTCGTCCCGGGACGCCGCGATCGCCGGAAGATAGCCGGGCAGTACCGCGACGGAGTTGCTGACGTTCGCGGCCACCGGCGGCACCCCCAGCGCCACCAGCATCGGGAAGGTGATCAGGGAGCCACCCCCGGCGACGGCGTTCACCGCCCCCGCCGCCACACCCGCCACCACGAGCACCACCCACTCCACCCCCTGATCCTGCGTGATCGGGCGCGCTTTGTCGCCGCGTACGATGGCGGAGCGACGGACGAGTCGGCCGGGCGGTCGCGTCGGCGGGGAGACCCGCCACCGAGGAACGTCCGGACTCCACAGGGCAGGGTGGTTGTTAACGGCAACCCGGGGCGACCCGCGGGACAGTGCCACAGAGAACAGACCGCCGGCTTCGGCCGGTAAGGGTGAAACGGTGGGGTAAGAGCCCACCAGCGCCCCGGGTGACCGGGGCGGCTAGGTAAACCCCACCCGGAGCAAGGCCAAGAAGGGCCGCGCGAGCGGTCCGCGCAGGCGTTCGAGGACGGCCCGTCCGAGCCTGCGGGTAGGCCGCTGGAGCCTGACGGCGACGTCAGGCCGAGATGGATGGCCGCCCCTCGGCGCAAGCCGAGGACAGAATCCGGCGTACAGGCCGACTCGTCCGCCGCCCACCAGGTCACAGCCACGACCAAGGCTGTGACCTGGGCGAACACCCGACTGTTGATGGTCGAGAGTGGTCGTCGTTGGTCCCCTTCCGACGGCCCCACGACGGCCCGGACGGCCCAGAGACGGCCCAGACTGCGGGCGCCTGCTCAGTTTGGAAGAAGCATCTGGGCACCCGTGATACATGCGCTGAGCTGCATGAACTCTAACCAGAGCGATGCTGTTGCCCCTTGATGACCCCGGTCAGCCGGTGGATCGGGTATTCGCCGGTGCCCGGTCAAGGAATCGGGTCGGCCGCTTTGACAGTGATCGCGCTGCTGCCTACCCGAGCGTCATCGCATTCTGTAGCCGGCGGGGTCGCCGATTTAGTCGATTTGCGCCTATCGAGGGCAGATATTCCTGTGATCCATATCTCAAGGTGATGGCAGAGCGCCGGTCACACTGAGTAGCAGATGGCCGCATGCCATACGCTGGGCCGCGAACCACGGCCCAGCAGTCAGTCAAGGGCTTCTTCCGGCAAGTATTCGGGCAAATCGTCCACGATGCGAAACGCAACGTGTTGATGATCTTTACGGACCGACATTGCCGAAAATCGCGGTAGGGGATCCAATACTCACGAGTCAGGCAGAAATGACGGAGCCCGGGTGGCTAGACCCGGGCTCCGTCGCTCGACTCTCGTTGTCGCCGTCCTGCGATAGGAGAATCCCCGTGAAGGTAGCAAGGGACCATGCCCTCCGCCACTGCCATCGCCACCGTCGGCGCCAGCGGCAGTACAGCCAGGCGATCAAGTTGCTGCGCGACCTGGCCCCCTTCATCGCCGCCGTCGCGGCGCTGGTGGCAGCACTGTCGAATGGCACTCTTCGCTAGAGCCCTCCCATCCCGTCTGCTGTCGTCCCGCCCTTGGGGGGTGCGGGCCGGCCCCGGGGTGACCAGGTGGAGCGCCCGGCGGACGTACGACCTGGTCGCCCCGGGGCCGGTCTGCTCGGCTTGCCCGGGACGTCAGCAGGCGGGATGGCACTCAGCCCCACCCCGGCCACGCACCCAGCGCAAGGGCCGCGCGGGCCTCGGCCATCTCGGAGCAGGAGGCCCCCGCCGGAGGCGCTCTAACCGCAACCGGCTAGGGCCGCAGGCCGCATCCACCACGGCGACCTGGTCGCCGAGCTGGTGCACGTACGGCCCGCACGGCGGGCACCCGTCATGCGCGCGACGCAACGCCCCGCGCTGCCAACCTCGGCGGCCCGGGGTGTTGTGGTGTTGACGAAGCGCCAGGCGCCGGGCGTGCTGCGCGGCCGGAACGGAGCCCCGCGGAGTGGAGGCCGCGCGCCCTGGCGGCGGCGCGTGCGGCCCGCTTGCCGGGCCGCCTTGAAGTCGTACAGAAACTTTGAACAGTATGAGCTGATCATCTTGTCCGGGCTCAGGACGTAAGCGAGAAATTCGTCTCGCGCCTGGCAGCCATTGAGTACCTGTCGGACTGTCGACTATGGTGCTTCACGTGGGCGCAAATGACCGATCGATCGATGACGTCAAGGAACTCATTTCTGAGTGGTCACGTAAGCTAGCTAGACTTCTCGTCGTTCTAGCTAAGCTGACTGCATTTGGAATTGACGCCCTCCTTAATGCCACTTTGGAGGCTCGAAAGCTGGTCGAATATCTGCCGGTGCATTGGCATGCCCGGGCGGCACTAGGACTGCCAGAGTTTGAGGGAAGCGTGAACTATGAAAGTGCCCCGGTCGTCAGCGCTAAGGTAATGAAACAATTGCCTTTGATAAGAGAAGACACTAAAAGAGAGCGAGATGAGTTTTGGCTATTCTTCAACCTCCTGTTCGGCGCTATCGTCCTTCTGGCAGGCGCAGCGATCTACTTCCGCGATGACCTTGCAGTCTGGAACATCCTGCATTGGCCCAAACACGGAAGCCTCTTAGAAAGAAGCGAAACCTGGGCTGCCAGTGGCGCTTCTGCCATTGGCCTGGGTGGGCCGATCGTTTTTGCTACATCTTTGCTAGGTGCTGCCGTTTTTGTGGCATTGGTTTTGAAGTATCTAATCATTGCGACCCACCAAAGTTGGAGATTCTATAGGAAGGCGACTGAGCGGCAAGTTTCACCACTGGTAAGAGACGCCATCAATGAACACGTGAACGAAACTCATCCTCACGACCTGCTTGTTGTTTGGGTCTGCTGCACCAACTGGTGACACCTGAGCTGGCTTGCCGTTGAGGCGGGCTGGAAGGATGCCACCGTGCCCAAGCCCTACCCCCGAGAGTTCCGTGACGACGTCGTGCGGGTCGCCCGCG